>NZ_JAURYQ010000035.1 GCF_030653815.1 Rhodoferax sp. | reverse complement strand
TTCATCAACGCCACGCGCTGGATCAAGCAGCACCTGCCGGGCGCCAAGGTCAGCGGCGGTGTGTCGAACGTGTCGTTCAGCTTCCGCGGCAACGACCCGGTGCGCGAAGCCATCCACACGGTGTTTTTGTACCACGCCATCCAGGCCGGCATGGACATGGGCATCGTCAACGCTGGCATGGTCGGCGTTTATGACGACCTGGAACCCGAACTGCGCACACGTGTCGAAGACGTGGTGCTGAACCGCCGCCCGGATGCGGGTGAGCGCCTGGTCGAGATTGCCGAAGGGGCAAAAAGCGAGGCCAGGGACGACAGTAAAAAACTCGAATGGCGCGGCACCCCGGATCACCCGGTGGGTGTGGAACAGCGCCTGAGCCACGCCATGGTGCACGGCATCACCGACTTCATTGTCAGTGACACCGAAGAAGCCTACCAGGCCATTGTGACCAGGGGCGGGCGGCCGCTGCATGTGATCGAGGGTCCACTGATGGCCGGCATGAGCATCGTCGGCGATCTGTTTGGTCAAGGCAAGATGTTTTTGCCGCAGGTGGTGAAAAGCGCACGTGTCATGAAACAGGCGGTGGCGCACCTGATCCCGTACATCGAAGAAGAAAAGCGCCTGGACGAGGCCGCCGGTCGTGACGTGCAGACCAAGGGCAAGATCATCATCGCCACGGTCAAGGGCGACGTGCATGACATTGGCAAGAACATCGTCACCGTGGTGCTGCAATGCAACAACTTTGACGTGGTCAACATGGGTGTGATGGTGCCGGCCCACGAAATTCTGGCACGCGCCAAGGCCGAGGGTGCCGACATCATCGGCCTGTCGGGTCTGATCACACCCAGCCTGGAAGAAATGGCCTATGTGGCGACCGAGATGCAAAAGGACGATTACTTCCGTCTGCGCAAAATGCCGCTGCTGATTGGCGGCGCCACCACCAGCCGGGTTCATACCGCCGTCAAGATTTCACCGCACTACGACGGCCCGGTGGTCTATGTGCCCGATGCCTCGCGCAGCGTGGGCGTGGCGCAAAGCTTGTTGGGCGAAGGCGCGCCGGCCTTCGTGGCCGAACTGACCACCGATTACGAACGTGTGCGCCAGCAGCACGCCAACAAGAAACAAATCCCGCTGTGGCCGCTGGCCAGGGCCCGCGCCAACAAGACACCCGTCGACTGGACGGGCTACCAGCCGACCGCGCCGAAGTTCATCGGCAAGCGCATCTTCAAGAACTTTGATCTGGGTGAATTGGCGGGCTTCATCGACTGGGGTCCGTTCTTCCAGACCTGGGACCTGGCCGGGCCGTTCCCGGCGATTCTGGACGACGAAGTGGTGGGCGTTGAGGCCAGAAAAGTGTATGCCGACGGCCAGGCCATGCTGAAGAAAATTGTCGAGGGCCGCTGGCTGACCGCCAATGGCGTGCTGGGCATTTACCCTGCCAACAGCGTCAATGACGACGACATCGAGTTGTACACCGACGAGACCCGCAGCACCGTGGCCATGACCTGGTACGGCCTGCGCCAGCAGGCGGCCAAGGAAGAGATCGACGGCGTCATGCGCCCAAGCCGCTGCCTGGCTGACTTTGTGGCGCCAAGAGCCGTCAACAAGGACTACGTCGGCGTCTTTGCCGTCACCGCAGGCATCGGCAGCGAGAAAAAGGAAGCCCAGTTCCTGGCCGCCCACGACGACTACAGCGCCATCCTGTTCAAGTCGCTGGCCGACCGGCTGGCCGAAGCCTTCGCCGAATGCCTGCACAAAAAGGTCCGTACCGACCTGTGGGGCTATGCAGCCCATGAGTCCCTGGCGGCCAATGACCTGATTGCCGAGAAGTACCAGGGCATCCGCCCGGCGCCCGGCTACCCGGCCTGCCCCGACCACAGCGTGAAGAAAGACATGTTTGCCTTGCTGCAATGCGAAGACATCGGCATGGGCCTGACGGAAAGCCTGGCCATGAACCCGGCAGCGAGCGTCAGCGGTTTCTACATCGGCCACCCCGACAGCACGTATTTCAGCGTCGGCAAGATCGGCGACGACCAGCTCCGGGACCTGGCTGCGCGCCGCGGCATGAACGAGCGCGACCTGCAGCGCCTGCTGGCACCCAATTTGTAAAGGCCCGGAACCCGCCGACCCCTGTCAAGCGATCAAGCCCGTCCGCCGAAAACTCAAGCGTTGCGCCATCATCAGGGCGCCCACGCCCAGCACGCTCAAGCCCAGTAACAGCCACAGCCCGTGGCTGTAACCGGCTTGGGGCGACCACATCACACCCAGCAGCAGCGGCGCCGCTGCCCGCGCCAGCGCCAGCGGCACACCCAGGGCGCCGTTGAGCGTGGCGACATGCTCGCGGCTCACGTAATAAGCGATGGCCGTGCCCTTGACGATGGTGAGCATGCCATTGCCGAGCCCGTAGATCAGCACAAACAGGCCCACTGCCGCCACTTGCCAGGGTGCCAGCATGGGCGCCAGCAGCAGAACCAGCACGGCCAGTGGAATCAGCAGCGGCACCAAGCGGTTCACCCGGTGCAGGTCGGCATGGTGCTCAAAGAAATACAACAGCAAACGGCCCAGCACCTGCGCCACGCCAATGGCGGCGGGCAGCGCAATCACCCAGAACTCGGGCAGGCCGTTTTCACGCAACAAACTCACCATGTGGGTCGGAATGGCCACGGTGACCGACATCATCACCACCGTGAAAACACCCACCAACAGAAATGGCGCGCTGCGCAACAGCGGCCCCAAGCCGGGCACAGGCCCAGCGGTCGGATGCTCAGACGTCCGCACCGGCACCGGCGCCCCGCGCAGGCCAAACCAATGCAGCGGCGCGCACACCAGCAAGTGCAGCAAGGCCAAACTCAACAGGGCGTCACGCCAGCCCAGGTGATGCATGAGCCAGGCGGTCAGCGGAATGAATACCGTGCTGGCCAGGCCGCCCAAAAAAGTCAGCGTGATGATGGCGCGGCGAAAGTCATGCGGAAACCGCCGCGTCAGCAGGGCAAAGGCGGGCGAGTACAACACCGCCGCCATGGCCGCCCCCAACAGCAACCAGACCGCATACAAACCCGCCAGGTTGCTCACCACGCTGTGCAGCCCCAGGCCCAGACCCGCCAGCAGGGAACCGGCGGTCATGACGGCGCGCTCATGGCCCCGGTCGATCCAGCGGCCCACCGGGTAGGCCATCAGCCCCTCGGCAAGCAAGCCCAGACTGAACGCCAGCGAGACCTGGGCGCGGCTCAGGCCCAAATCACGCTCCAGTGGCTCGATCAGCAGGGAAAACAGGTAGAAAACACTGCCCCAACTGATGAGTTGCGCCAGCGACAGGCGCAGCACAAAGTTGGCATTAAAGCGCGTCGACGACATGATTACCCAGCCTAGGCAGCGCGCAAAGCCCGCCGGTACTGCATGGCTTCGGCCACATGCGTGACCTGGGTGCTGTGGGCACCGGCCAGGTCGGCAATGGTGCGCGCCACCTTGAGCGCACGGTGCGTGCTGCGTGCCGACCAGCCCAGGCGCGTGGCTGCCACGTTGAGAAATTTGGCGGCTGCCTCATCCAGCAACAGATGCTGTTCCAGCGCCTGCCCCTGTAACGCCTGGTTGGCCACCCCCTGTCGCGCCACCGAGCGCGCGCGTGCCGCACCACAGCGGGCGCGGATGTCAGCGCTGGACTCACCGGCGGGCGCCTGCAGCAGTTCGGTGCTGGCCACGGCGGGCACGTCCACATGCAGGTCAATACGGTCAATCAACGGGCCACTCAGCTTGGCCTGGTAGCGCGCCACTTGGTCAGGGGTACAGCGGCAACTCTTTTGCGTCGAGCCCAGGTAGCCGCAGGGGCAGGGGTTCATGGCGGCAATCAACTGGAACTGCGCCGGAAAGTCGGCACGGCGCGCCGCCCTTGAGATGGTGATGCGCCCAGTCTCAAGCGGCTCGCGCAGAGCCTCGAGTGCGGCGCGGGAGAATTCGGGAAATTCGTCAAGGAACAGCACGCCATGGTGCGCCAGCGAAATTTCGCCTGGGCGCGGCGGCGACCCGCCACCCACCAGCGCCACTGCACTGGCGGTGTGATGCGGGTGGCAGGTGGGCCGCTGGCCCCATTGCGCCAGCGCAAAACGGCCGCCCAAGCTGGCAATGGCCGCACTTTGCAGCGCCTCGTCGGTGCTCATGGGCGGCAGCAGGCCGGCAAAACGCTGCGCCAGCATCGACTTGCCGGAGCCCGGCGGCCCGGTGAGCAACAGGCTGTGGCCCCCGGCGGCGGCAATTTCGAGCGCGCGTTTGGCGCCCAGTTGACCCTTGACATCGGCCAGGTCGAGGTAATTTGCTTCCTGCAATCGGGGTGCCGCACTGACGCGGCTCCAACCGCTGGCGGGCTCCGGCGCGGGTGCATCCGCCGCTTGCGGCAGGAAATGCTGGACCACGTCGAGCAAATGTCGCGCCCGATAGACGTGGGCATCAGGCACCAGCGCAGCTTCTTCGGCGCTGCCGGGTGGCAACACGAGTCGGGTCACGACATGGCTGGCGTGCAGGGCCAGGCTCATCGCCAGTGCGCCACGCACCGCACGCAACTCGCCCGACAGCGACAGTTCACCGGCAAATTCATAGCCTGCCAGTTGGCCGGCATCGATCTGGCCACTGGCCGCCAGAATGCCCAGGGCGATCGGCAAGTCAAAGCGGCCGGAGTCCTTGGGCAGGTCGGCCGGCGCCAGATTCACGGTTATTTTTTTGTTGCCGGGAAATTCGAGCCCGGAATTTTGCAGCGCCGAGCGCACCCGCTCGCGTGCTTCCTTGACCTCCACGTCGGCCAGACCCACCAGCGTGAAGCTGGGCAAACCATTGGCCAGATGCACCTCGACCGTGACGGACGCAGCCTCCAGCCCCAGCAAGGCCCGGCTTTGCACCAAAGACAAACTCATGGCGTCTCCTCGCTTTTAAAAGTGCGTTTGCCACCAACAGACAAACAAGATATGCACTCTTTTGGTGCAAGCTGTTTTTTTATACAGATATCTTAGCGCAAAGCGTCGACTGCTTGGCACGGTGGTTGATCTGCGGCATCAAATAAATCTGGCACGAACCCTGCTTATCAAGCCTGTCCATTTAACCGTTGGAGGGCTTATGAAGCTTCACCCCCCTGGCATCAATGACGTTTACCTATCCAAGGAGTCTGCATGAAACTTGTTACCGCCATCATCAAACCCTTCAAGCTCGATGAAGTGCGCGAAGCGCTCTCCAGCATCGGCGTGCAGGGCATCACCGTCACCGAAGTCAAAGGCTTTGGTCGGCAAAAAGGCCACACCGAACTCTACCGCGGTGCTGAATACGTGGTCGATTTTTTACCCAAAGTCAAGATAGAAGCCGCCGTGGCAGACGAACTGATTGACCAGGTCATCGAAACCATCGAAGGCGCGGCCCGCACCGGCAAGATTGGCGACGGCAAGATTTTCGTCAGCCCCATCGAGCAGGTCATCCGCATTCGCACCGGTGAAACCGGGGTGGAAGCGCTCTAAACAACCCGACTTGAGATCACCATCATGAAAAAACTACTTGCCTCCCTCACCCTGGGTTTGAGTCTGTTGCTTGGCGGCGCGGCCTTGGCCCAGACCCCAGCGACACCCGCCGCCTCTGAAGCCGCCCCGGTCGCGGCCATGGCCGAAGCCACGCCGGCTGAGGCCCCCGCTGCCGCGCCTGCGGCTGCATCCGCTGCGCCGGCCGTTGCCGAAGCCGCTCCCGCCCCGGTCCCCAACAAGGGCGACACCGCCTGGATGATGGTCTCCACCCTGCTGGTGATTTTGATGACCGTGCCTGGCCTGGCACTGTTCTATGGCGGCCTGGTTCGCTCCAAGAACATGCTGTCGGTGCTGATGCAGGTCATGGTCACGTTCTCAATGATCGTGGTGCTGTGGTTCATCTACGGCTACAGCCTGGCCTTCACCGAGGGCAACGCGTTCTTTGGCGGCTTTGACCGGCTCTTCATGGCCGGCGTCTGGGACAACGCGGCAGGCACCTTTGCCAATGGCGCCACTTTCAGCAAGGGCGTGGTTATTCCCGAAATCGTGTTTGCCGCCTTCCAGGCCACGTTTGCCGGCATCACCGGCGCACTGATCGTGGGTGCCTTTGCCGAACGCATGAAGTTTGCCGCCGTGCTGATGTTCATGGTGCTGTGGTTCACCTTCAGCTACGCCCCGATTGCCCACATGGTGTGGTTCTGGATGGGCCCTGACGCCTACACCGCCGCCGACCTGGTCGATGGCCTCAATGCCAAAGCCGGTTACATCTGGCAGACTGGCGCGCTCGACTTTGCCGGCGGCACCGTGGTGCACATCAACGCCGCTGTGGCTGGCCTGGTGGGCGCCTACATGGTGGGCAAGCGGATCGGCTACGGCAAGGAATCCATGGCCCCGCACAACCTGACGCTGACCATGGTGGGCGCGTCGCTGCTGTGGGTGGGCTGGTTTGGTTTCAATGCAGGCTCGGCACTGGAAGCCAACGGCTTTGCCGCACTGGCCTTCATCAACACCTTCGGCGCCACGGCCGCTGCGGTACTGGCCTGGTGTATTGGTGAGGCGCTGATGCGTGGCAAGGCGTCCATGCTGGGTGCAGCCTCCGGTTGTGTGGCGGGTCTGGTGGCGATCACCCCGGCCGCCGGCAACGTCGGCATCGGTGGTGCTCTGATCATTGGTTTCCTGGCGGGCTTTGCCGGTCTGTGGGGCGTGAACGGCCTGAAGAAGCTGCTCGGTGCTGACGACTCGCTCGACGTCTTTGGTGTGCACGGCGTCTGCGGCATTTTGGGTGCGGTCCTGACCGGTGTCTTCAACAGCCCGGCCCTGGGCGGCCCCGGCTACGTGGCCGATTGGGTCACGGCCTCCATGGTGACACCGGAAAACTACTCCATCGCCTCGCAAGTCTGGGTGCAAACCAAGGCCGTGCTGACGACCGTGATCTGGTCGGGCGTGGTGTCTTTCATTGCCTTCAAGATTGTTGACCTGACAATTGGTCTGCGCGTCTCCGAAGAGCATGAGCGCGAAGGTCTGGATGTCACATCGCACGGCGAGACGGCCTACAGCCGTTGATCAGAGAGAGGGCTGCCGGCATCAGGGGCTGGCAGCCTTGAAATCAGTATTTCCTTGAACTCCAAAACCCACCCAGCTTCGGCTGCGGTGGGTTTTTTTCTTATGCCAGACAAAGCAAGCACAATAGCCAACATGATCCCCAACCCCGCTTACGGGCCAGAAGCCTGGCAAACCGTCACCCCGCACATCGCCGCGCTGGGCGAATCGCCATTTTGGCACCCGCATGAGCAGATGCTGTACTGGGTCGACATTTCAGGCAAGCAGATTTTGCGCGCCAATATCTACATGGGCACGGTCGAAACCTGGGACCTGCCCAGCGAGCCCGGTTGCATGGCTCCGGCCGCCAGCGGCGGCCTGGTGATGGCGCTGCGCGATGGCGTCTTTCGCGCCCACACCTGGGGCGGGCCGCTGCAGCTGCTTGCCAGGCTCGACTATGACCCCAGCCACATGCGCGCCAATGACGGCAAGTGCGATGCGCTGGGTCGCTTCTGGGTGGGCACCATCGACGAAACGCGCTCGCTCAAGAACGCGGGGCTTTATTGCATCGACGCCCGAAACCTGGCCAACACCGGCACCCCTCTGGTGCGCTGCATGGTCAGCCCGACCGACCAGCCCGCCACCACCGCCAACGGCCTGGCCTGGAGCCCCGACAACCGCACCCTGTACTGGGCCGACACACCCAGCCACACGGTGTGGGCCTGGGACCATGAGCAGGCAGAAAACACCTTGAGCAAGCGCCGCGTCTTTGCCAGCTTCAAAGCCAAGCCCGAGGGCTGGGTGTCAAATGCGCTGGACGCCAACAACGGCCACTACCGCGGCCGCCCGGACGGTGCTGCCGTGGATGTGCAGGGCAACTACTGGGTCGCCATGTTCGAGGGTCGCAGAGTGTGCCAGTTTGCGCCTGATGGCAGCCTGCTGGCCGAGTTTGCCGTGCCGCTGCAATGCCCGACCATGCCATGTTTTGGTGGCGAAGACCTCAAGACCCTGTACCTCACCAGTGCCCGCCACCACCGCAGCGCCGCAGAGCTGGTGGCCTTTCCGCTGTCTGGCAGCGTGCTGTCGATGCGGGTGGACGTGGCCGGTTTGCCGGTCAACTTTTTCCAGGACTGATCATCATGACATTTGTCAAATCTGGTGCAACTAAAAAAACCACAAACGCACCTGTCATTCCCACACGGGACTAAACTGAAACGTCCCGTTATCAACTCTCAGGAGAACCACCATGTCAGACGCCCTTCAACACAGCAAAGACAAACTCATGGACGATCTGCACCAGGGCATTGCCGATGCAGAAGAGTTGCTGAAGCTCACCGCCAACCAGGCCGGTGAAAGCGCAGCCCAATTGCGTGAGCGTGTGCGCAACCGCATGAGCCAGGCCAAGACCGAGTTGGTCCATCTGCAACAAGCCACGGTAGAAAAAGCCAAGGCCGCCGGCCACGCCACCGACGTGTATGTGCATGAGAACCCGTGGAAAGCCATCGGCGTTGCGGCCGGTATCGGCGTGGTGATCGGCCTGCTGATCAGCCGCCGCTAAAGCGCATGCCAGGCGAAAACGCCGGTCTGTTTGGCCAGCTGCAGCAGTCCCTGGGCAGTGTCATTGAACTCGTGCGGGTTCGACTGGCGTTGCTCGGTACCGAGCTCGGTCTGGAAAAGCAGCGCCTGGCCACGGGCTTGTTCTGGGGTGCGGTCGCCTTCATGAGCCTGACTGTGGCGGCCGTGCTGTTTTGCGGTTTTGTCATCTTGCTGCTATGGGACGGCTACCGACTGGCCGCCGTCGGCGTTCTGGCCTTGCTGTTTTTGGGAGCGGGTCTGTACCTGCTGCAAGTCGCGCAGCGTCGGCTGGGTGCCGGGTCCAACCTGTTCAGCGCCAGCCTGACCGAACTGGAACGCGACCGCACCAGTTTCACCGCCAACGCGCCGCATGAACCCCGATGAGCTTCAGCTGCGCCAGCAACGCCTGCTGATTCGCAGCACCGAACTGCGCCTGCAACTGCGCGACCAATTCGACAGCCTGCAGCGGCCGGCGGCCGTGGCGGATCAGGTCAAGGCCGGTGCAAGCTGGCTTTACCAGCACCCGCAGTGGCCCGCCGCCGTGTTGGCGCTGTTGTTGATCCTCAAGCCGCGTCGGGCGCTGGCCTGGAGCGGCAAGCTTTGGTGGCTCTGGAAATCGTCTCGTCTGCTGCGTCATTTGCGCAACACCCTGCTGACCTAACCGCGCAATTTTTCGAACACGCGGTGTTCAAAAAATTCAATGCGGCATTCATGACTTGTGTTCTACCATCGGGGCCGTCGTCTTACCTGTGAACACCCATGGACACCGCCCTGCAACACCTCATTGACCAAATCAACGCCGCGGCTGCGCAGCGCACCCCCTTGCGCATTCGCGGTGGCGGCAGCAAAGACTTCTACGGCGAAACACCGCAGGGCGAGCTGCTCGACACCACGGCTTATCGCGGCATCGTCAGCTACGAACCCTCCGAACTGGTGGTCACGGTGCGCACCGGCACCCCCCTGGCTGAACTCGAAGCCGCGCTGGCGGAAAAAGGCCAGTGCCTGGCGTTTGAGCCGCCCCGCTTTGGCGCTGCCAAGGGCACCTGCGGCGGCATGGTGGCCGCCGGCCTGAGCGGCCCGGCCCGCGCCAGCGTGGGAAGCGTGCGCGACTATGTGCTGGGCATTGAGCTCGTCAACGGGCGCGGCGAGCAGCTCACCTTTGGCGGCCAGGTCATGAAAAACGTGGCCGGCTACGACGTCTCACGCCTGATGGTGGGGGCCATGGGCACACTGGGCCTGCTGACCGACATCTCGCTCAAGGTCTTGCCGGTGGCGCCGGCCGAAGCCACGCTGGTGTTTGAACTCGACCAGGCCAGTGCCCTGGCGCAACTGCACCGTTGGGGAGCGCAGCCGGTGCCGCTCAATGCCAGTTGTTGGGTGCGCGATGACAGCGCCGCCAACACTCCCGAACTGCTGTTTGTGCGCCTGCGTGGCGCCATCGCCGCGGTGGAATCCGCCTGCACCAAAATGCTGGCCGATGTGCCCGGTTGCCGCATGGATAACGCCCAGGCCGGGGCCGACTGGACCGCTTGCCGCGACCTGAAATTGCCATTCTTCAACCCGGCGACAGCAGAACCCATGGCCTTGTGGCGCCTGAGCGTGCCGCAAACTGCGCCGGTGCTGGACCTGCCCTGGCCCCAGCTGGTCGAATGGCATGGCGGCCAGCGCTGGCTGCGGGCGCCAGTGTCGGCACGCGAACAACTGCGCCAGGCCGCCAGCGCCGTCGGCGGCTCCGCCAGTCTTTTCATGGCGGCCAGCGACACCGCCACGGGCCCCAAAAACTGCTTCAGCCCCTTGACGCCCGCCGTCGACCACATCCACCGCCGCCTGAAAGCCGAATTTGACCCGGCAGGCATCTTCAACCCGGGTCGCATGTACGCCGACATCTAAACACCTCAAGCCCATGCAAACCCAACTCGCTCCCCAATACCAGGGCACGCCCGACGGCCAGGCGGCCGAAGCCATTCTGCGCAAATGCGTGCACTGCGGTTTTTGCACCGCCACCTGCCCGACCTACCAGTTGCTGGGTGATGAGCTCGACGGTCCGCGCGGTCGCATCTATCTGATGAAACAGGTTCTGGAAGGCGCGGTGCCCACGCGCAAGACCCAGGCGCACCTCGACCGCTGCCTGACCTGCCGCAACTGCGAAACCACCTGCCCCAGTGGCGTGCAATACGGCCACTTGCTCGACATCGGGCGCAAGCTGGTCGACGCCCAGGTGCCGCGCCCTGGGGCTGAGCGCGCGCTGCGCTGGGCCTTGAAAGAAGGCCTGCCGTCGCCGCTGTTTGGCCCGGCCATGGCCATGGGCCAGCTGGTGCGGCCACTCTTGCCCCATGCGTTAAAGAACAAGGTGCCAGCCAAAAAGGATGCCGGCGCAACGCCCACTCGGCAACTTGCGCGCCAGGTGCTGGTGCTCGCAGGGTGCGTGCAACCCGCCATGAGCCCGAACATCAACAGCGCCACGGCGCGGGTGTTTGATGCGGCAGGTATCCAGTGCGTGGTGGCGGCCAAGGCGGGCTGCTGCGGCGCCGTCAAGTTTCACCTGAACGACCAGGATGGCGGCATGGCGCAAATGCGCGCCAACATCGACGCCTGGTGGCCGCACATCGAGGCCGGCGTGGAAGGCATTGTGATCAACGCGTCGGGCTGCGGCGTGACCGTGAAAGACTACGGCCACATCCTGCACAACGACCCGGACTACGCCGCCAAGGCGCAGCGCGTGAGTGAACTCTGCAAGGACGTCAGTGAATGGCTGCCCGAGCTGGCAGGCAAGCTCAAGGACCGGGTCTCGGGCAGCGCCAGCCGCATCGCCTTTCATCCGCCGTGCTCGATGCAACATGGCATGCAGCTGCGCGGCGGCGTCGAGAAATACATGGGCGAACTGGGTTTCAACGTCAAGACCACGGGCTGCGAGGCCCACCTGTGCTGCGGCTCGGCCGGCACCTACAGCGTGCTCAACCCGACGATTTCCTACCAGCTGCGCGACCGCAAACTGGGCAACCTGGCCACCACTTTTGGCGACCAGGCACCCGAACAAATCGTGTCAGCCAACATCGGCTGCATCACCCACCTGCAAAGCGGCACTGACACACCCGTGCGGCACTGGATCGAAGTGCTCGACGAAGCGCTGCAAAAATAAACCGTTCAAGCTGCCAAGCGCTGGCGCAACACGCGCACCGCGCTGGCGGGCGTGGTCAGCACCGGCAGTTGCAGCGCCTGGCGCACCGCCGCCTCAGAACGCGCCATGCTGAACTGGGCCAGCGCAATCACCTCACAGCCTTGCTGCTGCAACCAGCGCGCGGCCTCAACCACCCGGGCGTCGTGGCCTGCGGTGTCGCCCTGATTGAGCGCATCCAGCGCACCCTCAGCCAAGCGCGTCACCAAGGCCGTGCCAGCTGGAAACTCGGCCGGCATCGAGACCAAGGTCGGCGCAAATGAGGCAATCAGCCCGACACGTTGTCCCGTCGCCACCGCCTCGGCCACCATGGCTTCGTTGGGCTTGAGCACCGGCATGTGGGTGCGCCGCGCGGCCACGGCGTCAATGCACGCTCCAAAGGCCGAGCAGGTGAACAAAATAGCCTCGGCGCCGGTGCCCTCGGCATAAGACGCCAGCGCCTCAAAGCGCTGGTGCATGGCCGCATCAAGCCCGCGCCCGCTGCGCGCCAGGTCGGCTGAGAGGCTGTCGTCAAGCAGGTTCATGCGCTCACAGTCGGGCCAGGCGCGCGCCATCTCGGCGTTGATGGGCGCCACCGAGTGCGCCAAGGCATGGATCAGCGCGACCCGGGTCATGGCTTGGATTTGCGGGCGCGCGCGCGCTGCAGGCCAATCACCAGCAACAACAGGGCGATGGCGGGCAGGAACATCCATTCCTTGGCGGGTCGATCGGCCGGTATTTCCGCCGAGACGATGCGGAAACCCTGCTCCATGCCCAGTTTTTCAGCACGGCTGCCAAAGCGCACCTGCGTGATCAACAGCGCATCACCCTGCGCCATCACGTTGACGCCGGCGCTGGCAAAGCGTTCGCGCGCCGTGCCCTTGGGGCCCAGCGGCAGCAGCACACCCTTGCGGATGTCCTTGCCGTTGATATTGGTGCCCTCGATCCAGATGCGCTTGCCGGCATTGGCGGGTTGCGCTTCAATCAACTGGCTGATTTGTGCCGCCGGGACTTCGTCAAACGGCGGGTGAACCATGTCCCACCAGTAACCCGGCCGGAACAGCGTGAACGTGACCAGCAGCAACGCAATGCTTTCATACCAGCGCGACTTCACCAGGAAAAAGCCCTGCGTCGCAGCAGCAAATATCAGCATGGCCACGGTGGCACTGACCACCGTCAAAATCAGATGCAGCGGCCCGCTCAGGCCGATCATCAGCAACTGGGTATTGAAGATGAACAAGAAAGGCAAAATGGCCGTGCGCATGCTGTAGAAAAATGCCGTGATGCCGGCCTTGATCGGGTCGCAGCGCGCAATGGCCGCCGCGGCAAATGAGGCCAAGCCCACCGGTGGTGTCACGTCGGCCATCAAGCCAAAGTAAAAAACAAACAGATGCACCGCAATCAAGGGCACGATCAGGCCGCTTTGCGCGCCCAGTTCCACCACCACCGGCGCCATCAGCGTGGAAACCACGATGTAGTTGGCCGTGGTCGGCAGGCCCATGCCCAAAATCAGGCTGATGACCGCCACCAGCACCAGCATCAGCATCAAGTTACCGCCCGACAGCAGTTCGACAATCTCGGTCATGACCAGGCCGATGCCGGTGAGCGACACCGTGCCCACGATGAGGCCGGCCGCCGCCGTGGCCACACCGATGCCGATCATGTTGCGCGCCCCGATGGCCAAGCCATCGATCAGGTCAAGCACACCCTGGCCTGCCGCTTGGCCCAAATCGCCCCGGCCGCGGAACCAGGCAATGATGGGTTTTTGCGTCAACATGACAAAAATCATGAACATCGTGGCCCAGAAGGCCGACAGACCGGGCGACATTTGCTCCACCATCAGGCACCAGATCAACACCACCACAGCCAGCAGGTAATGCAGGCCGGATTTGACGGTGGGGCCGGTTTCTGGCAGCTCGAACACCTGGGCATTCGGGTCATCAAGCGCCAACTCGGGCTGCCGGGCGCCAAACCACAACAAGCCGACATAAGCCGCCAGCAAGCCCACACCCACCACCCAGACTGCCGAGTCACCCATGACCGTCTTGATCCAACCAATGCCCCAGTAGACCGCGCCCGACAGGACGATAAAACCGGCCACGGTCATGCCAAACGACAGCAGGCGCGAGCCCGCTGAAGCCGTGCTGCGCCGCGGCAATCCCACCATATTGACCTTGAGCGCCTCGAGGTGAACGATGTAGAGCAGGGCGATGTAGGAAATGATGGCCGGCAGAAAGGCGTGCTTCATGACCTCGATGTAGGGAATGCCCACGTACTCCACCATCAGGAAAGCCGCCGCGCCCATCACCGGTGGCATCAACTGGCCGTTGACCGAGCTCGACACCTCGACAGCGGCTGCCTGGTCCGGGCGGTAACCGACCCGCTTCATGAGCGGAATGGTGAAGGTGCCGGTGGTCACCACGTTGGCGATCGACGAGCCCGAAATGATGCCGGTCGCCGCCGACGACAGCACCGCGGCCTTGGCCGGGCCACCCCGCATGTGACCGAGCAGGGCAAAAGCCGACTTGATGAAATAGTTACCCGCGCCGGCCTTGTCCAGCAAGGAGCCAAACAGCACAAACAGGAAGATGAAGCTGCTGGACACACCCAGCGCCACGCCAAACACACCCTCGGTGGTGAGCCACTGGTGGCTCATGGCGCGGTTCAGTGAGAAGCCGCGGTGGGCAATCATGTCGGGCATGAACGGGCCGCCAAAGGTGTAGCCCAGAAAAACCAGCGCCACGATCACCATCGGCAAACCCAGCACCCGGCGCGTGGCCTCCAGCAGCAGCACGATGCCGACCAGACCGGTGTAGACGTCCATGGTCGTCGGTTGGCCCGGGCGGGTCGCCAATTCGCGGTAGAACACAAAAAGATAGACCGCACAAAACGTGCCGACGATGGCAAAAATCCAGTCGGTCAATGGCACCTGGTCGCTGCGTGAGCGCTTGAAAGCCGGGTAGGACATGAAGGACAGGAACACGGCAAAGCCGAGGTGGATGGCCCGCGTTTCGGTGTCATTGAACACCAGCACGCCGGTGCTGAACGGCAGCGGCGACGCAATCCACAACTGAAACAGCGACCAGGCCAGCGCCACGTACAGCAGAAAACGTTTCATCACCGGGCCGGGGTTGCGCGCGCCGGTGTCGTTGTCAGCGACAAATTTCTCAACATCAATCTCTGGCACGTTGTCGTGAGCCGTTGCTGATTTCATAAGCATTTCTTCATCAAAGTGTTGTTATCAACAAAAAAGCTCTGACAGGTCAGAGCTTTTTTGCGGCCGTGGTCCGAAGACGCTCAGCTTGGCCGGATTACATCCAGCCTTTTTCCTTGTAGTACTTCACAGCACCGGGGTGCAAGGGTGCCGACAAACCGTCCTTGATCATATTTTTGGGGTTCAGGCCGATGAACGCCGGGTGCAGTTTCTTGAACTCGTCAAAATTCTCGAACACCGCCTTGACCAGTTCGTACACGGTGGCATCAGGCACCTTGGCCGAGCTCACGAACGAGGCCAGCACGCCGTAGGTGCGGGTCGGGTTGGGGTGACCCGCATACAAGCCGCCCGGAATATCCACTGCAGCGTAGTAGCTGTTGGCCTTGACCAGCTTGTCCACCGCGGGGCCGGCGATCGTCACCAGTTTGGCGCCGCAGGTGGTGATGGGGTCCTGAATGTTGGCGCTGGGGTGACCGACACCGTAGAAGAAGGCGTCGATCTTGTTATCACACAGCGCGGCACCGTGCTCGTCGGCCTTGAGCTCGGCAGCCAGACCAAAGTCGCTGGTTTTCCAGTTCATGGCGACCAGCAATTCATCCATGGCGGCGCGGCTGCCCGAGCCGGGGTTGCCCACGTTCATGCGTTTGCCCTTGAGGTCTTCGAACTTGGCCACATTGGCTTCCTTGCGGGCCAGCACCGTGAAGGGCTCGGGGTGAATGGAGAACACAGCGCGCAGGTCGGCGTGTTTGCCGTCTTTTTCGAACTGCTTGGCACCGTTGAAAGCGTTGTACTGCACGTCAGACTGCGACACGCCAAAGTCAAGCTCGCCGGCCTTGATGGTGTTGATGTTCACCACCGACCCCCCGGTGGACTCCACCGAGCAGCGGTAGCCGTGCTTGGCGCGGTCCTTGTTGACCAGGCGGCAAATGGCGCCACCGGCGGCGTAGTACACGCCCGTGACACCACCGGTGCCAATGGTCATGAATTTTTGCTGCGCCTGAACGCTGCTCACGGGGGCCATCAGGGCGGCGGCAGCGGCGATGGCGCTGACAACGAGGGACAATTTTTTCATGGGATCTCCAGTAATAAAAAATTTCAAACGGCCTAAACGCTTTCGGTTTAAAGACTGCGACATCTTAGATCAAAGACTGGCTCCCCGTTGTTTTAAAGACTAAATAGTAACCCTGCCTTTTCATGCAATTTATGCATATTTCGGTCTCAGAAGGGCATGGACGCATCAATGGCCTGAGCCAGCCGCGCCACGATCAGCGCCAACTCATCCTCGCTGGCAATGAAAGGCGGGGCCAGCAAAATGTGGTCGCCGCAGCGTCCGTCCACCGTGCCACCCATCGGGTAACACATCAGGCCCAGTGCCATCGCCTCGCGTTTGACGCGGGCGTGTAATTTGAGCGCCGGGTCAAACCACTGGCGTGACGCGCGGTCGGCCACCAATTCCAGGCCCCAGAACAAACCGCGGCCACGGATGTCACCCACATGGGGGTGGTCGGCAAACGCCCGCTGCAGCAAGCCGTGCAGCGTCTGGCCACGCGCCTGTACTTGCGCCACCAGGCCGTCGCGCGCAATGACGCGCTGCACCGCCAGCGCCGCCGCACAGGCCACGGCGTGGCCCAGGTAGGTGTGGCCATGCTGAAACAGGCCACTGCCGGCCCGAAACGCATCGACCAGCTTCTTCTGCGCCAGCACAGCCCCAATCGGCTGGTAACCCCCACCCAGGCCCTTGGCAATGGCCAGCAAATCAGGCACCACGCCGTCAAACTCGCAGGCGTGCAAGGTGCCAGTGCGGCCCATGCCACACATCACCTCGTCCAGAATCAGCAAAATGCCGTGGCGGTCGCAAAGTTCCCGAATGGCCTTGAAATAACCCGGCACCGCAGTCAACACGCCGGCGGTAGCGCCGCCCACGGTTTCGGCCACAAAGGCCATGACGTTTTCCGGCCCCAGGCGCTCAAAAGCTTGTTCAAGCTCGGCCACCAGGCGCTGACCATAGGCTTCCGGCGTTTCATCTGCTGCGCGGTCGCGGTACTCGTAGCAGGGCGCGACATGGGTCACGTCCATCAGCAGCGGCTGGAACTGGGCGCGGCGCCATTCGTTGCCACCCACCGCCAGCGCGCCCAGAGTGTTGCCGTGGTAGCTTTGCCGCCGCGCCACAAAGTGGCGCCGTTGCGGCTGGCCGATTTCGACAAAATACTGCCGCGCCATCTTGAGCGCCGCCTCCATGGCCTCCGAGCCACCACTGACAAAGTAGGCGTGGCTCATGCCACTCGGGGCCGAGGCGATCAGCACGTCCGCCAGTTCCTCTGCCACGTCGGTGGTGAAAAAGCTGGTGTGGGCATAGGCCAGCCGGTCGATCTGAGCGTGCATGGCGGCCAGCACCTCGGGGTGGCCGTGGCCCAGGCAGGACACGGCGGCCCCCCCGCAGGCGTCCAGGTAAGTCTTGCCGCTGGCGTCCGTCAGGGTGATGCCCTGGCCCGACACGGCCAGCGGCAAATGGTGCTGCAACTGGCGGTGAAAGACGTGGGTGGTGTCGGGGTCAATCTTTGTGGCGGGGTGTGTGGCTGTGTTCATGGTGGTGTGAGGCAAAAGCAATGGTGCGCAAAATCGGCAAGTGACAGGGCGAGTATAAAAACCCTTCTTTCAACTGCAGCATGATTGACCTCATCGGACATGCGCATAATTCGCCCATGACTACTTTACCTCCCCTGCCTTGTTACCTCAACGGTGAATTCACCCTGCTGCCCGATGCCAAGATCAGCGTGATGGACCGTGGCTTCATTTTTGGCGACGGCGTCTACGAAGTGGTGCCCGCCTATGGCGGCCAGTTGTTCCGCTTTGCCGAGCACATGGCCCGGCTCGACCGCAGCCTGGCCGAACTGCGCATCACCAACCCGCTGACACGCGCCCAATGGGCCGAGGTGGCGCAGCAGTTGATGACTACCTTTGCCACCGCCCAAGGCGTTGGCACCGACGCGCTGGACCAGCTGATCTACATCCAGATCACGCGCGGCGTGGCCATGCGCGACCACGTCATGCCCACCGGCATCACGCCCACCGTGTTTGTCATGACCAACACCATGAAACTGCCCACCGAGGCGCAGCGCAGCCAGGGCGTGGCCTGTGTCACGGCCGACGACTTCCGTTGGGAAAAGGCGCACATCAAGAGCACCAGCCTGCTGGGCGCGGTGTTTGCGCGCCAGATCAGCTTTGACGCCGGCGCCCTGGAAACCGTGATGTTCCGCGACGGCTTTTTGAGCGAGGCCGCCGCCAGCAACGTCTGGGTGGTCAAGGGCGGCAAGGTACTGGGCACCCCCAAAGACAGTCTGGTTTTAGAGGGCATTCGCTACGGCCTGATCGAAGAAATTTGCCGTGCCCGCGGCATTCCGTTCGAGTTGCGCCGCGTCAGCCGCGAAGAAGTGCAAGACGCCGACGAGTTGCTGTTGTCCTCGGCCACCAAGGAAGTGCTGCCAGTCACTTTGCTCGACGGACGACCGGTTGGCAGCGGCCGGCCCGGTCCGGTGTACGCCCAATTGATAGCTGGCTACAGCGAGGCCAAGGCGCAGTCCCGGCCAGCATGAGTCGCCCGGCCACCGCCATGCTGCTGGCCGCCGGCCGTGGCGAACGCATGCGCCCGCTCACCGACAGTTGCCCCAAGCCCTTGCTGAAAGTGCAGGGCAAGGCACTGATGCACTGGCAGCTGGAAGCCCTGCAGCGCGGCGGCTGCGAGCAGGTGGTGGTCAACACCGACTGGCTGGCCGAGCAGATCGTGCAGGCCAACCATCCACCCGGCCTGGCCCTGCGCTACTCGCACGAAGGCCATGACTTTGGCGGTGCACTGGAAACCGCGGGTGGCATTGTGCGGGCACTGCCCCAGCTCGACGAGGTGTTCTGGGTGTTGGCGGCCGATGTCTTCACGCCCGGTTTTGAGTTCAACCAACACGCCGTCGAGCGTTTTACCGCCAGCGACAAGCTGGCCCACCTGTGGCTGGTGCCCAACCCGGCGCACAACCCTGGCGGCGACTTTGGCCTGCAAATGATGGCTGATGGCCCGGCGCTGGCGCTGAACCTGAACAAAGGTGACCCGCGTCCACGTTTTACCTTTTCCACCATCGGCCTGTACCGCCGCGCCCTGTTCGAGGCGCCGTGGTGTGCCATTGCGCCGGGCAACCCGCAAGGCGTCAAAGCGCCATTGGCCCCGCTGTTGCGCCACGCCATGGACCAGGGCCGGGTGTCGGCCGAGCTGTACACCGGCCCCTGGACCGACGTTGGCACGCCACAGCGGCTGGCCGAACTCAATACCTGACCCCTCGCATCTGGAAGCTGCTATGAATACCAACGCCCTCTACGCCCAACGCCGCGCCCTGCTTGCCCAAAAAATGGGCGCGGGCGGGGTAGCCATCATTCCCACGGCACCCGAGCAGCAGCGCAATCGCGACAGCGACTTTCCGTACCGGGCGGACAGCTATTTTTATTACCTGACCGGTTTTACCGAGCCCCAAGCCTGGCTGGTGGTGACCGGTGACGGCACCTCAACGCTGTTTTGCCAGCCCAAGGACATGGAGCGAGAAATCTGGGACGGTTATCGGCTCGGACCCACGTCTGCACCTGAGCAGCTGGGGCTGGAGGCCGCGTATTCTGTGGCCGAACTCGATGCCCAATTGCCGGGCCTGATCGACGGTCGCGAGGCTATCTGGTACCCGTTTGCCACCCACAAGGGGCTGGAGACGCGCATTGACAGCTGGCTGGGCGGCCTGCGTGCCCGCGTGCGTTATGGTGCGCTGTGCCCGAAAACCCAGCACGACCTGTGCGGTGTGCTGGACGAAATGCGGCTGGTCAAGGATCGGTTCGAACAAGCCACCATGTTGCGCGCCGGACAAATCAGCGCGGGCGCCCACATTCGTGCCATGCAACTCAGCGCCAACATGCTGCGCGCCGGCCAGGAGGTGCGCGAATACCACCTGGAGGCTGAACTATTGCACGAATTCCGCCGCCACGGCGCGCAATCGCCGGCCTACGGCTCGATCGTGGCCGCCGGCGCCAACGCCTGTGTGCTGCATTACCGTGCCGACCGCGGCCTGGTTCGGAGCGGTGAACTGGTGCTGATCGATGCCGCCTGCGAGCTCGATGGTTATGCCAGCGACATCACCCGGACCTTCCCGGCCAATGGCGTCTTTAGCGGCCCGCAGCGCGCGCTGTACGAGCTGGTACTGGCCTCACAAGAAGCGGCCATTGCCGCCACCAAGGCTGGCGCGCGCTTTACCGACCCGCACGACGCCGCGGTCAAGGTGTTGGCGCAAGGCATGCTCGATGTCGGCCTACTCGACCACAACAAGGTCGGCAGCCTGGACGACGTGATCGAAAAACGCGCCTACTTTCAGTTTTACATGCACCGCACCGGCCACTGGATCGGCATGGACGTGCACGACTGCGGCGACTACACCGAACCCAGCGAAATCGGCCAGGTGAGCACACGCCAGGACGCCCTCACTGGCGCCACCATCAAGGACCGCCCGGCGCGTATTTTGCGAGCCGGCATGGCGCTGACCATCGAACCCGGCATTTACGTACGCCCGGCCGACGGTGTGCCAGAGCAATTCCACAACATCGGCATCCGCATTGAAGACGATGCCATCATCACAAACGACGGCTGCACCCTGCTGACCCGCGAAGTGCCGGTGGGCGCGGCCGAGATTGAGGCGCTGATGCGGGGGTGACCGGGAAGTCCGATCAATTGGCTGGCGGGGAAACGTAGCCAATCAGGCCTTTTTTATGGAAGCTTATTGCGGTTACTCCTGAAATCATAAATTTTCGTGACGATCTGATTCACACCTGTTGCGGGTGGGTTTGCCGCGATTGGGAAGAATTAACTATTTTGGTTTCGTAGCCCATCGGTTGCGTTCTTCAGTACCCGTAAATGAACATCAAGTGCCTGGGTAATCCCCCCGATAAATCAAAGGCGCCAGAAGTAGAATTTTCTTAAAAGGAAGTTCTACATGAAGAAATCGAGATTTACCGACAGCCAGATCATGGATGCGCTCAAGCGCGTGGAGGCTGGATTGCCCGTACCAGAGCTGTGCCGAGACATGGGCATCAGCACCGCCACATTTTACAAATGGCGAGCCAAGTACGGCGGCATGGACACCTCCATGATGAGCCGCATGAAAGAGCTTGAAGAAGAGAACCGGCGCCTCAAGAAGCTGTATGTCGAGGCCCAACTCAAGGCTGACATCGTGGCCGAGGCACTCGCAAAAAAGTGGTGAGGCCGTCTC
>NZ_JAURYQ010000029.1 GCF_030653815.1 Rhodoferax sp. | reverse complement strand
TCACCCGCTCGCCCACGTCGGCGTCGCCCAGGTAGGCCAGGTGGTTGGCCTTGGCGCCCTTGGCCAGGGTGGAGTTCTTGACTTCGACAAAATTGCCGATGTGCACCTCGGCCCCCAGTCGGGCACCGGGGCGCAGGCGTGCAAACGGGCCGATCAGGGCACCGGCGCCGACCTCGACCGCGTCCTTGCTGCCGGGTTGGCCGCCCTCGATGTGGGTGAACGGATGGATCACGGCACCGGCCGCAATGCTGGCGTTTTTGATGACGCAGTTGGCGCCCACGCGCACGCCTTCACCCAGTGAAACCTCGCCTTCAAAGACACAGTTCACGTCGATCGACACGTCTTGGGCGCACTGCAGCTGGCCGCGCACATCAAGGCGCGCCGGGTCGGCCAGGCGCACGCCTTGCTCCATCAGTTGCAGCGCCAGGCGCTGCTGGCAGGCGCGCTCCAGTTCGGCCAGTTGCACCGGGCTGTTGACGCCGGCCACCTGGACCGCATCGGTAATTTTGTGCGCCACCACCGGCACCCCGTCGGCCACGGCGAAGGCCACGATCTGGGTCAGGTAATACTCGCCCTGGGCATTGTGGTTGTCGAGCCGCGCCAGCCAGCGCTTGAGCTGCAGCGCGGGCACGGCCATGATGCCGCTGTAGACCTCGGTGATGGCCAGTTGCTCGGGTGTCGCGTCTTTTTGCTCGACGATGGACTGCACCGCGTCGCCACTGCGCGCAATGCGGCCATAACCCGTGGGGTTGGCAAAATCAATCGTCAGCAAGGCCAGTTGGGTGCCCGCACTGGCGGCAATGAGCTGCCGCAAGGTGTCGGCCTGCGTCAGCGGCACGTCGCCCGATAGGATCACCACCACGCCATCGTTCTGCAGCACCGGCACGGTTTGCTGCACCGCGTGGCCGGTGCCCAGCTGGGGCTCCTGGCGCACAAAATTCAGCACAAACTCGCCTTTCGCACTGGCCTTCAGCGCCGCTTCTACTTCCTCGGCGCCATGGCCGGTGATGACCGTGACCTGGCGCGCCGACAAGTCCGCCGCCGTGTCGACCACATGCTGCACCAGAGCGCGCCCGGCCAGCTGATGCAAGACCTTGGGCAGCCTGCTTTTCATGCGCGTGCCCTTGCCGGCGGCCATGATGACGACATCCACCGGGGGTGTCGTGCTGTTATTTAAATTCCCTGTCATGAGTTGCTCCATAGCGCAATAAGATTTAACTTGTTTTGATTATCGCTATCGGGGCGGGTGGAGCTCGCCGGGTGACAAAGGAAAACCACCCATGAACACAGACACTGCCACGCTGCGCCGCCTGCTGCACCTGCCATGCACCATCGCCGTGGTTGGCCTGTCGACTAATTTGAGCTGGAGCCTGATGGCCGCATTCAATGCACCTTGCGCGGCACGACAGAAAACAAATCCACCATGGGCTGCGCTGGGTTGGCTTTGCCGATCAGGGCCACATAGTGGGCCAGTTCCTCGTCTTGAATGAAGCTGGCCGACGACTCGGCCGAGATCATTTTGTCGGGGTGTTGTGACCGGGCGATGGCAAACCCCTGCACATAGTCGACGCCAATCTCGGTCAGCGTTTGCACTGTGGCATTGTCCTCGGCCCACTCGGCGATCACTTTCATGCCCAGGTTATTGGCAAGACTGACAATGGCCTCGACGATCGCGATATTGGCCGGGTGCTGGTTCATGTCAACGATGAAGCTGCCGTCGATCTTGAGCAGATCTGCCTTGAATTCCTTCAAATAGGAAAACGAGGTGTAACCCGCGCCGAAGTCATCCAGCGCCACCTTGGCACCATAACCCCGCACCTTGTTGACAAAGCGGCGGGTATTGTCAAGATCGTGCAGCGCCACACTTTCAGTGATCTCAAGGCACAACTTGCCGACCAGATGCAGGTTTTTCTCCAGCATGGCGTAGATTTCTTCAAGAAACTCTTCGTCGTTGAGTGAGGCGCCGCTTAAATTCATGCAGATGAATTTGGTGTGTTGCATCTGATCTTCATGGCTGTTGAGCCAGTCCAGTGTGCTCGTCAGGACCCAGCGGTCAATCATGCCCATGCGACCGCTCGCCTCACCCGCTGCGATCAGGTGGTCGGTGCGGATGGTTTGGCCCTGCGGGTCGCGCATGCGCAGCAGCACCTCGAAATTGAGCGATTCATGGGGTGCCGTGAGCGACATGATGGGTTGCATTTCGAGATACAGGCCGTCGGTGGCCGAAGGGGTGGCGAGCAGGGCAATCAATTTCAGTTCAGCCTCATGCTGCGCAAAGGCAGGGGCATCCTTTTCATACACCACCAGGCTGCCCTGCGCGGACTTGGCCTGGCGGCAGGCGCGGTCGACCGTTGACATGGCATCGTTGAACTGCATGCCGGGGCTGACCTCAATCAGTCCGATTGAGCAGCGCACGTTGAAGGCGTTGTCGCCCACACGGTAAGTTGTGTTGCCGATGCTGTCGATCAGGCCAGTGCAGAGCGCTGAGGCCATGGCGATGGGTGTCGCCGGGAACACGATGACGAACTCATCACCCCCCACGCGGCCAAACTGAAAATCGCGTGACAGCATGTCCGAGACCCGCCTACACACTTGCTGCAGCACCTCATTGCCAGCCCCGTGGCCGAACAGGTCGTTGATGAGCTTGAACCGGTCGAGGTCGAGGTAGGCCACCGCCAGTGCCTTGTCTTCAGGCAGCCTGGCGATGGCACGCGTCAGCGCCTGCTCGATTCCGCGCCGGTTCAGAATCTTGGTCAGTGAATCGTGGCTGGCGAGAAACTCCAGGTCTGCCGAGGCCCGGGACTTTTCGGTGATGTCTTGCAGGGAGCCTTCGATCTTGTCGCGCGCCAGGGCTGCCTTGACCAGAAAACGTTTGCTGCCAGCAGTGCCTGGGAGCGCTCGTCCGTTGATTTCCATCTCATCCTGGGTTTTGTTGAAAACCATTTGATGCAGCATGGTCCAGGCGCCGTTGGCGAAATACTGTTGCCAGTTTTTACCCTGATTTTTCAGAACATTGGGGCCCAGCATGTCAAGCAGGGCCGGGTTGGCGCTCAGGAACCGGCCGTGCAGGTCAAGGGTAAACAGGCCGATCGGCATGGCCTCAAAAGTGTGCGCCAGCTCGGCCTGCACTTGCAGGTGCTGTTCATGCTCCAGTCGCATATGTTCAGCAATTGCCAGCGCAGTCAACAGGCTCGATGACAGGGCGGCGGTGACGCTGTTGACCGATCCAATCAACCCCTTGATACCGAGCGCCGCAGCCAGCACCTCGTACAGACTGGCGACCAGCGTGATGCTGATGGCCGTGCCGTACCAGATGGCAACGCGGGATTTTGTTTTCCTGAGAATGCGAATCAGCAGAAATATCAACATGGCAATGCCAACGCCGGCGACATACCAGATCATTGGCAAGAACAAGGCATAAGGCAAAGCAATGGATAAAAGAAGCAGGGGAAGACAGGTCCATTGCGCCACCCTCACGATGAGCTTGTAGCCGACAAGTGACAAGTCTTCCTTGAACAGCGATGTGAAAAGTGTCAGCGTCAGGATGTAGTAGAGGGTCAAGGTGATCGACCGTGCCTGTACCAGCCATTCTTGCGGCACGGTGTTGCCCAACCATTGCGAGTCCCAACCGGCAGAAAGCGAGGCCATCCGCAAATTCATCACGAGCCAGGCTGAGAACAGGATGTACAGGCCATTTCGGTTGATCAGGGCGGTGATCAGGATGAAGCCGGCCAAAAGCAAAATGCCGCCATCCAGAAGGCCCGACTTGCGGTGGAACTCCAGGGCAGAAATTTCAAGATCAGCGGCCTGCCACCGCAAGACCGAAAGCCGGGCTGGGCCCGTGGCGCTGCTGCGACATACCACGGCCCGGTCGGTCAACGCAGGATCGACTTCAAGTGCAAACCCCGCCTTAACTGCGGAGATGCTGCCTGCCGTGCCATGGCGGCTGCCGCTGCCCAGCGAACTCAGCGTGCCGGCATCCCAGCACGTTACGTCCATGGCATGCCGCGACGGGAATTCGACCATCAGTGGCGCATTTCCGACATTTTTGGGCACCACGAAAGAAAGCCAGACGGGGGCCTCTGAAAGTCGGGTGTCGTGGAACGGGCTCAAGGGGCGATTCTGCAACTGCGCCAGCGCTTGTGCCGGTTCCTGAATGTTGGCCGACGCTTGAACCACCTGGATTCGCAATTGTTGTGGGGCGGTGACGGCGTATTGTGATTTCCAGCTAAAAAGTGCCAGCAAAGACAGTAGTCCGATCACAACGGGCAGCGCGTAGGTTGAAAGGGCATACAGCAGCAGATCCAGGCCTTGGTGAAGTTGATCCATCCGCTTGCGGTACAACGTGGCTTGTTTGACCATTTGGTTCTTTGCTTTTTTCCAATTTCGACCTTGAGATGATAAGGCCGTCTTCGATTATTGTGCATGCCTGGAGCAAGAAGAGGGCCGGGTGCTGCCCCGCTGGTCGGGTTCCCGGCCCTGGCTGCTCACATGGGCAGCATGGCATCACCAAGTGGGAATGTGGACAAGGTCATTGACGGGGTGCAGGGCTGGCGTTGACTGCTGAGGTCAATGTCTGGATGAAAGGTGCTGCACATGAAGCCTAGCAAGGGGTGCTTGACTTGGGTCCAGCGATCTTTGGCGGTGTTGACATTGAATGACATCACCCGGTGCGGCAGGTTGCCAACGTGGTGAATCGGGATGTAGCCCGCATCCGGAAAGACATCGTTGAACAGCAAACGGTCATACGTCCGGTCAACCGGTGCGCGCGCAGTGACGACCATCCATTCCACGTCGGTTTGCAGACAATATTGGTAGTAGGCTTTGAACAGCACGGTGGTGACGAGTCGCCCGCCTTTTTCATTCGTGACGCCCAGGCGGGTGGCCTCTGCCAGGGACCGTGACTTGAGCCATTCTGGTAAGTCGATCGATTGTTCCAGACACAGCGGCTGGTACTGGTTGGTCTGGATGCGCATGGTGCCCAGCGGCGAGCCATCCAACTTGGATTCAGCCAGCAATATCACCACACCTTTTTCGGCATCATCGGTTTCGGCTGTTTTGAGCGTTTCCGCGAACATGGGCAGGTGCCGTGCATAGGCTGCATGACGAATTTCGACCGCCTTGTTCAGGTCTTCTTTGTTGCGAACCAGCCGGACGGTAAAAGGCAGCAACTCTTCAGGCAGGCTCGCTGCCAGGGGTGCGCCGTAAGGTGACGACAGCGTGTTGAAGTGGTGGGCCTTGGAGATTTCTGACATGGCATGGTGAATCATGATGATTTCCTCGCAAAAGTTAAGTTGAACAAGCCTTACGGACCAGGATGGTCCGTTCGACGCGTCAAAGTTTACTTAGGCGGCAAGAATATGCATACCCATGATTCGATGCGATTTGTTACAAGGCTGATTGCGTTGTTACAAAAAATGCTGACAACCTTTTTCTCATGCACAACACCGCCTGGTCCTTGCTCAGCAGCAGGGCCTGATGGCTGACGGCCAGGTCGATAAACTTCTGGTCATCGGCGTCGCGACAGGTGACGCTGGCCTTGGGCGCGGTGTCGACCAGCGTGGCTTGGCCATCAAACTGGGCCAGGACATGCTGGGCCGTGACTTGGTAAAAGGCCATGCGCGGCACGATTTTGGGATAACACAGGACACGCGCCAGCTCGTCGCGCATGGCTTTGGTGGCGATCCATTCGAGCTGCCGTGCGGCCAGCGCCGACTTGAGCGCGCGCGCCGCGGGGTCGTCAAAAACAAAGGCGTCGAGCACGATGTTGGTGTCGAGCACCACCGGTGTCATGCTTTTCCAGCCATTTTTCCCGCCACCATGTCAAAGCGGAACAACCTGCATTCGATGGGGCCGTTCCACATTGGCACACGGCGGGCTTCTTTCAGGCGCATTTTGCCGGGTAGTTTCAGGTCGGGCGTCAGCACCCAGGCGGTCCAGCCCGAATAGTTTTTCTTCCAGTGGCTGGCGAGCTGGTTGAAGAATTCACCCGCGCCCTCGGTTTGCGGCAGTTCACGGGCGCCAAAGCGCGGCACATTGGCTTCGTCTTCAAAGCCACCTGCATCGCGCGGCCCGCCTTTGGCGACGCCACCCACGTCAATGCGCTCGCCATAGGGTGGATTCAGCACCATGACGCCACCGCCGGTGCTGCTGACATCAATGGGGGGCAGGCGTTGCAGGGCATCGCCGCCGCGAAACTCGATCACATCGGCGACCCCGGCGCGCGCCGCGTTGCGCTGCGCAAAATCGACCATGCGGTGTGCCACGTCGCTGCCAAAGATGATGGGTTTCTGGTCGGGCGACCGCACCACCTCGGCCGCCACGGCCTCCCGCTTGAGGGTGTCCCAGACCTGCTTTTGAAACGGCACGTACTTCTCGAAGGCAAAACGGCGGCGGCTGCCAGCCGCAATGTTGCAGGCCATCTGCGCCGCTTCAATGACGATGGTGCCGCTGCCGCAACAGGGGTCATACAGCGGCAGCAAATCGGCGTCGCCCTCAAGCCAGCCGCTGGCGGCCAGCATGGCCGCAGCCAGGGTTTCCTTCAGGGGCGCGTCGCCCTTGTCCTCGCGCCAGCCGCGTTTGAACAGCGGTTCGCCCGAGGTGTCGATGTAGAGCGAACAACTGTCGGTGGTCAGGTGGGCGTAAATGCGCACGTCGGGCCACTGGGTGTTGACATCCGGGCGCACGCCATTGGCCACGGCACGAAAGCGGTCGCACACCGCGTCCTTGATCTTGAGCGCGGCAAAGTTCAGCGAGGTCAACGGGCTGTGCTGCGCGGTGATCTCGACCTTGATGGATTCGCGCGGCGTGAACCAGCGCTCCCAGGCCACTTCAGAGGCCGCACGGTACAGGTCCTGTTCGCCCCGGTATTCGGTGTAACTCAGCAGCACCAGAACACGCTGGGCCAGCCGGCTGTGCAGGTTCAGCAGCATGGCCTGCGCCAGCGAAGTGCGCACCGCCACGCCACCGCGTTGTTTGGTGATGCAGCCCGGCGGCAAGCCGGTGATGCGCAGCACTTCGGGGGCCAGGTAGTCCTCGACGCCGGCGGCGCAGGGGAGAAAGAGTTGGAGCTGGTTCATAAGGATAGGGATTTTCTGAGTGAGGCCGGCGCAATGCGCAGGCCTTCGCGGTATTTGGCCACGGTGCGGCGCGCGCATTCAATGCCTTGCTCTTTCAGCATGTCGGACAACTGGTTGTCGCTGAGCGGTTTTTTCGGGCTTTCGGCGGCGACAAATTGCTTGATCAGGGCGCGCACGGCGGTGCTCGATGCGTTGCCACCCGAGTCGGTGCCCAGGCCCGAGCCAAAAAAGTATTTCAACTCAAAAGTGCCGAACGGGGTGGCCATGTACTTGGCGGTGGTGACCCGGCTGATGGTGGACTCGTGCAGGCCCAATTCGTCGGCAATTTCGCGCAGCACCAGCGGGCGCATGGCCAGTTCACCATGCACAAAAAAGCTTTTCTGACGTTCCACGATGGCGCTGCTGACGCGCAGGATGGTGTCAAAACGCTGCTGGATGTTCTTGATGAACCAGCGCGCCTCCTGCAGGCGCTGCTGCAGTGCGGCAAAGTTGGCGGCGTCGTTGCCGACAGCCTTGTGGCCTTTGAGCGCGTTGGCATATATGTCGTGCACGCGCAGGCGTGGCATGACCTCGGGGTTCAGACGCACCAGAAACTTCACCATCGGACCTTGCCCCACCGCAGTCACCAACACGTCGGGCACCACAATGTTGCGCTCCACATCGACAAAGCGGCGGCCCGGTTTGGGCTCCAGCCGTCCTATCAGGGTGATGGCGGCGCGCACCTGGGTATCGCTGGCATCGCACAGCGGCATCAGGTGCTTGATGTCGCGTCGCGCCAGCAAGTCCATGGGTTGGGCACAGATGCGCAAGGCCACCTGCACCGTGTCGGCCTCGAACGCAGGGTTGAGTTTGAGCGCCTGCAGTTGCAGGCGCAGACATTCGGCCAGACCCCTGGCGCCAACACCCGCAGGCTCCAGGCTTTGCAGCAAGCCCAGTGCCACCGTAAAGTGATGCACCAGGTCTTCGACCTGCTCGGCGTCATCACCGGCCAGTCCGCGCGCCAGCTCGGTCAGATCGTCTTCCAGGTAGCCCTCGTCGTTGAGCGACTCGATCAAAAAGTAAAGTGCCGCCCGGTCTTCGGTGCCCAGGCGCAGGGACAGCGCCTGGCGCTGCAAAAAGCTTTGCAAGGTCTCCTGGCTGCGCGCCAGCTCGGTGGCATCCAGCTCGTCGTCACCGCTGAGGTTGTTGCCACGCGCCTTGGCCTCGCCACCCCATTCGCTGTCGTCCGGACTCAGGCTGACACTGCCATCGCCGTCCCAGCTCGGCGCTTCTTCCATCGTGGTGACGGGTTCTTCGGAGGCTGTCTCGGTACTCACCCGCGATGTGTAATGGTCATCAACACCGGTATAGGCGGCAGATTCCTGCTCGCGGTCATTACGGCAGATGGCGGTATCGGCTTGTGCCAAGCCGAAGGATTCCCGGTCCGCTTCTTCCTCCGAGCGTTCCAGGAACGGGTTTTCGTCGAGCATCTGATTCACCTCGCTGCTCAGCTCCATGGTGGACAGCTGCAGCAAACGGATGGATTGTTGCAACTGCGGCGTGAGCGCCAGGTGCTGGGAGGTGCGTAACGAGAGGCCCTGTTTCATGGGTGTGTGTGGGTCATCGTTACATCCGGAAGTGCTCGCCCAGGTAGACCCGGCGCACATCGACGTTATTGATGATCTCGGCGGGAGTTCCGCTGGCCAGCACGCTGCCGTCGCTGATGATGAAGGCGTGGTCGCAAATACCCAGGGTTTCACGCACATTGTGGTCGGTGATCAGCACGCCAATGCCCCGGCTTTTCAGGAAGGAGATGATGCGCTGGATCTCGATCACGGCAATCGGGTCAATGCCGGCAAAAGGCTCGTCGAGCAAAATGAAACGGGGCTGGGTGGCCAAGGCGCGGGCAATCTCCACCCGCCGGCGCTCGCCACCGGACAGCGCCAGGGCGGACGAGTCGCGCAGATGGTCGACCCGCAAGTCCTGCAGCAGCGCGGTCAGACGTTTTTCAATCTCGGCCCCGCTCAGGGCCTTGCCTTGTGCATCCAGTTGCAGTTCGAGCACGGCGCGCACGTTGTCGGCCACGTTGAGCTTGCGGAAAATGGAAGCTTCCTGTGGCAAATAGCTCAGGCCCAGGCGTGCGCGCCGGTGAATCGGCATGTGCTCGACCGACTGGCCGTCAATGGTGATGTCTCCCGCGCTGGCCCGCACCAGCCCGACGATCATGTAGAACGAGGTGGTTTTTCCGGCGCCGTTGGGGCCCAGCAAACCGACCACTTCGCCCTTGCGCACGGTCAGCGACACGTCCTTGACAACCTTGCGGCTACCGTAGAATTTTTGCAGGTGGTGCGCCTCCAGGCGACTCTCGGAGGCGGCGGCGTCAGGCAGGGGCGTCGTCATGGCAGCGCGACCCGCTTAGCGCTTGGCATCGTTCAATTCGGGGCTGCTGCGCAGCGGCGTCGACGCTGCGGGCGCCGGCGCAAGTGCCGGCCCCGTCTTGGGTGTCAACATGGCCCGCACCCGGCCCGCTGGCGCACCGGGTTGGCCGGTGCTGGTCTTGGCGCCCGACGCTGGCGCGCCGTCGAGCGTGAAAACATCGGTCAGGTTGTTGTAAACGATGATGCCGCCATTGAAATCGTCGTTGAGTTTGGCGCCCTGGTAGCGCCGCAATTGGGCCTGGCCAATGAATTTGACCGTGTCCTGACGGCTGTCGTAATCGATGGTTTCACCTTCACCCTCGATGGTTTCGTCCAGCCCCTCGCGTTTTTGCTTGAAAAACGCACGTTTTCCGGGTTCTGCCGTGACCACCCCATACTGGTTGCCCTCGGGGTCCTGACGCACTTCCAGTCGGGCGCCGCGGATCAGGATGGTGCCTTTCGTCAAGACCACCTGGCCGGTGAAGATGCTCAGCTGTTTGACCTCGTCGTAACGCAGCGCATCGGCCTCGATGTTCATGGGCTTGTCCCGATCGGCTTTTTCAGCCTGGACCATCCCGGCGGACAGCACCAGCGCACAAAGTACAAACCAGGAGGGGAGTCGGTTTTTCATAAAGGCATGATTCTTGCGTGAAGTTTGCAAGATTGTAGCGGCCAGGGCCGCTTCAAACGGCCTGGCCTGCCAATTCTGTCGGCGCCGTCACGCGACGCAGCCGGACTCAGCTGCCGCGTCGAATCTGGTCGATCAAATGCTCAACCACCTGCAACACCCGGCCCATGCTCTTGGCCAGTGCGCCGTCGGTGTAATAACGCCCGGCCACGCCCAGCGCAGGCACGCCTTCGACCTGATAGGCCGTCTGCAACTGGCGGGCGCGCGTGGCCTTGGTGGTGGTGGAAAACGAATTGAACTGCTCGATGAATTTGCTGGCGTCAACGCCTTGTTTGACCACCCAGTCGACGATGGCGGGCGGCTGGCTCAGGTTTTTCTTTTCGACGTGAATGGCGGCAAAAACGCGCGCATGCAGGCTGTCAAGCAAATTGAGCGCCTCAAGCGCGTAATACAAGCGCTGTTGGGGCACGAAGTCATCGCGAAAGGCGACCGGAACACGCTTGAAAACAATGTCCGTGGGCAGTTTTTTAACCCACTCGGCCAACACCGGCTCAAACGCATTGCAGTGCGGGCAGTTGTACCAGAAAAATTCAACCAGTTCGATCTGACCGGCAGGTGCCTCGACCGGGGCTGGCCGACTCAGGGCGTTGAAATCTGTGCCGGCGCGCGGGGTATTGGCTTGCGCCTGGGCTTGCGAAACGCCGGGGCTCAGCAGTGCGGCGCTGATGGCGAGTGATCCGGTCTGGGCGACAAAGCGACGACGTTGCATGCGGATGTTCCTTGTAGCTGGGTTGGGGACCAGGTCAGAGCGTGCAACGGCGACAAAGTTCAGCGTTGCACGCGCACCAGAGCGGTCTCGATGCCTGCGCCGTCGAGTCGGGCTTTGGCGGCGTCGGCTTCTTCGCGTTTGTCAAATGGGCCCATGCGGACACGGTACACCGTGCGGCCGGATTGCTCACGCTCGGAAATTCGGGTCTCGATGCCGCTCAGGGACAGCTTGGCACGCTGCGCCTGGGCATCTTCGGGTGTGCGGAAGGCGCCGACCTGAATGAAATAGGTGAAGGGATCGGGTGTGTTGGCCGGGGTTGAGGCAGCGCTGCCCTTGGCGCGGGCCTTGACCAGGTCGCCCAAGGGGTCCGCGCTGACAGCCGGCTTGTTCTCTGGCGCATTGGCGGCAGGTGGGGTCACGGCAATGTCAGCCGGAACCGCTGGCTTGGCCGGATTTTTGCCATACAGCGGCGCATTGGGGTCCCAGTTCTTGTTCTTTTCAAGCTCGTTGGCATCCTGGGTGGCGTTGCTGCTGGCGGCCTTGTTGAAAAATACCATGGGTACCTTGGTCACGTAGACCGCCACAGCCAGCGCCAGGCCGAGGCCGACCAATAGGCCAAGGATGAATCCCAAAAAAGTGCCGCCGCGTTGTTGTTTCATGTGCTGTCTATGCTCGTCGTCGGTGAGTGAATCAAGGTTTACATTTTTTCCGGCGCACTGACACCCAGCATGGCCAGGCCATTGCGCAACACCTGGGCCGTGGCCGCCACCAGCGCCAGCCGGGCCAGTTTGAGGGCCTCGTCGTCGACCAGAATGCGCTCGGCATCGTAGTAGCTGTGGTAGCAGGCGGCCAGTTCGCGCAGGTAGAACGTCACGTCGTGCGGTGCAAACCCCTCGGCTGCGGCGCTCAGCATGTCGGGGTATTTGGCCAGCAGCAGCATCAAGGCTTGCGCCTGCGGGCTTTGCAGTGGCGCCAACTCGGCGTGGCCCAGGCTGGCCACATCACCGCCCCAGCTGGCCAGTACCGAGCAAATGCGGGCATGGGCGTACTGCACGTAATAGACCGGGTTGTCGTTGTTTTTGGCCACCGCCAGGTCAACGTCGAAGGTGTATTCGGTGTCGGGCTTGCGGCTCAGCAGGAAGAAGCGCACCGCGTCCTTGCTGGTCCACTCGATCAGGTCGCGCAAGGTCACGTAACTGCCGGCGCGCTTGCTGATCTTGACCTCCTGGCCGCCCTTGACGACCCGCACCATGGTGTGCAGGACGTAGTCGGGGTAGCCTTGCGGAATGCCGACATTGGCGGCCTGCAAGCCGGCGCGCACGCGGGCAATGGTGCCGTGGTGGTCAGTGCCCTGGATGTTGATGACCTTCTGGAAGCCACGCTCCCATTTACTGATGTGGTAGGCCACATCAGGCACAAAATAGGTGTAGCTGCCATCCTGCTTGCGCATCACGCGGTCCTTGTCGTCGCCGTAGTCGGTCGACTTGAGCCACAGCGCGCCGTCCTGCTCGTAGGTCTTGCCGGCCTCGACCAGGCGCTTCACCGTGGCATCCACCCGGCCGCTGGTGTAGAGGCTGCTTTCCAGGTAGTAGTTGTCGAACTTGACGGCAAAGGCCGACAGGTCGAGGTCCTGCTCGTGGCGCAAATAGGCCACGGCAAACTGGCGGATGCTCTCAACGTCAGCCGCGTCGCCGGAGGCGGTGAAGGCGCGGTCATCCGAGCTGACGGTTTTTTTTGCCAGGAAGTCGGTGGCAATGTCGGCAATGTACTCGCCGTTGTAAAAGTTTTTGCTCACCGGGTTGTCGGGGTCGGTGGGCCAGCAGGCGTCGCCCGGCTTGAAGCCCTGGGCGCGCAGTTGCGTGCTGGTGGCCAGCGTGGCAATTTGCACGCCGGCGTCGTTGTAGTAAAACTCGCGGTAAACCTGCCAGCCCTGGCTGTCAAACAGGTTGCAAATGGCGTCGCCCAGCGCCGCTTGGCGGCCGTGGCCCACATGCAGGGGGCCGGTCGGGTTGGCCGAGACAAATTCGACCAGCATGCGCTGGCCGTTGTCGGCCTGGGCGCCGTAGCGCTTGCCTTGCGACAACACCGCGCGCACCACCTGCTGCTTGGCCTCGGGTTTGAGCTTGATGTTGATGAAGCCGGGTCCGGCAATGTCGAGCGACTCGACCCAGGTCTGGTAGGGCAGGGTGTTGCGCAGCGCGGCGCACAGGTTCTCGGCCAGTTGCCGCGGGTTTTGTTTGAGTGGCTTGGCCAGCTGCATGGCGGCCGTGGTGGCCAGGTCACCGTGGGCGGCCACCTTGGGCGACTCAAAGGCGGCTTTGACGCCGGCGCCGGGCTGGATGGCTTCCAGCGCGTCACGCAGGGCATCAAGTAATTGGGTTTTAACGATCAACATGCCCGGATTTTACGGGTTGGTCAGCTGGCCGGTGGCCACCGCGCGGGCCAGGCACAGGTCGGCCCAGGCGCGGGCCTTGTCAGGGCCGTTGCGCAACAGGTAAGCCGGCGGGTAGCTCACCACCACCGGCACATCGGCAAAGCGCCAGACCTGACCGCGCAACTTGCCCAGCGGCAGCCGAGCCTGCTCGGGCGGGGTGTCGCTGAGCAGCAATTGCATGGCAAAACGCCCCATGGCCAGGATCACCTTGGGTTGCGTCAGGGCGATTTCACGGCGCAGAAAGTGAGCGCAGGTGCCGAGTTCCGCGGCGTTGGGCGCGCGCATCAGGGCCGGGCGGCACTTGAGCACATGGGTCAGGTAGGCGCGCGACGCGGCGGCCTGGTTCGGGCCTGCGTCGGCTTCAGGGTTCCAGCGCTGCACGGCCACCGCGCGCAACATGTTGTCGAGTAGCAGCCCGGCGTCGTCCACAAAAGGCTGGCCGGCACGCTCCTGCGCTTCATCCGGTGGGTCGCCGACCACCATCCAGTCGCAGGGTGTGGTTTGCGGCGGCGCGGCCAGGCTGGGCGCGCGCCGGCCCAGACACATGGCGCAGGCCTGGCAGTGGTGCACGGCCTCGGTCAGGGCGGGCCAGTCCATGTGGGCAATGCCGCTGGCCAACTCGGTCACCCGGCTCGGGCTTGGCAGGGTTTGTGACGGGACGCTGGGGCGCACGTCAACGACGGGCGGCGGCGCGTCAGGCAACGCCGCTGGCTCGGGCTCCGATGCGCGCTGGGGCTTGGCAGGGGCAATCAACTCGGCTGGCGATTCCGGTGCAGTGAGCGGCGCCCACACGCGCACGCCCATCTCCTGCAACATGGCGCGCTGGCGTGCATCCAGACTTAGGCTCATGGCGCGGGCACCTGCGCGGGCGCGGCTTTCAGTGGCAGGCTCATGACCACGGCATCTTCTCGTGCGCCCGATGCTGCCGGGTAATACTGGCGACGCACGCCGACGGTGCGAAAACCGTGGGCTTTGTAAACGTGAATGGCGCGGGTGTTGCTTTGGCGTGCTTCCAGCCACAGCCACTGCGCGCCCTGGCCGCTTGACCACAGGGCCAATGCGTCGAGCATGAGCCTGGCCCAGCCCTGGTGCTGGTAGGCTGGCGCCACGGTCAGGTTGAGCAAGTGCACTTCGTCAACGCCCTTCATGGCCACAAAATAGCCCAGCAAGGTGTCCTCAGCCATGAGCAGCTGGGTTGGGTAGGCACTGGCCAGGCAGTCGGCAAAGTGGCTTTTCTGCCAGGGATGGGGGTGGGCCTGTTGTTCCAGCGCCGTGACGGCCTCCAGCTGGCTCTCGGTCATGGCCTCAAAACGGACCTGCCGGGTCGGGACGGCGGCGTTCATGGGGCCAGCCCGGCCAGCGCCTTGCTGGCGTTGCGCTCCAGCGTGGTTTGTGCCACCTTGTCGCGAATGTAGGTCGGCAGCGCGTGCTCGGCTGACACGCCAGCGCCGGCGGCCAACAGGCCAGGCGCCAGGCGCAACAACGCGGTGGCAGTTGGCAGCGCGAAGGTGCGCGCAGCCGGCGCAGGCAGTCGCGCACCATAGCCCTCAAACACATTGCCGGCCAGCACATGGATGCCGTTCCAGTCCAGGTTTTCGGGCTTGATCAGGCGCTGCTGGCTGCTTTGGGTCCAGTGGTCGGATGCAAACCCGTAATCCGCCGTGTAGAGCTCGTCCATGCGGGCATCCAGCAGGGCGGTGACAGTGAAGTTTTGCGCGTCACCGCACTGCCAGCGCGCCTCTTCGGCCACGGCCAGCAGGGTGTCGACGGGCAAAACCGGCACCGCCGCGCCAAACGCCAGTCCCTGCGCCACGGCACAGGCCGTGCGCAAACCGGTAAACGAGCCCGGACCGGCGCCAAAGACGATGGCGTCCAGATCCTGCAAGCGCATCTGCGCCAATGCCATGAGGCGCCGGATCTCGGGAATCAGGTGGGTCGAGGTTTGCGCGCCACCGGCGGCTGTGTGTTGGTAGAGCCCGGCTGCGCCCAGGGCGCCATGCTGCACGGCGATGGACAGGGTGTCGGTGCTGGTGTCGAATGCCAACAAATTCATGGGGTGACCTCGCGCTTCATGCGTCAGCGTCCCGTGCTGGTTTGCAAGTTCGGCAACACCGTGCCCGGCGTGGCGGTCAGCCGCGTGGCCCGGACTCCGAACAAAATGCCGGCCGTGACCAGCAGCAGACCGGCCACCAGGTTCCAGTGCAGGGGCTCGCCCAGGATCAGCACGGCGCCAATGGCCGACAGGCCGGGTACCAGTGCCGTGATCATGGTCGAGCGCACGGGCCCGAAGTAACGGATCATCTGTGTGAACGTGATGCCCGAAATCACCACGGATCCCCAGCCCTGGAAGCTGGCCTGAAACAAGACCTCGCGCAGCGGCGCGGTAAAGATCTGGGCCTGCACCACGCCGGTCAGGGCCAGCGCACTGTACACCGGCACATAGGTGACGGCAGCAAAGGTGGTGATGGCAATGGTGGCGCGCACGGCATCCAGCCCATGGTGGCGCGCCAGCACGCTGTAGGTGGCCCAGCACAGGGCTGCGCTCATGAACAGCAGGTCGCCCAACCAGACCTGACCGCCCTCAAAAGCACGCAACAGGCTCAAACCGCCCACCAGCAAGTCACCCAGCACGATCAATGCCAAACCCGTGGCGCGTGCCGGTGTGATGTGGTCGCGTAGCAGCCAGGCCGCCAGCAACGCCGTCCACAGCGGCAAACTGCCCGGCATCAGCACCGAGGCATGCAGCGCCGGGGCGTAGGCAAAGCCGCTGTAAGCCAGCATGGCGTAGAGCAAGCCGCCAAAGAGGCCCACCGAGACGGTGACGCGCCGTGACAGCGGCGACAAGCCCAGCCAGGAAGAGCCTGTCAGGCCGCGAGCCCGGTCCTGGCGCACCAGGTAAGCCCCCCAGGGCAGCAGGATCAGGGCCGCGCCCACAATGCGGCAATATGCCAGGTCCAGCGGTGTCAGCAAGCCGCCACGTGCCGGGTCGGCCGAGGCGCGGGCAACCAGAATGAACGAGGTCCAGCTCAGCACCGTGATCACGGCCGCGGACGTGCCAATGGTTCGCGGCGAGAGGCGGGAGACGGGAGCGGATGGCGTTGGCATGCCCGAATTATCCGTGGTGCGCCAACGGCACCTCGTCAATCTGGTTCGGGTCAACGAACTGCTGGGCGTAGCGCAGGTAAATCCCTTGCTGGATGAAGACATCGAACAAATCCGGGTCAATGTGGCCGTCTTCTTTCATCTTGACCATGATGCGGATGGCTTGCGACAGCTTCATGCCCAGCTTGTAGGGCCGGTCCGAGGCGGTCAGGGCTTCGAAGATGTCGGCGATGCCCATGATGCGCGCCTGCACCGACATCTGTTCGCGCGTCAGTCCCTTGGGGTAACCTTTGCCGTCCATGCGCTCATGGTGGCCGCCGGCAAACTCGGGCACGTTTTGCAGGTGCTTGGGCCAGGGCAGCTTCTCCAGCATCTTGATGGTGGCGACGATGTGGTAGTTGATGGTGTCGCGCTCGGCCAGCGTCAGCGTGCCTTTGCGGATGCTCAGGTTGTCGACTTCGTCGGCTGACAGGAAGTTGGTTGGCAGGCCGTCCGGGTTGCGCCACTGGTAATGGCTGCCAATGTGATGCACCCGCGCCACGGCGGCATCACTCATGAACTCGCCACCCGAGTTGGCGGTGCGCAAAAAGCTGCGTTCATCGTCCAGCTTGCCGAGTTGGTTGTACAGCTCGACCATGCTCGCACGCTCGGCGGCTTCATCTGCACAAGGGCGCAACGCCAGTTGGCGGCGCAGCGCTTCGATTTCGGCGTCGCGCTTGAGCACTTCGAAACGGGTGTCCACCAGCGCAATGCGGTCAAACAAAGTCTGCAGCTTGGTGCCCTTGTCGACCACGTGGACCGGCGTGGTGATCTTGCCGCAATCGTGCAGCAGACCGGCAATCTTGAGCTCGTAGCGGTCCATTTCGGTCATGGAAAACCCCGCCAGCGGGCCATCCTGGTGCTGTGCCGTGGCTTCGGCCAGCATCATGGTCAGGGCCGGCACGCGCTGGCAGTGGCCACCGGTGTAGGGTGATTTTTCGTCAATGGCCATGTTGATCATGTCAATGAAGGATTCGAACAGGTCTTCCAGCTGCTTCATCAGCAGCCGGTTGCTCAGCGCTATGGCAGCCTGGGATGCCAGTGACTCGACCAGTTGCTGGTCGGCCTTGGAAAACGTGGTGACCTCGGTGCTGTCGGGCTTCTGGGCGTTGAGCAATTGCAGCACGCCAATCACGTCGCCGTCCTGGTTGCACATGGGCACGGTCAGGAAGGATTGCGAGCGGTAGCCGGTGTTCTGGTCAAACTTGCGGGTGCCTGAAAAGTCGAAGTTCGGCTCGCTGTAGGCGTCCTCAATGTTGACGGTGACACGGTGAATCGCGGCGTAGGCTGCCACCAGTGAGTCGTTGGCTTCGCCGTTGGCATTGACCAGCGGCAAGTCCGGGAAGTTGATCGGCTGGCTGGCGCTGCCGCCCATGGCGATGTTGAGCGAATCGGTGCGCAGGATCTCGAAACGCAGGCTGTTCGCGCCCACGACCTTGCTGTAGATGGTGCCGCCGTCGGCCCGGGTGATGCCCTTGGCCGCCAGCAGGATGTACTCGAGCAGGCTCGTGATGTCGCGCTCCCGGGACAGCGCCACGCCGATGTCGTTGAGCTGTTCGAGTCGCCCCAGCAAACCCTCAACCGTGTTCGGGTCGGTATTTTTTGAAATGCTTGTCATGGCGCTATTTTGTCAAAAAGGTGTAGGTGCCATCCCAGTCCGCGGGCGGGGGTTGCTGCTCAAAGTGCGCAATACGCGCCAGGTACAGGGCGTAAAGCGCGCGCTTGGGTGCCAGCTGTTGCAGGCGTGCAAGCGCTTCCCTGGCTGGTCCCCACTGTTGCGAACGGTACCGCGTGAGGGCCTCGTTGTAGAGCGCCAGCTCCTCACGTTCGTCAGGCTTGAGATCGCTCTCAGGTCCGACGGGCTCGTAAATTTTGACGGGCTTGTCCTTGCCCTTGACGCGCACGCAGTCCAGCTCCCGGAAGGCGAAGTCGGGCACGCGGGCGCTGGTGAATTCGCTCACCATGATGTCCACGCCATAGTTCTTGGTCAGGCTCTCCAGCCGGGAGCCCAGGTTCACGGCATCACCCATGACGGTGTAGGCCAGTCGAAATGCCGAGCCCATGTTGCCCACCGTCATGTCACCGGTGTTGAGGCCCACGCCGACCTTGACCGGGGGCCAGCCCCTGGACTTGAAATGGTCCTGCAGGCTGTCGAGTTTGGCGACCATTTCCATGGCCGCCAGCAAGGCGTTGCGCGCATGATGGGGGTCAGGCACCGGCGCACCCCAGAAAGCCATGATGGCGTCGCCCATGTACTTGTCGATGGTGCCGCGGTGGTGGTGAATCACGTGGGTCATGGGCGTCAGGAACTCGTTCATGAGCTGGGTTAGCTGCCTGGGGTCGAGCCCTTCCGAGATGGTGGTGAAGCCGCGCACGTCCGAGAACAGCACGGTCATGTTGCGGCTGCTGCCCTCCAGGCTGTAGGCGCCTGGGTCTTTCGCCATTTCATCGACCAGCTCCGGCGGCACGTATTGCCCAAACAGGCGCGCCAGCATGCGCTTGCCGCGCGCGTCGACAAAGTAGCCGTAGGACATGTTGAAAATGAACAAGGCGCTGATCAGCACCAAGCTGGAGGCCAGTGGCAGGATCAGGTTCTGAAGCTGCCAGAAATACAGGTTGCCAGCCAGCATGGCCAGTGTCGTGCCAGCGGTCAGTGCCGTGGCGGCCAGCGGGCTGAGGGCGGGCAGGGACAGTGCCAAAAAACCGCCCATGAGCAAGATGAAAACCAGATTCAGCCCCAGCACGTAGGCCGGGCGCTCCTTGATGTTGCCGTCAAGCATGCCGGCAACCATGTTGGCATGGAGCTCGACCCCGGCATAGGACTCCTGCATGGGCGCCGAGCGCAGGTCGAGCAGCCCGGGGGCGGTGGTCCCCACCAGCACAATGGCGCCAAACAGCACGTCGGGGGCCACTTTCTTCTGTAGCACGTCGCTGGCCGACACATAGACAAAGCTGCCCTGCTTGCCGCGGTAAGGCACCAACGCCGCCATGTCCTGATCGACGGGTATGCGCCGGTTGCCCAGTTGCAGCGACTCCAGAGCCAGCGCGCTGTTGTCACCGTCGGCATAGTTCAGCCCAGGCTCCGGCCCCTGCATGGCCAGCCGCGTGACCGCCAGGCTCAGCGTTTCATAGAGCGCGCCATCGAGCATTTGCAGCAGGGAAATGCGCCGCAACACGCCGTCAGTGTCCACCAGCGGACTGGCATTGAAAAACCCGCCGCTGGCGGCCGCCTGCTGCAACACCTCGAGGTTGGCGGCGTAGCCGGTGGCCTGGACCGCACCCACTTGTGCCGCATCAAAGCTGCCAGCCGCCAGCGCAGGCTTGGGCAGACTGCCGACCCGGCTGTCGGCTTGCCCGTCATGGCGAAAGTAATAGCCCAGGGCAATGCGCCGGTTTTTCAGCGCGTCGGCAAAAACCTGGTCATAGCGCAGGGACGGGCGCAGGCGCGCCAGCGCCTCATTGAAAGCCGGATTGTCCTTGAGGTCGGTGCGTGCCAGTTGTTCCAGCTGGCCCAGGCCCGAGCTGCCATCGGGCTCGGCAAACAGCACGTCAAAACCCAGCACATCGATCTGGTAGGTGTCGAACAGCACATCCATCATCTTGGCAATCTGATGGCGTGGCCAGGGCCAGTGGCCTTGCTCCTGCAGGCTGCGCTCGTCAATGTCGACGATCACGATGCGCGGGTCCACCGTGTCGGGCATGGTCCACTGCAGGCGCTGGTCATAGGCGTAGTTCTCAAGCCGTTGCACAAAACCGAGCGGGATCACGCCCGCCGCGTTGAGCAGCATCAGCAACACGATGGCCAAACCCAGGCTGATGCGCATGGCATGAAGCTTCAGAAAACCGGTCTTTTTCATGTTGCCACCCGAAGTTGCGTCAATTCCAGCTGCCCGAACGCATTATTGCCGTGAGCACCCGCGCTGGCTACTGCCGGGCGTTGCGGCGGTTGGCCGGCAGGGCTTGCGGGTAACTGGTGCGAAACGGGTTGATGTCGAGCCCGCCACGGCGCGTGTAGCGGGCATACACGGCCAGCTTGTGCGGCTGGCAACGGGCCAGGATGTCCATGAACATGCGTTCCACGCAGTCTTCGTGAAAGCCGTTGTGCTGGCGAAAGCTGATGATGTAGCGCAACAGACCGGCCTGGTCGATCTGCGGACCGAAGTAGCTGACTTGCACACTGCCCCAGTCAGGTTGACCGGTGACCGGGCAGTTGCTGCGCAGCAAGTTGCTGGTGAGGACCTCGGACACCGGAGCTTCAAGGGTGGCCGAGCTCAGCAATTCGGGGGCGGGTGTGTAGCGATCACAGTCCAGGTCAAGCCGGTCCAGGCTCAGGCCGTCGAGCTCCTCGATCGGTTCGCGGTCAAACAATTCGGCGGCCACCAGCTTGACGCCAACGCGGGACTGCACCACAGCGCCGCGCCAGGCGGCCTCGGTCAAATCGGTGCGCAGGCGGGTGAGCACATCGGCGGCGTCGGTGAAACGGGTGTTGTTGAAGCTGCCCAGATACAGCTTGAACGATTTGCTCTCGATGATGTTGACCGACTCGCAGGGCACTGTGATGTGTGCCAGCGCCACCTGCGGCTTGCCGCGCGCATTGAGCCAGCTCAGCTCAAAGGCGGTCCAGAGGTCCGCGCCCAGGAAAGGCAGTCGGGTGCCCAGGCCCAGCTCGGCGCGTTGCGGGGCGCGGGCAATCGGGAACAGCAGCGAGGCGTCGTATTGGTCGGCATAAACGGTGGGCTGGCCGAGCTGGGAGTGGACGGGCGTGTTCATACGTGGGCCAGGCGACGGCGAAACACCAGGCGATCGATGCTGGACTCGGCGGCAGCAAACGAATACCCATCGAGGTCAAAACCCTTGAGCTGCTCAGGCAAGTTCAGGCGCTGGGTGGCCGCAAAACGGGCCATCAAACCCCGTGCGCGCTTGGCGTAAAAGCTGATGATCTTGTACTGGCCGTCCTTGAAGTCCTCGAACACGCAGTCGACCACCCGTGCCTTGAGTACTTTCTGGTCGACTGCCTTGAAATACTCCTGGCTGGCCAGGTTGATCACGACCGGGCTGGTGTCCGCGGCCAAGCGGGTGTTGAGGTAGTCGGCGATCTGCGACCCCCAGAATTGGTACAGGTCTTTGCCGCCCGGGTTGGCCAGCCGGGTGCCCATCTCCAGCCGGTAGGGCTGCATGTAGTCGAGCGGGCGCAACACACCATACAGGCCGCTCAAAATGCAGAGATGGCCCTGCGCCCAGGCCAGGTCGTCAGGCGTCAGGGTCTTGGCGTTGAGACCGTCGTAGACATCGCCATTGAACGCCAGCAGCGCCTGCTTGGCATTTTTAGCCGTGAATTTGGGTGACCAGGCCTGGTAGCGCGCCACGTTCAGGCCCGCCAGGCTGTCACTCAGGCTCATCAGGCTGGCAATCTCCTGCGGTGATTTTTGTTGCAGGATGTCAATCAAGGCACGGGCCTGCGGCACAAACAGCGGCTGGCTGTGCGGCACGCCAGCGGCGGGCGGATCGAAGTCGAGCGATTTGGCGGGTGAGAGTAAAAACAGCATGGTTGACAAGGCTTGACGCAAAAAAATGTTCGCAAGAATGTCCGGATGATACGCAGCTTGGCGTGGGCTAGCGCGCTGCCTGCCTCATACAGTTTGGCTATCGATAGCTTATAAACAATGCATCACGAATGCGATAGCAGCGCGCTATGATTCACCCCATCGCCGTGAGACACATCTTGCAGCGACCATTTTTTCAACACAAACTGGAGTCCCTCATGTCCTTGATCAATACGCAAGTCCCCGAATTCAAAGCCCAAGCATTTCACAACGGCAAGTTCGTTGAAGTCAGCAACGAAAGCATGAAAGGTAAATGGTCGGTTGTGATTTTCATGCCGGCGGCCTTCACTTTCAACTGCCCCACCGAAGTCGAGGACGCAGCCGACAACTATGCTGAATTCCAGAAAATGGGCGCAGAGGTCTACATCGTGACCACCGACACCCACTTCTCGCACAAAGTCTGGCACGAGACCTCGCCCGCCGTGGGAAAGGCCAAGTTCCCGCTGGTGGGTGACCCCACCCACACCCTGACCCGTGGTTTTGACGTGCACATCGACGCGGACGGCCTGGCTTACCGTGGTACCTTTGTCGTCAACCCTGACGGCATCATCAAGACCCTCGAAATCCATTCCAACGAAATTGCCCGTGACGTCAAGGAAACCCTGCGCAAGCTGAAAGCTGCCCAGTACACCGCCGCGCACCCGGGTGAAGTGTGCCCCGCCAAGTGGAACGAAGGCGCCAAGACCATTGCTCCGTCGCTGGAACTGGTTGGCAAGATCTAAGGTTTCCGGACCTTGCCTTGCAGGGCCGACTTTGGTCGGCCCTGCAAGACCATATTCACCCCGCTGGCGAACTCACAAGGTTCGCCAGCGCATTTCTGGCCTCAGTCGCCCATTCATTTGGCTGAGGCCGGTTCTCAAAGTCGCTTCATTACGAAAGAACGAAAGACATGTTGGACGAAGCCCTCAAGACACAACTCGGCGCCTACCTGGAGCGCGTACAACAACCCTTCGAGATCACCGCCTCCTTAGACGACTCCGAGAACTCGCGCGACACGCTGAGTCTGTTGCAGACCATCCAGGGCCTGCGCAGCGACAAGATCACGCTCAAAACCGATGGCAATGACGCGCGCAAACCGTCCTTCAGCCTGCAACGTGTGGGTGCCAACAACAGCCTGCGTTTTGCCGGCCTGCCGCTGGGTCATGAATTCACCTCGCTGGTGCTGGCGCTGCTCTGGACTGGTGGCCACCCGCCCAAGGTCGAACAGGACCTGATTGACCAGATCAAGGCACTCGACGGCGACTTCAATTTCGAGGTCTACATGTCGCTGAGCTGCCACAATTGCCCCGACGTGGTGCAGGCGCTGGCGCTGATGGCGGTGCTCAACCCCAAGGTCAAGACCGTGGTGATTGAAGGCGGTGCATTCCAGGCCGAGGTCAATGAGCGCCAGGTGATGGCCGTGCCGATGGTGTTTTTGAACGGCCAGGTGTTTGGCTCGGGCCGCATGCTTCTGGAAGAAGTGGTCGCCAAGCTCGACAGCGGTGCGGCCGCCCGCGATGCGGCCAAACTGAGCGCCCAGGCGCCTTATGACGTGTTGATCGTGGGTGGTGGCCCGGCCGGTGCCGCCGCGGGTGTGTATGCCGCGCGCAAAGGCATTCGCACCGGTATCGTGGCCGAACGATTTGGCGGTCAGGTCAATGACACCCTGGCGATCGAGAACTACGTCTCGGTGCTGGAAACCGACGGTCCCAAGTTTGCCGCGGCCCTTGAAGCCCATGTGCGCGCCTACGACGTCAACATCATGAACCTGCAGCGCGTCGATAAGCTGATTGCGGCGGCCGAGCCCAACGGCGTGATTGAAGTGCAGCTGGCCAATGGTGGCAGCCTCAAGAGCAAAACGGTGATTCTGAGCACCGGTGCGCGCTGGCGTAACGTCAACGTGCCAGGTGAAGAACAGTACAAGAACAAAGGCGTGGCCTATTGCCCGCACTGCGATGGTCCGCTGTTCAAGGGCAAGCGCGTGGCGGTGATCGGTGGCGGCAACTCGGGCGTCGAGGCGGCCATCGACCTGGCCGGTGTCGTGGCCCATGTGACCCTGATCGAGTTCGACACCAAGCTGCGCGCCGATGCGGTGCTGGTCAACAAGCTCAAGAGCCTGCCCAATGTGATCATTCACACCAACGCGCAAACCACCGAGATCACTGGTGACGGGCAAAAAGTGAACGGCTTGAGCTACAAGGACCGGGCCACGGAGGCCAGCCACCACATCGAGCTTGAAGGCGTTTTCGTGCAAATCGGCCTGGTGCCCAACACCGAATGGCTCAAGGGCACGCTGGAGCTTTCACGCCACGGCGAAATTGTGGTCGATGCGCGCGGTCAGACCTCGCTGCCGGGTGTGTTTGCCGCCGGCGACGCCACCACCGTGCCGTTCAAGCAGATCATCATTGCCACCGGCGACGGCGCCAAGGCGGCGCTGGGCGCGTTTGATCACCTGATGCGCATGCCCGCGGTGGCAATGCCAGCGGCAGCCACCCCAGCCGAAGCGGCCATGGCCTGAACTCGAGTGGCCTGAGGCTGGCTCGGTAAAATCCCGACCAGCCCCTCCTTTTACCTTGAGCGGCGCCTGTTGGGCGCCGTTCGTCATTGATTGACCTCTCCCATGACCGACTCCATTCAGCAACCCGGCCTCAGCAGCCTGTCCAAATCGTTTGAACCCGCCGCGCTGGAGGCGCATTGGGGGCCCGAGTGGGAAAAGCGCGGTTACGGCATCGCCGGTGCACGCGGTACCGGCCAGCCTAGCGCGGAGGCTGCCGCGCGCGGCGACAATTTCTGCATCCAGCTGCCGCCGCCCAATGTGACTGGCACGCTGCACATGGGGCACGCGTTCAACCAGACCATCATGGACAGCCTGACGCGTTACCACCGCATGAAGGGCTTCAACACGGCATGGATTCCGGGCACCGACCATGCCGGCATTGCCACGCAGATCGTGGTGGAACGCCAGCTGCAAGCCGCAGGCATCAGCCGCCACGATATGGGCCCGACCCCGGCGGAAGCACGCAAAAACTTCGTGAGCAAGGTCTGGGAGTGGAAAGAAAAGTCAGGCAACACCATCACCACCCAAATGCGCCGCATGGGCGACAGCGTGGACTGGAGCCGCGAGTACTTCACGATGGACCCCAAGCTGTCCAAAACGGTGACCGAAACCTTTGTGCGTCTGTACGAGCAAGGCCTGATTTACCGTGGCAAGCGCCTGGTGAATTGGGACCCGGTGCTGATGAGCGCCGTGTCTGACCTGGAAGTGGAAAGCGAAGAGGAAGACGGCAGTCTGTGGCACATCCTGTACCCGTTTGCCGATGGTCCGCAGCTGGTCAATGGCGAACTGGCGCCCGGTCTGGTGGTGGCCACCACGCGCCCGGAGACCATGCTCGGCGACGTGGCGGCCATGGTGCACCCCGAGGACGAGCGTTACGCCCACCTGATCGGCCAACACGTCACGCTGCCGCTGTGTGACCGCACCATTCCGATCATCGCCGACGACTATGTCGACAAGGCCTTTGGCACCGGTGTGGTGAAAGTGACCCCCGCGCACGACCAGAACGACTACGCGGTGGGCCAGCGCCACAAGTTGCCGATGATCTGTGTGCTGACGCTGGACGCCAAGATTGAAGCCAATGCACCAGCAGCCTATGTCGGCATGGACCGTTTTGCAGCGCGCAAGCAGATCGTCAAGGACCTGCAGGCGCTCGAACTGATGGTCGAGATCAAGAAGCACAAACTGATGGTGCCGCGCTGCGCCCGCACCGGCCAGGTCATCGAGCCGATGCTGACCGACCAGTGGTTTGTGGCGATGTCGAAAGTGTCTGAACAAGACCCCACCGGCAAATCCATCACCCAAAAAGCCATCGACGCGGTGCAGTCCGGCCAGGTCAAGTTCGTGCCCGAGAACTGGGTCAACACCTACAACCAGTGGATGAACAACATCCAGGACTGGTGCATCAGCCGCCAGCTCTGGTGGGGCCACCAGATTCCGGCCTGGTACGACGAAGACGGCAAGGTTTACGTGGCGCGCAACGAGGCGGACGCGCAGGCGCAAGCCCCTGGCAAAACCCTCAAGCGCGACGAGGATGTGCTCGACACCTGGTACTCCAGCGCACTGGTGCCGTTCAGCACCATGGGCTGGCCCGAAACCAGCAACGCAGCGCTGGGGCAAGGCGGGCTCGGGCGCGACGATGCAGCTTCCGGGCGAGTCGGGACCGGACGCAGCGATTTGGCGAGCGCAGCGAGTATGAGCAAGGGCGGTTCCGGCTCGGCCGGAAGCGGGGCCAACACCAACAGCCTGAACGACATTGACCTCTACCTGCCCAGCAGCGTTCTCGTCACCGGCTACGACATCATCTTCTTCTGGGTCGCCCGGATGATCATGATGACTACCCATTTCACCGGCCAGGTGCCGTTCAAACACGTTTACATCCACGGCCTGGTGCGCGACGCCCAGGGCCACAAGATGAGCAAGAGCGAGGGCAATGTGCTGGACCCGGTCGACCTGATCGACGGCATCGGCCTGCCCGAACTGCTGGTCAAGCGCGCCGAGGGCCTGCGCAAGCCCGAGACCGCGCCCCAGGTGCGCAAGAACACCGAAAAGGAATTCCCGGCGGGCATTCCGGCCTTTGGCGCAGACGCGCTGCGCTTCACCTTTGCCTCGCTGGCCTCGCTCGGCCGCTCCATCAACTTCGACGCCAAACGCTGCGAAGGCTACCGCAACTTCTGCAACAAGCTCTGGAACGCCAGCCGCTTTGTGCTGATGAACTGCGAAGGGCAGGACTGCGGCTTGAAAGAGCACACGGCAGCCGAGTGCGAAGCGGGCACCAGTTACCTGAGTTTTAGCGCGGCCGACCGCTGGATCGTCTCCCTGCTGCAAAAGGTCGAAGCCCAGGTGGCCCAGGGTTTTGCCGACTACCGCCTCGACAACGTGGCCAGCACCCTTTACGACTTTGTCTGGAACGAGTTCTGCGACTGGTACCTGGAAATCGCCAAGGTGCAGATCCAGCAGGGCAATGAAGCACAGCAACGCGCCACGCGCCGCACGTTGATCCGCACCCTGGAGACCATCCAGCGCCTGGCGCACCCGATCATCCCGTTTGTGACCGAAGAACTGTGGCAAAAGATTGCCCCGGTGGCGGGTCGTGCCGGCCCCTCGGTGGCCATTGCCGCCTACCCGGTGAGTCAGCCCGAGCGCATTGACGAAGCGGCGATTGCCCATGTGGCCAAACTCAAGCAATTGGTGGACGCGTGTCGCAACCTGCGCGGTGAAATGAGTGTGTCACCGGCCACGCGCCTGCCGCTGTTTGCCATTGCCGGCTCTGCCGCCGAGGCGGCGTTCATGACACAAGCCGCGCCGGTGCTGCAGGCGCTGGCCAAGCTCAGCGAAGTGCGTGTGTTCGAAGACGAGGCCGCCTGGGCCGCCGCCGCGCAAGCCGCGCCGGTGGCCGTGGTGGGCGAGGCGCGCATCTGCCTGTTCATGGAGATCGACGTGGCCGCCGAAAAAGCGCGCCTGGGCAAGGAGCTCGCGCGGCTGGAGGGCGAAATCGTCAAGGCCCACGGCAAGCTCGGCAACGAATCCTTTGTGGCGCGTGCGCCCGCCGCCGTGATCGAGCAGGAGCGCAAGCGCCTGGCCGACTTTGAGGCCACCGTGGCCAAGGTCGGGGACCAGCTGGCGCGGCTGGGCTGACGCGGCTGGCTCGCTGCGGTCTGCCTCAGTAAAGAACGCGGCAGCGAATGGTGTCTGGCACGGCACAAAGCTGATCCAGCGCGGCCCGGCTGGCGGTGCTGTCGACGTCGATCACCACGTAGCCCACGGTTTCGTTGGTGCTGAGGTATTGCGCGGCAATGTTGATGCCCGCCTTCGAGAGCCGCTCGTTGACCTGCGCCAGCACGCCGGGCACGTTGCGGTGAATGTGCAGCAAGCGGCTGCGCCCGGTGTGCGCTGGCAGCGCCACTTCAGGAAAATTGACGGCCGAGGTGGTGGAGCCGTTGCTGCTGTAGCGAATCAGCTTGGCAGCAACTTCGGTGCCGATGTTGACTTGCGCCTCCAGCGTCGAGCCGCCAATGTGCGGCGTCAGGATCACGTTGTCAAAACGCGTGAGCGGCGAGACAAAGGCCGAATCGTTGCCTCGCGGCTCGACTGGAAAAACGTCGATCGCGGCGCCGTGCAGATGGCGGCTTTGCAGCGCCGCGGCCAGCGCGTCGATGTCGACCACGCTGCCGCGCGAGGCATTGATCAGGTGGCTGCCGGGTTTCATGGCGGCCAGTTGCGCCGCGCCGATCATGCCCGCGGTCTCGGGGGTTTCCGGCACATGCAGGCTGACCACGTCGGCCGCCCCCAGCAGCGCCTCCAGGCTCATGGCCTGCGCATTGCCCAGCGGCAGCTTGGCCTCGATGTCGGTAAACAACACGCGCATGCCCAGCTGTTCGGCCAGCACACCAATCTGCGTGCCAATGTGGCCGTAGCCGATGATGCCCAGCGTCTTGCCGCGCACTTCATACGAGTCGGCCGCGCTCTTGACCCAGCCGCCGCGGTGCAGGATGGCGTTTTTTTCAGGGATGCCACGCATCAGCATGATGATCTGCGCCAGCACCAGTTCGGCCACGCTGCGGGTGTTGGAAAACGGCGCGTTGAAAACTGGCAGCCCCAGGCGCGTGGCGGCTTTCAGGTCGACCTGGTTGGTGCCGATGCAAAAACAGCCAATGGCCACCAGTTGCTGCGCCTGTTGCAGCACGTCGGCGCTGAGCTGGGTGCGTGAGCGGATGCCGACAAAGTGGGCGTCAAGCAGCGCTGCCTGCAGTTCGTCGCCCGCGAGCGCCTTGGCGTGGGTCACGATGCGGGTGTAGCCGGCCTGTTGCAGCGACTCCACGGCGGAGGGGTGAACACCCTCCAGCAAAACGGCTTTGAGCGCACTTTTCGGGACCGACAGGGCAATGGATTTTTGGATCATGGGGAAAGGAAATGGGAGTGCCAAGAAATGGCATCACGGTGTGGCCAGCTTGGTGTGTTTGTGAAAGTTCAGCGGCAGCACCTGGTCGCCGGCCGGGGCAACGGGTGCCAGCAGGTCTGCCAGCGTGTAACGGTCCAGGTATTGCATGAAGCTCTGCAGCGCGCCGTTGATGATGCCGGTCAGGTGGCAACTGCTGGCCAACTGGCAGCTGCTGTCCGGGGCCAGACACGCCACCAGGTTGAAATCCGGCTCGATGCTGCGCACCACGGCACCCAGCCCGATGTGTTGAGGCGGTGCCGCCAGGCGCATGCCGCCGCCCTTGCCGCGCACGGTCGCAAGCCACCCCGCCAGCGCCAGCTGGTGCGTGATCTTGGTCAGGTGCGCCTCGGAAATGTCATGCGCGCGTGCCACCTCCGCAATGGTGCACAGGCGCCCGGGGTGCTGTCCGACGTGCATCAGCAGGCGCATCGCGTAGTCGCTCATGGTGGTCAGGCGCATAGGGGTCTTCCGGTAGTCCGTGTGGGGCCGTGTGGCATCAGGCGGCAATCACTTCGAGGTCGGGCTCCAGCGTGTGCAGCAGATTCTGAATGCCCTGCAGCGTGCCGGAAATCGAACTCGGGCAGGTGCCGCACGCCCCCTGGTAATGCACCACGAGTTGATTGCCCGACAAGGACAGCACATGCAGGTCGCCGCCATCACTTTGCAGGTAGGGCCGGATCTGCTGGTCGAGCAGCAGCTCGATGTCGTCCAGGCGCTGTTTGTCCTCCGGGCTCAGGTCGGCCACGCTGGCGCGTGCGGCAAACACAGCGGCCGCCGACTGCGCAGTGGCGGCGGGTGCGGCACGCACCGGTACGGCAATCTCGCGCAACAACGGGTCCCAGTCAGCCTGGCCGTCTTGCGTGACCGTGAGCCAGCTGTCGATATAGAAAACGTTGGACACATGGGGAATGGCAAACAGCGCGCTGGCCAGTGCATCACCCTGCGCCTGCTCGGCGTTTTCATACGAATGCGCAATGCCCCAGCTCAGCGGTTCGCGCAACAAAAATTTGCGCGCATTCGGGTTGGGGGTTGCATCGATGTCAACAATTTTGGGCATGGTGGTGGGGTCCGGTGGGTTGGGCCGTGCGCCTCAGGCATCGCCCAGCGGGGTCTGCATCGGGTCGGCGTCGGCCTCGGTCGAGGTGCGGGCCTCGGCATGAAAAGCCGCCTGCAAGGTGTGCCATGGCAGGATCGCGCATTTGACGCGCATCGGCAGCGCGCTGATGCCTGAAAACACCGCCAGCCGGCCGATGTGCGGGCTGGCCTCGGCGGCCATGCGGCCGGTGGCCATGTCGACAAATTCGTGGATCAGGGTCTTGGCCTGGTCCGTGTGTTTGCCTTTGACCATCGTGGTCATCATCGACGCCGAGGCCTTGCAAATGGCGCACGATTCACCGTGAAAGGCGATGCGCGTGATGGTGTCGTCCTGGATGTCGAGTGCCAGGTGGATGTGGTCGCCACACAGCGGATTGACACCTTCGGCATGGTGGCTGGCGTCGCTCAGCTCGCCGTAGTTGCGCGGTTTGCGGTTGTGGTCCAGGATCACCTCCTGGTACAGGGCTTTGGGATCTGCGCTCATGCGAACACCTTTTGAACCGTGCGGATGCCGGCCACCAGGGCGTCGACATCGGCGTGGGTGTTGTAAAACGCAAACGATGCGCGCGAGGTGGCGGCCACACCCAGGCGCGCCATCAGCGGCTGGGCGCAATGGTGGCCGGTGCGCACCGCCACACCTTCCTGGTTGAGCAGGGTGCCGACGTCGTGCGGGTGAATGCCCTGCAGCACAAAGGACAGCACCGCCGCCTTGTGCTGCGCCGTGCCCAGCAGGCGCACGCCGGGCGTTGCGGCCAGTTGCTCGGTGGCATCACGCAGCAGGGCATGCTCATGCGCAGCAATGGTGGCCATGCCGATGGTGTTGAGGTAGTCCACGGCGGCGCCCAGCCCGATGGCGGCGGCAATCGGCGGCGTGCCGGCCTCGAACTTGTTCGGGATCGGGGCGTAGGTGGTTTTCTCAAAGCTCACGGTGTGAATCATGTCGCCACCGCCCTTGAATGGCGGCATGGCTTCCAGTAGCGCGGCGCGGCCGTACAAGATGCCGATGCCGGTCGGCCCGCACAGCTTGTGGCCCGAGAACACATAAAAATCACAATCCAGCTCCTGCACGTCCACCGCCAGGTGCGGCGCGGCCTGCGCGCCGTCGACCAGCACCGGCACACCGTGGGCGTGGGCGAAGGCAATCATTTCTTTCACCGGGTGGATGCTGCCCAGCGCGTTCGAGACATGGCCGACGCTGACCAGGCGGGTGTGTTCGTTGAACAGCGCCTCATAGGCATCCAGTTGTAGCTCGCCGGCGTCGTTCATCGGTACCACGCGGATCGTGGCGCCTTTGTCAGTCGCCAGCATTTGCCAGGGCACGATGTTCGAGTGGTGCTCCAGCACGGTCAAGATGATTTCGTCGCCCGCCTTGATGTTCTGGCGGCCCCAGCTCTGCGCCACCAGGTTGATGCCCTCGGTGGTGCCGCTGGTGAAGATCACCTCGCGCGCCTCGGCCGCGTTGATGAAGCGCTGCAGCGTGACACGCGCCGCCTCGTAGGCGGCCGTCGCGGTCTCGGACAAATAATGCACCGCGCGGTGGATGTTGGCGTGCTCATGGGTCTGGTAACGCACCAGCCGGTCGATCACCGCTTGCGGCATCTGGCTCGAGGCCGCGTTGTCCAGGTAGACCAGCGGCTTGCCCGCCACGGCCAATTGGAGGATGGGAAAGTCGGCGCGAATGCGGGCCACGTCAAAGGCGACGGGCGCAACGGGGGTGGGTGGGTGGCTCATGGCTGGCCCGTGGTTTGTTCCAGCACCGTTTGCTCCAGCTGCTGGCGCAGTGAAGCGACCGGAATGTGGTTGATGATTTCGGCGCCAAAGGCATAGGTGAGCAGATTGCGCGCCACCCCTTCTGAGAGGCCGCGGCTTTGCAGGTAAAACACTTCTTCGCTGTCAAGCTGGCCCACGGTGGCACCGTGGGTGCACTTCACGTCGTCGGCAAAAATTTCGAGCTGCGGCTGGGTGTTGACCTGCGCTTGTTTCGAGAGCAGCAGGTTGCGGCTGGACTGCGCCGAATCGGTCTGTTGCGCGCCGGGGCGCACCATCACCTGGCCATTGAACACCGCGTGCGCCGTGCCACCCACAATGCATTTGTGCAACTGGCGGCTGGTGCCGTGCGGCTTGGCGTGGTCGATAAAGCTGTGGGTGTCTGCCAGCTGTTCGCCGCTGATCAGCGCCAGGCCGTTGAGGGTGCACTGCGCGCCCTCGGCGGTGTGCCGCACGCTGAGATCGAGCCGCGAAATCTGAGCGCCCAGGCTGATGCCGACCGATTGGTAGCGGCTGGCAGCGCCGAGCGACACCGCGCAGCTGGCCAGGTGAAAGGCCTGCGCACTCTCGCGCTGCAGGCGCACATGGGTGACTTGTGCATGGGCTTGCAGTACCACTTCGGCCACAGCGTTGGTGAAATAACTGCCGGCGTGCAGTGCCACGTAGTCTTCAATCACGGTTAGCTGGCTGCAGGCACCGGCCACCAGCAACAGGCGCGGGTGGCTGGCGACCCCGGGCTGGGTCGAAATGAACTGCACATGCACGGGGGCGGCCAGCACGCTGTCACGCGGCACGACCAGCACGGCAGCGTCTTGCAGAAAAGCGGTGTTGAGTGCGGCAAACAAGGTGTCCGCATTGGCGTGCTGACCCAGATGCGCTTCCAGGCTAGGCGCCTGGGTGACCAGCATGGCATCCAGCGTGCCAAGCACCAGACCTGTCTCGGGGCGGGTGCTGGAGAGCTGTGGCGCATAGAGACCGTCGACAAACACCAGCCGCGTTGTGGCTTCCGGAAGGGTCAGATGGGCGATGTCGTCGGGCTGCAAGACGGTGGGTGCGCGCAGCGGCTGAAACGACTGGCTGGAAAACTTGGCCAGCGGGGTAAAGCGCCAAGCCTCGTCATGGGTGTTGGGCAGCCTGAGTGTGCCTGCGCGCTCCAGCGCTTGGCTGCGCAGGGTCTTGAGCCAGTCCGGCTGGCTCGGGGCGGCGCTGCCCGGCGGCAGTGTCAGGCTGGCGAGCAGGCGTCCCAACACACCTTCGTCGGTGGCCAATGCGGTGCCGCTGCTCATGCCAGCACTCCGGCGGCCTCGGCTTCAATCCAGTCGTAGCCGCGTTCTTCCAGTTCGAGCGCCAGTTCCTTGCCGCCGGTGCGGATGATGCGCCCCGCGCTCATCACATGCACAAAGTCGGGCACGATGTAGTTCAGCAGGCGCTGGTAATGCGTGACCAGCACCATGGCGTTGTCCTTGCTGGCCAGGTGGTTCACACCTTGAGAGACCACGCGCAGCGCGTCAATGTCCAGTCCCGAATCGGTCTCATCAAGGATGGCCAGGCTGGGCGCCAGCAGTGCCATTTGCAGAATCTCGTTGCGTTTTTTCTCGCCGCCGGAGAAGCCTTCGTTGACGCTGCGTTGCAGAAAATCGGGGCTCATTTCGAGCAATTTCATCTTCTCGCGCACCAGGTCATCAAACTCCAGCGGGTCCAGCTCCTCTTGGCCGCGCTCGGCCTGCACCGTGTTGTAGGCCAAGCGCAAAAACTGGCTGTTGCCAACACCGGGGATTTCGATCGGGTACTGAAAGGCCAGAAACACGCCGGCACGGGCCCGCATTTCAGGGGCCATCTCGAGCAGGTTCTTGCCCTCGAACAGCACCTCGCCACCCGTCACGTCGTAGGCCGTGTGGCCCGCCAGCACCTTGGCAAACGTGCTCTTGCCCGAGCCGTTGGGCCCCATGATGGCGTGCACTTCGCCGCGCTTGACGGTGAAGTCCAGGCCTTTGAGTATTTCGGTGCCATTGATGCTGGCGCGCAGGCCGCGCACCTCCAGCAGAGTTGGGCTATTTTGAATCATCATCCGACGCTCCCTTCCAGTTTGAATCCGAGTAATTTGGTGGCTTCAACCGCGAACTCCATCGGCAGTTGTTGAAACACGTCCTTGCAAAAACCATTGATGATCATCGACACCGCTTCTTCGGCGCCAATGCCGCGCTGGGCAAAATAGAACATCTGGTCTTCGCCAATTTTGGACGTTGAGGCTTCGTGCTCCACGCGGGCGCTGGGGTTGCGCACCTGGATGTAGGGGAAGGTGTTGGCGCTGCACTTGGCCCCCACCAGCATCGAGTCGCATTGCGAGTAGTTGCGTGCGTTGGTGGCCCCTGGCATCACCTTGACCAGACCCCGGTAGCTGTTGCTCGATTGGCCCGCCGAGATGCCCTTGCTGACAATGGTGCTGCGCGTGTTTTTGCCGATGTGGATCATTTTGGTGCCGGTGTCGGCCTGCTGGTGGTGGTTGGTGACCGCCACCGAATAGAACTCGCCCACCGAGTTGTCGCCCAGCAAAATGCACGACGGGTACTTCCAGGTGATGGCCGAGCCGGTCTCCACCTGGGTCCATGAAATGCGCGAGTTGACGCCCTTGCACACGCCGCGCTTGGTGACAAAGTTGTAGATGCCGCCAATGCCATTCTCATCTCCGGCATACCAGTTTTGCACGGTGGAGTATTTGATGTCGGCGTTGTCCAGCGCCACCAGTTCCACCACGGCCGCGTGCAGCTGGTTGGTGTCGAATTGCGGCGCGGTGCAGCCTTCCAGGTACGACACCGACGCGCCTTCTTCGGCCACGATCAGGGTGCGCTCAAACTGGCCGGTGTCCTGGGTGTTGATGCGAAAGTAGGTGGACAGGTCCATCGGGCACTTGACGCCCTTGGGGATGTAGCAAAACGAGCCGTCGGTGAACACCGCCGAATTGAGCGCTGCGTAATAGTTGTCGGCCGACGGCACCACCGTGCCAAGGTACTTTTTGACCAGCTCCGGGTGGGTTTGCACCGCCTCGGAGATTGAGCCAAAAATGATGCCGACCGCAGCCAGTTTGGCCTTGTAGGTGGTGGTGACCGAGACGCTGTCAAAGATCACATCCACGGCCACACCGGCCAGCGCCGCGCGTTCGTGCATTGGCACACCGAGCTTCTCGAAGGTGCGCAGCAACTCTGGATCCACTTCGTCCAGGCTCTTGAGTTTGGCCTTGGGTTTGGGTGCGGCGTAGTAGCTGATGGCCTGGAAATCGATCTTCGGGTACTTGACGTTGGCCCACTCGGGCTCGGTCATGGTCAGCCAGTGGCGATACGCCTTCAGGCGGAATTCCAGCAGCCAGTCCGGCTCGTTCTTCTTGGTAGAGATCAGCCGGATGGTGTCTTCGCTCAGACCCTTGGCGGCTACGTCCGATGCAATGTCGGTGACAAAGCCATGTTGGTAGGGCTGGTTGACCAGCTTGTCAAGGATGGCGCTCATACGGCGACCTTCTTGGTGTTGAGGCTGAAGCTCTCGCCGCAGCCGCAGGTGATGCCGACGTTGGGGTTGTCAAACTGGAAAGTCTGCTTCAGCCCCTCGGTGACAAAGTCGAGGCACGCGCCTTCCAGACTTGCCAGATGCTCGGTGGCGACCAGTAGCGTGGCGCCAAAAGCTTCGATGCGTTGCTCGTCATCGCGGATGTCTTCGGCCAGCGCGTAGGTGTAGGCATAGCCTGAGCAACCCACGGGCTTGATGCCCACGCGCAAACCCCTGCCGCTGCCGTGCTTGGCAATCTGCTTGCGAATTTGCGCGGCCGCCGCCGGTGTCAAGGTGATTGAGGTCATGAGATTCTCCTTTAGATGTATTTTAAATACACCTTATAGAAAATGCACCATGTCCTCTGAAATCCAGCAATGGGAATAGGGGGAAGAGGCGGTCAGCCCCGCAACCGGCGCGTCAGCGTCGGCGCATCACGTGGATGAATTCCACGCCCACGGTCTGCTGGTCCAGCAACTCGTTGCCGGTTTGTTTGGCAAAGGCCTGGAAGTCGCGCAGCGAGCCGCTGTCGGTGGCGATCACCTTGAGCACCTGACCGCTTTCCAGCTCGGCCAGGGCCTTCTTGGCTTTCAAAATGGGCAGCGGGCAATTCAGCCCACGGGTGTCAATTTCTTTGTCGATGTGCATGCTGGATTCCTGAAATTTTGTGGCGCTGCGCGGCCTCAGGCCGGAAAGACGCCGGTAGAAAGATAGCGGTCGCCCCGGTCGCAGACGATGAAGACAATGGTCGCATGCTTCTCCCGCTGGGCTATTTCCCGTGCCACCCAGCAGGCCCCAGCCGCTGAAATTCCGGCAAAGATGCCTTCTTCGCGGGCCAGTTGACGGCACATTTCCTCGGCATTTTCCTGGCTCACATAGAGCAGTTCATCGACATGGGTGGGGTCGTAAATCTTGGGCAAATAGGCTTGCGGCCACTTGCGTATGCCCGGAATGCGTGAGCCTTCGGTGGGCTGCACGCCAATGATTTTGATGGCCGGGTTCTTCTTTTTGAGGTACTGCGAGACCCCGGTGATGGTGCCGGTGGTACCCATGGCACTGACAAAATGGGTGATCTTGCCCTTGGTGGCTGACCATATTTCCGGCCCGGTGGTCTCGATGTGGATGCGCGGGTTGTCGGCGTTGGAGAACTGGTCCAGCACGTGGCCCTTGCCCTCAATCGCCATCTGGTCGGCCAGGTCGCGCGAGTATTCCATGCCGCCGCTTTTGGGCGTCAGGATCAGCTCGGCGCCGAACGCCTTCATGGTCTGCGCGCGCTCGATCGACAGGTCTTCGGGCATGATCAACACCATGCGGTAACCCTTGATGGCTGCCGCCATGGCCAGCGCGATGCCGGTGTTGCCCGAGGTCGCCTCGATCAGCGTGTCACCCGGGGTGATCTCACCGCGCTCCTGGGCGCGCTGGATCATTGACATGGCAGCCCGGTCCTTGACCGACCCTGCCGGGTTGTTGCCTTCCAGTTTGCCCAGAATGACGTTGCCCCGCGCGGCATTTTCCGCGGCCCCAATCCGCTGCAGGCGCACCAGAGGGGTTTTGCCGATCAAATCTTCGATGGTGGAATATTTCATAACCCGCACTGTGCCATAATTCGGGCCTCAAAGCGTTGCCCGGGTGGTGAAATTGGTAGACGCAGGGGACTCAAAATCCCCCTCCGAAAGGAGTGCCGGTTCGATTCCGGCCCCGGGCACCATGATTGCGACATCTCCCTGATTCGCTGCGTTGTCGTAGCCACCCATGGATCGCAAGCTGGCAACCAAACCAAGCGTTTGGGTTCTTGCCCCAAAAAATTTCATGTTTTATCGAACCTGCCCATGACGCGAGCCCTGACGCGTACCAGCTTTCACAGCGCCGAACTCGTTCGTGTGCTCGCCGAACTGTCTTTGCTGGACACGGTCGAGCAAGGTGACGCATTTGCTGAAAAGCTGGGCCAGTGGGTCAGCTTTACCGACGCCATCACCCTGTCGGCGGTGCACAACGCCAGCACGTCCGGCCCGTCCGGGATGCCCGAAGGCGTGACATCCGGCCAGCGCCTGGCACTGGACAAGGCGTTTGAGCGCGTGCAGGCTGGTTTGGTGAGTTCGATCGGGCGGCTACCCAAAGAACTGTCCGCGCCAGAAGTCGATACGCTCAATGACCCTGCGTTTGCCTACGAGCCCTACCGTCGCCACTACCAGGCGCAGCAACGCGAGATCGAATTAAAGCTGTCGCCCCTGCGCGTCCATGTGCGGGAGGTCCTGGGTCAGTCCTCGCCCAGGCTCCGAAAACTGGCCGCACTGGACGCCGCCCTCGACGGCATTCTCTGCGAGCGCGAGGGCCGGTTGCTCCAGAAACTGCCCTCGCTGCTCGAAAAACGCTTCAAGCATTTGCGCCAAGGGCGTGAGCAAGCAACGGAGTGGCTGGCCGACTTTTGCCAGGAACTGCAAACGCTGCTGCGCGCTGAACTGGACCTTCGCATGCAACCGGTGCTGGGCCTCATCGAGGCTTGCCAGCTGGAATCAATCACGGGACAACACAAGATCAATGAATAAATATCTGTTCACAGGCGCCTTTTTGTCGGGCGCCATGGCCATCGTCTGGGTTGGCGTCGGGTTTGTGCTGGCACATCCCTTGGCGCTGACCGTGACGGCGCTGATTGCCGTGGTTTATGGCTTCGGCGCCCTGGAGCTACGCCAATTTCGCCAGGCCACGACCCGTTTGTCGGAGGCGCTGGCAGCCATTCCGGAGTCACTACCGAACCTGGGTGACTGGCTCAAGCACCTGCATCCTTCGCTGCAGAACCCGGTACGGCTGCGCGTTGAGGGCGAACGCATCGGTTTGCCCGGCCCCGCACTGACACCTTATCTGGTGGGTTTGCTGGTGATGCTGGGCATGTTGGGCACGTTTTTGGGCATGGTCGTGACGCTCAATGGCGCCGCGTTTTCGCTGCAGGGCACCACCGACCTGCAGGCTATCCGCAGCGCGCTGGCGGCACCCATTCAGGGCCTGGGGCTGGCGTTTGGCACCTCGGTGGCGGGTGTCGCGGCGTCGGCCATGCTGGGCCTGATGTCGGCGCTGAGCCGGCGCGAAAGAATGCTGACGAGCCAGCTGCTGGACGGCAAAATTGCGACCGTCTTGCGCGGTTTTTCACTGACCCATCAGCGCCAAGAAGCCTACCAGGCGCTGCAATATCAGGCCCACGCCCTGCCTGCAGTGGTGGACCAATTGCAGCTGATGATGGCGCAGATGGACCAGCTGAGCCAGCAACTGAACCAGCGCCTGCTGAGCAATCAGGAAGGTTTTCACGGCGAGGTCAAGGCCATGTACCGCGAGCTGGCCGCTTCGGTGGACCAATCGCTCAAGGACAGCCTGATGCAAAGCGCCCACGTGGCTGGCGAGCGCATCCAACCGGTGGTCGAGGCCGCCTTGTCGGGCATGGCCCGCGAGGCAAGGGCGTTGCACGAACGCGTGATCACCACCGCGCAAATGCAACTCGACGGCTTGTCTGAGCGGTTTGGCGCGCAGGCGCTGGCGCAGCAGCAGGCCATCTGCACGGTGCTGGCCCAGACCGCCCAGCAGGTCACCGCCAACGCGCAAGCCAGCGCCGGCAGCACGCTGAGTGACCTCCAGCGTCTGACCAACAGTGCCGAGGCGCTGGCGCGCTCCCGCATCGACGCGGAGGCGCAATGGCTGGCGCAGCATGGCGCGCGCATGGACCAGCTGGCCAGCTTGTTGCAGACCGAACTGGGTGCACTGCGGATCGAGGAGGCGCAACGTGGCGATGCCGCCGTGGCGCGCCTGGGCGACTTGCAGACCGCACTGACCAGCCACCTGAGCACGCTGGGCACGGCGCTCGAAGACCCGATCAAACACCTCATTGAAACCGCCTCGGAAGCACCACGCGCCGCGGCCGCTGTCATCGGCCAATTGCGCCAGGAGATCTCAAACAGCGTGGCGCGTGACAACGAACTGCTGGAGGAGCGCAGCCGCATCATGGCTACCCTGAATGCCTTGCTTGAGGGCATCAACCATGCGTCGCTTGAGCAGCGCGCGGTGATCGATTCGCTGGTGGCCTCTTCGGCTGGGGCGCTGCAGCAAACCGGCGACCAGTTCGCCGCGCAGGTCGGCCAGCAGACCGCCAAGCTCTCAAACGTGGCCGCCCAGGTCGGCAGCAGCGCGGTGGACGTGGCCAGCCTCAGCGATGCCCTGGGTTTTGCAGTGAGCGCCTTCAGTGAGGCCAACGCCAAGCTGGTGGGCCAACTGCAACGCATTGAAGCTGCGCTGGACAAATCCATGGCGCGCAGCGACGACCAGCTCGCCTACTACGTGGCCCAGGCCCGTGAAATCATCGATCTGAGCCTGATGTCGCAAAAGGAAATTTTTGACGAACTGCGCCAGTTCCCGGCCCGCCAGGCTTTGGCGGCTGAAGCGGTGAGCTGATGGACAACAGCGAAGGCATTGAGCAAACCGCGCCGGTCTGGGCCGTTTTTGGCGACCTGATGTCGGGCCTGCTGGGCGCGTTTGTGCTGATTCTGGTGGCCGTGTTGGGGGTTCAATTGGAGTTGGCCACCAGCCTGGAAACCGAAATCAACAAACGCAAGGTCGAGGAGCAACGCCGCATGACGCTGGAGAAAGCCCTGGCGATTCCGCTGGCTGCGGGGCGCATCACCTTGAACAACGGGCGCATCGGCATCAGTGGCCGCGTGCTGTTTGCGCTCAATTCCGACCAGTTGCAGCCCGAGGGGCGGCAACTGCTCAACAGCCTGGTGATGCCGCTGCGGGCTTACCTGGCCTCGCGCGATGAACTGCTGATGGTCAGTGGCTTCACCGATGACCGGTCGATCCGCGAAGGCAACTCGCGTTTTGTCGACAACTGGGAACTGTCGGCCCAACGCGCCCTGACGGTCACACGCGCCTTGATCGATGAGGGCATGCCCTCGTCCATGGTGTTTGCCGCCGCCTTTGGTGCCGAGCAACCGGTCACCCCCAACAGCGACGAGGCAGCGCGCCAGCAGAACCGGCGCGTTGAAATGGCGCCCGTGCCCAAAACCACGCCTGTCGCCCCTGCCAAGCCATGAGTGCGCCGGCGCGGGACTTCCAAGCGCAACTGGCTGACCTGTGCCTGGCCGGCGCGGCGCAGCATGACCCGGTGACTTGCCATTACCTGCAGGCGCTGCTGGAGCGCGCCGGCAGGCACCAGGGTGAGGTCAGGCGTCTGCTGGATGTCCGGCTGGGACAAGCGCTGCAGACTTTTCAAAGGCGCTTTGAGCTGGCGCAGCGCGAGGCATCTCCGGCCAGCGTGGGTCAGGAAAGCCGTGCGCCGGGCGCGTCGCTGCGCGAGCTGACCCGGTATATCGCACAACACGCGCAGCAGCAGGCTGATACCAGCCAGAGCGGTGTGCTGCAGAGCGCGACCCGCTCACGACCCGAGCTCAAAAGCGTGCGCCAGTTCCGCAATACCTGGTCCAAACTCAGTGTCGACAGGCAAGTGGCCAAGGCGCTCAGGCAGGGGCCTCAGAATGCCGGCCCCATCAATTCGCATCGGCTGGTGCTGGCGTCGTTGGCCTTGATGCGCGAGATCTCGCCTGATTACCTCAACCGCTTCATGTGTTACGCGGACGCCCTGCTGTGCCTTGATCAAAGTGGCCAAGCCAGGCCGGCCCCGGCCAAAAAATCGTCGCGGGCGAAAGCAGTCAAAAAATAAGCGGTGAGCCGGGTCAGGCCACTGAGCGCACCCGCCTCATGCTTGCGCCATGGCCTGCGCCTGGATGGCTGTCAAGGCGATGGTGAAAACAATATCGTCCACCAAGGCGCCGCGCGACAAATCATTCACCGGCTTGCGCAAGCCCTGCAGCATCGGGCCCACCGACACCACGTTGGCCGAGCGCTGAACCGCTTTGTAGGTGGTGTTGCCGGTGTTGAGGTCGGGGAACACAAACACGGTGGCCTGGCCGGCCACTGCGCTGCCAGGTGCCTTTTGCGCAGCCACTTCGCGCACCGTGGCGGCGTCGTACTGCATCGGGCCGTCAATCACCAGCTCGGGCCACTGGGTTCGCGCCAGCCCGGTGGCCACGCGGACTTTTTCCACGTCGTCACCTGCGCCCGAAACCCCGGTGCTGTAGCTGATCATGGCGACCTTGGGCTCGATGCCAAAGGCGCGCGCGCTGTCGGCGCTCTGCTTGGCGATCTCGGCCAGTTCCCGGGCCGTCGGGTCGGGGTTGACCGCGCAATCGGCGTAAACCAGCACCTGCTCCGGCATGAGCATGAAGAAGCACGACGAAACAATGCTCGAACCCGGGGCTGTCTTGATCAATTGCAGGGCGGGGCGAATCGTGCTGGCCGTGGTGTGCACCGCGCCGCTGACCAGACCGTCGACTTCGTCCAGCGCCAGCATCATGGTGCCCAGCACCACGCTGTCTTCCAGTGCCAGCAGGGCTTGCCCCGGCGTGAGCGCCTTGCTTTTGCGCAACTCCACCATCGGTGCTACATAACGTTCAGCCACCAGATGGGGTTCCAGGATCTCCAGCCCCGGCGGTAATTCGATGCCGAGCGAGTCGGCGACCGACTGGATCACCGTGCGCTTGCCCAATAGCACGCAGCGCGCGATGCCCTTTTGTGTGCAAATCACCGCGGCGCGAATCGTGCGCGGCTCATCGCCTTCGGGCAGCACGATGCGTTTGTTGGCGGCGCGTGCCTTCTGGATCAGTTGGTAACGGAAGGCCGGCGGCGACATGCGGGTCGAGGCAGCAAGCTCCAGGCCGGCACAGATGGCGTCACCGTCCAGTTGTTCGGCCAGGCTGTCGATGACGGTGTCCATGCGGTCCAAATCGTCCAGCGGGACCGCGAGCGGCAAACGGCTGATGCGCGCGGCGGTCTCGAAACTGTCGCCATCGGTGCGCAACACCGGCAAGCCACTGTGAAAGGCGCGTGAGCCAAAGCGCTCGATGCGCGGACTGATGAAGCTGTGATGCGTCAGCACCAGACCGGCCAGTTCGATGCCGTTGCTTTCGGCCAGCGCCGTGGCCAGGATGACGTCGTCGCGGTCACCGGCACTGATCACCAGTGCGCCCGGTGTCAGGCGCGGAATGACTTCGGTGACCGAGCGCGCCGCCAGCACGGTGTCGAGCACGCGCCGGGTCGCGATCTGGCCCTCGATCATCACCTCGGCGCCCAGGAAGCGGGCCACGTCGAGGGTGCGCGGTGCCGACAGCGCCGGATTGTTCTGTATGACGCCCCAGATCGGCACGCCGTCCAGCTGCCCGGCGACGGCGGCTTGATCAAAGTCGGCCGCCGCGCGGTTGAAGATCACGCCCACCACCTTGCGTCCCGCCTGGCGCACTTGGGCAATCATGTAGCGGGTCTGTGCAATGCCCTCGGCGTCGGCACCACTGGCAGCGAGCAACACGTCCGCCTGCAGGCTTCTGGCGATGTCCGCTGACAGCCGCGGAATGAACGCCAGCATCGGATCGGCATGAATCCCCTCGACCACCAGCACATCGGCCCCGTCGGTGCAGGACATCGCCAGGCTGACCATCTCTTCGAGTAAGTCGTCGGCTTTTCCCGTGGTGACGTAGTGTGTCACCAAGCTCATGGGCATGGGGTTGGGCGTGTTCGCGACCTTGCAAATGTCGCGTGCGAACAGCACCGACGGCTCGGTGTCTGGCGTGCGCTTGGTGACGGGTTTGACAAATGCAACCTTCAGTCCGCGCCGTTGCAGTGCCCGCAAGAGACCCAGTGAAACCGAAGTGAGGCCGACATTGGGCTGTGTCGCCGCGACGAAATACGAACGCATGAGGAAAAACTCCGCTGATGGGTGCCAATCCGCCAGTCAACTGACGTATAAATTGTGCACTGCATCATAACTCGACCTAGGGTTAACCCTAGGTGAGTGGTGTGGGTTTTTGTTGTCGACGGCGTGTGCGACGCGGCGGCTTATCATGCGGCCATGGATTTGATCTCGCCACGGGTTGCCGGCCAGACGCAAGCGACTGCCGAGGCGCAGGACAACGCGTACTACCGCAGCATCTATCTGGAAGCACCGCTCGGCATGGCACGCATTGCCATCGAGGGAACTCTGCTGGACGTGAATCCCAGCCTGTGTGCCTTGCTGGGCTATGAGCCAGAACAACTGCTCGGGCATCATTTTTCCGACTTTTTTTGGGATCGGGACCAATCGAGCAGCCAGGAGTGGCTGCGCCGCCTGAATGTGCTTGAGACCAACCGCATCTTCATCGAAAGGCGTTGCCGCCACGCGGCCGGTCATGCCTTGTGGGTGAGCATCAGCGTGGCCAGTTGGCCCGGACCCAGCGGCTGGCCGCAGTATTTCATTGCCACTTTCGAGAACATCAGCGAACGCAAGGCCTTGCGCCAGGAACTGGCCCGCAACGAGGAAAAATACCGCACGGTGCTTGCAGCCACTGCCCAGGGGTTCGGCCTGATCGACTTCACCGGCAAACTGCTCGAAGTCAACGACGCCTACTGCGCCATGACCGGCTTCAGCCGCGCGGAGCTGCTGGGCATGAACGTCGCTGAATTAGACGCCTACGAAAATCCCGCCAGCATTGTCGTCCGCATCACCGACATCCGGCGCCTGGGCAAGCTCAGTTTTGTGGCCAGCCAGCGCCGTAAGGACGGGTCGATCCTTTCGCTGCAAATCGCCGCCACCCAGGCCCCCGAGTTGGGTGACAGGCTGTTTTTCTTTTGCAACGACCTCAGCGAGCAGCAAGCCACCGTCGAGGAACTTTACCGGCTGCAGCAATCCAACGTGAAAAGCCAGCAACTCACCGACGATGTTTATGGCATGCTGGTCCATATCAGCGAGACCACCTTGCGCCAGGTGGGTCAGGATCTGCACGACGATGTCGGCCAGATTCTGACCGGCGCCGCCATGCTGGCCGGCACCATGGCGGCCACTTTGGCGAAGGCCGAACGCGCCGAATCGGGGCTGGCGCGCCAACTGGCCGGGCTGCTCAATGAAGCGGTGGACAAATTGCGCGGTATCTCTCATGGCCTGTTTCCGGTCGATCTCGAATCTGCCGGTCTTCAAGCCATGCTGGAATCGCTGGTGAAACAGGTGCGCTCCAGCACCGCGATTGATGCCCGGCTCCAGCATGACCATAGCCAGCCGCAACTCAGTGCCGAGCAATCCCTGCACATTTACCGTATCGTTCAGGAAGCCACCAGCAACGTCATCCGGCACAGCGGGGCCAAGCGCATGACCATTGCTTATGCCAGCCGGAGTCGGGGGCTCGTCATCAGCGTCACCGACAATGGCTTCGGCATCCAGCGCGAGCGCCGCAATCGCTCGGGCCAGGGCATTGGCCTGCGCACCATGGCCGCGCGGGCCGGGCAAATCGGCGCCAGCCTGCGCACGCTGACGCCGCCGGGCGGTGGCACCCGCATTGAAATCATGCTACCGCTGGCCGCTCATGAGAAGGCCAGCGCCACACCAGAAGAATTGAATCCGCCATGAAGCTCACCAAAGTCATCATTGTTGACGACCACCCCATCGTGCGCGCCGGCCTGGCGGCCGTGATTGGGCAAGACCCCAGCCTGGTGGTCTGTGCCGAATGTGGCACGGCTGACGAGGCCGTGGCAGCGGTGCGGGCGCAGCAGCCCGACCTGGCCATTGTTGACATGACACTGGGAACGGCCTCAGCAATCCCGCTGTTTCAACGGTTGCTGCAGTACCGGCCCGGGCTGCGCGTGCTGGCCCTGTCCATGCACGACGAAGAGATTTTTGCCGCGCGTGCGCTCAAAGCTGGCGCCCACGGCTACCTTATGAAAGGCTCGGACATCGACACCCTGCTGGCCGCCATGCGCACCGTGCTCGGCGGCCAGTTGTATGTGAGCGACCGCATGCGCAACCAGATGTTGCAGGACATGGTGCAGGGCACACCGGCCAGTACCAGCACCGGCGTCGGGCGACTCACCAGCACCGAAATGGTGGTGCTGCAAATGATCGGGGCGGGCGCCGGCACGCGCGACATTGCCGATCAGCTCAAGCGCAGCCTGAAAACCATCGAAACCCACCGCAGCAACATCCGCCGCAAGCTCGATCTGCCCAACAGCGCCGCCTTGGCGCACTTTGCCATCCAGTGGGTCCAGCAGGACCACTGAACTCAAATTTCTAGGCAAAACCCCTAGCCTGAATTAGGGCGATGTCGGGGTCGTTTTCAGGCGAGAGCCGATGGTCACAAGTGCTTGCCACTCATACCATGGAGTCACGAAATCGGGAAAGTCCCGGTGAGTCCTGGTCTGGCCGTCTACCAATGAAGACGGCCAAACAAGCCGCTCACGTTGGAGCGGAAACTTAGGAGTTGATCATGAGCACGAAGATGACAAAGCTGGCTTTGGCCATTGGCGCAATGGTGATGGCGGGCGGGGTGATGGCTGCGGATGCAACTGGAACAGCATCAGCAACTGTGATCAATCCAATCACCGTTTCTGAAGCACGGGCGCTCGCCTTCGGTTCAGTGACCGCGAGTGTGACTACGGCTGGAACAGTTGCGTTGACCGCGGTCGATGAGGCTGTAAAGACAGACACGACGGTGAGTTCGACGGGGACACAACAGTCAGGCAAATTCACGGTCTTGGGTGGTGACTCAAATAGCTACACGATCACGGTTCCTGAAGCTGCAACTTTGGCTTCGACCAGTTCAAACGACGCAGCTGATATGACGGTCACATTGACTCAAAGTAAGACGAGCGGCAGTCTGGTGGCTGGTACGGATGCATTTTTTGTGGGTGGCAGTTTGGCTGTCGCGGCAAATCAAAATTCTGGCGCGTACACGGGAACGTATACCGTTACTGTTGCATACCAATAAAGCTGTCAATGGCTTATGCAAGCTAAGCAAGCAGCGTCGTCGGTATCTTTGTTGCTGATTGGGGGCTTGTTAGCAGTTGCAGCGACGAAGGCAGCCACCGCAACGGGCAAAGTTGAAGCAACGATCCGATCCCCGGCCCACGCAGTGGCTGACGCCAGCACCCAGTTGCTGGTCAGCTCGACCGCTGGCGTGCTCACACTGAGCATCCCGGGTGGTTCAAGTGGTTCAGCACCATCGACGATGACACTGACCGCCGGCGGATCGGACGCGTCGGCGGTCTTTTCCGTGAGCGACAACGCTGGCCTGGCTGCCGTCATCACGCAGATCGCCACGTCGGGCGGTACCCTGTCGACCAGTGGTGCCTTGAGTGGCAGCGGCGTGCAGATTGTGGTGCTGCCAGCGCCGGCGGGTGGTCGTGGTACCGTCACGGCCATCGTCACCTACAACTGAACCGGTATGTTTTCCAACTTTCGCCTCGCCCAAAAGGCTGCCGTCCTGGTGGCCTTTTGGGCTGTGCTGGCGCTGCCGGCACTGGCGACCGTGACGGTCACCAAAACAGTGGATCTGGCCTTTGGCAAGTTCGTGCCGGGCGGTATGGCGGGCTCTGTGACGATGAGTCCGGCCGGGGTGCGCTCGGCTTCCGGCGTGATTCTGTTCACGCAAGGGGTGGGGGCAAGCGGCAGCCGGGCTGAATATACGGTCCTTAGCGGTCCGGTGAACACCTCGTGCATCATCGTTTTGCCCGCCGACGGGCTCATCGCCCTCACCGGTGACGGCCGCGCCATGGGGCTCAACAGTTTTACCAGTTTGCCCAGTGGCAGCATCACGCTCAACAGCGCGGGTGCTGGCACGATTTACGTGGGCGGCACGCTGAGCGTCGGTGGTGTTCAAGTCGCTGGCCCGTATCTGAGCAATTTCTCCGTGTCGGTGACCTGTCCCTGACTGGTCTGCCATCTCTCAGCCCTTATGATCCCCCATGGATATCCCGCAATGAAAAACATCGTCTCCACGGGCGCGCTGGCGCTGGCCCTGCTGCTCGGTGCCCAGTCGGCCCGGGCCGACCTGATGCTCTACCCGACCCGGGTCGAACTGGAAAAAAACCAGCGTGCCGCCCAAGTGGAACTGGTCAACCGCGGCACCAAGTCTGAGACCTACCGCATCAGCATCGTGAACCGGCGCATGACCGAGACCGGCGAGATTGTCGAGGCCAAGGAGGCCCAGCCCGGTGAGCAGTTCGCCAGCCCGATGTTGAGCTACTCGCCGCGCCAAGTCACGCTGCAGCCCGGCGTGGGCCAGACGGTGCGTATTTCGGTGCGCAAGCCGGCCGACCTGGCCACGGGTGAGTACCGCTCGCATCTGCAGTTTGACCGCGTGGCAGACGCCGAGGGCCAGTCCAGTCTGGAGGCCGTGACCGAGCCCGAAGAAGGCCAGATTGCCATTGTGCTGCAGGCCTTGGTGGGTGCCAGCATCCCGGTCATCGTGCGCCACGGCGACACCGCTGTGACCGCCATGCTGGAGGACCTGAAAGTCGAGCCGGCCAACGAGAAGGTCAAGACTCCGGTGCTGGTGTTTGCCATTCGCCGGGATGGCAACCGCTCGGTCTATGGCGACCTGGTGGTCGAATTTGCTGCGGCTGGTGCCCGGCCGGTGGCGCTGGCGCGCGTGGCCGGTGTCGCCGTTTACGTGCCTAATATCCAGCGACTGGCGCGCATGCCCTTGACGCTGCCCGACGGTCTGGCGCTGAAAAACGGCACGCTCACGCTGCGCTTCAGCACCCGACCCGATGCCGGCGCCAAGCTGCTGGCACAGGCCACGCTGGCACTGCCCTGAACCTGATCCCATCACTGCGAGTGCCGTGTTTGGCGTGTTGTGGGGTCGACTTGCGTCGACCAGGCGGACTGAAGGCCGCCTTACAGAGTTCCGGCGTGACCTTGCGCGGGGTTTGGACCTTTGTGGCCTTGCTGACCGCGCTGACGTTTTGCGGCACCAGTCTGGCGGCTGGCCCGCCGTTGCCACGGACCAATGCCCCGGCCACTACCACCTCAGTCTTCTCCAGTGCCAATGTGCTGCTGCTTGAACTGAGCCTGGACCAGGCTACCCTGGCCGACAGCTTCTATGCCTACGAGAGTGGCAACGACGTGTTGTTGCCGCTGGGCGAGCTGGCCAGGCTGCTGACCTTGGGCATCACCGTGGACGCCGGCAGCCAAGTGGCCAGTGGCTTCATCCTGACCGAAGAGCGCGGTTTCCGGCTCGACCTGGGCGCAGGCACCGTGACGCTGCAAGACGGCACCGTGCCGTTCGAGCCGCACCAGGTGCAGTGGCTTGACGACGATCTGTATGTGGCCAGCGCGCTGTTGCAGCGCTGGCTGCCGCTGGACTTCAAGCTCAGCCTGTCGACGCTGACCCTCGAAGTCTTGCCGCGCGAAAAGCTGCCCTTGCAGGCCCGGCTCGAGCGCGAGCGCCTGGCCAAAAGCCTGGGCAGGCGCGTTGCTGGTGTCGGTGAGCGCGGCTTCGCACTCGCGCCCAATGACTACGCGCTCATCAGCATGCCGACGGTGGACCAGACCCTGGGCATCAGCGCCAGCCGCGGCAGCGGCCAGGGCAGCCACAGCGTGGCGTATTCGGCCTTTGTCACCGGCGACCTGCTGGGCGCCGAGATGTCGGCCTACCTCAGCAGTAGCAATAGCAAACCCCAGCCTGAGCTGCGCATGACCCTGAGCCGCCACGACCCCGACGCCGGCTTGCTGGGGCCGCTGCGGGCGCGTTCGGTGATGGCGGGCAACATTGGCTTGCCGGCGCTGGACAACACCTTGCGCGGCGGCGGCGGAGACGGCTTGGTGCTGAGCAACCGAATGCTGTCCCAGCCCAGCAGTTTTGGCCTGCACACCCTGCGCGGTGACCTGCCGCCGGGCTGGGACGTGACGCTGTATTTCAACGATGCGCTGATCGGCTTCCAGCAGTCACGTGCCGACGGCCTGTACGAGTTTGCCGACCAGACGCTGGTGTTTGGCGAGAACGAGTTCCGCCTGGTGTTCAACGGCCCGCTGGGCCAGACCCGCGTGGAACGCCAGCTGTTTTTGCTCGACCAGACGCTGACCAAACCCGGCGAGTTTTATTACACCCTCGGTGGCAGCCGTGGGCCCGACGGCGCCACCCGCCAGACGCTGCAGTTTGACCTGGGTCTGGCCGACAAGCTGGCGATGGTGGGCGGCCTGGTGAGCCTGCCCACACCGGGCGGCGTCATCAACGCCGACACGCCACTGCTGCAGTACCAAAACCTGGGTTTGCGCACTTCGGTGGGGGGTGCGTTGCTCACTGCCGACATCGTGCATGCCGGCAACGGTGGCAAGCTGACCAACCTGGGCCTGCGCACCAGCCTGGGAAAGATGGCTGTCAATCTGAGCCACACGTCACTGGATGACTTTGTCAGCGACTTCTTTGCACCCAGCACCGACCCGCTCAAAACCCGCGACAAGTTGCGCCTGAGCGGCAGCCTGCCTCTGGGCCAGAAACTGCGTTTGCCGATGGGGCTGGATGTGTCGCGCGACGTGACGCTGGCCGGGGTGGTGAGCCAGGACGTGGCGGCGCGGATCTCGGCCAATGTGTGGGCCACCAGCTTCACCAACAGCCTGAACTGGCATTCGGACCCCAACGGCCGGAGCGCCAGCGGCAGCTTGCAGGTCAGCAGCCGGGTGGCCGGCTTGGGTGTGAGCGGGCAGCTGGCCTACCAGGTCCAGCCTGAGCGCCAGTTGTCGAGCCTGGCGCTGTCACTGAGCAAGGAAGTTGACGCCCACCAGCGGCTCACGGCGGATGTGTTGCGCATGCTCGACACGCGGGTGACGAGCCTGGGCGTGGGCTGGACGCGCAATTTCGGCCGTTTTGGCCTTTCCTTAAGCGGGCGTTACACCAGCACGGGTGAGCGCGCAGTCGGTCTGCAGCTGTTCATGTCGCTGGGGCGTGACCCGCGCAGCAAGCGCCTCGTGGCCGACTGGCAGCCGATGGCCGGTACCGGCGCGGTGTCGGCGCGTGCCTTTCTCGATGCCAACCAGAATGGCATTTTTGACAAGGGCGAGGACGCCATTGAGAACGCTGGCTTTCTGCTCAATGGCGGTAGCCGTCCGGCGGTGCGCACCGGGCCTGACGGCCTGGCTTACCTGAGCCGCCTGACGCCGCACCAGTACACCGACATCGCGCTCGACACTGCGACGCTGGAAGACCCGCAGTGGCTGCCGGCACTGCCGGGCCTGCGCATCCTGCCGCGCCCGGGCAAGACCCAGGTGCTGGATTTCCCGGTGGTGATGACCGGCGAGGTCGACGGTGTGGTGTACCTGCTGGACAAGGGCAAGGCGCGTGGCATTGGTGCGGCCGAGGTGGAGCTGGTCGATGTCCGTGGCCAGGTGGCGGCGCGCACCACCAGTTCGTCGGATGGTTATTACATTGTGCAGGCGGTGCGCCCGGGTCGCTACCAGGCGCGCATCGCCCCGGCGCAGCTGGCCAAGCTCGGGCTGTTCAGCGACAAGGAGGTCGCGGTCGAGATCAAGGCCGACGGCAGCTTTGTCAATGGACTTGACTTCACGGTGCAGCGCAAGGTGCCGTGAGGAAACTTATTTCCCTGCGACGTGGCCGGGCTTGGCGTGGTCCCGGTCGGGGCGCTTGTAGGGGTCCACATGGGTCATCATGTTGATGACGCGATGGCGCTGCATGACGCGGTCCCGGGCTTCCACGGCAATGTCGTGGCCTTGCTCCACGCTCAGGGTGGCATCGACTTCCAGGTGGGCATCGACCACGATCATGTCGCCCATTTTGCGGGTGCGCACGTCGTGCACATTGCTGATGCCGGGGGTCTCCATCAGGGTTTTCCGAATGGCCTGAACCTCGGCCACATCCACCGCGCGGTCCATCAGGTCATGCAGGGCGTCCCAACCAAAACCCCAGCCCATTTTGGTCACCATGAAGCCCACGATGGCGGCGGCGATCGGGTCCAGGATGGGGTAGCCCAGCAGATTGCCGATGATGCCCAGGCCCACCACCAATGACGACGCCGCATCCGAGCGGGCGTGCCAGGCGTTGGCCACCAGCATGCTGCTTTTGACCTTCTTGGCCACCGCCAGCATGTAGCGAAACAGCAGCTCCTTGGCGACCAATGCGCCCCCCGCCACCCACAGGGCAATGATGTGCACCGTGGCGATCGAGGCCGGATCCTGCAATTTGGCGGCAGCCGACCAGAGCATGCCGACACCGACTGCCAGCAGCAGCACCCCGAGCACCAGCGAGGCGGCGGTCTCGAAGCGCTGGTGGCCGTAGGGGTGGTCCTCGTCGGCGTCCTTCTGGCTGTGGTGGTTGGCAAACAGCACGACAAAGTCGGCCACCAGGTCCGACAGGGTGTGAATGCCGTCGGCGATCAGGGCTTGCGATTTGGCCAGAATGCCCACTGCGATCTGGGCAACACTCAGGACCAGATTCACGGCCACGCTGACCCAGGTCGAGCGCGACGCCGCCGCGGCACGCTCGGCGGGGCTGAATTGGCTGTCTTCGTCGTTATCGGGAAATTGGTTGGAGCGCATGGGGTCAATTCACCAGATGATGGGCCTGAAGTTTAGGCCACCTGACGTTTGGTTTGGCTGGCGGCCACGCTTCTTACAATGGCGCCATGAATTTTCTAGACATGTTGCGCAATGCCGAGCGCCAAAACGGTTCCATGTTGTGCGTCGGGCTGGACCCCGAGCCGGCCAAATTTCCTGCGGCCATGCAGGGCGATGCCCGCAAAATTTACGATTTTTGCGCGGCCGTTGTGGACGCCACGGCGGACCTGGTGTGCGCCTTCAAGCCACAAATCGCCTATTTCGCCGCGCACCGCGCCGAGGAGCAGTTGGAGCGCCTGATGGCGCACATGCGCCGCACGGCACCGGGTGTGCCCGTCATTCTGGATGCCAAGCGCGGTGACATTGGCAGCACCGCCGAGCAATATGCCAAGGAGGCCTTTGAGCGTTACGGTGCCGACGCGGTCACGCTGTCGCCGTTCATGGGGTTCGATACCATCCAGCCCTACCTCAAGTACCACGGCAAAGGCGCCTTTCTGCTGTGCCGCACCTCCAACCCGGGCGGCGATGATTTTCAGAACCAGCGTCTGAGCAGCGTGGCGGGCGAGCCGCTTTTGTACGAGCACATTGCGCAACTGGCGCAGGGGCCGTGGAACCTCAATGGCCAACTGGGGCTGGTGGTGGGTGCCACTTACCCGGCCGAGATCGAGCGCGTACGCGCCCTGGCGCCAACGCTGCCGCTGTTGATACCGGGTGTGGGTGCGCAGGGGGGTGATGCGCTGGCCACGGTCAAGGCGGGTTGGCGTGACAACGGGCCGATCATCGTGAATTCATCGCGCGCCATTTTGTATGCTTCCAGTCGGGCCGATTTTGCGCAGGCAGCGCGTCAGGAAGCCCTGAGGACACGAGACATGTTGCAGGCGGCTCGCAGGTAACTGCCGGGTCAATGGTTGACTTTGCGGGTCAGACCACTCGCGAAGCGACGTGCTCTGACCCCAACTGATTAAAACCGCGCTTCCAGCCGGGCTTTCAGAAAGCCGCCAGTGCCGTAGCGCGTCACGCGGCTGTAAAAACGGCGCTTGAGTTGCTGCACCATGGCGGAGTAGGCGTCGATCAGCGCCGGTGCAATGGTGAAGCTGTCGTAGTTCACCACCACGGCCACGCGTTCTTTCAGGGGTGCCAACAGCGCCGTGATCTGGGCTTCGATGGTGTTGACATCGTTGATGTCGTCCACCGCCAGCCCCTCGAAGTTGATGAACAGCAGCCGGTGCGCGGCATCGAGCTCCAGCCGCTCGGCCAGCGGCGTGGCCAGCAGGCGCTGGCGCAGGCCCATGGCCTGGTCGGCGAACAGGGCCGCGTCCATCACCTTGAGTTGCGGGCTGATTTGCGGGCGGAAGTCCATGTGTGCCAGCACATCGCGCTGCAAATCGACGCCGGGTGCCAACTCGATCAGTTCCAGCGCCGGGGCTTCAGGGGTACCGGCGAGCTGGAACACACAGCGCTCGGTCACGTACAGCACGCGCTGGCCGCGCCGGCGCGATTCGCGCGCACTGAAGGTTCGGTGATCCACCTGCCGGACAAACTTGCGCTGGGTGCCTTCGCTGTCAATGTGCAGGCGGCCGTCCTTGATGCCGAGCTGCAGGTCGCCGGCGGTGAAGGTGCCGACAAAGACGACGGTCTTGGCGTTCTGGCTGATGTTGATGAAGCCGCCGGCGCCCGCCAGTTTGGGGCCAAATTTGCTCACGTTGAGGTTGCCCTCGGCATCGGCCTGGGCCAGCCCGAGCACGGCCACGTCGAGTCCGCCGCCGTCGTAAAAGTCAAACTGGCTGGGTTGATCGATCACAGCCTGGGCGTTGATGGCCGCGCCAAAGCTCATGCCACCCGCTGGTATGCCGCCAATCACGCCGGGCTCGGCGGTCAGGGTCAACAGGTCGAATACGCTTTCTTCGGCGGCCACGGTGGCCACGCCCTCGGGCATGCCGATCCCCAGGTTGACCACGTTGTTGGGTTTGAGCTCCAGCGCAGCACGCCGGGCAATGACCTTGCGCTCGGTCAGCGCCATGGGCGATATCAGGTCCATGGGCACGCGGATCTCGCCCGAATAGGCCGGGTTGTAGGCCTCGGAAAAAGTTTGCATGTGGTGCGCGGGGTCGGTGGCCAGCACCACTGCGTCGACCAGCACGCCCGGCACCTTGACGCTGCGCGGGTGCAGGGTGTTGCGCTCGGCCAGCCGCTCCACCTGGGCAATCACAATGCCGCCGCTGTTGCGCGCCGCCATGGCAATCGCCAGTGCCTCCAGTGTGAGGGCTTCGCGCTCCATGCTCAGGTTGCCGTCGGGGTCGGCGGTGGTGGCGCGGATGATGCCGACATGAATGGGGAAGGCCTTGTAGAACAGGTAATCCCGGCCGTCAATCGCCATGCGCTGCACGATGTCGGTTGTGGTCACGGCGTTGAGCTTGCCGCCGCCGTGCACGGGATCGACAAAAGTGTCGATCCCGACATGGGTGAGCGTGCCCGGCTTGCCGGCGGCAATGTCCCGAAACAGGTGGGTGATGACGCCCTGGGGCAGGTTGTAGGCTTCGATTTTGTTATCAATCGCCATCTGTTGCAGCGTGGGCACCAGTCCCCAATGGCCGCCGATGACGCGGCGCACCAGACCGTCATGGCCGAAGTGGTTCAGGCCGCGGGTCTGGCCGTCGCCCTGACCGGCCGCATAAACCAGCGTCAGACTTCGCGGCGCACCCTGTCCGGTTTCCTCGCGCGTCTGGACAAAGCGCGCCTCCAGCGCCACGGCAATTTCTTCGGCAAATCCGATGCCGACAAAGCCACCGGTGGCCACCGTGTCGCCGTCATGGATCAGGCGCACCGCCTCGGCGGCGCTGACCACCTTGTTGCGACGCGCGCCGGTGACTTGCTGCTCGTTGAACTGGGTGTGCATGGCTTGTCTCCTCAAGGCACGATTCTTATTTGTGCCACGCAATCATCGCGGCATCTGCCCGGCAGTCTAAACCCGTTGGCTCATGCCTTCCCGCCTTTTTGTCCAAGCACCTTGGCCAAATAACGCCCGGTGTGGCTGGCCGGGTTGGCGGCTAAAGCTTCAGGCGTGCCCACACCCACCACGGTGCCGCCGCCGCTGCCGCCCTCGGGACCCATGTCGATCAGCCAGTCGGCGGTTTTGATCACGTCCAGATTGTGCTCGATCACCACGATGGTGTTGCCCGCGTCGCGCAACTGGTGCAAGACTTTCAGCAGCAAGTCGATGTCGGCAAAGTGCAGGCCGGTGGTGGGCTCGTCCAGAATGTAGAGCGTTCGCCCGGTATCGCGCTTGCTGAGTTCCAGCGCCAGCTTGACGCGCTGGGCTTCGCCGCCCGACAAGGTGGTGGCCGCCTGCCCGAGGCGGATGTAACTCAGGCCAACGTCCAGCAGGGTGTGCAGCTTGCGCTCGATGGTGGGCACCGCCTTGAAGAACTCATGCGCGACATCGACCGTGAGGTCCAGGATTTGGGCAATGTTCTTGCCCTTGTACAGCACTTCCAGGGTTTCGCGGTTGTAGCGCTTGCCCGCGCAGACATCGCAGGGCACGTACACGTCCGGCAAAAAGTGCATCTCGACCTTGACCATGCCGTCACCTTCGCAGGCTTCGCAGCGGCCACCGGCCACGTTGAAGCTGAAGCGTCCCGGACCGTAACCGCGCTCGCGCGCGGTCGGCACCTCGGCCATGAGTTCGCGGATCGGGGTGAACAGGCCGGTGTAGGTGGCCGGGTTGGAGCGCGGCGTGCGACCAATGGGCGACTGGTCGACGTTGATGACCTTGTCGAAGTACTCGATGCCCTCGATCGCACTGTGTTCTGCCGCTTCGTCATGGGCGCGGTACAGGGTGCGCGCCACGGCTTTGTACAGGGTGTCATTCACCAGCGTCGATTTGCCCGAGCCCGACACGCCGGTGACACAGGTCAGCAGGCCCACCGGAAAAGCGACATCGACCTGTTTCAGGTTGTGGCCACTGGCGCCGATCACCTTGAGCGCCTGCAACTCGCCCAGGGTGGCGTTGTGCTGCGCCTCGCGCTCAGCACGCTTCAGCGCGGCCGGGCTGGGTGCAAAGCGGCTGGTCTTGCCTTTGTTGAACGGCACCGGGGCTTGCGTGGGCAGCCAGGCGGTGCGGTGTTTGGGAACGGCAATACAACGCGCGCCGCTCAGGTACTGGCCGGTGAGCGAACCGGGCGTGGCCTTGACCTGGTCAAAGTTGCCCTGCGCCATCACGCGCCCGCCGTGCAGGCCGGCACCGGGACCCATGTCGATGATGTGGTCGGCGGCGCGCATCATGTCTTCGTCGTGCTCGACCACCAGCACGCTGTTGCCAATGTCGCGCAGGTGTTTCAGGGTGTCGATCAGGCGGTCGTTGTCGCGCTGGTGCAGTCCGATGCTGGGCTCATCCAGCACATACATGACGCCGGTGAGGCCGGAACCAATCTGGCTGGCCAGCCGGATGCGCTGCGCTTCGCCGCCGCTCAGGGTCTCGGCGCTGCGGTCCAGGCTCAGGTAGGTCAGGCCGACGTCGTTCAAAAACTTCAGGCGCAGGCTGATCTCGCGCACCACTTTGGCGGCAATGTCGCCCTTGGCACCGTGCATGATGAGCGTTTTGAAGTAGGCCAAACAGTCGGCCAGCGTGTAGTGGCTGAGCTCGAAAATCGCCCGCGCTTGCGCACCTTCTCCAATGCGGACATGGCGCGCCTCGCGCTTGAGGCGGCTGCCCGCGCAGTCCGGGCAGGGCTGGATGCTGCGCAAGCGCGCCAGGTCCTCGCGCACCACGTTGGAATCGGTCTCGCGGTAACGCCGCTGCATGTTGGGAATGATGCCCTCGAACGGGTGTTTCTTGCTGAGCTTTTTGCCGCTCGACAGCCCTGAGTCCATGACGTAGCTGAACTTGATTTCCTCGTCGTCCGAGCCTTGGAGAACCGCCTGTTGCACGGTGGTGGGCAGGGACTCGAACGGCTGCTCGATGTCGAACTTGTAGTGCGCGGCCAGGCTCTCCAGCATGGCAAAGTAATAGGCATTGCGCCGGTCCCAGCCCTTGATGGCGCCACTGGCCAGGCTCAGGGAGGGGAACGCGACCACGCGCGCCGGGTCAAAAAACTCCTGCAAGCCCAGACCGTCACAGCTGGGGCAGGCGCCGACCGGTGAGTTGAACGAGAACAGGCGCGGCTCGAGTTCGGCGATCGAGTAGCTGCACACCGGGCAGGCAAACTTGGCATTGAACAGGTGCTCTGCCGCACTGTCCATTTCCAGCGCAATGGCGCGCCCGCTGGCCACCCGCAACGCCGCCTCGAAGCTCTCGGCCAGGCGCTGTTTCAGGTTGTCATGGTCGCTGCGGTCGGCGCTCGGGTCGGCATCCGCATGGCGCACCTTGACGCGGTCAATGACCACGTCGATGTCGTGCTTCTCGGTTTTCTTGAGCGCCGGCAGCTGGTCGAACTCATAGGTTTTTCCGTTGACCCGAAAACGCACATAGCCTTGCGCCTGCATGTCGGCAAAGACGTCCAGGAACTCGCCCTTTTTCTCGCGTGCCATCGGCGCCAGGATCATCAGCCGGGTATCCACCGGCAGGGCCAGCACGGCGTCCACCATCTGGCTCACCGTTTGCGACTGCAGGGGCTGCTGGTGTTCGGGGCAGTAGGGCGTGCCCGCGCGGGCGAACAGCAGGCGCAGGTAGTCGTGAATTTCGGTCACCGTGCCCACGGTCGAGCGCGGGTTGTGGCTGGTGGCTTTTTGCTCGATCGAGATCGCTGGCGACAGGCCTTCAATCACATCCACATCAGGCTTGTCCATCAATTGCAAAAACTGCCGGGCATAGGTCGACAGGCTTTCCACATAACGGCGCTGGCCTTCGGCATACAGCGTGTCAAAGGCCAGGCTGGACTTGCCCGAACCCGACAGCCCGGTGATCACCACCAGCTGGTTGCGTGGAATGTCGAGGTCGATGTTTTTCAGGTTGTGGGTGCGCGCGCCACGGATGCTGATGCTCTGCGCTTGCAGGGCTGCGCCCAGGTATTTGCCATCTGTGGCATGGGTCAGGGTGCCGACGTCGGAAGTGTTCAAGGTGGAGAGACTCAAAAATTACGGTAAAAATGCACCGGACAACCCACCATGATAGCCAGTGGCAGCGTTCGGCTGGCCCAGGCCGGTCGGGCAATTGCCCGGAATCAGGGACAATGCAGCGCTTGTAGCCCATCCGGGTTGAGCTTGAGATGTCGGAGAAGCCTTTGTCAGATATGAACGCGCCACTGGTGTCTGCCAGCGCCAAAACCGGGACCGCCATGACGGCGCTGGAATTGCGCGCCAGTTCTTCATTGGCGTCCATCTTTGCCCTGCGCATGTTGGGCCTGTTCCTGATTTTGCCGGTGTTTGCCATCGAGGCGGCGCGCTACCCGGGCGGCGACGACGCCGCCATGGTCGGGTTGACCATGGGTGTTTACGGTTTGACGCAGGCCATGTTGCAGTTCTTGTATGGCCTGGCCTCTGACCGGGTCGGTCGCAAACCCGTGATCATTTTTGGCCTATTGGTGTTTGCCGCTGGTAGTTTGCTGGCAGCCTGGGCGCCGTCGCTCACCTGGCTGGCCATTGGCCGGGCGGTGCAAGGGGCTGGTGCGGTGTCGGCTGCCGTCACGGCCTTGCTGGCCGACCAGACGCGCGACGTGGTGCGCACCAAGTCGATGGCGATGGTCGGGGCCAGCATCGGCCTGATGTTCGCCTTGTCGCTGGTGGCGGCGCCGGTGTTGGCAGGCTGGATCGGGCTGGTGGGTATTTTTGCCCTGACCGGGGTGCTGGCTTTGCTGGGCGTGGCCGCGGTGATCTGGTGGGTGCCGGCCGAGCCCTTGCAGCACAAGGACCAGCCGCGCGGCCGCGTGGCCGACGTGCTGCATTCGACGGCACTGCTGCGGCTGAATTTTGGTGTTTTTGTGCTGCACGCGGTGCAACTGGCCATGTGGCTGGCCCTGCCGGCCATGCTGGTGCAGGCCGGTTTGGCGCATGAAGACCATTGGCAGGTGTACTTGCCTGCGGTGCTGGGCTCGTTTGTGGTGATGGGTGGCAGCCTGTTTCAGCTGGAAAAAAGGGGTTATTTGCGCGCTGTATTTTTGACCTCGATTGGTTTGACGGCCCTGGTGCAATTTGGACTTTGGTGGCAGGTGGACTCCATGCCCAGCCTGGCACTGCTGGGCGGCCTGCTGTTTGTCTTTTTTTATGGCTTCAATGTGTTGGAGGCCAGCCAGCCCAGCATCGTGTCGCGTCTGGCGCCCCAAGCTAGCCGGGGCGCAGCCATTGGGGTCTACAACACGCTGCAGTCGCTCGGCTTCTTTGCCGGTGGCATGGGCGGCGGTTGGCTCATGAAGCAGGGCGGCGCCAGTAACTTGTTTGCGGTCTGTGCTGGTTTGATGGTTTTGTGGCTGGTGGTGGCCTGGCCGATGCAGGCGCCGGCGGCGCGCGGCCATTGAAATCCGGCAAAAGGCGGCTAAACTGAAATATTCAAAGGAGCAGGCATGGCCTCAGTCAATAAAGTAATTCTTGTCGGCAACCTCGGACGCGATCCGGAGGTGCGCACCTTTCCCAATGGCGACCGCGTGGCCAATGTCACCATTGCCACCACGGACAAGTGGAAGGACAAACAAAGCAACGAAATGCGCGAAGCCACCGAATGGCACCGCATTGTTTTCAATGGCCGCCTGGCGGAAATTGTCGAGCAGTACCTGCGCAAGGGTGCCCAGATTTATGTGGAGGGCAGCCTGCGCACGCGCAAATGGACCGACAAGGACGGCATCGAGAAATACACCACCGAAATCCGCGCCGACCAGATGCAAATGCTGGGCAGCCGCGAGGGCAGGGGTGAGCCCAGCCATGGTGACGATGATGGTGGCTATGGTCGTGCGGCACCTGTTGGCCGTCCAGCGGCTGCGCCTGCGCGCGCGGCAGCTTCCGCAGCGCCAGCGGCCCGCCCGCCGAGCGGTTTTGATGACATGGATGACGACATTCCCTTCTGACCAGTACGTTTTTAGAAAACGTTGATTAAAAACAAGAAAGGCCCGTAAATACGGGCCTTTCTGCATTCTTAATCAAAATAAGTGTTGATTATAATTTCTTAGTGTGTATACTTGTTTTTCTGTTGATAAAAAGATGGGGAGATAAGCAGCATGGGAAAACTGAATCACTTGATATTTGCGCAGGGGGAGAGATACCCCATGGTGTTGGATGCCGATGGGATGCCAGACTTCTGGATCACGCTTTATGTGACTGAAGAGCTGCGGACCTCCTTAATGCAGACCACGATTGTGAACTCCATTCGTCACATCCTCCATTTGAGGTTGTGGGAGCAACTCAATGAGCGTGACTTAATTTTGGAGGCCAGTCAGGGTCAATTTTTGTCCGATGCGGACGTTTATTCACTCCGGGACCATTGCTTACTAAGCACACGCGATTTAAGAGCATGGAGCCTGCTCAAGAGCAAAAAAAACGTGGCGAAATTGTCCGCAAGCAATCCCTCCAGCATTCGACATCTTGATTCAGTATCAAAACTGCATGCTGCCAATCGTTTGGCCGAGATTGCCAAATTCCTGAGTTTCACAGCCAGTGCACTGCTACGACGGAGGCCCAATTTCACATCGATCGTGCCAGCTATCAACGACATGAAGAAGTTGATACTCGCTCAAAAACCAGAAGGTCAAGGAAACAAAGGGATGGCATATGACCCTGACTCGAAAGCGCCTCCGCCAGAAGTGTTTGAGAAATTCATGAGTGTGGTCAGGGTGGACTCACCAGACAACCCCTACAAAAATATTGCTGTGAGAACGCGCAATGCTCTGATGTTCGACATTTTGTATGAAACAGGGATGCGATCAGGTGAAGTTCTCGCACTCAGAGTCGGCGACGTGGATTTCAACGCAGGCAAGATAAGCATCTTGCGGCGCCATGATGATCTACTTGATCCCAGAAAACTACAGCCCGTAGCCAAAACTTTGGCGCGGAATCTTGATATTCCCATCGATCTGGCTAGGCGAATCCGTGCCTACGTAATGGAAATTCGCTCACAAGTGGTCACGGCCAAGTCCCCCCCATTATTGTTCGTAACACTGAAGCGGGGGCGGTATCAAGGACAGCCGATCTCTGATACCGCGTTCCGAAATCGCATTCTGGGTCCTGTAATTTCTACCAATTCCGAAATGTTTGAGGAGATCACTCGACACGGATTTCGTCACAACCATAACTATCGGTTTTCGAAAAATGTTGATGACAACAATGCACTTTCAAAAATCAATCCGGCTGTGGCGTCAATTGGCAAAAAAGCCGAGAGCGATGCGCGAATGCTTCAATATGGCTGGTCATCAGAACAAACAGCACAAACATACAACGTCCGGCATACACGTGAAATAGTAAAAAAAGTAATGCGAGCGGACGGAGAAGAATTGGCGACGCATTTGAAGAAGGGAAAGAAAAAACATGAGTAACGCTTCAAAACTGAGTTCCGAATCCCCATTCGGTCATGCACAGGTAGCGGAATGGAGAACCTCAAAGATGGGTTACAAGTTTGACCGGCGATCTGATATTTGGAGACTTGACGGGTCAAAGACCATCAATCTTGGTCGTATGAGAGATTTGAACGGCACAACCGCAGAAGGGCTGAGAAATGCGCTTTGTCGGTATGCCGAGGAACTCGCGGCTCCAACCACCGAAATGGCGCTTGGCTACTTCAATATGTACTGTGATCACGGCAGAGCTAGATCCGTCACAGTTGCTGACTTATCTAATTGGCGAGCCTCACTAGACCGCGAAAATGAGTACAAGTTAGGTGCTTTGAAGAGCTTTCTGATTGCTTGGAACGAATGGGGGTTTCCGGGCGTTGAAAGTGATATCGTCAAGTATCTAGATGAGCTATCGTTAAGAGGTAATGTGAAAGGTAAGGCTGTTAAACGTGCCTGCCCGTACTCTGGACCTTTGTCACAGATTGAGCTTGGAGCCTTGCTTGAATGGGCGTCAAACGCCTTTGCAGAGGATATCCTTGACTTGACCCAGTATGCCTACTTCCTGACATTGGTTTTTACTGGGCGACGTTCTGTACAAATTCGCTCATTGCGATCAGGTGATCTCAGCTTTCGTGAAGACGCCAACGGCCATGACTACATCATCAGATTCCCACGAGCGAAACAGCAACACAGTGGTTTTCGTAAGGACTTTAATCCGTTGTCCGTGACAGAGGATCCGTACTTGGTGCTCGACAATCAAGCAAGGGCCTCCCAGGAGTATGTTGAACGTGCGCTTGGAAAAAAGCTGCCATCCGCGATACGAAAAAAAATACCGGTGTTCTTGGCGAATGATCGAGTTGATTCACTCAAAGACATCCAAGACCTGGAGAAACGGCTGGATGAAACACCCGATTTTTTGCACATGACGAACTTACAAGCAGCCGATGTTCTGCATCACGTCTCTGTTAAAAACATGGCACGTTCCGAGCGAACTGGTGAGTTCATCAACTTCACCTCACGCCGCTTTCGTTACACAAAAGGCACGAATCTGGCGCGCCGCGGCATAACCGGTGTTGCCCTCGCACATGCACTGGATCACACCGACACTCAAAACATTGATGTTTACACCGCAAATACTGAGGAAATGGCAGCTCAAATTGACCTCATCATGGCTCCATTCTTGGCGCCGCTTGCACAAGCCTTTGCCGGTGTCCTCATCGACTCAGAGCGTGACGCACTCCGTGCAAAAGATCCCCACAGTCGAGTAAAAAATAGCCGCTCAAAAGCGATCGGCAACTGTGGGACGCATGCTTTTTGTGCTTCCGGTTACAGGGCTTGCTATACATGTTGTAACTTTCAGCCTTGGCGCGATGCCCCACATGAGGACGTACTTCAGGAGATACAAGAGGAGCGAAGTCGTCAAGCTGAATTGGGGATTTCCCCAAATGTAATTCAGTCAACTGATCGGCTGTTGCTTGCAGTACAGCAAGTAGTGCTGCTCTGCAAAGACGCACAAGCAAAGCAATCCACGGGGGACAAGCATGTCTGAAGTCATTTTCTTCCAACCCCGTGCCGATCTTGATGCCAAACGAAACTTGGCGGACTTCATAAATCATTGTCGTGTCAACCTAACGCTTTATGAAGATCAGGGCGGTTTCACAGTTAACAAATGGTACTTTAAAAGTGCTGACCGATCCTATGCAATGGCATTCTCCAAGTACAGTGAAAAAAATAATCCATATTTAATTAACCCGCTGGATGAGCCCTTTCTGACCTTTGCAAAGGCTCATGTGCGATATACCCAAAGTCTTGGTGAGATAAAGAGCGTTGGGAGCAATATGGTCGTTTTGCGGCTTTTACACGACGCTCTGCTGATAATCCATGATCAAGTGGACATCCTTAAAACAGATGGTCTGGTGCTACAGAAAGTCAGGGAATTGGTCGACCTGCGTTATTCAACTTCTGATAAGCGCTATCAGTTTGGACAGAAGTTGGAGCAACTTTACGGATTTTTGCGGGACAAGGGCTTTGTACCGACATTGCCAGTATGGGTCAACCCATGGCGTCGCGGGAAATCAAAAGCGGAAAGAACAGACTCGGAATCACGTAAGTGGCAAGAAACAAGATGCCCTAGCTTGCATCAAATGATAGCGATTGCGGATTGCTTTTCCAGAGCAACGACAAGAGAAGATCAGTATTGGTCTAGTGTGCTGACCTTTTTGATGTTCGCTCCATCAAGGGGTGGTGAGTTGGGGTCTCTAACTATCGACTGCCTGCACCACGCGGATGGCGGCGCACTGGGCGTACGGTGGTACGGTGAAAAGGGCTTCGGCGATACGATCAAGTGGGTTCCCGAAGTGATGCGCCCGACGGTAATAGAAGCGCATGATCGATTGCTCAAAATCGGTGAATTCGCACGCACTGCCGCTAAATTCGCACATGACAACCCCGGTATCTTTTATCGTCACGAAAGTTGCATCACTCCGCCAGGTTTTCCAGAAGATCATGCGTTGTCTGCACTAGCATTTGCAAAAGCCATGAACTTTAGCGGTGCAAAAATCGATTTGCTTGAGGCTGGTGGCGCAAAACGTGAAGATGATGTGCGATGGAGCGTGTTTGACAATTCGAAATGGATTCGGCAACTTCGAACGGATGGAAATCCGACCTACCGACGATTAGCCAAGTTCATCAATGATAAATATCAAGGGCAGGATTGGCCTCTGATGTCGCGCGTTGGCCGTCCCGTTTCGGAGGCACTACTTCTAGTGCGTGATCGTGAATTTCATAATGACTTTGAGCCCTATGCCTTTAGTTGGACTCTTCCAAGCGTTGATCAGATTAACGGCCAGTTAACATCCAGACGCGATGTCAAAAATCCAATCAAAAGCATATTTCAACGCTTCGAAATCGTCGACGAAGATGGGACCGACATTGAATTGACATCGCACCAACTGCGGGTGTGGTTGTCCACCAATGCAGAGCGGGGCGGCATGGACAGTTGGCAGCTCGCGAAATGGGCTGGTCGTGCGCGCATTGAGGACAATCGTCATTACGATCTGCGCACTCAAAGTGAACGCGAGGAACAGTTGCGAGCAATTGTGTTGTTCACCGAAAGACCAACCGCGTTGGAAGCAATAAAAGTCAATTTGCCGGTCTCATATCAAGACTTAGGGTTGAATCGCTTTGGAATTGCTGATGTGACCGAGTACGGCATGTGCACACATGATTACGCGATGTCCCCGTGCGCAAAAGCTGGTGAGTGCATGACTTGCAAAGAGCACGTTTGCATTAAAGGAATGCCCAAGACGCTCGACGCGATTAAACGCCTTGAAGAACGAGTGGCTTCTCAATTTGAGAAGGCGCAGGCAGATGCATTGGAAGGCGCCTTTGGTGCTGATCGTTGGGCAACACACCTTGGCTGGAAACTTGCGCATATTCGCACTCAGCGCCAGTTGTTGGAATCTGATGAAACTCCGGTGGGAGCAATTCTGTGGATTCCGCCAGAACATGACCCAAGCCCCATCAGAAGAGCTTTAGAACAAAAAAAATTCAAAGTGAAGCCAGACACGGTTGGGCTTATTGATGCACCAACGGTGATCGCTTTTATGGGGATGACTGATGCCTAAAACAATCATCACCGAAAAAACATTGCCAGTTGCATTACATGAGATCGATCAGTGGTCTGGCAAGCTGACGTGGGAGCTATATGCAGCACGGCTGGCCTCCGTCCTTGGAGAGGAGCGCATAAGTCGATACACCCTAATGTCCTATCCTCCCTTGGTTCAGGCGTTCAATGCAAAGAAAGATGTCTTACGGGATGCAATCCAGAATGTTCGCGATAGTGACAGTGACTTCACTTTGGATTTTGCGAAGGAGCAGATTGCCACTCTCGAATCGAAGTTGGCGCGTCTTGAAACTCAGCTCAATCTGTTTCGAGAGCAGTTTGTGCGATGGCAACACAACCTCTACATGATGCCAGGCGTTGACATGGAAAAACTCAATGCCCAACTGGATAAGCCATTGCCTGGCATCAGACGACAATGACAAAAGGTAAAAATGGTCAGCAGAAGGCCACGGAAAACGTCGCATCAGTGGCGGTGTGGATCGCGGAGCGAAACCGTCTCAGGGACTGGCATGAGTACGCCTACAACAATCGAATCAATCGCCGAGTGATTGCCGAAGAACTCAGCTTCGCAAAGTCTGTTTGCACACAAAACAGTGCTGTCAGAAAGCTTCTTGATGACGCTGACGCTCAATGGTTCAATAACGAAGTGATTGACAAGGCTGCACATGATGCAGCCCGTGAACGGGCGCAAATCCAATCAAGTCGAGTGACGTCTGACAACAGCATTTTGTTAAAGCGCCTTGCCGAGCTGGAAGCTGAAAACCAGCGAATGAGGCAAGAGATCAAGGCTTTTAAGAAGCAGCAAGCGCTGGTACTTGATGGCGTTCCTGGATTCAAGTTATGAATGCAACACCATCTCCTGTGCGTCTGGTACGTCCAGACAAAGTTGCGAGCAACATCGTCCATTTGCGGCAGGTCGTACAGGTAAGAAAATGTCGCGCATGGGGATATGCAACTGTTGATTTGGTGAACAAGGATGGCTCCGTCACGAGCCGCGATAAGACTCTTGTCGTCAAATTTCCGGAGCATGCACTGGAAGTGGCAACGGAAGGGTCTTTGTGGGAAGTTTCAGGTAAAGAGTACCTCAAGAAGTTTTCAGTCAACGGATTTGTCGTCAATGAGTACACGATTGATGCCGATGAAATCAAGTTTTTGCGTCCTTCGGGAAAGATACTGGCGCGCTGGTTGAGTAGCAATATCAAGGGCATTGGTTCAGTGATTGCCAAAAGATTGGTGCGTGTCAGGAACTTGAACGATCTCATTGAGAGTCGTGACAATGATGCGCTGCTAGAAATCGCGGGCATGTCCGAAGAGCGTGTACAGCGCCTGTTTGAACAGTGGCCGGCTCCCAATTTGTACAAAACGATCGAATGGCTTGAAGAACAGCAATTGCCTCTGAACTTGGGTAACAAGCTTGTTGGAATCTTTGGAGCTGACGCGATTGAGAAAGTTAAATCGCACCCATTCCTTCTTATGGCGATGGGAGTTTCATTTCAAAAGACCATGGTGGTCGCGAGCGATTTGAAGCTGTCCATGACTGATAACTGTGTAATGGCCGGCGTGGCTTTGCACGTCGCCGTCAGGCATTCAGCTGAAACTGGATCGACGGTCATTGATGCCAAAAATCTTGTACGGCTGTGCTCAGATGTCATGAAGTCAACCGCGCCGGTGACCATAGGCGACATTGCTGCGGAGGAAGGCTTACTGGTTAAGGTTGGAAATGCCTATCAGGTGTACGGAAAAGCAGTGATGGAGTCAGTCGTGGCTTAGTTCCTCGTTGATGCATACAAGCGGCGCCCAGGTGATCATGCGCTCCTGGCGGCATGGGAAAAGGACATGAACAGGCCCTCCGTTGAAACTGCGTTGATCGACTACGAATCGTCCCTTGGGTTTACCTTGACTGATGAGCAGCGGGATGCCGTTGTTGGTGCAGTGATGGCACCAGTTTGTTGCATCTCGGGCGGAGCAGGGACTGGAAAAACAACCATCTTGAAGGCGATTCTTGGCGTTTACGATGCAATCGCTGACGGTATTCCCTGTTACCAAGTGGCTCTTTCGGGTCGTGCTGCACAAAAGATGGCTATGAGCACAGGCGGGGCGGCACAGACCATTGCAAAGCTCATTGCCAATCATCTCGGTGAAAAAAAGCCGGATCTTCCAACGCATTTGCTGCTCGTTATTGACGAGGCTTCGATGGTCGACTTGCTGTCAATGTACAGACTGGTTTCCATGTTGCCCATGGCAACGCGCATTCTGTTTGTAGGGGACACTTCGCAGCTCCCACCAGTGGGCGACGGTCTTGTTTTTCATGCGCTCGTGGACACGCCGATACAGTTCTTTAACCTCTCGCAAGTGAAGCGCCAGAGTGATCAAAGTGGCATACACAAGTTCGCCACGTCAATCCGAAATTCAGAACTTGAGATGCCGAACCAAACGCAGAGCACCCTCGCAGAAAGCGATGATTGCTCGATTGAAGCAAACTCGAACATGCCAAGGTTAATTGGTCTGTGGAAAGAGGCTGGCGGCATTGGCAACATTGTTTTGTCACCAGTAAGGAAGGGGCTCTTGGGCGTGGAGAACATAAACACCCAGTTGCAGCAGGCCGTTGGACTGGATCGTCAGGCGTTGTACTACAGGGATGAAATGCGGGGCTGGATACCCTGGATAACCCCGAGCGGTGCGCGTCTACTGGAAGGCGATCCTGTGCTCGTGGTGGCCAACAACTATGAAGAGGATGCAGATCTGAGAAACGGTGATCTTGGCATCATCACCGAGGTGTTTCAAAAGGCAGACGAACAATCAGGGGCCGTCGGCGTCATGGAGGTCAATGACGCGGCAATCTTTATCACGCCTGGAATTTTAATGAAGCTCCAACTCGGATATGCGGTAACCATTCACAAATCTCAGGGATCGCAGTGGGCGACTTGCTTTGTTATGTTGCCGACCGAGGCTTCCAGGATGATCGATCAGACGTTGATCTACACGGCTGTAACTCGTCCGACAGATCGGCTGGTTTTGTTTGGTGATGAGGCCGTGGTCGTGCAGGCTGTCAGGCGCGGTTCGATCGCGCTGGAACGACGAACCTGCTTGCGGGAGAGAATATTAACTGCTGAAAATTTGCAGTGATGCCCATCACTTTCGGAAGCAGAAGGAAGGTGGGTGAGTTGGGCGCACGTACCTGCAAGAGCGTCAGACAGACCAGCATATTTAGCCGTGAAAAAACAGTCTATTCACAAGTTGGCCGAAAGTTGTTTTTCAGCCCAGTTTCATGCTTCTTCAGCCCGAAACTTTCTTCGATTTTCTAATTTTCACAAGAAAACCCCAGGGTCATTTGGTAGTCTTCATCATCTGACAACGTCGGAATCCAGGTGCCAGTGACAGCAGCAACAAGGCTGGCGGCACGGTCCATCGTCTTGTTGGCGTCCTCGGAAACCACACCTTTATAGCTTGTGCTCTGTGCAGAGACGATGTGTCGCATATTCCGTTCTTTACAGGTTGATTCGGCTGAGAAAAGTGCTGATTTCAGGGCTTCGTCTCTCGATGGTCCGCTGGTAATAACTTGATATTTACCACCAGATTGCGGGATGATGTTTCCCATTTTTGGGGATGCCGCACACCCGCTTAGAACTGCAACGCCTGCCAAACAGACAACTAAAAATTTATGCATTTTTTACTCCCATTTTGATGGCTGATAATAGCAGTACAGGATAGCTTGATTTGCCCATCTTTCTCCATGAGTAGCCAAAAAAAGGGATTAGAAAATGATGTTGCGTACCGTTGTTTTTTTCTGCTTTTTGGTTGGACTTACACCTGTTTTTGCTCTGGGACCTGTGCCCTTTGAAGAGCTTTTTTATAAAGGTCGAGCCGTGGCCTTTTATGGAGAAACCGACACACCCAAGCACGCGCAAGTCCTTCAATTATTCAAAAGCTCAAAATTGGCAGAGCGAATGGCCCAGTTGACGCAAGGAACCATCAGACTTCGGACAAATTTGAACATTGGCTTTGAATCATGCGGGAAGCCGAATGCTTTCTTTGACTCTAATCGAGCAGCGATCGTTTTTTGCGTGGAGATGATTGAACTAATGATGGAACAAGCACGTGGCGACACTGAAGTCGCGGCGAAATGGAATCGTGAGCAATTCGCGCGTACGTTCGATGGTGTGATCTGGGGTATTTTTTTGCATGAGCTTGGGCACGCAGTCATTAGTCTTAATCGCATAGCGATAACAGGACGGGAAGAGGATGTTGCAGACCAATTCGCCGTTTACTATGCAATAAATTTTCTTGAACCAAGGAACATATCAGTCGTGCTTCCGACGATCTGGTTCTTCAACCGCTTGGCCAAGAGCAGCGTCATCGACGCAGAAAATACTGAGCATGTGAAGATGTTGATGGCTGATGAGCACAGCTTAAACGATCAGCGCATTTACAACTTGGCCTGTTGGGCAATAGGTGGAAAATCCAAGTGGGGTACTTTTGCAGCAGATTACGTTGGACTTCCTCAAGAACGTGGCGATCGCTGCGCGGCGGAATATGCAAAGTTGGACTACGGCATAAAAAGCCGTTTTAAGAAGTATTTTTTACCCCGTTAACCGGCAGGCCTACCAGCTTAAAGATGGCTGCTTCAACAACATCGGTGTGCTGATCTTTACTTTTGGGTATTGTCTACGATCAATACACGCAGGATGCGATGGCACATTATTGTGTCAAAACTATGCTCTGAATACATGAGTGCGGTGGTGCTCTAAGTAATCTTGGTGCGCTTCTGTTAAGAGTTTTTGGTTGATTCGCATCTTCCCATTAATGTGCAGATGATAGGCAGGCGCCCCTGTGATTTCACTGGATAACATGATTTTTCCCTGTGGATCAAATGTTATGAGTCCAGAATCGAAGGCTGCATCAAGATTGGGAGAGAGCAACAACCCATTGAAAGAATCAAGCCGTTCCTTGTTGTTTGAATCCCGCCATGGCTTGATGTGTGATGCCTTGAGCAATGGAATGCATGTGGCCTCAGTGACCGCGCAGCCCTTCCAATAGAGCACTAGCTTGGAACGAAATAAGCCCTGACCAACTCGACTCTGGATAATGGATTGCCTCTCTGTTTCGGGCAGGGTGCTAAGGCTTTCGAGTTGGCTAAGAATTTCACTGGCAGCATCTGCTGCATGAGGCTCTGCTGAAGTTGCAGCTGCGAGCGGTAGGGTGGCTGAGGATGCATCAGGTGAGCTTGCAGAGTTCAACATTTCTGGAGTTGTAACGAACCAGCAATCACAGCCCCTTTTCATGCTGTCTTCTCCCTCCAAAATATCCTTCAAGCCGATTTCCTGTAATCTGCCGATTGCATGCATGAAAGCACCAAGCCCAGTGCATTCGATTACTCGATATGCCTTTCCGTCAAAATTCTCGATGGCTATCCGCATGGAATTGCCTCCGCCCTTGTTTCGGTATGACTTTACCGCTGCGGTAACGGCCTCATCGAATACAGGAACGACTTCGCCCTCAATGTACTTTGATTCAATCATATTTTTCCCTGCGTAACGGATCGGTTTACGTCGACTGTACTCGACCACTATCCATCCACTGCATAAGAGCTCGGAGCACAGTCCAGGGGCGCTCAAACGCCTTTACCTTAATATAGACATCCGTCGCCCCAAAGTGCGGTCCAACAGCAATAAGATGGATACGTAATAGTGCGCATGGTTCGAATGTTGATGCTCATCGGCAGTCCTTCATCCGTTACCTAGGTCCTCCTAAGTGAATGGGAAGTTCGCCAAGTTGCTTGTTCTACAGCACAAGAATGTTGATTTAGATGTGCTTTAGTCGTAAAAATAGCTCTATATCAACATTTTTAATAAAAATGTTGATATTATTTTCGTTACAATAATCTAACTTACTGAAAACAAATAGAAAATGTATCATTCACTCACCCATGTTTGTGGAAACGTACTAATTACCCTTCTAACCCGAGTTCCTGATCATTTGAAAAACCCCGAAAAGTCCTGGACTGTTCGGGGTTTTTTTATGGACTTGTGGCATCGTCTGTGTACTGCCGGGGGTATTCAAATATACTAGGCACAGTATTTTTGAAGGAAGCTTTATGCAACAGTCGTTTTTGGCGCGCGCCCTGGTTCAGCCTGCTCAGGTCGGGCGGGCATTGCTCGTACTTGTGTCGCTGGCGGCGCTTCCGGTGCTGGCTCAGACCCAGCCGCAAGTGAACGTGGCAGCGGTGCAGCTCAAAGCCGTGGGCAGTGGTTTTGAAATGGATGGCGTGGTGCAACCGGTCAAACAAAGCACGGTGTCGGCGCAAGCTTCGGGGCGCTTGGTCACGCTGGCGGTCAAGGCGGGCGACCCGGTGCGCGCCGGCCAGTTGTTGGCCACCATCGATGACCGTGAAACCCAGACCGGCGTGCAACTCAGTCGGGCCCAGGCCGCGCAGGCGCAGGCCGAGCTGCGCAATGCCCAGGCCCACTTTGAGCGCACCCGTGAGCTGCAGGCCCAGGGTTTTGTCAGCAAGGCCGCCATGGACACCGCCGATGCCCAGCTCAAATCGGCGCAAGCCGGTCGTGACCAGGCCAGCGCCGGTGAAAAACAGTCTGGTTTGTCGCAGGGCTTCACGCGTGTGACGGCGCCGTTCGATGCCTTTGTGCTGCAAACGCTGGCGGAGTCGGGTGACCTGGCTTTTCCGGGTAAGCCGTTGTTGACGATTTACGCGCCCTTGCCGCTGCGCGCCGTGGTGCAGGTGCCGGTGTCGCGTTCCAGCCTGGTGCAGGGCAGTACGGCGGTAGAAGTGCAGGTGCGGGCGGCAGACGGGGCGCCCCAATGGGTTCGCCCCAGCCAGACCAGCCATTTGCCCACGGCCGATGCGGTGTCGCAGACCATTGAGTGGCGGCTCGAATTGCCGGCCGGCGCGAGCAAGGGCTTGCTGCCGGGACAGCAGGTTCGGGTGCGTTTTGCCGCCGGGCAGTCCCAGCGGCTGGTGATCCCCACGGCTGCCGTGTTGCGCCGGGGGGAGCTGACTGCGGTTTATGTGGTGTCCAACCAGGGCTTTGCGCTCAAGGCGATTCGCCTGGGGGCCGAGCATGGTTCGCAAGGCGTTGAAGTATTGGCGGGTTTGAGTGACATGGACCGTGTCGCGCTGGATCCGGTGCGCGCCGGTCTGGCCGGTGCCCAGGCGGCTGGCAGTGCGGCCAAGTGAGATGAGCATGTCGAACCAAGACCAATTGGGTATTTCCGGGCGCATGGCGCGGGCTTTCAAGCTCAACGCCATCACGCCCCTGCTGGCTTTGGTGGCCTTGTTGCTCGGGCTGTTTGCCGTGCTGGTGACGCCGCGCGAAGAAGAGCCGCAAATCAATGTCACCATGGCCAATGTGCTGATCCCCTTTCCCGGTGCCAGCAGTGTCGATGTGCACAACATGGTGGCACGCCCGGCCGAACAGGTGCTGAGCCAGATCGCGGGTATTGAACACACCTACTCCGTGGCCCGGCCCGGCATGGCCGTGATGACCGTCCAATTCAAGGTGGGGGTGCCGCGCACTGATGCACTGGTTCGCCTGTACGACGTGCTCAACGCCAACCAGGACTGGCTGCCGCGCGACCTGGGCACGCTCGCGCCCATCGTCAAACCCAAGGGGATTGACGATGTGCCGGTGCTGGCGGTGACCTTGTGGAGCAAGGACGCCCTGCCGGCCGTGGATCTTGAGCGGGTGGCGCACACGGTTGAGGCCGAATTGAAGCGCGTGCCGGGAACCCGGGAGGTGCAAACCATCGGTGGTCCGGAGCGCGCAGTGCATGTGTGGCTGGATCCGGCGCGCCTGCGCGAGCGCGGGGTCGATGTGCTGTCGCTCAAGGCCACGCTGGCCGCCGCCAATGCCAGCATGCCCTCGGGTGCGGTGCTCGACCCGGAAGTGCCCGGCGGTCAGATGTTGAGCGTGGAAACGGGTGAGTTTTTGCGCTCGGCGCAAGATGTCGGCGACGTGGTGGTGGGCGTCCACAAGGGCCTGCCGGTGTACCTGCGTGAAGTGGCGCGCATCGAGACCGGCGCGCAATTGCCACAGCGCTATGTCTGGTACACGCCAGGGGTGGCTGCCGCGGGTGCCGCTGACCAGGCGGTGGTTTCGGGCGGTGTCTACCCGGCACTGACACTGACGGTGACCAAGAAACCGGGGACCAACGCGGTCGACGTGGCCAGAGCGGTGCGCCAGCGGGTGCAGGAACTCGGCAACACCGTGATTCCCAGCAACATGCAAACCACCATCACCCGGGACTATGGTGAAACGGCAGCCGAAAAAGCCAACAAGCTGATCCAGAAACTGGCCTTTGCCACCGGCTCGGTGATTTTGCTGGTGGGTTTTGCGCTGGGCCGGCGCGAGGCTGTCATCGTCGGTGCTGCTGTCATTTTGACCTTGATGGCGACCTTGTTTGCCTCCTGGGCCTGGGGTTTCACCCTGAACCGGGTGTCCTTGTTTGCGCTGATCTTTTCCATTGGTATCTTGGTTGACGATGCGATCGTGGTGGTGGAGAACATCCACCGCCATCAAAACCTGTACCCGGAGCGCAGTCTGCGCGAGATCATTCCCACCGCGGTGGATGAAGTGGGTGGCCCCACCATTCTGGCCACGCTGACGGTGATCGCGGCCTTGCTGCCGATGGCCTTTGTCAGTGGCTTGATGGGCCCCTACATGAGCCCGATTCCGATCAACGCCAGCCTGGGCATGGCCATTTCTCTGGTCATTGCCTTCACGGTCACGCCTTGGCTGGCGCTTAAAGTGATGCGCCAGCACACCCATGCTGATGCTGCGGCGCAGCCCAAGGGTCTGGGCCCCAAATTGCAGCGCCTGTTCACCTGGGTGCTGACCCCGTTTTTGGAGAGTGCCAAAAAGCGCTGGCTGCTGCTCGCGGGCATTCTGGTGGCCTTGCTGCTCTCGGTCGGGCTGACCCTGGTGCAATGGGTGGTGCTCAAGATGCTGCCTTTTGACAACAAGAGCGAGTTTCAGGTGGTGATCGAAATGCCGGCGGGCACGCCGCTGGAAAACACCGCTGCGGCGCTGCATGAGCTGGGCGCTTACCTGGCTCAGCAACCTGAGGTCTTGAACCTGCAAGCCTATGCGGGTACGGCCTCGCCGATCACCTTCAATGGTCTGGTGCGTCAGTATTACCTGCGCGCCGATGCCGAGCAGGGCGACTTGCAGATCAACCTGGTGGACAAGCAGCACCGCGACGACCAGAGCCATGTGATTGCGCAGCGACTGCGTCCCGCGCTGGAGAAAATTGGCGCGCGCCACCACGCCCTGGTCAAGGTGGTTGAAGTGCCGCCGGGCCCGCCCGTGATGTCACCGCTGGTGGCTGAAATCTACGGTCCTGACGAGGCCGGACGCCAGGAGCTGGCACGCCGCGTGGCGCAGGCCTTCATAGCCACCCCCGACATTGTGGGCGTTGATACCTCGCTGAAAGAAGATGCGCCGCGCGCTTACCTGCGGGTGCGCCGCCAGCGCGCCGAGTCGCTGGGTATTCCTGTGGCCGTGGTGTCACAGACGGCGGCCATGGCGCTCAGCGGGGTCGATGCGGCCTACCTGCACGATGGCCACGCCAAATACCCAGTGCCGGTGCGCCTGCAGTTGCCCTTGGGTGACCAGGTGGGTCTGGATGCGATTCTGGCCATGCCTTTGCGTGCGGCCAATGGCCAGATGGTGCCACTGTCGGAGTTGGTGCAGGTTGAGCAGGGTGTCATTGACAAGCCCTTCTTCACCAAGGACCTGCAAGGCGTCAGCTACGTCTTTGGTGACATGGCGGGCAAGCTCGACTCGCCGCTGTATGGCCTGTTTGCCATCCGTGACAAATTGCAGGCCGCAGCCTTGCCGGACACGGGTGAATTGGGCGAGTACTGGATCAACCAGCCCAGCGACCCCTATCGTCAATACTCGGTCAAGTGGGACGGCGAGTGGCAGATCACCTATGACACCTTCCGTGACATGGGGGCCGCTTATGGCGTGGGGCTGATTTTGATTTACCTGCTGGTGGTGGCGCAGTTTAAGAGCTACCTGACCCCGCTGGTGATCATGGCGCCCATTCCGTTGACCATCATTGGCGTCATGCCCGGGCACGCCTTGTTGAATGCCCAGTTCACGGCCACCTCGATGATTGGCATGATTGCGCTGGCGGGCATCATCGTGCGCAACTCCATCTTGCTGGTCGACTTCATCGAGCTGCAGGTGGCGCAAGGCATGGCCTTCAAGGAAGCGGTGGTGCAGTCTGCGGCGGTGCGCGCGCAACCCATTGCCCTGACCGGTCTGGCGGCCATGATCGGTGCTTTCTTCATTCTGGACGATCCCATTTTCAACGGGCTCGCCATTTCCCTGATTTTTGGCATTCTGGTGTCCACCCTGCTCACGCTGGTGGTGATTCCGGTGTTGTATTACGCGCTGTACTGGCGCCGTAACAAGGCGCTCGCAGAAGCGCCGGGTTCTCTCGGTCAAGCTCACTAACGTTCAAATAACAGGAGACAAGACATGGCTCATATCGTCATCATGGGTGCAGGCATTGGCGGCATGCCCGCTGCCTACGAATTGCGTGAAATGCTGCCCCAGGAGCACCGCATCACGGTGGTCAACAGCACCGACTACTTCCAGTTTGTGCCCAGCAACCCGTGGGTCGCGGTGGGCTGGCGCGAGCGCGAGGCGGTCACCCTGCCGATTGCGCCGTATCTGGCGCGCAAAAAAATCGGCTTCATTGGCAAGGCGGTGACCCACATCGACGCCGACGCCAGCAAGCTGACGCTGCTGGACGGGCAGACGCTGGATTACGACTACCTGCTGATCGCCACCGGCCCGAAGCTGGCTTTTGACGAAGTGGCGGGCGCCGGCCCGGTGAAGTCGGGTGGCGGCGGCTTCACCCATTCCATTTGCCATGTGGACCATGCGCAGGCGTTCTTTGCCGACTACGAAGAGTTTTTGAAGAACCCGGGCCCCCTCGTGATTGGCGCCATGCCGGGCGCCAGCTGTTTTGGCCCGGCTTACGAGTTCGCCATGATCCTGGACACCGACCTGCGCCGTCGCAAATTGCGCAACAAGGTGCCCATGACCTTTGTCACCAGTGAACCCTACATTGGCCACCTCGGCCTGGGCGGTGTTGGCGACAGCAAATCGATGCTCGAATCTGAATTGCGTGGCCGCGACATGAAGTGGATCACCAACGCCAAGACCACCAAGGTCGAGCAAGGCAAGATGTTCGTGACCCAACTGGACGACCATGGCAACCCGGTCAAGGACCATGAGGTGCCGTTCAAAATGTCCATGATGCTGCCAGCCTTCAAGGGCGTCGACGCCGTGGCGGCCGTGCCCAACTTGTGCAACCCGCGTGGCATGGTCCTGATCGACGAATTCCAGCGCAGCAAGGCGTACCGCAACATCTATTCGGCTGGCGTGTGTGTCGCCATTCCGCCGGTGGAAGTGACCCCGGTGCCCACCGGCACGCCCAAGACCGGCTACATGATCGAGAGCATGATGACCGCCATCTGCCACAACATCGCCAACGACCTGGCGGGCCAACCGGCCACCGCCAAGGGCACCTGGAATGCCGTCTGCCTGGCCGACATGGGTGACACCGGCGCTGCTTTTGTGGCCCTGCCACAAATCCCGCCGCGCAATGTGAACTGGTTCAAGAAAGGCAAGTGGGTCCATCTGGCCAAAATTGCCTACGAAAAATATTTCATGCGCAAGCTGAAAAAAGGCACTTCCGAGCCCATCTATGAGAAATACATCATGGGCTTGCTGGGCATCAATCGTCTCAACAAGTAAACAAGGAGTTTTTCACCATGACCGTACAACGTTATATTTTGGTTTTCGCCGGCATGTTCATCATGATCTCGCTGGCCTTGGGGGTCGAGGGCAGCCCGCTGTTTGTCAGCAAGTGGGCGCTTGCCTTCACGGCTTTTGTCGGCGCCAATTTGTTTCAATCCGGCTTCACTAATTTTTGTCCGCTGGGCATCATCCTGAAAAAGCTGGGTGTGCCCGAGTCAAAAGTTGGTTGCGCCAACTGATTGGCAGCCGTTTTTAACTGGACTGCCGCATGACTGTCTTGACCGACGAAGCCGCCCGTACCGAGGTGCTCAACCGCCTGCGACGTGCCGAAGGCCAGATCCGGGGTGTCCAGCGCATGATTGAAGAGGGCGAAAGCTGCCTGAAGATCGGGCAGCAGTTCTCTGCCGTGCGCAAGGCCCTTGACAGCACTTACCTGCGCATGACCATGTGCTTCATGGCGCAGGAGCTCGCCACTTGCGTCCAGCCCGATGCCACCCAAAAAGAAAACATGGACACCATGCTCAAGGACATGGAAAGCCTGCTCTCGCGCATGGGTTAGGGGGCGGTGATGATGCCGCCGCCCAGGCAGACCTCGCCGTTGTAAAGCACGGCGGATTGTCCGGGCGTCACCGCCCATTGCTGCTCTGAAAATGCCAGTTTGAACGCGTCTGCCGCCTGCACGGCGAGGTGACAGGGCGCGTCCAGCTGGCGGTAGCGGGTTTTGGCCGCCAACGCCTGGGTGCCGGGCGGCGCGCCTGCGACCCAACTGGCGTCCTGCGCCGTGAGCTCATTGGACAACAGCCACGGGTGATCGTGGCCTTGCACCACCCACAGCGTGTTGTGAGCCATGTCCTTGCGCGCCACAAACCAGGGCGCGTGCTCACCGCCACCGCGCGGTGCGCCTTTGGCCTTGAGGCCGCCAATGCCGAGTCCCTGGCGTTGCCCCAGGGTGTAAAAGCTCAAACCGACATGCTCGCCAATGGTGTGACCCCGGTCGTTCTTGATCGGGCCGGGCGCTTTGGCAATGAAGCGGTTCAAGAATTCGCGAAACGGCCGCTCGCCAATGAAACAGATGCCGGTGGAGTCCTTCTTTTGGGCGTTGGGCAGGCCAATCTCCAGCGCCAGGCGACGCACCTCGGTTTTCAGCAACTCGCCCACGGGAAACAGGGTGTTGGCCAATTGTTTCTGATTGAGCCGGTGCAGGAAATAGCTCTGGTCCTTGGTCGGGTCCAAGCCCTTGAGCAACTCATGCTTTTCGGTGGCGGCATTGAAGCGCACGCGGGCGTAATGTCCGGTGGCAATTTTCTCGGCCCCCAGGCGCATGGCGTGGTCCAGGAACGCCTTGAATTTGATCTCCGCGTTGCACAAAATGTCGGGGTTGGGCGTGCGCCCGGCGCTGTACTCGCGAAGAAACTCGGCAAACACCCGGTCCTTGTACTCGGCGGCAAAGTTGACATGCTCGATCTCGATGCCGATCACGTCCGCCACCGCTGCGGCGTCGACAAAGTCGATGTTGGACGAGCAGTAGCGGCTGTCTTCGTCCGAGCTCCGGTCATCCTCTTCCCAGTTCTTCATGAAGATGCCAATCACCTCATGGCCCTGCTGCTTGAGCAGCCAGGCGGTCACTGCCGAGTCCACGCCACCGCTCAAGCCCACCACCACGCGTTGCAGCTTGCTCATGACTTGTCACCCGAGACGATGGGGCGTGGGTCGATGATGGTGGGGTCGGTATGGATCAGTGCCAGCGGAAAACGCTGGCCACGCAAATAGTCTTCCGTGCACTGCAACACCAGCGGACTGCGGTGGCGCAGCGCACTGGCCCGCAGCTCGTCCGGGCTGAGCCACAGGGTGCGCACAATGCCGGTGTCAAGGCTGCGGCCCGCCTGCAAGTCACCCAGCTGGCCACAAAAGGCAAAGCGCAGGTAAGTGATGTCCTGATCCGCTTGGTCGGCAGTGGCCGGGCGTTGAAAGCGCGCCATGTAAACACCCAGCAAATGCGTCGGCGTAAACACGTGCATGGTTTCTTCGAGCGCCTCGCGGGCGCAAGCCCCGACCAGGCTCTCGCCTGCGTCAAGGTGGCCAGCCGGGTTGTTCAGGCGCAGGCCCTCGGGTGTGTGTTCTTCCACCAGCAGGAACTTGCCCTGGTGCTCAATGATTGCGGCCACGGTGGCGCTGGGTTTCCATCGGTTTGTCATGGCCGGATTATCGGTAAACGCCGATTTGCGGTTCGACCGCGCCAGCCTCGTTCGTTTGAGATGGATCAAGGAGTGGGCAGGTCGTCAAGAAAAACCTGTAAAAACTGATGTAAGCTCCAGCGGATCATAGAACTTGCCAATCAATATACGAGGAGACGCTTCATGCAAGCTGGCGCTACCACTCAAGACGCATCGGACAAATCTGCCCTTGCCTCCGCTCCGTCACCTGCACAAACTGCGCAGCGCATTGGCGTGCCGCGAGAGATTTTTCCAGGTGAAAAGCGCGTGGCCACGGTGCCCGAGGCAGTGGAAAAGCTGATCAAACTGGGCTTCTCCGTCGCTGTCGAAGCGGGTGCGGGCGATGCGGCCAATTGCTCCGATGACACCTACCGCGCTGCCGGCGCCACGGTGGCCGAATCCGCCGCTGCCTTGTGGTCCGGCTCTGACATTGTGTTCAAGGTGCGCCCCCCGTCTGCTGACGAAGTCGCGCAGATGCGCGCCGGGCAAGTGCTGATCGGCTTTATCTGGCCGGCGCAAAACCCTGACCTGATGCAGCAACTTAGCGCCAAGAAGGTCACCGTGCTGGCCATCGATGCGCTGCCGCGCATGCTCAGCCGGGCCCAGAAAATGGACGCCCTGACCTCGCAGGCCGGCGTGGCCGGTTACCGTGCCGTCATCGAGGCCGCCAATGCCTTTGGCCGCTTCTTCAATGGCCAGATCACGGCTGCGGGCAAGGTGCCCCCCGCCAAGGTCTTCATCGCCGGTGCGGGTGTGGCCGGTCTGGCCGCCATTGGTACCGCTGCTGGCCTGGGCGCCATCGTGCGTGCCAACGACACCCGGGCCGAAGTGGCCGATCAGGTGGTGTCGCTGGGCGGTGAATTCGTCAAGGTGGACTACGAGGAAGAGGGCTCCGGCGGCGGCGGTTACGCCAAGGTCATGAGCGAAGGTTTCCAGCAGGCCCAGCGCGCCATGTACGCCAAGCAGGCCCGCGAAGTCGACATCATCATCACCACCGCGCTGATTCCCGGCAAGCCCGCGCCCAAACTCATCACGGCCGAGATGGTGCAGAGCATGAAGCCCGGCAGCGTGATTGTCGACATGGCGGCCGAGCAAGGTGGCAACTGCGAACTGACCGAACCCGGCCAGGTCGTGGTCAAGCACGGCGTCACCATCGTCGGCTACACCGACCTGGTCAGCCGCCTGGCCAAGCAGTCGTCCACCCTGTACGCCACCAACCTGTTCCGCCTGACCGAGGAGTTGTGCAAGACCAAGGACGGTGTTGTTAACGTCAACATGGAGGACGACGCCATCCGCGGCCTGACCGTCATCAAGAACGGCGAAGTTACCTGGCCCGCGCCGGCACCCAAGCAGGCGGCGGCGCCTGCCCCGGCTGCTGCCAAACCAGCGGCAGCAGCCGCTGCCAAAAAGGGTCATGGTCATGGCGGGGGCGAGGCCGAACCCATGGCTGGCAGCAAGCTGGCCATCATGTTCGGCGTGGCGGCTGCCCTGTTCTGGCTGATCGGCTCCAGCGCGCCGCCGGCCTTTCTGTCGCACTTCACCGTGTTCGTGCTGGCGTGTTTTGTCGGCTACATGGTGGTCTGGAACGTCAAACCGGCCTTGCACACACCGCTCATGAGCGTGACCAACGCCATCAGCAGCATCATTGCCATTGGCGCCCTGGTGCAGGTCTCGCCCTGGGCCAATGCCGCTGATCGACCCAACGACCTGATCAGCTGGGTGGCTGCCGCGGCGATCGTGCTCACCGCCATCAATATGTTCGGCGGCTTTGCCGTCACCCAGCGCATGCTGGCCATGTTCCGTAAATAAGAAGAAGGAGCCAAGAGCATGTCTTCAAGTCTGGCCACGGTTGCATACATCGGCGCAACCATTTTGTTTATTCTGAGCCTGGGCGGCCTGTCCAACCAGCAAACCGCCTTGCGCGGCAACCTCTACGGCATGATCGGCATGACGCTGGCGGTGTTGGCCACGGTGTTCGGCCCCCAGGTGACCTGGGCTGGACTGCCCTGGATTGTTGGTGCCATGCTGGTCGGCGGCTCGGTCGGCCTGTATGCCGCGCGCACGGTTCAGATGACGCAAATGCCCGAGCTGGTGGCCTTGATGCACAGCATGGTGGGTCTGGCAGCGATGCTGGTCGGTGTTGCCACCTTCATCGATCCGACGGCGTCCTTCCACTGGGTCGATGGTCAGAGCACCCCCTTGACCTCCGCTGAAGAGTCTATCCACAAGATCGAAATCTATATCGGCATTTTGATTGGTGCGGTGACTTTTTCTGGTTCTGTGGTGGCGTTTGGCAAGCTCTCCGGTCGCATCAGTGGCAACCCGATGCTGTTGCCGGGTCGCCATTGGCTCAACCTGACCGGGTTGCTGGTGGTGATCTGGTTCGGTCGCGAGTTCGTCAACGCCCACACCATCGCTGACGGCATGCTGCCCCTGATCGTGATGACGGTGATCGCCCTGCTGTTTGGCATTCACATGGTGATGGCCATTGGCGGCGCTGACATGCCGGTGGTGGTGTCCATGCTCAACAGCTACTCGGGCTGGGCCGCTGCGGCCACCGGTTTCATGCTGTCCAACGACTTGCTGATCGTCACCGGTGCCCTGGTGGGCTCCAGCGGCGCGATCCTGTCCTACATCATGTGCAAGGCCATGGCGCGCAGTTTCATCAGCGTGATCGCCGGTGGCTTTGGCACCGCCAGTGCCGCACCGAAACCTGCCGGTGATGGCGCGCAGCCGGCCGGCGAAGTGACGCCGATCAGCGCCCCCGAGACGGCCGAGCTGCTGCGTGAAGCCAAGAGCGTGGTCATTGTTCCAGGCTACGGCATGGCGGTGGCCCAGGCCCAGCACACGGTGTTCGAAATCACCAAGCACCTGCGTGAAAAAGGCGTCAATGTGCGCTTTGGCATTCACCCGGTGGCCGGGCGCATGCCGGGCCACATGAACGTGTTGCTGGCCGAGGCCAAGGTGCCCTACGACATCGTGTTCGAGATGGACGAGCTCAATGACGACTTCCCCAAGACCGACGTGGTGATGGTGATCGGTGCCAACGACATCGTCAACCCGGGTGCCCAGGACGACCCCAGCAGCCCGATTGCCGGTATGCCGGTGCTCGAAGTCTGGAAGGCCAAGACCTCCATCGTCATGAAGCGCAGCATGGCCAGCGGCTACGCGGGCGTGGACAACCCGCTGTTCTACAAAGACAACAACCGCATGCTGTTTGGCGATGCCAAGAAGATGCTCGACGAGGTGCTGACGGCCTTGAAGGCGTGAGTGGTCCGTCAAACCAAGATGAAGAGGCCCTCGGGCCTCTTTTTTTGAGGTTTTCCATCCAGGACACCACTCTGGAGTTTCCTGCCTAATTAGGGAAAACACAGCTTACAGAAACTGACAAACGGGTGAAAATTCACCCTCACATTCACACCCTGGAGTTTTCACCATGACTGATCGCATCTGGCTTAAAAGCTATCCACCGGGCGTTGCGTCCGATATTGATGTGACCCGATATGCCTCCATGGTGGCCATGATGGAGGAAAGTTTCAAGAAATTTGCCGACCGGCCCGCTTACAGCTTCATGGGCAAGGAGCAAAGCTACAAGCAGGTCGATGAACTGAGCCAGACCTTCGGCGTCTATCTGCAAAGTCTGGGGCTGGCCAAGGGCGACCGCGTGGCGGTCATGATGCCCAATGTGCTGCAGTACCCCATCGCCGTGGCCGGTATCCTGCGCGCCGGTTACACCCTGGTCAACGTCAACCCGCTGTACACGGCACGCGAACTGGAACACCAGCTGAAAGACTCGGGCGCCAAGGCCATCGTGATCCTGGAAAATTTTGCGGCCACGCTCGAAAAATGCCTGGCAGCCACGCCGGTCAAGCACATTGTGTTGTGTGCCATGGGTGACCAGTTGGGCCTGCTCAAAGGCACCCTGGTGAACTACGTGGTGCGCAATGTCAAGAAGATGGTGCCGGTGTTCAATTTGCCGACCGCGGTGCGGTTCAATGCAGCCATTGCCAAGGCCAGCAGCGGCAGCCTGAAAAAACCGGTCATCAAGCCAGATGATGTGGCGGTGTTGCAGTACACCGGCGGCACCACCGGCGTCTCCAAAGGGGCGGTGCTGTTGCAGCGCAACCTGGTGGCGAATCTGCTGCAGACTGACGATTGGTTTGCCCCGGCCTTGCAAAAAGTACCGCAGGGTGAGCAACTGAATACGGTCTGTGCCTTGCCGCTGTACCATATCTTTGCCTTTACCGTGGCCATGATGCTGTCGCTGCGCGCGGGCGGCAAGCTGATCCTGATCCCCAACCCGCGCGATTTCCCGGCGGTGCTGTCCGAGCTGGCCAAGCACAAGGTTCATTTCTTCCCGGCGGTCAATACGCTGTTCAACGCCTTGGCCAATCACCCCGATTTTGGCAAGGTGAACTGGAGCCACCTGCTGGTGTCGGCCGGGGGTGGCACGGCGGTGCAAAGTGCCGTGGCCAAACTCTGGCTGGAAAAAACGGGCTGCAGCATTGTGGAAGGCTATGGCCTGAGCGAGACCTCACCGATCGCCACGGCCAACCCGGTGATCGGCGCCGAATTTTCCGGCATGATCGGCCTGCCGGTGCCCAGCACCTGGCTCAAGTTGCTGGACGACAGCGGCAATGAGGTGCCCATCGGTCAGTCGGGCGAGATCGCCATCAAGGGGCCGCAAGTGATGGCCGGTTATTGGCAGCGCCCTGATGAGACCGCCAAGGTCATGACGGCTGACGGTTACTTCAAGTCGGGTGACATCGGCCTGATGGACGAGCGCGGCTACTTCAAAATTGTCGATCGCAAGAAAGACATGATCCTGGTCAGCGGCTTCAACGTCTTCCCCACCGAACTCGAAGACGTGGTCTCGCAAATGGACGGCATCCTCGAGTGCGCCTGTGTCGGCATGCCCGATGACAAAACCGGCGAGGGGGTCAAGCTGGTCATCGTCAGGAAAGACGCGGCCATCACCGAAGCGCAGGTACGCGACTATTGCAAGGAAAACCTCACCGGCTACAAACAGCCCAAAGTTGTCGAGTTCCGCGATGAGTTGCCCAAAACGCCAGTCGGCAAGATTCTGCGGCGTGAACTGCGCGGCAAATAATCGATTGGCAGGGGTGCGCATTTGACGCTGGCCATCATGAGTGCCCTGCTCGACGAGCAGCGGGGCCTGCTGGAACGGCTGGACAAGCCGCAGCGTGTCAAGCGTGCCGGGCGTACCTTTTGGTGCGGCCAGTGGGCCGGGCAGGACGTGGTGCTGGTGCTGACCAAGGTCGGCAAGGTGGCCGCAGCCACCACCACCACCGTGCTGATGGAGGCTTTTGATGTCAAAAGCGTGCTTTTTACCGGCGTGGCAGGGGGCGTTGGCTGCGGCGTCCAGGTGGGTGATGTCGTGGTGGCCGATGCCTTCATCCAGCATGACCTGAACTCGGCACCGCTTTTTCCGCGCTACGAGATCCCGCTCTACGGGCGCGCAACATTCGACTGCGACCCGCGCTTGTCGGCGCTGTTGCTGGAAGCCGCGCAGCGGGGACTGGCGGGCGTGGGTGATCATTGTCATCGCGACTTGCCGCTGGCGTCGCCCCAGGTGCACCGCGGCCTGATTGCCAGCGGCGACCAGTTTGTCTGCGACCCTGTGGCTGCCGCCCTCATGCGCGCTGACTTGCAGGCGGCCGGTCATGAGCCGCTGGCGGTCGAAATGGAAGGCGCTGCGGTGGCCCAGGTGTGCCACGATTACGGCGTGCCCTTTGCCGCCATGCGCACCATTTCAGACCGCGCCGATGCCCAGGCGCATCTGGATTTCTCGGCTTTTGTCACCCAGGTGGCCAGTCCTTATGCGCTGGCCGTGGTCAGCCAGTTCATCCAGTTGCGTTCAGGAAAATAATTACTTGAGCCAGCCGCGTTTTCTGAAGTACCACATGGGTACCAGGGCGCTGGCCAGCATCAAACCCAGGGCATAGGGGTAGCCCATGGCCCAGTCAAGTTCCGGCATGAACTTGAAATTCATGCCATACAGGCTGGCAATCAAGGTCGGCGGCAGCAAGGCCACGCTGGCCACCGAAAAGATCTTGATGATCTTGTTCTGGTTGATGTTGATGAAACCGACGGTGGCATCCATCAAAAAGTTGATTTTGTCAAACAAAAAGGCGGTGTGCGAGTCGAGCGAATCGATGTCGCGCAGGATTTGCCGCGCATCCTCGAACTGCTCGCTGTTGAGCATTTTGGTGCGCATCATGAAGCTGACCGCGCGCCGCGTGTCCATGGCGTTGCGCCGGATGCGGCCGTTCATGTCTTCGTGGCGCGCAATGGCGCCCAGCACTTCACCGGCCAGCGCATCGGTCACGTCGCCCGACAGCACCTTGGCGCTGGCTTTTTCCAGTTCATCGTAAATTTCCTCGAGCGTGTCGGCCGAATATTCGGCGTCGGCGTCGAACAACTTGAGCAGCACCTCCTTGGCATCTTCAATCAGGCCGGGCGCGCGCCGGGCCCGCATGCGCAAGAGCCGGAACACCGGCACGTCCTCGTCGTGGATCGAGAACAGCACGCCTTTGCTTTTGAGCTCGTCGTTGACCAGGTTCAGAATAAAGGCCACCCGCACGGTGTGCGGGTCATCTTCGTCGGCCACCAGAAAGTCGCTGCGAATGTGCAGTTCGCCGTTGTCTTCCTTGTAAAAGCGGGCCGATTCCTCGATGTCCTCGTCCATCGCATCTTCCGGGATGGAAAGACCAAAATACTGCTTGATCCAGCGTTTTTCTTCGAGCGTGGGCGACTCCAGGTCAACCCAGATCGGCTGAAAACGCGACAGTTCCTCAAGGGATTCGATCTCTTCCTGAAACAGGCGACCGTTGGCGAGGGTGAAGATGTTGAGCATGCGCTCACTCCCAAAAGAGGTAGGTCATGATGCGTTGGGTCGGCAGGGTGGCTGACCGGGAGGCGTTCGTGGGCCACGGATCCGGTCAAAATGCAATCATTTGATCGCCCGGATTATCGCATTGCAGCCGCCTTTGCGCCCGTGAAGTCACTCGCAAGACCGCAGCATGCTGCATTGCATCATTAAAAAATAATTGCAAATTGCCCCAAGCCGGGGCATAGTCAGTACCATGGTTTCACGATTTGTTTTTCCGCTTGCCAGCCTGGCTGGCAGCTTTTTCCCCCAAGAGCTTTAGGAGGCTTTTATGAACTTGACAATCAGTGGTCACCATTTGGAAGTTACCCCCGCCTTGCGCAGTTATGTGACCAGCAAGCTGGACCGGATCAAGCGGCATTTTGACCAGGTGGTCGATGTCAAGGTACTGTTGACCCTGGAAAACATGAAGGAAAAGGAGCGTCGGCAAAAAGCAGAGTGCAATATCCACATCAAGGGCATCGAGTTGTTTGCCGAAAGCGCGCATGCCGACCTGTACGCCGCCGTGGATGAACTGGTCGACAAACTCGACCGTCAGGTGGTGCGTCACAAGGACCGTTTGCAATCCCATCATCATGATGCGGCCAAGCGCCTGATGTAATTTAAAATCTGACAAGCCGCTCGCAAGTGCGTGCGGCTTTTTTTGTGCCAAATTTTTACTGTGCACCTTCAAAGACCATCATGAATCGACTCGCTTCCATCCTCTCGGCCGAACAGGTACTGGTCCAAGTGGACGTTTCCAGCAAGAAAAGAGCTTTTGAAGAGGTGGGCTTGTTGTTCGAAAATCTGCATGGCCTGAGCCGTGCGCTGGTGACCGACAGCCTTTTTTCAAGAGAGCGTCTGGGGTCCACCGGTCTGGGGCATGGCGTGGCCATTCCGCATGGTCGCATCAAGGGACTCAAGGCGCCTATGGCGGCCGTGATCCAGCTGGCCAATCCCATCGGCTTTGATTCCCCGGACGAGCAGGCGGTGGGCCTGATGATTTTCTTGCTGGTGCCCGAAGCCGCCACCCAGAAGCACCTGGAAATCTTGTCTGAAATTGCCGAAATGCTCAGTGATGTCGCCTTGCGCGAACAACTTTTGACGATTCAGGACGCCACAGAACTCTACCAACGCATTGCCAACTGGCAATCGACCTGAGATTTTCTTGCTTTCTCCCGATCCATTTGAGCCGGAGCGCCTGCCATGAAGCCCAATGTCATCAGCGCCGACGTGCTGTTCGAATCATTTCGTGCCAGTCTGCGCTGGGAGTGGGTGGCCGGCCTGGGCGCGTCTGAGCGCCGCTTTGACGAAGTGGCGGTGCGTGCTGCGCGATCAGGTGCCGACCTGGTGGGCTACCTGAATTACATTCATCCCTACCGGGTGCAGATTCTGGGCGAACGCGAGGTGGCCTACATGGTCAACGCCACGCCGGACGATTGCGCACGCCGTATCGCCCGCATCGTCACGCTCGAGCCACCGGTGCTGGTGTTGGCCGATGGCCAATCGGCGCCGGAGGGCCTGACCTCGATGTGTGAGCGCGCCCAGATTCCGATGTTTGCCACCGAGGGCTCATCGGCTTTTGTCATTGACGTGCTGCGCGCCTATTTGTCCAAGCATTTTGCTGACCGTTGCACCATGCACGGCGTGTTCATGGATATTCTGGGCCTGGGCGTGCTGATCACCGGCGAGTCCGGCCTGGGCAAAAGTGAGCTCGGGCTGGAACTCATTTCGCGCGGCAACGGCTTGGTGGCGGATGATGCCGTCGACCTGTACCGCATCAACCAGGACACGATCGAGGGACGCTGCCCCGAGCTCCTGCTTAATTTACTCGAGGTGCGCGGCATTGGCTTGCTCGATATTCGCGGCATCTTTGGCGAGACCGCGGTGCGCCGCAAAAAGCGCCTGCAGCTCATCGTGCATTTGGTGCGACGCGAGACCATGGAACGTGACTACGAGCGCATCCCTTACGAGCCGCTGATGCAGGATGTGCTCGATGTCCCGGTACGCAAGGTGGTGATCCAGGTGGTGGCGGGGCGCAATATTGCCGTGCTGGTCGAGGCCGCCGTACGCAATACCATCCTGCAAATGCGCGGCGTGGACACCTACAAGGACTTTGTCGAACGCCATCGTGTGGCGATGAACGAGCCCGGCTGACGAGGGGGCGCACGGGCCTGCCCGGCGCGGACGGGCCGATGGGGGTAAACGGTACAATCCACTCCTCCTTTGCTACCCACCTAGCCCCATGTCCAAGTCTCTGCCTCGTTTTTTTTGCTTGAGTTTGACCGGCTTGTCGCTTGTCAGCCTGACCGCGTGTGGCAGCCTGGACCAGGCCAGCAATCGCATGATCAGCGTGGTGACGCCCTACAAGATAGACATTGTCCAAGGCAATTTTGTCTCGCGTGAGCAGGCCGAGGCGCTCAAGCAAGGCATGAGTCGCGTGCAGGTGCGCGACATCCTTGGCACGCCTTTGCTGGTCAGTATTTTTCATGCCGACCGTTGGGACTATGTCTTTACCTTCCAGCGTCAGGGTGTTGAGCCGCAGGCACGTCGTGTTACCGTGTTTTTCGCGGGCAACAGCCTGACCCGTGTGGAAGCTGACCCCCTGCCAAGCGAGGCAGAGTTCGTGGCTTCGCTGGACTCCGGCCGCAAGGCGGGCAAGGTGCCGGTGCTGGAAATGTCCGAGGAGAGCCTCAAGGCCACCGCCGTGACCGCGGCACCCGTGGCCAAGCCCCTGCCGCCCTTGCCCGCCAGCTATCCACCGCTGGAAAACGGTGCCAATTGAATCCTGACATGACTGATTCTTCTCTTCACCGCATTTGCGTGGCGGGCGCCAGCGGCCGCATGGGGCGCATGCTGATCGAGGCCATTTCTCTCGCGGACGATTGCCAGCTCAGCGGCGCGCTCGATGTGGCCAGCAGTCCGGCTGTCGGTCTGGACCCGGCGGCCGCCATGGGCTCGAGCAGCGGTATTGCCATCAGCGCGGACCTGCACACCGGCTTGAGCCATGCCCAGGCCCTGATCGATTTCACCCGCCCCGAAGGCACGATGGCGCATTTGCAGGTTTGTCGTGAGTTGGGTGTCAACGCGGTCATTGGCACCACCGGTTTCAGTGACGCGCAAAAGCAGCAGATTGTCGAACTTGCCAAGGACATCGCCATCGTCATGGCGCCCAACATGAGTGTGGGTGTCAACGTCACGCTTAAGCTTCTCGAAATGGCGGCCAAGGCCCTGCATACCGGTTATGACATAGAAATCATCGAGGCGCATCACCGCCACAAGGTCGATGCGCCCTCGGGCACCGCCCTGAAAATGGGCGAAGTCATCGCCACGGCACTGAACCGCGACCTGAAAGACTGTGCCGTGTATGCGCGCCAGGGCGTGACCGGCGAGCGCGACCCGTCCAGCATCGGTTTTGCCACCATCCGCGGTGGCGACATCGTGGGCGACCACACCGTGCTGTTCGCCGGCACCGGCGAGCGCATCGAGATCAGCCACAAGTCGTCCAGCCGGGTGTCCTATGTTCAAGGCAGCCTGCGGGCTGTGCGTTTCCTGCGTGGCCGCAAGAGCGGGTTGTTCGACATGGCTGACGTGCTCGACCTGAAATGAACCTGGCCCAGCTTTTTTTGCAAGGCGATGCGCTGGCGCGCGGTGTCGCGCTGCTGTTGTTGGTCATGTCCGTGGCCAGCTGGGTCGTCATCCTCTGGAAAACATGGCTGTTGCGTCGCGCCAATGGCGACGTGGCGCGTTGCATTGCGGCCTTCTGGCAATCAGGCTCGGTCGCCGAGGCCATGCAGAAAATAAGTGCTTTTGACCGCGAGCTGCTGGTGTTGCCGCTGGTGCAGGCGTCTCGCCTGGAAGCCAGCCAGACCCTGGCCAGCGCTGGCGACCGCGCCCACCAACTCACCCGCGTGCTGCGCAACGCCTTGCACGCCGCGCTCGCCAAGCTTCAGCATGGCCAGGTTTTGTTGGCCACCATTGGCGCCACGGCACCTTTTGTCGGCTTGCTGGGCACGGTGTGGGGCATCTACCATGCGCTCATCGGCATCGCCAGCGCGGGCCAGGTCACCATTGACAAAATTTCCGGCCCGGTGGGTGAGTCGCTGATCATGACGGCTGCGGGTCTGATGGTGGCCATTCCGGCTGTACTGGCTTACAACGTGCTGGGCCGTGCGGTGGCGCGTCTGGAGGCCGAGCTTGAAGGCTTTGCCCGTGACCTGCGCGAACTCGGCAGCACCGGCGCGGTTGCGCTCTAGGCACGGCCATGGCATTTGGCCGCTTGGACCGTTCCCTGGGCGATCAGCCCATGAGCGACATCAACATGACGCCACTGATCGACGTGATGCTGGTGCTGGTGGTGATCTTCATCATCACCGCGCCGCTGCTGGCGAGCTCCATCAAGCTCGATTTGCCTACCACCGAGGCCGCCACGGCGAGTGATGCGCCCCAGTCGGTGACCGTGGTGGTGGATGCGGCCGGCCTGACTTATCTGCAAGACCGGGTGGTCGCCCAGGATGAACTGCTGCGTCAGCTTCAATTGTCGGCCCGGGTCAACCCGCAGACTGAAGTCCTGTTGCGTGCCGACAAGGCCGTGCCCTATGGTCGCATCGTCGAAGTCATGGGCGCCGCCCAGACGGCCGGCTTGAACCGCATCGGCTTCGTGGCGGATGCGCCGGCAGCGGCGGCCAAACCCTAAAATCAAGCCCTATTTCACGCCATTGCGGCCCTCTCGCCGCCTTCTCAGACCCTTATGCAAGACAAATACCAGCACCTTGAAGTTGAAGCCGCGGCCCAGGCCCATTGGGGCGCCGCCGACGCCTACCGCGTGACTGAAAACGCGGTCGACGTCAACGGCCAGCCCAAGAAAAAGTTTTACGCCTGCTCCATGCTGCCTTACCCCAGCGGCAAACTGCACATGGGTCACGTGCGCAACTACACCATCAACGACATGCTGACGCGCCAACTGCGCATGCAGGGGTACAACGTGCTGATGCCCATGGGCTGGGATGCCTTTGGCCTGCCCGCAGAAAACGCGGCTTTGAAAAACGGCGTACCGCCGGCGCAGTGGACATTTGAGAACATCGCCTACATGAAGCAGCAGATGCAGGCCATGGGCCTGGCCATCGACTGGAGCCGCGAAGTCGCCACCTGCACCCCCGAGTACTACAAGTGGAACCAGTGGCTGTTCCTGAAGATGCTGGAGAAAGGCATTGCCTACCGCAAGACCCAGATCGTCAACTGGGACCCGGTCGACCTGACCGTGCTGGCCAACGAGCAGGTGATCGACGGCAAGGGCTGGCGTACCGGTGCCGTGGTCGAAAAGCGCGAGATTCCGGGCTACTACCTCAAGATCACGGATTACGCCGAAGAGTTGCTGGCCAACGTGACCGGCGATCGCATGCCGGGCTGGCCTGAGCGCGTCAAGCTGATGCAGGAGAACTGGATCGGCAAGAGCGAGGGTGTGCGTTTCGCCTTCACCCATGACATCAAGGACGCCACCGGTGCCTTGATCGGCGATGGCCGCATGTACGTGTTCACCACCCGCGTCGACACCATCATGGGCGTCACCTTTTGCGCCGTGGCAGCCGAGCACCCGCTGGCCACCCATGCCGCAGCCGGCAACCAAGGCCTGGCGGCGTTTATCCAGGAATGCGCGCACGGCGGCACCACCGAGGCCGAGCTTGCCACGCAGGAAAAGAAGGGCATGGCCACCGGCCTGTTTGTCATCCATCCACTGACCGGCGACAAGGTCGAGGTCTGGGTCGGCAACTACGTGCTGATGAGTTATGGCGACGGCGCCGTGATGGGAGTGCCGGCACACGATGAGCGCGACTTTGCCTTCGCCCTCAAATACGCCTTGCCGATCAAGCCGGTGGTGGCGCTGAACGCCGAGGTCTTCGATGCCACCGTTTGGCACGACTGGTATGCCGAAAAGGGCAACGGCAGTGCCGTCAACTCGGGCAAGTACGACGGCCTGAAATTCAGGGATTGTGTGGATGCCGTGGCTGCCGACCTGGTGGGATTGGGTCTGGGCGAGAAAAAAGTCACCTGGCGCCTGCGCGACTGGGGTGTGAGCCGCCAGCGCTACTGGGGCACGCCCATTCCCATCATCCATTGTCCCGAGCACGGCGCCGTGCCGGTGCCGGTGCAAGACCTGCCGGTGGTCTTGCCGCAGGACTGCATTCCTGACGGTTCGGGCAACCCCTTGCACAAGCACGAAGGTTTCCACGCCGGAGTCACCTGCCCGATCTGCGGCAAGGCGGCGCGGCGCGAGACCGACACCATGGACACTTTTGTCGACAGTTCCTGGTATTTCATGCGCTACTGCGACCCGAAGAACGCCGACGCCATGGTGGCCGACGGTGCCGACTACTGGATGCCGATGGACCAGTACATTGGCGGCATCGAGCACGCCATCCTGCACCTGCTGTATGCGCGCTTCTGGACCAAGGTGATGCGCGACCTGGGTCTGGTCAAGGTTGACGAGCCCTTCACCAAGCTGCTGACCCAGGGCATGGTGCTGAACCACATTTATTCGCGCCGTACCGACAAGGGCGGCAAGGACTACTTCTGGCCGCAGGATGTCGAACACGTGTTTGACGAGGCCGGCAAGGTCACCGGCGCGCGCCTGATCAAGGCGGTGGGCGAGCTGCCCGTGGGCACGGCCATCGACTACGAGGGCGTGGGCACCATGTCCAAGTCCAAGAACAACGGCGTTGATCCGCAGGACCTGATTGAAAAGTACGGCGCTGACACGGCGCGCCTCTACACCATGTTCACCGCGCCACCCGAGGCCACGCTGGAGTGGAACGACGCCGCCGTGGAAGGCAGTTACCGCTTTTTGCGCCGCGTCTGGAACTTTGGCGTCAAGCTGTCGGCCACGCCTGCGAACACCCTCAGCGCCAGCCTGACGTCGGCGGACAGCCTGGCAACGGTGGCCTTTGGCAAGGAGGCCAAGGCCCTGCGCCTGGAGATTCACACGGTGCTCAAACAGGTGGACTACGACTACCAGCGCATGCAGTACAACACCGTGGTCAGCGGCGCCATGAAGATGATCAATGCGCTGGAGGACTTCAAGGCGCTCGACGCGGCAGGCGCTCAGGTCGCACTGGTTGAGGGTTTTGGTATTTTGCTGCGCTGCCTGTACCCGGCCACGCCGCACATTGCCCACAGCCTGTGGTCCGGGCTCGGTTATGCCGGTGCGCTGGGCGATTTGCTCGATGCGCCCTGGCCCCAGGTCGACCCCGATGCCCTGGTGCAGGACGAAATCGAGCTCATGCTGCAGGTCAATGGCAAGTTGCGCGGCGCGATTGTGGTGCCCGCTGGTGCCGACAAGGCCGCCATCGAGCAAGCGGCGCTGGCGCACGAGATGTTTCAAAAGTTCGCCAACGGCGCGCCCCCCAAGAAAGTGATTGTGGTGCCCGGTCGTCTGGTCAATCTGGTGCTGTAAATCATGCTGATGTCCACCCCTACCTCCCTTACGACCGGCACGACCCGTCGTGCCGCACTGCAATGGGCGGGTCTGGCGCTGGCCAGCACCGGCCTGGCAGGCTGTGGCTTTCGCTTGCGTGGCAGCCAGGCCTTTGCCTTTCAGCGCATCGCCATCGGGCCCCAGCCGGGTGGTGCGGTGGCCCAGGAGCTGCGCCGAAGCTTTGGCTCGGCGGTGCAGGTGCTGGCCGCCAATGAACCACTCACGCAAGCGCAACTGGTCTTGACCGTGACCAACGAAGCCCGCGAAAAAGTGGTGGTCGGCGTGAATTCTTCAGGTCAGGTGCGTGAATTGCAGCTGCGCATCCGGGTGCTGTTGCAGCTGCGCACGGCCCAGGGCAAGGGCATCATCGAAGGCGACGAGATCGTTCAGCAGCGCGACATCAGCTACAGTGAGTCCGCTGCGCTGGCCAAGGAAGCCGAGGAAGCGCTGCTGTACCGCGACATGCAGTCCGACATCGTGCAACAAATCCTGCGCCGCCTGGCCGCCATCCAGGCGGGTCAGCTGGACTGACGCGCGCCCATGCAGATCCAGACGGCCACGCTGGCCGCGCACCTGCAAAAAGGCCTGAAAAGCCTCTACACGCTGCATGGTGACGAGCCGCTACTGATCCAGGAGGCGCTGGATGCCATTCGTATGGCCGCCCGCGCCCAGGGTTTTTCCGAGCGCAGTTCCCATACCGTGTCGGGCGCGCATTTCGACTGGAGCGAGGTGCTGGCGGCTGGCGGATCGCTCAGCCTGTTTTCGGACAAACAAATTCTGGAGTTGCGCATTCCGTCCGGTAAACCTGGCAAGGACGGCAGTGTCGCCTTGCAGCAGCTGGCGCAAGCCGCGCAGGGCAACGACAGCGTGCTGACCGTGGTGATCCTGCCGCGGCTGGACCGCGCGACCAAGGCTGCGGCCTGGTTCCTGGCGCTCGAAGCCGGTGTCACGCTCGAGGTCAGTCCGGTGGAGCGCGCTGCGCTGCCGCAGTGGATTGCCCAGCGCCTGGCGGTCCAGGGCCAGCGCGTGGTGGCTGGTGTGGAAGGCCAGCGCACGCTGCAGTTTTTTGCCGACCGGGTCGAGGGCAACCTGCTGGCCGCGCACCAGGAAATCCAGAAGCTGGCGCTGCTGCATCCGGCCGGCGAACTCGGTTTTGAGCAGATCGAGGGCGCGGTGCTCAACGTGGCCCGCTTTGATGTCTTCAAGCTCAGCGAGGCGGTGCTGGCGGGTCAGCCCGCGCGTGTGCAACGCATGCTTGATGGCCTGCAAGCCGAGGGCGAGGCCGAGGTGCTTGTCCACTACACCCTGGCCGAGGACATCCGTGCCCTGAAACGGGTCAAGGACGCCATCAACCGCGGCAGCCCGCTGCCCATGGCCTTGCGCGAACTGCGGGTATGGGGCAACAAGGAGCGCCTGTTCGAGCGCGTCGTGCCACGCCTGAGCGCCGCCACACTGGCAGGATTTTTGCAGGATGCCCACCAGGTCGATGGCGTGGTCAAGGGTCTCAAGCGGCCCGACTGGCCGGCAGCACCCTGGCAGGCCTTGCAACTGCTGGCTTTGCGCCTGTGTCGTGCCTGCGCTACGCAAAAGCCCGTTTCGTCCGCGTGATGCGGCCTGTCAGCGTCGTGTCAACCAACAAGTTCCAAGATGCGCCGTGAATTGGAGCTCCCGTCGGGGGTTTGTTGTTCACATCCAAAGGAGGCAATATGAGAAAGTTTTTGACATTATTGGGCTTAACCCTGTCACTGGGTCTGGCCCAGGCTGCCAGTCCGGCCACCCCGGCCAAGGCGGCCAGTGCGGCAACTCCGGCCACCCCGGCGGTTCCCGCGGCCAAAAGCGCCCAGCAAAACAAGATGAAAACCTGCAACAAGGAAGCCGCTGATAAAAAGCTCAAGGGCGACGAGCGCAAGGTTTTCATGAAGTCCTGTCTCAGCAACAAGGGCTGAAACCTGGTTTCAAGACTTTAAATAAATCGGCACGCAGCCCCCTCGACCCGGAAGGTTCAGGGGGCTTTTATTTTGTCCGGGTTAATCTTCCGCTAATGCTGGCCTGCCAACATTGGCGCCATGACATTCATTTCTGACTTTTCAAATCTGGCGCGGCGACGCCTTGAACTGGTGCCACTGCGCGACGCGGCGGGCCAGCGGGCTGCGACCGACTTCATCCGGCGCCGTTTCAGCCAGGCGCACCGGGCGCAGGTGTCGCACTTCATGCCGCAGCTGTTTGGCTTGCAGTCTGAGGACGGCAGTTTGCACGGTGCCGCGGGGTGCCGTCGGGCCGACAGTGGCCCGCTGTTTCTCGAGCGCTACCTGGATGTCCCGATCGAGCAGGCCATTTTTGAGCGCAGTGGCGTCGAGGTGGCGCGCCATCAGATCGTCGAGGTGGGCAACCTGGCGGCATCAGGGCTGGGCACGGCCCGCACCCTGATCGTCAAGCTGACGCGCCAGTTGGCGCTGCAGGGTTTCCGTTGGGTCACTTTTACCGGCACCCAGGAAGTGCTCAACAGCTTTCACCGACTTGGACTGGCGCCCCAATCCCTGGGGCTGGCCGACCCGGCGCGCATGGGGGAGTCGCTGGCCGAGTGGGGTCGCTACTACGATAGCGCACCCCAAGTGGTGTTTGGTGAGATCTTGCCGGCGCATCGGCAACTCGCTGAAGTGCAGCCGGCCGCAGACTTGTCCCGGTTCCATGCCACCTCACGAGGGCTGCAACATGCGGCCTGAACTCGGCGCCTTCTGGCAAGCCCTGGCGGCCCACGGCAGCCGGGTCGCCTTGTCCAACGGCAGCCGCACGCTGACTTATGCCGAACTGCTGGTTGAGGTTGAGCAACGCACGGCGCAGCTGACCGGGCTCCAGGCGCAGCGCGTGGCGCTGTGTCTGGACAACAGCATCGAATGGGTGCTGTGGGACCTGGCCTTGCTGTTTTCCGAGCGGGTCTGCGTGCCGGTGCCCGACTTTTTTTCTGACCGTCAAAAGGTGCATGTGCTGGACAGCGCTGGCGTTGACACCTTGATCGGCGGGCCCTCGGTCCTGGCCAGCCGTTGCGGCTTTGTCGGCTGCGGCCTGGACATCGCGCAGCGCGCACTGACCGCGGTGCCGGTGCTGCCCGACGGCACCCAAAAAATCACCTACACCTCGGGCACCACCGGCCAGCCCAAGGGCGTTTGCCTGGATGACGGGGTGCAACTTGCCGTGGCCCAAAGTCTGCTGCAGGCCACCGGCGCTTGCGCGTCTGATCGCCATCTGTGTGTGTTGCCGCTGGCCACGCTGCTGGAAAACATTGCCGGCATATACACCCCGCTGCTGGCCGGTGCACGCATTGAGCTGCGGGGCATGACCGACATCGGACTGCAAGGCGCCAGCGGTCTGGACTTGCCGCGTTTGCTGGGTCATGTGTTGACCATCGCGCCAAGCAGCCTGATTCTTGTGCCGCAGTTGCTGATGGCGCTGGTCAGTGCGGCCGAGCGCGGCATGGCCTTACCCCCCAGCCTGCGCTTCGTCGCGGTGGGCGGCGGCCGGGTCGCACCGCAACTGCTGCAGCGTGCCGATGCCCTGGGCTTGCCGGTGTTCGAGGGTTATGGCTTGTCGGAATGTGCCTCGGTGGTCTGCCTCAATACGCCGCAACACCGACGCATCGGGGCCGTGGGGCGACCCTTGCCGCACCTGCAAATCAGTCTGGCGTTGGACGGCGAAGTGCTGGTGCGTGGCGCGCGCATGCTCGGTTACCTGGGGGACGCCGCCCTGAAAAATGACTGGCTGGCCACCGGCGACCTGGGGCATTTCGAAGAAGGTTTTCTGGTGCTGCACGGGCGCAAGAAGCATCAGTTCATTACCGCCTATGGCCGCAACGTGAACCCGGAATGGGTCGAAGCCGAGCTGACGCAGCAAGCCCCCATCGCCCAGGCCTGGGTTCATGGCGAGGCGCTTCCCGGTAACCTTGCGGTGCTCGTGCTGCGTGATGCTGCGCTCAGCGACGCCGAAGTTGCCGCTGTGGTCGCACGGGTGAATGTTGGCCTGCCGGACTATGCCCGGGTGCAGCATTGGCGGCGCGCCGACCACGCTTTCAGCCCGGCCAATGGCTTTGCCACCACCAACGGCCGCTTGCGCCGTACCGCACTCTGGGCGCACTACGAGGGGCAATTTGCCGTCCCACCTGTCACCCATTAACCCCCTGAAATTCATGAAATTTTTCGATCAAATCCAGACCCAATCCACCACGGAACGTGAGTACCTGCTTGCCGCCCCCATCATTGCGCAAGCCATCAGCGGCCAGGTCAGCCTTGAACACTATGTGGCCTTCCTGACCCAGGCCTACCATCACGTCAAGCACACCGTGCCCCTGCTCATGGCCTGCGGTGCACGCTTGCCGAACCGACTCGAATGGCTGCGCGCGGCCGTGGCCGAGTACATCGACGAGGAGTACGGCCACGACGAGTGGATCCTCAACGACATTGCCGCCTGCGGTGCCGATGCCGACGCGGTGCGTCGCAGTCTGCCGGCCCTGCCCACCGAGCTGATGGTGAGCTATGTCTACGACCGCATTGCGCGGCACAACCCGGTCAGCTTCTTTGGCATGGTCAATGTGCTGGAGGGCACCAGCATCGCCCTGGCCACCCGCGCGGCCGGCACGCTTCAGAGCAGCCTGGGGCTGCCGAACAAGGCTTTCAGCTACCTGGCTTCGCATGGCAGCCTCGACCTGGCGCACATCAAGACGTATGAAAACCTGATGAACCAACTTGACCAGGAAGACGACAAGACGGCCGTGCTGCACACGGCACGGGTCGTCTACCGTCTCTATGGCGACATGTTTCGCACGCTGTCCGTGTCACACTGAAAGGCCCTTCATGCAATTGAGTACCTCCCGATTTTTGATGACGGGTGCCAGTGGTGGCATTGGTCAGGCCATGGTGGCGCAGCTTTGCGCTGGTGGCGCCAAGTTACTGCTGGTGGGTCGGCAAAGCGCGGCGTTGCAGGCATTGGCGCAAAAGTTTCCGGGCCAGATTCAGCTGGCTTTTGCCGACCTGCGCGAACGGCAGGGTCGCGACGCCGTGCTGGCGGCGGCCCGCGATTTTGGTGACTTGAATGGCCTGATCAACCTGGCCGGGGTCAACCAGTTCGCCCTGCTTGAACACCAGGACGACGAGGCCATCGCCGACATGGTGGCGCTCAATGTCACGGCCACCCTGCAACTGACCCGCCGCGTGTTGCCGTTGCTGCGGCAGCAAGCGAACGCCTTGCTCGTCAACGTGGGTTCCACCTTTGGCTCGATCGGCTATCCGGGCTTTGCCGCGTATTGCGCCACCAAGTTTGCGCTGCGGGGCTTTACCGAGGCCTTGCGCCGCGAGTTGGCCGACACGCACGTGAAGGTGCTTTATGTGGCACCGCGCGCCACCCAGACCAGCATGAACGCCGCGGCAGTGGTCGAACTCAACCGCCAGCTCAAGGTCAGCATGGACGACCCGCAGGCGGTGGCACGCCAGATTGTGCGGGCCATTGAGTGCGAGCGCGAAGAGCTGTACCTCGGCTGGCCCGAGAAACTTTTCGTGCGTCTCAACAGCCTGTTGCCGCGCATGGTCGATCAGGCGCTGCGCAAGCAGTTGCCGCTGATCCAGCGCTTCGCCCGTATCAAACCCTAAGCTCAAGGAAACCATCATGAAATTAAGCCACCGTCTTCTTCTGTCCCTGTTCGCCCTGGGCAGCCTGCCAGCGCTGGCGCTCAGTGACGCCAGCCGCAGCAGGCTCGAACACATCCAGAGCCGCTGGGCCGAGGTCAACTACCAGCTCCCGGCCAAACAGCGCGAAAGCGCCTTTGCCGACCTGGCGCAACTGGCGGCCAGTGCCGTGAGCGCCGAGCCCGCGGCCGCCGAACTGCGGGTCTGGCACGGCATTGTGCTGGGCACCTATGCGGGCGCCAAGGGGGGCTTGGGCGCGCTCGATCTGGTCAAGCAGGCCAAAGCCGAGCTGGAGCAGGCCATCACGCTGGATGCCAAGGTGCTTGGCGGGTCGGCCTACACCAGTCTGGGCAGCCTGTACTACCAGGTGCCGGGTTGGCCACTGGGCTTTGGTGACGACGCCAAGGCCGAGGCCCTGCTCAAGCAGGCACTCGCGCTCAATCCCAACGGCATCGACCCCAATTATTTCTATGGCGACTTTCTGTTGCGCCAGAAGCGGTATAAAGAGGCCAAGATCTTCCTGGATAACACCCTGACCGCAGCCGACCGGCCCGGCCGGGCCATTGCCGATGAAGGTCGTCGCGCCGAAACTCGCGCACTGCTCAAGGTGGTTCAGGAAAAGCTCTAAAGTCCCTTCATAGAACGGAATCGCATGCGCATTTTGCTGGTGGAAGATGATGTCGCCCTGGGCGAGGGCATCCGCATCGCCCTCAAGCCCGAGGGCTACACCGTGGACTGGCTGCAGGACGGCGTGAGCGCCTTGCACGCCTTGACGCACGAGAGCTTCGATCTGGCGGTGCTTGACCTCGGACTGCCCCGCATGGAAGGTCTGGAGGTGCTCAAGGCGCTGCGTTCTGCGCACAATCCGATTCCGGTGCTGGTGCTCACCGCGCGTGACAGCACCAGCGACCGCATTGCCGGACTCGACGCCGGCGCCGACGATTACCTGGTCAAACCCTTTGATGTGGACGAACTTCAGGCCCGCATGCGGGCCCTGTTGCGGCGCAGCTTTCAGCGCTCCCAGCCGCTCATCGTCCATGGCGAGGTCAGCCTGGACCCGGCCAGCCACGAGGTGTCTTATCAAGGGCAGCCGGTGGTGTTGCAACGCAAGGAGTACCTGCTGCTGCACCAGATGCTGTGCCAGCCGGGCAAGGTGCACACGCGTGACAAGCTGGTGCAGGTGCTTTACGGCTGGGACGAGGAGGTGGAGAGCAATGCGCTGGATGTGCACATTCACCACCTGCGCAAGAAGCTGCATCCCGACCTGATTCGCACGGTGCGCGGCGTGGGCTACATCGTGGACAAGGCGCCATGAACTCGATCCGCCGGCGCACCTTGTTGCTGGTGCTGGGCTTGCTGGGGCTGACCCTGTCGCTCATTTCCTATTGGAGCTACAGCGACGCCCGCCATGAAGTCGAAGAAGTGTTCGACGCCGAGTTGCTGCAAACCGCGCGGCTGGTGGCTGGCTTGGTGGGGCGCGACATGCCCAGTGCAGAACGTCAAGCATTGCAGGCCACCCTGGACGAGGCCATCAGTGGCCAGGACACGGTGGGCCTGGCGGGGGTTGAAGCACACCAGTACGAAGGCAAACTGGGTTTGCTGGTGATGGACGGGCAGGGTGCTGCGCTGCTGCATTCGGCCAGTTCACCGGTGAGCGCTTTTGACCAGTTGCCGCTGGCGCAATTCAGGGCGGTAGCGCCCCCCCTTTCGGCCGCAGGTGCCGCGGTGCCGACCCTGGCTGGCGTTTCAGCGGGCTTTCATGATGCCGAGCTGAGCCAGCATGCCTGGCGCCTGTTTTTGCTGCACGACCGCGCCGATGACCTCTGGATCCTGGTGGGTGAGCGCGCCGACGTGCGCGGCGAGCTGGCGGCCAAAATTGCGCTGCGCAGCCTGGTGCCCGACCTGTTGGGCCTGCCGCTGGTGGCGCTGCTGGTGTGGCTGGCCGTGGGCTGGGGCCTGAGCCCGTTGGAAAGCATGGTGCGCTTGCTGAAATCTCGGGCACCCGACAGCCTGTCGCCGCTGGTGGTGGGGCCGGTGCCCATTGAACTGGAGGCCATGGTGGCATCCATCAACCGCCTGATGGTGCAGGCCAACGAATTGCTGGCCCGGGAACGGCGCTTCCTGGCTTACGCCGCGCACGAGTTGCGCACACCGCTCACGGTGCTGCGCATCCAGGCCCATAACGCGGCCCATGCACCCGATGCTGCCGACCGCGGTGTGGCCCTGAAACAGCTCGACAGCAGTGTGTTGCGCGCCACCCGCGTGGTGGAACAACTGCTGACGCTGGCGCGCTTGGAGCCCGGCGCGGCCGAACTGGACCTGCAGCCCATCAACATGCTGGTACGGGTACGCGAACAACTCGCCGAATTGACGCCGCTGGCGCTGGGGCGCCAGCAGGAGCTGACGCTGGAGGCGTCCGGACAGGACGATTGGCAGTTGCTGGTTGACGCGCACTGCCTGGATGTGCTGCTGCAGAACCTGGTCAGCAATGCTGTTCAGCACACGCCCGAGGGCGGTCAGGTGGTGGTGTGCCTGCAAGCCGAGCCCGATGCGGTGACCCTGTGCGTGCAAGACAGCGGACCCGGCGTGCCGGCCGAGCAGCGCAGCCAGGTCTTCGAGCCTTTCTTTCGTCAGGGACCGGCACAGGGGGCCGGGCTTGGCCTGGCCATTGTGGCGCGCATTGTTGAGTTGCACGCGGCACGCATCACCCTGGGTGACAGCCCGCAGGGTGGCTTGCAGGTCTGTGTGCGCTGGCCCAGAGGGCGCACCGTGGCGCCTTGACGGGCCAGGCTTCAGCGGTGCGACAGCCAGAAACCGGGGCGGGCGTACTGTTCTTTCAGGTAGTCCACCCACAGCCGAACCCGCAGTGGCAAATGCTTGCGCTGTGGAAACACGGCATAAATACCGTTGGGTGGCGCGGCAAAATCTTCCAGCACCGCAACCAATGCACCCGAGGCAATCTCGGCCTGCACTTCCCAGGTGCTGCGCCAGGCGATGCCGTAGCCGGCCAGACACCAGTTGAACAGTACCTCGCCATCGGAGCAACTGAGCGGACCACCGGGTTTGAGGTGGACCACCTCCGGGCCGCTTTTCTGTGGCACGGAAAAAGCCCAGCCCCGGTTTTGCGAGGCTTCGCTGGACAGCGTCAGACAGTCAAAGCGGGTCAGGTCATGCGGATGCTGCGGCGTGCCGTGGCGTTTGAGGTAGCCGGGGGTGGCCACGCACAGGCGGCGGTTGTCGGCCAGGCACACGCTCACCAGCGACGAGTCGGGCATTTCGCCGACACGCACGGCACAGTCAAAACCTTCGCCTGCCAGATCCGTCACGCGGTCGCTCAGGTTCAGGGAAATGCTCACCTCCGGGTGGTCCTCGCGAAAGCGCGGCACCAGCGGCGCCACATGGCGGCGGCCAAAACCGGCCGGCGCGGTCAGGCTCAAATGGCCGTTGGCCTTGAGGCCGCCCGCCGAGACACTGGCCTCGGCATTGGCCAAGTCGGCCAGCAGACGCTGGCAGTCTTCCAGAAAGGCGCCGCCCTCATGCGTCAGACTGACACGCCGGGTGGTGCGCACCAGCAGCTTGACGCCCAGGCGTTCTTCCAGCGCATCGAGCCGACGGCCGATGATGGCCGGCGCCACGCCTTCAGCCTTGGCGGCTGCCGTCAGGCCGCCGCGCGTTGCCACGGCCACAAAGGTTTCGAGTTGTTTGAGCTTGCTCATGGTTTTGTGCGGGCGCTGCAAGGGCACCATCGCAGATGCCGTATGTTAACGGGCATCCTGTAAGAGCGGCGCTCTGTAGGGAGCGGCGCCCTCGCCGCGATTGAACCCCAATAGCCATCAGCCCGAGGGCGGGCCTCCCAAGGGTTGTCAGGCGTAACGCTTGCTGCGCAGGTTGTTCTTCATTTGACGCAGCAGCGGCTGCAGTTTGTCGCTGCCAATGCGCAGCGCCATGCAGGTGGCCAGGATGTCGATGATCATCAGGTGCAGCAGGCGCGACACCATCGGGCTATAGCGGTCATAACCCTCGGGGTGGTCGGCCACCACGTGGATGTCGCCCGCCGAAGCGAGCGGCGAGCCACTGGTGGTGATGACGATGGTGGTGGCGCCGTTCTTGCGCGCGATGTCACAGGCGTCCATCAGGTCGCGCGTGCGCCCCGAGTTGGAGATCACCAGCACACAGTCGCCCGGCTGCAGCAGCGAGGCGCTCATCACCTGCATGTGGCCGTCGCTGTAAGCCACGCCGTTGATGCCGAGCCGGAAAAACTTGTGCTGCGCATCCTGCGCCACGACACCCGAGTTGCCCACCCCGAAAAACTCGATGCGGCGACCCGCGTGGTAGGCCTTCAGCAGGGCATTGACCGCCTTTTCAATGGCGCTGGCCGAGGCGTCGTTGCGGTATTTCAGGAAAGCCGCCACGGTGTTGTCGATGACCTTGACCATGACATCGCTGGTCTTGTCGTCGACGTCCACACTGCGGTGGATGAAGGGCACGCCTTCGCTCACGCTGCCAGCCAGCTTGAGCTTGAAGTCGCTCAGGCCGTCATAGCCCACGCTGCGGCAAAAACGCACCACGGTCGGTTTGCTCACATGGGCCCGGTCGGCCAGTTCACTCACCGGCAGCAGGGCAAAGCTGCGCGGGTCGCTCAGCACCAGCTTGGCCACGCGCTGTTCGGCGGGCGCCAGCGAGGGCAGGCAGGCCTTGATTCTGTCTAGCATTCTTCGCTCCAGCAAAAACCGTCGCGGGCAATCATGGCACTGGTGGCGCTGGGTCCCCAGGTGCCGGCGGCGTAGGGGCGCGGACCGAGGGCATCGGCCTGCCAGTGGGTCAGCATGGGCTCGACCCAGCGCCAGGCTTCTTCCTGCTCGTCGCTGCGCACAAACAGGTTCAGGCGTCCGTCGATCACGTCGAGCAACAAGCGCTCGTAGGCGCCCACGCGCTCGCCACCAAAACGCTTGTCAAAGTCGAGGTCCAGTTGCACCGGTGCCAGCGTGTTGGAGGTCTTGCGGTTGTCCTGGCCCTGAGCCAGCAGGTGCAGCTCCAGCCCGTCCTTGGGTTGCAGGTTGATCACCAGCCGGTTGGCCAGGTCGATTTGCGAGTTGAAAATGGCGTGCGGTGTGGGCCTGAAGTTGACCACGATGCGCGCATCGCGTCCGGCCAGGCGTTTGCCGGTGCGAATGTAAAACGGCACGCCAGCCCAGCGCCAGTTCGATATTTCCGTGCGCAGCGCGACAAAGGTCTCGGTGTGGCTGGCCGGACTGACACCGAGTTCTTCGCGGTAGCCGGGCACCGCCACGCCGCCGATGGCGCCAGCACCGTACTGGCCGCGAATCACATCCTGCGCCAGGGTCTCGGGGGTCCAGGGTTTCAGCGATCGCAACACCTTGAGCTTTTCGTCGCGAATGGCATCGGCGTGCGAGTTGATCGGCGGCTCCATGCCGATGGCGCACAGCAGTTGCAGCGCGTGGTTTTGCACCATGTCGCGCAACGCGCCGGTGGTCTCGTAAAAGGCCCCGCGCTTTTCCACGCCCAGTTCTTCGGCAATGGTGATCTGGATGTTGGCAATGTGCTCACGCCGCCACAAGGGCTCGAACAGCGCGTTGCCAAAGCGCAGCGCAAACAGGTTTTGCACGGCAGGCTTGCCCAGGTAGTGGTCAATGCGAAAGACCTGGTTTTCGCTGAACACCTGGCGCACGCTGTGGTTGATGGCGCGGTTGCTGGCGAGGTCGTGGCCCAGCGGTTTTTCCAGCACCACGCGGGTCTGCGGCGTGTTCAGCCCCGCCGCAGCCAGTTGCTCGACGATGGTGGTGAACAGCGTGGGCGCGGTGGCCAGGTACATCACCACGGTGTCGGCCGGGCGCTGCGCCAGCTTGGTCGCCAGGTAGGCGTAGTGCGCGGGTTGGGACAGGTCCATGCTGACAAATTCGAGCAATTGGGAAAAGCGTTCGAACTCGGCTGGGCTCGGCCGTTTGGCCAGGTCCACCTGGTCAAAGCGGCTCAGGATGAGTGCCCGGTAACGCTCGTCACTGAGGTCGTCACGGCCGACACCGATGATGCGGGCGCCGTCCGGCAGCGTGCCGTGCTTGAAGGCCTGGAACAGTGCGGGCATCAATTTGCGCCAGGACAGGTCGCCGGTACCACCAAAAAGGACAAGGTCAAAACTCATGTGAAAAATCAGACGTGGGTTGAGGGATGGGTGCGAAAATTGACACCGTAATGTAACTTAGTTTCATCAATTTCATAAAATCATGTAACCGTTCGGTACCGTCGCAGCCATTTGTCACCGGATAATGCGCAGATGAACCAACTCGACGCCCTCAAACAATTCACCACCGTGGTCGCTGACACCGGCGACTTCCGGCAAATTGAAGCCTTCCAGCCCACGGACGCCACCACCAACCCGTCGCTGATCCTGAAAGCGGTGCAAAAGCCCGAGTACCGCTCGCTGCTGGATGAGACCGTGGCCCAGTACCGTGGCCGTGCCCTCGACGAGGTCACCGACCGGCTGCTGGTGCGTTTTGGCTGCGAGATTTTGTCGCTCATTCCGGGGCGGGTCTCCACCGAGGTCGACGCCCGTTTGAGCTTTGATGCCAGCGCCACCTACACCCGCGCCGAACGGCTGATCGAGCTGTACCAAGCGCAGGGCATTCACATCGACCGCGTGTTGATCAAGGTGGCCGCCACCTGGGAAGGCATCCAGGCGGCGAGTCGGCTGGAGCAGCGCGGCATCCACACCAACCTGACCTTGCTCTTTTCGTTCTGTCAGGCCGTGGCTTGCGGCCAGGCCAAAGTGCAATTGATCTCGCCCTTTGTCGGGCGCATCTACGACTGGTACAAAAAGTCTGCCGGTGCGACCTGGGTCGAAGCCGACCATGCCGGCGCCAATGATCCCGGCGTCCAGTCGGTGACGCAAATCTTCAACTATTACAAAAAACATGGCGTCGCCACCGAGGTCATGGGCGCAAGCTTTCGCAACGTCGGCCAGATCACGGCGTTGGCAGGCTGCGACCTGCTGACCATCAGCCCGGACTTGCTGGCCCAGTTGGCGGACAGCAAGGCACCGCTTTCCCGCGCGCTCGACGCCCAAGCCGCCCAGGCGCTCGACCTGCCGCGTGTGAACTACGACGAAGCCGGTTTCCGTTTTGCCTTGAACCAGGATGCCATGGGCACCGAAAAGCTGGCCGAGGGTATTCGCGCGTTTTGTGCCGATGCCGGCAAGCTCGATCAGATGTTGCTGGCTGCATGAGGCCAGCCATAAAGAGACCCGGCTTTTAACCCATGAGGTGATGAATGAACCGTACCCGTTGTGACCGCACCCCTGCCTGGGGCCAACTGCAGGCCGCGTTTGAGGCCACTGGCCGTAGCTTCGATGTGCGCCAGGCGTTTGCCGCGGACCCCGCACGTTTCGAGGCCTTCAGCCAAAGCGCGCCCCATGTTTTTGCGGACCTGTCCAAAAATCGGATCGACGCAGAAGCTGAAGCCCTGTTGCTGGATCTGGCGCAGCAGACCGGGCTGATCGCCCACCGCGATGCCATGTTTTCCGGGGAAGCCATCAACAACACCGAGCAGCGCGCCGTGATGCATTGGCTGCTGAGAACGCCGCCGCTGGACCCCGCCATGCCGGCGCAGTCGGTGCACCGGCACATGGCCGAGACGCTGCACGAGGTGCACACCACGCTCGATGCCATGCTGGCGTTTGCAGAAAAGGTGCGCGCCGATGAAGCCATCACCGACATCGTCAACATCGGCATTGGCGGCTCCGACCTGGGGCCGCAAATGGCAGTGCTGGCGCTCGATGAATTTGTGCTGCCGGGCAAACGTTTCCACTTTGTCTCGAATGTGGATGGCCACGAGCTCAATGCCGTGCTCAAAAAGCTCAAGCCTGAGAGCACGCTGTTTTTGGTAGCCAGCAAAACCTTCACCACCATCGAGACCATGACCAACGCGCAATCGGCCAAGCGCTGGTTCGAGGCGCATGGCGGCACCGACATCGCCCGGCATTTTGCCGCGCTCACCACCCATGTGGCGGCCGCCCGGGCCTTCGGCATCAGCACCACCTTCGGCTTTTGGGACTGGGTGGGCGGGCGTTATTCGATGTGGTCGGCCATCGGCCTGCCGCTGGCGATTGCCATTGGCGCCCAGGGCTTCAAGGAATTTTTGGCGGGTGCCCACGCCATGGACGAGCACTTCCGCAACGCACCGCTGGCGCACAACCTGCCGGTGCGCCTGGGCCTGCTCGACGTCTGGTACCGCAACTTTCACGGTTTTTCGAGCCGCTCGGTGGCGCCTTACCACAGCGCGCTCAAGCGTTACCCGGCCTACCTGCAGCAGCTGGAAATGGAGAGCAATGGCAAGCGGGTTGATGCCAGCGGCGAAGCCTTGCCCTACGGCACCTCACCAGTGATCTGGGGCGAGCCCGGCACCAACGGCCAGCACGCCTATTTTCAGATGTTGCACCAGGGCACGGACGTGGTGCCGGTGGAGTTTGTCGCGGTCAAGCAGGCCAAGCACATGCTGCCCGGTCACCACACGCTGCTGCTGGCCAACGTGTTGGCGCAGGCGCAGGCGCTGATGCTGGGCAAGACCGACGACGGCGGGCACAAGCATTTCACCGGCAATCGCCCCAGCACCTTGTTGCTGCTCGATGAACTGAAGCCCGCCAGCCTGGGCGCCCTGATCGCCTTGCAGGAGCACCGCGTCTTTGTCAGCGGCGCGGTCTGGGGCATCAACAGCTTTGACCAGTGGGGTGTGGAACTCGGCAAGGTGCTGGCCAAAGAGGTCGAAGTGCGTTTGAAAAGTGGTAACACCCAGGGATTGGACGGTTCCACAGCCGGTTTGCTGGCGCGTCTGCGGGCCTGATTGATGCGTTCACCCGTTCATAACGTGGTGTTTGACTTTGGCGCCGTGCTGTTCACCTGGCAGCCGGGCGTGTTGATCAAGACCCACTTTCCCGAGCACGCGGCCACGCCTGAAAATACGCTTGCACTGGCGCAGGCGGTGTTTGGACACGCCGATTGGCACAATTTTGACCGTGGCGTGCTGTCGGTGGATGCTGTGAGCCAACGCACGGCGGCGCGTCTTGGGCTGCATGAGCCCGCGCTGCTGGCTTTGGTTGAAGGCATTGCCGAGCACTTGCGCCCGATCCACGACAGCGTGGCTTTGCTGGCCGAGTTGCGCGACTTGCGCCAGCGGCAGCCCGCGCTGCGCCTGTATTATTTGTCCAACATGCCAACCCCCTATGCGCGGGTGCTGGAGCGAAAGCACGCATTCCTGGATTGGTTTGATGGCGGCATTTTTTCGGGTGATGTGCAGCGCATCAAGCCCGAGGCCGAGATCTACGCGCTGCTTGAGAGCCGCTATGCGCTGGAGCCAAGTCACACGCTCTTCATCGATGACCTGGCGGCCAATGTGGCGTGCGCCGAAGCACGCGGCTGGCGTGGCATTCGGTTCGAGTCTGCAGACCAACTGCGGGCAGAACTGCTGCCCTACATCACGCACCACCCGCTGGCGTAAAAAAACCCCGCAGGGTTCGCGCCCTGCGGGGTTTTTGATTTGGAGGCTTGGTAGCCAGCCGGGCTGTTACATGCCCATGCCGCCCATACCACCCATGCCGCCCATGTCGCCGCCACCCATGCCGCCGCCAGCTGCGTCGTCTTTTGGCGACTCAGCCACCATGCACTCGGTGGTCAACATCAGGGACGCCACAGACGCTGCGTTTTGCAGTGCGGTGCGGGTCACTTTGGTGGGGTCCAGGATACCCATTTCGATCATGTCGCCATAGGTGTCGTTGGCAGCGTTGAAGCCGTAGTTGCCCTTGCCAGCCATGACAGCGTTCACCACCACAGAGGCTTCGCCACCGGCGTTGTAAACGATCTCGCGCAGCGGCGCTTCGATGGCTTTCAGCACCAGGGCAATGCCGTGGTCTTGGTCGGCGTTGTCGCCCTTGATGACACCAGCGGTTTGCTTGGCGCGCAACAGCGCCACGCCACCACCAGCCACAATGCCTTCTTCCACAGCAGCGCGGGTGGCGTGCAGGGCGTCTTCAACACGGGCTTTCTTCTCTTTCATTTCGACTTCGGTGGCAGCGCCCACCTTGATCACGGCAACACCGCCGGCCAGCTTGGCCACGCGCTCTTGCAGTTTTTCGCGGTCGTAGTCGCTGGTGGCTTCTTCGATTTGCACGCGCACTTGTTTCACGCGGGCTTCGATGTCAGCCGCCGGGCCGGCACCGTCGATGATGATGGTGTTTTCCTTGCCCACTTCGATGCGCTTGGCAGAACCCAAATCAGCCAAAGTCACCTTTTCCAGGGTCAGGCCAACTTCTTCAGCAATGACCTTGCCGCCGGTCAGGATGGCGATGTCTTCCAGCATGGCCTTGCGACGGTCGCCAAAGCCTGGGGCCTTGACTGCCACGACTTTCAGAATGCCACGGATGGTGTTCACCACCAAAGTTGCCAGGGCTTCGCCATCGACATCTTCGGCAATGATCAGCAGCGGACGGCCCGACTTGGCGACTTGCTCCAGCGTGGGCAGCAGGTCACGGATGTTGCTGATCTTCTTGTCAAACAACAACACAAACGGGTTGTCCAGCAGGGCTGACTGCTTTTCCGGGTTGTTGATGAAGTAGGGTGACAGGTAGCCACGGTCGAACTGCATGCCTTCAACCACGTCGAGTTCGGATTCGAGTGACTTGCCGTCTTCGACGGTGATCACGCCTTCTTTGCCCACTTTGTCCATGGCATCGGCAATGATCTTGCCAATGGTCTCATCCGAGTTGGCCGAGATCGAGCCAACTTGAGCGATTTCCTTGTAGGTGGTGGTGGCCTTGGAGGCTTTCTTCAACTCGCCGATCAACACGGTCACAGCCTTGTCGATGCCGCGCTTCAGGTCCATCGGGTTCATGCCGGCGGCCACATACTTCATGCCTTCGCGCACGATGGCTTGTGCCAGCACGGTGGCGGTGGTGGTGCCGTCGCCAGCGATGTCAGAAGTCTTGGAAGCAACTTCCTTGACCATCTGCGCACCCATGTTTTGCAGCTTGTCTTTGAGTTCGATTTCCTTGGCCACGGACACACCGTCCTTGGTCACGGTGGGGGCGCCGAACGAGCGCTCCAACACCACGTTACGACCTTTGGGGCCCAGCGTGACCTTGACCGCATTGGCCAAAATGTTCACGCCTTCAACCATACGAGCGCGGGCTTCGCCGCCGAAAATTACGTCTTTTGCTGCCATGTGTATTCTCCGAATTCAGTTAATTAATTACTTCTCGACAACTGCGAACAGGTCGTCTTCTTTCATGACGAGCAACTCGTCGCCATCGACCTTGACGGTCTGGCCGCTGTACTTGCCAAACAACACGCGGTCACCGACCTTGACAGCCATCGGGCTGACTTCGCCCTTGTCGTTCTTTTTGCCTGGGCCAACGGCCAGTACTTCGCCTTGATCAGGCTTTTCTGCAGCGCTGTCAGGAATGACGATGCCGGAAGCGGTGCGAGTTTCGTTTTCAACGCGTTTGACAATCACGCGGTCGTGCAGGGGACGAAGTTTCATGGGGACTCCTATAAAGTTTGAAACAAGGGTTAACAAAAAAGTCACCACAATCAGCATTCTGGTGACTAATAACTGTCTGAGCGAATGCCAACCAAGTTGTTAGCACTCATCTCTTTCGAGTGCTAATGATAAGGCCGTTTGCCAAACTTTCAAGAGTTGGGGGCTTAATTTTGTGTTTTCCAGCGCATCCTGGCTTGCAGATCTGAATTGTTCTACCATGCAATGAACAAGCAAAAGGTACGGTCATGACTGATTTCCGCTTTGGACGCAATGTCAAGCCCAACGACCGTCCGGCGGTTTGCTGGTACCACCCGGCCGTGCTGTTGCTGGCGGCGCGCGACGTGTTGTCGTCGCTCAACCAGTTCCGAAACCGCGACGAACGTGAAAATTTTCCCCTGCCGTTGACGGTCATTGACCGCAGCCAGCGCCCAGCTGAGCTGGGTGACTTCTGGTTTGACTTCATTGCCGACACCGGTGATGGCGGCAACGCCACCTACGCCGTGGCACACACCGTGCTGGCGGACCAGGTGGTGGCTGAAGGTGGGCAAGTGCTGCCGCGCGGCGAGCTGTTGGTGCTGGGGGGTGACCTGGCTTACCCCAGTGCCAGCACGCTGGACTACCGTTACCGCTTTACCGAGCTGTTCGAGGCAGCCTTGCCCGACGAAGCCAGCTACAACGAGGCCGGCACGGCGCTGGTACGCGGCCAGCCGTTCACCCTGGCGGCGCTGCCGCAAAACCACGACTGGATGGACTCGGCCTCGACCTTTGGGCGCTATTTTTTGCGCAGCAAAAACTCCAGTGCCTTGCTGGCCGCCGAGATTCCGCAACAGCAATCGTATTTTTGCGTGCGTCTGCCGCAAGGCTGGTGGCTGCTGGGCCTGGACTTTTCCCTGCATGATGACATCGACCGTGACCAGTACGAGCAATTCAAGAGTCTGGCCTCACCGCAGGGCTTGCAGCCCGAGGTGAACGGCCAGCCGGTCACCCAGCGCATCGGTCCCGAAGACCGCGTGATTCTGCTTTACCCCGAGCCCATCTGGACCACGCCGGTGGCGGCTGGTGTGCACCCGGGTGGTGCCAAACGCTACCAGCTGCTCGAAGGCCTGTTGCAGTCGCGCATTGCCGTGCGCCTGCGCAAAGCCGGCCATTCAGCAAGGTCAACGGCGCTGACTACCCGCCCATCAGCCAGAGTCGCAAGCTGGCACTGGTCCCGCCCGTGGGCGAGGCGGGCAGCGCCCTGGTTTGGCTGCTGGGCTTGCTGACCGGCGGGGCGGTGCTGGGCACGTTCATTTTTGGTGCCTACCTGGCGCTGATGTCGCGCCTCGGTTTTCTGGCCACCAACGGCTTTTCCGCGTTGGCGCTGCAGGACTTCAAAGGCTTCTTGCGCTTTCGCATCGGCGCTGATGGCGCCCTGCAGGCTTATTTTGTGGCCATTGACCAGGTCCCCAAGGTCTGGGCCATGAATGAAAAGCCGCAACCGGTCTGGGTGCCCACCGACCGGCCCCTGGCCAGCCGGGTGCACGACCAGTTTGTCATCCGGAAATAATTTGGCAAATCAGGCACACTCTGGCACCTGACCACATGAAAACTCCTGAACATGCTCTACGCCACCCTTAAAACCCTGCACCTGCTGGCCATCATTGTCTGGATCGGCGGCATGGTGTTTGCCCATTTCTTTTTGCGCCCGGTGCTGGGCAATTTTGAGCCAGCCGTGCGGGTGCACCTGATGCACGCGGTACTCGGCCGGTTTTTCAGCGCCGTGTTGTCTGCCATTGCCATCACGCTGGTCACCGGGGTATGGATGATTGGCAACGTGGCCAAACAGGTGGTGCAGGCCGGCTCGCGATTCAGCATGCCGCTGGAGTGGACGGTCATGGCCGCGCTGGGCATTTTGATGATGCTGATCTTCGGCCACATTCGCTTTATGCTCTACAAGCGCCTGAGCCGCGCGGCCCAGGCCGCTGACTGGCCTGCGGGTGCGGCCGCGCTGGGGAAAATCCGCTTCTGGGTGTTGCTAAACCTGGGCTTGGGCGTGCTGATTGTGCTGGTGACCCTGCTGGGCATTCCGCGCTAAGGTTGTTGGTGAATCCTGACGCACACCATTTGTGGCGCGCGCCGCGCTGGGCGCTGGCGGTGCTGCTGGCCACGCTCGGCATGCTCGGGCCGTTTTCCATCGACACCTACATCCCGGCGTTTGCCGGCATTGCCAGTTCGCTTGACGCCACGCCCCTGCAGATGCAGCAAACGCTGTCGGCCTACCTGTTTGGTTTTGCCTTCATGAGCCTGTTTCATGGCGCCCTGTCTGACAGCGTGGGGCGCCGGCCGGTGGTGCTGTGGGGGTTGGCGGCGTTCACCCTGGCCTCGGTGGGCTGCGCGCTGTCGCAAAGCATTGGGCAACTGGTGTTTTTCCGGGCGGTGCAGGGCCTCACCACCGGTGCCGGCATTGTGGTGTCGCGTGCCGTGGTGCGCGACATGTTCCCGCCGGCGCAGGCGCAACGCGTCATGAGCCAGATCACCATTTATTTTGGCGTGGCCCCTGCGGTGGCTCCCATGATGGGTGGCGTGCTGTTTGCGCTGCTGGGCTGGCACAGCGTGTTCTGGTTTTTGGCGCTGGTGGGTGTGGCGCTGTGGACGGCCAATTACAAACTGCTGCCCGAAACCCTGCACATTACACAACGCCAGCCGCTCAATGTCCGCAACCTGCTGCAGGGATACTGGAAGCTGGGGCTGGACCCGCGTTTTGTGCTGCTGGCCTTTGCCAGTGGCGTGCCCTTCAATGGCATGTTTCTGTATGTGCTGTCGGCGCCGGTGTTCCTGGGTGAGCACCTGGCTCTGGCACCCACTCAATTCTTCTGGTTTTTTGTGCTCACCATCAGTGGCATCATGGGTGGCGCCTGGGTTAGCGGCCGCATGGCGGGGCGCCGGGCCCCCAAGCAGCAAATCAAGTACGGGTTTTTGATCATGCTCGGCATGGCGCTTGTCAACCTGCTGGCCAATACCTTGTTCAGCGCGCATGTGTCCTGGGCGATGCTGCCGATCGCCTTGTTTGCCTTCGGTTGGGCCATGATGGTGCCGGTCATTACGTTGCTGGTGCTCGACCTGCACCCCGAGCGGCGTGGCATGGCGTCGAGCCTGCAGGCCTTCATTGGCGCCAGTGCCAACGGCCTGGTGGCCGGTGTGATCGCCCCGCTGGTGATGCACTCCACCGTGGGCCTGGCCGCCACGTCGCTGGCCATGCTGTCGGTGGGCCTGCTGGCCTGGCTGTGGCTGCACCGCCGCTGGCCAGAGATTGGCCGGTTCATAGAGCATCCGGAGGGCACCACTTAAGTCAGGGTGAAGACGGGCCGCTGGCCGCGAACGCAGCAGCCGTCACCAAGTCAAGCGCACCGTGCGGGCAAAGCGATTACCGCGTAAAACGACGCCCACGTGACGCAGTTCAAGCCGCCAGGCGCTGCACCTTGGGCAGGCCGGTCTGGCGAACCTGCCACAGGTCAAACGCTTGCTGCAGGCTCAGCCAGAATTCAGCACTGGTCTGGAACGCAGCAGCCAGCCGACAGGCCATTTCCGCGCTCACGCCGGCTTTGCCGTTGAGAAGTTTTGAAAAAGTTTGGCGCGAAACACCAAGGCGCAGCGCGACTTCTGTCACGGACATCTCAACAGGCAAATATTCGCGCAATACTTCACCTGGATGAGGGGGGTTATGCGGGGTCGTCATGGCGTGATGAAAGCCGGGGAATGTGGAGTCAAAAAAACTGCTTGGAAAAATTGGCCACCGCTATCGCAATCAGGGCGCCCATCATCCAGTTCAATAAATTCAAATCTGCTTTGATGGGGGAGATCTGCAAGTTGCAGATCTTTTTTTGTCACCAATTCTGACTCGTCAATGGCAGCGCGCATCGCCTCCGTCAAACCCTCAGCCTGCTTTTCCTCAAAGCCGGCCTCTTGCAACTTGCGGACGAATTTATGCGTGTCGAAGGTGATCCATGTCATGACTTGAAGCTTAACATTCGACCGCGCATTTGGGTCAATTGGTGCCGATTAAACCCCCTGACGTGTTGTTTAGGCGGGGTTTCAGGCTTTAGCCGTCAGCGGACTTCCATCAGCGTTGGAAAACCGTGTCGTCAATACAGGCCCTTAGCCCGGATGCAGCGCGACGGAATCCGGAAATGCAACAAGATCACCGCATGGCCATCCTGGCGTTATGGCATTAAAAAACCCCGCCGGGTTGCCCAGGCGGGGTTTTAAGGTTTTAACCGTCAGCTGACTTGCGTCAGCGTTGGATTAGAACAGGTGGCGAACGCCAGCTGCCGTAGTAGAAGCCTTTGTTGTCGTCGCGCCGTTAGCAGTTTCAACTTTTGTCGATTCGAAACCTGCGTACAGTGTTGTACGCTTTGACAAGTTGTAGGTGCCGACCAAGCTGTAACCGCTGCCATCGTTGTTGTTGCCAGGCGCTTCGCTACTAGAGTTGCTGTAACCCAATGCAACTGCAGCTGCACCAAAAGGTACGCTCACACCCACTTGGTATTCTTTGTCTTCCATTGTACCTTTGTCAGCCAAGTTGTAGCCCGCATTCAGCTTTGCGACACCGAAGTCGTACGAGCCTGCCACCAACGTGTTTTTGACATCATCAGCAACCGCCACTGTTTTGTCAACTTGGTGGGCAATGCCAACAACCAAAGGACCAGCTGCGTATTTCAAATACACACTGGTGTTTCTGGATGCACTATCCGTAGCAGTTTTGTCTTCACCCAGACCAATTGTCAATGCACCACTAAATCCACCGAAGACCGGCGAAACATACCCAATGCCATTGTTCACGCGACTAACGTAGGGAGCCACACCTGTTTTCCACACGTCACCGGTTGTTGCCAAATTGCTGTTGTACATGTTATTGGTCGCGCCGTAGAACGAGTCATACGCAGGGTATTGACGACCCAAAGTTACGGTACCAAAACCGCCGGTCAGGCCAACGTTGGCTTCACGCTCAAACATAGTACCTGTAGAGGCACCGGTGTCTAAAGCAAAACCGGCCTCCATTTTAAAATTAGCTGTCAATCCACCGCCCAAATCCTCAGTACCTTTGAGACCCCAAAAAGTCGTATTCAGGTTACTGTGATCAACAGCAGTTTGCCTAAGCTTTGCAACGGCACCAACGCCAGTTTTTTCTGTAGTTTTTTGACCAATGCTGGCGTCAAGACGGCCGTACAAAGTCACGGAAGATTGAGCCATTGCGGCGCCGGAAGCAGCCAACACTGCCAATGCGATCAGGGATTTTTTCATTTCAAATTTCTCCAAGGTTAAACATGGGGCTCCGAAACCAACTTGTTTCAGAACCCAGAGCCAACCTCCTTTTGCAGGAAGTTGATGCTATTGAAACAGATGCCTGGCGCTTTAGGTCTTTCGGAGCCTAAGAAACTGACCCGGCTTGGTGCATCTGTTGTGATTCGACAACAAATTATTCCTGGTGAGAAAAGGTGTTGGGGTTCGTGAGCCCAATAAAAAAACTCCGCCGGGTTACCCTGACGGAGTTTGGGGGTTTAACCTTTAGCTGACTTGCGCCAGCGTTGGATTAGAACGTGTGCTTGACGCCGATGGCGTAAATTGTGGCCTTGCCTTCAACATTGAGAGCCACGGTGTCATCAGTTACACCACCGTTACCAGTGGTGCGATTCAAGCCAGCGTAAGCAGTCGTGCGCTTGGACAAGCTGTAAGCCACTGCAACACCAAAGCTCTTGAGCGTACCTTCAGCACCAGGCACTGTGAGTTTCGTACGGGCATAACCACCAGACAGTGTCATCGCTGCAGACAGTGGCACATCAGCGCCGATTTCGTACTCGGTAACCCGTGCGTCACCTTCGGTCACGCGGCCATAAGTGCCCAGCAGCTTGGCAACGCCCAGGTCGTAGGAGCCAGCCAAGCGGGTTGCTTTAGCGTCATAAGCTGGTGCAACTTCAGACTTTTCCTTGGCGTAACCAATGCCAACAGCCAATGGGCCATTCTCATACTTGCCGCTGATGGAGTAGATGCTGTCCGCACTGTGCTTGGGACCAGTTGTTGGCAGGTCTTTGTTCTCGCCCAAAGACATGCTCACAGCACCGCTGAAGCCGCCGAAGTTGGGCGTGGCGTACTTGATGGTGTTGCTATAGGCATTGGCAAATGCTGTTGATACAAACACATTGTTGATAGGTGCCAAATCCGAGTCAAAGGTCGAAGCGGCCAAAGCGCTCACATCGTCAAATGCGTTGTAAGCTTTGCCCAATTGCACTTCACCGAAGCCGCCAGAGAAACCAACCCAAGCTTGACGGTTAAAACCAGCAGAGTCGCTCTTGCCGGTATCAATGCTGAAACCTTGTTCCAGTTGGAAGTTGGCTTTCAGACCGCCACCCAGGTCTTCGGAACCCTTGAAGCCAAAGCGGCTATTGCTCACGCCACCGTCTTGCAGAACGGTTTGCGAAGGATCCTTGAAGGTAACGCCACCAACGGTAACTTCGCTGCGGGTGCTGCCAAACCAGATGTCAGCAACACCATACAGGGTCACGGAAGATTGGGCCATTGCGGCGCCGGAAGCTGCGAGCACTGCCAAGGCAATAAGACTTTTTTTCATGAAAACTCCTTAAGTTAAAAAATCAAAACGCGCTTGAGAGCTTGTTTTGAGGCGACGAACTAATCATCACAAGATTTATTTCACCATGAA
>NZ_JAURYQ010000021.1 GCF_030653815.1 Rhodoferax sp. | reverse complement strand
TGTTGAAGAAAGTGTCGAGCCGCATCATCAATGAAGTCCGCGGCATCAACCGGGTGACGTACGACGTGAGCAGCAAACCCCCCGCCACCATCGAGTGGGAGTGACTTTAGAAACGTAAGTAGTTGATTTATATAGGTTTTCTACTTACACAAAAGTTCCACAAAATCGCTAAGTTGTTGATTTTTTAGGGCTGCGAAGTTAAAGTTACACGTAAAGCTAGCTGAAATGACAACACCGACTCCGCATCTGTCACATCCGAAGTATCGCCCCGACATTGACGGCTTAAGAGCTGTCGCTGTACTGTCCGTAGTAGCCTACCACGCCTTTCCAGCTTGGATGAAAGGCGGGTTCATCGGAGTCGATGTCTTCTTCGTTATTTCTGGTTTTCTGATTTCGACAATCATCTTTGAGAACTTAGATAGGGGTACGTTCAGCTTCGCTGAGTTCTACGCTAGGCGCATTAAGCGCATCTTTCCGGCTTTGTTGTTGGTACTGATAGCAAGTTTTGCTTTTGGATGGTTTGCGTTACTTGCTGATGAGTTCAAGCAGTTAGGTAAGCACATTGCCGCAGGTGCTGGTTTTGTTTCAAATTTAGTTTTGTGGAGTGAGGCAGGCTACTTCGACAATTCGGCAGAGACTAAGCCATTGTTACATCTATGGAGCTTGGGGATTGAAGAACAGTTTTACATCATCTGGCCATTTGTCTTATGGTTTGCCTGGAAGCGAAAATTCAACCTTCTTACATTGACTGTTATTGTTGCGTTAATTTCTTTTGGCCTTAACCTGAAAGGCATTAAGCAGGACTCAGTCGCAACGTTCTATTCGCCGCAAACTAGGTTTTGGGAGTTGTTAAGCGGAAGTCTTTTGGCTTGGTTCGCAATCTACAAGAAAAATGCCTTTCACTCTTACACGCTAAAGATAGACGGCTGGCTTGCCAAAGTAATCTATAGCGAAGCTATTGAAATAGATGGTAAGACTCTATCTAACATTATTTCTTTTGCTGGTAGCTTACTTTTGGCATATGGATTTTGGCGAATAACAAAAGATGTAAGTTTTCCTGGCAAGTGGGCTGTTATCCCAGTTTTGGGCGCAATTTTAATCATTCTTGCTGGACCTAAGGCTTGGATTAATCGCAAGATACTTTCTAATAAGATTGCTGTTTGGTTTGGCTTAATCAGCTTTCCTCTTTACTTGTGGCACTGGCCGCTGTTGTCTTTCGCTCGAATAGTTGAGAGTGAAGTGCCAAGTCGTAACATACGCATTGCCGCAGTAGTCCTATCGATAGCGCTGGCTTGGCTTACATACAAGCTTGTTGAACGCCCCATACGCTTGGGTAAAGGCGGGAATACTAAAGTTACGGTGCTTGTTGTGCTTATGACTATTGTTGTATCTGTAGGGTATTACTCATATAGTAAGGTTGATCTTTGTAAGCATAGAGGGTTTGAAGATATGCTGTTCCAAAGGAAAGGCTTTGAGCACGGTTTAGGTTGTTCTTTGTCTTGGTATCAGGGTAAGCAAGACTGGCTGTTTCTTGGTAATGCTTATGACAACACAGTTGCGAAACTTAAGCTATCGAGTAAGCCTAGTGATGAGCAAGTAAATGCTGTAAAAAATAGTTTTTCTAAAATTTCAGAAACAGGATCAAAGTATGGTGTTAAAACAGTTTTAATCCTTGGCCCAAACAAATCTAGTATCTATCCTGAATATTTGCCGGAGAAGCTTACTCCTTCAGATGCTAAGTACAGTAGTTTTTTCCTCAATAAGCTAAGAGATATTCCAACACTTACGGTTTATGATCCATCTTATGATTTGATCGCTACTAAAAAATCTGATGATTTTTTATATTGGAGGACTGACACGCACTGGAATAATAAGGGCGCCTTTGTAGTATTTGATGGGCTCTCCAAGTTGTTAAACATTTCAACACCAAGTGTTGATTTCGAGCTGGGTGCGCCGTATGGGGGAGATTTAATCGGAATTTCTAAGCTCAAGGATTTCCCCCTTTCTTCTTTTGATAATTGGAATGTTGTTTGGCGCAATGAGCCTTCATTGAGCCTGAAGGAAATTTCCGATGAACAGAAGACAGCTTTTGGCTCTGCTACAGTTGTGACAAATGAAAAGCCCTTATCTAATCAATATGTATGGGTAGTTGGTGACTCATTTGCGGGTGCTTTAAAGCAGTACTTCAACGCCACGTTCAAAGAAGTCCGTTATGTTGGTCATTGGGCCGATAAGCTTAATACTTTGCCTGAGCAAATTAGTGAGACTAAAAGAAAGCCTGATATGGTTTTTATTGTTAGAGTTGAGCGTACGTTTTAGTGCCTCACTTAGTCACATCCTCGATTAAGCTAAGTGTCAACACAGCGTGTAAAATTCAAGCAAAAGAGCAAGCGTTGTTTTGCTTTGTTTGAATGGTTTTTCACACAAGAGTTACACACTCAATTTCAGGAGACGTAAGTGTTTGAAAATAAACAAGTTATTTCTTGCGTTGTTATTGAGTGGGAATAACGGCATCGTCAATGACTGACGAGCAAGCCATGCAGCTGGCACTGGAGCAGGCGGCGCTCGCGGCAGCTGCGGGCGAGGTACCAGTGGGCGCGGTCGTGCTCCGCAACGGTGTCGTCATCGCATGTGGCCACAACGCCCCCATTGCCAGCCATGACCCGAGTGCGCACGCCGAGATGCAGGCGCTGCGCGCCGCAGCGCAGGTGCTGGGTAACTACCGCTTGCCCGAGTGTGAACTGTTTGTCACCCTGGAGCCCTGTGCCATGTGCGCTGGCGCCATGTTGCATGCACGGCTCAAACGCGTGGTTTTTGGCGCCTCCGACCCCAAGACCGGGGCCGCCGGATCGGTCATCAACTTATTCGAACAAAGCCAGCTCAACCACCAGACGCAGGTGCAGGGTGGGCTGCTGACGCAGGAATGCGTCGCCGTGTTGCAAGCTTTCTTCAAGCTGCGCCGCAGCCAAAAAATGAACGCCCGCCAACCATGAAAAAACACATTTATATTTACTCTCCTTCGGGTGCGGTGCGTGACAAGGCTGCCTTCAAACGCGGTGTGGCCCGGCTCCAGGCCATGGGCCATGAGGTCGAGCTCGATGTCGATGCCCTGAGCAGCCAGCAGCGCTTTGCCGGCGATGATGCGACCCGCCTGGCGGCCATCCACCGCGCCGCAGCCAGCAAGGCCGATGTGGCCCTGATCACACGCGGCGGCTATGGTTTGACGCGCCTTCTGCCGGTCATCAATTACAAAAAGGTGGCCAAGGCCATCGAGCAAGGCATGCTGTTTGTCGGCATCAGCGACTTCACCGCGTTTCAAAGCGCGGTGTTGGCACGCACCGGTGCCATCACCTGGGCTGGCCCGGCGCTGTGTGAAGGCTTTGGGGTGGCTGGCGAGCCCGACGACATCATGACGGCCTGCTTTGATGATTTGCTGCTGGGACAAGGGGAGGGCGCTGGCTGGCGACAACACCGAGACGCTCTTGCCAGCCAGGCTAATGCGGGCGAAGTTGATGCTGTCGCTGCGCCGATCAAGGCCTCGTTCAGCGTCAGCAATGCCAGTTTGTGGGGCGGTAATCTGACGGTTCTGAGCAGCCTGCTTGGTACGCCTTATTTCCCCGAGATCAAGGGCGGCATGCTGTTTCTGGAAGACGTGGGTGAGCACCCCTACCGCATTGAACGCATGCTCACGCAACTTTTGTATTCAGGCGTTTTGGCGCGCCAGAAAGCCGTCATCCTGGGACAGTTCACCGAATTCAAACTTGTGCCGCATGACCGGGGTTTCAAGCTGCAAAGCGTGGTGGCCTGGCTGCGGACACGGGTCAAGGTTCCGGTCTTGACGAACCTGCCGTATGGGCATATCGCGACCAAGGTCTTGTTGCCCGTCGGGGCCAAGGCAGACTTGTCAGTCGAGGGCCGCGATGCCCTGTTATTTTGGGGCCATTGAGAGTGGCAAGACAGGTAGATTGGCCTAAACTCGCGCCATAGGATGAAGGATTAATCTTTAATGGCTGTTCACTCCACTGTTGTCTTTGCCGATCTGTTTGGAAGCACAGGAGTGTTCGAATCGCTTGGCAATGTCAAGGCCACCGAAGCCGTGACCCAGGCCACCAATTGGGTCGCCGAAAAGATCACGGCGAACGGTGGCAAGGTGGTCAAACTGCTGGGAGATGGCGTGCTGGCCACCTTCAAGAAAAGTTCGGAAGCCATCGCAGCGGTGGTCGACATCCAACGCAGTCACCAGTCGCGCCTGGCTACCTTGCCGCCCCAGCTTTACATGCCCTTGCGCATAGGGGTGGTGCGTGGTGACGTGATTCTGGTGGACGATGATTGTTACGGTGACGCCGTCAACACGGCGTCACGCTTGAGTGAGCTCACAGGTCCGCATCAGATCTGGGTGAATGACAAAGCGATTGAAAACAGCCCGAAGTTGAACGATGTTCATTTCCGGTTTTTGGGACCGATTGCCATACGGGGTCGCTCGGAACCTTGCAACGTGTACCAGATTGAGTGGCAGGAAGATGAAAATTCTGATTACTTCACGATCCAGGCACCCACCAATCACGCCACGGAAAGAGCCGACCTTGATGCCCTGGGCGGGCAAATTTCATTGTCTTTCAACGAGCACCATCAAGCCTTCCAGGCCTTCGAGTTGCCTATTCACATCGGGCGCTTTCGTCAGGTGGACTTTATCGTCAACGACCCGCGCGTGTCACGAACCCATGCCAGCATTGTTTGGCGCAACGGCAGCTTCATGCTGGTCGACGAAAGTTCTTATGGCAGTTGGGTCCGTTTTGCCGGTAGCGGCGCCGACCTGATGCTGCGTCGTGATGAATGTGTGTTGCACGGGCAGGGCCAGATTGCCCTGGGAACCTCGTTCAGCGATCCGAGCGCGCCCATCGTCTCATTTGTGGTTCGCTGATCTTCAACGCATTGTCTTGCTCTTTAACTTAACATAATATACATCGTATAAAGTACGATGCCAGCAAACGCAAGCCATCGAAGGCACGGCAAACCCGTCTTTTGCTGAGCGCACGGCTCAAAATCATGCTCGCCGATCTGGGCCTGACCCCCGAGTCCACCGGGAAAATGTTGCACGTCAATCCGCGCACCGTGCGGTACTGGGTTTCCGGAAAAACCCTGATCCCGTATTCAGCTTACCGGCTGCTGCGCATCCTGACCGGCTCAGAGCTGCCGGCCAATGGCTGGGATGGCTGGCACATGCACAGTGGCCAACTGTGGTCACCAGAGGGCCACGGCTTCAAACCCAACGATTCGAGCTGGTGGGGTCTGCTGGTGCGTCAGGCACGGTGTTTCAAGACCATGGCCGACCGTGAAGCCCAGTTGCGCCAGCTGGCGATCAGGGCTGGCGACGGGTTGGCGGCGACACGGGAGGACGCGCCAGTGGCCGCCCGGGGCGGCGTCATCCCGGACCCCGAAAACAGGGACGGGCCTGTTACACGTTCCTTTTTTCCCAAAAATGAGAATTTTTCGGCGTTTTGTTACAAATTCAGCCCCGCCAGTTCGGGCAGTTTTGGGGGTGGCAAATGAGCACCAAAAACCACGATCAGGCCCTCAAGCACAAGGCCGCATTCCGTCAACGGCGCAAAAACGGCCTGCAAGCGGTCGCCAAGCCGTGGGGCTGGCTGAGCCTTGCCGAGGTCCAAAAAATGGCTCAGACGGCCTACAGCGCGGCCACGCATGGCTTGAGCGACCCGAGCGACTGGCCGTCCAACGTGCAAGCCTTGTTTGTTCAAGAACTGGCCTCGGCCTTCGAGGTGCTGGTGGCCGGGCGGGCGCAGCACCTGGGCATTGCCTGCGCCCCGGCCGGTGCGCAGCACTACGCCAGGTGCCTGCGTGAAGACCTGCCGGCCAACTGGCGACCGCAGTACCCGCTTTACCGGGGTATCGGGGGCGTAGCCCCTGATGAAGCGAAGCGTAACGGTATTGAAGGGGTATCACCATGAAGCAACAAATCTCGCGCAGCGAGTTTGTCCCCGACGCGGGGCGCAGTATCTGCGCATTAACTCCCTGCCCTGCGTGCCCTGAAAAACAGGTATTTGGTAACCCGGGATTCGGATTTAAAAACGTAGTTTTTAAATTTGAATCTCGGGTGTCCCGGTATTGAACCGTCAATTTTTTTATATACTGATGAAAGAATTTCCATGAATATCAAACTAACCCCTTGTATACATCGTATCAAGTACAATGCCAGCAAACGCAAACCCAGCAAGGCACGGCAAACCCGCCTTTTGCTCAGTGCGCGCCTGAAAATCATGCTCGCCGATCTGGGCCTCACCCCAGAGACGGCCGGGAAAATGTTGCACGTCAACCCGCGCACCGTGCGGTACTGGATTTCCGGAAAAACCCTGATCCCGTATTCAGCGTATCGGCTGCTGCGCATCCTGACCGGCTCCGAGCTGCCGGCCAATGGCTGGGATGGCTGGCACATGCACAGTGGCCAACTGTGGTCACCAGAGGGCCACGGCTTCAAACCCAACGATTCGAGCTGGTGGGGTCTCCTGGTGCGACAGGCACGTTGCTTCAAGACTTTGGCAGACCGGGAAACACAACTGCGCCTTCTGGCCATCAGGGCTGGCGACGGGGTGTCGGCGACGGCTGCGGCCAGCATTGCGGGCGCGGGCGGCGAAGCCGACCGGCCCTAATTTATTAATAGATCACTTTAGGAAATTACGGTGCGGCGCGGACCCTGTTTCATTGGAGAAACGCCCTTTTTTTAGTGCTATCAATTACAGAGTAAATATTTCACCATCTGAAATTAAGGGGAATGACTATGCCTAAGCGTCGTCGGTTGATTCGGGGCATCAAGCTCTATAACGCGTTCGTTTTGGCTCAACCTGTGGTCGATCAGGTGCGCGGTTTGGATGGTCGATTTGTCAAAGAAGGGGCCAAACCTGCTGCCGTGGTGGTGGTGGAAACCCGTCAACAGAGGCGCTACAAGGCTCTCCAAGCCACTAAAAACCCCCTGCCCTTGATTGGTCAAGGGGGTAGGTCATGAGCGCCCTACTCGCTGCCGTTGACGTTCTGAATGATCGTCTGATCGCGGCTGATGCCATCGGTGAGGCTCTCGACCTCGCTGGTGGTGATAACGCACCGGCTTGGGTGTCGGTCTTCAAAAACCAGATTGAAGCCATTAGAGAGGCTTCTGAGGCGCTGGAATGCCTTGTCAGGGGTATCGGGGTCGTAGACCCTGATGAAGCGAAGCGTAACGGTATTGAAGGGGTATCACCATGAAACAACAAATCTCACACAGTGAGTTTGTCCATGACGCGTGGCGCAATATCTCCCAATTAACCAAACTATCCTGCGCATCTTGAAAAGCAGGTATTTATTTATATACTAATGAAAGAATTTCCATGAATATCAAACTAACCCCTTGTATACATCGTATAAAGTACGATGATCGCCTACCATGAGCCTTTCGGTTGCCGACCGCGTATGAAGGCCGCGATCAGGTCGGCTGACTCCGCATGCTTACCGCGGTGCGCAAAGTCAATGGCCGTTAAACCCAGATCATTCCTGAGCGTGGCATCAGCACCGGCTTCCAGCAGCAACTTCACCGCCTCGGGTGTGCCGTAATGCGCCGCCATCATGAGTGGTGTGGTGTTGTTGGGTGATGCGGCGTCGATGTAGGCATGCTCGTCGAGCAACAAACGCATGACCGCCAGATGGCCGCTCGTGGCGGCGTAATGCAAAGGCGCCCAACCCGGCTTGTTGACGTCGGCCCCTTTGCGGATCATCCGCTGACAAAGTTCTGTCTCCCCCTTGAGCGCCGCCAGCATCAAGGGGCTCTCATCAGCCGCATTGCGAACCTCAACCCTGATCTTGGGGTGATTGAGCAAGACATTGACCACTTTGAAAGCGGACTCCTTCGTGGCCAGCATCAGGCCAGGAACCCCCGTTGGATCACTTGTATTGGGGTCAAAACCTCGCTTCAACAGCGCCGTGACCTGTGCTTCCTCGTCCTGCATGATGGCCCTGAAAAAATCCTCGTACGATCCCGCGTGCGCAGAACTAAAAATAATTAAAACATAAAGATAAACAATTTTTTTAAAGTAATTTATGAGGTTAAAAGCAGTGTGATTCATGCTGATACACCTTTGAAAAGAGCGTCGAAATTGGCATTGGTGATGCTGGCAATGTCTTCCAGGGGCAACTGCTTGATCTCCGCCAATTGCCTGGCCACCCACGGCACATAAGACGGGTTATTGGTTTTGCCGCGGTGCGGCGCGGGAGCCAGATAGGGACTGTCGGTCTCGATAAGCAATCGGTCCAGCGGCACCATGGCTGCCACCTCGCGCAAGCTCTTGGCGCTTTTGAACGTCAAAATTCCTGAAAAAGAGATGTAAAAACCCAAGTCGAGCGCCTGCCGGGCCGTGGCTTCGTCTTCGGTGAAGCAATGAAACACACCACCGGCGCTGCCAGCTGAGCCGTCTTCACCTTCCTCGCGCAAAATGGCCAGGGTGTCTTCCGAGGCTTGGCGGGTGTGAATCACCAGCGGTTTTCGCAACTGCCGCGCGGCCTGGATGTGGGTGCGAAAGCGCTCACGTTGCCAGGCCATGTCGGCCACACTGCGACCATTGAGGCGGTAATAGTCAAGCCCGGTCTCACCAATCCCCACCACCCGCGGCAGCTGGCCCAAGGTCAGCAAATCCTCCAAAGTGGGCTCCCGCACACCTTCGTTGTCGGGATGAACCCCCACCGTGGCCCAAAAGTTGTCATATTGAAGGGCGAGCTGGTGCACCGCACCGAATTCTTCCAGCGTGGTGCTGATGCACAGCGCACGGGTCACCTGTGCTTCCAGCATGGCCTGGCGGATGGCTGGCAATTCAGCCATCAGCTCGGGAAAATTCAAATGGCAATGGGAATCTGTGAACATCATGACTTTGTATTGAGGGCCAGTTGCGCCTGGCTGACCAAGGCTTCCTGCATCAGGCCGGCGTTGAAAGGGTGCTCGACCGTGCGCATGGTCTCGGCCAAGCTTTTGGCCCAGTCACTCAAGGCTTGCCAGCTGCCAGGTTTGGGCAGATCGGTCACTTCAAAAAAACGTGGTGCCGCACCACTGCGCAGCGCCAGCAGGTCATGGCACAGCTTGTGCAGGGCGTCCACGGTTTGTGCTGGCGTCCAGTCTTTGAACACACTGACATCACCAGCCTGCACGGCGCGTGGCAGGCGTGGCCACAAGCCCGCAATCGGGGCAAACTGCAAGGCGTCTTGCGGTCGGCCACCGGCCGCGCGCAGCATCACCACCGCCTGGTTGGCGGGCACGCCCTGCCCTTGCAACCAGCTCAGCGCGCTGGCTTGGTCGGGCCAGGTCAGGGTGTGACCCAGGCAACGGCTGCGAATGGTGGGTAGCAACTGGTGGGCGGCGTCCGAAGCCAGCACAAATTTGACGTCGCCCGCGGGTTCCTCCAGGGTTTTCAGCAGGGCGTTGGCGGTGTAAACGTTCATGCGCTCCGCCGGAAACACCAGCACCGCCTTGCCACGGCCGCGGGCGCTGGTGCGCTGGGCAAATTCCACCGCGTCACGCATGGCCTCGACCCGGATCTCCTTGCTGGCCTTGCGTTTCTTGCCGTCTATGTCGTCCTGCGCCTTTTCGCTCAGCGGCCAATTCAGCGCCAGCATCACGGTCTCGGGCATCAGCACGCACAGGTCGGCATGCGCATGCACATCAATCGCATGGCAGCTGCTGCAGTGGCCACAGGCGCCCTGCGCCGTGACGTGGTCGCAAAGCCAGGCACGCACCAGCGCAAGTGCCAACTCGTACTGACCCAGGCCGGACGGCCCGGCCAGCAACCAGGCGTGACCGCGTTGTGCCAGCAGTATCTGTGTTTGCGCGGCGATCCAGGGGGCTATCGGGCTGGCATTGACCGCTGGCTCACTCATATAAGCCAACCATTTTGCCGTACGCTGGTCAAAACATCCTGCCATACGGCGTCGCGGCTTTGCTCGGCGGCAATGCGGGCGAAGCGCGGCCGGTCCGCTTCAAAACGTGCCTGGTAGCCGGCGCGCACCTTCGCAAAAAAAGCAGCAGGTTGCGCTTCAAACTTGTCGGGCACACGCGCCCCGGCCAGGCGCTGGGCGGCAATGTCGGGGGCCAGGTCGAACCAGATCGTCAGGTCCGGCTGACGCAGCACATCGCCTTGTGGCGACGTCACCGTTTGTACCAATTGCTCCAGAAAACCCAGTACGGCCAGATCAAAGCCACGGCCGCCGCCCTGATAGGCAAAAGTGGCATCGGTAAAGCGGTCGCACAACACCACCTCACTGCGTGCCAGTGCCGGCTCGATGACTTGTTGCAAGTGGTCACGCCGGGCGGCGAAGACCAGCAAGGCCTCGGTCATGGCGTCCATGGCATCGTTGAGCACCAGCGTGCGCAGTTTTTCGGCCAGCGCAGTGCCGCCCGGTTCGCGGGTCAGTGTGACTGCCCTGCCCTGCGCCCGAAAAGCTCGCGCCAGGCCATCGATGTGGGTTGATTTGCCGGCACCGTCAATGCCTTCGAAACTGATGAAGATGCCGCTCGCCATGCTTGCTTTATTGTCCACGTTGGTATTTGTTCACCGCTGAATTGTGCGCGTCCAGGCTGTCGCTGAACTGGCTGCTACCGTCGCCCCGCGCCACAAAATACAGCGCACGGCTGCTGGCGGGCTGTGCCGCGGCCAGCAGTGAGGCTTTGCCGGGCATGGCGATAGGCGTGGGTGGCAGGCCGTTGCGGGTATAGGTGTTCCAGGGCGTGTCGGCCAGCAAGTCGCGCCGCCGCAAATTGCCGTCGAAGCGCTCGCCCAGGCCGTAAATGACCGTAGGGTCGGTTTGCAGCATCATGCCGATGCGCAAGCGGTTGCTGAACACTGAGGCCACCATCGGCCGGTCACTGGCCTGACCGGTTTCCTTTTCAACAATGCTGGCCAGAATCAGCAGGTCCTCGGGTGTTTTTAATGGCGTGTCGGCGGCCCGCGCTTGCCAGGCTTGTGCCAACTGCTTGTCCATGGCGTGCAGGGCGCGCAACAGCACCTTCAGGTCGCTGCTACCTTTGGCAAAGGTGTAGGTGTCCGGGTAAAAGCGACCCTCGGGGTGGCGGCCGGGCAGCCCCAGCTTTTCCATGATGACCGCATCACCCAGACCTTTGGTGTCCGGCTTGAGATGTTCTTGCTTGAGCAAGGCGGCACGCACCTGCTTGAAGGTCCAGCCCTCCACCAGCGTGACCGAACGCAGTGCTTCTTCGCCGCGTGTCAGCTTGCGCAGCAGGCTGTAGGGCGTCACACCGGTTTCCAGCTCGTAACTGCCGGCCTTGATCTGGCGCGCCTGACCCGACAGGCGAAACCACCAGTACAGCAGCTCAGGCGAAGTTTGCACGCCGCTGTCCACCGCAGTCTGCGCCACAGCGCGCGGCGAGGTACCTGGTTCCACCGACAGGTCCAGCGTGGCTGCCGTCAGCGGCAATTCCTGGTTGAGCCACCAAAAAGCCCCGCCCCCCAAGGTCAGCGCCAACACCAGGAAAAATTGAATGATCGAGCGCACAACCCTATTACCTTATAAAAAATAGAGTGAGCATGATAATTCACGTCATGAACACACCTTTCCAGGGCGTTGCCCCACTGACATCCCTCGGGCTGATTCGCGCCCAAGGCGCCGATGCCGCCAAATTTCTGCATGGCCAATTGACCAACGACTTTTCCCTGTTGGGACTGTCGGAGGCGCGGCTGGCCGGTTTTTGCAATGCCAAAGGACGCTTGCAGGCCAGTTTCATCGGCTTCAAGCGCAGTCACACCGACATTTTGCTGCTCTGCAGCGCCGATCTGCTGGCCACCACTCTGAAACGCCTGAGCATGTTTGTGCTGCGCGCCCAAGCCAAGCTGGTGGACGCCAGTGCTGACTTTGTGGTCTATGGACTGGCCGGTGCCGCAGTGGCCGAGGCAACCCAGTCCCTTGGAGAACACCAGGCCAAGGTTTGGGGTAAAGCGGATGTGGACGGCGTTTCGATCGTCCACCTCCACCCCGCCGATGGTGTGCCGCGCGCGCTGTGGGTGGCCCCAGTAGGCACTCCTGCCCCGGCGGGCGTCGCCCTGACCCCTGAGCAATGGGCCTGGGGCGAGGTGCGCAGTGGCATCGCCACCGTGACGCAGTCGGTATTTGAAGCGTTTGTGCCGCAAATGCTCAACTACGAGTCGGTGGGTGGCGTCAATTTCAAAAAGGGCTGTTACCCAGGCCAGGAAGTGGTGGCACGCAGCCAGTTCCGTGGCACCTTGAAGCGACGTGCCTACCTGGCGCATGCCGATGTCGCGTTGAAAGCCGGAGAAGAATTGTTTGCACCTGATGATGTGAGCCAGCCTTGCGGCTTGGTGGTGCAGGCAGCGGCAGCGCCCGAGGGCGGCTTTGACGCCATCGTGTCGATGCAGATCAGCGCGTTCGAGGCTGGGGGGGTGCGGGCGCTGGCAGCAGACGGACCGTTGCTCCAGTTGGCGCCAGCGCCTTACCCGCTACTGGCTGACATCTGATTGATCGAATGCCACGGCAGACCAGACTGAATTGCGTCCCGCATCCTTGGCACGGTACATGGCGGCATCGGCTGCCGTCAGCACATCGTTCGGATTTGAATCTGTACCAAGGAACAAGGTCACCCCGATACTGACACTGCAGCGGTGTTCGATGATCCTCTCTGCAGCATTGTCTTGCGCCACGATGAGCTGATAAGGCTCGCAAAGCTTGCCGCGGATCTTTTCGGCCACCAGGCAAGCTTGCACCCCGGACTGGACTTCCTCGGTGGTCAGCTCGCCGAGCAACACCACAAATTCATCGCCACCAAAGCGTGCCACGGTGTCGGTCTCGCGCACGCAGCGGGTGATGCGGTTCGCCACCTCCATCAGCAACAAGTCACCGACCACATGGCCATGCGCATCGTTGAGCGGCTTGAAATTGTCGAGGTCCAGAAACATCAAGGCACCGTAACACGCCGATCGTTTACTTGTTGCCATGGCCTGGCTTAAGCGGTCACTCAGCAGGCGGCGATTGGGGAGTTGGGTCAATGGATCAAAAAATGCCAATTGGCGCACCTGATCCTGCAAGCGTTTGCGCTCAGTGATCTCGCGCGTGATGCCGTGGTAGCCCACGATGTCACCCTGCGCATTGCGATCGGGTTTGGACAGCACTTCGCCCCAAATCACGCGGCCATCTTTGCAAAGGTGAGGTGCCTCAAAAGTCAAAAAATAAGACGTTGCCCCCGATTGCCTCGCTTCCTGGCCTTGCCGCATGACGTCTTTGACAATAGCGACCCCCTCTGGCGTGAACATCTCAAGCACGGAGTGGCCCACCACCTCGTTGGCCTTGAAACCACGCACACGCTCGTCGGCCGGGGAGATATAGGTCACGCAAAAGTTGGAATCAAGTTTCCAAAGCACATCCTGCGCATCTTCGGTCAGCAAGCGGTGCAGGGCTTCGCTGTCATGCAGCGCCTGCGTGCGCTCCTCAACCAAGGCCTCGAGCGCCTTGTTTTTCTCGCGCAAAAGCTGCAAGGGGTAGATCTCGCCGTTTTGCACCAGGCGGTCGGGAATGGAATAGCTGTTGTGCACAATTTTCCAGACCGAGTCTTCAAGGCGAAAGAGCAGCACCAGGCGGGCTACCTCTTCGGCAAAAGCAGGATCCGGAATGGGCAGATGGATGTGAAAGAGTGCCGTGACGAGCACCACATCGTCACTGATGTCCTGCAATGACAGGTCGAGTAGTTCGAAACGAATCCGTTCGGGTACCTGCGCGAAATCCTGGCGTGTGACTTTTTCCCAGACCATGCGATCTTTCACCAGAAAGTCACCACCCCCTGTGTGGCCGCTGAAATTGTCACTGAAATGATGGATCAGGCGATCGTCTCGACCAGCATACATTTCAATGTAGTCGTCAAACAACGCACGAATGAGGCGCTCGCGATCAGAGCGTGAGGACGGAATGGTCATTGCAATGGTGGCCAAAACATGAGGTCACCATCTTGCACCAAAAAACCTTTTCTAGCCAGCTGCCGGGTTAAGCCTGCGCGATATTTACGCTTAGACGCGCCGCGCCCAGGGACCGAGTGTCATTTTTTCCAGCAAGTCCATTTGGCGCTCAAAGCGGGCCCAACTCAGCATGGAGCGCGGAATGAGACCTACCTGAACGGCTTTGGCATACTGTTCGCGCGCCATGTCAAAAGGCAAGCCTTTGAGCAGCGACAGGGTACGATTGAAACTGTCGGTGGTCATGTTCGGATTTTGAGAATTGTTCATGGTATTTACTCCGTCAAGGGTTCAACAGGGCGAGTCCTTGTAAAGTTACTGTCAGTAAATTATAAGGGTTTACCCTTATGACCAAATTTTCATGAGGGCTTTACTTTTGGTATCCGGACGGCTCTGCACCGCTTGCACAGGCGGCGGCCAGGGTTTCAGACCCAGGCATGCCTCAAGGCCCGAGCCGCATCCATGTGCGCCTGACGCGCCTCAGGAATGGTGCGGCCCATGTTGATGAAGCCATGGGTCACACCCCGGTAAATGTCGAGATCAACCGCCACGCCAGCCGCGCGCAGTTTGTCGGCGTACATCAAGCCTTCATCCACCAGCGGATCGCATTCGGCCAGACCCAGCCAGGCCGGCGCCACGCCTTCCACGTCATCGGCCATCAAGGGGGCAAAGCGCCAGTCTTCACGGTCTTGCCGGTTGGGGATGTAGCGGTCAAAGAAGTAATCTATGTGCGCGGCTTCCAACACAAAGCCGTGGGCAAAGGTCTTGTGCGATGGCGTGTCCTGGTGCGCGCAGCAGCCCGGGTAAATCAGCAGTTGCAGTTTCAGCGCGAGTCCGGCATCGCGTGCCTGCAGGGCACAGGCGGCGGCCAGCGTGCCACCAGCGCTGTCTCCACCCACCGCGATGCGCGCGGTGTCCAGAGCTTTTTCCGCGCCGTGGGCCGCCGCCCAGCTCAGCGCGTCCCAGGCATCCTCGAACGCCACTGGAAAGCGGTGCTCGGGGGCCAGGCGGTAGCCCACCGACAACACCGCGCAATGGGCCAGGTGGCTCAAATGGCGGCACAGCACATCATGGGTGGCGACGCTGCCAATGGTGAAGCCGCCACCGTGCAGGTACACCAGCACCGGTAGCGGCTCGTCGCTGGGGGCCACCAACCGCACCGGTAAATCAAAACCGTCGCGTGTCGGCAGCGTGAAGTTTTCCACCCGGTGCAGCTTTGGCGGGGCCAAGTCGAGCACACCGGCGTTGACCTCGTAGGCAGCGCGCGCCTGTTGTGGCGTCAGCGCGTGCAGCGGCACCTGGCCGGCGCGTGCCATGCGCTCGATCACGTTGTGCATGGCGGGGGTCAGCAGGGCGCGTGGATTGCGGTGACTCATGGTGCGTTGTGATGTTGTTACAGTGCAGGTTCTGATGCTAACAACCCGGCGCAAGCATGACACCGATTTCCGCGACGTGCCCCGGATGCAACTGGCACCAACATTGCTTGTTCCCGTCCATTCACACGACGCCCCATTCTTCAATTTCAGAGACCCCGCATGTCCATTCACGCTGCACTGAACCACGTTACCCACTATAGCTACGACCGGCTGGTGGCCCTGGGCCCGCAAGTGGTTCGCCTGCGCCCTGCCCCGCATTGCCGCAGCAAAATCATTTCATACTCGCTCAAGATCGAGCCCGAGGGCCATTTCATCAATTGGCAGCAGGACCCGTTTGCCAACTACCAGGCGCGCCTGGTTTTTCCGGACAAGACCCAGGAGTTCAAGGTCACCGTCGATGTCGTGATGGACATGGCGGTGTACAACCCGTTTGATTTCTTCCTGGAGCCCGAGGCCGAGGAATTTCCGTTCAGTTACCAACCCGAATTGAAACAGGAGCTGGCGCCCTACCTGACCCCCGACCCGGTGACGCCCTTGGTGCAGGCCTACCTCGCCAAGATCGACCGCACCAAGCGCCGCAGTGTGCTCTTTCTGGTGGACTTGAACCAGTCAGTGCACCACGCCATCAAATACACCATTCGCATGGAGCCCGGTGTGCAAACGCCGGAGGAAACCCTGACCCTGGCCTCCGGTTCGTGCCGTGACTCGGCCTGGCTGATGGTACAGCTGCTGCGCAACTGCGGCCTGGCGGCACGCTTTGTCTCTGGCTACCTGATCCAGCTCAAGCCTGACGTGAAAGCACTTGACGGCCCGAGCGGCACTGAAGTCGACTTTACCGACCTGCACGCCTGGTGCGAGGTGTACTTGCCTGGCGCCGGCTGGGTTGGGCTGGACGCCACCTCGGGCCTGTTGGCCGGTGAAGGTCACATCCCGCTGGCCTGCACGCCCCAGCCCTCCGGGGCCGCGCCCATCGAGGGTGGCGTCGACGAATCTGAAGTCACCTTTGCCCACCACATGGCGGTGACCCGCATTTACGAGTCGCCGCGGGTCACCAAACCTTACACCGAGGAGCAATGGGCCGCCATCATGGCACTGGGTGATGCCGTGGACGCTGAACTGGTGGCGGGCGATGTGCGCCTGACCATGGGCGGCGAGCCCACCTTTGTGGCCAACAGCGACCGCGATGCACCAGAATGGAACACCGATGCCCTGGGTCCCACCAAGCGCGGTTTCGCTACCGAATTGGTGCATAAACTGCGCCACGAATACGGCCAAGGCGGTTTTTTGCATTTTGGCCAAGGCAAGTGGTACCCCGGCGAACAACTGCCGCGCTGGGCGCTCAACATCTATTGGCGCGCTGATCACGAACCCGTCTGGCGCAACCCCGCCCTGTTCACGGATGAGCGCACGCCCACGCACTACACCAGTACCGATGCCCAACGTTTTACCGCGCTGCTGGCCAGCAAACTGGGGGTCACTGGCAAATACATTCAAACCGCTTATGAAGACAGCTGGTACTACCTGTGGCGCGAGCGTCGCCTGCCGGTCAATGTCGACCCCTTCAACTCCAAGCTGGACGACGAGATGGAGCGCGCCCGCTTGCGTCGGGTGTTCGAGCAAAAACTCGACACGCCCGTCGGTTACGTGCTGCCGATCAAGGTCGCGGGTTTTGATGCGCAGTTTGGTGCGGCCTGGACTACCGGCCCCTGGTTTTTGCGTGATGAGCGCATGTACCTGATGCCCGGCGACTCGCCCATGGGCCTGCGCCTGCCGCTGGACTCGCTGCCTTGGGTCAGTGAGGCCGATTTCCCCTACCTGATCGAACAGGACCCGTCGGTCTTGGTGGGCACCCTGCCCAGCTATGGCACGGTGGCGGCCAAATATGCGCCGGGTGCCGAGGGACGTGCGCCTGGCACGGCGGGTCTGGCCCTGGGTGCCGCGGCGCGGGCGGCGGCGGCCGCGGCCGGAACCGGCACTGCGTCTGCTGGCAACGGCTACCTGGCAGGCAGCAACCCGCAACCCGAGGCCGCGCGCAAACTGCAATCCACCACAGGTCCGCAATCGGCGTCGGCCGCCAACGCACAGAGTGCAACCCAAACCGAGCCTGCCGACTTTGCCCGTGCGCCAGCCGCGCAGGAGTCAGCCCACTGGATCACCCGCACCGCGCTGTGTGTCGAGGTGCGCGACCCGCGCCGCGCCAGCGGCCCCAAGGCCGAGGCCGTCGGTAAAAAATCGGGGGTGCTGTATGTCTTCATGCCGCCGCTGGAAAAACTGGAGCATTACCTCGACCTGCTGGCCGCCATTGAAGCCAGCGCCGAAGAGCTCGGCATGCAACTGGTGCTCGAAGGCTACCCGCCACCGCGCGACCCGCGCCTGAAACTGCTCAGCGTCACACCCGACCCGGGCGTCATCGAGGTCAACATTCACCCGGCAAGCCACTGGAAAGAGCTCGTTGCCAACACCGAATTCCTGTACAACGCGGCTTTCGAGTCGCGCCTGAGCGCGGAGAAATTCATGACCGACGGCCGCCATACCGGCACCGGCGGTGGCAACCACTTTGTCATGGGCGGCGCCACGCCCGCAGATAGCCCGTTTTTGCGCAAGCCCGAACTGCTGGCCAGCCTGCTGCTGTACTGGCACAACCACCCCAGTTTGAGCTATTTGTTCAGCGGCATGTTTGTCGGCCCCACCAGCCAGGCGCCGCGGGTGGACGAAGCGCGCAACGACCAGCTCTATGAGCTTGAAATCGCCATCGAGCAGATCTATAAAAACCGCGAAATTTACGGCCAATCCATGCCACCGTGGCTGGTCGACCGCACGCTGCGCAACATTCTGATCGACGCCACCGGCAACACCCACCGCAGTGAAATCTCGATCGACAAGATGTACTCGCCCGACTCGGCCACGGGTCGGCTGGGTTTGCTGGAGTTGCGCGCCTTCGAGATGCCGCCGCACCCGCACATGAGCAGTGTGCAGCAGCTGCTGCTGCGCGCGCTGATTGCCAGGTTCTGGAAAGCGCCCTACCGCGCGCCCGCCACGCGCTGGGGTACCGAGTTGCATGACCGTTTCATGCTGCCGAAATTCATCGAGATGGATTTCCATGACGTGATGGCCGAAATGCGCGAGGCGGGCTTTGCGTTTGACGACAGCTGGTTTGCGCCGCATGTCGAGTTCCGCTTCCCGCTGGTCGGGTCGGTCTGCTCGGCCGGCATCGCGCTGACGCTGCGCAACGCGCTGGAGCCCTGGCATGTGATGGGCGAAGAAGGTGCGCCGGGTGGCACAGCCCGCTACGTCGACTCGTCGCTGGAGCGCATCGAGGTGCGCGTCACCGGCATGAACGAGAGCCGTTACGTGGTCACCTGCAACGGCCGCGCCATGAGCCTGCAGCCCACCGGCGTACAAGGCGAATATGTGGCCGGTGTGCGCTACAAGGCATGGAACCCGCCCAGCAGCCTGCACCCGAGCATCGGCGTGCACGCGCCGCTGACCTTCGACATTGTCGACACCTGGATGAAACGCTCGGTGGGCGGCTGCCAGTACCACGTGGCGCACCCGGGGGGCTTGAGCTACCAGAGCCTGCCTGTCAACGCCAACGAGGCCGAAAGCCGGCGTCTGTCACGCTTCACCGCCATGGGGCATACACCGGGGCTGGTGCAGATACCCCCGGCCACCATCAACGTGCCCGCCAGCCGCGAGTTCCCGTTCACACTGGATCTGCGGCGCGGTTGAGCACGATGGGTGTGCAGGCCGCCTTATTTGAGCGCCGCCTGCACCTCGCCCACGCCCATGCCCAGCGCGTCAGCAAAGGCCTCCACCGTTTGACCGCTGGCTTCAAAGGCTTTTTTGAGCGCTGCGCGGCGGGCGCGTTGCTGTTCCACCTCGGTCAGCACCTCGTCCAGCAGCACTTGAATGGGCTCGGCCGGCGTACCAATGCGCGCCAGGTAGTCCTGCCGGGTCAGCCCGGACTTCTCGAAAGCCGCCAGCAATTGTTTGCGCAACTTGGGCCGCAGGTCTTCGCTGCTGCGCGCCTGGCGCCGCTGAAACAGCTCGACGATCGACAGAAAAACATGTTCCGGAGCCACGTCTTCGACAGGCTTGCCCTGCAGGTCGTGGCGCTTTTGACCCGCTGCCACGCTTTGCAGGTAGCGGGTGGAGCGGGTGTGCACACCCAAAGCCGCCTTCAGGGATTCGCGTTTGAATTCCTCCGGGTGCGCTGCCAGCAACTCCTGAAAAATGCCCAGCTTGAGCGGCAGAAAGCGCTCGCCAAACAGCTGCGGGTAAAGCTCGAACAATTTTTCCAGCACGGGCTGTACCGAGGCAAAGCGGTTTTTTGCTTTGGCCGGCTTGGCCGGACTTTCAGCGGGGGACGTCTCCGAGATGCCCTCAGACGCCATGGACTCAGGCACATCCTCGGGCAGTTGGTGGGGCAGATCGGTCTGTTCTTGAAGGGTTTCGGTCATGGCATGAATCAAGTGGAAGAACCTGCAATTGTCAACGAAAGCGCTGCTTCGCTGGCATACTCACCCAAATGAACGAAGCCGTGCCAGCGCAAACCCCTCCCGCCGAACCCGAGTCACCCGGCGTGGCCGCACTGGCGCGGGCGGCACAAGCCTCTCCTGGACATTTTGATGAGTTGCGCGCAGCCGTCACAGGCAGCGGGAAATTAACCGAAGTTTGGCGGCAATTTTTTTCCAGCCTTGAGAACGACACCGCCACCGACATGGACCAGCGCGCCGCCAATCTGGCGCGCCAGGTGCGCGACAACGGCATCACTTACAACGTTTATGCCGACGAAAACGGACCGCAACGCCCGTGGTCGCTCGACCTCTTTCCGATGATTGTTGACCCGGCGAGCTGGCAGCGCATCGAAGCCGGGGTGTTGCAACGCATGCGCCTGCTCGAGCGGGTCATGGCCGATGTCTACGGACCGCAAACCCTGCTGCATGACGGCTTGTTGCCGCCGGCACTGGTCCACGCGCACCCCGGCTACCTGCGGGCCATGCACGGCGTGACACCGGTGGGCGGGCGTTATCTGCACATTGCCGCGTTTGACCTGGCACATGGGCCCGACGGCAACTGGTGGCTGGAGGGACAGCGCTGCCAAGCTCCTTCAGGCCTGGGTTACTTGCTGGAAAACCGGCTCGCCATCTCGGCGCAATTTCCGCAAGCTTTTCAGAACCTGGGCGTTCAGCGCCTGGCTGGCACCTACCGCGCCTTGATGGACAGCCTCAAGAGCATGAGCCCGGCCGGCCCTGATGCCCATCTGGCGCTGCTGACCCCCGGCCCCTACAACGAAACCTATTTCGAGCACGCTTACCTGGCGCGTTACCTTGGCTTGACTCTGGTCGAAGGCAGCGATTTGCTGGTACGCGACGAGCGCCTGTTTCTCAAAACGCTCAAGGGACTGGTGCCGGTGCATGGCCTGTTAAAACGGGTGGATGACCAGTACCTGGACCCGCTGGAGCTGCGGGCTGATTCCACGCTGGGCGTGCCCGGCCTGTTGCAAGCCATTCGTGCCGGCAACGTGCTGGTGGCCAACGCGCCCGGTTCGGCCTTTCTGGAGTCGCCCGCCTTGTTGGGTTTTTTGCCTGCCTTGTCGCGCCATTTGCTGGACGAAGAACTCAAGCTGCCGGCCCTGCCCACCTGGTGGTGTGGCGAGCGCAGTGCCATGGAAGAAGCACTGCCGCGACTGGCCGACTGTGCCATCAAACCGACCTATCCTGGCTCCCTTGACCATGGCAGTTTCGAGCCGGTACTGGGTGGCAAGCTGGGCGACCGGGCGTTGGATGAGTGGGCCGGGCGCATCGTGCGGCAAGCCGAAGAGCACACGGTACAGGGCTACACGCCGCTGTCGCAGATGCCCACCTGGCAAGCTTCGGTCGCGGGCCAACCGGGCCGGTTGCGCTCGCGCTCGGCCATGCTGCGGGTGTTCGTGGTGTCTGACGGCGCCCAGGGCTGGCGCGTCTTGCCCGGCGGTCTGGCGCGCGTGGCCAGTGCCGGCCAGGAAATCACCTCGATGCAGCGCGGCGGCAGCAGTGCCGACGTCTGGGCACTGACCCGTGGCACGATTGATCACGCCACCCTGCTGGCACCGCACATGACGCCCGAGTCGCTGATGCAGCGCAAGCGCCTCATCACCAGCCGCGCCGCCGAAAATCTGTTCTGGCTCGGCCGCTACACCGAACGCGCCGAAAACGCCATTCGGCTGGCGCGCCTGACGCTGGAATGCCTGCACGGCGAAGAACAATCCTCGGCCCCGTTGCTGGCCTGGCTGAGTCAGATGGCGGTGGCCAACACGCTGGTGCTGCCCGGTGTTCCCTCCGCCTTGCAGGCGCCGCGTGTGTTCGAGCGCAGCCTGATCGACAACCTGGGCAGCAGCAGCGGCGCCACCAGCGTGGGTTACTACCTGCGCGCCCTCAAAATGGTCGGCTCCAGTGTGCGCGAGCGCTTGTCGCAGGAACACTGGCGCATCATCATTCGCTGCGAAGAAGAGCTGTTTGAGCGCTGCGCATCGCAACGCCAACGGGCTGATTTTTCCGCGCTGCAGGCGCTGCAGATCCTCAAAGACACGAGCGACCACATGGCGGCCATCACCGGTGCCCAGACCGACCGCATGACGCGCGACGACGGCTGGCGCCTGCTCAGCATTGGCCGTCACATCGAGCGGCTGGCCTTTTTGTCGTCGGCGCTGATGCGCGGCATCACCACCGGCAGCCTGAAAACCGATGGGGGTTTTGATGCCATGGTGGAACTGTTTGACAGCGCCATCACCTTCCATGCCCAATTCCAGCAAAGCCGCGACATGGCGGCGCTGGTCGACCTGTTGGTGATTGACCGCGACAACCCGCGCTCCATTTCATGGATTGCCCACACCTTGCGCGGTCGCCTGGCCCGTCTGGCCGGCAGCGACCCCAACCGGCTCTGTGCACTGTCACTCAAGGTGCCCAACCCCGGCACCTGGGGCCTGGCCCAACTGTGCGATGAAGCGCCTGACCTGGTGACCCCGGCGCAAACGCAGGACAACACGCCGGATGCCATGGATCCAAGCCTGCAATACGCCCTGCTCAAGGACGTGCTGTACCAGTGCACCGAGGCCAGCTTTGTCGTCTCCGATGACATCAGTGCCACTTATTTCACCCACAGTGGCCTGGCCAACCAGAGTCTGGGGGCGGCATGAAGCTGCACATCACCCATGAGACGGTGTACGACTACCGACCCGCCGTCGAGACGGCGCAGCACATGGCCTATCTGACACCGCTGGACAATGCCACCCAGACCCTGCTGAGCCATAGTCTGCAGGTAAGCCCGGAGCCCGCCCGCATCAACACCACCCGGGACGTTTTTGGCAACAGCCGCAGCTTTTTTTCGCTGCAAGTGCCGCACACCCAACTGCGGGTGCTGGCAAGCAGCCAAGTACTCACCCAGGCGGTGCATTTGCCGCCCAGCGAACTCAGTTGGGAGGCGGTGCGCGAGCACTTTCGCTACCAGGCCCATGCCGGTTTTGAGGCGGCCAACGAATTCGTTTTTGCGTCCCCCATGGCGCCGCGCCACGCTGAATTTAGCGCCTACGCCCGACCCAGCTTCAGTGTCGGTGCCGGACTGTTGGCGGCAGCCATTGACCTGATGCACCGTATCTACCACGACTTCAGCTACGAGAGCCAGAGCACCGAGGTCAACACCCCGGCGCTCGAAGCACTGGCGCAACGCAAGGGTGTTTGCCAGGACTTTGCCCATATTTTGATTGCCTGCCTGCGCAGCATGGGCCTGCCAGCGCGCTACGTCAGCGGCTATTTGCTCACCGAAGCGGCGCCTGGCACGGTCAAGCTCAAGGGCAGTGACGCCTCGCATGCCTGGGCTTCGGTGTATGTGCCTGACTTGCCAAACGGCGAACGCTGGGTCGACCTGGACCCCACCAACGACCGCGCTGGTTGGCCCTCGCCCGGCGAAGACTATGTGACGCTGGCCATTGGCAGGGACTTCTCCGACGTGTCACCCATCCGCGGCGTCATTCACGGTGGTGCCAGCCACACCCTGCGCGTGGGCGTGACCGTGGAGCCCGTGGTTGAAGCGCAGGGATCGTCGCGACCCACACAGAGCCAGTCGCAAAGTCAAAGTCAGGGCTTTGCTCCCAACCAGAGCCAGAGTCAAAATTCAACGTTCAACAAACCCTAAAAACACAGGAAAAAGCCATGAGCATTTACGCCAAACTCAGCCAACTCGGCATCACCCTGCCCCCGGTGGCTGCACCCGCCGCCGCCTACGTGCCGTATGTGCTGACCGGCAATATGGTGTTTTTGAGTGGCCACATCGCCAAAAAAGACGGCAAAGTCTGGGTCGGCCAACTTGGCAAGAACATGAGCACTGAAGAAGGCAAGGCTGCGGCCCGCGCCGTGGCCATTGACCTGATGGGCACCTTGCACGCCGCCGTGGGCGACCTGAACCGCGTCAAACGCATTGTCAAGCTGATGTCCCTGGTCAACTCCACTGGCGACTTCACCGAGCAGCACCTGGTCACCAACGGTGCCAGCGAATTGATTGGCGAAGTTTTTGGCGCTGAGCAAGGGGCACACGCCCGCAGTGCCTTTGGTGTGGCGCAAATCCCGCTGGGTGCCTGTGTCGAAATCGAGTTGATTGCCGAGGTGGCGTGAGGCGATTCAGCGCAAGGCTGAAGTCAGGCGTTCAATCGGCTGGGCGCCGACCGCGCCGAGCTGTCCCGGCTTTACCCGGTCTGGCGCAATCTCGGCCAGCGGCACCAGCACAAAGGCCCGCTCGCCCATGCGCGGATGCGGGATGTGCAGCAAGGCACTGCTGATGCTGGCCTCGCCATAGAGCAGAATGTCGAGGTCGAGCGTGCGTGGGGCATTGCGGTACGGCCGCTCGCGTCCAGCCTGGCGTTCAATCTGTTGCAGGTGCACCAGCAACTCAGGTGCATTGAGCCGGGTGGCTACCGCAATCACCGCATTCAGATAATCCGGTCCGGCAGCTTCCAGTGGCGCCGTGCAATACAGACTGGACGCCGCGACCAGCCGGGTCGCGGGCAAGGCGGCGATGCTTTGCGTGGCAGACCGCAGTGTGGCCCGCGCATCACCCAAGTTGGCGCCCAGCCCCAGGTAGGCCAGTACTTCTGACCGTTCAGCACGCGCCATGGCCGAGCTTCAAGCCTGCGGGTCTTGCGTCGGTGCGTCACCCGCGTCGCGACCTGAAGGACGACGACGACGGCGGCGTTTCTTGGGCGCGTCAGTGCCATCGCCCGCCACTGCGTCAAGCGGCAAGTCCGAGCGCTCTGTTGTCGCGTCCGCAGCAGCTGCTTGCGGCGCGGCGTCCGAATTGGCCCGGCTGGGGACCGAATGCACCCGAGGTGCGCGCGGCGCACGGGGGGTCTTGGCGCGCTGTTGTTGCTGTTCCAGCTTGACCTCGTCGACCATGTCATTGCGCAGGTCGTCATTGGCCAGGCTGAAAGCTTCCCACCAGTCCGACAGCACCATGTCGAGTTCACCGATCTCAGCGCGCAAGCGCATGAAGTCAAAAGCGGCCCGAAAGCGCGCCTGCTCTACCAGGCCGAACGGCGCACTGCCCACGCGTTTTTCAAAGCGCGGCTGCAGCAACCAGATTTCACGCATGTCACCGGCCAGTTTGCCACGCCCGGAGACGTCGCCAATGCGGGCGTCGAACACGTCCTCGATCGCATCCTGCAGCGCCGGATGGGCGTGCTGGCCGTCCTGGATACGCTTGGCGCAACCATCGCGCACATCGGCCCACAACACGCAAGCCAGCAAAAAACTGGGCGCCACCGGTTTGCCCTCGCCGACCCGGCGGTCGGTGTCTTGCAGCGCAGACTTGACAAAAGGCGTCTCGCCGCGCTCCACCACCACGTCGAGCAGCGGGTAAATGCCGTGCGCCAGGCCCAGCACCTTGAGCTGCTCGATGGAGGCCAGCGCATGACCGGTTTGCAGCAGCTTGAGCATCTCGTCGAACAAACGGCTTTGCGGCACCTCGGCCAACAAAGCCCTGGACTTGACCAGTGGCGTGGCCGTTTTGGGCTCCAGCTTGAAGCCCAGCCCATTGAGCTTGGCGGCAAAACGGATGGCGCGGATGATGCGCACCGGGTCTTCCCGGTAGCGCGCCACCGGGTCACCAATCATGCGGATGACGCGGTTTTTCGAATCCTTGATACCGTGGTGATAGTCCACCACGATTTGCGTCTCGGGGTCGTAGTACATGGCGTTGATGGTGAAGTCACGGCGCACCGCGTCTTCCTCCTGCGGACCCCAGACGTTGTCACGCAGCACCCGGCCGGTGCTGTCCACGGCATGCTTCATGCCAGCCAGTTCGCTCTTGCTGGTTTTTTCGTTGCCCGCCACCTGCTCGGCGGCCACGTTGTCCAGGTAAGCGCGGAAGGTGGAGACCTCGATCACCTCATGCTCACGACCGCGGCCATAGACCACATGGACGATGCGAAAACGCCGGCCGATGATGAAGGCGCGCCGGAACAGGCCCTTGACCTGCTCGGGCGTGGCGTTGGTGGCCACGTCGAAGTCTTTGGGGGCCAGGCCCAGCATCAGGTCGCGCACCGCGCCACCGACGATGTAGGCCTCAAAGCCGGCCTGTTTGAGCGTGCGCACCACGTTGAGCGCGCGCTCATCCACCAGCCTGGGGTTGATACCGTGCTCGGACGGGCCAATCTCTTCGCGTTTGCCAAAGGGGTGTTTGTTGACCGGGGCAGCTTTGCCCAACAGCCGATTGATTAATTTTTTGATCATTGTTGTTATTTAAAAAAGTTGAAGTATGCGCCAGCCCCGGTCCAGCGCGATGGCACGCAACCGGTCCTCGGGGTTGGTCGCCACCGGATGCGTCACTTTCTCAAGCAGTGGCAAGTCGTTCATGGAATCGCTGTAAAAAGTGCTCTCTACCTGTTCCCAAGCCAGGCCACGCCTTGCCAGCCACTCCTCCACACGCTTGACCTTGCCCTCCCGGAACGAGGGCGTGCCAGCAATCTCACCCGTGAACCAGCCGCTCTGCGGGTCGCGCGCCAGTTCGATGGCGATCAACTCGGGCACGCCAAACGCGTCTGCAATCGGTCGCGTGACAAACTCATTGGTGGCAGTCACGATCGCCACCATGTCGCCCGCCGACTGGTGTTGCTGAATCAGCTTCAAGGCTTGCGGCTGAATGGCGTTGTGCACCACCGAAGCCATGAATTGGGCATGCGCCGCTGCTGATTTTGCTGCGCCTTGCTGACGCAGGGCCTGCGTGGCAAAGTGCACATATTCAAAAATATTGAGGGTGCCGGCCTTGTACTGCTCGTAAAAGGCATCGTTGCGCTGGTTGAACTCGACCGAGTCGTGCCAGCCCAGGGTGGCGGTGAAGCTGTTCCAGGCATGGTCGGAATCGATCGGGAGCAGCGTGTAGTCCAGGTCAAACAGGGCTATCTTGGGGGTCATGTGTTGTCCATCATGGCTTTGATCAGGGGAATGGTGATGGCGCGGCGGGTTTGCAGGGCGTAACCGTCCATCAATTTGAGCAGCTCCATCAGCGAGCCCAGATCGCGCGAGAAGCGTGTCAGCATGTAGTCCATCACCTCGCCGCTCAAGGCAATGCCGCGCTCGTCGGCGGCCTGGCGCAGCACCGCGCGGCGCTCAGGCTCGCTCAGGGCCTGTAACACAAAAACGTGGCCGCCGCCCAGGCGGGTGCGCAGGTCGTCGCGCAATTTCAGGTCGGCGGGTGGCAGGCTGCCACTGGCCAGGACCGCCATTTGCAGGGTCTGGGCATGCACGAACCAGTTGAAAGCCAGCTGTTGTTGGGCCGTGCTGTAAGCGTGCACATCGTCCATCAGCACACAGGCCCAGGACTCGTCGAACTCGGGCGTCACTTGAACCCCTGCATCGAGCCAACCGACACGGGCGCCCTGCTCCTGCAGCGCCTCGCCCATGGCCTTGAGCAAATGGGTTTTGCCACAGGCATTGCCACCCCACAGGTAAGTCGGCACCGGTGAACGACGAGGGGTGCCGGCAGGCCCCAACCAGAGCTTGAGGTGCGCCAGTGCCGCTTCATTGGCGCCCGCAGAAAAATTTTGCAGGCTGGGCCCCGCAGGCAGCCCCATGTCCAGCACCAGTTGTTGCATCATGCGTTGCCACTATCCCGATAAAGCGCGCTGTGCAAATAAGCGAGGCGGCCCCGGCGAATGGCAACCAGCATCACGGCACTCAGCGGCAAGGCAATCAACACGCCGACAAAACCCAGTACATGCCCAAAAGCCAGCAAGGCAAAAATAACGGCCAATGGATGCAGGCCGACGCGCTCGCCCACCAGGCGCGGGGTCAAAAAGAAGCTCTCCAGTAGCTGGCCCAGGCCGTACACCACAGCCACCATAACCAGCGCACTGACATGACCCGCCTGGGCAGAAAACTCCAGAAAACCAGCCAGCGTGGCCAGAATCAGGCCCAGCCCGAAGCCGAGGTACGGTATGGCCACGGCCAGACCGGTGAACACCCCAATCGGCAGGGCCAGGTCCAGGCCAAACAGTGCCAGCCCGGCGCTGTAGTACACCGCCAGCACCACCATCACCAGCAGTTGGCCGCGCAAGTACTGGCCCATGACGCCATCGGCTTCCAGGGTAAAACTGTCCACCACAGCGCGCAGACGGGGAGGTACCAGCACCAACAGCAGGTCCATGAAGCGGCGCCATTCCATCAGCAGGTAAAACAGCACCACCGGAATCAGCACCGCATTGCCCACCAGCGACAGCGCCACGCTGCCACCGAGCTTGGCCGAGGCCAGCAAGCGGCCCAGCAGGTCCTCAAAGTTGGCGTTCAGGTGCTCCATGGCAAAGGCCTTGAGCCCGGCCACGTCAAACGACATGTGCAGGCCAAATTGCGATAAAAAGGGTTGCAGGAAGGCGTTGAAACGGTCCAGCATGGGCGGCACCTGCTCGCGCAACAGCGGCAACTGCTTGATCAAAATGGGCACCACCAGCAGCATCAGCGCCAGCAGCATAAGTAAAAACACAATTTCCACCAGCAGCACGGCCAGTAGCCGCGGCAAGCGGCCACGGCCCAGTCGGTCGAGCCAATCCACCACCGGCGTCAGCGCGTAAGCCAGTATGGCGGCCACCACAAAGGGCGTCAACACCGGGGCCAGCAGCCAAAGCGTGGCCAGCGTGCCCAGCAGCAGCGCCAGCCAGACAGCAGCTCTTTTTTGAGTGGAAGTAAATTGCATTGAAATGGCCAACGGGCCAACCCCTTAAAATCAGGCCAAATTCTATCGGGCTTACGGCTCGCCGCCTGCGCCCTCCTTTTGCCTTACCTGACCACTGTTATGACCCAATCCACCACCCCTCTTTCCTACAAAGCCGCTGGCGTTGACATCGACGCGGGTGACGCGCTGGTGGAACGCATCAAGCCGCTTGCCAAAAAAACCATGCGCGAAGGCGTGCTGGCTGGTATCGGCGGCTTTGGCGCACTGTTTGAAGTACCCAAACGCTATAAGGAACCGGTGTTGGTGAGCGGCACCGACGGTGTCGGCACCAAGCTCAAGCTGGCCTTCGAGTGGAGCATGCACGACACCGTGGGCATCGACCTGGTGGCCATGAGCGTCAACGACGTGCTGGTGCAAGGCGCAGAACCCTTGTTTTTTCTCGACTATTTTGCCTGCGGCAAGCTCGACGTCGACACCGCCGCCGCGGTGGTCGGCGGCATCGCCAAAGGCTGCGAGCTCTCGGGCTGCGCCCTGATCGGCGGCGAAAACGCTGAGATGCCCGGCATGTACCCGGCCGGCGAATACGACCTGGCCGGTTTTGCCGTCGGCGCGGTCGAAAAGTCCAAAATTTTGACGGGTGCCTCTGTCGCCCCTGGCGATGTGGTGCTGGGCCTGGCCTCCAGCGGTGTGCACTCGAACGGTTTCAGCTTGGTGCGCAAATGCATCGAGCGCGCGGAGGCCGCCGGCACGGTGCCCGCCACACTCGACGGCAAAGCCTTCAAACAGGCACTGATGGAACCCACCCGCCTCTACGTGAAGAACGTGCTGACGGCGCTGGCGGCCCACCCGATCAAAGCGCTGGCCCACATCACGGGCGGCGGCCTGCTGGAAAACATTCCACGGGTGCTGCCAGAAGGCATGGCTGCCCATCTGACCAAAGGCAGCTGGCCGCAAACCGAACTGTTTGCCTGGCTGCAAGCCACCGCCGGCATTGACGACATCGAGATGAACCGCACCTTCAACAACGGCATCGGCATGGCGGTGGTCATTGACGCCGCCAACGCGCAAGCCTGTGCCGACATGCTGCGCGCCTCGGGTGAAACGGTTTACGAGATTGGTGTGATTGCCCCACGCGGCGACAGCGCCGCCGTTCTGGTGCGCTGAGTCCGGGCCATGAACCGGTGTCGTCATCCCGAGCGCTTCCATGAACCCAACCCCATCGCGGCGAGGGCGCCGCTCCCACAAGAACCCTGATGCTTTTGCAGGAGGCCCGCCCTCGGGCCGATGGATGTAAGCATGTCACCACAAGCCCAGCCCTTGCGCAAGTTGCCCGCCAGCATCTGGGCGCTGGGTTTTGTCAGTCTGCTGATGGACGTGTCGAGTGAGCTGATTCACAGCCTGCTGCCGGTGTTCATGGCCACTACCTTGGGCATCAGCATCCTTGTCATTGGACTGATCGAAGGCGCGGCCGAAGCCACGGCACTCATCGTCAAGGTGTTTTCCGGCGCCTTGAGCGATTACTGGGGCAAGCGCAAGCCACTCGCCGTGCTGGGCTACGGCCTGGGCGCCTTGTCCAAGCCGCTGTTCGCGCTGGCCACCTCCAGCGGCTGGATCATCACCGCGCGGCTGGCGGATCGGGTTGGCAAAGGCATTCGCGGTGCGCCGCGGGACGCGCTGGTGGCCGACATCGCGCCACCCGAGCTGCGTGGCGCCGCCTTTGGCCTGCGTCAATCGCTGGACACCGTGGGCGCTTTTTTGGGGCCGATGCTGGCTATCGGCTTCATGCTGCTGTGGCAGAACGACTTTCGCGCCGTGTTCTGGGTGGCCACGGTGCCGGCTGTGCTGTGTGTGGCGCTGCTGGTGTGGGGCGTGCGGGAGCCGGATCGCCCGGTGCAGCACAAGCGCATCAACCCGATCAGTCGCGCCAACCTGGCCCGTTTGAGCCCTGCCTACTGGTGGGTGGTCGGCGTCGGTGCCGTGTTCACGCTCGCGCGTTTCAGCGAAGCCTTTCTGGTGCTGCGAGCTCAGCAAGGCGGCCTGGCGCTGGCCTGGACCCCGGTGGTGCTGATCGCCATGAACATGGTTTACGCCGGGTGCGCCTACCCGTTTGGCAAGTTGGCCGACAAAATGCGGCACACGACTTTGTTGGGCTGGGGCCTGCTGCTGTTGATTGCCGCCGACCTGCTGCTGGCCACCAGCAACAGTGGCTGGGTGTTTTGGCTGGGCGTGGCGCTTTGGGGCCTGCACATGGCCATGACACAAGGCCTGCTGGCCGCCATGGTGGCCGACACCGCCCCCGCCGATTTACGCGGCACCGCCTACGGGTTTTTCAACCTGCTCAGCGGCGTGGCGATGCTGGCCGCCAGCGGTCTGGCGGGTGGCTTGTGGCAGTTTTTCGGGGCCTCGTTCACCTTCATGGCGGGCATTGGCTTTGCAGTGCTGGCGTTGGGCTTGCTGGCGCTGCAGCCGCGGCAATTGCCTCGCACATGAGGTCTCGATCATCCGTGTGTTTCACGTCGATGGCCCCCGGCTTGCCAGCAACGCGTTTGCGCTGGAGTCCGGCCAGGTCAAGCCGCTGGCCGAGCTCCATACGTTCGAGGCCGACGCCACCCTGACCTGGGACATGCAGCATCTGGACGGCTCGGTGCTGGCGGAAGCAACGGGCTAAACCAGCACCAGGCGGGCAGTGAAGTACACGTAAAGCGTCACCGGCATGGATTCAATGACCATGCTGTGCATTCCGACCTTGAGAATAATCACGCAGGCGGCGCGTTCTTTGTCGCAGAATTTCCATTGTGTTGCGCTCAGTCAACCCCATCTGTTTGAGCAGTAATGTTTTCTTTATTAAAGGAAATCAAGATGCCCCAAGTTCGCCCACCCGCTGTCGCCGGGTCTTTTTACCCGGGGCGCAGTCAGACCCTGTCGCACGATGTGCTGGCCATGCTGGCCTCTGCCAAGCCGGACGCTACCGGCACGGCCGCCCCGCCGCCCAAGGCCCTGATCGTGCCCCATGCGGGCTACATCTACTCCGGCGCCACCGCAGCACAGGCCTATGCCCAGCTCGGCGCAGTGCGCCACACCATCCGGCGCGTGGTCTTGCTGGGGCCGGTGCACCGGGTGCCGGTACGTGGCCTGGCCTTGCCGGGCGCTGACTACTTTGCCACGCCGCTGGGTGAGATTGAGGTCGACCAGAACGCGGTGGCGGCCATCCGCGCCCTGCCCCAGGTGGTGGTCAGCCCGGCGGCGCACGCGCAGGAGCATTCGCTGGAGGTGCAATTGCCGTTTTTGCAGTTGGCGCTGGATGATTTCAAGCTGCTGCCGCTGGCCGTCGGCGACGCCACCCCGGCTGAGGTGGCCCAAGTGCTGGAGCTACTGTGGGGCGGTGCCGAGACCTTGATCGTGATCAGCTCCGATCTCTCGCACTTTCTGCCCTACGCCACTGCCCAGGCTGTGGACCGCGCAACCGTGCAAGGCATGCTGCAGTTGCAGACCAAGCTGAACCACCAGCAAGCCTGTGGTGCCACTCCGGTCAACGGCCTGCTGCTGGCCGCCCGCCAGCACCATTTGCAGCCGCATCTGCTGGGGCTGTGCAATTCTGGTGACACAGCGGGTGACAAGGGGCGCGTGGTGGGTTATGCGGCGCTGGCCTTCACACCAGGAGAAAACCATGCGCACTGACACCACAGTACCAGGAGCCAGAGCGGCAGAGCGTTCTGCGCAGGTAAAAGGAGCAGCCCGCAGGGCGGGGGACACGCAGCAGAACGCTCTGCCGCCCTGGCGCCTGGACGAGCATGGCCCATTGCTGTTGCAAATTGCCCGCACGGCCATCTCGAACGCGTTGGGGCGCGCGGTGGCGCTGCCCGAACCCATCAGCGAAGCGGCCGATGTGTTGCAGGCGCCGGGGGCCAGTTTTGTCACCTTGAACCAGCATGGGCAACTGCGCGGTTGCATTGGCTCACTGCAGGCACACAGACCGCTGATCCAGGATATCCAGGCCAACGCCGTGGCGGCCGCCCTGCACGACCCACGTTTTACGCCGTTGACCTTGCCGGAGCTGGACATCACCACTGTGGAGGTCTCAGTGCTGTCGGCCATGCAGCCGCTGCCGTTCACTTCTGAGGCCGATGCGCTGGCGCTACTGCGTCCTGGTGTGGACGGCGTGGTGTTTGAGTTCGGGCGTTATCGCAGCACTTTCTTGCCGCAGGTCTGGGAGCAGTTGCCCAAGCCACGGCAATTCATGGCCCACCTCAAACAAAAGGCTGGTCTGGCGCCTGATTTTTGGGCGCCAGGGGTCCGGCTACAGCACTACACCGTGCACAAATTCAAGGAAAGCGAGGTGTCATCATGAAAGTGGAATCATCCAACTACCCCGCCCGCTACTGGCACCGAAACGACGATGGCCGCCTGCAGTGCGACCTGTGCCCGCGCGACTGCAAGCTGCACGACGGCCAACGCGGCGCCTGTTTTGTGCGCATGCGCCAGGGTGAGCAGATGGTCTTGACCACCTACGGGCGCTCCTCGGGTTTCTGCATTGACCCGATCGAAAAGAAACCCTTCAACAATTTTTACCCGGGCAGCAGCGTGTTTTCGTTTGGCACGGCGGGCTGCAACCTGGCCTGCAAGTTCTGCCAGAACTGGGACATCAGCAAGTCGCACGACATGGACAGCCTGATGGACCAGGCCTCGCCCGAAGCTATCGCCAAGGCGGCGCGCGAGCATGGTTGCAAGAGTGTGGCCTTTACCTACAACGACCCGGTGATTTTTGCCGAGTACGCCATGGACACGGCCGATGCCTGCCATGCGCTGGGCATCCAGACCGTGGCGGTCACGGCGGGCTACATCCACGAGCAGCCGCGGCGTGAGTTGTTCGCCAAAATGGACGCCGCCAATGTCGACCTGAAGGCGTTTACCGAAGACTTTTATTTCAAGCTGTCCAGCGCCCACCTGCAGCCCATACTCGACACCCTGGTCTACCTCAAGCACGAGACCCGGGTCTGGCTGGAGCTCACCACCTTGCTGATCCCGGGGTACAACGACTCAGACCAGGAGCTGGTGGCCATGTGCAACTGGATCATGAAAGAGCTCGGGCCTGATGTGCCGCTGCACTTCTCGGCTTTTCACCCCGATTACAAGATGATGGACGTGCCCCCCACACCCGTTGCCACGCTGGTGCGCGCCCGCAACATTGCACTCAAGCAAGGCTTGCATTACGTCTACACCGGCAACGTGCACAACATCGAGGGCGACACCACCTTTTGCCCGAGTTGCCAGGCGCCGCTGATCGTGCGCGACTGGTACCAGATCAATGACTACCGGCTGACCGCCTTAGGCCACTGCCCGGACTGCGGTAACCCGGTGGCCGGACGCTTTGATGCCAAGTGTGGCCATTTTGGGCGGCAGCGGATACCGGTCACCTTGGGTTGACTGGCCTCAATAGCTCGCCAGCGGCACCAGCGCGGCGTTCTTGAAGGTGTAGACCGTGATCGGGGCCTGCTTCATGTTGCCTTTGTCGTCGTAGGCATAGGTGCCCATGATGCCCTTGTAGCTGGTTTTGTACATGACAGCGCCCACTTTATCCGGGTCCAGTGAACCCGCTTTCTGGATGGACTCGCCAATGAACATGGTCTGGTCATAAAACGGCGCGGCGTACACGTCGGCATCCTGGTTGTAACGCTGCTTGTACTTGGCTTTGAAAGTCGGGCCTGCGGCGGTCTTGTCCAGCATGGAGCCGCCCTGCGCGCAGAACACCACGTCATTGACGGCATCGCCTGCGAGTTTGCCCATTTCGGGGCTGCACAGCGTGTCCCCCCCCAACAGCTTCGCCTTGACGGCGAGTTGCTTCATCTGACGTGTCATGGGCGCGGCTTGCGGCGCGTAGCCGCCAAAGAAAATCGCATCCGGATTTTTGGCCTTGAGGGTGGTCAGGATGGAGGTGAAATCCGTGGCCTTGTCGGTGGTGAACTCCTGTCCGACCACGTTCAGCCCCAGGCGCTTGGCTTCCTTGGTGAATTCCTGCGCCACGCCTTGGCCAAAGGCGGTGCGGTCATCAATCACCGCCACTGACTTGACTTTTAGCACATTGGCGGCGTAGTTGGCCATGCCGGTGCCAATCTGGTTGTCGCTGGCGATGATGCGGAACAGATTTTTGTAGCCGCCCAGGGTGACTTTGGGGTTGGTGCCGACGGTGGACAACATGGCACCACCTTCGTTATAAATCCGTGAGGCGGGAACCGCCACACCCGAGCAATAGGGACCCATGACGAACTTGACGCCGCTGTCGACAAATTTTTGCGCCACTTGCACGCCGGCTTTGGGGTCACATTGGTCGTCCTCGGATTGCAGGACAAATTTGAGCGTTTTGCCACCGACCGTGATTTTTTTGCTGTTGAGGTCGTCAACGGCCAGCCGCACGCCGTTCTCGTTGTCCTTGCCGGCAAAAGCATTGGAACCCGACAAGGGGCCGGTCAAGCCGATGACAACCGTTTGCTCCTGGGCATAAGCCTGGCTGGCGAAAGCCAGGGTCATCGCGCCCATCAGGGGCAAAAGTGTGGGGGTGAGTTTCATGGGTATTTCCTGAAAAAAATTAGATGAATCGTGGGAAAGTGGCGTCATTGCGAGCGAAGCGCGGCAATCCATGCAGTCCGGAAGTCATGGATTGCTTCACTGCGTTCGCAATGACGTAGTGCGGCATCTCTACGAATTCTTGGTGTGTCATGGCGGTGTCTTGAATTTCATCGGTGTCTCCTTTTTATGATCAGCCCATGGTCATCAGTTGCGCGTTGCCGCCTGCGGCAGCGGTGTTGGTGCTGATGCTCTGCTCATGCATCAGGGCGCTCAGGTCGTAATGCGCGCCCGCAACCAACTGCGCGGGTGACAAGCTTTCAATGCGCACAATGGCGCCGGCCCGCTTGGCAACCTGGGGCGACAGGGCTTGCAACGCGTCGCCATCACCTTCAAACAGCAGGGCACTCAGGTGGCTTTCGCCACGCAATTTTTCGGCGCTGCACAGTTGCACAAAACGCATCACCTCAGCCGGCAGCGTTTTGAGCAAACGCGCCACAGCGCTGTCGCCAGCCGGCGTCTCCAGCCAGCAGTGGTTGCCGCTGGCCAGCACGGCCGCCAACTGATGAAACAGCCCAAGTGCCGTTTGGGGCATGACCCAGACCGCGCCGCGCGGCAGCAGTTGGTATCGGTTCGATTCTCCCGTGGGGCCGGGCAGCTTGAAAGATTGACCGAGCACGGTTAAAGCCAGATAGGCCTCGCAGATGGCGGTGGCTTGTACCGCTTCAAAGTGGTCCAATTCACCCAAAGGCGCCACCAAAGCCAGCCCTTGCAGGTTTTCCAGCAAAAGCTCCAGGGCTTGCAGGCTGGCGGGCGCAGCCAGGTGCCGCTCGGTGCTGGCCGGCACCAGCGCGCGGCAGGCGGGCGATACCGTCAGCGCGGCCAGAGCCGGGTTGTTTTGTGTCTCGCTGGTTTGCAGCAATCGGTACAAGTACAGCGGACCGCCCGCCTTGGGCCCGGTGCCCGACAGGCCCATGCCGCCGAACGGCTGCACCCCCACCACGGCGCCGATCACGTTGCGGTTGACATAAATATTGCCCGCCTGGACCTTTTGCGTGACCTGGGCAATGGTTTCGTCGATGCGGCTGTGCACACCAAAGGTGAGGCCGTAGCCGGTGGCGTTGATGGCGTCGAGCACACGGTCAAGGTCGTCGCGTCGGTAGCGCAGCACATGCAGCACCGGGCCGAACACCTCGCGTTGCAAGCGTTCGATACGGTCGATTTCAATCAGGGTGGGCATCACAAAATGGCCCTGACCACCGCTTTCGTCGCGCGCCATGCGCGTCACAGGCTGGCCGTCGGCCTGCATGCTGGCAATGTGCGCCTCAATTTGTGCGCGCGCATCCTCGTCGATCACCGGACCCACGTCGGTGTGCATGTGGTCCGGGTTGCCCATGACCCACTCGCGCATGGCCTGCTTGATCATGTCGAGCACACGCCCGGCCACGTCCTCCTGGATACACAACAGGCGCAGCGCCGAGCAACGCTGACCGGCAGAGTCAAATGCCGACGCCAGCACATCACCCACCACCTGCTCGGCCAAGGCGGATGAATCCACCACCATCGCGTTCTGGCCACCGGTCTCGGCAATCAGCGGAATGCTGCGGCCCTGCAGGCTCAGGCGTTTCGACAGGGTTTGGGCGATGAGGCGGGCCACCTCGGTGGAGCCGGTAAACATGACACCGGCCACCAGCGGGTGTGCCACCAGCGCGGCACCCACCACCTCACCGGTGCCGGGTACCAGTTGCACGGCATCCATCGGCACACCGGCTTCGTGCAAAATCTTGACCATCACATCGGCCACCAGCGGCGTTTGTTCGGCCGGTTTGGCCAGCACGCAGTTGCCACTGGCCAGCGCCGCGGCGACCTGGCCGGCAAAAATCGCCAGCGGGAAATTCCAGGGGCTGATGCACAACACCACACCCAGCGCCCGGTGCGTTTCGTTGTCAAAGCTGGCGTCCACCTGCGCCGCGTAATAGCGCAAAAAGTCGACAGCCTCGCGCACCTCGGAGATCGCGTTGGGCAGCGACTTGCCGGCCTCGCGCACGATCAAGCCCAACAAGGTTTGGGTGCGCTGCTCCAGCAGGTCGGCGGCGCGCTTCAGGCAGGCGGCGCGCTCCTGCGGCGGCGTCACTTGCCAGATTTGCGCCGCACTGGCCGCGCGTGTGGCGGCCAGTTCAACCTCTGCGGGCGTGGTTGGGCAGACCCAGCCCACCAAGTCGCGCTGGTCGGCGGGGTTGCGCACGGCTTGGGCTGTTTGTGGGGTCGACTTCAGTCGACCCTGGCAGACTGAAGCCTGCCCCACAGGGGACGCCTCCGCCACAGTGGCCGCCGCCGTGTAGCTGATTTGCGTGCTGCGCAGCAAACCGGCCGCCAGTGACGCCAGTTGCTGCTCATTGGCCAGGTTCAGGCCCGACGAATTGAGTCGCGACTGGGCTCCCAGTTCGGCAAACATCTGCCGCGGCAGGGTGATCTTGGGGTGTGGCGCGCCGAGCTGGCCGGTCTCAAGTTCGATCGCTTGCGCCTCCTGCACCGGGTCGACCACCAAGTCGGCCACCTTCACCCTGGGATCGCCGATGCGGTTGACAAACGAGGAGTTGGAGCCGTTCTCCAGCAGCCGGCGCACCAGGTAGGCCAGCAGCGTCTCATGGGTGCCCACCGGCGCGTAAATGCGGCACGGGCGGCCCAGTTTGCCCTCACTCACGGTGCCGGTCACCTGCTCGTAAAGCGGCTCGCCCATGCCATGCAGGCACTGGAACTCGTACTGACCGGCGTAGAAGTTTTGCCCCGCCATCTGGTCGATGGAGGCCACGGTCTGTGCGTTGTGGGTGGCAAACTGCGGGTAGACCGCGTCCGGCACGGCCAGCAACTTGCGCGCGCAGGCCAGGTAAGCCACGTCGGTATAAACCTTGCGCGTGTACACCGGGTAACCGTCCAGCCCGTCCAGCTGGGCGCGTTTGATCTCGGCGTCCCAGTAGGCACCCTTGACCAGCCGGATCATCAGGCGGTGGCCGCTGCGCCGCGCCAGGTCGATCAGGTAGTCAACCACAAAGGGGCAGCGTTTCAGGTAGGCCTGCACCACAAACCCGATGCCGTTCCAGCCCTTGAGCCGGGGATCGAAACACAGGCTCTCCAGCAGGTCCAGCGACAGCTCCAGCCGGTCGGACTCTTCGGCGTCGATGTTGATGGCGATGTCATACTGGCGCGCCAGCAGGGCCAGCTTGGTCAGGCGGGGCAGCAACTCGTCCATGACACGGTCGCGCTGGGCGCGGCTGTAGCGCGTGTGCAGGGCCGACAGCTTGACCGAAATCCCAGGACCTTCAAAAATACCGCGCCCGTTGGACGCCATGCCAATGGCGCGAATCGACTGCTCATAAGAGGCTACATAGCGCTCGGCGTCTTCCTCGGTAGTAGCCGCTTCGCCCAGCATGTCATACGAGTAACGAAAGCCTTTTTTCTCCAGCGCGCGGCTGTTGGCCAGTGCTTCGGAGATGGTTTGTCCGGTGACGAATTGTTCGCCCATGAGTTTCATGGCGCGGTGCACCCCCTGGCGGATCAGCGGCTCGCCGCCCTTGCCGATCAGGCGTGTCAGCGCGCTGGCCATGCTTTTTTCGCTCGCGGTGGCGGTCAGTTTGCCGGTCAGCATCAGGCCCCAGACGGCGGCGTTGACAAACATCGACGGTGAGTTGCCCAGGTGCGAGTGCCAGTCGCCATGGCTGATCTTGTCGCGAATCAACGCGTCGCGGGTGGCGTTGTCCGGAATGCGCAACAGCGCCTCTGCCATGCACATCAGCGCCACGCCCTCCTGGCTGGATAACGAAAACTCCTGTACCAGTGCTTCCACCCCGCCACTGCTCTGATTGGCGCGCAAGCCTTCCACCAACCGGGTGCCCACAGTTTCGATGGCCGCGCGTTGTGCCGGATCGGTCACATGGGCCAGTTGCACTAGCAATGGCAGGCATTCGGGCTCGGGCCGGTGCCAGGCGGCGGTGATGGCCGGCCGCAGGTCGGTCTGCGGCAGCACGTTCTGCGCCCAGTCCAGGAAAGGCTGCGGCGCGGAATGCGGCACTGCGGCGGTTGTCGTCAGTGCCTCGGGTTCATCGGCTTTCGGACCGTCGACAATCTGGGTTGCACCTGTGATGGCTGGAGGCAACTGACCGCGCTCGACACTCTCCACGTACTGCATGACCGCCTGCTTGATGAGCCAATGCGGAGTTTTGCCCTGCGCGCTGGCGGCGTCCTTGATGCGTGAGCGAAGGGATTCGTCAACCTTGATGCCAAGTGTGACAGTGGCCATGGGTGCAACCTTTTAAAATGGGTTGCACTGATTCTATTTAAAGTACAACCCATTTGAATGAGGGATAACCCTCGGGTTGCACCTTTTAGGCCTTCACACAGTCAGCAAAGTAATGCACCTGACCGTCGGCACCCACCTCTTCCACCAGACCATGGATGTCGGTCTCGAAACCCGGGCACTGGCGGTTGAACTCGCGGGAGAACTTGAGGTAATCCACGATCTTCTTGTTGAACACCTCGCCCGGAATCAGCAGCGGAATGCCCGGTGGGTAAGGTGTCACCAGGCCAACGGTGACACGGCCTTCGAGCTTGTCAATCTCCACGCGCTCGGTTTTGCGCAGCGCAATATGGGCATAGGCATCGCTGGGTTTCATGGCCGGGGTCAGGTCGCTCAGGTACATGTCGGTGGTCAGGCGCGCAATGTCGTACTTGGCATACAACTGGTGGATGTGCTGGCACAGGTCGGCCAGGCCCATGTCTTCATATTTGGGGTACTTCTGGCAAAACTCGGGCAGGATGCGCCACATCGCCTGGTTCTTGGCGTAGTCGTCCTTGAACTGCTGCAAGGCGGTCAGCATGCTATTCCAGCGGCCTTTGGTAATGCCGATGGTGAACATGATGAAAAAGCTGTACAGACCGGTCTTTTCCACCACCACACCGTGCTCGGCCAGGAACTTGGTCACGATGCTGGCCGGAATGCCGGTCTTGGCAAACTTGCCATTCAGGTCCATGCCCGGGGTCACCACGGTGGACTTGATCGGGTCCAGCATGTTGAAGCCGGTGGCCATCTTGCCAAAACCGTGCCAGTTGACACCGGCCTTGATGGTGCGCGACTCGCCCTTGATGATCCAGTCATCGGCACGGCCAATGCCCTCCTCCACCAGTTTGTCCGGTCCCCAGACCTTGAACCACCAGTCGCTGCCGTAGTCGTCGTCAATTTTGCGCATGGCACGCCTGAAATCAAGCGCCTCGGCAATGCTTTCCTCCACCAGCGCGGTGCCGCCGGGCGGCTCCATCATGGCCGCCGCCACGTCGCAGCTGGCAATGATGCTGTACTGCGGACTGGTGCTGGTGTGCATCAGGTAGGCCTCGTTGAACAGGTGCTTGTCGAGCTTGACGGTCTGCGAGTCCTGCACCAGCACATGGCTGGCCTGGCTGATACCGGCCAGCAGCTTGTGGATGGATTGGGTGGCGTACACCATGGCCTTTTTCGGTCGCGCCCGGTTCTTGCCCATGGCGTGGTAAGTGCCGTAAAACGGGTGGAACGCCGCGTGCGGCAACCAGGCCTCGTCAAAGTGGATGTTTTCCACGTAGCCGTCGAGCATGTTCTTCACCGTTTCGGTGTTGTACAACACGCCATCGTAGGTCGACTGCGTCAGCGTCAGCACGCGCGGCTTGATCTGGTTCACGTCGATGTCGGGCAAATGTTCCTTGATCAGCGGATTGGCCTTGATCTTGGCCTTGATGGTGGCAGGCTCGAACTCGCTTTTCGGGATCGGGCCGATGATGCCGAAGTGGTTGCGCGTGGGCTTTAAAAACACCGGAATCGCGCCAGTCATGATGATCGCGTGCAGGATGGACTTGTGGCAGTTGCGGTCCACTACCACCACGTCATTCGGTGCCACCGTGTGGTGCCAGACCATCTTGTTGGAGGTCGAGGTACCGTTGGTGACAAAAAAGCAGTGGTCGGCGTTGAAAATGCGCGCCGCATTGCGTTCGCTCTTGCCAATCGCGCCATCATGGTCGAGCAACTGGCCCAGTTCCTCGACGGCATTGCAGACGTCGGCGCGCAGCATGTTTTCGCCGTAGAACTGGTGGTACATCTGGCCCACCGGGCTTTTCAGAAACGCCACGCCACCCGAGTGGCCCGGGCAGTGCCACGAGTACGAACCGTCCTCGGCGTAATCCAGCAAGGCCTTGAAAAACGGCGGCTGCACGCCTTCCAGGTAGCTTTTGGCTTCGCGGATGATGTGGCGCGCCACAAATTCGGGCGTATCCTCGAACATGTGAATGAAGCCGTGCAGCTCACGCAGGATGTCGTTGGGCAGGTGGCGGCTGGTCTTGGTCTCGCCGTAAATGTAGATCGGCACATCGAGGTTGCGCCGGCGCACTTCTTCAATGAAGTGGCGCAGATTCACCACGGCCGGGTCCAGGTCCGGCCCGGGGGTGAATTCCTCGTCGTCAATCGACAAAATAAAGGTGCTGGCCCGGCTCTGCTGCTGGGCAAACTGGCTCAGGTCGCCATAACTGGTGACGCCCAGTACCTCAAAACCCTCGGTCTCGAAGGCCTGCGCCAGCGCGCGAATGCCCAGGCCCGAGGTGTTTTCGGAACGGTAATCTTCGTCAATGATGACGATCGGAAAGCGGAATTTCATGGTGGGCTCCAGCGACGCAAGGAAAAATGTAAATTGGCGCGAAGTGTAAGGACTTATCGTGTCGGACCTGTTGCGAACACGCACTTTTACAGCAGAATGCGACAAGTCAAATAACAATTGGAAACAAACATGGCTGAATCAACCCTCTGGTGGCTGCTGGCAGGCGGAATGATTGCGCTGGAACTGCTGACCGGCACCTTTTACCTGCTGATGTTGTCACTGGGCGTGGCCGGCGCCGCCATCGCCGCGCACCTGGGAGCGTCGGTGACGGTGCAACTGGTGGTGGCCGCGCTGTTGGGTGGGGGTTGTGTGCTGGCCTGGCGCAGTTATAAAAAGCACCAGCCGCCGGCCCTGCCGGCCGGTGCCAACCGGGACGTCAACCTGGACATTGGTGAAACCCTGCACATTGACGCCTGGAACGACGACGGCACCAGCACCGCCAAATACCGCGGCGCCACCTGGAGCGTGACCCTGCGCACCGGTGCGGCGTCTGCTCCCGGCTTGCACCGCATCGTCGAAGTCGTGGGCAGCCGTTTGATGGTTGAGAAAGTGTGAAAGGTCTTGGACCTGACTTTGTCATCCCGGATGCGAGGAGCCTGCCCCGGCCCACGATCCGGGGGATCCAGGAAGTCCGGAATTCATGGATTGCGGGTCGTAGCCCGCAATGACAAACTGTGCATTGAGTCGAGTCAAGTCAAGTCAAGTTAGTTTTTTTTGGAGTATCAAATGGAAGTTGCAGTCATCATTTTTGTCATCGCGGTGATCTTTGTCACCCAATCGGTCAAGGTCGTTCCCCAGCAGCACGCTTGGGTGGTCGAGCGCTTGGGCAAGTACACCGGCACGTTGATGCCCGGCCTGAACTTTTTAATCCCGTTTGTCGACAAGGTAGCCTACAAACACCTGCTCAAGGAGGTCCCGCTCGACATCCCGAGCCAGGTCTGCATCACGCGGGACAACACCCAGTTGCAGGTCGATGGCATCTTGTATTTTCAGGTGACTGACGCCATGCGCGCCAGCTATGGTTCCAGCAACTACATCATGGCGATCTCGCAGCTGGCACAAACCTCATTGCGCTCGGTGATCGGCAAGCTCGAGCTCGACAAAACTTTTGAAGAACGCGACATCATCAACGCCCAGGTGGTGCAAGCCATCGACGAAGCCGCGCTGAATTGGGGCGTGAAGGTGCTGCGTTATGAGATCAAGGACCTGACACCGCCCAAGGAAATCCTGCACGCCATGCAGCAGCAGATCACCGCCGAGCGCGAAAAACGCGCCCTGATCGCCGCGTCCGAGGGCCGCCGGCAGGAACAGATCAATATTGCTACCGGCGAGCGGGAGGCGTTTATTGCCCGTTCCGAGGGTGAAAAACAGGCTGCCATCAACAACGCGCAGGGCGAAGCAGCGGCCATTCTGGCAGTGGCCGAAGCCAATGCCCAAGCCATCGAGCGCGTGGCCGCCGCCATTCGCCAGCCCGGCGGTGAGCAGGCGGTGCAACTCAAGGTGGCTGAAAAAGCCGTGGACGCCTACAGCCGGGTGGCGGCAGATGCCACCACCACACTGATCGTACCCAGCAACATGACCGAAGTGGCCGCGCTGGTGGGTTCGGCCATGAAGATGGTGCAGGGGCAAAAGACTTCTGGCGGTTAAAGAGCCCCCGGATTGCGCAGTGCTTGATCCGGGCGACTCGTGCGCCCTGACGCCGCGCGGCCCGGGCATAGCCCAAGAATCCTGACCTCATGCAATTGTTTCTAGCCATACTCACGCCATTTTTTGGCGCGGCACTGGTCGCCGGCCTGGCCCGCCATGGCCGCACCGTCAGTGCCTGGACCGCCGCTGGCGTGACGGCAGCGGCCTTGCTGCAATTGCTGCCGCTGATGGCGGCGAGCTTTGCCGGCACCACCACGATCGAGCGCCTGCCATGGATCAGCAGCGCGGGCCTCGACCTGGTTTTCCGGATGGACGGGCTCGGTGTGCTGTTTGTGCTGCTGATTCTGGGCATCGGGCTGCTGGTCATTCTTTATGCCCATTACTACCTGAGCGCCCGCGACAGCCTGAGCCGGCTCTATGCCTACCTGCTCTTGTTCATGGGTTCCATGCTGGGCGTGGTGCTGTCCGAAAACCTGATCCAGTTGCTGATTTTCTGGGAACTCACCAGCCTGTCATCGTTTTTGTTGATCGCCTACTGGCGCGGCCGCGAAGACGCCCGCAGCGGCGCCCGCATGGCGCTGGCCATCACCGGGGCCGGTGGCCTGGCGCTGCTGGCGGGCTTCATCCTGCTCGGCCACATGGTGGGCAGCTTCGAGCTGACCCAGGTGCTGGCCAGTGGCGACCTGGTGCGCGCGCACCCACTCTACCTGCCGGCGCTGCTGCTGATCTTGCTGGGTGCCTTTACCAAGTCGGCCCAATTTCCCTTTCACTTCTGGCTGCCCAACGCCATGGCCGCGCCGACCCCGGTGTCGGCCTACCTGCACTCGGCCACCATGGTCAAGGCCGGCGTCTTCCTGCTGGCCCGGCTGTTCCCGGTGTTGTCGGGTACCGACGCCTGGACCTGGCTGGTGGGCGGCATCGGCCTGACCACCTTTTTGCTGGGTGCGGTGCTGGCGCTGTTCAAGCACGACCTGAAGGGCCTGCTGGCGTATTCCACCATCAGCCACCTCGGTCTGATCACGGCGCTGTTTGGCATTGGCACCCCGATGGCCGCCTTGGCGGGGGTGTTCCACATCATCAACCACGCCATCTTCAAGGCCGGCCTGTTCATGGCGGCGGGCATCATCGACCATGAATGCGGCACCCGCGACATGCGCCGCATCAATGGCCTTTGGCACGCCATGCCACATACCGCGACGCTGGCCATGGTGGCCAGCGCCGCCATGGCGGGAGTGCCTTTGGCCAACGGTTTTTTATCCAAGGAGATGTTTTTTGCCGAGGCCGCCAGCGCCGGCAGCGAATACCGTCTGGGCTGGTTGCTGCCGGCCGTGGCAACCTTGGCGGGCATATTTGCCGTGGCTTATTCGCTGCGCTTCATCCATGACGTGTTCTTTAACGGCGAACCCGTCAACCTGCCCAAAACACCGCATGAGCCGGTGCGCTGGATGAAGGTGCCGGTGGAAATTCTGGTGGTGCTGGTGTTGTTGGTCGGCATATTTCCGGCGCAAACGGTCGAGCCCCTGCTGGCTGTGGCCGCCGGCGCCGTGTTGCAGGGGCCAGTGCCCGGGCACAGCCTGGCCATTTGGCACGGCTTCAACCCGGCACTGTGGATGAGCGTGATCGCCCTTGTTGGTGGCGCAGTGTTGTATCGGTTCCGGCGCCCCCTGTTTCAACTGCACGACCGGCTCGACAAGCGCCTGCAGGGCCGACTGATCTTTGACGCCCTGATGCAGGGTTTGTTCGGCACGGCAGAACGCCTCACCCGCTGGCTTGACACCGCATCGCTGCAGCGCCAGCTCGCGCTGTTCGTGGTCAGCACCCTGGTGCTCGGTGCTACGGGCCTGGTGCTGGTTGAGGCCCCCCTGACGGGCACGCGGGCGCTGCTTGCTGTTGACGGCGTCAGTTTGATGGCCGGCCTGGTGCTGATACTGGCCACGCTGGCGGCCACCGCACTGCATCGCCAACGCCTCACAGCCCTGGTGCTCACCGGCGCCGTGGGTCTGATCGTGGCCTTGGTGTTTGTCAAGTTTTCGGCGCCCGACCTGGCCCTGACGCAGCTCTCGGTGGAGGTGGTGACAGTCATTTTGCTGCTGCTGGCCTTGTATTTTCTGCCCGCCACCACGCCCCGCGAATCCAGTGCCGCCAGGCGCTGGCGTGACGCCGGCATTGCCTTGCTGGCCGGTGGCGGCGCCGCTGCTTTGGCCTGGGCCGTGCTGACCCGATCGAACGATGGCCTGGCCGGCTTCTTCCTGGAAAACAGCGTGCCGGGCGGCGGCGGTGGCAACGTGGTCAACGTGATTCTGGTGGACTTCCGCGGCTTTGACACCTTCGGCGAAATCACCGTGCTGGCCATTGCCGCCGTGGGCATTTTTGCGCTGCTGGGCAATTTGCGCCTGCCTGGCCCCACGCAGGATGCCAGTGGCCGCGCCTGGGACAGCGACACCCATCCCATGATCCTGGCCACCTTTGCCAGGCTGCTGCTGCCGCTGGCGCTGCTGGTCTCGGTATTCATCTTCCTGCGGGGCCACAATCTTCCCGGTGGCGGTTTCATTGCCGGGCTGATCACCGCCGTTGCGCTGATCGTGCAGTACCTGGCCAATGGCGTCAGCTGGACCCACGCGCGCCTGCCTGCGCACACCCATCCCTGGATCGCCGCGGGCCTGATCATCGCCCTGCTCACCGGCCTGGCAAGCTGGTTGTTTGGCCGGCCGTTCCTGACCTCTGCCTTTGGCCATTTCGACTGGCCACTGGTGGGCGAGTTCGAGCTGGCGTCGGCCATGGCGTTTGACCTCGGCGTCTATTTGGTAGTGGTGGGTGCCACCCTGCTGATCCTGATCAACCTGGGCCTGGTGCACCGCGCCAGCGCCAACCCCGAGGCCACACCATGGAAGCCCTGATCGCCCTGGCCATTGGCACCTTGACTGGCTGCGGCGTTTATCTGCTGCTGCGCGCCCGCACCTTCCCCGTGGTGCTGGGCCTGACGCTGCTGTCTTACGGCGTCAACCTGTTTCTGTTTGCCACCGGTCGGCTGGTCATCGGCCAGCCCCCGGTGATCTCGGGTGCGGCCAATTACGCCGATCCGCTGCCGCAGGCGCTGGTGCTCACCGCCATCGTCATCGGCTTTGCCATGACGGCCTTCGTCATCATGCTGAGCCTGCGTGCCCGGGAAGAATTCGGCAACGACCATGTCGATGGCGCGCCACCGCAAGCCGGGGACACAGCATGACGGCGCACCTGCCCATCGCCCCGATTCTGCTGCCATTTCTGGTCGGCACCCTGCTGCTGGCGCTGGGGCGCTTGTCGCTGCCGGCCCAGCGCGTGCTGGCGCTGGTGTCCGTGCTGGCGCAAATTGGCGCTGCCACCGCCTTGCTGGTGGCCGTCTCGGGCGGCGACATTCTGGTGTACCGCCTGGGCGACTGGCCCGCGCCCTGGGGCATTGTGCTGGTGGCGGACAGGCTGTCCGCCTGGATGGTGCTCATCACCACCCTGCTCGCGCTGTGGGCGCTGATTTATGCCAGCCATGGCATCGATGGTCAGGGGCGGCATTTCCATGTGCTGTTCCAGATGCAGCTGTTCGGACTGGCGGGTGCCTTTTTAACCGGCGACCTGTTCAACCTGTTTGTCTTTTTTGAAATTTTGCTGATCGCCTCCTATGGTCTGGCGCTGCACGGTGGCGGCCCGGCGCGCACCCGCGCCGGGCTGCACTACGTGGTCATGAACCTGGCCGGCTCCACCGTCTTCCTGTTTGCCGCCGGGCTCATCTATGCATCGATGGGCAGCCTGAACATGGCCGACCTGGCGGCCAAGGCGGGCACCCTGGCACCCGACATGCTGGGTCTGGCGCGCGCAGGTGGCCTGCTGCTGCTGGCGGTGTTTGCCCTCAAGGCGGCCCTGTTGCCGCTGCACCTGTGGCTGCCTGCCGCCTACAGCGGGACCTCGGCGCCGGTGGCGGCGCTGTTTGCCATCATGACCAAGGTCGGTATTTACGCCATTTTGCGCAGCCACACGCTGCTGTTCGGCGACAGCGCCGGCGCCCTGGCGCATTTGTTCGACCCCTGGCTGATGCCGCTGGCGCTGGCCACCATCGTCATCGGCACGTTGGGCGTGCTGGCCGCTGACAGCCTTGGGCGCCTCAGCGGCTACCTGGTTCTGGTGTCGGTGGGCACCCTGCTGACCGCCGTGGCCGTGGGCACCAACGGCATCGCCGCCGCGCTGTATTACATGCCGCACAGCACCTTCACCGCCGCGCTGCTGTTTTTGCTGAGTGACGCCATCAGGCGCCGCCGCCTGCAACACGGTGATGGCTTCACGCCAGACGCCGACATGCCACGCCATGCGCTTTGGGGTGGGCTGTTTTTTGCGGCAGCGGTGGCCGTGACCGGCTTGCCGCCGCTGTCCGGTTTTATTGGCAAGTTTCTTATTTTGCGCGCGGCCCCCGGCCAGCCCTGGGTCTGGGCCGTGATCCTGCTGGCCGCCTTGCTGGCGGTGATTGCGCTGGCGCGCGCGGGCAGCCAGGTGTTTTTCAACAGCCAGGCCGCGACCGTCGCGCAGGCGCCCAAGTCGGGTGCCAGCCCAGCTGATGTGACGCTTTCCGGTGTCTCAAGCGCACGCGAACTGCTGGCCGTGGGCGGGCTGCTCGGCTTGATCCTGGCCTTGACGGTATTTGCCGGACCTGCCCTTGACTATGCAAACGCCACCGCGCAGCAACTGACTGACCCCGCGCGCTACATCAGCGCGGTGCTGGGAGGCAGGCCATGAAGAAATGGTTGCCCCACCCTCTTCTCACACCCATTCTGGCGCTGGTCTGGCTGCTGCTCAACAACACGGTGGCACCGGGCCATGTCGTGCTTGGGCTGCTGTTGGGCTGGGCCATTCCCCGCTTCACGCTCGGCTTCTGGCCCGAGCGTGTGCGCATCCACCGTCCGTTGAGCCTGCTGCGTTTTCTGGGTGTCTTCCTGTTTGATGTGCTGATGGCCAATGTGGCCGTGGCGGGCCTGGTGCTGGCCGGACCGCGTTCGCTCAACCCGATGTTTGTGCAGGTACCGCTGGATTTGACCAATGCGCTGGCAGTGAGCCTGCTGGCCAACACCATTTGCCTGACGCCCGGCACCGTGTCCGCACGGCTGTCATCCGACCAGCGGACCCTGCTGGTGCACGCGCTGGACTGCACCGACCCCGAGCAGTTGATCCACACCATCAAAACGCGTTTTGAAGCCCCACTCAAGGAGATTTTTGAATGCTGAGCAGCGCCCTCATCCTGGCCTTTGTGTTTGTTGCGGTCGCCTTCGGCCTGAGCTTTTTCAGGCTTCTCAGGGGCCCGAGCCTGCCTGATCGCATCCTGGCGCTCGACACGCTCTACATCAACGCCATCGCCCTGCTGATTTTGCTCGGCATCCAGCTGGGCAGCCCGCTGTATTTTGAAGCCGCCCTGCTGATCGCCCTGATGGGTTTTGTCGGCACCGTGGCCTTGTCCAAATTTTTGCTGCGCGGAGACATCATCGAATGAGCCTGATCACCGAGATACTGCTGTCCGCGCTGGTGCTGGCCGGCGCCGCCTTTACCCTGATCGGCTCACTCAGCCTGGTGCGCTTCAAAGACTTTTACACCCGGCTGCACGGTCCGACCAAGGCCAGCACGCTGGGCGTGGGCTGCCTGCTGATCGCCTCATCCGTTTATTTCAGCGTCACAGGCGATACCTTGAGCCTGCATGAAATTCTGGTCACGCTGTTCCTGTTCATCACCGCCCCGATCTCGGCTCACCTGATGGCCAAGGCCGCGTTGCACCTGGGTTTGCGCTGAAACGTCAGGCTGGCGTTGGGGCGCTCTGGTTAAACTTGGTTTTTTTGAGGACACCCACATGAGCAACATCCGCCAAGCCGACCTGATTGAATCCGTCGCCGCTGCCCTGCAATTCATCAGTTATTATCACCCCGCCGACTACATCGCCCACCTGGCGCGCGCCTACGAGCGCGAGCAAAGCCCTGCGGCCAAGGACGCCATTGCGCAAATTCTGACCAACAGCAAGATGAGCGCCACCGGCCATCGCCCGATCTGCCAGGACACCGGTATCGTCAACGTGTTTCTCAAGGTTGGCATGGACGTGCGCTGGGAAGGGTTTACCGGCAGCCTCGATGACGCCATCAACGAAGGCGTGCGCCGCGCCTACAACGACCCCAGCAACACCCTGCGTGCCAGCGTGGTGGCCGACCCCCAGTTTGAACGCAAGAACACCAAGGACAACACGCCCGCAGTGATCTTCTCCGAGATCGTGCCGGGCGACCAGCTCGAAGTCACCGTGGCGGCCAAAGGCGGTGGTTCTGAGAACAAAAGCAAGATGGTCATGCTCAACCCCGGCGACTCGGTGGTTGACTGGGTGCTGAAGACCGTGCCCACGATGGGCGCCGGTTGGTGCCCGCCGGGCATGCTCGGCATCGGCATTGGCGGCACCGCCGAAAAAGCCGTGCTGATGGCCAAGGAAAGCCTGATGGACGACCTCGACATGTACCAGCTGCAGGCCAAGGCGGCCAGCGGTGTCGCGCTTTCCAACGTCGAAAAACTCCGGCTGGAGCTGTTTGACAAGGTTAACGCCCTGGGCATCGGCGCGCAGGGCCTGGGCGGCCTGACCACCGTGCTTGACGTCAAGATCAAGATGTACCCGACTCATGCCGCCAGCAAACCTGTGGCCATGATCCCCAACTGCGCCGCCACGCGCCACGCCCATTTTGTGATGGATGGCAGCGGCCCGGTCTACCTGACACCGCCCTCGTTGGACACCTGGCCCGATGTGGCCTGGACACCTGATTACGTCAAGAGCAAAAAGGTCGACCTGAACACCCTGAGCAAGGCCGAGGTGGCCAGCTGGAAACCCGGTGATACCCTGCTGCTCAACGGCAAGATGCTGACCGGCCGCGACGCCGCGCACAAGCGCATCAAGGACATGCTGGCCAATGGCGAAAAACTGCCGGTCGACTTCACCAATCGCGTGATTTATTACGTCGGCCCGGTCGACCCGGTGGGTGACGAAGCGGTTGGCCCGGCCGGCCCCACCACCGCCACGCGCATGGACGGCTTCACCGAAATGATGCTGGCTGAAACCGGCCTGATTGCCATGGTCGGCAAGGCCGAGCGCGGCCCGGTCGCCATCGAGGCCATCAAGAAACACCAGAGCGCCTACCTGATGGCCGTGGGCGGCGCCGCCTACCTGGTGTCCAAAGCCATCAAAACCGCCAAGGTCGTGGGTTTTGCCGACCTCGGCATGGAAGCCATTTACGAATTCGACGTGGTCGACATGCCCGTGACTGTGGCCGTGGATGCGGGCGGCACCAGCGCCCACATCACCGGCCCGGCCGAGTGGCAAAAGCGCATCGCCACGGGTGAATTCAAGGGCATCACGGTGGCCGGTGCCTGAAGCGGCAAACGCCAAGCCCCCGATCGGGGTGTTTGACAGCGGTGTCGGCGGCCTGAGCATTTTGAAGGCGCTGCGGGCCGAGTTGCCGCACGAAAACTTCATTTATGTGGCCGACAGCGGCTTTGCGCCCTATGGCGAGCGCGACCAGGGCTTTGTGCTGGCCCGGGCGCGCGCCATCACCCGGCATTTGCTTAAATCACCTGATCTGGCCATCCAGGCCCTGGTGGTGGCCTGCAACACGGCCACGGCGGCGGCCATTCAATTGCTGCGCCAGGACCACCCCGAGTTGCCCATCATCGGCGTCGAGCCGGCGCTAAAACCCGCCATGACCCTGAGCCACACCGGGCGCATCGGTGTCATGGCCACGCGCGGTACCCTGAACAGCCAGAAGTTCAAGACGCTGCTGGCCGGGCTGGCCGGTGGTCCGGCGCAATTCATCTGCCAGCCCTGCGACGGCCTGGCCGACGCGATCGAGCGCCATGACACGGAACAAACCACTGCGTTGTGCACGCAATACGCGCAGGCCCTCGGCCGCTTTGGCGCCCAGCCAGGTGACATCGACACCCTGGTCCTGGGTTGCACCCATTACCCGTTTGCCCGCGAGACCTTGCAGGCTCTGGTCGGGCCAGCAGTCCAACTGCTTGACAACGGCGCTCCGGTGGCGCGCCAGACCCGGCGCGTGCTGGCGTGCCTCGCACCCAAGTCCGCACCGGGACAGTGCCTGCTTTTCAGCACCGGTGATCCCGAACTGCTGCACAACGCCGCCCAGCGCTGGTTGGGGCTGGATGTCATGGTGAACCAACTGCAATTCTGAGAGTCAGCGACCACAGAAATTTCCGTCATTGCGAGGAGCGAAGCGACGTGGCAATCGAGGGATCCTGGGACTCCATGGATTGCCACGCTTCGCTTTCCATGAACCGTTCACCTCTTGGATGTCATTGCGGACCCCGGATCGTGGTCCGGGGCAGGCCCGACCCGCAATCCATGACTGCCGGACTCCTGGATCCCGGGTCGAGCCCGGGATGACAACTTCAGGCTCAAGGTCCGTGTGCGGTAACGGGCCGGATACGGGGGGCTCGCAATGACAACCGTAGCATGGATAATTGCGCCCCATGAATCCATTGCTTTCCCTTTTGCAGCCCTACCCTTTCGAGCGGTTGCGCCAGCTTTTTGCCGGTGTCACACCCAATCCAGCCTACAGCCCCATCAGCCTGGGCCTGGGTGAACCCAAACACGCCACGCCGACGTTTATTCAGCAGGCCATGGTGGACGCCATCCAGCGCTCGCCCAGTGGCTTGGCCAGCTACCCAGCCACCGCCGGTGAGCCCGCGCTGCGCGAGGCCTTTGCCCAGTGGCTGCACACCCGCTACGGCCTGAAGGTGAACCCGCTGACACAAATGCTGCCGGTGGCCGGTTCGCGCGAGGCGCTGTTTTCATTGACACAAACCATCATCAACCCCTCGAAGCTCAGCGCTTCCGGGCAAAAGCCGCTGGTGGTCTGCCCCAACCCGTTCTACCAAATCTACGAAGGCGCTGCGCTGTTGGCCGGGGCCGAACCCTATTACGTGGCCAGCGACCCGGCGCGCAACTTTGCCCCCGACTGGGACAGCGTGCCCGAGTCGGTGTGGGCGCGCACCCAGCAGTTGTTTGTGTGCTCACCCGGCAACCCCACTGGCGCGGTGATGGGCTTGAGCGAATGGCAAAAGCTGTTTGACTTGAGCGACCGCTTTGGCTTTGTCGTTGCCTCGGACGAGTGTTACAGCGAGATATATTTCCGCGATGAAGCCCCCCTGGGCGGCATGGAAGCAGCGGCCAGATTGGGCCGTACCGACTTCAAAAACCTGATTTCCCTGACCAGCCTGTCCAAGCGCAGCAATGTGCCCGGCATGCGCAGCGGATTTGTCGCGGGCGACGCCGCCATCATGGCGCAATTCCTGCTGTACCGCACCTACCACGGTTGCGCCATGAGCCCGGTGGTGCAAGCCGCCAGCCTGGCTGCGTGGCGCGACGAGGCCCATGTGGTGGACAACCGGGCGCTCTACAAAGCCAAGTTTGCCCAGGTCACCCCGGTGCTGGCCGAGGTGCTTGACGTGGCCCTGCCCGATGCCGGTTTCTACCTGTGGGCCAAGGTGAAGGGCGACGACACCGTTTTTGCCCGTGAATTGTTCGCTCTTTACAATGTGACCGTGTTGCCCGGTTCGTTCCTGGCGCGCGAGGCCCAGGGCCACAATCCCGGTGCCGGGCGCATTCGCATGGCGCTGGTGGCCGACAGCGCCGAGTGCCTGGAAGCGGCACAGCGCATTGTCCAATTTGTTCGCAGCCGCCCCTCCTGATTTTTCTTTATTTCAAAATCTCATCTGCCATGACCCAACAATTGCAAAACATCCTCAACGCTGCCTGGGAAGACCGCGCCAACATCTCTGCGGCCTCGGCGCCGAAAGAACTGACCGATGCGGTCGAGCACGTCATTGACGGGCTCAACACCGGCGCGCTGCGCGTGGCTACCCGCGAGGGCGTGGGCCAGTGGACCACCCACCAATGGATCAAAAAAGCCGTGTTGCTGAGCTTTCGCCTCAACGACAACATGGTCATGAAAGCCGGCGACCTGGCCTTTTACGACAAAGTCCCCACCAAGTTTTCCCACATGGACGCCGCCGGCCTGCAAGGCACCGGGGTGCGCATCGTGCCGCCCGCCGTGGCGCGCCGCGGCAGCTATCTGGCCCGGGGCGTGATCCTGATGCCGTCCTTTGTCAACATCGGCGCCTATGTCGATGAAGGCAGCATGGTCGACACCTGGGCCGCCGTGGGTTCCTGCGCACAGATTGGCAAAAATGTGCACCTGAGCGGCGGCGTTGGTATTGGTGGTGTGCTGGAGCCGATGCAGGCCAACCCCACCATCATCGAGGACAACTGCTTCATTGGCGCGCGCTCTGAAATTGTCGAAGGCGTTATCGTCGAGGAAAACTCGGTGATTTCCATGGGTGTCTACATCGGCCAGAGCACCCCCATTTATGACCGCGCCACGGACACCGTGAGTTACGGCCGCATTCCGGCAGGCTCGGTGGTGATCAGCGGCAACCTGCCCAAGGAAGGCGGCAAGTACAGCCTGTATGCCGCCATCATCGTCAAGCACGTGGACGCGCAAACCCGTGCCAAGACCAGCTTGAACGACCTGCTGCGCGACTAAACCACAAGGGGCATCCCATGGCCATGACCAGCAATGACAGAGTGGCGCCCATGAGTACCATGGCGCGCATCCTGAGCCTGATGCCCGAAAAGCGCGCGTCCGACATTTACCTGTCGGCCAACGCACCGGCCACGATTCGCATCAACGGCGAATGCATCCCGATCAACAGCCAGATCCTGCCGCCCGATGCCCCGCTGACCCTGCTGGCCGAGGTGTTGCCACCCGAACGCATCGAGGAACTGAAACAAAACCTCGAGCTCAACATGGCGCTGTCGCTGCCGGGCGTGGGGCGTTTCCGGATCAGCGCGATGGTCCAGCGCAGCACCGTGGCGGTGGTGATCCGGCTCATCAACAACGAGATCCCGCCGCTGGCCTCGCTCGGCATGCCGCCTTCTCTGGCCGACCTGATGTTGCAAAAACGCGGGTTGATTCTGATGGTGGGCGCCACCGGTGCGGGCAAAAGTACCACGCTGGCGGCCATGATCGACCACCGCAACGTCAACATGACGGGGCATATTCTTACCATCGAGGACCCGGTGGAGTTCCTGTTCAAGAACAAGCGCTCCATCATCAACCAGCGCGAGGTCGGCCCCGACACTCGCAGTGCCGACGTCGCCCTGAAAAACGCCCTGCGCCAGGCTCCTGATGTGATCCTGATTGGTGAGGTGCGCGACCGCGACACCATGACCGCTGCCATCGCTTACGCGCAAACCGGGCATTTGTGCCTGGCCACCATGCACGCCAACAACAGTTACCAGGCGCTCAACCGCATCCTGAGCTTTTATCCGGCCGAGGTGCGTATGACCATGCTGGGCGATCTGGCAGCAGCCATGAAAGCCATCATCTCGCAGCGCCTGCTGCCCAACATCGCCGGCAGCCGCACCGCCACTGTTGAAGTCATGCTCAACACCAAGCTGGTGTCCGAGCTGATTGAAAAGGGTGACTTTTCCGGCATCCAGGAAGCCATGAGCAAGTCCATGGCCGAAGGCAGCCAGACTTTCGAAGAAGACATTGCCCGCCTCATCACCACCGGTGTGGTCGATCGCAAGGAAGGCCTGGCCTTCGCGGATTCGCCGACCAACCTGATGTGGCGCCTGCAAAACGACTTCACCACGCGTGCCAAGGCCCAGGCGCCCGTCGACGACCATGACGACGAGCCCACCTTCACTGAAATCACGCTCGACCTCAACCATTAAAGCATTCATGAATTCCACCCTTGCCCTGGCCTGTGACCTGATCGCCTGCCCCTCCGAGACCCCAAGCGATGCCCACTGCCAGCACATCATGGGTGCACGCCTGAAGGCCATCGGCTTCCAGCTGGAAACCCTGGTTAGCGGCCCCGAAGGCCTTGAAGTAACCAATTTGTGGGCCAAACGCCCTGCCGGCACGGCACCGGGTCAAACCAAAGCCAGCAAACTGCTGGTCTTTGCCGGCCACACCGACGTGGTGCCGACCGGTCCGCTCAAACAGTGGGTCAGCGACCCCTTCAAGCCCACGCAGCGCGACGGCAAGCTGTTTGGCCGTGGCGCCGCCGACATGAAAACCTCGCTGGCCGCCTTTGTCGTGGCCACCGAAGAATTTGTGGCAGCTCACCCCGCGTCGCCCCTCGCCATTGGCTTCCTGCTGACCAGCGACGAAGAAGGCCCGGCGCTGGACGGCACCGTCAAGGTCTGCGAGATGCTGCAAGCCCGCGGCGAGGTACTGGACTACTGCATTGTGGGCGAGCCCACTTCGGTCACGCGTACGGGCGACATGATCAAGAACGGCCGGCGCGGCTCGCTCAGCGGCAAGCTCACCGTCAAGGGCACGCAAGGCCACATCGCCTACCCACAGCTGGCCAACAACCCCATTCACTTACTGGCACCGGCGCTGGCCGAGTTGATCGGCATCGACTGGGACCGTGGCAACGCCTTCTTCCCGCCCACCAGCTGGCAGGTCAGCAACATCCATGGCGGCACCGGCGCCAGCAACGTGATTCCGGGCACGGTGGTGGTCGACTTCAACTTCAGGTTTTCCACCGAGTCCACGCCGGAGTCGCTGCAAAGCCGCCTGCAAGCCGTGCTGGAGCGTCATGATTTGGCCTACGACCTGGCCTGGACGCTCAGCGGCATGCCGTTTCTGACGCCCCCGGGCACCCTGGTCGACGCCGTGGTGGCCGCCATTGGCGCCGAGACCGGCCTCACCCCCGAGCTGTCGACCAGCGGTGGCACCAGCGACGGCCGTTTCATTGCCAAGATCTGCCCGCAGGTCATCGAGTTCGGGCCACCCAACGGCAGCATCCACAAGATCAACGAGCACATTGCGCTGGCTGACATCGCGCCGCTCACCAACATTTACCGCCGGACGCTGGAAAACCTGCACGCGCAGTTGCTGGCATGAAGGCCACATCGCACCACAACGCTGGCCTCCGCCTGCTCGACTGCGTGACCCAGGCGGCGCAGCAGTTGACCCAGGCCGGGGTGGCTTTTGGCCACGGCACGACCAATGCTTTTGACGAAGCCGCCTGGCTGGTGCTGTGGCAGCTTGAACTGCCGCTGGACACGCCGCTGGAGGCCACCGCTGAAGCTGGCGAACCGGCCCTTGTGCGACAAGTCACCGCCGTCGAACAAGCCAAAATCGATGCGCTGCTGAAAACCCGCATCGCCACCCGCAAGCCCGCGGCCTACCTGACCCATGAGGCCTGGCTGCAGGGCGTCTCGTTTTATGTGGACGAGCGTGCCATTGTGCCGCGCTCGCTGATTGCCGAGGTGCTGGTCGAGGGCAGCCTGGACTATTGGCTGAACGAGTCCACCCACCGGGTGCTCGACCTGTGCACCGGCAACGGCAGCCTGGCCGTGCTGGCCGCGCTGGTGTATCCTGATGTCATGGTGCAGGCCTCTGACATCAGTGCCGATGCGCTGGAGGTGGCCCACATCAACGTCGAGCGCCACGGCCTGCATCAGCGCATCAGTTTGCACCAGGGTGACGGCCTGCCCGAGCACGGCGGCCCTTACGACCTGATCCTGTGCAACCCGCCGTATGTCAATGCCCACAGCATGGCCACCTTGCCGCCCGAATTCAAGGCCGAGCCCGCGCTGGCGCTTGACGGCAACACGGCAGGCGGCCAAGACGGCATGGACTTTGTGCGCCGCCTGTTGCGCGAGGCGCCCGCCCACATGACCGAACAAGCCATTCTGGTGCTGGAAATTGGCAACGAACGTGCCCATTTTGAAGCCGCCTTTCCCACCCTTGAAGTCATTTGGCTTGCCACCAGCGCCGGCGAAGACCAGGTGCTGCTGGTTTCGCGCGAGGCGCTGTTGACCTTGCGATGACCTTGCTTTTGTGGGGCAGACTTCAGTCTGCCAGGTCGACCGAAGTCGACCCCACAGAAGGAAAAAACATTATCTAAAACATTAAGAACCAAAAGCAACCCCTTGATTACATTAAAAAACGTTACCCTGCGCCGTGGCGCCAAAGTGCTGCTGGACGGTGCCACCGTCACCATCAACCCAGGCGAAAAGGTCGGCTTGGTCGGGCGCAACGGCGCCGGCAAGTCCTCGCTGTTTGCGCTTTTCAACGGCAACCTGCACGAGGACGGCGGCGAGTACTACATTCCCACGCAGTGGCGCATGGGCCAGGTGGCTCAAGACATGCCCGAGACCGACCAGTCGGCCACCGACTTCGTGGTCGAAGGCGACACCACCCTGCTAGCCGCGCAGCAGGAAGTCACCGCAGCGGAAGCCACCGACGACTACGACCGCATGGCCCACGCCTACATGGCGCTGCAGGATGCCGGCGCCAACGACGCCCCGGCGCGTGCGCAAGCACTCATTCAGGGCCTGGGTTTCAAGACCACCGAACTCACCAACCCGGTCAACAGCTTCTCGGGCGGTTGGCGCATGCGCCTGCAACTGGCGCGCGCGCTAATGTGCCCGTCTGACTTGCTGCTGCTCGACGAACCCACCAACCACCTCGACCTGGACGCGCTGGTCTGGCTGGAGGCCTGGCTCAAGCGCTACGAAGGCACCATGATCGTGATCAGCCACGACCGCGAGTTTCTGGATGCTGTGACCAACGTCACGCTGCACATCGACGCGGGCAAACTGGTGCGCTACGGCGGCAACTACAGCAAGTTCGAGGACATGCGCGCCGAGCAGATGGAACTGCAGCAGAATGCGTTTTCCAAGCAGCAGGACAAGATCGCCCACCTGCAAAAGTTCATCGCCCGCTTCAAGGCCAAGGCCAGCAAGGCCAAGCAGGCGCAAAGCCGGGTCAAGGCGCTCGACCGCATGGAAAAAATCGCGCCGCTGCTCTCGGAGGCCGACTTCACCTTTGAGTTCAAGGAACCCGCCAACCTGCCCAACCCGATGCTGTCGATGAGCGGTGTGAGTTTTGGCTACCCGCCGCCGGAAGACGCACCGGAGGGCACGCCACCCACCGTGATTGTGCGCAACGTCAGCAAGTCGGTGCTGGCCGGCCAGCGCATCGGTATCCTGGGCGCTAACGGCCAGGGCAAATCGACCGTGGTGAAAACCATCGCGCGCGACCTGGCCGCCATCGGCGGCGAGATCACCGAGGGCAAGGGCCTCAACATTGGTTATTTTGCCCAGCAGGAGCTCGACGTGCTGCGCCCCGCCGACACGCCGCTGGAGCACATGATCCGCCTGGTCAAGGACATGACTGCGGCCGGCAAGATCGTCGGCCAGCAAACGCGCGAACAAGACCTGCGCAGTTTTCTGGGCACCTTCAACTTTGGCGGCGACATGGTCAAGCAGGCCGTGGGCAGCATGAGCGGCGGCGAAAAAGCGCGCCTGGTGCTGTGCATGATCGTCTGGCAGCGCCCCAATCTGCTGCTACTTGACGAGCCCACCAACCACCTCGACCTGGCCACGCGCGAAGCCCTGGCCATGGCCCTCAATGAGTTTGAAGGAACCGTGATGCTGGTCAGCCACGACCGCGCCCTGCTGCGCAGCGTCTGCGACGAATTCTGGATGGTCTCGCACGGCGGCGTCGAACCCTTTGACGGCGACCTCGACGACTACCAGCGTTATTTGCTGGATGAAGCCAAGCGCCAGCGCGAACTCATCAAGGAAGCCAGCAGCGCCGCCGCCAAGGCCGAGCGCAAAGCCCAGGCCGAAGCGGCGGCCGCCGCGGCCAAGCTCAAACACAAGCCCGCGCCCACCGGTTCGCTCAAACGCAAACTGGCCGACCTGGAAGCCCGCATGGCCACACTGCAGGCCGAGGGTACCCAGCTCGAAGGCCATTTGTGCCAATCGCCACCGCCTGCGGACTTTGCCAACCAGGGCAAACGCCTGAAGGCGGTGAACGAAGAACTACAAAGCCTGGAAGAACAGTGGCTGGAAGTGTCGAGCGAGATCGAAGCGGCTTGAACGACTGTTGCTGAATCTTGTGGAGGCCCGCCTCGGGCCGATGGCTGTTCTTTACGCCACACGCCCACAACAATCTCGACTTCAGCGCCCTTACACTCTCCGCATTCAAAAATGCATAGGGAAACAACATGATTTTGGTCACGGGCGGAGCCGGTTTTATTGGTGCCAATTTTGTTCTCGACTGGCTGGCCATCCATGACGAGCCGGTCATCAACCTCGACAAGCTCACCTACGCCGGCAACCCCGAAACCCTGCAAAGCCTGCAGGGTGACGCCCGCCACGACTTGGTGCAGGGCGATATTGGCGACACCACGCTGGTGAGCCAGCTGCTGGCCACACACCAGCCGCGCGCCGTGGTCAACTTTGCCGCCGAAAGCCACGTCGACCGCTCCATCCACGGCCCGGGTGAATTTATCCAGACCAACATCGTGGGCACCTTCAACCTGCTGGAGTCGGTGCGAGGGTACTGGTCAGGCTTGCCCGAAGACCATCGCGACGGGGGCGTCGTTCCCACAAAGGGTAATTTCCGGTTTTTGCATGTGTCCACGGACGAAGTTTATGGTTCACTGAAAAAGGACGACCCGGCCTTCACCGAGACCAGCCACATCGAGCCCAACAGCCCGTACAGCGCCAGCAAGGCCGCCAGCGACCACCTGGTGCGTGCCTGGCACCACACCTACGGACTGCCGGTGCTCACCACCAACTGCTCCAACAATTACGGTCCCTACCACTTCCCCGAAAAACTCATCCCGCTGATGATCGTCAACGCGCTGGCCGGCAAACCTTTGCCGGTCTATGGCGACGGCCAGCAGATTCGCGACTGGCTGTACGTGAAAGACCACTGCAGCGCGATCCGTCGCGTGCTCGAAGCCGGCCGCCTGGGCGAAATCTACAACGTGGGCGGCTGGAACGAAAAGGCCAACCTGGACATCGTGCACACGGTCTGCGCCTTGCTCGACGAGCTGCGCCCGCGACCTGATGGCAAGCCCTACAAAGACCAGATCACCTACGTCACCGATCGCCCCGGTCATGACCGTCGTTACGCCATTGATGCCCGCAAGCTGGAACGCGAACTCGGCTGGAAACCTGCCGAGACCTTTGAGTCCGGCATCCGAAAAACCGTGCAGTGGTACCTCGACCACCCCGACTGGGTCGCCCATGTGCAAAGCGGCGCCTACCGGGACTGGGTACAAAAGCAATACGCATGAAAATTCTTCTTTTAGGTAAGAACGGCCAGGTCGGCTGGGAACTGCAGCGCAGCCTGGCGCCCCTGGGTGAGCTCATTGCGCTGGACCGCCACAGCAGCGAGTTTTGCGGCGATCTCGCGAACCAGGCAGGCCTGGCCGACACCGTGCGCACCGTCCGGCCCGACGTCATCGTCAACGCCGCCGCCTACACCGCAGTGGACAAGGCCGAGAGCGAACCCGAACTGGCGAGCGCCATCAATGCCCATGCGCCCGAAGTCCTGGCGCGTGAGGCAGCCCAGCTGGGTGCCTGGCTGGTGCACTACAGCACCGACTACGTCTTTGGCGGCGGCGGCGACCGGCCCTGGCGTGAAGACGACCCCACCTTTCCGCTGAATGTGTACGGCCAGACCAAGTTGCTGGGCGAGCACATGATCGACTGGGTCTGCCCGCGCCACCTGATTTTCCGGACCAGCTGGGTCTATTCGGCGCGCGGCGGCAACTTTGCCAAGACCATGCTGCGCCTGGCCCAGGAACGTGACCAGCTCAAGGTCATCAACGACCAGTTTGGTGCCCCCACCGGTGCCGAGCTGATTGCCGACGTGACCGCCCACGCCATCCGCCAGGTGCGCCAACCGGGGGCAGACACCCAGGCCCTGGCCGGCATTTACCACCTGGTGGCCAGCGGTTGCACCACCTGGTTCGACTACGCCCAATATGTCATCGCACAGGCAAGGAAGTTGCAACCCGGCTTGGCAATCAAGTCGACCGCGATAGAGCCCGTGCCCACCAGCGCCTTCCCCACGCCAGCCCAGCGGCCGCTGAACTCCCGCCTGGACACCGGCAAGCTTCAGGAAACGTTTGGCCTGTCCCTGCCGGAATGGCAACTTGGGGTAGACCGTATGCTGGCAGAGACCATAACGGCCGAATAAATCTGGCCCGCTCGAAAACTCAAGGGAATAAAAAAATGACACAACGCAAAGGCATCATCCTCGCTGGCGGCTCCGGCACCCGGCTTTACCCGGTCACACAGGCGGTCAGCAAGCAGCTCATGCCGGTCTACGACAAGCCCATGATCTATTACCCCTTGAGCACGCTCATGCTGGCCGGAATTCGCGAGGTGCTGGTGATCTCCACGCCGCAGGACACGCCGCGTTTTGCCGACCTGCTTGGCGACGGCAGCCAATGGGGCATGGCGATCAGCTACGCGGTGCAGCCCAGCCCCGACGGCCTGGCGCAAGCCTTCATCATCGGGCGCGACTTCGTGGCCGGTCAGCCCAGTGCGCTGGTGTTGGGCGACAACATTTTTTACGGCCATGACCTGGTCAAGCAACTGACCCATGCCGACGAGCGCCAAAGTGGGGCCAGCGTTTTTGCCTACCATGTGACAGACCCCGAGCGTTATGGCGTGGTCGAGTTCGATGCCCACAAACGCGCTGTCAGCATCGAGGAAAAGCCCAAACAGCCCAAGAGCAATTACGCCGTCACCGGCCTGTATTTTTACGACAACCAGGTCTGCGACATTGCCGCCAGCATTCAACCGTCGGCGCGCGGTGAGCTGGAAATCACCGACGTCAACCGGCGCTACCTGGAGCAGGGCCAGCTCAACGTCGAAATCATGGGCCGGGGCTACGCCTGGCTCGACACCGGCACCCACGACAGCCTGCTGGAGGCCGCCAGCTTCATTGCCACCCTGCAAAAGCGCCAGGGCCTGCAAGTCGCCTGCCCCGAGGAGATTGCTTTTGGCCAAAGCTGGATCGACGCCGCCCAAATTCAAAAACTCGCCGCACCCCTGGCCAAAAATGGCTATGGGCAGTATTTGTTGAGCCTTTTGAAGTAAGACATGCCCTACACCGTCACCCCTACCGCCCTGCCCGGCGTGCTGATTCTTGAACCCAAGGTTTTTGGCGATGCCCGTGGTTTCTTTTTCGAGAGCTTCAACGCACGCGACTTCGCCCAATGCACTGGCCTGGACGTGCAATTTGTGCAGGACAATCACAGCAAATCGGCCAAAGGCGTGCTACGTGGCCTGCACTACCAGATCGCGCATGCGCAGGGGAAACTGGTGCGGGTGACGCAGGGCGAGGTGTTTGACGTGGCGGTCGACATGCGCCGTACCTCGCCCCAATTTGGACAATGGGAAGGCGTACTGTTGTCGGCAGAAAACAAGCGCCAACTCTGGATCCCGCCAGGTTTTGCCCACGGCTTTCTGGTGACCAGCGACAGTGCCGAGTTTTTGTACAAAACCACCGACTACTGGTACCCAGAGCATGAGCGCAGCCTGTTGTGGAACGACCCTACGGTTGGCGTCAACTGGCCGATCGAGGCTCCACCACTGCTGGCCGCCAAGGACATGGCGGGGTTGCCGCTGGCCAGCGCATCAACATTTTTGTAGGAGCGGCGCCCTCGCCGCGATTGAACCCCTGCCCGAGGGCGGGCCTCCCGCGAAGACAGGGCCGTCTACAAAGTCCTCTGCCGCAACGCCTCGTACAGGCACACACCACTCGCCACCGACACATTCAGGCTCTCCACTGCACCGCGCATCGGGATGCTGATGAGTTCGTCACAGGTCTTGGCGGTGAGCTGGCGCATGCCGTCGCCCTCGGCGCCCAGCACCAGCGCTACAGGTCCTTTCAGATCAGCCTGGTAAAGCGTTTTAGTGGCCACGTCGCTGGTGCCAATGATCCAGATGTTGCGTTCCTTGAGCTCATTCAAGGTGCGCGCCAGGTTGGTGACCATGAAATACGGCACAGTCTCGGCGGCACCACTGGCCACTTTGGCCACGGTGGCGTTGATGCCGGCCGCATGGTCTTTGGGGGCAATCACGGCATGCACGCCGGCACCATCGGCCACGCGCAGGCAGGCGCCCAGGTTATGCGGGTCGGTCACGCCATCCAGCACCAGAATCAGCGGTTGCACGCGCTCGTTCGCGGGCAGCTCCAACTGGGTCGCTTCGAGCTGTTCCAGCAATTCGTCGAGGGAAGTCACTTGCGTGAGCTCATGCACCCGAGCAGCCACGCCCTGGTGCCCGTGGCTGCCGCACAGCTTGGCCAGGCGCATGCCGTCAGCCTCCAGCAGACGCACACCGGCTTCCTTGACCTTGTCGACAAACTGGCGCATGCGAGCATCGCGCCGGGTTGGGTCGATGTAGATTTCAACAATGGATTTGGGCGCAGTCTTGAGGCGCACGCCCACGGCATGAAAGCCGAACAGAACTTTGGGATTGGACATAGGCCGCGATTATCGCGGCTTATCCCTTGAATTTGCCCGCCAACTCGGCCACGCGCTGGCCGAACAGGCGGGCGGTCTCCAGGTCGCCGGCGTTCATTTCTGCACCACCAGCGTCGCCGGGTGTTTGCGCCATGGGGCCGGCGCTGGACGCCAGGTAATTGATGTCATTGCGCTGCGACGCCTTGGTGTTGTTGTAGTGCAGGCCCGTGCCCACCCAGATGCCGCCGTGCTGCATGGCCAGCGTCATGAAGTAGTGCAGCGTGGAATGTTTGTCGCCATTGACGTTGGCACTGGCGGTAAAACCGCCAAAAATCTTGTCTTTCCAGGCCTGGCTGAACCAGGCTTTGCTCGACGCATCAGCAAACTTCTTGAACTGCCAGCTCACGCTGCCCATGTAAGTGGGGCTGCCCATGAGGATGGCGTCGGCTTCGTTCAGGGTGGCCCAGCCGTCTTCTGTCAGGTTGCCATCGGCGTCAATCGCCACCAGATCGGCGTTGGCACCATCCGCCACCGATTGCGCCATGCGCAGGGTGTGGCCATAACCTGAATGAAAAACAACTGCAACTTTTGCCATGGTGAAAGCTCCTTTTGAAAATTGAAATATATCTGCTTACGCGGACAGGTCAAACACCAGCACTTCGGCATCCTGCGCATCGTTCAACACCACCTGTGTCTCGCCGTCCAGCAGGGCGGCATCGCCGGTGCGCAGGGCCAGGCCGTTCACCGTCAGGGCGCCGCGAACCAGGTGCACATAAGACTTGCGACCAGCGGCCAGGTCCAGCGTGGCAGTCTGTCCGACATCAAACAAACCCGCATACAAACGGGCATCGGCGTTGAGTCGCACCGAACCCTGCGCGCCATCAGGCGATGCCACCAAGCACAACCGACCCTGCTTGGCCGCATCGGCAAAAGTGGTTTGCTCGTAGCTGGGCTCGACGCCCTTCGCATCCGGCTCGATCCAGATCTGCAAAAAATGCGTGGTCTCGTTGGGTGCGAAATTGAATTCGCTGTGCTGCACACCGGTGCCGGCGCTCATCCGCTGCACGTCCCCGGGCGGGATGGACTTGACGTTGCCCATGCTGTCCTTGTGCGCCAGCGCGCCTTGCAATACATAGCTCACAATTTCCATGTCGCGGTGGCCATGGGTGCCAAAACCTTTGCCTGGGGCCACGCGGTCTTCGTTGATGACGCGCAAGTTGCCCCAACCCATGTGTGCCGGGTCGTAATACCCGGCAAACGAAAAACTGTGAAACGACTTGAGCCAGCCATGGTCTGCATAGCCGCGCTCCTGGGAAGGTCTGAGGGTGATCATGGTGTGTCTCCTTGGATAGCCTCCAATGTAGTTGTAAAACAAGCGACAAAAGGTCTTGGGATTTGATGGCATCATTCAATCTGTTTGAATTGAAAGAGGCACACCATGCAAACTGCACGCAATGTATTGACGCCTGAAGCGCTCGCCATGCTGCAAACCATTGCCAGCACCGGCAGTTTCGCTGCCGCCGCGCGCGTGCTGGGCATGGTTCCCAGCGCCCTCACCTACCGCGTGCGCCAGCTCGAAGACGCGCTCGATGTGCTGCTGTTCGACCGCAGCTCACGCCGCGCCCTGCCTACCGTGGCGGGTCACGAGCTGCTGCGCGAAGGCGAACGCCTGCTGGAAGACCTGGAAGCGGTCGCCAACCGCGTCAAACGTGTGGCCACCGGATGGGAGCCACAATTGACGCTGGCCGTGGACAGCATCATTGCCAAAGCCACGGTGATGGAACTGGTCGACAGCTTTTTTGATCAGAATCCGCCCACCCGCATCCGCCTGCGCGACGAAACCCTGTCGGGCACGCTCGAAGCCCTGACCAGCGGCGAGGCCGACCTGGCGCTGGGCGTGGCCGATCTGGTGCAAAACACCGCCATCCACGCCAAGCCGCTGGGCGATGTGCGCTTTGTCTATGCGGTGGCGCCGCACCACCCGCTGGCTCAGGCCCCCGAGCCGCTTAGCGACGAAGCCATGCGTGCGCACCGCGCCGTGGCCGTGGCCGACACCATCAGCCGTGGCCGGGGCGTGACGATTGGTCTGCTGGGCGGGCAGGATGTTTTCACCGTGGCCACCATGCAGGACAAGCTCGACGCCCAATTGCGCGGCCTGGGTTGTGGCTCGCTACCCGAATGCATGGCCGGCCCGTTCATCGACACCGGCCGCCTGGTAGTCAAGCAAACCGAGCGTGCGCCCCGCGTGGTGGGCGTCAACTACGCCTGGCGCGCCGCCAGCAACGCCCCCGGGCGTGCCCTGCAATGGTGGTTGACGCAACTGGAAAGCCCTACCACCCGCACCGCCTTGCTGGAGCGCCATCGGGGCCTGTAGGGTATTCGTAGGGCCGAATTTATTCGACCAGGTCGACTGAAGTCGACCCTACCCCAGCCCGGCTGGTAAAGTCGGTCCCATACAGTCCCATACACATTGACAAATGCATCGTTACCAACTGGAGAAAAATATGAGTTCTGCGCCGCGCGCACCCCAACACTTTGCCGTCATCGGCGCTGGCATGGCGGGCATCACCTGCGCACGTACGCTGGTGCAGGCCGGCCACCAGGTCACCATTTTCGAGAAAAGCCGCAGCACCAGCGGCCGCATGGCCACCCGCAGCAGCGCCTTTGGTTCGTTCGACCACGGCGCCCAGTATTTCACGGCGCGCGACGCACGCTTTCTGCAGGCACTGGAGACCACACCCAAGCTGTGCAAGCGCTGGAGCGCCAACAGCGTCCAGGTGCTTGATGAAATGGGCCATGTGGCGGGTCCGGGCTTGTCCACCCACGACGCCCACTGGGTGGCCGTACCCGGCATGAAGTCGCTGGTGAGCGGCTGGGCCGAACCACTCGCGTCCGGTGGCCACATCGAGCTGGAAACCCGCGTCAACCGCATCGAAGCTGATGCCGTCAACAAAAAAAAATGGCAATTGCGCACCGAAGGCGCTGACGGCGCCCAACATGTTTTTTCCGGTTTCGATGGCGTCTTGTTGGCCATTCCCAGCGCCCAAGCGCACAGCCTGCTGCAAACCTCTGAGCAGGCCAAGCCCTGGCTCAAGCAACTTGAACAGGTCAAGGTTGCCCCTTGCTGGACACTGATGCTGGCTTTTCCGCAAGCCATGCAACCCGGCCTGTCGGCCCTGGGGCCGCAATGGAACGCCGCGCGCAGCACGCACCACCGCATCGCCTGGCTGGCGCGCGAATCGAGCAAACCCGGGCGGGAACCCATCGAGCGCTGGACCATCCAGGCCAGCCCCGCCTGGTCACAGGAACACATTCACGACGACGTGCCGCGCGTCGAAGCCAAACTATTGAAGGCCTTCAGCGAGGTCACCGGCATCCGCGCCGAACCCGCCCATGTCGACAGCCAGCGCTGGCTTTATGCCAAGACGGTCCAGCCGCTGGGGAAAAGCCACCTCTGGGACGCCAAAAAGGGCCTGGGCGTGTGCGGCGACTGGTGCATTGGGCACCGCGTGGAAGACGCGTTTGTGTCAGGGTTGGAGCTGGCACTGGCAGTGGTTTAAAAACCATCGGCCCGAGGCGGGCCTCCTACAAAAACCGAAACCCATGTCGTTGATTTGTGGGAGCGGCGCCCTCGCCGCGATGGCCCCCCCCTACATCGGCCGTTTCGCCCCCTCACCCACTGGCCCGCTGCACGCGGGTTCGCTGGTGGCGGCGCTGGCCAGCTGGCTCGATGCCCGTGCCCACGGCGGCCAATGGTTGGTGCGCATCGAAGACGTCGACAGCACCCGCTGCCTGCCCGGCCTGGACCAGACCATCCGGCAACAACTGGCAGCGCTAGGCCTGCACAGCGACCAGCCGCCCGTTTACCAATCGCAGCGTACGCCGCTTTACCAGCAAGCGCTGAGCGAACTCATGGCCAGCGGCCACGCTTACCCCTGCGGCTGCAGCCGGCGTGACATCGAACTTGCCCTGCAGCACAACGGCCAGGTCAAACCCCGCCATGGCGAGTTGATCTACCCCGGCACCTGCCGCAAAGGGCTGCAGGACAAACCCGCGCGCGCCTGGCGCTTCAACACCCAAGGGCAGCCGCCGCTGCATTGGCATGACCGCCGTTTGGGCGAGCAATCGCAGGATGTGGCGCTTGACGTCGGCGACTTCATCCTGAAGCGTGCCGACGGCTGTTTTGCCTACCAATTGGCGGTGGTGGTGGACGACGCCGCCCAAGGCGTCACCGACGTGGTACGCGGTCAGGACCTGGCCGACAACACCGCCCGCCAGATCTTGCTGCAACGCGCCCTGCACCTGCCCACCCCGCGCTACCTGCACACCCCGCTGGTGCTGGGACCCAATGGCGAAAAACTCAGCAAACAAAACGGCGCCCAGGCGCTGGATAGCGCTCACCCCTTGGCTGCGCTCAATCAGGCCGCGGCGATGCTCGGCCTGGCCGGGCAACACGCGCTGGCCGACGCATTGCCCAACTGGGTGGCCCAGTGGCAGGGTCTCTACAATCGCTCCCCGTGAACGACACCCAAAATACCCCTCCCAAAGCGCCCGACCAGGCCCGCACCCCGCGCATCCGCCCGCAGTCGCTTGCCGATGTGGCCTTTCCCAAAACCATCAAGAGTTTTGTCCGCCGTGCCGGTCGCACCACCACGGGCCAGACCAAGGCGTTTGAGGAACTCGGGCCCAAGTTTTTGCTGCCTTACCAGCCTGCGCTCCTTGATTTCGCCCAGGCCTTTGCCGCTGCCGGTAACAACGACACCCGCCCCACCGTGCTCGAAATCGGCTTCGGCATGGGCGAGGCCACCGCCCACATTGCCGCACTGCTGCCGGGCACCAACTTTTTGTGCTGCGAAGTACATGAACCCGGCGTGGGTGCGCTGCTCAAGCGCATCGGCGAGCAAAACCTGCACAACATCCGCATCTGCGCGCACGACGCGGTCGAGGTCATCGACCACATGCTGCCGCTGCACAGCCTGGACGGCGTGCACATTTTTTTCCCAGACCCCTGGCACAAGAAGAAGCACAACAAACGCCGCCTGATCCAGGCGCCGCTGATTGCCAAACTTGCAGCGCGCCTCAAGGTGGGTGGCTACCTGCACTGCGCCACCGACTGGCAGCCTTATGCCGAGCAGATTCTGGAAGTGTTAAGCGCCGAGCCGCTGCTGAAAAACACCGCGCCAGAAAAACACGCCGAGCTGCTGGGTTACGCCCCCAAGCCCCACTACCGGCCGTTGACCAAGTTCGAAAACCGCGGCATCAAACTGGGCCATGGCGTGTGGGACCTGGTGTTTGAGCGCCTTTAAACCACCCACGCGCAACGGCATCGGCCCGAGCTGTGTCGGTTTGCCGGCCGGGTCGTGGCCCACGCTGCTGGACTTTCTGACCGCGCGTTTTCCCAACGTGTCGCCCCAGACCTGGCTGGCGCGCATGGCCCGCGGGGACGTCATCGACGAACGTGGCCAGGCTATTTCGCCCGAGCGCGCCAGCCACGCGCCCTACTCTGCGCACCAGCGCCTTTTTTACTACCGCGAGGTGCCCAACGAGCCGCGCATTCCGTTTGACGAAGTAGTGCTGTATCAGGACGACCATCTGCTGGTGGTCGACAAGCCGCATTTCTTGCCCGTCGTGCCCTCGGGCGGCTACCTCACCGAAACCGTGCTGGTGCGCCTCAAGAACAAACTGGGCCTGAATGACCTGGTGCCCATCCACCGCATCGACCGCGACACCGCCGGGCTGGTGCTGTTTGCCAAACAGCCCGCCAGCCGCGCCGCCTATTGCGCGCTGTTCAGTCAGCACCAGGTGCGCAAGACCTACGAAGCCATCGCCCCGTGGCGGGCCGGCCTGAGCTGGCCCGTCACCCGCAGCAGCCGCATTCAGGAGGCGGGCCATTTCATGCTGCAGCACGAGGTGCCCGGCGCGCCCAACGCCATCACCCACATTGATGTGCTGGAGGTGCATGGCGAGCTGGCGCGTTACCAGCTTAAACCAGTCACCGGCCAGCGCCACCAGTTGCGGGTGCACATGCTGGGCTTGGGCCTGCCCATTTTGAACGACGGCCTTTACCCCACCCTCACCCCCGAGGGCCAGCTGGACCATGCCCACCCGCTGCAGCTGCTGGCGAAACGGCTGGAGTTCATTGACCCGGTGAGCGGCGAGCCCCGGCAGTTTGAGAGTGCGCGAAAGTTGTCCCTTGTAGAAGGCCCGCCCTCGGGCCGATGGATGTCTGCGCCATAATCACCCAGCTTTTTTCTTCAGCGGAGTTTCAATTTGTTTTCCATCCTACAAGCTGCGGGTTGGCCCATCTGGCCTTTGGTGGCCTGCTCGGTGCTGGCCTTGGCGCTGATCATCGAGCGCTTCATCAGCCTGCAAACTGCCAAGGTGGTACCCCCCAGGCTGCTCGACGAGGTCCTCACTGTCACTCGCCTGAGCGTGCCCGGCCCTGATGTGATCGCCAAGCTGGAAAAAAATTCTGCGTTGGGTGAAGTACTGGCCTCCGGCCTGCGTGCGCTCAACGCCAACCCCTTGTGCAGCCAGGACGAGCTGCGCGCCGGCATGGAAGCCAGCGGGCGCCAGGTGGCGCACCGGCTGGAGCGTTACCTCAGCGCGCTGGCCACCATCGCCTCGGTGGCGCCCCTGATGGGCCTGTTTGGCACCGTGGTCGGCATGATCGAAATTTTTGGCTCGCAACCCGGCGGCACCACCATGGGTGGCAACCCGGCGCAGCTCGCGCACGGCATTTCGGTAGCCTTGTACAACACGGCGTTCGGGCTGATGGTGGCCATTCCGTCGCTCATTTTCTGGCGCTACTTTCGCGCCCGGGTCGACGAGTACCTGCTCACGCTCGAACTGTCCGCCGATCGGCTGGCGCGCCACCTGTACACCTTGCGCAAGTAGGCCCTGGCGTGATGAATTTTCGTGTCCGCAACAAGGAAGAACCCGAGATCAACCTGATCCCGTTCATTGACGTGCTGCTCGTCATCCTGATCTTTTTGATGCTGACCACCACCTACAGCAAGTACACCGAAATGCAGCTCAAACTGCCAGTGGCCGACGTCGACGCACAACGCGACTACGAGCGCGAAGTGCTGGTGTCGGTCAGTGCAGACGGCCAGTACAGCGTCAACAAACAAGGCGTCAACGGGCGCAGCGTGGCCGACCTGGCCAGCGCCCTGAAGGCGGGCGCCAAGGCTGGAGCCGATTCGGTGCTCATCATCCACGCTGACGCCAACGCCAAGCACCAGTCGGTCATCAACGTGATGGAAGCAGCGCGCCGCGCCGGGCTCACCCAGATCACCTTCGCCACCGTGTCCCCCACCCCGGGCAGCACACGCTAAATAAATGGCCACCGCCGCACCATTGCCCGGCAGCCTGCTGACCCGCGCCTGGCTGCAACGGGGCTGGCTGGCCTGGCTGCTGTGGCCGCTGTCTGTGTTTTATGGCGGGCTGGTGCGCTTAAGAAAAACCATGTACAGCCTGGGCTGGCTGACCACCGAGCGCCTGCCGGTCCCCGTGCTGGTGGTCGGCAACGTGGTGGCTGGAGGCGCTGGCAAAACTCCGGTGGTGATGGCCATGGTGCAACACCTGCAGGCGCGCGGCATCCGGGTGGGCGTGATCTCACGCGGTTATGGACGCAGCAGCCAAGCCTGCCTTGAAGTGCTACCAGGCAGCGCGGTTGAAGACGTCGGCGACGAACCCGCGCTTATCCAGCGCCGCACATCGGCACCGGTCTTTGTGGCAAGGCGGCGCGCCGAGGCCGGCCGCGCCCTGCTGGCCAGCTACCCGCAAATACAAATTTTGGTGTGTGACGACGGCCTGCAGCACTTGGCTTTGCAGCGCGACCTGGAAATTGGCGTGTTTGACGACCGGGGCGTGGGCAACGGCTTTTTGCTCCCCGCCGGGCCGCTGCGCGAACCCTGGCCGCGCCCGCTCGACCTGCTGCTGCACACCGGCCAGCAACCCGCCTTTGCCGGTTTCCGGGCAAGCCGAAGCCTGGCCAGCCATGCCCTGCGTGCCGACGGCAGCCCGGTGGCCCTGGCCGACCTGGTGCCTGGCAAACCATTGCTCGCACTGGCCGCCATCGCCCAACCCGAGGCATTTTTCGCCATGCTACGCGCCCAGGGCCAGCCACTGGCAGGCACCCTGGCCCTGCCCGATCACCACGATTTCAGCCAATGGGCTGGCAACGCCGAGGGTGCCTACACCGTACTCTGCACTGAAAAAGACGCCATCAAGCTCTGGGCCAAAGAACCCACAGCCCTGGCCGTTCCGCTCAACTTCGAACCCGAACCCGCATTCTGGGCTGCCTTTGACCGGCAACTCGAACAGCTTCTGCCCTTTTAGGCATTGCTGGCACGCTATCATTGACTCATGGACACACGACTACTTGAATTATTGGTATGCCCCGTCACCAAAGGGCCGCTCACTTACAAGCACGACACGCAGGAACTGGTGTCGCGCAGCGCCCGCTTGGCCTACCCGGTGCGCGACGGCATTCCGGTGCTGTTGGAAAACGAAGCCAGGGTGCTGACCGACATCGAAATTGAAGAAGGGCGTCAAGCTTGACCTTCACCGTCCTCATCCCCGCCCGGCTGGGCTCCACGCGCCTGCCCAACAAGCCGCTGGCCGACATTGCCGGAGTGCCCATGGTGGTCCGTGTGGCGCAACAAGCGCTGCGCTCCGGGGCACAACGCGTGGTGGTGGCGGGCGACCATTTTGAAATTGTGGCCGCTTGCCAGGCGCACGGCATTGAAGCCGTGCTGACCCGCACCGACCACCCTTCGGGCAGCGACCGTCTGGCCGAGGCCTGCGATTTGTTGGACCTGCCAGACGACAGCATCGTGGTCAACCTGCAGGGCGACGAGCCTCTGATGGACCCCGAACTGGTCACCGATGTAGCCCACCTGCTGGCCCGGCATCCGCAAGCGGCCATGAGCACGGCCGCCCACGCGATTGATTCGGTCACAGACTTTCACAACCCCAACGTGGTCAAGGTGGTGCTCGACGCGCAACACATGGCGCTGTACTTCAGCCGCGCGCCCATTGCCTGGCCACGTGACACGCCCGACGCCTTGCCCAGCCCGGTACCCTTGCGCCACATCGGCATTTACGCGTACCGGGTGAGCTTTTTGCGACTTTTCCCCAAGCTGGCGCAAGCCCCGCTGGAACGCACCGAATCACTTGAACAATTGCGCGCCCTGTGGCACGGGCACCGCATTGCGGTTCATATCACCCAGCATGCGCCAGGGCCAGGTGTCGACACGCCCGAAGACCTGGCGCGGGTGCGACGCTTAATCAAAGGGTGATGTAAGTCTTGCAAAAGCTCTTGCGTGCTATTCTCAACCCGTTAAATTGCTTCCATTTTCAATAAGAACCCGAGGACAAATATGAAACTGATTTTGTTGGGCGCACCCGGCGCTGGCAAGGGCACACAGGCCACGTTCATTTGCCAAAAATACGGCATTCCGCAAATCTCCACGGGTGACATGCTGCGCGCCGCCGTCAAGGCCGGCACACCGCTGGGCGTGATGGCCAAACAGGTAATGGACGCCGGTGGCCTGGTCAGCGACGACCTCATCATCAACCTCGTGAAAGAACGCATTGCCCAGCCCGACTGCGCCAACGGCTTCCTGTTCGACGGCTTTCCGCGCACGTTGCCTCAGGCCGACGCAATGAAAGCCGCCGGCGTCATGCTTGACTACGTGCTTGAAATCGATGTGCCGTTTGATGCCATCATCGACCGCATGAGCGGCCGCCGCTCACACCCAGCCTCGGGCCGGACCTACCATGTCACCTTCAACCCGCCCAAAGTGGCCGGTGTCGACGATGTGACCGGTGAGCCGCTGGTGCAACGCGCCGACGACCAGGAAGAAACCGTCAAAAAGCGCCTCGATGTCTACAGCGCGCAAACTCGTCCGCTGGTGGAGTATTACTCGGCCTGGGCCAAGGCCGATCCGGCCACCGCACCCAAATACCGCGCCATCAGCGGCACTGGCAGCGTCGAAGACATCACCGCGCGGGCGTTTGCGGCGTTGGCAGCATAAATCGCCCGAACTGCCCCCTGTAGGAGCGGCGCCCTCTCCGCGATTAAATTCAAAAATCCATCGGCCCGAGGGCGGGCCTCCACATAAGTTTCAACATCAAGGCCACCCTTGCCTTGACCGGTGACAGCCCCTCGCTGTCCGCAAACTCTTTACCCGCCACGGGTAGCACGCGCCCCTCGCCACAACGGCTGGCGCGCACCACCTTCACGCCCGCCTGCCCGGCGCGCTGCAGCGCGGCAATCAGTTCAACATGCAGGGAGCCATTGCCGGTGCCCGCCACCACCAGGCCTTGCAGTGGCGCCACACCAGGCAGGAGTTGCAGCATCGCGTCCACCACGGCGGCGCTGCCGCCCGCGTAATTCATCACAATCTCCACACGCGGCCAGCTCGTGGTGCCGGCGATCTTTTCCAGTGACACCGCTGCCTGATGATCCAACGCCAGCGGCCAGGCTTTGGCCGGGCGAAAGCTGCCCTCTTCCATAAAACCCAACGGCCCGGCGTCACCCGAGCTAAACGCATCAGTGCGGTACACATGCACCTTCTGCACGGCCAGGGCACCATGCACCACCCCGGCGCACACGGCCATCACGCCGCAGGCGCCAGGGGTGCGCGCCAGGGCCACGGCATCGAGCAAATTCTGCGGACCGTCCGGGCTCAGCGCTGAAGCTGGCCGCATGGCGCAGGTCAGCACCACAGGCTTTCGCAACTGCAGCGCGGCAGGCAGCGTGGTGTGCAGGAAGAATGCTGTTTCTTCGAGCGTGTCGGTGCCGTGTGTGACCACCACGCCACACACATCGTCCTGCGCCAGGTGCTGCTGCACGCGCAGCGCCAGCGCCGTCCAGATAGCAAAACTCATGTCTTTGCTGTCGACTTGCGCCACCTGCTCCGCCACCAGGGTGTCCCCCTGGAGCACATCCGCCATGCCCGGCACGCCCGCCAGCAAGTCGGCCACACCGACCTGGGCGGCGCTGTAACCAATGTTGTCGCCGGCGCGGGCCGCGGTGCCGGCAATGGTGCCGCCGGTCCCCAACACCACAATATTCTTGAAGTTTTTTTCAATAGCCACTTGCGGTCTTTCTCAAACTGGTTAAAAATACAGTTACTGGATAAGAAACCAGTACTTTCTTACACCGTCACCCAGGAGCCGCCATGCTAATCAGACCCAAATTGACTGATCGCCAGCAACAGATCCTCGATCTTATCCAGCGCGCCATCGCCAGCACCGGTTCCCCGCCCACACGCGCGGAAATCGCCGCCGAACTCGGCTTCAAATCGGCCAACGCCGCCGAAGAACACCTTCAGGCGCTGGCCCGCAAGGGCGCCATCGAACTCGTCAGCGGCACCTCGCGCGGCATCCGCCTGAAAAGCGACACCTTGCAAGCCATCAACGCCGCACGCGGCAAATCGCTGGTGAAGTCGGTGGCCGACTTCGCGGGCCAACTGGCACTGCCCCTCATTGGCCGGGTAGCAGCGGGCTCGCCCATTCTGGCGCAAGAACACATCGATAAAACCTATTACCTCGAAGACAGCCTGTTTCAACGCAGGCCAGACTACCTGCTCAAGGTGCGCGGCATGTCCATGCGCGACGCCGGCATCATGGACGGCGACCTGCTCGCGGTGCAAAGCACCCGCGAAGCCAAGAACGGCCAGATTGTGGTGGCCCGCCTGGGTGATGAAGTCACCGTCAAACGCTTCATGCGCCACAACAACCTCATCGAACTCCACCCCGAAAACCCCGACTACCAAACCATTGTGGTCGAGCCCGGCGAATCCTTTGAAATTGAAGGCCTGGCGGTCGGCCTCATTCGCAACACCATGCTGATGTAAACCCTTCTGACCCGCTGCATTCCCTTGCTATCTCAACCCATCCAGAGCACCCCACCATGAACATTGCGTACCTGTCACCCACTTTGCTGCCCGGCCTGGCGCACTTCAAAGCAGCCAGTCCGCGTGCTTGCACCCGGACGGTCACCGGAGCAACCAGCGCTGCAAATGCTGACGCGCTGCGCCCTTTGCGCGTCTTGCGTGTATTCGAGGCAGGCCAAAAACCATCGCAAGTCGGCCGCATGGTCATTTCCGGCCGCATGGCCGACGTCTGCGCCGAACTGGACCGCCTGGCCGCCTTCGATCGCGCGCACTAAGGCCAATCCCGACCCAATTTTGCCTTCGTGGAGCCGACTTCAGTCGGCCAGGTCGACTGAAGTCGGCTCCGCAGGTGCAAAACAGAAAAAGGCACAATCCGGGTCATGAACATTGTGATCCTTGATGACTACCAAGACGTGGTCCGCAAACTGGCTTGCTCGGCCAAGCTTGAATCTTTTCCAGCCAAAGTCTTTACCAACACCGTCAAGGGTTTGGGACAACTGTCGGTGCGACTCAAAGACGCCGATGTGATCGTGCTCAACCGTGAGCGCACCCACCTTCCCCGCGCGCTCATCGATAAATTACCCAAGCTCAAGCTCATTTCCCAAACCGGTCGCGTCGGCAGCCATATCGACGTCAACGCCTGCACCGAGCGTGGTGTGGCCGTGGCCGAAGGCACCGGCTCGCCGGTGGCACCGGCAGAACTCACTTGGGCGTTGATCATGGCCGCAACCCGGCGGCTGCCACAGTACATTGGCAACCTCAAGCACGGAGCCTGGCAACAATCCGGGCTCAAGTGCAGCGGCATGCCCGCCAACTTCGGTTTGGGCACATCGCTCAAGGGGCGGACCCTGGGCATTTGGGGCTTTGGTCGCATTGGCCAGTTGGTCGCCGGCTACGGCAAGGCCTTTGGCATGCGGGTGGTCATTTGGGGCAGCGCACCCAGTCGCGAAAAAGCCATTCAACTGGGTTACGAGGCCGCAGCCACACGCGAAGAATTTTTTGAACAGTGCGACGTCCTCTCGCTGCATCTGCGCCTCCACGAGGCAACCCTGGGCATCGTCAAGCTTGAAGACTTGTCGCGCATGAAGCCCACCGCCTTGCTGGTCAACACCTCACGTGCCGAGCTGATTGAACCCGACGCCCTGATCAGCGCACTCAACCGTGGCCGCCCGGGTCTGGGCGCGGTCGACGTCTACGAAAGCGAGCCCATTTTGCAAGGCCACGCCCTGTTGCGCCTGGAAAACTGCATTTGCACGCCGCACATTGGCTATGTCGAGCAAGACAGCTACGAAATGTATTTCAGCGCTGCCTTCGACAACGTCGTCAATTTCATCAAGGGCCGCCCCACCAACATCGTCAATCCAGGGGCCTTGCAGGTGCGGCGTTAAAACCATCGGCCCGAGGGCGGACCTCCCACCAAGCCAAGACCGCCTACCAATTCACCTTAATGCAAATGCCGGGGTTTGCGACCGCCGCTACCGTGGCCCATGCCGCCGGAACCACCGGGGCCGCGTGGTGGCTTGCCTAATTGCAATGAGCTCACCAGGTCATTGAAACGCTGGCTGAACAGCTGGTCCACCGCTGCCACCACGCCGCCCAGCTCGGCGCCGTCAAAATGGCGCTCCATCAGGCTAATGACGTCTTGTACCAACAAATCGCGCTGCACCTGCATGATGGCTGCCGGGTCGGGACCCACAAACAGCATCACAAAGTCGTCGCGGGACTCGGCTTCGGGGTCTTCCTCCTCATCCTCGTCTTCAAACTCGGTGTCATAAAACGTGACCTCGATAGCCGCGCCGGTCAGCGCCACTTCGTTCAGGTTCATGCACATTTCATCCAGTGCCTGTCGAAAGTCGTCATCGCCCTCCACTGTCCAGCACATCTGCAGGATGTGATCGGTGGGGTCGAACCGGATGCCGGGCTCGTCTTCGTAAAAACTGCCCGCCGCGTCGGTCAACGAGCGCGCGCCGGCGTATTTCCAGAGGGGTTTCAGTGCGTCCTGAATGTTCTCAAAAGTCACATCACCACGCAGGCTCACCTGGCCATGCACGTGGATTTCAAAAGGAGTGTTGTAGCTTGCCATGGGGGTAAGTGTAATTCCGCCGATCCGCAGGCACGCCTTTTTCCCTGCCTATAATCGCGCCCACGCTAAAGTTCACCATAAAAGAGCTGGCACCAAGCCTGGGAAACTGCCACAAATGTCATATTTTTTTAGCGCGCTGCGCCGTAGTTTTGTCGCCGGATGAACTGGTACCTCATCCACACCAAGCCCCGGCTGGAGAAGTGCGCGCTGGAAAACCTCCAGAACCAAGGCTACACGTGCTTCTTGCCCCAGATCCGCGTCGAAAAGCTGCGTCGGGGCAAGCTCGTTGAAATTGACGAACCCCTTTTCCCCCGCTACTTCTTCATCCGACTCGACACCGGTAACCAGGCCCAAAGCTGGCACCCCATCCGCTCCACCAAAGGCGTCAACCGCATGGTCAGCTTTGGTCAGGAGCCAGCCAAGGTCAGTGACGCACTGGTAGATTTGATTCGCACGCAATGCAGGTCCGGTGAAGTGCAACAGCGCCACTTCACGTCAGGTGAAACCGTACAAATTACCGACGGTCCGTTTGTCGGACTGGAGGCCGTTTATCAAATGAGAGATGGTGAGCAACGCATCATGGTGTTGTTGAACATCATGAGCAAGCCCGTCATGTTGAGTCTTGAACCAATCGACATCAGGAAGATTAATTAAGACAGATGAGGTGCAGCGTCATTTAGGGCCAGCGCCCAATTTTTGGTCACAATAATTTATCTTTAAAGGCGCTCGAACACCGGAAAAAATCGCACCGAGTGCATGGCGCGGCAAAAGAACGCAATCTCTGCGAGAACGTAGAGATTGCACTCAGAACACCCCATCACCCCATGTGCAAGCCGCCATTGACCGAGAACTCGGCACCGGTGGCGTAGCCGCCTTCATCGGACGCCAGCCAGGCAATGATGGACGCGATTTCCGAGGGTTCACCCAGGCGCTTGACCGGCACGGTACCAATGATCTTGTCGAGCACTTCCTGGCGGATGGCCTTGACCATGTCGGTACCAATGTAGCCCGGGCTCACGGTGTTGACCGTCACACCCTTGGTGGCCATTTCTTGCGCCAGGGCCATGGAGAAGCCGTGCATGCCGGCTTTGGCGGCCGAGTAATTGGTTTGGCCGGCCTGGCCCTTGACACCGTTCACGCTGGAAATGTTGATGATGCGGCCCCAGCCCTTTTCCACCATGTCGCCGACCACTTGCTTGGTCACGTTGAACATGGAGTTGAGGTTGGTCTCGATGACGGCGTCCCAGTCTTCGCGCGTCATCTTGATGAACATGCGGTCACGGGTGATACCGGCGTTGTTGATGAGCACGTCGATGCTGCCATGCTCGGCCTTGGCCTTGGTGAAAGCCTCGACAGTCGAATTCCAGTCGCCGACATTGCCTGCCGATGCGTAAAACGTGTAACCCAGCGCGGCCTGTTCGGCCAGCCACTTGGCGTAGTCACGGGTTGGGCCGCAGCCGGCGATGACCTTGAAGCCTTCTTTGCTGAGGCGCTGGCAGATGGCGGTTCCGATGCCACCCATGCCACCGGTGACGTACGCTACTTTTTGACTCATGAAACTACTCCTCTTTGTGAAAATGAAAATCTGGATTGATTAGATCAAATAATCAACGTTCCAGACACAGGGAAACCCCCATGCCGCCGCCAATACACAGTGCCGCCAGGCCCTTCTTGGCATCGCGGCGCTGCATTTCGTGCAGCAGGGTGACCAGAATGCGGCAGCCGGACGCGCCAATCGGGTGGCCCAGGGCAATGGCGCCGCCGTTGACATTGACCTTGGCGGTGTCCACAGCAAGTTCCTGATTCACAGCGCAAGCCTGGGCGGCAAAGGCCTCGTTCAATTCAAACAGGTCGACGTCAGCCACGCTCCAGCCAGCACGCGCCAGCGCCTTGCGTGAGGCCGACACCGGGCCCATGCCCATGACGGCGGGGTCGAGGCCGGTGGTGCCAAAGCTCTTGATGGTGGCCATGGGTTTCAGGCCCAGGGCGGCCGCCTTGCTGGCTTTCATGACCATCACCGCGGCAGCGCCGTCGTTGATACCCGAGGCGTTACCGGCAGTCACCGAGCCGGCTTTGTCGAAAGCGGGGCGCAGACCAGCCAGGCTCTCGGCATTGGTTTTCTTGTTGATGAATTCGTCGGCATCGAATACCAGCGGGTCGCCCTTTTTCTGGGGGATGATGACCGGGACGATTTCGTCCTTGAACTTGCCGGCAGCCTGGGCAGCCGCGGCTTTTTGCTGGCTGGCCAGGGCCAGGGTGTCCTGCATTTCGCGGGTCACGCCTTGCGCCTTGGCAACGTTTTCCGCCGTGATACCCATGTGGTATTTGTTGTAGACGTCCCACAGGCCGTCGTTGATCATGGTGTCGACCATTTTCCAGTCGCCCATGCGCTGGCCGTCACGGCTGCCCATGAGGACGTGCGGGGAAGCGCTCATGTTTTCCTGACCACCGGCGATGACGATCTCGCTGTCACCATAGGCAATGGACTGCACGGCCAGCATGACGGCCTTGAGGCCGGAGCCGCAAACGGCGTTGATGGTGAGGGCGGGCGTTTCCTGGGCAATGCCGGCTTTGATGAGGGTCTGACGGGCTGGGTTCTGACCCGAGCCTGCGGCCAACACCTGGCCCATGATGACTTCACCAATCTGGTCTGCCTTGACGCCGGTTTGCTCAAGCAATGCCTTGATGACAATGGCGCCCAGATCCGGGGCTGCAACTTTGGCCAATGAACCCCCAAATTTACCCACGGCGGTACGAGCGGCTGCGACGATGACGATATCTTCCATGATGTTTCCTGAGTCCTGGTTAAAAAATTGAAATGATTAGGCTTTGGCTTTGACGTAACGGCCTGGCGCAGGTTCGATGGCTTTGTACTTGCCCTTGCCATAAGTCTTGGGTGCGGCAATTTGCTTGCCCGCTTGGGCTGCCAGCCAGTTGGACCAGTCGGTCCACCAGCTGCCCTTGTGCTCGGTCGCGCCAGAAATCCATTGGTCGACCGATTTGGGCAGCTTGCCGTCTTCACGAATCCAGTGGCTGCGCTTGCCCTTGGCTGGCGGGTTGATGACACCGGCAATGTGGCCTGAGGCGCCCATGACAAAACGTTTTTTGCCCGGCAGGTACTGGGTGGACGCGTAAGCACCGCCGATGGGCACGATATGGTCTTCGCGTGAACCGTAAATATAGACCGGCATGTCGACCTGATTGAGGTCAACTTTTTCGCCGCAAACCGTGGCCACGCCCGGTTTGGTCAGGTTGTTTTCCAGGTAAGTGTTGCGCAAGTACCAGGCATAGAACGGACCCGGCAGGTTGGTGGAGTCACTGTTCCAGTAAAGCAGGTCGAACGGTGGCGGGGTTTCGCCCTTGAGATAGTTGCCCACCACGTAGTTCCACACCAGGTCGTTGGGGCGCAAGAAGCTGAAGGTCATGGCCAGGTCCTTGCCTTTCATGAGGCCGCCCTTGCCCATTTCCTTCTCGCGGTATTTGACAAAGCCTTCGTCGATGAAGATGTCGAGCACGCCAGTGTCTGAAAAGTCGAGCATCGAGGTCAAAAAGGTGGCGCTGGCCACGGGCTTTTCGCCGCGTGCTGCCAGCACCGCCAGGGCGCTGCCCATCATGGTGCCGCCGACGCAAAAGCCCAGCGTGTTGACGGTTTTGGCGCCGGTGATGTCTTGGGTGACCTGGATGGCCTTGATGACCGCCTTTTCGATGTAGTCGTCCCAGGTGGCCTTGGCCATTGAGGCATCGGGGTTGCGCCAGCTCACCACGAAGGTACGGTGGCCTTGCGCCACAGCATAACGAATCAGCGAGTTTTCGGGCTGCAGGTCAAGAATGTAGTACTTGTTGATGGACGGCGGGAACAACAGAAACGGCTTTTCATAGACCGTGTCGGTCAGTGGCTTGTATTCGATGAGCTGGAAATATTCATTCTCGAAAACAACCGCGCCTTCGGTGGTGGCAACGTTCTTACCGACTTCAAACAGACTCTCATCGGTCATCGACACATGGCCTTGCTGCATGTCGTGCAGCAGGTTCTGGATGCCTTTGGCAATGCTTTGGCCCTGGGTGTCGATGGCTTTCTTTTGCGCTTCGGCGTTCAAGGCCATGAAGTTGCTGGGCGCCGAGGCAGCGGTGATCTGCTCCACGGCAAAGCGGATGCGGGCACGGGTTTTGTCGTCGGTTTCTACCGCTTCAGACAGCTGGGCCAGCGTTTTGGCGTTGAGCAGGTACGAAGCCGCAGAAAATGCGGCGGTCGGGTTGGCTGCCCAGGCTTCGTTGGTAAAGCGGCGGTCGGTGAGTTGGTGCTTGCCTTGGGCGCTGTTGGCCCACAATTCGGCAGCGTCTGCCAGAAACTCCTGTTGCAGTTCTTGCAGTTTTTCTGCCGAGAATTTGATTTGGGGGGCTTTGGCCGTGGGTGCCATCAGCTTGGTGCTGGCTTCCCCGAGGTCCATATTCTGAAACGACTCAAAAGCTTTGCTCAAGCTCTCGGCCATGGATTTCTGTAGATTCTGTGCCGATTGCAGCCAAACTTCCGAAGCGTTTTCGTTCATGCGTATCCCTATCTGAGGTGGTCAAAAAATAATTTGGATAGTATCTTAGGCCAAGGCCTTCGAAATCCTGACATCAGTCAATTTTTTCCAAAAAAACACCATTCTTCTCATGTACATCGTCGCAATCGCCTGGCTTTATGTGGCCGTCCTCATGGCCGTGGCCGAAGCCACCCACAGCACCGGCACGCTATTGGGCGGCATCATCACCTTTGTGTTGTATGGGGTGCTGCCCATGGCCCTGGTGCTGTACGTGATGGGCACACCCGCGCGCCGGCGCGCCATCAAGGCCCGGGAAAGCGCCGAACTGCAAGCTGCGCAGGCTGCACTAAGCCACCCGCCAGATGCTGGCGCAGAAGCGGCCAGTGACGCGGTCGCGCCGGTAGGAAAAGAAGCGTGAGGCATTGCCCACGGTGCACCAGGGTGCGCTGCTGTCGTTGCCATAAATCTGGCTGAGCCCCAAGGCACGCAGGCGCAAGCGCGCCAGGCCTGCCAGGTCGGCCAGCCATTTGCCCGCCACCAAGGGTTCGAAGCAGTCACCCGCCAGTGGATCACTTGCGATGAACGCGGCGCGGACCTCGTCACCCACCTCAAACGCCTGTGGGCCAATGCACGGCCCGAGCCAGGCCAGGATGTGATTGGCCTGCGATTCATTGACCAGCATGTGCTTGACGGTGGCCTCAAGAATGCCCACCCCGCCCATGCCGGCCAAACCGCGCCAGCCGGCATGGGCAGCCGCCACCCGTTGGCCGTCGGCGCTGGCGAACAGCACCGGCAGGCAATCAGCCACCATGACCGTACAGGCCAGGCCCGGCTGGCCGGTCAGGCAGGCGTCGGCCACCGTGCCGTCCGGGGTGGTGGCGTCCAGTGTCAGCACCTGGGTGCCATGGATCTGATTCAAAAAAACCGGGCGGGCGCTGATGGACTCTTGCAGGATGGCCCGATTGGCGGCGACATGGGCCGCGTCGTCGCCCACGTGGTCGCCGAGGTTCAGACTGTCATAGGGCGCAACAGACACACCACCCGAGCGTGTGGTGCAAATCGCATGAACGCCATCAGGCGCCGGCCAGTCAGGTGTCAGCATGTAGAAGCCCCTGCCTTTGTGAGAGGCCCGCCCTCGGGCCGATGGCTGTTGGCGGCAATCGCGGCGAGGGCGCCGCTCCCACAAGGCGCCGCGCCCACAACAACATCACACCGCTGCATGTATCTTGTCATAGGCCGCCAGCAACTTGTGGTGCATCTCGCAACCGTCCAGCGCCAAGCCGGGCGCACCGAGGCCCATGAAGCGGTCTTCCTGCATGATGAGCGCGTGGGCTTGCGCCAGCGGGCCGGCGCCATACAGCAAGGCCAGGGTGTCCAGATAAGGTCCGCTGTCGCCGATGTCAGCAAAGTTGATCAGGTTCTGAATGCAGGCATACACCCGTTTGCGCTGCGGATTGACCTGGTCGAAGTTCAAAATCCACTCGCAGCCTTCGAGCGTGGCGGCTTCGTCGCCCACGGCCAGTGCCAGCAGGGTTTTGAGTTCACCCAAGCGCAGGTCGCTCCAGAACGAGCCGGCATCGGCGGCCAAGCCAATCAGGCCAGGCACCGGGCGATGGTCGGCCAGGTTGGATTCGTTGAGGGTTTCCAGCAGGTCGGCGCATTCTTCGTCGTCCAGGTCGGGCAGGTTCAACACGGCTTCGCGAAAATTGTTGGCAATGCTGTTGTTTTCGAACTCCAGGTCGTCAATGGGGTAGATCTCGGACAAGCCGGGCACCAGAATTCGGCAGGCGTAGACGCCAAGCTGCTCGAAGTCGGCGATGTAGACCTCATGACCGTCCTGGTGCAGGCGCGCCAAGCTCCAGGCATAGTCCTCGGCCGTGGTGCTGCTGAAGTTCCAGTCGGCAAATTCGAAGTCCGGCACATCACCCAGAAACTTCCAGTGGATGACACCGCTGGAATCGACAAAATGGATCTCGATGTTGGTGGAGCTGGCCGCTTCTTCCAGGTCGAAGCCGGGCGCCGGAAAGCCCGACAAGGCATCGAGCGCGCGGCCCTGCAGCAGCTCGGTGAGCGCGCGCTCCAGCGCCACTTCAAAGCGCGGATGGGCGCCAAAGCTGGCAAAACAGCCCTGGTCGAGCGGGTTCAGCAGCGTGACGTTCATCACCGGGTACTGGCCGCCCAGCGAGGCGTCCTTGACCAGAATGCCAAAACCGGCCTCGCGCAGCGCGGCAATGCCACGCGCAATGCGCGGGTAGCGCGCAATCACGGCTTCGGGCACGTCGGGCAGGCACAGGCCCTGGCTGATGATGCGGGCCTTGATGGCACGCTCGAAAATTTCGGACAGCGCCTGGGTACGCGCCTCAAGTTGGGTGTTGCCGGCCGACATGCCGTTGCTGACATACAGGTTGCCGATGACATTGACCGGGAAATAAACCGTTTTGCCATCGCTCTGGCGCACATACGGCAGGGTACAGATGCCGCGCTCGGTGGCACCGGAGTTGAAATCGACCAGGCTGCTGGCGTCGATGTTGCTTTGCGGGTTGTACAGCGCATGTAATTCGGGCGTGAGCAGCTCGGCGGGCCACTGCTCGTCGGCCGGCACCTCAAACCAGCGCTCCTGCGGGAAATGCACATGGGCGCGTTCGGTCACATCAGGGCCAAGGTAAAAATGGGTCCAGAAATAATGCGTGGACAAGCGCTCGACAAACTCGCCCAGGGCGCTCGCCAGGCAGGCCAGGCGACTGGCGCCCTTGCCGTTGGCAAACAGCAAGGTGCAGTCACGGTCGCGGATGTGGACCGACCAGATGCCGTCCACCGGGTTGAGCCAGCTGCGCTCTTCAATGTGGAAACCCAGAGCTTGCAACTTGCCCTGCAGAGTTTGAATCGTGGTTTCGAGGGCGGCGTCTTTGCCAGGAATAAAGGTAGTGTGGTTCATGTCCCCAGCATACCTTAGTCCTAATACCGTTCGGTTTTGCGGCCGGGATGAAAACGCTAGACTCGCTGCTTAGCGAATTAACCTACCCCCAGCGGAGACTTTTATGATTCTTGAACTCGCCGATATCTCGATCCATCCCGGCCAGAACGCCGCTTTTGAAGAAGCCATTGAACGTGGCCTGAAAACCGTCATTGCCCACGCCAAAGGGTTCGAGGGCTTCAAGGTGAACCGTGGCATTGAAAGCCCGCAGCGCTACATTCTGCAAATTTTCTGGACCACGCTGGAAGACCACACGGTGGGTTTCCGGGGTTCCCCGGCGTTTGCCGAGTGGCGCGCCATCGTGGGGCCGTTTTTTGCCAGTCCGCCGGTGGTGGAGCACTTTGAGCTGGTCGCCAAGTCAGCTTGATGCAGGCTGAGCAAAAGGTCGCCATGAACACCGTTTTTCCTCCAGCGCCCATCGTGACCGTGCCCGTGGTCGGCACCAGCGCCCAATTTCCGGTGCACCGTATCTATTGCGTCGGCCGCAATTACGCCGAGCACGCCCAGGAAATGGGCCACAGCGGGCGCGAGCCGCCCTTTTTCTTCATGAAGCCGGCCGATGCGGTGCTGGTGGCAGAGCCAGGTAGCGTCACGCCCCTGCCCTACCCCAGCCTCACCCAAAGTCTGCACCACGAGGTTGAACTGGTGGTGGCGATTGGCACCGGCGGCAAAAACATCTCGGTGGAACAGGCTGAAAACCATATTTTTGGCTACGCCGTGGGCCTGGACATGACCCGGCGCGACCTGCAAAACGCCATGAAGGCCCAGGGCCGCCCGTGGTGCATTGGCAAGGGCTTTGACCACTCGGCGCCCATCGGTCCCATCACGCCTACAGACGCGGCCGGCGACATCGCCCACGCCACCATCAGCCTGCAGGTCAACCAGGCGGTGCGTCAAAACAGCACGGTGGAACAACTGATCTGGAACATTGCAGAGACTATTGCCCAGCTCTCCGCCGCCTGGGAACTGCAGCCCGGTGACCTGATCTACACCGGCACCCCGGCCGGCGTGGGCGCGGTGCAGCCGGGCGACACGCTCAAAGGCAGCATCAGCGGCCTCACAAATATTGAATTCAAGGTGGTTTGAGTTCATGCACCGCCCCCCGATCAAACACTGCAAAAGCTGTGGTACGGCCGTGGTGTATCGGCTGCCGGACGACGGCGACACCAAGCACCGCGCAGTGTGTCCGACCTGCCAGACCGTGCACTACGAAAACCCGCTCAATGTGGTGGGCACCATCCCCATCTGGGGTGACAGGGTGCTGCTGTGCAAGCGCAACATCGAGCCGCGCTGGGGCAAGTGGACACTGCCCGCCGGTTTCATGGAGCTCAACGAGACCGTGAGCGAAGGCGCGGCGCGCGAAACGCTCGAAGAAGCTGGCGCGCAATTTGAGATGGGGGAGTTTTTCTCGTTGGTGAACATCCCCCGCGTGGGGCAGGTGCACCTGTTCTACCGCGCCCAGTTGCTCAGCGACCAATTTGATCCGGGGTTTGAAACTCTCGAGGCGCGCCTGTTTTCAGAAGATGAAATCCCCTGGGACGAACTCGCTTTCCGGACTGTGAGTGAAACCCTGAAGCGTTTTTTTGCTGACCGCCGTCAGGGCAATTTTTCCATCCATGTCTTTGACATTGCCTGACCGGCGCTGAGGCCCGACGCCATGCTGCCCTGCTACGTGCTGCTTGATCTGGAAACCACCGGTGGCAATCCGGTGCACGACCGCATCACAGAAATTGCAGCCGTGCGCGTCGAGCACGGCGTGGAGGTGGCGCGCTGGAGCACGCTGGTGAATCCGGGGGTGCACGTGTCGGGTTTCATTGAGCAGCTCACCGGCATCAGCAATGCCATGGTGGCCAGTGCCCCGCGCTTTGCCGAGGTCGCCCCCGAACTGCTGGCCTTGCTGGACGGTGCCGTGCTGGTGGCCCACAACGTGCGCTTTGACCATGGTTTTCTGCTCAATGAACTGAGCCGCCTGGACGTGACGCTGCGCGTCAAAACCCTGTGCACCGTGCGCCTTTCAAGGCTCTTGTACCCGCAGTTCAAGGGCCACGGCCTGGATGCCATCATGCAACGCCACGGCCTGACCAGTGCCGCGCGGCACCGCGCCATGGGCGATGTCGAAGTGATGCAAAGCTGGCTCACGTTGGCACAAACCGAACTGGGTGCCGAGCATGTGGCTGGCCTTGCGCAGAGACTGTTGCAGGGCAGCGCGGCGCTGCCACCACAGCTCGATACGAACATCACCGACATCCCTGACACGCCCGGGGTTTACCTCTTTTTTGGCGAAGGCGCGCTGCCGCTGTACATCGGCAAAAGTGTCAAGCTGCGTAGCCGGGTGATGTCGCATTTTCAGGCCGCCGGCCGCAACGCCCGCGAGATGCGCATCGCCCAGGAAATCAGGCGCATCGAATGGGTCGAGACCGCCGGAGAGCTCGGCGCCCTGCTGCTCGAAGCGCGGCTGGTGAAAGCGCGCCAACCCGTGCACAACCGCCAGTTGCGCCGCGAAGGCGACCTGTGCGCCTGGCGGCTTGAGGCCAACCCCAACAGCCGGCCGCTGCTGACGCTGGTGCGTGGCAGCGAACTGGCGCCGGAACAATTTGGCGCGTTGTATGGCCCCTACCGCTCCAAAAGCCAGGCTCAGAGCCAGCTGCGCGAACTCGCCGAAACGCAGGGACTGTGCCTGCAGGCGCTGGGGCTGGAATCCGGCAAGGGCCGCTGTTTTGGCCATCAGATAGGTCGGTGCAAGGGCGTGTGTTGTGGCGAGGAAGCACCCGAGCGCCACCACCTGCGCCTGCAGCTGGCGCTGGCTGGCAACAAGCTGCAGGTCTGGCCTTTTGCCGGCAAAGTGGGGGTGCGTGAACATAACGCGCGCACCGGGCGCACCGACATCCACCTGTTTGACCAGTGGTGTCACCTGGCCACGGTGCATTCTGACGACGACCTGCATGAGGCATTACACAGCCGCACCGAACCGCTGGCCTTCAACCTCGACACCTACCGCCTGGCCCTCAAGCACCTGTTGGTGCCAGGCCATGACAAACTCAAGATTCTGGAATTTCCCGTATCGACCGCCATTCAATAGGAAACACACATGAACAGTTCCACCCTTTCCATCACCAGCCACGACGGCCAACAATTTGACGCCTACCTGTCGCTGCCCCCAACGGGTCGCGGGCCGGGCCTGGTGATCATTCAAGAGATCTGGGGCGTCAATGAGCACATCAAGGCGGTGGCCGATCAGTACGCCATGGATGGTTATGTGGTGCTGGCGCCCGATGTATTCTGGCGCCAGGAAGCCAACGTCGACCTGAAGTACAACGAAACGGACACCCCAAAGGCCTTCCAGCTCATGACCAACCTGGACGAAGCCCATGCCGTGGCCGATCTGGTGAGCACGGCAAACGCCCTGCGCGCCCGGCCGGAAGTAAGCGGCAAGGTGGGCTCGATCGGCTTTTGCATGGGCGGGCGCCTGAGTTACCAGCTGGCGGCCAGTGGCGCAGTGGATGCGGCCGTGTGTTACTACGGCGGCGGCATCCAGAACCATCTGGACAAGGCGGCAGCGGTGAAGTGCCCCATCCTGTTCCACTATGCGGCGCTGGACGGCTACATCCCGGCAACGGCGGTGGCCGACGTCAAGAAAGCCTTTGCAGGCCGTGCCAACGCGCAATTCCATGTGTACGAGGGTGTGGACCACGGCTTCAACTGCTGGGGCCGCCCGATGTACCAGCAGCGCGCTGCCGCACTGGCGCGTGGCCGCACGCTGGCATGGTTGTCTGAGCAGCTGGCCTGATGAAAAAACCCGCGCTGTCCATGCTGGACCTGGTCTCGCTGCGCGAAGGCGGCACGGTGGCGCAGGCGCTGGCCACGGCCTTGCGCACCGCGCAGCATGCCGAAGCACTGGGCTTTACCCGCTACTGGGTGGCCGAGCACCACAACATGGCCAGCATTGCCAGTTCGGCCACGGCCGTGCTGGTGGGCTACCTGGCCGGGGGCACGCACCACATTCGGGTCGGCTCGGGCGGCATCATGCTGCCCAACCACGCGCCGCTGGTAGTGGCCGAAGCCTTTGGCACGCTGGCCGAGCTGTACCCGAATCGCATTGACCTGGGACTGGGCCGGGCACCGGGTACCGACCGGCTCACCATGCAGGCCCTGCGCCGCGACCGCATTGAGACCGAGCAGGACTTTCCACGCGACGTCGCCGAGCTGCAGCATCTGCTGGGACCGGTGCAGCCGGGCCAACGCATTGTGGCCATGCCGGGCGCCGGCACCGAGGTGCCGATCTGGCTGTTGGGGTCGAGCCTGTTCTCGGCCCAGCTGGCGGCAGAACGCGGTCTGCCCTACGCCTTTGCCTCGCACTTTGCCCCACGCATGATGCTGCAGGCGATTGACCTGTACCGGCGCTTGTTCAAGCCGTCCAAGGTGTTGCGCCAACCCTATGTGATGATCGGCGTGCCCTTGATCGCGGCCCCCACCGATGACGAGGCCGAATTTCTGGCCAGCAGCACCTACCAGCGCGTACTCGGCATCCTGACCGGAGACCGCCAGCCGCTGCAGCCGCCGGTAAAAAACTTCATGCAGCAGCTACATCCTCAAGAGCTCGCAGCCATCAACGACTTTCTGGCGGTGGCAGTCATCGGTGGCCCGGACAAGGTGCGCGCCGGGCTGACGGCCTTAGCCCAGCAAACGCAGGCCGACGAGTTCATGCTGGTGTGCGACATGTTTGACCCAGCGCTGCGCCTGCAATCGCTGGATATTGCTGCACAAGTACTGGTTTCTTGACCCTGTGGGAGCGGCGCCCTCGCCGCGATTGCCCCCAACAGCCATCGGCCCGAGGGCGGGCCTCCCACAAAGTGGTGATCTGGTTATACTGTGTTTTTTAACAGTATTTCAACAAACCCAATCGCCATGCCTGCCGCACTGCAATGGATCGTCAACGCCGCACCCGTGTCGGTCGATGCACTGTCGCATTCGTTCGACTTGGGGCAGTTTCCAGGTAGCGTCGCCCAGGCGATCTGGCGCGGCTCCCAGGTGGCACAGGCCGACCAGTCGGTGGTGTCAAGCGGCTGGGCCGCGCTGGATGCTCAATTGCCCGGTGGCGGCTGGCCCTGCAATGCCCTGACCGAACTGTTGCAACCCCAACCCGGCTTGTGCGAGTGGCGCTTGTTGGCACCAGCGCTGGCGGGGCTGGCCGCTGGAGGTGGCCCCATCCTGCTGGTGGGTCCGCCCAAACGCCCGCACGCGCCGGGTTTGGTCAAGCTCGGTATTGCCGAAAAAAGCATTGTCTGGATCGCTGCCGACACCCCGGCCGAACGGCTTTGGACCACAGAACAGCTGGTCAAGGCCAACCCACGCGGCGGCACCATCCTGGCCTGGCTGCCCCAGGCCCGTGCCGAGCAATTGCGCCGCCTGCAGGTGCACGCCCAGTCTTGTGATTGCCCGGTGTTTCTGTTCCGGCCCGAAGCGGCCCAGCTGGACGCCTCACCCGCCCCCTTGCGGCTGTTGACCACCTTGGGGCCAGACTGGAACCTGCACGTTCACCTGCTCAAGCGCAAGGGTGCCCTGCTGGACGGCCCCATCGTGCTGCCTTCGGTGCCGGGGACGCTTGCCAGCGTGTTGACACCCCGGCTGATGCGCCCCAGCCAGTTGCTTGCAAGATCGGAGGTTTCAGATGTCCCTGCACTGGGCCGCACTGTTGACCAACGCCACCTGCGACAGCTCGCCGCGCATTGACCCCCAGAGCGTGGCTGTATGGGCGCTTCAGTTCACTCCCCGGGTGGCACAGAAGGAGCAGACGGTCTGGCTGGAGGTGGCACAAAGCACCCGGCTGTTCGGTGGCGAAGACCCGCTGCACCAGCGGGTGGAAACCGGTGCCGCCGAACTGGGCATCAGGGCTTTGGCCTGGGCGCCAACCAGCCTGGCGGCCCTGGCTTGCGCGCGAATGGGCATTCGCAACGGCTTTGCCATGCCGCTGGCTCAGGTACTTGACCCCTTGCCCATTGAATGCATGGATGCCGTCAAGACCCATCAGGCCACGCTGGCGCGCCTGGGCTGCCAAACGCTGGCCGATGTGCGCCAACTGCCGCGCGGCGGCATCAGCCGGCGTTTTGACAGCCAGTTGCTGCTGGCACTGGACCAGGCCTACGGACTGCGCCCCGAGGGCTACGCCTGGGTCAAGCTGCCAGAGATTTTCTCGGCCAAACTGGAGTTGCCCGGCCGTGTCGACACGGCCCCGGCCCTGATGTTTGGCGCGCGGCGTTTGCTGCTGCAGATGGGTGGCTGGTTGTCGGCCCGCCACTGCGGCGTGACGGCTTTCACGCTGCACTGGGGTCACGACGCCATGCGCGCCCGCGACGCCGGTGAGGGTGGCAGTATCACGGTGCGCACGGCACAACCCACCCAAAACGTCGACCATCTGTGCCGATTGCTGGGTGAGAACCTGGCCAAAGTGCAACTGCTGGCCCCGACGGGCGAACTGGCCCTGAGCGCCACCGAGGTCAGCCCGTTCATTGAGACCAGCCGCTCCTTGCTGCCCGATGCCCGGGCCAGCGGCGAAGCACTGAACCAGGTGCTGGAGCGCATCGAAGCCCGGCTGGGTCAAAAACGTGTGCTGCGGCCAATGCTGGTCGAGGATACCCGCATGGCCTGGATGGCCCATTGGCAACCCCTCAACGCCCAAAGTCCCGGCATCAAGGTGCGCCAGGTGCCAGGGCCACAACCGACCTGGATTCTCAAAAACCCGCTCAAGCTTGATGTGCGGGACGACTGCCCGCTGTACCAGGGACCGCTGCAACTGCTGCTGGGCCCCGAGCGTATTGAGGGTGGCTGGTGGCACCGCGTCAAGGCTGCCGAGGGCGGCCAGCACAGCCTGCAGGTGGCGCGCGACTACTGGGTGGCCCTGAGCCAGCATGCGGGCGCGCTGTGGATTTTTCAGCAACGCCTGCCCCGCAACGAAACAGCGTGCTGGTATTTGCACGGCATCTTTGCCTGAGGCGTCGTCATGGCCGCCCTGCCCCCTTTGTCACAACAGCCCCAGCTTTCCGGTTACGCTGAACTGCGCTGCCTGTCCAACTTTTCGTTTTTAAAAGGAGCCAGTCAACCCGAGGAACTGGTGACACGCGCCCACGCGCTGGGCTACACCGCGCTGGCCATCACCGACGAATGCAGCATGGCCGGCGTGGTGCGCGCCCATGTGGCAGCCAAAACCTGTGGCCTCAAGCTGCTGGTCGGTTCGCAATTTAAGGTCGACGGTGAAGCCCCTTTTACGCTGGTGGTACTGGCCTGTAACTTGAACGGTTACGGCAACCTGTGCGAGTTCATCACACGCCTGCGGCGCAGCGCTGAAAAAAAGGGCAGCTACCAGCTTCGGCAGGAAGACATCCATGGGCCTGCGCTGGCCGATTGCCTGGTGCTGGCCTGCCCTGAGCGCAACAATGCCCCGGCGCAACTGCTGGTGCTTGGCCAATGGCTGCTGACACATTTCACCGGCCGCTGCTGGCTGGGTGTGACGCAACTGCTAATGCTGGACGATGAAATCTGGCGCCACCACTTGAAGCAGCTGAGCGACGCCACGGCCATTGCGCTGGTGGCCGTGGGTGATGTGCACATGCATGTGCGTTCGCGCAAGCCCCTGCAGGACGTCCTGACGGCCATTCGTGTCGGCAAGCCGCTAACCGCGTGCGGGCTGGACCTGCAAGCCAATGCCGAGCAGCACCTGCGCAGCCGGTTGCGGCTGGCCCAAATTTTCCCGCAGGCGTTGCTGACCGAGACGCTCAAGCTGGCGGAGCGCTGCCACTTTTCTCTGGACGAGCTGAAATACCAGTATCCGCAGGAGGTGGTGCCACCCGGGGAAACGCCTGAGTCGTATTTGCGCAAGGTCACCTACCAGGGTGCCGGGCGTCGTTGGCCCGGCGGCATGACAGCCAAGGTGCAGCATCAGATCGAGCATGAACTGGCGCTGATTTGCGAACTGCACTACGAGCCCTATTTTTTGACGGTGTACGACATTGTTTCTTTCGCCCGTTCGCGCCACATCCTGTGCCAGGGGCGCGGCTCGGCCGCCAACAGCGCTGTGTGTTATTGCCTGGGCGTGACCGAGGTCGACCCGGCGCGCATGAGTGTGCTGTTTGAGCGTTTCATCAGCAAGGAGCGCAACGAGCCGCCCGACATTGACATCGACTTCGAGCACGAGCGCCGCGAAGAAGTCATCCAGTACCTGTACCAAAAGTACGGCCGCGAGCGCGCCGCCCTGACGGCAGTGGTGATTTCCTACCGGCCCAAGTCGGCCATCCGCGACGTTGGCAAAGCCCTGGGCTTTGAGCTGGAGCTGCTGGAAAAGCTGGGCAAAGCGCACCGCCATTGGGATGGCCGCGAGTTGCATACCGATCGCTTGCAAGAGTTGGGCCTGTCGCTGAACGACCTGGCGGTACAGCAGTTGATGGACCTGACACGTCAGCTGATGGGTTTTCCACGGCATCTGTCACAGCACCCGGGCGGCTTTGTTCTGACCCGGGGGCCCTTGTCGCGCATGGTGCCCATAGAAGCCGCCGCCATGGAAGACCGCACCGTGATCGAGTGGGACAAGGACGACCTGGACGCCATGGGTTTGCTCAAGGTCGATGTGCTGGGCTTAGGCATGCTGACGGCGATTCGCAAAGCGCTGGAACTCGTCAGCTTGCGGCGTGGCTTTGAATTTCAGATGCAGGACATCCCACCCGAAGACCCCGACACCTACGCGATGATTTGCCGGGCCGACACGGTGGGCGTTTTCCAGATCGAGTCGCGGGCGCAGATGAGCATGTTGCCGCGCTTGCGGCCGCAGTGCTTTTACGACCTGGTGATCGAGGTGGCGCTGGTGCGGCCCGGCCCGATTCAGGGTGGCATGGTGCACCCGTACCTGAACCGCCGCCAGGGCAAGGAAGCGGTGACTTATCCCAGTGCGGCGCTGGAACAGGCCTTGGGCCGGACGCTGGGCGTTCCGGTGTTTCAGGAGCAGGTGATGCAGGTCAGCATTCTGGCGGCCGGTTTCACCCCGGGCGAAGCGGACGGTTTGCGCCGGGCTATGGCGGCCTGGAAACGCAAGGGCGGGTTGGAAAAATACTACGCCCGCATCGTCGACGGCATGACCGCGCGCGGCTACCAAAAGGAATTTGCGGTGCAGATTTTTGAGCAGATCAAGGGTTTCAGCGAATACGGTTTCCCGGAGTCCCACGCGGCCTCGTTTGCCTTGCTGGTGTACGCCAGTTGCTGGCTCAAACAGACCGAGCCCGCCGCCTTTCTGGCCGCCATGCTCAATTCCCAGCCGCTGGGCTTTTACTCGCCCAGCCAATTGGTGCAGGACGCCAGGCGCCACAGCGTGGTGGTGCGGGCGGTGGACGTGATGTTCAGCGCTTGGGGCGCCACGCTGGAGGACTTGCCCCACACCCCCGCCGTGCGTTTGGGACTGGGCCTGATTGCCGGGCTCAAACGAACTTCCGCCGAGCGCATTGTTGCCGCGCGGGCACAAGCGCCGTTTGACAGTGCCGAAGACCTGTCCCGCCGTGCCCAACTAGCGCAGGTTGAAATGAAACTGCTGGCCGCAGCCGATGCCCTGGCCAGCCTGTCGGGGCACCGCCGGCAACAGGTCTGGGACGCGGCAGCCTTGCATGCACCGCCCCTGCTGCTGCGCGACGCGCCGGTGGAAGAAGAGTTGTTGGAGTTGCCCGAGGCGCCCGAGGGCGAAGAAATTGTGTTTGACTACGCCGCCCTCGGGCTCTCGCTCAGGCGCCACCCCATGGCGCTACTTCGGCAACGCCTGAACGTCATGCGTTTCCAGTCATCGCAAGCCTTGCGTGAGCTGCCCGATGGTCGCTTGGTGCGGGCCTGCGGCATCGTGACGCTGCGGCAGCAACCAGGCACCGCCAAGGGCGTCGTTTTTGTGTCACTGGAAGACGAGCACGGCAGCGTGCAGGTCATCGTCTGGAAAAGTGTGCGCGAGCAACAGCGCCAGGCATTGATGAACGCCAAACTGCTGGGCGTTTACGGCACTTGGCAGCGCGAAGGCGAGGTGCGCAACCTGATCGCGCAGCGCCTGGTGGATTTGACGCCTTTGCTGGGACGGCTTGCCGCGCCCAGCCGGGACTTCCATTGAAATCCCCCATGAAAAAAGCCCACTACCATTTTGATAGTGAGCTTTCTTGGGATACTGGGGTGGCTGATGGGGGTCCAGCTAATCCAACCAAGTACGTTGATTTCAAAGGCTTTTTCGAGCATCGACAGTGGGATTCGACAAAAAGTCTCGACCCCATGTCGGGACACCCTCATTGTAGCTTGGGAGAAATTGCTCAATTTTTTTGGCGTGGTGAACGCTAGGCCATTGCCTCGAAAGTGATGCCATGGTCTTGAGGTAGCACAGTGAGAATATTTTTCACGGCCTCCTCAGTTCTGATGCCCCGGTGGTTCGTCATTGCAGAGGGCGTGCCATCAATATGGA
>NZ_JAURYQ010000015.1 GCF_030653815.1 Rhodoferax sp. | reverse complement strand
TGCTCCTCGTCAATGATGAGCAGGCCCAGGTCTTTGAACTTCACCGACTCGCTCAGCAGCTTGTGTGTGCCCACCACAATGTCCACGCTGCCATCGGCCAGGCCTTTGGCGGCAGCGGTAATTTCCTTGGCCGAGCGGAAGCGGCTCATCTCGGCAATCTTCACCGGCCATTTGGCAAAGCGGTCCACCAGCGTCTGGTAATGCTGCTCGGCCAGCAGCGTGGTCGGGGCCAAAAACGCCACCTGTTTGCCGCCGGTAATGGCAACAAACGCGGCGCGCAGGGCTACTTCGGTCTTGCCAAAACCAACGTCACCACACACAAGCCGGTCCATCGGGCGCGGGCTGATCATGTCCTGGATCACCGCGTGGATGGCCGCTTTTTGGTCGGCGGTTTCCTCAAAGCCGAATTCATTGGCAAAGGCCTCGTAGTCGGCGGGCGAGTACCTGAAGGCATGGCCTTCGCGCGCGGCGCGGCGGGCGTAGATGTTGAGCAGTTCGGCGGCGCTGTCGCGCACCTGCTCGGCGGCCTTGCGTTTGGCCTTTTCCCACTGGCCGCTGCCCAGCTTGTGCCAGGGCGCCTCGTCGGGGCTGACGCCGGTGTAACGGCTGATCAGTTGCAACTGGCTCACCGGCACATAGAGCGTGGCCTGGTCGGCGTATTCCAGGTGCAAAAATTCCTGCACCTCGGGCTCGCCGTTGGGCAGCTTGTTGCCGATATCCAGGTTGATCAGGCCGCGGTAGCGGCCAATGCCGTGGGCCGAATGCACCACCGGGTCGCCCACTTTCAGTTCACTCAGGTCCTTGATGAGCGCTTCAACGTCGCTCACCTGCTCCTGTTTCTTGCGCCGGCGCGTGGTCGGGCCGGCGGCAAAGAGTTCGGTCTCGGTGACAAAGTCAATGCCCGCCTCAAGCCAGGCAAAGCCCGTGGCCAGGCCGGAGGTGGCAATGCCAATGGGCTCTTTGCTCGCCTGAAACTCGGCCAGCGAGTCAAAAGATGGCGGGTCGAACTGGCTGCTGTGCAAAAAGTCGAGCAGGCTGGCACGCCGGCCATCGCTTTCGGCCAGCACCAGCACGCGCTGCTGCGTGTTGCGGATGTGGGTTTTGAGTTTGGCCAGCGGGTCCTCGGCCCCGCGCACCACGGTCAGGTCGCCCAGGCGCACAAAATGCGCGCTGTCGGCTACTTCGTCCACCGCCGTGCGCAGCGCCAGCTGGGCATGCTGGTTGACCCGGGCGTAAAACTGCTCGGTGCTTAAAAACAGGGCGTCGGGTGGCAGCACCGGCCGCTCCAGGTCGCCCTGCACCAGCCGGTAACGCTCACGCGTGTCCTGCCAAAAATGCGCAAAGGCCGGTTCCAGGTCGCCGTGCAGCACCACCGTGGCGGCCTCGCCCAGGTAGTCAAAAACGGTCGCGGTCTCGTCAAAAAACAGTGGCAGGTAGTACTCGATGCCCGCCGTGGCCACGCCCGTGCCCATGTCCTTGTAAATCCGGCTGCGCGTCGGATCACCTTCGAGCAGTTCGCGCCAGCGGCCCCGAAAGCGCGCACGGGCGTCGTCATCCATCGGAAACTCGCGTCCGGGCAGCAGCCGCACCTCAGGCACCGGGTACAGGCTGCGCTGGCTGTCGGGGTCAAAGGTGCGAATGCTGTCGATCTCGTCGTCAAACAAGTCCACCCGGTACGGCACCAGCGAGCCCATGGGAAACAGGTCGATCAGACCGCCGCGCACCGCATATTCGCCGGGGCTTACCACCTGCGTCACATGGCTGTAGCCGGCCAATGTCAACTGTGCCTTGAGCTTGGCCTCGTTGAGCTGCTGCTTGACCTTGAACTGAAAGGTGTAGGCGGCCAGAAAGGAGGGTGGCGCCAGCCGGTACAGCGCCGTGGTGGCCGGCACGATGACCACATCGGCCCCGGTGTCATGGTCGCGCTGGCTAATGCGCCACAGCGTGGCCAGGCGTTCGCTGATCAGGTCCTGGTGCGGCGAAAAAGTGTCATACGGCAGCGTTTCCCAGTCCGGGAACAACACGCAGCGCAGCGCGGGCGCAAAAAACGCCATCTCCTCGATCAGCCGCTGGGCGTCAAGGGCGTTTGCGGTGACGATGGCCGTGACCTGGTGTTTCGTCTTGTCGCGCAAGGCCAGTTGCGCCAGCAGCAGGGCATCGGCCGAGCCGACCGGGCGCGGCAAGGTGTAGCGTTTGCCGGGGCTAAGTTTGGGTAAATCCATGAAAGGCGAGCAGTCCGTCAGTGTCGATGGGCGCGATAAAAACGCCAAAACCCTGCGCAAAGATTGGCAGGGTGTGTGGGCTCGATTCTAGAATGCAGGCCACACCATGACAGAACTTACCGACATTGCCCTTGCACCCACCGCCGCACCCCGCTGCTGGGCGCTCATTCCCTGTGCCGGCACGGGCTCGCGCGCTGGCGCGGCAGGCCCCAAGCAGTACCAGACTTTGGCGGGCCAGCCCATGGTGATGCACACCCTGGCCGCCTTTGCCGAGGTCCCGCGCATCGACCAAACCCTGGTGGTGGTATCACCGGAAGACACGTTTTTTCAAACCCCAGAGGCGAAAAATGCGTCATTTCTCATCGCACCCTGCGGCGGTTCCACCCGGGCCGGCAGTGTCTTCAACGGCTTGAGCGCCCTGCTGGCAGAAGGCGCGGTGCCGCATGACTGGGTGCTGGTGCACGACGCGGCGCGCTGCCTGATCACCCCCGCACAAATAGACCAGTTGCTTGACGCCTGCCTGGAGGACGAAGTCGGCGGTCTGTTGGCCTTGCCACTGCCCGACACCCTCAAGGCAGCGCAGTCGGGCAGGGTGGCAGCTACCTTGCCACGTGACGATAAATGGTTGGCACAAACCCCGCAGATGTTCCGCATTGGCAGCTTGTTGGAAGCCCTGGAGCTGGCGGGCGATACCGTCACAGACGAGTCCCGCGCCATCGAAGCCATGGGCCTGGCGCCAAAACTGGTGGTGGGCAGTGCGCAGAATTTCAAGGTCACCTACCCGGAAGATTTTGCGCTGGCGCAGGCGCTGCTGCAGAGTCGCCAGGCCTAGGAATATGAGTCAATGCAAGAGGCAAATTAAATGAATTTCAGAATCGGTGAAGGCTGGGACATTCACGCGCTGGTGGCCGGGCGCAAGCTCATGCTGGGTGGTGTCGAGGTGCCGCACCACTTGGGACTGCTGGGCCATTCGGACGCCGACGTGCTGCTGCACGCCATCACCGACGCCCTGCTGGGTGCGGCGGCGCTGGGCGACATCGGCACGCATTTCCCCGACACGGATGCCCAGTTCAAGGGCGCTGATTCAAGGGTGCTGCTGAGTGAGGTCGCCCGCCAGGTGCGCGCCAGGGGTTTCGAGATTGGCAACGTCGACAGCACCATCATCGCCCAGGCGCCCAAGTTGATGCCCTTCATGCCGGCCATTCGCGCCAGTGTCGCGCAGACTTTGGGCATCGAGCTGGATCAGGTCAACGTCAAAGCCAAGACCGCCGAAAAAATGGGCCCGGTCGGCCTGGGCCAGGCCATGGAAGCGCGCGCGGTGGTGTTGCTGACGTTTTAACCTGAGCGTTTTTTAGTTCTGCAGCGTGTGCAGCGGGATGTCGTGCTGTAGCGCTAATTCCTGCAGCGCCTGGCAACTGCGCTGCGCCACAAACCCGGCGATGGCCTGGCGCGTTGAAGCTTCCATCATCATGGCGGGCGTGGTCCAGGTCAGCCCCGCAGCAGTGCACAGGGACCGGGCGAAATGCGGCTCCAGCGCGGCCAGCGCCACCCGGCCGTCCAGGCAACGGTAAAGCTGGTAGCCGGCGTGGCCGCCGCCCAGCAGGGTGCCCGGTTGGGTCAGGCCCCAGTGGTGCGGTTGGGCCAGATGGGCAGCGGCTTGCGACAGGGCGACCTCAAAACGATGCCCTTGACCAGTTCGCCCTTGCAGCAGCACCGCCTGCAACACGGCCTCCACCGCCATCAGCGCACCGCCCATGTCAGCGTACAGCGTGGCGGGCAGGTCGAGCCCGGTGACAAGCTCGTTTTCAGCCAGGTAGGTGAGGTCGTGGCCAGGCAACTCGGCCTGCGGGCTTGGTGCACCGACGATGGCTACCAGCGACAGCGCCGGACAGTGCTGGTGCAGGCCGTCCCAGTCCAGCCCCAGCTTGCGCAAGGCGCTGGGTCGAAACGAGGTCAACAGCACGTCGATGTTGGCCAGCTCGCTATGCAACCGGTGTTGACCGGCCTCGGTCTTGAGGTCGACCGTCTCGACACGGATGCCAGCGTGCAGGGCGTCATAGGCCGCGCAGCTGTAGAGGCTCATCGGATCGCCCGTGATGCCGGCGGGCGCGTTGGCCGGAGCCGGGGGTTCGAACTTGACGCAACTGGCGCCCATTTGCCTGAGCCGCAACAAGGCGGCCGGCCCGGGCAGATTCAGGCTCAGGCTGAGGATGTTTACGCCCTTGAGGGCTTGCGGGCTTGCGGGAGAGGTGGCCATGGCGTCATGTAGCGGTCTTGTTGAGCGTCTATTGTCAAGCACGTGAGGCCATCATGGGTAAAGCGGGCCTGCCAGCTGCCATAGGGTGGGGTGGTTAGAATTGAGGGTCAGCAAGATCATTTCATCTTGCCATTTTTTGCCGTCCGACATGCGCTTGCCCTGGTCTGGCGGAGCCTCTAGAAGCGGTTGATTCGCTCAAGGATTTTCATGAAACGTGTTGATGATTTTCGCCTGAAGTTCGGTCAAAAAGAGTACGTTCCGATCATGGTCGGCGGTATGGGTGTGGATATTTCAACCGCAGAGCTGGCGTTGGAAGCGGCCCGGCTGGGTGGCATTGGCCACATCTCGGATGCCATGGTGAACGATGTCTCGGACCGGCGCTTTGACACCAGCTTTGTCAAGGACAAGACCAAGCAATACAAGTACAACATCAACAACGCCGATAAATCCGGCGTCAAGTTCGATCTGGATGTGCTTGCCGACGCCACCCGTCGCCATGTGGGCGCCACCATGGAAGCCAAAAAGGGCGATGGCCTGATTTTTGTCAACTGCATGGAAAAGCTCACCATGAACGGCCCGCGCGAGACGCTGCAGGTGCGCATGGCCTCGGCCCTGGATGCCGGCATTGACGGCATCACCATGAGCGCCGGTCTGCACCTGGGTTCGTTTGGCCTGATTGCCGACCACCCGCGTTTTCGCGATGCCAAGCTGGGCATCATCGTCTCCAGCGTGCGTGCCTTGCAGTTGTTCCTGCGCAAAAACGCCCGTTTGAACCGCTTGCCAGACTTTGTGATTGTGGAAGGCCCGCTGGCTGGTGGTCACCTGGGCTTTGGCCTGGACTGGGCGCAATACGACCTGGCGACCATCATTGCCGAGGTCATCCAGTACGTCAAGGACGAGCAACTCAACATCCCGGTGATTGCCGCTGGTGGCATTTTCACCGGCAGCGATGCGGTGTCGTTTCTCGAGGCCGGCTCTGCCGCAGTGCAGGTGGCCACGCGCTTTACCGTGGCCAACGAATGCGGTCTGCCGGCCGACGTCAAGCAGGACTATTTCCTTGCCAACGAGGACGACATCGAGGTCAACACCATTTCGCCCACCGGCTACCCGATGCGCATGCTCAAGGGCTCACCCGCCATTGGCGACGGCATTCGGCCGGGTTGCGAGTCCTACGGGTATTTGCTCGACGGCAACGGCAATTGCGCCTACATCACGTCGTACAACCGGGAGCTCGCCCTGCACCCCGATGGCAAGAACATCTCGGTCACGGACAAGACCTGCCTGTGCACGCAGATGCGCAATTTCAAGCTCTGGACCTGCGGGCATTACACCTACCGCCTCAAGGACACCACCACGCGCAACGCGGATGGCACCTACAAGACACTCAGTGCCGAGCACATTTTCAAGGACTACCAGTACAGCGTCGATCACCAGATCGCACTGCCGGCCTGATTCCTAGAACTGGATGCCCGTCGGGTTGCTGGGGCTGATCTTGATGTCGGTGACCGGCGGCAGTGCCGGGGCTGCGGGCGCTGGGGCGCTGGCTGGCGCGACAGGTTTCTCCGGCGTTGCCAGCGGCGCAGCCTGGGGTGCCCGGTACGTGGCTGGCAAGCTGCTGCGCTCGGGGTAGCCTGCCGCAGTCAGATAGTCGGTCCACTCCGACGCCGAAAAGCCCGCCACCTGCTGGTTGCCGATGGACAGGAAAGGCAAAGAGTTGCTGCCGCTTAAGCGTTGAAAAGCCTCGGCATCCTGTACCGAGCTGATGGTTTTTTCTGAAAATGGCACGCCGCGGCCAAGCAACAGCTTGCGGCCACTGTCGCAAGGTGCGCAATTGTTGCTGGTGTAAAGCGTGACAGGGTATTTGCCGACGACCTGGCGCAACGCGAAGGGCAGCGCGGCGCCGCTCGGGGCGGCTGCTGGAGCCGCTGCCGCCGTGTTGTCCACCGGGCTCACCTTGCTGGCCGATGCACCGCCTGGCATGTCCGAAAACGTCACTTGACCGTCGGGTCCGACGATGCGGTAAACCGTTTGCGCCTGCAACTGCGCCGCCCCCCCCAGCAGGATGCTGCTGCACAGCCCGACCAACAGCCAGCGCGGCACTTCGGGTACGCCGGAACATGCCGCGTGATTTGCAGGAATAGGTGTTTGCATCGGTTGTCCTCCTTAAGCGGTTTGCGTCATCCCCTGATGGCGAAGCAAGGCATCCAGGGTGGGCTCACGGCCACGAAACGCCTTGAACGACTCGATGGCAGGTCGACTGCCGCCAGCTTCCAGAATGGCCTGGCGGTATTTTTGCCCAGTTTCAATGTTTGGTAAACCGTCTGCGCCCATGGTCTCCTCAAAAGCGGCGTAGGCGTCGCTGCTGAGCACCTCGGCCCATTTGTAGCTGTAGTAGCCGGCGGCATAACCACCGGCAAAGATGTGGCTGAAGGTGTGCGCCGTGCGCGCCCAGGCGGGAGGCAGCAGCACGGCCACTTCCTGGCGCACCTGTTGCAGCAGCGGCATGATGTCGTGGGCCGGATCATGTGAGGTGTGCAGCAGCATGTCAAACAGCGAAAACTCGATCTGGCGCAGCGTCTGCATGCCGCTCTGGAAGTTTTTGGCCGCCAGCATCTTGTCGAACAGCGCGCGCGGCAGTGGCGCGTCGGTGTCCACATGGGCCGTCATTTTTTTGATGACGTCCCACTCCCAGCAGAAGTTCTCCATGAACTGGCTGGGCAGTTCCACCGCGTCCCATTCCACGCCGCTGATACCCGAGACGTCGCGCTCGTTAACCTGCGTCAGCAGGTGATGCAGGCCGTGGCCGAATTCATGGAACAGCGTGGTGACGTCGTCGTGCGTCAACAAGGCCGGTTTGCCGTTGACACCACTGGCAAAGTTGCACACCAGATGCGCCACCGGGGTTTGCAACTGCTGCGTGTCGGGGCGCAGCCAGCGCGCACGCACGTCGTCCATCCAGGCGCCGCCGCGCTTGCCGTTGCGTGCCTGCGGGTCCAGGTAAAACTGGCCGACCAGCTCGGAGCCGCCTTGCGCGTTGGCCCGCTCGATGCGGAAAAAGCGCACCGACTCATGCCACACCGGCGCATGGTCTTCGCGGATGGACACTTCGAACAGGGTTTGCACAATGTTGAACAGGCCGGCCAGCACGCGCGGCAGCGGGAAGTACTGTTTGACTTCCTGCTCGTTGAAGGCGTAACGCGCTTCCTTGAGCTTTTCGCTGATGAAAGGCCAGTCCCAGGCTTGCGGCTCGGTCAGGTGCAACTGCTCCTTGGCAAAGCTGCGCAGGTCGGCCAGGTCCTGCTCGGCAAAGGGGCGGGCGCGCTGGGCCAGGTCACGCAAAAACGTTGCCACCTGCTCAGGCGAGTCGGCCATTTTGGGCACCACCGACAGCGTGCCGAAATTGGGGTAACCCAACAACTTGGCTTCTTCCAGGCGCAGCGCCAGCAGCTCGTTGATGATGTCGGTGTTGTCGAACTGACTCAGGTCGGTGCCGGCCTGGTCGGAGGCGCGGGTGACATAGGCACGGTACAGCGTCTGGCGCAGCGCGCTGCTGCTGGCAAACTGCATCACCGGCAGGTAGCACGGCATTTTCAGGGTGAGCTTGTAGCCTTCCTTGCCGTCGACCTGGGCGGCGTTGCGGGCGGTTTGCCTGACGTCGTCGGGCAGACCGTCAAGCTCGGCGTCCGTCGCGTAATAGGCAAAGGCGTCGGTGGCGTCGAGGGCGTTTTCGCTGAACTTCTGGCCCAGGAAAGCCTGGCGTTCGGCAATGGCCGCAAAGCGTTCACGGTCAGCGCCCTGCAGGTCGGCACCACCGAGCACAAAGTTGCGTAGCGCATTTTTGAGCGCCTGGCGCTGTTCGCTGTTGAGGGCTTCCGGGTTGATGGCGCGGTACTTGGCATAGAGCCGTTCATCCGCGCCCAGGCGTGTGTAGAACTCGGTGACCTTGGGCAGGGCGGCGTTGTAGGCGGCACGCAGTTCAGGCGTGTCGGCCACGCTGTTGAGGTGGCTGACGCTGCCCCAGGCGCGTGACAAGCGCTCGGTGGCCACGTCCAGCACCACGGCAATGCCGGTCCAGCTGGGTGCAAAGTCGGACGCTGTGACAGCTTCGAGTGCGGCGTTGGCTTCGGCCAGCAGTTGTTCAATGGCCGACTCAACGTGCTCCGGACCGATCTGGTCAAAGTGCGGCAGACCTTCAAAGGAGAGCAGGGGATTGGACATACATTTAATTGGTTGAGGACAGAGCTGGTTCACTTCGTGTAACTGCGGTCTGTCCCGCAAAGACATTAGTTAGTTGTTTGCAGCGCGTTCAGCGGCTTCGAGGGTGTTGACCAGCAGCATGGTAATGGTCATGGGGCCAACCCCGCCCGGCACCGGGGTAATGGCGCTGGCGACCTGGCGCACGCCGGCAAAGTCGACGTCACCGCACAACTTGCCTTCATCGTTGCGGTTCATGCCCACGTCCAGCACCACGGCGCCGGGTTTGACCATGTCGGCGGTCAGCACATTGCGTTTGCCCACAGCGGCCACAATCACATCGGCCTGCAGCGTGAAGGCCTTGAGGTCGGGTGTGGCGCTGTGACAAATGGTGACGGTGGCATTTTTTTGCAGCAGCATCAGGGCCATGGGCTTGCCGACGATGTTGGAGCGGCCGATCACCACGGCGTGTTTGCCACGCAGGTCGTAGTTGATGGATTCCAGCATCTTCATGCAGCCATACGGCGTGCAGGGCCAGAAACCCGGCATGCCGGTCATCAGGGCACCGGCGCTGGCGACGTGAAAACCATCGACATCCTTCAACGGCGAAATGGCTTCGATCACCTTGGTGGCGTCAATGTGCTTGGGCACCGGCAATTGCACCAGGATGCCGTGAATGGCGGGGTCGGCGTTCAGGGCGGCAATGCGCGCCAGCAGTTCTGGCTCGGTCAAGCTGGCGTCAAATTTCTCCAGAACCGAATGAAAACCGCAGTCTTCACAACCCTTGACCTTGTTGCGCACATAGACCTCGCTGGCCGGGTTGTCGCCCACCAGAATCACCGCCAGGCCTGGCGTGACGCCGCGTGCCTTGAGGGCCTGGACCCGGGCGACCAGGTCCGCGCGGAGCTTTTTGGAGAGCGCGACGCCATCGATGATGTGGGCGCTGGGGCTGTGAGTGGTCATGTCAATGTCATCCATAAAAAAAGCCCGCTGGTCCGAAAAGGGGCGGGCATGTTGGCTAGAGGCCGGGTGATGGGGTGCTCAGGCCTTGACGGCGTTGGGTCCCAGCGCAATTTTGAGCAGGTCAGCCACGGTGTTGGCGCTGAGCTTTTCCATGATGTTGGCGCGGTGCGCCTCCACCGTTTTGATGCTGATGCCAAGGTCGTCGGCAATTTGTTTGTTCAGACGGCCCGCCACGATGCGTTCCAGCACCTGGGACTCGCGCAGCGTCAGGCGACCCATCAGGGCGTCGCGGTTGAGGGCATTTTGAAATTCCGCAAACGAATCCTTGGCCTGTTCGAGCATGCGCTCAACCAAAGGCACCAATTGTTCTTCGTTGAAGGGTTTCTGGATAAAGTCCATGGCCCCCTTTTTCATGGTGTCGACGGCCATGGGGACATCGCCGTGGCCGGTGATGAAGGCCAGTGGCAGCGGCGAGCCGTTCTCGATTAGGCGGTTTTGCAGTTCCAGGCCGGTCATGCCACCCATGCGGATGTCAACGATCAGGCAGGCTACCTCACGTGCGTCAAAACGGCTCAGAAAAGACTCGGCGGAGTCAAAGCAGCGCACGCGGTAGTCTTTGCCCTCCAGCAACCATTGCAAGGAGTCGCGCACGGCCTCATCGTCGTCAACGACGTACACAGTGCCTTTTTTGGGGATCAAACTCATGGTGGTATCTGCAAGGTGGGTTGGACAAAACGCTTTGTGGGCGCTGTCGGCAGGGGCTCGGCGACCGGAATCCAGAAGGTAAAGCAGCAGCCCGTCACGATTGCGCCATTGTAAAGGTTCTCGGCTTTCATTCGACCCATGTGCGATTCCACGATGGAGCGGCACAAACTCAGGCCGATGCCCATGCCCTCGGCCTTGGTGGAATAAAACGCCTCGTACAGGTGTTCCATCATGTCGGGTGAAATGCCCGCGCCGGAGTCGACGACCTTGAACTCGATGACCGGCTTGTCATTGACATAGGCTTGCGCCACGGTCAGCTTGATCAGTCGTTGCGCGGTCGGGCGTTGCGCCGCATCGACCGACTCGGCTGCGTTTTTCAGCAGGTTGAGCAAGACCTGTTCGATCAGGATGGGGTCAACCAGCACCATGGGCAGCCTGGGCACCAGGTATTGGCTGAGTTTGACATTGCGCCGGCGCAGCTCGATTTCTGCCAGTTCCACCGCCTCGGTGACCATGGTGGCCACGTTGGACAGGGTGCGGTTGGGTTCGCTGCGTTTCACAAAGGAACGGATATGGTGAATGATCTGGCCGGCGCGGTGCGCCTGCTTGGCTGTTTTTTCCAGGGCACCCAGCAGTTCGTCCTCGTTGATCTGCTTGCTCCTGATGCGCGACACCATGCCATTGCAATAGTTGTTGATGGCGGTGAGCGGCTGGTTGAGTTCATGGGCCACGCTGGACGCCATTTCACCCATGGTGATGAGGCGGCTGGCGGTTTGCGCGCGCTCGGCTTGCACCTGCGACTGTTGTTCGGCGTTGCGCCGGGCCGTGATGTCGGTGGCAATCACCATTTGCGCCAGGCGGCCATCAACCCAGCTCAGGTAACGGGTGCGAACCTCGAGCCAGCGGCCCAGCGTGCCCAGGTAGATCTCGGCACTTTCAGCCTCCTTGTCGGCCAGTTGGTTGGTGGGCAGACCGGCAAAGGCATCCACCTCGTCCTGGGTTTCATCACTGGCCACGGGCGGTGGCACGCCGGCTTCGGCCACCAGTTGCACGTGACCGTCAGCCTGGGCGCTGAACCATTGGCGATAGAGTTTGTTGGCAAACAGCAGCTCGCTGCTGCCCAGTGGAGCGACGGAAATCGAGGCGTCCAGCGCTTCCAGCACCGTGGTGAAGCGTTCATACGAGGCGGCCAATTGTTCGCGCACCCGGGTCGGCTCCGTGATGTCGATCATGGACGTCATCCAGCCAGTTTGCTGGCCAAAGGCATCGATCAGGGGGGACACATAGAGCCGGGCTTCGATGATGACGCCGTCCTTGCGCTTGACGCGGAAATGGATGCCGCTGGGCAGGATGTTGCCCGACAATTCATCCTTGAGCCGCTGCTTGAGCATCTCGTAATCCTCCTCCGGCCAGTAGGGAAAAGGGGCGGTTTGACCCACCAGTTCCTCTTCGCTCCAGCCAGTCATCTGGCAAAACGCGGTGTTCACATAAGTGATGCGGCCCTGCAGGTCCATGGTGCGCATGCCGGTCAGAATGGAGTTTTCCATGGCGCGGCGAAAGGCGGTTTCCTGCACCAGCGCGTCTTGTGCCTGAATGCGCCTGCGGGTGTGACTCCAGTTGGCCAGCAGCAGCCAGGCAGTGATGGCGCTCAGCACCATGACCAACCAGAACAGGCCACTGCCGATCACACCCAGTGAGGTGCGGTAAGCCTGGCCCTGAATCGTCAAGCCGTTGCCAATGGGGGAAACCGGCATCTCATAAGCATTGATGGGGCTGGCCCAAGGCAACAGCTGGCGCTTGAGACGGCTTGCTGAAATGGTGGTTCCGGCCAGCAATTTGCCCTGTGCGTCCTGCAGGGACATGGCGTATTTGGCGTTGATTTCGTTGGGGATGCCGTAAAGAAACAAGGCGTCCACAGAATAAAGCGCCAGCAGGGTGCCCTTGAATTTGGCTTGTTCGATCAGCGGCAGATGCAGCTCCAGCATGCTGTCGCGTCCGGGCGTCGTTTGTGGTGCGGAATAAATCGGCACCAGCAACTGGCGCGCCAACGCGAAGTTGTCGGCGGATTGCGTGCTGTTCTTGGCGGATTCATTGGTCTTTTGCGGCGGCATCGGCCGATTGGCTGTGTGGTAGTCCACCCTGACGCGGCGCCGCTCATCGATCCAGGCCAGACCCTGCACCTCCGGGTAGAGGTTGACCAAAGCCTCAGCGCGGTTCAGGAAGTCCTGGTGACTGATCTCCCGGCTGGCGACCTCCCGCGCAAAGCGCCCCAGCTGTTCCTGTTGTTCGAGCAGGCGCAAACGCAGGCGCTGCTGGGTGTACTCCACATCGCGGCTGATGGCCTCGCGCTCACGTGAAATTTCTTCAAGGCGCAGGTAGGCAAAGGCAGACAGGATGGCCACCAGAAAAAGCACCACCGCGGCCAACGGTGCCAGCATGGCAAAGCGATCCTGGCGCTGGGGCGTCAGGCGCGACCACCAGGTTTTCAGGCGCTGCAGTGGGGAGGCTGGCAAGGCCTTGGGAAGGAAGAGGTTTTCTGGCAACGGCATGGTGCGAGTGTAGGAGAGTCGTCATGAAATATTTATTTCATAATACAAAAAACATAAACACCATTTGAAATTTATGATCAATCCCGCTAAAATTTGATCAGCCCCCAAAATGGTAAATTCCACTACCATTCACGGGCCGAACAATACAGGAGACAACACATGTCAGTTACACCCGAGAGCCGAGTAGGCGTTTCCGCGCCAGACGCCGACACCCAGGAAACCCGCGAATGGATGGACGCTTTGAGCGCCGTGATTCAAAGCGAAGGCCCCGAGCGTGCCCACTTCCTTCTTGAGCAGTTGCTGGAGCATGCCCGCCAAAGCAGCATTGACATGCCGTTCTCGGCCAACACCGGCTACGTCAACACCATCGAGACCGACCAGGAAGAGCGTTGCCCTGGCAACATCGAAATCGAAGAACGCCTGCGCGCCTACATGCGCTGGAACGCCATGGCCATGGTCGTCAAGGCCAACCGACACTATCCGGCAGATGGCGGTGATCTGGGCGGTCACATTGGCTCGTTCGCTTCACTGGCCCACATGTTTGGCGCCGGCTTCAATCATTTCTGGCACGCCGAATCTGAAAACCACGGTGGCGACTGCCTCTACATCCAGGGCCACGTCGCTCCTGGTGTTTATGCCCGCGCCTACATGGAAGGCCGCCTGACCGAAGAGCAACTGCTGCATTTCCGCCAGGAAACCGATGGCAAGGGCTTGTCGAGCTACCCGCACCCCAAGCTCATGCCCGAGTTCTGGCAGTTCCCCACCGTCTCCATGGGTTTGGGCCCGCTGATGGCGATTTACCAGGCACGCTTCCTCAAGTACCTTCATGCGCGTGGCATTGCCAACACTGAAAACCGCAAGGTCTGGGTGTTCTGCGGTGACGGTGAAATGGATGAGGTGGAATCTTTGGGCGCCATCGGCTTGGCCGCCCGCGAGAAACTTGACAACCTGGTGTTTGTCATCAACTGCAACCTGCAGCGCCTGGACGGCCCGGTGCGCGGCAACGGCAAGATCATCCAGGAGTTGGAGGGCACCTTCCGCGGTGCCGGCTGGAACGTGATCAAACTGATCTGGGGCAGCAACTGGGACCCGCTGCTCGCGCGCGACAAGGACGGTGCCCTGCGCAAGGTCATGATGGACACACTCGACGGTGACTACCAGACCTTCAAGTCCAATGACGGCGCCTATGTGCGCAAGCATTTCTTTGGCCGTGATCCCAAGACGCTTGAGATGGTGGCCAAGCTCAGTGATGACGACATCTGGAACCTGCGCCGCGGCGGGCATGACCCGCAAAAGGTCTATGCTGCCTACCACGCCGCGGTGAATCACAAGGGTCAGCCGACGGTGCTGTTGATCAAGACCGTCAAGGGTTTTGGCATGGGCAAGAGCGGCGAGGGCAAGAACAACGTGCACCAGACCAAGAAGCTCACCGACGAAGACATCAAGATCTTCCGCGACCGTTTCAACATCCCGATCCCGGACAGCCAGATTGCCGACATTCCGTTTTACAAGCCGGCCGACGACACGCCGGAAATGAAATACCTGCACGAGCGCCGCAAAGCGCTGGGCGGCTACTTGCCGCACCGCCGCACCAAGGCCGACGAGCACTTCACCGTGCCGGCGCTTGAGGTCTTCAAGAGTGTGATGGAACCCACCGCAGAAGGCCGCGAAATCTCGACCACCCAAGCCTATGTGCGCTTTTTAACGCAGTTGCTGCGCGACCAGGCACTGGGTCCGCGTGTGGTCCCGATTCTGGTGGACGAAGGCCGCACCTTTGGCATGGAAGGGCTGTTCCGCCAGATCGGCATCTACAACCCCGATGGCCAGCAATACACGCCGGTCGACAAAGACCAGGTGATGTACTACAAGGAAGACGTCAAGGGCCAGGTGCTGCAGGAAGGCATCAACGAGGCCGGCGGCATGGCCAGCTGGATCGCGGCGGCCACCAGCTACTCCACCAGCAACCGCATCATGGTGCCGTTTTATGTGTATTACTCGATGTTCGGCTTCCAGCGCATTGGCGACCTGGCCTGGGCCGCCGGCGACATGCAGGCACGCGGCTTCTTGCTGGGCGGTACCTCGGGGCGCACCACGCTCAACGGCGAAGGCCTGCAGCACGAAGACGGCCACAGCCATATTCTGGCGGGCACCATTCCGAACTGCGTGTCTTATGACCCGACCTTTGCCCACGAAGTCGGCGTGATCCTGCACCATGGCTTGAAGCGCATGGTGGAGCGTCAGGAAAACGTGTACTACTACGTGACCCTGCTCAACGAAAACTACGCCATGCCCGGCCTCACGCCGGGCACCGAAGAGCAGATCATCAAGGGCATGTACCTGTGCAAACCCGGTGATGCGAATGCCAGCGGGCCGCGCGTGCAGCTGCTGGGTTCGGGCACCATCTTGCGTGAGAGCTTCTTTGCTCAGAAGTTGCTGGCCCAGGACTGGGGCGTGAGCGCCGACGTCTGGAGCTGCCCCAGCTTCAACGAGCTGGCGCGCGACGGCCAGGCCTGTGAACGTGTCAATCTGCTGCACCCCACCGATGCACCGCAGCTGTCGTTCGTGGCGCAGCAGCTGGCCAGCCATGACGGTCCGGTGGTGGCGTCGACCGACTACATGAAGGCCTATGCCGAACAGATTCGCCCGTTTATTCCGAAGGGCCGCACCTACAAGGTGCTGGGCACCGACGGCTTTGGTCGCAGCGACTTCCGCTCCAAACTGCGCGAGCACTTCGAGATCAACCGCCATTACATCGTGGTTGCCGCCCTCAAGGCCCTCAGCGAAGACGGCAAGGTGCCGGTCGCCAAGGTGGCCGAGGCCATTGCCAAGTACGGTATCAACACCGAAAAAGTTAATCCGCTCTACGCGTAAGCCAAAACAACTTTGCGGGTCAGACCACTTTGCGCAGCAAATGTGCTCTGACCCCAACTGAGATTGAAACCTTGCGGGTCAGACCACTTTGCGCAGCAAATGTGCTCTGACCCCAACTGACTAAGGATGAACAACATGGCAATCATAGAAATAACTGTCCCGGACATTGGGGACTTTGATGAGGTAACGGTCATCGAGTTGATGGTCAAGCCCGGCGACAGCGTTAAAGCGGAACAAAGCCTGATCACGGTGGAGTCGGACAAGGCCTCGATGGAAATACCCTCCAGCCACAGCGGTGTGGTCAAGGAACTCAAGGTCGGCTTGGGTGACAAGGTTAAAAAAGGCTCGCTGATCCTGATGCTCGAAGCGGCTGGAGAAGCGGCCGCCGCAGCACCAACCCCCGCAGCCGCTGCGGCGCCAGCTGCGTCAGCCGCCGCACCTGAAGCAGCCCCCGCTGCAGCACCGGCCGTTGCCAGCGGCCCGGTTGAAGTGCGTGTCCCCGACATTGGCGACTTCAAGGACGTCACCGTGATCGAGATCATGGTCAAGGCGGGCGATGCCGTCAAGGTTGAGCAAAGCCTGATCACCGTCGAGTCGGACAAAGCCTCGATGGAAATCCCGTCGAGCACAGCCGGCGTCGTCAAGGAACTCAAGGTCAAGCTTGGCGACAAGGTCAACATTGGCGACTTGCTGGCCATTCTGGAAGGCACTGCCAGCCTGGCCGCGGCACCCGCTGCCGCAGCGCCAGCATCGGCTCCGGCAGCGTCGGCAGTTGCTGCAGCGGCGCCCCCGCAAGTTGCTGTTGCCAGCGCCGTTGCCGCGCCGGCCCACGTGCCCACCGCAACACCTGCGCTCGGCCTGCCGCATGCGTCGCCGTCGGTGCGCAAGTTCGCCCGCGAACTCGGCGTGCCGTTGAATGAGGTCAAAGGCAGCGGCCTCAAGGGCCGTATCACCGACCACGACGTGCAGTCCTTCACGCGCTCGGTCATGAGCGGCGCGGTGCAAACCCTGGCCATTGCGGCCCAGCAGGCGGCCAAGCCAGCTGCCGGCGGCGGTGGCTCCGAGCTTGGCCTGATCCCGTGGCCCAAGGTCGACTTTGCCAAATTTGGTCCGATCGAGCGCAAGGAAATGTCGCGCATCAAGAAGATCAGCGGCGCCAACCTGCTGCGCAATGCCATCATGATTCCGGCGGTCACCAACCATGACGACTGCGACATCACCGACCTGGAGGCCTTCCGCGTTGCCACCAACAAGGAAAACGAGAAGAGTAGCATCAAGGTCACCATGCTCGCTTTCCTGATCAAGGCCTGCGTGGCCGCGCTCAAGAAATACCCCGAGTTCAACAGCAGCCTGGACGGCGATGCACTGATTTACAAGCAGTATTTCCACATCGGTTTTGCCGCTGACACGCCCAACGGCCTGATGGTGCCGGTGATCAAGGACGCTGACAAAAAAGGCATCTTCCAGATCAGCGCCGAGATGAGCGAACTGGCCAAGAAGGCGCGTGACGGCAAGTTGAGCCCGGCTGAAATGTCGGGCGCCAGCTTCACCATCAGCAGCCTGGGCGGTATTGGCGGGCGTTATTTCACGCCCATCATCAATGCGCCCGAGGTCGCCATTTTGGGGGTTTGCAAGTCGACCATGGAGCCGGTCTGGGACGGCAAAGCCTTCCAGCCGCGGCTGATGCTGCCGCTCAGCCTGACCTGGGACCACCGCGTGATCGACGGCGCCGCTGCGGCCCGCTTCAACGTCTACCTGGGTCAGATTCTGGGCGATTTCCGCAGGGTGCTCCTGTAATTTTGCGGGTCAGACCACTTCGCGAAGCGAACGTGCTCTGACCCCAACTGATTAAATCGAGAAAGAAAAAAATGGCACTCATCGACATCAAGGTCCCCGACATTGGCGACTTCGCCGAAGTCACCGTCATTGAACTGCTGGTCAAGCCCGGCGACACCGTCAAAGCCGAACAAAGCCTGATCACCGTGGAGTCTGACAAGGCCTCCATGGAAATCCCGTGCAGCCACGCGGGGGTGGTCAAGGAACTCAAGATTGCCCTGGGCGACAAGGTGAGCGAGGGCTCTTTGCTGCTGGTACTGGAATCTTCTGACGCGGCTGCTGTCCCGGCTGCTCAGGCGCCAGCCGCCGCCGCACCGACCGCGCCACAAGCCGCTGCGCCGGCTGCCGCACCTGTCAACGCGCCAGCGGCGGCCAGCTTTGCCGGCAGCGCCGACCTGGACTGCGACCTGTTGGTGCTTGGCGCCGGCCCGGGTGGTTATTCGGCAGCGTTCCGCGCTGCCGACCTCGGCCTCAAGGTCATTCTGGTCGAGCGCTACGCCCAACTCGGCGGTGTCTGCCTGAATGTGGGTTGCATCCCGAGCAAGGCACTGTTGCATGTCGCCGCCGTCATCGACGAAGTGAGTCACTTGGGCGCGCTGGGCGTGGACTTTGGCAAGCCGGTGGTCAATGTCGACACCCTGCGCGGTCACAAGGAAAAAGTCATCGGCAAGCTCACTGGCGGTCTGGCCGCCATGGCCAAAATGCGCAAGGTGACTGTCGTGCGTGGTTACGGTGCTTTTGTCGGTGCCAACCATGTGCAGGTCGAGGAGACCACCGGCACCTCGCAGGAAAAGACCGGCAAGACCCAAACCATCGCCTTCAAGAAGTGCATCATTGCCGCCGGTAGCCAGGCAGTGCGCCTGCCCTTCATGCCCAACGACCCGCGCGTGGTGGACTCCACGGGTGCGCTGGCGCTCAAGGAAGTTCCCAAGCGCATGCTGATTTTGGGTGGCGGCATCATCGGCCTGGAAATGGGCACGGTCTACAGCACGCTGGGTGCGCGCCTGGATGTGGTCGAAATGCTCGACGGCCTGATGCAGGGTGCCGACCGCGACCTGGTCAAGATCTGGCAAAAGATGAACGCACCGCGTTTTGACAACATCATGCTCAAGACCAAGACGGTGGGCGCCCGTGCCTTGCCTGAAGGCATCGAGGTGACGTTTGCACCCGCTGAGGAGGGCGGCACGGCGCCCGCGCCGCAGGTCTACGACCTGGTTCTGCAAGCCGTGGGCCGCACGCCCAACGGCAAGAAAATTGCCGCCGAAAATGCTGGCGTGGCTATCACGGACCGTGGCTTTATCAACGTTGACATCCAGATGCGCACCAACATCTCCCACATCTTCGCCATTGGTGACATCGTGGGTCAGCCCATGCTGGCGCACAAGGCGGTGCACGAGGCCCATGTGGCGGCAGAAGTGATTGCCGGTGAACTGCAGGGCAACAAGGAGCTGGCGGCTGCGTCTTTCAATGCCCGTGTGATCCCGAGTGTGGCCTACACCGACCCCGAAGTGGCCTGGGTGGGCCTGACCGAAGACCAGGCGAAAGCCCAGGGCATCAAGGTCAAAAAGGGTCTGTTCCCCTGGAATGCGTCGGGCCGCGCCATTGCCAACGGCCGCGACGAAGGTGTCACCAAGCTGCTGTTCGACGACAGCCCCGAGGCGCATGGCCACGGCAAGATTCTGGGCGGCGGCATGGTCGGCACCCACGCCGGTGACATGATTGGCGAAGTGGCGCTGGCCATTGAGATGGGCGCTGACGCCATCGACATCGGCAAAACCATTCACCCGCACCCGACGCTGGGCGAGAGCATCGGCATGGCGGCCGAAGTGGCGCACGGCAGTTGCACGGATTTGCCGCCGGCCAAGAAATAGACTCTTAATTACGGCAATTGCGCAAAGCCCGAACCCGAAACGGTTCGGGCTTTTTGCTGCCTAAAACTGCTGAACGAGCCGCAACTGTGAAAAGTTGGAATGTCGGGCGTTGCGTGAATGGGTGGTCACCATGTACTGCAGCGTGACGATGGTGTCGATGACCGGAAGCCGGTTGGTGAAGAAGGCACCGAGTCCGGTGAGTTGCAGGCGGCTGCTGCCGAACATCAGGTTGTTTTGGTCGTCCTGGTACTGCCTGACGTGCACGCCATGCAGACCGACGGGGCCGATCGGTGTCATGTAGCCGGCAGCGGCCTCGAGCCCGATCCAGTTGCCGCTTTTCAACTGCCTGTCCTTGTTCCGGCTGTTAAAGCCCATGATCAGCTTGCCCGAGAGCGCGATCTTTGCCGAGGGCAGGTAGGTGGCCTGTACTTCGGGCCTCAGGGTGTGATAGTTACCGAAGCCGATGTTGGGCCGCTTGGTCGCACTGTAGGCCCCGGTGGGCAGCACCCATGCGGCGCCGGCCCGAAATTTCCAGGGTCCGTCTTGACGCATCCAGCCTGCCGCCAGTTCAATGTCACCGATACCCGAGATTTTGCCGCTTTCCGCAGCGGCCAGGTCCGACAGTTGGCTCTGGTAGCCTGTTGCGAACTGCCCTTGAACAATGGCTTTTGTTGTATCCACCGGCTGCGTCGGGTGCGGCCAGTTGAGCGTGGGTGATGCTGCGCTGGCCCGCACCTCCGAGGCGTTTTGCGCAAGGGGCAGCAGCGTGCCGAAGATGAGTTGACCACCGCCGTAGCGTTCTTCGGTGATGTAGCCCAGCGCCAGTGCCATCACATTGGCATGGCCACTGGTCTGCAGCGCCACCCGGTTGGCGTTGTACACAGGGTCCAGTGGTGTTGCTTGCCTGGACAAAGGCACGGTGCCTGGCGGCGTGGTGGTGCCAAGCTTGTTACCGTCGTCCCCGGTGACTTTTCGGCCATCGATGTAGGTGTAAGCCAGCGCGCCGATCCAGCCCGAGCTGCTTTGTGGCGCAAAAATCTCACCGCCGAGGCTGCCTGCCAGGTTGTAGCGAACTCGAAAATCTTCCGCCGCCAGCACAGCACTGGCAGAAGCTGCTGCCAGCAGGAGGGTGGCGGCACGAAGGACTTGAAAAGGCATGGGGGTCTTTATCTGCGTTCCGGCGCGGGCACTTGCGCCAGGTAGTCCGCCACCGCCTGCAGGTCGTCCTGCGCATAAGTCTTCAGCAGGGCAGCCATGGCCGGATTGGAATTACCCCTTATCCCGTCGCGAATGAATTCCAGTTCACGCACAAGGTAGGTGTAATGCTGCGCTGCCACCATGGGGGCAAAAATGGTGGCATTGCCTTCACCTGCAGCACCGTGGCAGCTGGCGCAGTCCTTGCCAAACAGTTCTTTGCCCCGCGCCACACCCGACCTCGGACCTTTGCCAAGGGCTCCGCTCACCGGCAGCGCCTGCAGGTGGGCGGCGATGTCGGCCAGGGCTTGCAGACTCAGCCTTTCCTCGGTCACCATGGGCTGCATGGGCGGGTTGGCGCGCAAGCCACTGCGAATGTCCAGCACCTGTTTGATGATGACCGCAGCGTGTTGACCGGACAACCGTGGTGTGTCGCTGTCGGCGCGGCCAACAGCATTTTTTCGGTGGCAGCGGGCACAGGACAAGGCCGTGAATTCGGCTTCACCACGCTCGGTGTCAGGTTTGAGGGCAAGGGCGCTCGCCACCAGGGCTTCAGCGGACGAGGTGGTGCTTTGCGCTCGTGCCGGCAATGCCGAGCCGATCAGCAGGTAGCCAAGCACCAGTGAGAGGATGGGTTTCAGGTAACGGTCCATGGCATGCTTGATGATTTGATGTTTCGAAGACTTGATGTTGGCCTGCGGGCTTCACAGGACATCATTCTCTTCCTATACTGTCTGCGAATTCCCGCAGCGGACATGACGATCACAACGGATGGAGACTAGTTTAATGAATCCCGTAACGCCTGACCAGTTGACTTTGCAGCGCCTGTATTTTTGGGAAAAAACGGCACCTGACCGGATCGCGCTGACCCAGCCCATGGGCGGCGGTGTGACCCGGGACATCACCTGGGCGCAGGTGGGTGATGAAGTGCGGCGCATGGCCAGCCACCTCAAGGCCCAGGGCTGGGCGCCTGGCTCAAAGATTGCCATCCTGTCCAAAAACTGCGCCTGGTGGCTGATGAGTGACCTGGCGATCTGGATGGCGGGTTACGTGTCTGTGCCCTTGTACCCCACATTGGCGCATGGCACGGTTCGGCAGATTTTGTTGCATAGCGAGGCGCGGGCCTGTTTTGTCGGCAAACTCGATGACTGGGCAAGCATGAAGCCGGGTGTGCCCGCCGACATGCCCTGCATCAGTTACCCGCTTTCGCCCGCCGATGCCATCAGCAGCTATGAGGGCTGGGACGCCATCATCGCCCGCAACGAGCCGTTCCAAGGCGAGGTGATGCGTGAGGCCGATGAACTCGCCACCCTGATCTACACCTCGGGCACCACGGGTCAGCCCAAGGGGGTGATGCACAGTTTTGGCAATTTTGCCTGGGCGATTGCCACCGGCGCCGCCGCCGTGGGCATGACGCAGCAAGACCGCATGCTGTCCTACCTGCCGTTGGCCCATGTGGTTGAGCGCGTGCTGGTGGAGCATGGCTGGCTGTACACCGGCATGCACGTGTTTTTTGCCGAATCGCTTGACACCTTTGCCAAGGACCTGCAGCGTGCACGACCCACGATTTTCTTCTCGGTGCCGCGCTTGTGGGTCAAGTTCCAACATGGTGTGCACCACAAGTTGCCGCCGGCCAAACTCAATCGGTTGTTGTCGATTCCCCTCATCGGCGGCCTGGTGCGGCGCAAGGTGCAAAAAGCGCTGGGTCTGGACCAGTGCCGTTTTGCCGCCGGGGGCGCGGCCCCCATGCCGGTGCCGCTGCTGGCCTGGTACCGCAAACTGGGCCTGCCCGTCAATGAAGGTTATGGCATGACCGAAAACCTGGCCGTCTCGAACCTGACGCTGCCAGGACAAAATATGGAAGGCACGGTGGGGCCGGCCTACGCGGGCGTTGACATTCGCATTGATGCAGCAACCGGCGAGATCCAGATGCGCAGCCCGGCGCTGATGCAGGGCTATTACAAAGAGCCTGAGTTGACCCGTGAGACCTTCACCGCTGACGGCTGGCTGCACACCGGGGACAAGGGCCACATTGACGCGCAGGGCAGGCTGCACATCACCGGGCGCGTCAAGGACCTGTTCAAGACCAGCAAGGGCAAATATGTGGCGCCGGCACCCATCGAAGACAAACTGGTGATGCATGAACTGGTGGAAGCCTGCGTGGTCACCGGGGCCAACTTGGGCCAGCCACTGGGCATCGTGATGCTCAACGCCGAAGCAGTGGAACGTGCCGCCGACCCGGCTCAGCGCGTGCAGCTTGAGGCGGCGCTGGCGCAGCACCTCAATACCATCAACGCCAGCCTGGACCCGCACGAACAGCTCAAGTGCCTGGTGGTCGCCACCAACGCCTGGACGGTCGAAAACGACATCGTCACGCCCACCTTCAAGGTCAAACGCAATCGCATTGAAGATGCTTATGCCGCCAATTACGAGCGCTGGGAAGCGTCGGGCCAGCCGGTCATCTGGCAAGGCAACTGAGAAACTTCACGATCAATCATTCAAGATGGGGGAGGCCCTGATGGACCAACCTGATGCCAGTTTTTTGACCCGCCTGGGCAAGGGTTTGCGTGCCCGATGGGGTGGCGCCTCGCCTGAAGTTGAACCATCACCGGCGGGTATGCCCGTTGTTCTTCAAGCCCACGCCGACAAAATCACCAGCGCCGGGCAGGCGATGTTGCAGGTGCGCAACGGCGACCATGTGTTTGTGGGCACGGCCTGCGCCACGCCGCGTGCGCTGGTGGCGGCGCTGGAGGCCTGCAAACCCCGACCGTTGGATGTCGAACTGGTGCACTTTCTGACCGACCATGCGGTGCCGCACGACGAGCAGGGCCGGTGCATTTCCCATTATCGGCACCGTACTTTCTTTGTCGGCCAGGACATGCGTGCCGCCGTCAAGCAGGGGCTGGCCGAGTATGTGCCGATGTCGATCGCCCGGGTGCCGGGCCTGATGGCGATCGGCCGTATTGCGGTCGACGTCGCACTCATCCAGGTGTCCATGCCCGACGAGTTCGGTTATGTCAGCCTGGGTGTCTCGGTGGATGTGATCCCGGCGGCCGTGGCCAAGGCCAGGCTGGTGATTGCCGAAGTGAACCCGGCCATGCCGCGATCCATGGGCGACTCGACCCTGCACATCAGCCAGATCCACCAGCTGGTGCTGGTCGACACCCCGGTCATCGAGTTTGTGCATCCGGCGGCGTCCGAGCAGGCCATGGAGCAGATTGCGCGCTACATCAGCGGCATCATCGAAGACGGATCGACGCTGCAGATCGGGCTCGGCCGCATCACCAACGAAGCCCTCAAACACCTGGCCGACCGCAAGGACCTTGGCATCCACTCCGACGTGGTCACCGACGCCATCATTCCGCTGCTGGAGCGCGGCATCCTGACCGGCAAGCGCAAAAGCAGCCAGGTCGGCAAGATCGTGACCAGCTTTGCCATGGGCTCGCGCCGGCTCTACGACCTGATCGACCGCAACCCGCTGTTTTCGTTCCAGCCGATCGAGGTGGTTTGCCACAGCGCGACCATTGCCGCACAGCACCGCATGGTGTCGGTCACGCAGGCCTTTGCCGTTGACCTCACGGGCCAGGTGTGCGTGGACCAGCTGCACGGCGACTATTACAGCGGCATGGCGGCGCAGATCGAGTTTCTGGAAGGGGCGTCCTTGTCGGAGGGCGGCAAGCCCATCATTTGCCTGACGTCGACCGAGGACGACGGTGAAACCTCGCGCATCCGGGCCATGCTGCAGCCGGGCGAGGGTGCCAGCCTGCCGCGCACGGCAGTGCATTACGTCATCACCGAGTTCGGCATTGCCTACCTGTTCGGCAAGTCGATCCGCGAGCGTGCCGTGGCGCTGATTGAAGTGGCGCACCCCAAGTTTCGGGCCGAGTTGTTTGCGCAGGCGCAGGCGCTGGGCTACCTGCCGCCCGGGCAAACCCTGCACAACATGCGGGCCTACCCGGTGGAAGAAGAGCAGAGGGTGGTGTTGCGCGACAAGAGAGAGGTCTTGCTGCGCCCGGCGACCTCTTCGGATGGCGAAGCGATTCGCGCGTTGTTTCATTGTTTGCCCGAGCAGGACGTTTACACCCGCTTTTTTCGCAAGGTGCGTGGCTTGTCCAACAAAGAGGTGCAGCGTCTGTGCAACCTCAATTTCGAGACCGAGGTGGCTTTTGTCGCCGCCGTCGGCAGCCGCGAAAACGCGCAGATCGTGGCCCAGGGCTGTTACTTTGTCGACCCGTCCACCAACCTGGCTGAAACCGCCTTCATGGTGCACCCGGACTGGCAGGGCTGCGGCCTGGGTTCCAGCCTGCAGGCGTGCATGGTGCGCCATGCCAAGGCGCGTGGCGTGCGCGGTTTTCTGGCCGAAATCCTGCCCGACAACGAGAAGATGATCAAGCTGGCGCGTAATGGTTCGCTGCAGGTCAGCACCGAACCCACCCTGGACACCGTGCGCGTGACCACCTTGTTCTAAATGCCCTCATTCACTTCTATTGACTGGAAACCCATGCAGACCGACTACCCTGAACAGGTGCTGATCCACCATTTGCAACGCATGCTGGGCGACGTGGATGCCGAGGCCCTGGCGCTTTTGCGCAGCCACCTGAGCTGGGTTGAACTGGCCGCCGGTGACACCCTGATGTTCCAGGGTGAGCATGGTGATGCCATGTATTTGTCGATTAGCGGGCGCCTGCGGGCCTCGGTGCTGGGTGATGATGGCGTAGAGCACATGGTGCGCGAAATGGGGCGGGGCGAGGTCATTGGTGAAATGAGCCTGTACACCGACGAGCCGCGCACGGCCACGGTGGTGGCCATCCGCAACTCGGTGCTGGTGCGCCTGGCCAAGTCCGAGTTCACCAGCCTGCTGGCCAGCAGCGCGCAGATGTCGATTGCGCTGACGCGCCAGATGATCAAGCGCCTCACCAGCACCAGCCCGCGCACAGCCGTGCCGCCACCAGTGGCCATGGCCTTGTTGCCCGTGACAGCCGGGGTGGACGCCTCCGACTTCGCCCAGCGCCTGGCAACCCAGTTGGGCCGCATCGGCAAGGTCTGCGTGGTGGATGCCGCCAGTGTGGATGCCGCCGTGCAGCAGCCTGGCCTGACGCAAAGCGAGGTTTCTGACACTGCAGCCAACCGCCGCATTGCCGCGCACCTGGACCAGCTGGAATTGGCGAACGACTTTGTGCTGTTGGTGGGTGACACCGAGGCCAGCGCCTGGACGCAGCGCTGCAGCCGTCACAGTGATGAGATTTTGCTGCTGGCCAACGCCAGCCAGCCGCCAGAGTTGCACCCCTCAGAGACCGCCTGCCTGATGCATCGGGGAGGGCAGAGCGACGCGGCGCAAATTCTGGTGCTGCTGCACGACGAACACGTGCGCTGCCCCAGCGGCACCCGGCAATGGCTGGCGCGTCGCCCGGTCACCGACCATGTGCATGTGCGCCCGGCGCTGGAGAGCGACATGGCGCGGCTGGCGCGTATTCAGAGCCGCACCGCCGTGGGCCTGGTGCTGGCCGGCGGCGGCGCCAAGGGGCTGGCGCACCTCGGGCTTTACCGGGCACTGCAGGAGCGCGGCCTGGTGGTGGACTTTGTTGGCGGCACCAGCATTGGCTCCATCATGGCGGCCATGGTGGCCTCGGACCAACCGCTGGATGACTTGATGCCGATCGCGCGCGCCGCCTTTGCCGACAAACCCACCGGTGACTTCAACCTTTTGCCGCTGATTTCACTGATTCGTGGTCGTCGCATGCGCCGCATCCTGCAAGTGGCGCTGCAAGCTGTTTTTGGCCACCCGGCCGACATCGAGGACACCTGGAAGAACTATTTTTGTGTGGCCAGCAACTACACCAAAGCCTGTGAGCAGGTCATCAGCCAGGGCCCGCTGACCCAGTCCATTCTGGCCAGCACCGCCATCCCCGGCGCCTTTCCGCCAGTGCCGCTAGACGGCGATTTGCTGTTTGACGGCGGCACTTTCAACAACTTTCCGATCAGCATCATGCGCAAGCGCCGCGGCGTGGGCAAGGTCATCGGCGTGGACCTGGGCAGCCGCAAGCCCAAGCCGGTGGCCTTTGACGAAGTGCCGGGCACCTGGGCGCTGCTGCGCGACCGCCTGCGCCCGCGCCAGCAGCGCCGCTACAAGCTGCCCTCGTTCATGGCCTACCTGCTCAATGTCACCATCATGTACAGCAGCTCGCGCCAGGAAGAGTCACGCCGCCTGACCGACCTTTATTTTTGCCCGCCGCTGGAACGGGTGGGCATGCTGCAATGGCAGCGCTTTGACAGCATCACCCAACAGGGTTATGACTACGCCTGTGAGGAGCTGGATGCCATGACCGAGGAACAGCTCAAGGCCTTCCGGCCACACGCCTGAGAACGTATTTGCCTTGTCGGCCATACGGACACCTTTTGAAGCTCGATCTGCATCGCTTAACCAATATAAATATGTGTTTTTATGATTTTGTATTAACATATATGTCATGTCAAAAAGATCAAATGCCCTCGATTCGATGCCTGCTGTCGTGCTCGTGCACCTGCGCGAGCTCGGCGAGAACCTGGCCGTCGCCCGCAAGCGCCGGCGTGAGCCACTGAAGGCCTGGGCGCAACGCATCGGCGTGTCCGAACCCACGCTGATGCGCATGGAGAAGGGCGACCCGAGCGTGTCGATGGGTGTTTATGCCACCGCCCTGTGGCTGATGGGACGCTCCCAGGCCATTGCCGACCTGGCGGCCCCGGCGCACGACCAGGGTGCCCTGGAGGAGGCCGTGCGTGTGGCCAAGGCTCGCGCTGTGCGCAAGCGTCCATCCTTGTATGCGACAGCACAGGCCCCGAATCGCCTGCAGCATGACTCGGCTGAAGAAGGCAAATCATGATCGAGTTCGACATCAAGAACTACCAGCCCGGCGACTCGCTCTACCTCTGGTGGCTCGGCCATCCCGAAACCCCGGTGTTTATCGGCGAGCTGCGAATGGCGCGCGCGACCAAAGGGGTGTCGCTCGTGTACAGCCAGGCCTGGATCAAATCAGGGTTTGCGCTGAGCGAAGATCTCCCCCTGGTCGAGAGAGAGTTCTTCCCCATTGAGAAGGAGACAGCCGTAGGCGCAGTCGATGACGCCCGCCCGGACCGCTGGGGTGAGCGGGTCATCCGCTTTCTCGACAAGCCGGCGCGCCTGTCTGTGCTGGACTTCCTCTTCTACGCCGGCGACGAACGCTTCGGCGCCTTGGGCGTTTCAGTGTCGCCCGATGCGTACCTCGCACGTCACATGGGCGCACTGCCGCAACTCGCGGACGCCCAGGAGATCGAGCAACTCGTGCACCAGATTCTTGCCGGCGAACCGATCGATGAGCGAAAACGTCGCCTGATCGCACCCTGCGCAACGCTGGGTGGCGCACGCCCCAAGGCACTTTTGAATATGGAAGGACACCCGTGGGTGCTGAAGTTCAACGAGCCCGGTGAGCCCATCGACATGCCCTTGGTCGAGCACGCAACCATGACACTGTCTGAGCAGGCCGGCATCCGGGTAGCGCGCACCTTACCGGTGAAAGTCCTCAAAGGGCATGCCGTGGCGGTCAAGCGTTTCGATCGCGCGGGGGGGATTCGCCGGCACGCGCTGTCCGCCAATGTGGCGCTCAGGGCGTCAGGGGAGGGTTTGGGTTACCCGGAACTGGCGCAGTTGCTGCGCCGACGCGGCGTCGCTGCTGGCGGCCTGAACCGGGTGCACATGTCAGAGCTGTTCCGGCGCATGGTATTCAATATTTTGATCGACAACACCGACGACCATGAGAAGAACCATGCGCTGCTGATGACTGACAGCGGTGACTACGAGCTCTCGCCAGCCTTCGATGTCCTGCCCTCCGGCCAGGCACTGAGCTACCAACAGATGCGCGTTGGCGCGGATGGCGCAGACGCTACGCTGGAGAACGCCATGTCCGAGTGTGGCCAGTTTGGCCTGAAGAAATCTGAGGCCGCCGATCAGGTGAAGAAGGTTTGTGCGGTCGTGGCCACATGGAAAGAGCACTTCGCGCGAGCGGGGGTTTTGGCCAAGGACATTGAGTCGCTGGCCAGCCAGATCGATCGGCCGTTTCTGCAAGACCAACGTCAGGTTCCGGGAGGGGGCGGCCTCAGGTGAGGCCGTTGCGCTGGGCAAAGGCGTACAGATCGACCCGGTTTGCCAGGCCCAGCTTGCTGTAGATCGAGGTCACATGGTTGCGCAGCGTGTTCTCGCTGATGAAGAGCTTTTCAGCCACCTCTCGGCTGGAACTGCCGGGGTCGCTGGCCAGCGTGGTCAGGGCCTGCAACTCGCGCCGCGTCAGGCTGGCTATTTTTTGCTTTTCAGGGTGTTGAACCTGAGAGGATCTTCTGCGCACCAGCTCCAGAAAAATACGGCTGGTGGCGTTGCGGTCGATCCAGATTTCGCCACGGTGCACTTTTTCAATGGCCTTGAGCAGGGTCTGCGCTGCGTCCACGTCGCGCTTGTTGACGACACCCCGGGCGCCCGCTATCACTGCCTCGTCATGCAGCACTTCATGGGGTGATCCGGTGACTGCAAGAATCCTGGCGCTGGTCTTGCTGTGCAGCAGCCCCAGAGTCTCGGCGCCTTGTTCGCCGTCCAGGTCCACCACCACCACGTCGGGCGTGCGCTGACCCATGCTGCTCAGGCTGTCGGCCACCGAACTCACCGACCCCATCAGCCGCAGGCCAGGTTGGGCACTTTCCACCAACCGTTCCAGGCCCCAGGCCACCAGTGGCAGCGCTACCAGCATGACGAGAATGGGCTGGTCTGAGACTTTGATCATGGGCTTGGCTTGGGTGGGCATGGAGAACACAAATGATGATACCAATTGTTACCGGCGCCAAACTGTCATCTTTCGGACGCTGTGCTGTTCTTGCGACATCCCATGACATTTGTCTTGGTTTTTTTACACGTTTTTCATGGGAAGCTCCCAGAAGATCACGCGCTTCTGACCATGGCAAAAGACAAAGGCCACGGCAAACTACCGCCATGCAAAACGAACACCGCACCGAACCCCGAGAGCAGATCCAACTGCCCGTCGGTTTGGCCGGTGGCCGGCAAACCCTGACGCGCGACATCAGCGCCACCGGCTTGTTTATTGAGATGGACAGCGTGCAGCAGGTGGGTGGCCTGATTGATCTGGAGATTGAACTCGACACCCCCGGCGGCCCCATGAAGCTCAAGGCGCAAGGGCAAATCATGCGCATCGAGCAGCAGGGTGGCAAAACCGGCGTCGGGGTCAAGCTGCTGAGCAGCCGGCTGGAGCCGGTGGAGTAAAGGTTTCGGAGGGTGGGTTGCCGGAAGGCGGCTCTTTTTAATGGTTGAACTAAAGGGGAATTGAAAATGAGCTTTTCATACGACTACACAGATTACGGCAACACGGTGGATCAAGGCACGCTGGCTTCCAGCTATACCAATGCGCTGACAACCTACTTTCAATTTGATGGCGGTGCCAGCATTGCGGCGTACCTCGCCCACGTAAATGGCTTGACGGTGGATGAGGCTCTGGTTTTGCAAACTGCCATTGAGAAAGGTGAATTTTCGCTTTCCGGCCTGTTCGGCGCGGCGCAGAGCAAGGTTGGTGCGGTGTACGGTGACGACATCACAAATCCGGTCCCTACGCTCACAGTGGGCGATACAGTCATCAACCTTTCCGCGATGTTCAACTTCGACGATCTGGACACAGCAACCTGGGAAACCATCACCAAGAAGACGGGCACGATTTATCACACCCGTGAGTTTTATAGCGATAGCACAGACCCCGAGGGTTACACCGACGACTGGGCTGCTCCGCAAAACGAGAAACCTACGGCCGAGGCGATCACTTGGGACGTCAATGAGTACGATGACTATGCGGTGTCCAAGGGCGAAGATGTTGGTGAAACAAGCAATACGATCGATCTGCTCACAGCTGCCAAAGCCGCTGATCCGGAAGGGCTGGCGCTGTCGGTAAGTTTCACCGAAACGCTGCCGTCGTATATCACCTACGCTGACGGCAAGCTGACCATCAACACCGACAGCACCGATCTCGATTACCTCAAGTTAGACGAACAGCTTACGAAGTCCTTCACCTACCAGATCAGTGACGGCGTCAACACCATCGATAACACTGTCAATCTGACCATCACCGGCACGGCTGACCAATTTACAGGGTCAACCTACGTCAGTGCATCGGTGACATCTGGCTTTAACACCACCACTTGGGATGGCTCGTTCAATTTCACGCTCACCGCTCCTGCAGGTGCTTTTGATTTTGCCGGGACTGCTCTTGTCACTGTGACGGGTGATATTGACAATGACCACGCTGATAACGTGAACGACGAATATGTCAACGTAACGCTGGAGGGGGGCAGCGCTGTCAAACTCGAGACTTGGGCATTTGACACTACCGGACCCAATCAGGAGGGGTCTACGGATTACAGTACGGATACGGCATCCGCAAATTTTGCGTCAGTAGATAAAACGGTCTCGGTGAGCTACGACTCCAATACGGCAGGTGGCACCAATGGTGTTGACGGCCTCTCGTTGGTCGGCGTGGATGTCACCGCCGATTACACCTACTGGCTGTAAGAGCCCGTTGTTGTTCATTTGGGTTCATTGAGATGTATTGAAAGCGCAGGCATCGAGACATCTCAAAGCGAGTGTCGTGAAGCGCTCGCACCCACAAAAACCCGCAGGCAACCCCGGCGGGTTTTTTTATGTCTTCCAACGTTACCATTTGACACTCCACGAAGAATATTCTCACCATGAAATCACGGCCAGGCAACACGACGCCAAGTCCCTTAAACGCAGCGATGCAGGATTTGCGCGGTCTTTTTTTGGGTGCCGGCGCATTCAGCATTGCCATCAATGTGCTCATGCTGACGCCGGCCCTGTACATGCTGCAGGTCTACGACCGGGTGCTGGCCAGCCGCAACACCACCACGCTGCTGATGCTCACACTCATCATGCTGGGCCTGTTTGCATTGGAGGCTTTGCTGGAGTCAGTGCGCGCCAGGGCCATGATCCGCGGCAGCGCGGCGCTCGACCTGCGACTGGGGCCTCAGGTGTTCAACGCAGCCCTTCAGCACACCCTGCTCGGGCGCGGTGGCAATGCTGGGCAGGCGCTGGGCGACCTCGGCCATATTCGCCAGTTTTTAACGGGCAAGGGACTGTTTGCGTTTTTTGACGCGCCCTGGACGCCCGTGTTTCTGCTGGTGATTTTTTTGCTCAGCCCCTGGCTTGGGCTGTTTGCGCTGGTGGCCGCGCTGTTGCTGCTGGTGCTGGCCTGGATCAACGAACGCGCCACCGCCGCCCCGCTGGGCGAGGCCAACAAGGAGGCGCAGACGGCCAGCCACTTTGCCAGCAGCAATCTGCGCAACGCCGAAGTGATCGAGGCCATGGGCATGCTGGGTGCGCTGCGCCAGCGCTGGCTGCAGCGCCAGAGTCGCATGCTGGTGCAGCAGGCGCTGGCCAGCGACCGCGCCGCCACGGTCGGTGCCTATACCAAGTTCCTGCGCATGGCATTTCAGTCCGGCGTGCTTGGGCTGGGCGCGTTGCTGGTGATCGACAACCAGCTCACGCCCGGCGGCATGATTGCCGCATCCATTTTGCTGGGGCGGGCGCTGGCGCCGGTGGATGCCGCCATTAGCCATTGGCGTGGTCTGGTGTCGGCGCGCGGCGCCTACGAAAGACTCAACAATCTGCTGCAAGCGCACCCCGCCGCCCCCGAGCGCACCGCGCTGCCGCGCCCGCAGGGGCTCGTTCTGGCCGAAAACCTGGTGGTGGCGCCACCGGGCGTGCGCCAGCCGGTGCTCAAGGGTATCAAGTTTGGCGCCTCGCCGGGCATGCTGGTGGCGGTGATTGGCCCCAGCGCGTCGGGCAAGTCCACGCTGGCGCGGGCGCTGGTGGGCGTTTGGCCACCGCTCAGTGGCACGGTGCGGCTTGACGGTGCCGACGTGCACCAGTGGGACAAGGCTGAGCTGGGGCCGTGGGTGGGCTACCTGCCGCAGGACGTGGAACTGTTCGAGGGCACGGTGGCCGAAAACATTGCCCGCTTTGGCGCGCCCGAGGACGGCAAGATTGTGCAGGCGGCGCAGCGCGCCGGCGTGCACGAGATGATTTTGCGGCTGCCGCAGGCTTATGAGACGCCGATAGGCGAGGGCGGCACCGCGCTGTCGGGCGGGCAGCGCCAGCGCATTGGCCTGGCGCGCGCCATGTATGGCAGCCCGGCGCTGATCGTGCTCGACGAGCCCAACGCCAACCTGGACGAGGCCGGCGATGCCGCGCTGGTGGAGGCGCTGCGCGAGATGAAGCGCGAGAACTGCACCGTGTTTGTGATGACGCACCGGCTCAATGTGCTGAGCGTGGTGGACGCGGTGATGGTGCTGGCCAACGGCAGCATTCAGGCCTACGGCCCGCGTGAGGCGGTGCTCAAGGCCATGCCGCAGCGCCCGCTGGCCAACCCGGCCGAAACCAATAAAACCCTGAGCAACGAGGCCGCGGCATGAGCACCGAACCCACTCCCTTGGTGCTGCCCACACGCGCCGTCAGGCCGGCCATGCCGGCTACCTTTGAGCCGGCGCCGGACGCGCCGCTGCAATTGCCCGACACCAATTACCACGCCGTGTTGCGTCGGGGCCGCTGGCTGCTGGCGCTGGGTTTTGGCGGTTTTCTGGCTTTTGCCGTGCTGGCACCGCTCGACGAAGGCGTGCCGGCACCCGGCGTGGTGGCGGTGGAGTCCACCCGCAAGCGCATCGACCACCTCAACGGCGGCCTGGTCGAGCAGATCATGGTGCGCGAAGGGCAGCGCGTGAAGGCGGGTGACGAACTGCTGGTGCTCAATGAGGCGCAGTCCAAGTCGGCCCTCAACGCGACCCAGTCGCAGTGGTACACGGCCATGGCCAGCCTGGCGCGCCTGCGCGCCGAGAGCGCCGGGGCGGCGGCCATCAGCTTCCCGCCCGAGCTCAAGAGCGCGGCCGGCGAGCCCGAGGTGGCCGCGCTGATGCGCGCGCAAGAGGGCTTGTTCAAGTCGCGCCGGGCGGCGCTGGAAGGCGAGTTGCGCATCATCCGCGAGTCGGTGCGCGGGCTGGAGATGCAGCTGGCCAGCCTGGCGCAGCTCAAGGTGGGGCGCGAAACGCAGATTGCCCTGTTCAACGAGCAGTTGCAGTCATACCGCAATTTGCGCGTGGAAGGCTTTGTCTCGCGCAACAGCCTGCTCGACCTGGAGCGCCAGCTGGCCGAGGTGCAGAGCAAGCAGAGCGAGGACATGTCGAACATCGCGGGCATCAACGCCCGGTTGGCCGAGTTCCGCATGCGCGGCGCGCAGCGCGAGATTGAGTTCCGGCGCGAGGTGGAAAGCCAGATGGGCGAGGTGCAACGCGAATATGCCGTGCTCAACGAGCGGCTGGCCGGCCAGCGCGACACCTTTGCGCGGCTGGTGCTGCGCGCGCCGGTGGCGGGCACCGTGGTGGACATGGCAGTGCACACCGTGGGCGGTGTGGTCAAGCCGGGCGACCGGCTGATGGACATCGTGCCCGACGGTGACGCGCTGGTGGTGGAGGCCCGCATTGCGCCGCAGTACATCGACCGGGTGCACCCCGGACTGCCTGCCGATGTGCACTTTGACGCCTATTCCAGCCGCGCCTTTCAGCCGGTGGTGAGCGGGCAGGTGGCCGTGGTGTCGGCCGATGCGCTGACCGACGCGCGCAGTGGCGCCACCTACTACACGTTGCGCGTGACGGTGGCTCCGGCCGAGGTTCAGAAACTGGGCAAATTGCAATTGCAACCCGGCATGCAGACCACGGTGATGGTGAAAACCGGCGAGCGTTCGCTGATGGTGTATTTGCTGCGACCTTTGCTGCGCCGCTTCAATTCGGCATTGGCCGAGAGCTGAAGCCATCGGGCCGGGGGCAGGGCGACACTGGGCTTGGTGGGGCAGACTTCAGTCTGCCTTGCTTGGTGCAAGGCGACCCCACAACGACTAAGTTGTACAGTTGCGCAACTGTACAACTGATGCTTTCCAGCAACAATAACTGTCTAAATATCAGTTGTCTAAATTAGACACTTGCATTCCATCTGTCTATCTGTATAGTCGCAACTGTCTAACAAAGAAAACAGTGGGTCACCTCATGTTAACCAGCGTTGCGCTTCTTGAAGGTTCTGGCATCTCGCGTGCCACCCTGAACAACTACATTGCCCTTGGGCTCCTGCCCCGGCCGGAAGTGCGCCGCCAGGCGGCCGTGCCCGGCGAGGCGCCCACCACGCTGGGGTATTTCCCGGACTGGGCGCTGGAGCGCATTCAGCAAGTCCAGGAGCTCAAGCGTGCCGGTATCAGCATGGAGGACATCCGGCGCCAGTTGGCCGGTGCGGAAGAACCCGTTAAGCAAACCGCACCACCACCACCACAGCCGCCGCCCGTGGCGCCCGTCGCCCGGTCGCTGGCCGACAAGCCCCCGGTGGTGGAAAAACGCAGCGCTTCGGCCACGATTCAGGCCAGTGAGTCGGTCCAGGTCTCGGTGGAAAACATCCCCTATGTGGCCTATATGGTCAACTTCGAGTTTCAGTTGATCTGGCTCAATGCGCTGGCTCAAAAGGAATTCTTTGCCGGCAACCAGATCCCGGAGCGTGCCACCGACCGCTCGATCGTGCCCACCTTGCTCGAATGGGCGGCCGACCTGCCCGCGCAGGAGCAGGCCAACCTGTTCAATGCCCACCTGGGTCTGATCAAAAGCCGTTTGCCGCGCCAGACCTTCAGCCAGAATCTGGGTGACCTGCACGACGCCCAACGGCAATGGCTGATGACTTGTTACGACCAGTGCCCCGAGCCTGACAACCGCATTCAGCACCTGGTGGACATGATGCACCCGGACCCGGATATCGGCCAGTGCAAGGTGTTGGCCCTGAGCTTTCGCGAAGGTGTGCTGATTGTCTATGTGCCCGACCAGCAGGACGTGCATCAGCTGCTCAACTCGATCTCAAGGCGCGACACGCTCATTCGCAATTTGCTGAGCCAGCGCCTGCCGGTGCTGACGCCGCTGGCGGTGATGGTGGCCGACCTGCAAAACTCGGTGCGCATTTGTTCCGAGTTGCCGCCCGAGGATTACTTTGCGCTGATCAACCAGATCTGGTCCACGCTGGACCCGATCTTCCGGGAATACTACGGTGCCTATGGCAAGCACACCGGTGATGGCATGGTTTATTACTTCTTTCCGCAGCCGGACCGCAATTACCTGATGAACGCCGTGTTGTGCGCCAACAAGGTGCGCGAAACCATGCAAAGCATCAGCCATGACTGGAAGGTGCGCAAGGGCTGGACCAATCAGTTGTACATGAACATCGGCCTGAGCGAAGGCGAAGAATGGCTGGGCACCTTCAAGACCAACACCAATTTCGAGCTGGTGGTGCTGGGTGAGACCATCAACATTTGTGGCCGTTTGTCGGACCTGGCGCGTTTTGGCAAGGTCTGGGCCACCAAGGGCTTGATCAGCAAGCTGTCCAATACCGAGCGCTCAACGATCCGCTATGGCGTGGAGCGGGACACCCCCGAGGGCAAGGTGTTCGTCAACAATTCCTACGCCCAGGTCACCACGCTGCTGTCCGACACCGAGCCGCGCCATGCCAAACTGATGGACATCGCCACTTGCGCCGTGGCCGAGGTGCTGCCCAAGCTCTGAACTTAAGGACGCTTGGCGTCGCGTCCAAAACGCCTTACCATCCGGCTAAAACAAATCGGGGGGGCGTCAAGTGAACAATCCTTTAACCTGGTCACCGGCCCAGCGCTGCCTGGCGGCAAGCGGCATCAGCTACTGGCAGCGGTACCGGCTTGGCCCCAGCCCCTGGCTGACCATCGCCACCATCGCCCTGTGCACCTGGGTGGTGGGTTTGACACTGTTTACTGCGCGGCAGATGGGGGTCAATCTGCTCGGCACCCTGCTTTTCAACAGCGTGCTGTTGGCCGGAGCTTATGCCGGGCAGATTCCTTATGCGCCTTTTTTCAACACCACGGCGGCCAGCATCGGCCAGATCAATCCGGGCATGCTGCGGCCCATGAACGCCATCACCATGCTTTTGCTCGGGGTGGTACTGGCCATTGTGTATTTCATCGTGGCGCGCTGGAAACAGCGGGAGGCCGAGTTGCTGGCCGTGGGCGAAACCCTGGGCAAGGCCAATGGCATCATCAGCCGCTATGTGGCCGTGCAGCTGGCCGATGAGGTGCGCAATGGCAACTATGCCGCGCTGGAGCGCCACGAGCGCCGCAAGCTGACCCTGTTTTTTTCTGACATCAAGAATTTCTCCACCATCGCGGATGCCATCGAACCCGAAGACCTGTCCCTGTTGCTTAACGACTATCTGTCAGAGATGACCTTGATTGCGCAGCGTTATGGTGCCACCATCGACAAATTTGTCGGCGATGCCATCATGATCTTTTTTGGCGCGCCGCATTGGCATCAAGACCGGACAGGCCAGTGTGGGCGCTTTTGGCTCCCAGCAGCGCCTTGAATACACCGCGATTGGTCGCCAGGTCAATCTGGCGGCACGCATCCAGGCCCATTGCCTGCCAGACCATCTGCTGATCAGCCATTCCACCTGGTCGCTGGTGCATGATCAAATCAGCTGTGTGGCCCAAGGGGAGGCCGATTTTCTGGGCTCGCATGAACTGGTTCAGATTTTTGAAGTGGTCTTGTGAACAACGCACTATTTCTGTGGATAACTTTGTTAGTAATTACCCTGATAAGGGGCTCTGAGCCGCGCCACGCTTGACTTGTGTTACTTTGATGAATATTTAATCAAGCAAAAAACCCAATTAAATCAATGATGTATAACGAAATATCACAAACGCATGCTAGCTTTTTTATATTGTTGCCAGTGCCCCGAAATTGTGGGCAACTTGCTATTGTGTTGCTAGCGCCAGGTGGCCTGGCATGAGCCCGGCAGCGTCTTTGTTGCCGGTTTCCGACAGCGTCTGGTCGGTCGGTGCGCTGTGCCGTGCCATTGCCGACGCCCTGCAGGACCGCTTCAACCCGGTCACGGTGCGCGGCGAATTGACCGGCTTTTCACGCGCCGCCAGCGGCCATTGTTACTTTTCGCTGAAAGACGCCAACGGGCAGCTGCGCTGTGCCATGTTCAAGCGCGCTGCCGGCGGGCTGGACTTTGCCCCGCGTGACGGTGAACTGGTGGAAGTGCAGGGGCGCCTGGGGGTTTACGAGCCGCGCGGTGACCTGCAGCTGATCGTCGAGGGCATGCGCCGGGCCGGGCAGGGCAGTCTGTTCGAGGAATTCCTCAAGCTCAAGGCCAGACTGGAAGCGCAGGGCCTGTTTGATGCTGCGCGCAAGCGCCCGTTGCCGGTGATGCCGCGCGCCATTGGGCTGGTGACCTCGCTTGGTGCGGCTGCCCTGCACGATGTGGTCACCGCCTTGCAGCGGCGTGTGCCGCACATACCGGTGGTGCTGGCGCCAGCGTCGGTGCAGGGCGCCAACGCCCCGGCCGAGTTGATGGCTGCTTTGAGCGCCTTGTACCAATTGAAAACGGTACCGATCGATGTGATTCTGCTGGTGCGCGGTGGCGGCGCGCTGGAAGACCTGTGGGCCTTCAATGATGAAGCGCTGGCGAGGCTGATGGTGCAAAGCCCGGTGCCCATCATTTGCGGCGTCGGTCACGAGACCGATTTCACCATTGCCGATTTTGTGGCCGACCTGCGCGCGCCCACGCCCACCGCGGCGGCCGAATTGGTGGCGCAGCCGCGCGAAGCCTGGCTGGGCGCGCTGGACCAGGCCCAGCGACGCCTGAGTGACGCCGTGCTGCGCATGCTTGACCGGCAGGGCCAGCGGCTGGACCGGGTCGTGGCGAGGCTGGGTCGACCGTCCGAACGCCTGGCCAGCCAGCACCTGCGCCTGGCCGCCAGCGCCCATGGCCTGCACAGCGCGGCGCGGCATTTTGTGCAGCAAAAAGAGCAGCACCAGCAGCGCCTGGCAGCCCAAATGCCCACCGCCTTGCAACGCGCCTGGCAGCAGCAGGCGCAGCGGCTGGAGCGGGCTTCTCTGCGCCTGAACCTGCTGGACCCGCACCTGGTGCTGGCGCGCGGCTACGCCATGCTGACGGACGCGCAGGGCAACACCGTCGCCAGTTGCCGGCAGACCGCGTCGGGCCAGGCGCTCACCGCTACCCTTGTGGATGGCACGGTTGATTTGCGCGTGGTGTAATTCCGCCTCTAAATCATCCGTGTCGTCGTTGCTTCGCCTTGTCGTGCTACAGCACTGCCTGTGGCTTCGCGCCTAGACACAAATGATTTGGAAACGGAATAAGCTCGCGCCTGAAAGTTTTTACAATTTCTTTTTTTGCAACTCAACACCGAGGACCTCATGGAACATACTTTGCCCGCCCTGCCTTTTGCGATGGATGCCCTGGCACCCCACTATTCCAAGGAAACGCTGGAATACCACTACGGCAAGCACCACAACGCTTATGTGGTGAACCTCAACAACCTGCAAAAAGGCACCGAGTTCGAAAGCATGGACCTCGAGTCCATCGTCAAGAAATCCAGCGCCGGCATCTACAACAATGCCGCCCAAATCTGGAACCACACCTTCTTCTGGAACTGCATGACCCCCAATGGCGGCGGTGAGCCCACCGGCGCGCTGCTCGACGCCATCAACGCCAAGTGGGGTTCTTACGCCGCTTTCAAGGAAGCCTTCGTCAAGAGCGCCGTGGGCAACTTCGGCTCCGGCTGGACCTGGTTGGTGAAAAAGGCCGACGGTTCGGTCGACATCGTCAACATGGGTGCCGCTGGCACGCCCCTGACCACCGCCGACAAAGCGCTGCTGACCGTTGACGTCTGGGAGCACGCTTATTACATCGACTACCGCAACATGCGCCCCAAATACGTCGAGACCTTCCTGAGCAACCTGGTGAACTGGCGTTTTGCCGAAGCCAATTTCGCCTGACACTAATCAGTTGGGGTCAGAGCACGTCGCTGCGCGAGTGGTCTGACCCGCAAGTTATCAAGTTAGTTGGGGTCAGAGCATGCGCCCTTCGGTCGGGGTCGCTGCGCGAGTGGTCTGACCCGCAAGGTCTCAAGTTAGCCACCTTCGGGTGGTTTTTTTTGACCTTTTGTTTGCGCTGAATCAACGGTTCATGCATAAGGTTATGCCGGTTCTGCATCATGGCTAGAATCGAAGATGCACCACTCAAGTGCGATCAATGGCAAAAAATAGTTCAGAACGGGCTAATTAGGTGCATATCTGATGTTTGTGCATCAAATCAATGCGCTTTGGCTCATCTTTAAAGAAATGCACTCTTTTGGTGTTCATTCAATTTTCTGCGTTCGTCGTGCTCGATCAGGTGGCCGCACATGATTGATCAATGACCTTAAGGAATGCCAAGTGAAGTACAAGAACCTGTCCGATTTTCTCGACTACGTCAAAGCCCGCGACCCGCACCAGCCCGAGTTTCATCAGGCCGTGCAAGAGGTGATGGGGAGTTTGTGGGATTTCATTGCGGCCAATCCGCGCTACGCTGACGGCGGCATTCTGGAGCGGCTGGTGGAGTCCGAGCGCATCATCCAGTTCCGGGTGTCCTGGGTCGATGACCACAACAAAACCCATACCAACCGTGCTTTTCGCATTCAGCACAGCTCAGCCATCGGCCCGTTCAAAGGCGGCATGCGCTTTCATCCGTCGGTGAACCTGTCCATCCTCAAGTTCCTGGCTTTTGAGCAAACTTTCAAGAACGCCCTGACCACCTTGCCCATGGGCGGCGGCAAGGGCGGTTCCGACTTTGACCCCAAGGGCAAGAGCCGCAATGAAGTGATGCGTTTCTGCCAGGCCCTGATGGTCGAGCTGTACCGCCACCTCGGCCCTGACACCGACGTGCCCGCCGGGGACATCGGCGTGGGCGGGCGTGAAGTGGGCTTCATGGCCGGCATGATGAAAAAACTCTCCAACAATGCGGCCAGCGTCTTCACCGGCAAGGGCCTGAGCTTCGGCGGCAGCCTGATTCGCCCGGAAGCCACCGGTTACGGTTTGGTGTACTTTGTGCAGGATATGCTGGCTCACAACCAGCTCAGCATGGAGGGCATGCGGGTGTCGGTGTCGGGTTCGGGCAATGTGTCGCAGTACGCCATTGAAAAGGCCATGGAACTGGGCGCCCGCGTGATCACCGCGTCGGACTCGGGTGGCACGGTCATCGACGAAGCCGGCTTTACCCCCGAAAAACTGGCCGCTCTGATGGACATCAAGAACATCCATTACGGTCGTGTTGAAGAGTACGCCCAGCGTTTCGGATTGCGCTTTGAAGCCGGAAAAACGCCCTGGAGTGTGCCTGTGGACATCGCCCTGCCTTGCGCCACGCAAAACGAGATCAACGGCGACGACGCACGCGAACTGGTCAAGAACGGTGTCAAGTGCGTGGCCGAGGGCGCCAACATGCCGTCCAACCTGGAGGCGGTGGAGGTCTTTCTGGCAGCCAAGATCATGTACGGCCCGGGCAAGGCGGCCAATGCCGGTGGTGTCGCCACCTCGGGCTTGGAGATGACCCAGAACGCCATGCGCCTGCCCTGGGAGCGTCATGAGGTGGATGCCCGTTTGCGCATCATCATGACCGACATCCACACCAACTGCGTGCGCTACGGCACCCGCGAAGGGGGCTTTGTCAACTACGTCGACGGTGCCAACATCGCCGGCTTCGTCAAGGTGGCCGATGCCATGGCGGCACAGGGCGTCTACTGAAACCTTGCGGGTCAGACCACTCGCATAGCGACGTGCTCTGACCCCAACCAATCAGATGCGCCTAGCAATCTGCGCAGCCAGGGCCTCGCCCATCGACGTGGTCGAGGCCTCGCCACCCAGGTCGGGTGTGCGCGGACCCTGTTTCAAAACGGTCTCGATCGCCTGAACGATGGCATCGTGCGCCTGGCGCATCACGCCTTGGCCGTCGCCCAGAAAATCCAGCATCAGCGCCCCCGACCAGACCATGGCCACCGGGTTGGCGATGTTCTTGCCGTAGATGTCGGGCGCCGAACCGTGCACCGGTTCGAACAGCGACGGAAAGGCCCGCTCCGGGTTCAGGTTGGCTGAAGGCGCCAGGCCGATGGTGCCGGTGGTGGCCGGTCCCAGGTCGGACAGGATGTCACCAAACAGGTTGGTGGCCGCGACCACGTCAAAGCGGCCGGGCTGCAGCACGAAGCGCGCGGTCAGGATGTCGATGTGCTGCTTGTCCACGGTCACCTCGGGGTAGGCGCTGCCCACCGCGTCGGCGCGGCTGTTCCACCAGGGCATGCTGATGGCGATGCCGTTGGATTTGGTGGCCAGCGTCAGGTGTTTGCGTGGCCGGCTCTGGGCCAGCTCAAACGCGTATTTGAGCAGTCGGTCTGCGCCGTGGCGCGAATAGACCGACTCCTGGATCACCACTTCGCGCTCGGTGCCTTCGTACATGATGCCGCCCAGCGAGGTGTACTCGCCTTCGGTGTTCTCGCGCACCACAAAGTACTCGATCTCGCCGGCTTTGCGTCCGGCCAGCGGACAGGGCACGCCTTCAAACAGGCGCACCGGACGCAGGTTGATGTACTGGTCAAATTCGCGGCGGAACTTCAGCAGGGAACCCCACAGCGAGATGTGGTCGGGTACCGTGGCGGGCCAGCCCACCGCACCAAAATAAATCGCGTCGAAACCCGATAGTTGCTGTTTCCAGTCATCGGGCATCATCTTGCCGTGCGCCAGGTAGTAGTCGCAGTGCGCCCAGTCAAAATGGGTAAATTCCAGCCCCAGCCCAAAGCGCTGGTTGGCAGCCTGCAAGGCCCGCAGGCCCTCGGGCATCACCTCTTTGCCAATGCCGTCGCCGGCGATGCACGCAATCCTGTAGGTCTTCATGAAGTCTCCTGAATGTTGGTTGACAAGGTCTAATTTACCTATTGCCAAGGTTTATCTAACGAATTAAAGTGACACCATTATTCACTTTGAATCAACAATGTCATCCCCCATCACAGCACCCTCCGAGATGGCTTTTTTCAGCCTGCTGGCACGGCTTGGCAGCTTCTCGGCGACGGCACGGGAGCTCAACATCACCACGCCGGCCATCAGCAAAAGACTGAACCAGATGGAGGCCAGGCTCGGCGCCCAGTTGCTCAATCGCACCACGCGCCGGGTCAGCCTGACGGCCGAGGGTGAACTGTACCTTGAACACGCGCGCCGGATCCTGGTCGAGATCGACGACATGGAGCACCTGATCGGCAGCGCCATTGCGGCGCCCAAGGGGCTGTTGCGCGTGAACGCCACAATGGGCTTCGGGCGCAGTCATATTTCACCGATCATCTCCAGTTTCATCAAACTGTTCCCCGGCGTGCAGGTGCAGTTGCAGCTCACCGTCAACCCCCCCGCCTTGAGCGAAGATGCTTTTGACGTCTGTATCCGCTTTGGCGAGCCGCCCGATGCCCGGGTCATCGCCAAACGCATTGCCAGCAATCGCCGACTCTTGTGCGCCTCGCCCGCTTACCTGAATCAACGCGGTACACCGCGCCATCCGGCTGAACTGGCGCAACACGACTGCATCGGCATCCGGCAGGGTGACGAGGCTTATGGCATCTGGCACCTGCGCTGCGGCCAGCAAAACCAGACGGTCAAGGTGCGCGGCACGCTCAGCAGCAATGATGGTGAAACGGCCTTGGGCTGGGCGCTCGATGGCCACGGCATCCTGATGCGCTCCGAGTGGGACATCGCAAAATACCTGCACAGTGGCCGGCTCAAGTTGGTGCTTGAAAACTGGCAAACGCCGCCGGCCGATATCTACGCCATTTACCCCCAAAGGCTGCAGACAGCGACCCGTGTCAAAGCCTTTGTCAACTATCTCAGTGAGGCGTTTGCAACCAGTTCGCCAAAAATCGATTAGGCCCCTGTGGGAGCGGCGCCCTCGCCGGTCAGGCGTACCGCGTCCCACAGTGCTTCTGCAGCGCGAGCCATGGGTTTTCGATCACGGTACAGTCTGATTTCAAGCTCAACGCACCATTCCTCAGAGGCAGCGGGCACCAGTCGGCCGCTTGCCAGATCTTCGTCAATGAGACTCTTCGGCAGCCAGGCGATGCCGCGCCCGTCGAGCACCATCGTCCGCAAGACCGACGCGAGATGCGCCGTGAAAAAGGTTTGTGTGGACAGCTTCTCCAATGCGGCGTAACGGGTTTCTCGCAAAATTCGTCCCAGTCCGGATTCGGCGCTGTAGGTCAGCAGGGGCACCGCAGAACCACTCGACCCCAGCGTGTGAAGTGGGCGCCCGCCGGATCCTGCTGCCGAGACCGGGATCAGAACGTCCGCCCCGATTTGAACCGACGGGTAGGCCTCTGCATGCAATCGCCCCGGGGCCTGTTGATGAACATGGCATATGACGAATTGCACTTGGCTTTGCTCGATCAGTGCCTCGCACCGTTGCAGCATGTCCGATTCCAGCTGTATCGTTCCACCCATCGTGTGGGCGTCAAGGCGGCGCAGCCAGCCGGGCATGAAGGTGAACGACAAGGCATGTGTCGCGGCAAAGCGCAGGCTGTTTGAATGGGCCTCGGCAACGGTGCGCGCTTCTCCGGGAACACGCGCCACCTGCGCCAGCAGGTCGTGGGCAACGCGATGAAACCACTCGCCCGTCGCAGTCAGACGCACCGGTTGCGAACTCCGGTCGAAAAGTTCGGTTCCAAGCCACTCTTCCAGCGCCCGTACCCGCCGGCCGAACGCGGGTTGCGTCATGTGGCGATCTTCCGCGGCCCTCGAGAAGTTGCCGGTTGAGGCTAAAGCCAAAAAGTCGTCAAGCCAGGAGAGGTTCATGGCCAGTGCTTTGAAAGCATTGAAAAGAAGAAAAACAGCATTGGTCAAATCCAAACGATCCGGCGATCATAGCGTTCTCAATGCACGGAACCCAACATGAAAATCGTCGATATCAGAGAGATCACACTCCCTATCAGCTCCCCCATTCGCAACGCCTATATCGACTTCAGCAAGATGACGCTGAGTCTGGTGGCCGTGATCACCGACGTGATCCGCGACGGCCAGCCGGTGGTGGGCTATGGCTTCAATTCCAACGGTCGCTATGGCCAGGGCAAGTTGATGCGCGAACGCTTCATCCCGCGTGTGCTCGAAGCCAGCCCGGATTCGCTGTTGGACAGCAGCGGCAACAACCTCGACCCGCACAAGGTTTGGGCTGCGATGTTCACCAACGAAAAGCCGGGAGGCCATGGCGAGCGTTCGGTCGCCATCGGCACCATCGACATGGCGGTGTGGGACGCGGTGGCCAAGATCGCCGGCCAACCGCTGTTCCAGTTGCTGGCCGACCGCTACGGCGACGGCCAGCCGAACCGCAGGATCTTTGTCTATGCCGCCGGCGGCTATTACTACCCCGGTCAGGACCACGGCAAGCTCAAGGATGAAATGCGCAGCTACATCGACCGCGGCTACACCGTGGTGAAAAAGAAGATCGGTGGCGCCTCGCTCGACGAGGACCTGCGCCGCATCGACTCGATCATGGAGGTGTTGCAGGACGGGCAAAAGCTGTGTGTCGATGCCAATGGCCGTTTCGACCTGGACACGGCCATCCAGTACGCCAAGGCCTTGTCGCAGTACGATCTGTTCTGGTACGAGGAGGCTGGCGACCCGCTCGACTTCGAGTTGCAGGCCACGCTGCGCAGCTACTACAAAAACCCGATGGCGACCGGTGAAAACCTGTTTTCGATGCAGGACGCGCGCAACCTGATCCGCTACGGCGGCATGCGCCCCGACCGCGACTGGCTGCAATTCGACTGCGCCTTGAGCTACGGCCTGGTCGAATACCTGCGCACACTGGACATGCTCAAGGAACATGGCTGGTCGGCCAGCCGCTGCATCCCGCATGGTGGCCACCAGATGTCCCTGAACATCGCAGCAGGTCTGGGCTTGGGCGGCAACGAGTCTTATCCCGACCTGTTCCAGCCTTTTGGGGGTTTCCCGGATGGCGTGAAAGTGATCGACGGCCATGTGACCCTGCCTGATCTGCCTGGCATTGGCTTTGAGGCCAAGGCCGACCTTTTTGTCCACATGCAAGCGCTCTCGTCTTGATCAGGTGATTGTTAATTCAAAGTGAATAATGGTGTCACTTCATGAAGATCAATAAAAGTAAGCAATAGGTATATTGCGGCCATAACCCACGCGACAGGAGACTTCATGAAGACCTACAAAATAGCTTGCATCCCCGGTGACGGTATTGGCAAAGAGGTGGTGCCCGCGGGCCAGACCGTGCTGGAGGCGCTGGCAGCCGCCGGCAGCGACTTCACATTTGAATTCGAGAACTTCGGCTGGGGCGGTGACTGGTACCGCGCGCACGGCGAGATGATGCCGGCGGATGGCCTCGATGCGCTGCGCCACCAGGATGCCATTTTGTTTGGCTCTGCGGGCGACCCGCACATTCCCGATCACATCACGCTGTGGGGCTTGCGCCTCAAGATTTGCCAGGGTTTTGACCAATATGCCAACGTCCGGCCCACGCGTATTTTGCCTGGCATCGATGGTCCGCTGAAGCGCTGCCGGCCGCAAGATCTGGACTGGGTCATCGTGCGCGAGAACTCGGAAGGCGAGTATTCAGGGGTGGGCGGGCGTGTTCACCAGGGCCACTCGATTGAGGCCGCCACCGATGTGTCGATCATGACCCGCGCCGGTGTCGAGCGCATCATGCGCTTTGCCTTCAAACTGGCGCAGTCGCGTCCGCGCAAGCTGCTGACCGTGGTGACCAAGTCCAACGCGCAGCGCCACGCCATGGTGATGTGGGACGAGATTGCGGTGCAAGTTGCCAAAGAGTTCCCTGATGTCAAATGGGACAAGGAACTGGTGGATGCCGCCACCGCGCGCATGGTCAACCGTCCCGCCACTTTGGACACGTTGGTCGCCACCAACCTGCACGCCGACATTCTGAGCGATCTGGCCGCGGCCCTGGCGGGCAGCCTGGGCATCGCCCCGACCGGCAACATCGACCCCGAGCGCCGTTATCCCTCCATGTTCGAACCGATCCATGGCTCGGCCTTCGACATCATGGGCAAGGGCCTGGCCAACCCGGTGGGCACCTTCTGGAGTTGCGTGATGCTGCTGGAGCATTTGGGCGAAGCGGCGGCGGCCAAACGACTGATGGCGGCCATCGAGCAGGTCACCGCCGACCCGGCCTTGCACACGGGCGACCTGGGCGGCAAAGCCACCACGGTGCAGGTGACACAGGCCGTCTGTGCCATGTTGACGGCCTGATCATCCAGCCAGACTGTTTGAAGCGAAGGAGACCACAAACTGAATCACCGACTGCATCTTTTCCCTGTCAGCCTTTAGCGTCACACTTTTTCAAATTTTTATAACTGGAGACAAGCATGCGCAAATTCAACATTCAGAAACTGCTCTCGACGGCCCTGCTCGGCAGCACCCTGGCCGTCGGCCTGGCCTACACCAGCAGTGCCGCCGCACAAACTTACCCCAGCAAGCAGATCAACTACATCCTGCCCTTCAATGCGGGTGGTGAGTCTGATATTTCGGCTCGATTCCAGCAGTCGGTGTTCAAGCAGATTGCCGGCGTGGACATGGTCGTTCAGTACCTGGCGGGTGCCGGTGGCGCGCAGGCCTGGTCGCAGCTGAACAGCATGCCGGGCGACGGCTACACCATCATGGGCATCAACCTGCCGCACACCGTGCTGCAACCGATGCAAAAAGACGTGGGTTACAAAACAGATGACCTGACCCCGGTGCATTACTTTCACTACACCCCAGATGCCATTTTTGTGCAGACCGACAGCCAGTTCAAGACGCTCAAGGACCTGATCGACTATGCCAAAAAGTCGCCTGGCATGCTGACCTTCAGTGGCTCGGGTTCGAACTCGTCGAACAACCTGGCGCAGGTGCGTTTCGACGAGCTCGCCGGCATCAAGACCACCTACATCCCGTTCAGCGGCACCGGCCCGGCGGTCACGGCCATCCTGGGCAAGCAGACCGTGGCGGGCTTCAATTACGCGCCCTCTGCCATTGCCCATGCCGACAAGATGCGCATGCTGGCGGTGGCCTCGGAACAGCGCATGCCCGCTTTCCCGAATGTGCCCACCTTCCGTGAGCTTGGCTTCGACCTGGTTGGTGGCGCTTACCGCGGTCTGTCGGTGCCCAAGTCCACGCCCGAGGCGGTGCGCCAAAAGGTCTCCGACATCATCAGCAAAATCAATACCGAGCCCACTTTCAAAAAGAAAATGGAAGACGGCGGTTTTGTTCTGACCGACGTCACCTACCAGGACATGCCCAAGTTCATGACCGAGAAGAAGAAGGAATACGCTGCGCTGGCTGACAAGCTGGGCATCAAAAAGCAGTAAGCCAACAAAGGCCCCGCCATGGAAATCCTCCGCTACCTGATCGATGCACTGACCCCTTTCAACCTGATGCTGGCATTGGCCGGGGTGACATTGGGGACCATCATCGGGGCCTTGCCAGGCCTGTCGGCGACCATGGCGGTGGCGATTCTGGTGCCATTCACCTTTGCCATGGCCCCGGCCTCGGGCTTGATCGCGCTCGGGGCCATCTACACCGGGGCCATTTACGGCGGGGCCTTTTCCGCCATTCTGGTCAATACCCCGGGGACTCCGTCGTCCATCGCCACCACCTTTGACGGTTACCCGATGGCCAAGCGGGGTGATGGCGGCCTGGCCGTGACCCTGGCCACCATCGCCTCGGTTTTCGGCGGCCTGGTGGGGGCCACGATCCTGATTTTGCTGGCGCCGCCGCTGGCCAATGTGGCGCTGGCCTTTGGTCCGACCGAGTATTTCTGGCTGGCGATTTTTGGGCTGACCCTGATCTCGGCGCTGTCGGTGGGCAACACCCTCAAGGGCCTGATCGGTGCCTGCATCGGCTTGCTGCTGTCGACCATCGGCGTGGCCGTGGTCGGCGGTGACGTGCGCTACACCATGAACTCGCAGATATTGCTCGGTGGGATCGACATCACTTCGGCCTTGATCGGCCTGTATTGCATCCCCGTCGTGATTGATCTGGTGGCGTCCAAGGCGCCGCACTTGTCGGTGCTGGAGGACGCACGCGGCTACCGGCTGCCCGAGGCGCTGCGCATCAGCTGGGCGAGCAAATTCAACATGCTCCGGAGCTCGTTGATCGGCACCGTGGTCGGCATCCTGCCCGGGGCCGGCGGCTCCATCGCCGGCCTGATCGCGTATTCGGAAGCACGCCGCGCGTCCAGACACCCTGAGCGCTTTGGCACGGGCGAGCCCAATGGCATCATTGCCACAGAAGCCTCGAACAACGCCACGGTGGGTGGCGGCTTCATTCCAACACTGGTGCTGGGTATTCCCGGTACCCCGCCCGATGCCATCATTCTGGGCGCGCTGCTGGTGCAGGGACTCAAGATTGGTCCCAGCCTGTTCAATGAGCAAGGCAATGTGGTGTACACCTTCATGTTTGGCCTGCTCATTGCCACCGTGCTGATGTTACCCGTGGGCCTGCTGCTGGGCCGTTATGCCTACAAATCCATCGTACGCATCCCGAAGTCCCTGCTGGTACCCACGGTGGCCTTCCTGACCATTCTGGGCAGCTTTGCCATCCACAGCAATCCGCATGACATGCAGATGATGTTTGTGCTCGGGGTACTGGCCTGGATCCTGCAACGCTACGGTTTTGCACCCTCGCCGATCGTGTTGGGGCTGGTGCTGGGGCAAATTGCCGAGCAGGGTTTCGTGCAGTCCTACATGATTGGCAACGCCACCAACGCGCTCACCGCCATGTTCTTCGGGCGGCCCATCAGCATGGCCATCATTGCGTTTTCCTTGTTGACGCTGTTTTACCCCTTGCTGACCAGCTTGTTCAGTCGTCGCCGCAAAGCGCCATTGGTCGAAGCCACCGACACGGTGGTGAAAGCGCAAAAGGCGGTCCAGACGGTATACCGCGACGTCCCCGCCATCGCCTTTGGTGCGGTCTTCGTGGTCATTGGTGTGCTGGCTTATCTGCAGATCAAGGACATGTCGGCCATGGGTTCGGTGTTCCCCGGTACCTTGTCGTCGGTGCTGGTGCTGCTGTCGCTCATGCTCATTACCTTCCAGGTGGGGCGACCCAAGGCGCCCGGCAAAGTCGAGGAGCCCGGTGCGGTGAAGCCTTCGACTGTGCGGCGCTTCGCGATCGTTGTGGCCATGGCGGTGTGGGCGCTGTTGCTGCCGTCCATCGGTTTCTTCGTCACGAGCCTGATTGCCTTCCTGGTGCTCACCGTGATCGCCACTTTTGATCGACCCAGTTCGCGTGAGGTGGCTCTGTATGCCGTGAGCGCGGTGGTGATCGTGGGCAGCTTTTATTTGCTGATGGATCAGGTGCTGGGTTTGCGTATGCCCGCCGGTCTGTTGTTTTGATCAGGTGGCTGCCGCCCAGCGATTGCGCCCGGCTGCTTTGGCCCGGTAAAGCGCCGCATCAGCCAAGGTCAACAAAGTCTGGTCGGCTGCTTTTTCGGAAGGTACCTGACACGCTGCGCCCACACTCACGGTGACCACAGGTGCCGCATCAGAGGCCTTGTGCGGCAAGGCCAGCGCCATGACTCCTGCCACGACGCGCTGGGCCATGGCGATGGTGCCCGCTTCATCGGTATCTGGCAGGATCACGGCCAGTTCTTCCCCGCCATAACGGGCGACAAGGTCGGTGCTGCGTTGCAGCGTTTTTTGCACCGCCATGGCCACGGCCTGCAGGCAGGCGTCGCCCGCCTGGTGTCCATAGCTGTCGTTGTAACGTTTGAAGAAATCCACATCGATCATCAGCAGACCCAGTGCCTGTTTGCGCCGGAAGGCGCTGGCCCAGGCCTCGCGCAGGCGCAGATCAAAATACTTGCGATTGGCGATCTGGAGCAGGCCGTCGATGCGTGAATAGGATTCGAGTCGGGTGTAGGCCTGTTCCAGCGCCTTGTTGGCGTTGGCCAGTTCCAGCGTGCGCTGCGCAACGCGCTCTTCGAGGTGCTGGTTGGCCTGCGCCAACTCGGTGTTTTGCAAAAACAGCACATGGTATAGGTTACCAATCAGCTTGAGCACCGCCTGCATGCCGCTGTCGTGAGCCTGGGCCTCGCGCTCAAATGCGGCTGCGGCAGGGGTGCCCTGGCGGATCAGTTGAATCTGACGTGCCAGCGCCTGGTCGACGCCTAGAATGTGCAGGCTGAGCCAGGAGGTCAGGAAGCTGACCAGGCTCTCGCCGGTCGTCGATATGCTGTTGCGTCGTTCCCACATGGAGGTGACCTGAGCCACGAATTGGGTGTGCATGGCGTGGTGGGTGTCCATGTGCCGTGCGTCCACGCCTTCGGCCCGCATCAAGGCCTCTTCGTCCTGGAAATGGTAGCGGGTGTAGTCGACCACGCGCGCAAAGGTGTCGTTCAGGACGGTTTCCCGGTTGTCGTCCGTCAGGAACAGCGAATGGCTGAGTTCATTGAACAGGTCGACCAGTTTGCGGTGCTGCTCATCGACTTTTGACAAGCCGGTGACGAAGTTGTCATCCCAAACGAAGGTTTCCATTTTTTTCCTGTCACGCCTACAAGGCTTTTTCTATGGCTGCCACCAGACCGGGGCTGTTGGGCTCGACCTTGCTGGCAAAGCCGCCGACCACCTTGCCGTTGCGGTCGATCAGGTATTTGTGAAAGTTCCACTGCGGCGACTGCCCGGTGGCCTTGGCCAGTGCGGTGTACAGCGGGCTGGCCTGCGGCCCCCGGACCACGCTTTTGGAGAACATGGGAAATTTCACGCCATAGGTGTTGAAGCAGAAGTCGGCAATTTCCTTGCTGCTGCCGGGCTCCTGCTGGCCGAAATCATTGGACGGAAAGCCCAGCACCACCAGCCCCCGGGCCTGGTATTTGGCGTGCAGGGCCTCCAATCCTTCATATTGCCCGGTAAAGCCGCAGTAGCTGGCCGTGTTCACCACCAGCAGCACCTTGCCCGCATACTGGCACAGCGTTTGGGGTGCTTCGTCCTGCAGGCGGTTGAAGCTGTGCTGCAGGATGGCCGGGCAGCTTGCGGCAGGCGTCGCGTTGGCCTGCGCCATCGCCGGGGCATGGCCCAACAACAGGCCGCCGAGAGCCAGGGGCAGCAGCGTCGCGTGACGCAAGTGGGTTGTGATAACGGACATCATGGGAATGCTCTGGTGGATAGGCGTGGAGTCTACGGCTTTGCCGCTGTTCCAGTGGCCATTATGGCCAAGGGTAGGCGCACAGTGGTATCCAAGCCTTCGATCCGGCCGTGATTCAGGCGGTTGACCAGCTCGATCTGACCCCCCAGGGTGTGGCTGATTTCCAGACAAATGGCCAGCCCCAAGCCGCTGCCGCTGTGCGCCTGACCGGCCGAGAACGGCTGAAACAGGCGTTTGCGCAACTCCTCGCTGATACCCGGGCCGTTGTCGCTGATGACCAAAGCGGCATGGCTGGCATCACACAGCAGGCGCACCTGCAGTTTGCCGTGTTCGGGGCTGTAGCGAATGGCGTTGTGCAACAGGTTGCGTGACAGCTCGCGCAGCATCCAGGCGTGGGTCTGGATCGGCGCGGGCACGGTGTCGATGTCAAAGTCCAGCGCCTTGTCGGCAATCAGCGGCGACAAATCAAGAGCCACCTCGCGCACAACGCCGGCCCAGTCCACCGCTTCCGTGGCTTTTTCCTGCGCCAGCTGGGCCACTTTGGCCAATGCCAGCATCTGGTTGGCGAGCTGGGTGGCGCGCTCCACGGTGTGGCTGATCTCCAGCAGACCCTGGTGCGCATCCACATCACCGCGCAGGGCCGACTGCACCTGCACCTTGAGCACCGCCAGCGGCGTGCGCAACTGGTGGGCGGTGTCACGCACAAAGCGCTTCTGGTTCTCCAGCAGGTGCTGCAGGCGGCGCATGGTGGTGTTGGTGGCATCGAGCAGCGGACGCAATTCATGCGGCGCGTTGTCCAGACTCAAAGGGGTCAGGTCGTCGGCGCGGCGCTGCTGCAACTGCAGGCTCAAGTTGCGCACCGGGCGGGTGGCGCGCTGCACCACCACAAACACCACCAGCGCAATCACCGAGACCAGGGCCAGTTGCCGCCACAGGGTGTCGAACATGATTTGCCGTGCCAGCGTGCGGCGCAGTTCCAGCGTTTCGGCCACCTGCACCACGGCCATGGTGCGCGCACGCTTCATGGCCACCGGTTGCAGCAGCACGGCCACGCGCACAGCGTCGCCACGGTAGTTGTCGTCATAAAAATCGACCAGCGCTGCGTACGGTCCCAGCGCTGGCAACTGGCCACGCCATAAGGCCAGGTCCTTAAAGCCGTCAATCAGCCTGCCCTGGGTGTCCGAGATGCGGTAAATCATGCGGCTGCGGTTGTCGGCCTCAAACACCTCCAGCGCGGCATAGGGCACGACGGCGCGCAATTGCGCCGCATCGGCCTCACCGTCGGCCTCGATGTGCTCGCCCAGCGCCTTGGCCGAGGCCAGCAGGGTGCGGTCATAGGCGGTGTTGACGGCAATCAAAGCCTGGCGGTAAATCACCACGGAATCAACCAGAATGAACAGCGCCACTGGCAGCAAGATACCCAGCATCAGGTAGCTGCGCAGGGACAGCTGGCGCAGCCACTTTTTCATGCGGCCAGTTTCAGCAGGTAGCCCAGGCCACGCAAGGTGGTCAGGGTGGCGCCGGTGCCCTGGAGTTTCTTGCGCAAGCGGTAGGCCACCACCTCGATGGCTTCGAACTGCACCTCGGCCTGCCCCGGGAACACCAGCTCAAACAAGCGTTCCTTGGTGACGGCCTGGCCCGCACGAGCCAGCAGGGAGCGCAGCATGGCGAGTTCACGGCTGCTCAGGTCCAGTACCTGGCCAGCGTGGTAAATCGCCTGGCTTTGCGGGTCATAGCGCAGCACGTGGGCATCGCGCGGGCCGGTGCCCGCCTGCTCGGGGTTTTCCGGGTGGCGGCGGTAAAGCGCCCGCACGCGGGCTTCCAGTTCGTCCAGGTCAAACGGTTTGGGCAGGTAGTCGTCAGCGCCGGCATTGAGGCCTTGCACCCGGTCGCCCACAGTGCCGCGCGCCGTCAGGATCAGCACCGGAGTATTGAAGCCCTCGTCGCGCGCCTGGGCCAGCACCGCCAGGCCGTCGCGCCCGGGCAGGGTCAGGTCCAGCAGCACCACATCGGGGCGGGACGCACGCCAGCGTGCCAGGGCGGCGCGGCCATCCACACACACCTCGACCTGCCAGCCAAGCCGGCTCAGCGAACGGCTCAAGGCGGTGTGCAGCGCGGTGTCGTCCTCAATCAGCAGCAGCTTCATGGGCAGGGCCCGCAGCGGGGTCGGGTTTTTGCACGGCCAGCCGCCACAACGAGGTGACCTCCTGGGCACGCGCCTGGTGCAGCGCGTCGGTGGTGTCGTTGGCCTTGGGGTGCTGGGGCTTGGCGTCAATGCGGCTCACCACGCGCAGGCCGTGTTGTCCAAAGGCGGCCAGCAAATCGTCGCGCGTGCGCATGCCCAGCAGTTCCGCCAGGTTCGACAAAATCAGCCAGCCCTCGCCGCCGGGGGCCAGATGCTCGGCCAGCCCGGCCAGAAAGCCCTTGAGCATCTGGCCGTTTTCGTCGTACACCGCGCGCTCCAGCGGCGAACTCGGTCGCGCCGGCAACCAGGGCGGATTGCAGACAATCAGCGAAGCCCGGCCGGGCGGGAACAGGTCAGCTTGCACCACGCTGATCTGGTCATGCAGGCCCAGGCGCGCCACGTTCTCCCGGGCGCACAGCAGCGCGCGGGGTTCGAGCTCGGTGGCCACCACCTGGCTCACGCCGCGCTGCACCAGCACGGCCGCCAGCACCCCGGTGCCGGTGCCAATGTCAAAGGCGGTGATGCTGCTTTGTCCCTTGGGCGCTTTGGGCAAGTGGGCCGTGGCCACCAGGCCGATGTATTCGCCACGCACGGGTGAGAACACACCATAGTGCGGGTGGATGCGGTTGTTGGGCGCCTCCCCGAGGGCGGCAATTTCCACCCCGACCCGGCGCCATTCGTGCGCGCTGGTGACGCCCAGCAGTTCGCGCAGCGATACCACCGAGTGCTCGCCTTCGGTCTGGCCCTCGCCCCAGGCCTCGGCGCATGCCACGCTCACATCGGGCGCACGGCGCAAGGCCACGTGGTAGCTGGCGTCCAGCTCCACCAGCAGCATGCCCAGCGTGCGTGCGCGCTGCGCCTGGGCCTGGCGGTGCAGGTTGAACGCTTCGGTGATCGGGATGGGCTGGGCGGCTTTGACGCGTTTGCGCTTGGGCACCTGGTCGATGCGTCGCGCGATGGCTTGCAGCAATTGGCGCGCGTTGTGAAAGTCACCGCGCCACAACATGGCAGTGCCGGCGCAAGCATGTCGGTAGGCACTGTCGGCGGTCAAAGTGTCGTCGGCCAGTACCACGCGCTTGGGCGGTGCGCCACCGCGTTCGCTGCGCCACAGGGCCGCGCAGGTCTGGTCGGCCTCGAGCCATTGCAGACGTGGAGGAAGGGGGGCCGCGTCGGTCACGGGCTGAGCGAGGTTGAAAGGCATGAGAGCAGTCTTGATTGGAATGGGGGTGGTTGTAACAGATTGGGCCGGCGGCGGGTCTATGGGTATTTTCCCTAGTCTTCCCGGACAGCCGTTTGACAGCTTGGGCCCGCATCATCGTGCCGTCATCAACCCCTTAGGAGACTGCGATGCGTCGTGATACTTTTCTGAAATCCATGGCCGCGCTGGCTGTCAGCGGCAGCCTGCCGCTGTCGGCCTTTGCCGCGACCAACGTCAAAATGATGATCCCGGCCAATCCGGGCGGCGGCTGGGACGGCACCGGCCGGGCCCTGGGCAAGGCCTTGATGGACGCCAAAGTGGCCGACACCGTGACCTATGAAAACAAGGGCGGTGCGGCAGGTGCCTTGGGTCTGGCGCAGTTTGTCAACGCCAGCAAGGGCGACCCGAACGCCCTGATGGTCATGGGCGCGGTCATGCTGGGCGGCATCATCACTGGCAAACCACCGGTGTCCATCACGGCAGCGACCCCGATTGCGCGTCTGACCAGCGAGTACAACGTGTTTGTGCTGCCGGCCAATTCCCCCTTCAAGACCATGGCCGATGTGGTGGCCCAACTTAAAAAAGACCCGGGCAGCGTCAAGTGGGGTGGCGGTTCACGCGGCTCCACCGAGCACATTGCCGCGGCCATGATTGCGCGCGCGGTGGGCGTGGATCCGGCCAAGATCAACTACGTGGCTTTCCGCGGCGGCGGTGAGGCCACTGCAGCCATTTTGGGCGGCAATGTGACCATTGGCGGCAGCGGCTACAGCGAGTTTTCCGAATACATCAAATCCGGCAAGATGCTCCCGATCGGGGTCACCTCAGGTGCGCGCCTCAAAGGCATCGACGTGCCCACGCTCAAGGAGCAGGGCATTGGTGTGGAGATCGGCAACTGGCGCGGGGTCTATGGTGCGCCTGGCATCACCCCGGCGCAGCGCAAGGCGCTGACCGACATGGTCATCAAGGCCACCCAGTCGAAAGCCTGGCAGGAAGACCTGGTCAAAAACAACTGGACACCTGCTTTGCTCACTGGTGACGCATTCGAGCAGTTTGTCGACAACGACTTTGCCTCGCTGCGGGCGACCATGGTCAAGTCCGGCATGATCTGATCCGGCGACCCACAGGAGTTCACCCATGCGTCAACGCGGCCTGGCCAAGCACTCGCCCTATTTGCAAGCTTTGGTGGGTGTCGGCGTGCTGCTGCTGGCCCTGGGGCTGGCGGTGGGTGCCCTGTTCATTCCGGCCAATGCTGGTTATGCCGGCGTTGGCCCCAATTTTCTGCCCTGGGTGGTCGCGGTCGCCCTGGGGATTTGCGGCGTGGTGCTGATTCGCAAGGCGCGCCGGGGCGGTTTTCTGCACATGGACGAGCATGGTGGCGAGCACCCCTATTGGGCGGGGTTTGCCTGGATGTCAGCAGGCATGTTGCTCAACGCCGCCTTGATCACGCGCATCGGGTTTATCCTGAGTTGCGCCTTGTGTTTTGTGCTGGCCGCGCGCGGTTTGCGCAGCGCCCGGGGCAGTGATAAACCGGGCCCCAACAGCTGGCTCATGGACACGGTGGTGGCCTTGCTGATTGCCGCGCCGGTGTACTGGATGTTCACCAAGTTCCTGGGCATCAACCTGCCTGGTTTGACCGAAAGCGGGTGGTTGTAATGGACCTGATGGAAACCTGGAACCTGCTGATGCAAGGTTTCGCCACGGCGGGCACGCCGGTGAACCTGTTATGGGCTTTGGTAGGCTGCGCCCTGGGCACGGCAGTCGGGGTGTTGCCGGGCATTGGTCCGGCCACGGCAGTGGCCATGCTGCTGCCGATCACCACGCAGGTGGAAGCCACGGCCTCGATGATCTTTTTTGCCGGCATTTATTACGGCGCCATGTACGGCGGCTCCACCACCTCGATCTTGCTCAACACACCTGGCGAGACCGCCACCATGGTGACCGCCATGGAAGGCAACAAGATGGCCAAAAGCGGCCGTGCCGGAGCCGCGCTGGCGACCTCGGCCATTGGCTCCTTTGTGGCCGGCACCATTGCCACGGTGATCGTCACGCTGTTTGCCCCGGTAGTGGCTGAATTTGCCGTCAAACTCGGGCCGCCTGAATACTTCATGCTGATGCTGTTGGCCTTCACCACCGTGAGCGCGGTGTTGGGCCAGAGCACGGTGCGCGGCCTGACCGCCCTGTTTGTCGGTTTGGCGGCCGGCTTGGTGGGCATGGACCAGATCACCGGTCAGGTGCGTTACACCGGCGGTGTGCCCGAATTTCTCGACGGCATCGAGATCGTGCTGGTGGCGGTGGGCCTGTTTGCCGTGGCGGAAGCCATGCACGCGGTGCTGTTCGAGGGCAAGTCCGTGGAGACCGAGAACCGCATGAGCCGCGTCAGCATGTCCTGGAGCGACTGGCGCCGTTCCTTGCCGGCCTGGCTGCGCGGTACCGCCATTGGTGCGCCGTTCGGTTGTATTCCCGCGGGCGGCACCGAGATCCCGACATTTTTGAGCTATGCCCTGGAGAAAAAGCTGGCCAAGGGTGAGCACCAGGCCGAATTTGGCACCAAGGGTGCGATTGAAGGCGTGGCCGGCCCCGAGGCCGCCAACAACGCCACCGTCACGGCGGCGCTGATTCCGCTGCTGACCCTGGGCATCCCCACGTCGAACACCACCGCCATCATTCTGGGGGCGTTCCAGAATTACGGCATTCAGCCCGGGCCGCAGCTGTTCAGCACGGCCTCGGGCCTGGTGTGGGCGCTGATTGCCTCGCTCTACATCGGCAACGTGATGCTGCTGGTGCTGAACCTGCCGATGATCGGGCTGTGGGTCAAGCTGCTCAAGGTGCCCAAACCACAGCTTTATGCAGGCATCCTGATTTTTGCCACGGTGGGCGCTTACGGCATGCGGCAAAGCGCGTTCGACTTGTTCCTGCTCTACGGCATCGGCCTGCTCGGCCTGGTGATGCGACGCTTCAACTTCCCGACCGCACCCGTGCTGGTGGGCATGATTCTGGGCCCGCTGGCGGAGGCCCAGATGCGCAATGCGATCTCGATTGGCGAGGGCAGCGCGCTGATTTTTGTGCAGCGCCCGATGTCGCTGGCCTTGCTGGTCATCATCGTGCTGATCATGGTGCTGCCGCGTTTGCTGAAAAAACGCGCTTGATCTACATCATCGCCGGGGGGTGTTGTTCGACCTGAGGCTGACACTGCCGCAGGGTCTGGCAGGCTTCATCAAAGGCGAACTGCTGGATCTGACTGGCCAGCCTGGGGTGGTCCTCGCCCAGCACCAGCGCCAGTGCGGCGCTGTGTTGCTGGAACAGATGGAGCGCGGCCGCGTCACTGTGGCGCAGCAGGTCTTCCAGCTGCGTCAGCACCTGGCGCACCAGAGTGGCATCGGGCATGGCTTGCGGCACTGCAGGCTCGCCGGGCGCCACGGCAGCGGCGTCCGGCGGGGTGGCGCTGTCAGGGGTGCCGTGCGGCTGCGGCAACCACGCCAGCAGTTTGGCGTACAGGATCTCGGGCTCGATTGGCTTGGAGACAAAGTCGTTCATGCCTGCCGCACTGGCGGCCAGGCGGTCGGGTGCCAGGGCGCTGCCGGAGAGCGCAATGATGGGCAGGGTTTGCCCCAGTGGCAGGGCGCGCAGGGCACGGGTGGCCGCAATACCGTTCATGCGCGGCATCTGCAGGTCCATCAGCACCAGGTCGTAGGTCTCGCCCGATTCGCACACCCGGGCCAGTGCCTGTTCGCCGTCGCTGGCGGTGTGCACTTCCAGGCCAACGTGGTGCAGCAACTCTTGCGCTACTTCCAGATTCGTGCGGTTGTCGTCCACCAGCAAGACGCGTTGGCCCTTGTGTCGCGCCCGGAGTTCTTGTCCGGCAGCGGTGGCCAGCGCCGGGGCGAGCGGCTGCTGCGGACTGATGCTGAGCGTGACCCGGGCGGTGAACCAGAACGTGCTGCCCCGGCCCGGCACGCTGCGCACGCCGGCGTCACCTCCCATGAGTTGCGCCAGGCTGCGGGTAATGGCCAAGCCCAAACCGGTACCACCATAACGCCGGGTGGTGGAGGCATCGCCCTGCTCGAAATTCTGGAACAGGCGCTGCACGGTCGCGTCATCCATGCCAATCCCGGTGTCGGTCACTTCAAAGCGCAAGGTGGCCTGGTCACTGTCCTTGCCGACCTGTGACACATCGATGCTGACGCTGCCCTCGGACGTGAACTTGACGGCATTGCTGACCAGGTTGAGCAGCGCCTGGCGCAGCCGCGTGGCGTCAGCCTGCACCCACATGGCCAGGGCGTTGCCGCTGACATGCAAGGCCAGGCCCTTGGCCAGCGCGTCGGGCTCAATCAGGGTTTGCACATTGCCGACCACCTCGGCAATCTGGAACTGGTGCTGCTCCAGCGTGATCTTGCCGGCTTCAATCTTGGAGATGTCCAGCACATCGTTGATGATGCCCAGCAGGTGGCGGCAGGCGCTGTCGATCTTGTTGAGCTTGTCCAGTTGTGCCGGGCTGGCGCTGTCATTGCGCAGCAGGTGGTTCAGGCCCATGATGGCGTTCATGGGGGTGCGGATTTCGTGGCTCATGTTGGACAGAAAATCGCTCTTGGCCTGGTTGGCCGCTTCCGCCTCCTGGCGCGCCGTGGTGAGTTCCAGCGTGCGTTGCGCCACCAACTCTTCCAGGTGGTGGCGGTAGCCGTCCAGTTCGATGCCGATGTGCTTTTTCTCGGTGATGTCTTCCTTGACCGCCACGTAATGGCTGATGCGGCCATCCGGCTGGCGCAAGGGCGTGATGATGGCGAATTCAATGTAGTCGCTGCCGTCCTTGCGCCGGTTGTAAAACTCGCCTTTCCACATCAGGCCCTGGCGCATGGCGGCCCACATGTCGTCGTAGGTGCGCTTGGGGGTGTTGCCGGAATGCAGCAGGCGCGGGTTGTGGCCCAGCACCTCGTGCGCCAGGTAACCCGTGGTGCGCTCAAATGCCTCGTTGACGTATTCAATCTCGGCGTTCAGATTGGTGATGACGATGCTTTCGGGGCTTTGCGCCACGGCTTGCGACAGCTTGCGCAAATAATCCTGATTTTTTTCGCGTGCCGTCACATCCTGGATCAAGGCCATTTTGGCGGGTCGCTGCGCAAAGGTGATCGGTAAGGCGGAAATCTCAACCAGCATCACCTGGCCGTTCTTGTGCAGGTGCCGGAAGATGCCGGTCTGGTAGGTCACGTTGGTGGTGGTGGCCAAAACGTCCAGCAGCTTGGGAACGTCATCTGCCGGCCGGATATCTTTCAGCGTCATCGCCATGAATTCGTCGTGACTGTAGCCATAGTGCGCAACGGCGGCGTCGTTGACCGACAGAAAAGCCAGTGTTTCCAGGTCGAACACCCAGATCGGGAAGGGATTGCTGTTGTACAGGGTTTTGTAGAGCGACTGGCTGCTTTTCAGGGCGACCTCGGCACGGCGCTGGCGCACGATGCGCCAGATGGCCTCGGCCATCAGGCGCACGGTCTCGGCGTCGGCGTCGGTGTAAAACGTTGGCTTGTTGCCGACACCGACCATCATGCGCACCAGACCGCCCTCCAGCACGGGCACGCTGATCAGCCGGTCCAGGCGCGCGTGGCCCTCCGGCAGACCGTGCTTGTCAGCAGCATGGGCGTAGTCGTTGAACACCACCGTCTTTTTTTGGCGAAGCGCGTCGGCCCAGATGCCGGCCTGGCTGATGGGGTAGTGGCTGTCAAATGCGGCCGTGCAGTAATGCGCCAGCGTGTCGCTGGACCAGGTCACCAGTTCAATGCTTTCCTGGTTTTCGTTGACGAAGTGGATGAAGCCGATCTGACTGCCTGTGAGTTGTTCGGCCGCTTCCAGGCCATGCTGCATGAAGCTGCGCTCGTCCATGGTTTCCGCGGCAGCGGGCAGGTCGAGCAGCGCCTGCGTGCGCCGCGCAAATTGCGTGAGGGTGTCTTGTTCGCGCAACAGGGCGGCCGAGGCCTGCTGCAGCCAGCGCCGGCTCAAGCCGAACAGCCAGACGGTTGTGACCAGCACAAACAAGCCGCCCTTGTAGATGCTGAACTTGACGAGCTCCGCTGGGTCCCGCACCAGCCAGCCCAGCAGCTGGTCAGAAAAGATGATCCACAGGGCCGCAAAAGCGGCGTAGCCCAAGGCAATTTTGAGCGCCACATGCTTGGGTGTGAGCGCGAAGCGGCTTTGGGGTGACTCAGCAGGCTTCATGGCGTCAGGCAGGGAAGCGGTGACTGTGTTCAGGCGGTGACGGGATCATCCCGGTGCTGCATGGCAATGGCAACGAAGGCGTCAAAATGGCCCAGAAAGGCGTCTGCAATGTCAGGGTCGAAATGCCGGCCCCGCTGCTCGGCCATCAGCGCCTGTGCGGCTTCAAAGGAAAACGCCGGTTTGTAGACCCGCACCGAAATCAGGGCGTCGAATACATCGGCAATGGCCATCAGGCGCGCCGCGACGGGAATCGCATCGCCCGCCAGTTGGTCGGGGTAGCCGGTGCCGTCCCACTTTTCATGGTGCCAGTGGGCAATTTCTTTGGCCAGGGTCAGGAATTCGAGCGGTTTTTCGATGTCCTGCTCGGCCAGCTCAATGGCGTCGCTGCCCAATTTGGCGTGGGTTTGCATGATGGCCCACTCAGGCGCCGTGAGCTTGCCGGGTTTGTTCAGAATATGGTCGGGAATGCCGACCTTGCCGATGTCGTGCATCGGCGCCGAGCGGGTCAGCAGGCTGATGAAGCGGGGTGTCAGGGTGGGCTGAAAGCGCGGATGCTCCTTGAGCACGTCGGCCAGCAGTGCCATGTAGCCCTGGGTGCGCGCCAGGTGCTTGCCGGTTTCGGGGTCGCGCGTTTCAGCCAGGTGCGCCAGGGCGCGGATGCTGACCTGCTGGGTCAGGTCATTTTCAAACATGCGCCGGGCCACCTCAGCCTCCAGGGCGGCATTCTGGTCCTTGAGCCAGTCGCGGGCCTGTTTGGCCAGCAACTGGGTGCGCACCCGGGCCAACACAATGGCCGGCGTCATCGGTTTGGTGATGTAGTCCACCGCACCCAGGCTTAAGCCCCGCTCTTCTTCGCGCGGGCTGGACAGCGCGGTCAGGAGAATCACCGGAATGTCAGCGCTCTGCGGGTCGGCCTGGAGTGCCTGCATCACCTGGTAGCCATTCATGCCGGGCATCATGACGTCCAGCAAAATCAGGTCGGGGTGGGGTATGCTGCTGGCCACTTGCAGGCCACGTTCGCCATTGTTGGCGGCCAACACCCGGTAATACGGCTGCAGCAACTCACTCAGCACAAACAGGTTTTCTGGTGCGTCGTCAACAATCAGCAGGGTCGGGCGGGTCGGGTCATCCATGCAGTTTGGGTCCAGATGGGAACGCTCGGAGTTGTTTCATATTAAACACGAAAGTGCGCGTCTCTGCACGCTTGATTTTACTGCTTTGCGCCCAGCGCCAGCGCGGCCGCCCGGGAGGCCGCCAAGGCAGCGGCATCGGGCACGGCCTGGGTGGGCCAGCCTTGCAGATGCTGCTGGGTGATGTCGCACAGCGCGGTGATCCAGGTCGGGTCGTCGTTGAGGCAGGGGATGTAATGAAACTCCTTGCCCCCGGCATGCAGAAAAGTTTCGCGCGCCTCCATGTTGATTTCCTCCAGCGTTTCCAGGCAGTCGCTGGTGAAGGCCGGGCACACCACATCAACCCGTTGGACCCCGGCTTTGCCCATCTCGATCAGGGTCGGCTCGGTGTAGGGTTCCAGCCATTTGGCACGCCCCAGGCGCGATTGAAAACTCACCTTGTACTGCGCTTGGGTCAGCCCCAGCTGCTCGGCCAGCAGACGCGCCGTTTTGAAGCATTCGCAGTGGTAGGGGTCGCCCAGGTGCAGCGTGCGCTCGGGCACGCCGTGAAAGCTCATCAGCAGCACATCGGGGCGGCCGTTGACCTGCCAGTGGTGCCTGACCCGGCCGGCCAGCGCCGCAATGTAGCGCGGGTCATCGTGGTAGTGGTTGATGAAGCGCAGCTCCGGAATGTTGCGCACCTTGCCGGCCCAGTGGTACACCGCATCGAACAGGCTGGCCGTGGTGGTGGCCGAATACTGCGGGTAGGCCGGCAGGATCAGCACGCGGGTGGTGCCTGCGGCTTTCAGCGCATCAAGCTGCGAGGCAATCGAGGTGCTGCCATAGCGCATGGCGTAGCGCACCTGCACGTCGTGGCCGCGCTGGGCCAGCCAGCCTTGCAGCATCTTGGCTTGTTTTTCGGTCCAGATCTTCAGCGGCGAGCCCTCGGGCAACCAGATGCTGGCGTATTTGGCGCCCGACTTGGCGGGTCGAAAGCGCAGAATGATGCCGTGCAGGATCAACAGCCAGAGCAGGCGCGGCACTTCGACCACGCGTGGGTCTCCCAGGAATTCGCTCAAAAAACGCCGCACGTCAGGGGTGCCGGGGGAGTCGGGCGTGCCCAGATTGCAGTACAGCACGGCAGTGCGCGGGGTTTGGCCATGTTGAAACGGCGGCTCTTTGGCGAAGGGGGAGGTGAGTAAGGTCATGAAGCTATTTTCGTTGAGTCGGATGTTTTTTCAGGGTCTTGCAGGGTTTTGTCCATGTCACAGCAAAGCCACCGCTGCGGCGCCGCTGCGCACGGCACCTTCCAGCGTCGCGGGGTAGGGTCCGGCCACATGGTCGCCGCAGGCCAGCAGGCCCGGGGCAATGGTGCTTGGCGGGCGCTGCAGGCCCGGAGTGCAGGCAAAGGTGGCGCGTTTTTCCACCACTGTTTGTACCGCTTCCAAGTCCAGGCCAAGCTGCGCCCGCGCCTGCGCCAGCACCTGGGCTTGCAGCGTGGCACGCTCGCCCTGGGCGGCGCTGACCACAAAGGCCAGCAGCCCGACCGGACCGCCCAGCTGTGCGCGGTCGAAAACAAACTGGGCCGGATGCTGTGCGCTGCTGCGCAGGGCCAGCATGGCCAGCGGCAAGCTGGCTTGCGGTGCCCAGGCATAGACCGTGGCAATGGCTTCGTGCTGCAGCGCTTGGGTGGTCTCCACCCAATGCTGCACGCCCGCTGCGGTGAATGGGGGTGCATCCAGGCCGCTGGCATGGATGATCTGCGCGGCATGGTGCGCCGAGGTGGCGAGAAGCACCGCGTCAAACAGCTCGCTCTGGACCAGCCAGCGCTGGCCATGGGTGGCGAGCGACGCCACCCGTTGGCCCAGCTTGAGCAGGCCGCCACGCGCCAGCACCCAGCTTGCGGCGGCGTCAGGGAACAATGCGCTCAAGTCGACCTTTGGCAGCAGCAGATGCGAGCCGCCTGGCACTCCCAACAGGGCATCTTGCAGGACGCGCAAAAACACCTGGCCGCTGGCTTGTTCGGGCAGTGTGTTGAGTGCCGACACACACAGCGGCTCGATCAGCTCGGTCTTGACTCTGGGCGTGAGACCCAGGCAGAGCCCAGCCACGGACAGGCTGTCCTCGCAGCGAAATCCCTTCAGTTTCCAGCCTAGCGCCGCGCTCAGCAGGGCCCATTTGTCGGCCAGTGACCAGCCACGGGCTTGCAGGATGCCGACCAGCGCGTCCAGTGGTGTCGGCAAGTTGGCAAATGCCAGGCCCAGGCCGTCGGGGAACTGCAGCGTCATGGGCATGTCGAGCAGGGCGGCTTCGGGCGAGAGACCCACCAGCCGCATCAGTTGCAGGGTTTCGGTATAGGCCCCGATCAGGATGTGCTGGCCGTTGTCCAGCGGTGCAGGTGCGCCGTTCGGCAGCACCAGCGCAGGGCTGCGGGACAAGGCTCTGGCGCGGCCGCCCAAGGCCTGTGTGGATTCGAAAATGGTGACCTGGTGCCCGGCCTCGGTGGCCTTGACGGCGGCTGCCATGCCGGCCCAACCGGCGCCGATGATGGCAACTTTCACAGCCGGCCCAGCGCCTGCACTTTCCAGGCCAACCAGAGCTTGCGCAGCGGCGTCAGACTGATGCGCTGGTGCAGCACGGCAAAGTTGTCGCGCTCGATCTCGCGCAGCAGCGCGCGGTAAATGCTGGCCATCATCAAACCCGGCTTTTGCGCGCGGTAGTCGGCGGCGGGCAACAGCGCCAGCGCCTGGTCGTACAGTCCTTGGGCGCGCTGGGCCTCAAAGCGCATCAGCGCGGTGAAGCGATCGGAATAGGTGCCGTCCAGGATTTCCTGGGCTGTGACGCCAAACTGCTTCAAGTCGTTGACGGGCAGGTAAATGCGCCCGCGCCGGGCGTCTTCACCGACGTCACGGAGGATGTTGGTGAGCTGCAGCGCCTGCCCCAAGGCGTGCGCGTAGTCGGTGGTTTGCGCATCGGTCTGGCCAAAAATCTGTGCCGCCACCTCGCCCACCACGCCGGCGACCAGGTGGCAGTAGCTTTGCAGGCCGGCGTAGTCCAGGTAGCGGGTCTGGTTCAGGTCCATCTGACAGCCGTCGATGATGGCCTGCAAGTGGCGCTGCTCAATTTGATAATCGGCTGCCAGTGGCATCAAGGCCTGCAGCACCGGGTGGCTGGGCGTGCCGGCAAAAGCCTTGGCCACTTCGGCGCGCCACCATTGCAGCTTGGTGGCGGCCACGCCGGGGTCGACCATGTCGTCCACCACGTCGTCCACTTCGCGGCAAAAGGCATAAAAAGCCGTGATGGCGGCGCGCTTGGGCGGCGGCAAAAATAAAAAAGCGTAATAAAAACTGCTGCCCGAGGCGGCGGCTTTTTGCTGGACGTAGTCTTGGGGAGTCATGGGCGGCGTGTGAATTGCGTCCGAGTTTAAACAGGTCGTGTGACTCAGCGCATCCACAGCGCCCGCCAAAGCATCACTGGCATATCCCAGGCGGTGAGTTTGGGCCGATTGCGCCAGGTGGCAAAGTTGAGCGCCTCGATCTTGTCCAGAATGCGCAGGCCACCTTGCACCACCAGGCGCAGCTCCCAGCCGGCCCGGCCCGGGATGCGGCAGGCTAGCGGCGCGCCGGCTTGCATCAGCGCGCGGGCTGATTGGGCGTAGGCGGTAATCAGGCGTGTTGCGCTGTCGCTGTGGCTGCCCGGCTGCAGGTCGGCGTCCTGCACGCCATGGGCTGCCATTGCCTGCACACTGGGATACCAGCGCCCGCGCGGCACGTCGGTGGAGACGTCCTGCCAGAAGTTGATGAGCTGCAAAGCGCTGCAAATCTGGTCGCTCTGCGCCAGCGACAGGTCGTCGCTGATGCCGTACAGGTGCAGCAGCAGGCGACCCACCGGGTTGGCCGAGCGCGTGCAGTAGTCCAGCAGCTCGGCATCGTCGCGGTAGCGGCGCTGCGCAGCGGTGTAGCGCACGTCCTGCGCAAACGCATCGAGCAGGTCGGCCAACAGCGGCACCGGCAGCTTGAACGTGCGCAGCACCTCGCGCAGCGGCTCGAACACCTGCGGCCATTGGCTGCTGTGCGCTTGCTCGCCGGCAATGGCCAGCAGGTCCGCGCGGTACTGCGCCAAAGCGTCCAGCCGTTGCGCGACGCTGGCATCGCCTTCGTCGGCCAGGTCATCGGCCGTGCGGGCAAAGTGGTAGATGGCGGCAATGGCCGGTCGCAAGCGCGGCGGGCACAACCAGGAGGCCACGGGAAAGTTTTCGTAGTGGTCAACCGGGATGCTGGCGGTGGGCGTATTGGCGGGTGGCTTGTTCACAGAGGTAGGCGCAGAGATCGCTGATTGCGCAAGGTGGAGCGCCACTGTAGCAGGCGCGGGCTTGAAATCGGGGCGAATGGCCCCACCTCCTGACCAATCCATTTCAAAGGGAACTCTCATGCGACAAGATAAATTGACCACCAAATTCCAGGAAGCCCTGGGCGACGCGCAAAGCCTGGCGCTGGGCCAGGACCACGCCTACATCGAACCGGCGCACCTGCTGGTGGCCATGCTCAAGCAGGCCGACGGCCCGAAAGCGCTGTTGCAGCGCGCCGGTGTCAATGTGGCCGGCCTGTTGACAGCCGCCGAGGCCGCCGTCAAACGCCTGCCGCAGGTGACCGGCCAGGACCAGGTGCAGGTGAACCCCGAGCTGGCCAAGCTGCTGCAGGCCACCGAAAAGGAAGCGCTCAAGCGCGGTGACCAGTTCATTGCCAGCGAGCTTTTCTTGTTGGCTGTGACCGATGCCAAGGGCGCCCTGGGTGATATGGCACGCGCCAACGGCCTGACGCGCAAGAGCCTGGAAGCGGCCATCGAGGCGGTGCGCGGCGGCCAGAACGTGGACAGCGCCGACGCCGAAGACCAGCGTGAGTCGCTGAAAAAATATTGCCTGGACCTGACCGAGCGCGCGCGCCAGGGCAAGCTGGATCCGGTGATCGGCCGCGACGACGAAATTCGCCGCGCCATTCAGGTGCTGCAGCGCCGCACCAAGAACAATCCGGTCTTGATTGGTGAACCCGGTGTCGGCAAGACGGCCATCGTGGAAGGTCTGGCTCAGCGCATCGTGGCCGGTGAGGTGCCCGAGTCGCTCAAGGGCAAACGCGTGTTGAGCCTGGACATGGCTTCGCTGCTGGCTGGCGCCAAGTTCCGTGGCGAGTTCGAGGAGCGCCTGAAAAACGTGCTGAAAGACCTGGCCAAGGACGAGGGCCAGACCATTGTTTTCATTGACGAGTTGCACACCATGGTCGGTGCCGGCAAGGCCGAGGGCGCGATGGACGCCGGCAACATGCTCAAACCCGCGCTGGCGCGTGGCGAACTGCACTGCGTGGGCGCGACCACACTGGACGAGTACCGCAAATACATCGAGAAAGACGCTGCGCTGGAACGCCGTTTCCAGAAAATTCTGGTCGGCGAGCCCACGGTGGAAGCCACCATTGCCATCCTGCGCGGCCTGAAAGAGCGCTACGAGAAACACCACAACGTCGACATCACCGACCCCGCCATCGTGGCGGCAGCCGAGCTGAGCCACCGCTACATCACTGACCGCTTTTTGCCGGACAAGGCCATTGACCTGATCGATGAGGCGGCCTCCAAAGTGAAGATCGAAATGGACTCCAAGCCCGAGGTCATGGACAAGCTCGACCGGCGCCTGATCCAGTTGCAAATCGAGCGTGAAGCGGTGAAAAAGGAAAAGGACGAGGCCTCGCGCAAACGGCTGGACTTGATCAACGAGGAAATCAACAGCCTGCAAAAGGAAATCGCCAACCTCGATGAAATCTGGAAGGCCGAGAAAGCCAGCGCCCAGGGCAGTGGCGACCTGCGCGAGCAGATCGACCAGCTCAAGTTCCAGATCGAGGAATTCACCCGCAAAGGCGACTTCAACAAGGTCGCCGAGCTGCAGTACGGCAAGCTGCCCGAGCTGGAAAAACAGCTCAAGGAGGCGCAGGACAAGGAAACCAACCGCGTCGAAGGCGCCGCGCCGCGCCTGCTGCGTACCCAGGTGGGTGCCGAGGAAATTGCCGAGGTGGTGAGCCGCGCCACCGGTATTCCAGTAAGCAAAATGATGCAGGGCGAGCGCGACAAACTGCTGCAGATGGAAGGCAAACTGCACCAGCGCGTGGTGGGCCAGGACGAGGCCATTGCCGCCGTGGCCAACGCCATCCGGCGTTCACGCTCGGGCCTGAGTGACCCGAACCGACCCACGGGCTCCTTCTTGTTTTTGGGCCCGACGGGCGTGGGCAAGACCGAGCTTTGCAAGGCGCTGGCCGGCTTCATGTTTGACAGCGAGGACCACCTGGTGCGCATCGACATGAGCGAGTTCATGGAGAAGCATTCGGTGGCCCGCCTGATCGGCGCGCCGCCTGGCTACGTGGGTTACGAGGAGGGCGGTTACCTGACCGAGGCCGTGCGCCGCAAACCCTATGCCGTGCTGCTGCTCGACGAGGTGGAAAAGGCGCACCCCGATGTCTTCAACGTGCTGCTGCAGGTGCTTGACGACGGCCGCCTGACCGACGGCCAGGGCCGCACCGTGGACTTCAAGAACACGGTGATCGTGATGACCAGCAACATCGGTTCCTCCATGATCCAGGCCATGGTGGGCCAGGACTACGAGGACGTCAAGGAAGCGGTGACGGGGGAACTGAAAAACCATTTCAGGCCCGAGTTCCTGAACCGCATCGATGAAACCGTGGTGTTCCATTCGCTTGACGCCAGCCACATTGCCGACATTGCTCGCATCCAGCTGGCGGTGCTCAAGGCGCGCCTGGAACACATGGAACTGGGTCTGGAGGTGAGCGAGGCCGCCGTGGCCGAGCTGGCCAAGGTGGGCTTTGACCCGGTGTTTGGTGCCCGGCCTTTGAAGCGGGCCATTCAGCAGCGACTGGAAAACCCGCTGTCGAAGCTGCTGCTGGAAGGCAAGTTTGCGCCCAAGGACACCATCCACGTCGATGTCGACCCAATCCGCGCACCGGGGCAGTTCAGCTTCGCGTGAGGAGGGTTTTAATGATGCCGGAGCCAGCCTGATTCAGCTCGGGCTGGCTCTAAACCTTTTCCGATCGCCCGATGTATTCGGATGCCTTGTCATCTATATCACCAAGTGGCATAATTTGACAATGAGCCGCGTATTCAAAACCCGTTATTTCAGCAGATGGATGCGCAAAACAGAGTTGAAAGACGAGGCTCTCTGCGCTGCGGTGTCCGAAATGATGAACGGCCTGATTGATGCCGACTTGGGGGGTGGTGTTGTCAAGAAGCGTGTTGGGCTCGCTGGACGTGGCAAGCGTGGCGGAGTCAGAACGCTGGTTGCAACCAATAAGGGGAGCCGTTGGTTTTTCGTCTACGGTTTTGAAAAAAATGATCGCGCCAACATTGCTGACGATGAGCTGGAAGCACTGAAAGGAATCGCTGCCCAGTTGTTGTCCATCACAGGTCAACAGATCAATAAAGCTGTTGCGGACGGCGCACTACAGGAAATTTGCAATGACGACAAAATCTAAAGCCAAGAGCCCAATTTTCGATGCTGTCCACGAGACAGCCAGTGATCTTCATCGACTGGGCTTTATTGACAAACGCAATATGCACAAGTTTGATGCGCTTTGTCTTGACCCCATTCCTGATTACGACAGCGGGAAGATTCGTGCGCTGCGTGACCACCTTCAATTGAGTCAGGCTGTGCTAGCCGCCGTGCTCAATACAAGCTTGTCAACGGTTCGAAAATGGGAAATAGGTGAAAAACATCCAAGTGGCCCGTCGCTGAAACTGCTCAACTTGCTGGATCGCAAAGGCCTGGAAGCGGTGCTCTGACTGGCTCTTAAAGCGGCCTTACCTGCTGCATTCCAAGTAATACCAGGACGGTGTGTTCGTCAACGGTACTGATAATTGTGTTTCCCATGGGGATGATGATAGCGGTGCGACTGATGAGCAGGAATGACCGTTAACCCAGCGTAAAAATCACCTCCAAGCTAACATTCGGGCATGACTGCAGCCGCGCAAACCCTCCCCCTTTCCGTTCCCCTCAAGCAAGACGCCACCATCATCGGCCTGGTGGGCCTGGCCCATGCGTCGTCGCACTTTGGCCATTTGTTGCTGCCGCCGCTGTTCCCGGTGTTCATGGTGGAATTCGGTCTGAGCTTTTCGCAGTTGGGTGCGCTCATGAGCGTGTTTTTTGTGGTCTCGGGCATCGGCCAGGCCTCGGCTGGTTTTGTGGTGGACAAGGTGGGTGCGCGGCCGCTGCTGTTTGCAGCGCTGGCCCTGTTTGCAATGGCCGCTTTACTGGCTTCCACCGTGACCGGTTACAGCGGGCTGCTCATGGTGGCGGCGCTGGCCGGCCTGGCCAACGCGACTTTTCACCCGGTGGATTTCACCATTCTGAACCAGCGTGTGTCGACCCCGCGCCTGGGCCATGCCTTTAGCGCTCATGGACTCACAGGCAATCTGGGCTGGGCGGCAGCGCCAGTGTTCTTTGCCACCGTCACCGCACTCAGCAACTGGCGCACGGCTTATGTCGTGGCCGCGCTGCTGTATGGGGGCGTGCTGGCCTTGATGTGGCTGCAGCGCGACAAACTTGAAACCCACGCGGTGGTGCACCACGCCGACACTCCGGCCGAGCACAGCATGGCCTTCATGAAGCTGCCGGTGGTGTGGTGGTGTTTTGCCTTCTTTTTGCTGTCCACCATGACGCTGGCAGTGGTGCAAAGTTTTTCGGTGTCCATCCTCAAAGCCATGCACGGCATCAGCTTTGAGTCGGCCACCCTGACACTCACGGCCTACATGCTGTGCGGTGCCCTGGGCATGTTTGTCGGAGGTTTTGTGGCGGCCAAATCGCGCCATAGCGACCGTGTGGTGGCGCTGTCGATGTCGGCTGGGGCGGTGTTGCTGGCGCTGTGTGGCAGCGGCCTATTTGGCGCCACGCTGACCATGGTGGTGCTGGCGGCCACCGGCTTTGCGGTCGGCATTGGCGGGCCGTCGCGCGACATGATGATCAAGAAAGCCACCCCCAAAGGCGCCACGGGCCGGGTCTATGGCCTGGTCTATTCGGGTCTGGACACCGGCTTTGCCATTTCACCGCTGATTTTTGGTGTCTTCATGGACCGTGGTTGGTACGCTGCCACCCTGTTGGGGGCGGCGGCCTTTTTGCTGTTGAGCGTGGTGGTGGCGCTGGGGGTTGGGCAGCGCACGGCGCTGAATGCTTAACGGCGAACAGCCTTGCAACTGTTCATGGGGCTACAAGGCTGGCGATGGTTCAGTTGGCCTTGATGGTGTAGTTACCGTCTTTGGACCATTTGATGGCAGCGTCCAGAAACACGGGTTTGATCTCGGGTTTGTAGAGCTTGACCATGTCAAAGGCTTCACCACTGCGTGAACCGGCACCGCAAAAGAAGATGATTTGTTTGTCTTTTGGCAGTTTGTCGATGTTTTTCTCAAGCGTGCTCACAGGCATGTTGAGCGCACCCTTGAAAGTGCCAGTGGCCACTTCTGCCGGGTCGCGCACGTCAATGAAGTACACGCTGTCAGGGGCTTCCTTGTAGATTCGTTCAAAAGAAGCCACAGAGATGCTGCCGGATTCCTTGCCAGCCTCAATGACTGGCGCTTTGGCTGCGGCTGCACCGGCGCCTGCTGCCGTGGGACCTGCACCATAGGCCTTTTCCCAGGCCGGGTAGCCTTCGGGCACGACCGAGACGTTGGTGTAGCCCATCTTGATGGCCTTGAGCGCCGAATTGTTGCTCAGCACACAGGTCACACCTTCGCAGTAAAAGTACAACGCGGCAGTCTTGTCGGCCGGCAGCACTTGAGCGGCCAGTTTGTCAAACTGGGAATCAGGCAGGCTGATGGCGCCAGGAATATGGCCGAGGTCATATTTGCGTTCTTTGGGCCGTGAATCCACCAGTGTGATGGGGGCTTTTTCGTCGATCAGTTTCTTGATGTGGGCCGGGCTGACGGCGCGCAGGTTGCCACCTGCCATCCACCCGGGGAACCCCTCGGCAAACACGCGCACATTGGTGTACCCCAGCTTTTCAGCCTTGTGCGCGCCGTTGTGGCTCAGGATGCAGTCATACCCTTCGCAATAAAACACCAGCAGCATTGACTTGTCAGCGGGCAGCAGCGTGGGGGCGAGCTTGTCAAATTGTGTGTCGGGAATGTTGATGGCCGTGGGAATGTGACCCAGGTCGTACTTGCGCGCCCCAGGGCGTGAGTCAATCAGCAGCACGCCGTCAACTTTGGGAATGGCAGCCTGCTTGACGACAAAGTCCAGGTTCACCAGCTTGCTGTACCAGCCGGGTCCCGGGTTCGCGGGTGAGTATGAAACCACCGCAGCCGCCGCAGGCTCTGCTGCCACAGTCTGGGCTTGAATGGGGGCAATTGCCAGGGCCGACAGCAGGGCGACCAAAAGGGGAAGGCGTTTAACTTTCATGATGACTCCTTAAAAAACGAAACGGTTATCACATCAGGGTAAATTTTTCAGTGGATTCGTTGTAACGCACCAGGGCGTACCACAACAGCAGTAAACCTGCCGATATCAGCAAGGTGAGTCCCCAGCCCGAAAACATGTCCGGCCAGTAGGCCTGAAAGCCGACGGCGGTGCGCTCGAAGGTTTCCAGGTTGGTTTCATCAATGGAGGTGATCTGGAATTTTTTGAACAATGCGCTGGCGGTAGACCCGGCCCAGGCAAAGAAAAACATGCTGATCCACAGTTTGAAGTGGCCTTCACCCATGCGCCACAACGAGCCGGAGGCGCAGCCGCCCGCAAACACCATGCCAATGCCAAAGATCAGGCCACCCAGCAAGGAGCCGATCCAGAACGTGGCCGGAATCGCCACGTAGGGGTCAATGATCTTCTTTTGAAACAGCAGGGCGGCCAGGGGCAGGCCGATGGCCAGCGCCAGGATGACCGCCTTGGTCATTTCGCCTTCGCCCGTCACAAAGGGCTCGCGAAATGCCCTCGCAAAACACAGGCGCGAGCGGTGCAGGATGAAGCCGATGGCAAACCCGGCCAGCACAATCAGCGCGCGAACCGCCAGCGGCTCGCTGCCCGAATAAAGCCACGCGGCGCTCCAGGCCAGAATGACCAGTGCCACCAAGAGTCCCATCAAGGGATACGCTTGTTTGACCTTGGGTGAAACCTGAACCATCGGCGGTGCCTGAGTGCCCCACTCGATGTTTTCCATGGTCCACAGCAGCAGCTTGAAACCCATGGCCGCGCCAGCCAGCAAACCGAGCCACATGGCCCAGCCCGCCGGTGAGGCATGCAGCACCGGGTTGAAAAAACCACCGGTGGTGCAGCCACCGGCCAGGGCGGCACCCACACCCATCATGCAGCCACCCAGGATGGCCCACAGGTATTCAATCCTGGGGGGTCGACTGGGCGCAAACTGGCGCGACAGCAAGGCTGCGCAGAACGAGCCCAGCACCAGGGTGGTATTCATCAGGGACATGCGGTGCGACCAGAAGCCCTCAAGCTCGGCAGGCACACCCAGCAGCGGCCCCAGGCCGATCAGGTTGTTGACCCAATCGCCCCAGAATTTGACACCGCCAAAGACGCCCCACACCAGGCCGTTCACCATCAGCCCAAGGATGACCAGCACCAGCAGCACGGCCCCCATGTAGGAAGACCATTTTTTGACAAACAGCTTGTCGTAGTCCGACTTGAAGCCTGCCACCCATTTGGCACTGGTCTGGTTGCTCATGGGGCTCTCCTTGCGCCAGAAACTCAGCTGCAGCTGGCCGGTGCGTCGCCGTCCTTGGCACCCTTGATCAGGAAGGCCTTGAGGTCATCGGCGAGTTCCTGGTCTGGTGTGTCGGCAAACTTCTCAGCCGCCTTGTTGCCGGACTTGATGCTGGCACGGTAGGCCTTGCTGTAGTACTGGCTTACCGTGTCCTTGCCCTTGGCGTGTTTGTTGGCCTGCAGGTAAGCGGTCCATTCGGCCTTGGTCTTGGTGCTCGGGTTGATCGACCCGACGGGCGAGGCGATGTGGCAGGTTGTGCAAACGGCGCGGTAGTAAATACGCCCGCGCTTCCAGTCCGCGTCATAGGCTTGCGCTGCAAACGAGGCGCCCATCAGGGCGAGCAGGGCGGCGACAGGTAAGGCTTTACGTAATTTCATGATGACTCCTAAAAAAACAAGAACGAAGATTAATGTTTGGACGATTCGATTTCTTCCCACCCGGTGATCATGGCCTTGATCTGGGACGTGAGCTTGTGCCCGGTGGTGGCCAGGTAGAGGTGCGAAATCAAAAAGGCCAGCATCAGGAAGGCGCCCGCGGTGTGGGCGGTGGCGACCCATTCGAGCTGCAGCCCGCTCAAACCCCAGGCGGCCCAGTCGGCATAGAACAGGTAGAGCCAGCCGGTGATCCACAGCAGCGGACTGAGCAAGGTCAAAATGAGCAGGTAGGTGATGCGCTGCAGCGGGTTGTGCTTCAGCACTGATGTGGGCCTGAACGGATGCGGCTCATCCTTGAAGATGCCCGAAGAGTAGTAATGCATGATCGCCAGAACCTTGTCGGTGGTTGGAATGTACTGGCGCCATTCGCCGGTAGTGACGTGCCAGAAGATGGCAAAAATCCATAAGCCCACCAGGGCCCAGGCAGCTATGGTGTGGTAGCCCACCGCTTGCTCAAAGCCGAACAACTTGTAGGTGCCGTGAATCTCGAAGCCGGAAACCATCAGGAAGATGATCAGGGAGGCTTGTGACCAGTGCCAGAATCGCACAAAACCCTTGAATAAATAAACACGTTCAGTCATTTTGATTCTCCTTAAGCCTTGCGGCGTAAAACGATGCGCATCGCACCATGACCCAGTACGGCAAGCAGGGTCAGCAGCGCCAGGCCCCAGCCCAACTTGTCAGGCAGTGGGTTGGCACCACTGCCAGGCATGTAGATGCCATCAAGCCCGGCCAGGCGACCATTGACGGCGTGGCATTCGACACAGCCCAGGGCGTTTTCCTTGGGCGCCACCATGTGGGTGATGGGCCAGTCCATCTGGGTTTTGACAAAGCCAAACTGGCCTGAATAGGGCACGCCCGACACCTCGACCCCTGCCTTCAGGGCTTTGTCCCATTCCAGGTTTTTCCAGTAGCCGGTGTCGTCGTTGCCTGCCGTATGGGGCGTCAGCAAGGTCAGGTTGACGGTGTCGTAAGGTTGTTTGCCGCCAAAGCGTTTGATGGGCCAGATCATCGACTTGCCATCATCCGGGCTGCCGCCCAGTGTGTTGATGCGGGTCACATCTGAAGTGATGTCGAGCTTGTCGGTCTTCAGGGTGTAGTTGACATCACCGTTGAACCACACATAGATCGGTTTGACGTTTTCGGCCAGCACAAAGTCGCCCTTGCGCGATTCATAAGTGATGTGGCCCTTGGCATCCTTGCGCACGATGTGCTCACCCTTTTCATCGCGCTGGCCTGCGGTGGACCAGTCCCAGTTCATCTTGGTGGCAATGCCGCCGCGGGCGAACTCGGGGATATGGCAGGTCTGGCAGGCCAGTTTGGTGGCATGCTGGTTCAGCCGGACATCTTCCTTGTGGGGCACGGCACCGTGGCAGGAAACGCAGGTGGCTGGGTTGGCATTGTCACTGGCACCGCGCAGGTGAGCGCCTTTGGCATCTTTGGCGGTGGGGGTGTAGCGGCTGCCGGCCACATCATGGCTGGAGGTCTTGTGGCAGGTGCCGCAGGTGAAGTCCAGGCCGGTGGCATCCATGTGCACGTCCAGTTCTTTGTCTGGCGCAGCCAGGGAGCTGTCCATGTCGCCGTGCTTGACGCCGTCACCGCCGCCGCCGTTAAAGTGGCAGCTGCCGCAGGTGTCGCGGCTCGACTTGCCCACCTTCTGGGCAATTTTGGTGAGGTCGATGGCCTTGAGGATCTTGCCGGAACCGGGTGGGAATTCCATGTCCTTGGTGACCACGTTGCCGGCCAGCCCCGACGGTTTTTTGTAGCCGCCTGTGGTGTCATGGCAGACCACGCAGTCGACGTTTTCTTCCGAAGTAAAGTCAAAGCTGGCATCTTTCCAGCCGTAGCCCACGTGGCAGCTGTTGCAGGCTGCCTCGTTGGAGGCAATGGAGATGCAGAAATTGTTGATCACATGTTTTTTGCCCAGCAGCTGGTTGGTGTCCGGGTTTTTGTATTCCCATTTCCAGTGCTTGGTGCGGTGGATCTGGCCTGCCGCCTCGGTATGGCAGCTCAGGCAGGCCTTGGTGAGCTCTGGCCCGGAGGCAAACTCGCGTTGCAGTTCCTTGAATTTGGAGTGGTCGGCCGTGGTGGTGAGCTTGACCGACTTGGGCTCCTCGGCGCTGGCCGAGCCCAGTGCAGCAAAGCCCATCCAGCCGGCTAAAAAGACCGCTAGCGCGACGCGGCTTGATTTGGACATCATCTGCAACCTTTCAGGGGTTAATTTTTAATATTCGGAACTAGTGATGTTCATTTTCATGATCTTGTTCGTTAGGCTCTTTGACCAAGATCAAAAAATAAAGGGAAAACCCTTGGGGCTGATCAGCAGCCGTGCGTGTTACCTTGACTTACCTGCGCTGTGCAGAACCCCGGGTTCCCATTCGCCGGGAAATCCATTAGCATTTCTACATGTCATTCAAAAATATTGGCCATACGGTCGGGGAGCGCTTGAAGCCCGCAAAATGGATTGCACTGCTGATCACCCTGCTCATGCTGGGCGTCACGTTTGGCTATTGGCACAAGGAAAAGCAGGAGTCAGACAAGGCGCGTCAGTATTTTTTTCACGAAGCGGCCGATCAGGTCACGAACAGTATCCAGGGGAGGCTGCAACGTTTCGAACTGGTGCTGCGTGGCTTCAAAGGGCTTTACGAGAGCTCTGATGACTTGACGCCAAGCGACTACCGGCAATACTTCCAGGTGCTGCAGCTGGACCAATCATTGGCCAGCCTGCAGGCGGTTTCGCTCTCCCTGCAGGTGCCGCAAGCCCAAAAGGCGCGCCACCTTGCCGACATGCGCAGCCGTGGCATGCGCGGCTACCGGATCAGTCCCGAGGGTGAGCGCGCGCAGTATGCTCCGATTGTGCTGATCGAGCCCTTCGAGGGCAGCAATGTGAAGGCGCTCGGTTTTGACATTGTCTCGAAGCCTGATTTGCTGGGCGCCCTGGAGCGGGCGCGTGACACGGGTGCAATGGCATTGACCGGGCGCGTCAAATTGGTGCAAGACGGGACAGACGCATTGCCAGCGGTTGTCATGTACCTGCCGCTTTACGCCAGAGCCACGCCGATCGAGACGCAGGATGAGCGCCGAGCGACGCTGCTGGGCTGGGTCGGCGGCCCTTTTCGCCTGGGGGACCTGGTGAGCAGCCTGAAGCTCCAGTTTTCAGACGACATTGGTTTTGACATTTATGACGGTGAGCGCCTGGTACCGGCAGCCCAACTTTTTGTGGGTGAGCAGGCCGGCGCGACAACTGGCGCGGGCCCCCACCTGGGCACCACCCGAACGCTGACGATGGGAGGCAAAAGCTGGACTTTGGTGTTTCGTCCGCTGCCGGCATTTGAAAACCGTTTCAGCGACACACATGGGCACGCGATGATCGCCATCATGGGGGTCGCCTTGAGCCTGTTGCTGGGTTGGCTGTCGTGGCTGCTGGTCACCGGGCGCGAGCGCGCCGAGGCACTGGCCCGCGACATGACACAGGAATTACATCTGGCCCGGGCTGATCTGGAAGCCACGCTGGATGCCATGCCAGACATCCTGTTCGAGGTGGATCTGGCTGGGCGTTATCACAGCTACCGTACCTCGCGTTTGAACCTGTTGGCGGTGCCGCCTGAAGTTTTTCTGAATAAACTGGTCTCAGACGTACTGCCGCCAGAGCCTGCCGCGATCTGTCTGGCGGCCTTGCAGGAGGCCAATGCAACCGGCTTGTCTACCGGACAACAGGTTGCGCTTAAGATTGGTGGCAACTACCGCTGGTTTGAGCTATCGGTGGCGCGCAAACCTGGCGCCGAATTGACTGAGCCCCGTTTCATCGTGATCTCGCGTGACATCACCGAGCGTAAAAAAGCTGAGGAACAGTTTCAGCTCAGCGCGCAGATGTTCACCGCCAGCCGCGACGGCATCATCATTACCGACGCCCGCAACCGTGTGCTCTCGGTCAACCCGGCGTTTACCACCATTACCGGCTTTGTCGAGGCAGAAATTCTTGGTCAGACCCCCGTTTTTCTCAAGTCCGGGCAACAGGACCGTGCTTTTTATACCGCCATGTGGCAAGACCTCCAGGCCGACGGTTATTGGCAGGGCGAGATCTGGAACAAGCGCAAAAACGGGGAAATTTACCCGGAGTGGCTGTCCATCAGTGCCGTGAAAGACGTTTCGGGCAAGCTGACAAGCTACATCGGCATCCTGTCTGACCTGACTGAGCGCAAAGCTGACCAGGCGCGCATTGATTACCTTGACCACTACGACAAGCTGACCCATTTGCCCAATCGCGACCTGTTGCACGACCGGACCGGCCTGGCGCTGGCCACGGCCCGGCGCACCAACGGCCATGTGTCGATGTTGTTTGTCGATATCGACCGCTTCCAGTACATCAACGATTCGCTGGGTCGCCCGGCGGGTGACCAGGTGCTGCGCACGATGGCCGAGCGTCTGGTGAAAAACCTGCAGGCCGATGACACGGTGTGCCGGCACAGCGCGGATGAATATATTCTGCTGCTGCCCAACACCGACGCCCAGGGTGCCGCGCACATCGCCAGCCGCTTGCTGGGCCTGCTCAAGGAGCCCGTGGTGCTGGACAGCGGCCAGGAGCTGCGCCTGACGGCCAGCATCGGGGCCGCCGTGTACCCCGACAACGGCGCCGATTATGAAAAATTGACCCAATGTGCCGGAGCCGCCCTGAAACAGGCCAAACTCACCGGGCGCGACAACTTCAAGTTTTTCACCGAACAGATGCATGGCCAGGTCAATGAAATCCTGCTCATTGAAAACCAGCTCCGCCAGGCTTTGCCTAGGGGTGAGTTGCTGCTGTACTTCCAGCCGCAGGTCGATGCGCTGAGCGGTCGCATCATCGGTGCCGAAGCGCTGATTCGGTGGCAGCACCCCGAGTGGGGCCTGGTTGCCCCCGCGCGGTTTATCCCGATTGCAGAAAACAGTGGCCAGATTCTGGAGATTGGTGACTGGGTCTTGCGCACGGCGGTGCAGCAGGTGGCCAGCTGGCAGCGCGAAGGGTTGCCCGTGGTGCCGGTGGCGGTCAATTTGTCCGCGCTCCAGTTCCTGCAGCCCAGCTTGTGCGAGGCGGTGGGTGCCGCGCTGCAGAGCTGCCAGTTGGCGCCGGGCTTGCTCGAGCTCGAACTGACCGAGCGTATTGCCATGGAGAATTCGAACCTGACGGTTGAGCAGATTGGCAAGTTGCATGCCATGGGCGTCACCTTGTCGATTGACGATTTCGGCACCGGTTATTCGTCCTTGAGTTACCTCAAGCTGTACCAGATCGACAAACTCAAGATCGACCAGTCCTTTGTGCGCGGTCTGGGGTGTGACGCCGATGATGGCGCCATCGTTGCCGCCATCATCCACATGGCCCATGGCCTTGGTTTCAGAACCATCGCCGAGGGCGTGGAAACCCGGGCGCAACTGGACTATTTACGGGCCCAGGGCTGCGACGAAATTCAGGGCTACTTCTTTGGCCGCCCGGTGCCGGCGGATGAATTCGCCAGGCTGTTGCGGCGCGGTGGCGTGCTGGTGGGACGTGAGCCCGACGACCGAAATGACTGAACCCAAAAAGTCAACCATGACAAAAGTCACCCATGCAACGCCTCCAGAATCGGGTGCTCAGGCGGCTGCGGCCCGCTTCGAGAGCGAACAGCGCTTCAGCGCCATCAACGGCTACCCGCGCCAGTCCCCGCTGGGTGTGAGCTTTCTCGATATCACACACCCGGACGACCGGGCGCGCTCGGCTGAAGTTTGTGAACGCCTGCTGAGCCTGGGCGAGGGCTACGGGATTGAAAAACGCAACGTGCGGGCAGACTGTCGCGGCCTCGCCCGACCGACCGCTGGCCCGATCACCTTGAGCGTGGGGGTGACCATCGCCCATGAGGAACAGGCCAACGAGAACGAGGCCGTGCTGGACGCGGACAAGGCGTTGTATTTGGCCAAAGATCGGGGTCGCAATCAGGTTCAATGGGCACCCAAGTCCGTGGTCCGGGCCAGAACGGATGATGCCATTCACGCAAAGCCCGTCCCCGGCACGCGACGTCGTGGCTGATCACACGGCAGCGCAGGCGCCTACAATTCAAGCGTGTGTTGATGATCGTCACTACATAGATCGCCATGAACCTCAAGTTTTTCCCTGAAAGTGTGCCTGTTCGTTCGGGTGCGCTTCTGGTGATGCTGGTCATTTCAGTCCTGATGCTTGGCTGCTCCGCACGTGAACCGATCCGGCTGGGTTTCCTGGGCGGTCTGTCGGGTCGTGTCGCCGATCTGGGCATCGGGGGCCGCGATGGTGCCCTGCTGGCCATCGAGTTGCGCAATGCCTCGGGCGGCATCAACGGGCGTTTGCTTGAGTTGGTCGCCGAGGACGACCAGCAGGATGCAGACAGTGCCAAACAGGCGGTGGCGCGCCTGATCAACAACAAGGTGGTGGCCATCATTGGCCCGATGACCAGCGCCATGGCCGTTGCCACGCTGCCGCAGGTCAATCAGGCCCAGGTGTTGATGGTCAGCCCGACCGTGACCGCCACCGAACTGGCGGGCACGGACGATCATTTTCTGCGCGTGATCGATTCGACCACCAACTATGCGAGCCGCAGCGCCAATTACCATTTTTCGGTCCAGGGCAGTCGTCGCATCACGGTGGCTTTTGACCTGAATAACAAGGCGTATACCGAAAGCTGGTTGAGCGACTACCGCAAGGTATTTGAAGCGGCCGGCGGCACCATCCTGGTGGCCGTGCCCTTCAGTTCCAGCGACGATGCCCACTTTTCAGCGCTGGCGCAGCGCCTGCTTGAGCCCGGGCCGGACGGTGTGCTGATTCTGGCCAACTCGGTTGATACCGCCATACTGGCCCAGCAACTGCGCAAACGCAATGCGGCGGTCCACATCAACGCCTGTGAATGGAGTGCCACCGAGCGCTTGATCGAACTCGGTGGCAAGGCCGTGGAAGGGATCGTGATCGCCCAGTTCATTGATCGCGATAGCCAGCAAGCTTCTTATCTTGCCTTCAGAAAAGCCTATCAGGCGCGTTTCAAGCGCGAGCCCGGTTTTGCTGGTTTGACTGCCTTTGACGCCACCAACGTGGTGCTGGAGGGTCTGGCCGCCCAGACCTCCGGGCAGACGCTCAAGAGCGTGATTCTTGAACGACGGGAATTTGCCGGTGCGCAGTCACGGTTCCGTTTTGATGCGTACGGTGATGCCGCGCGCGACACCTACCTGACCACGGTTCGCAAAGGCGCTTTTGTGCGGCTGTAATCGCTTGCACGCCAGCGCCCATCATACCCGACCCATGGCACGTTCCCTGCGCTTCTGGCTTTCAATGGGCTTTTCAGCTTTTGTGGGCCTGGCCATGGCGCTGCTTGTGACCGCCCTGCTGTGGGTACTGCTGCCGCACCTGAATGCCGAGGTCCAGGCCAGGAACCGGTCCCTGGGTGGCTCCATGGCCAGTCAGGTCGAGAGTTTTCTTGCCGATGCTCAGAGCGCACTTGAAAACCTGGCCACAGACATGGACGGGCAGTCGTCATTGCCAAGCGATCGCATGCAGCTGATGGTCGACACCCTGGCCAACACCGACGAACACCTGGAAGCCCTTTACCTGATCGATGAAGCCAACCAAGTGATGGAAGTGGGGCTGCCACAAGCGCGTCGCGGGCAGCGCGAGGACCTGGTAGGCACTGACTTTTCGGGTCGTGCCTTTGTCCAGTTGGCGCAAAAAGCCAGGCACAGCGTGTGGTCAGATACTTATTTGTCGCAGCGTGGCCGGATTGTGGTGGGGCTGGCCGTGCCTTTGCGCGGTCCGCCCGGCAGCGCCGCGTCGGGCATGCTGGTCGGAGAATTCGGTCTGGAGCAAATATCGGTGCTGTTGCGCCGCATTGGCAAGTCGGGGGATGTGTTGCCGGTCATCGTCGATCGAAATGGCCAGATCGTGGCGCACCCGGATGCCACACGCAGCCTGCGCCAGGAAAACATCGGCTATCTGCCCTTGCTGCAGGGCGAGAACCTGGCGTTGGCGCAAACGGCGCAGTTCCGCATGGACGGGGTCGACTACATCGGAAGCACCACCCCGATTTCGGCTCAGGGCTGGACGGTGCTGGTGGCGCAAACGGTCGACAAGGCTTTTGCCACGGTTCACTCGACCCTGCTGGCGCTGGCGATCGCCAGCGTGCTGGCGCTGTCGCTGGCCCTGATGTCGGCCTTCTGGATGAGCCGACGCATGTCGCGCCAGGTGGCTGAGTTTGGCCGCCACATGCAGGCAATTGCCGAGGGTGATTACCAGGCCGTCATTCCGCGGTCGACCACGCAGGAGATCGAGACGCTGGCCCAAAGCATGCGCCAGATGGCCAACGCGGTGTTGCAGCGCGAGGAAAAATTGCAATTGGCCGCAACCGTTTTTGAATCAACCGCCGAGGGCATCCTGATCACCGACGCGCAGCGCCGCATCATTTCTGTCAACCCGGCCGTGCTCACGATCACCGGCTACCCGGCCGATGAGTTGATCGGACAAAAGCCAACCGTGCTGAGTTCAGCCCGGCACGACGAGGCCTTTTATCGTGCCATGTGGGACAGCATCGATCGCACCGGTTTGTGGCGCGGTGAGATCTGGAACAAGCGCAAGAATGGCGAGATTTTCCCCGAGCTGCTGGCCATCACGTCTGTGCACGACAGCCTGGGAACCATCACCCATTACGTTGGCAGTTTCTTTGACATCAGTGAACGCAAGCGCGCCGAAGAAGAGTTGAGGGATAGCGAGGAACGTTTCCGTACCCTGATCGAATGGTCGCCTGAGCCCATTTTGGTGCTGCGTGGCGAGACGCTGGCCTACGCCAATCCTGCGGCACTGCAGATGATGGGAGCCAAGTCAGACCACGAGCTTGTTGGCAAGCCGATTCTTGACTTGGTGCACCCGGACTTTCATCAAATTGTGCTCGGGCGAATCAAGAAACTGGCAGAGGGCGACAAGGTCACACCGATGCTCGAACAAAAATTTTTAAAACTCGATGGCACACCTTACGACGTGGAAGCGCAAGGCGCTGCCATCATTTACGACGGCAAGCCAGCGATTCAGGTCGCCATTCGTGACATCACGGCACGCAAGGCGGCACAGGAACAGATTCAGACGCTGGCCTTTTCCGATGCGCTGACCAAGCTGCCCAACCGCCGTTTGTTCAAGGACCGGCTTGAGCAGGCCTTGGCCGCAGCCAACCGACATCAGCGCGAAGGGGCACTGCTGTTCATTGATCTGGATGACTTCAAAACCATCAACGACACCCTGGGCCATGACCAGGGCGACGACTTGCTGCGGCAGGTCGCCCAGCGCTTGCTGACCTGCGTGCGTGAGGGTGACACGGTGGCCCGCGTGGGTGGCGATGAGTTTGTGGTTTTGCTCAAGGAGTTGAGTCAGGACCCACACGAGGCAGCGAGCTGGGCCGAAGCGATCGCCAGAAAAATCCTTGCCGCTCTCAATCAAGCCTACCAGCTTGGCCATGCGGTGCAGTACTGCACCGCCAGCATTGGCGTGACGATGTTCGGCCGCGACCAGCGCGAAGGCATTGATGAGCCCTTGCGACGGGCCGACATGGCGATGTACCAGGCCAAGATGGCGGGGCGCAATACCCTGCGCTTTTTTGACCCGCAGATGCAGGCTGTGGTGAGCTCCCGCGCGGCGTTGGAGGCCGGCTTGCACGAGGCACTGGACCAAGACCGATTCCTGTTGCACTACCAGGCGCAGGTCACGCATCAAGGTCAGATCATCGGGGTGGAAGCGCTGGTGCGCTGGAATGATCCGCTGCGTGGCATGGTGCCGCCTGCCGAATTCATCCCGCTGGCCGAACAAACCGGCTTGATCCTGCCGCTCGGCAAATGGGTTCTGGAGAGCGCCTGCAGGCAGTTGGCCCGTTGGGCGACCCGCCCCGCCATGGCACAGCTCACCATGTCGGTGAACGTCAGCGCACGGCAGTTTCACCAGAGTGACTTTGTCGAGCAGGTGCTGGCCGCGCTGGACCAGAGTGGCGCCAATGCAAGTCGGCTCAAGCTCGAACTCACCGAGAGTTTGCTGATCAAGAACGTCGAGGATGTCATTGCCAAAATGACGGCACTCAAGGCCTCCGGCGTGGGCTTCTCGCTTGACGATTTTGGTACCGGCTATTCGTCCCTGTCTTACCTCAAGCGCCTGCCGCTGGACCAGCTCAAGATCGACCAGGGCTTTGTGCGCGACATCCTGAATGATGCCAACGACGCGGCCATTGCCAGAATGGTGATTGCACTGTCCGAAAGCATGGGTTTGAGCGTCATCGCTGAAGGGGTGGAAACTGCAGCGCAGCGTGAGTTACTGCTCAAGCTGGGCTGCAACGCCTTTCAGGGCTATCTGTTTTCCCGGCCGCTTTGCTTGCCGGACTTTGAGGACTTTTTTCAGAGCGGGTCACGCCCATGAAAAAAGCCGGCTTGCGCCGACTTTTACACCTCAAGCGGCTTTGACTTACTTGGCCATGTCCACACCGTAGAAGCTGTGGCGGCCAAACGGGCTCAGCTTGAAGCCAATGACTTCCTTGCGCACCGGTTTGATCTGCACGGCGTGGGCAATGGTGAACCAGGGCGCCTGCTGCTTGAAGATCACCTGGGCTTGCTCATACAGCTTGGCGCGCTCGGCCGGGTTCGACACCACCTTGGCTTTTTGCACCAGATCTTCAAATGGCTGGTAGCAGAACTTGGCTACGTTCGATCCGTTTTGTTTGGCGGAACTGCATCCCAACAGGGTGTTGAGGAAGTTGTCCGGGTCGCCGTTGTCGCCGGTCCAGCCCAGCATGCCCATCTGGTGTTCGCCAGCCTGCATGCGCTTGCGGTACTCGCCCCATTCAAAGCTTTTGATCTCGGCCTTGATGCCGACCTTGGCCAGGTCCGCCTGCATCAATTCGGCAATGCGCTTGGCGTTTGGGTTGTACGGGCGTTGCACCGGCATGGCCCACAAATCGGTGGTGAAACCGTCTTTCAGGCCCGCAGCGGCCAGCAGTTTTTTGGCTTCTTCAGGGTTGAAGGCGTCGTCCTTGATGGACTTGTTGTAAGACCACTGGGTCGGTGGAATCGGGTTGGTGGCAGGCACGCCGGTGCCCAGGTACACCGCATCGACAATGGCTTTTTTGTTGATGGCCATGTTGACCGCCTTGCGCACGCGCACGTCGTCGAACGGCTTCTTCGTGGTGTTGTAGGCCAGGTAGCCGATGTTCAAGCCGGGTTGCTCCATCACCACCACATTGGCATCCTTGCGGATGGCGGGCAGGTCAGCCGGGTTGGGGTAGGGCATGACATGGCACTCGCCCTTTTGCAGCTTGGCCCAGCGCACTGACGCATCGGGCGTGATCGAGAAAATCAGGTCGTCGATCTTGGCCTTGCCGGCCCAATACTGGGGGAAGGCCTTGTAACGGATGATGGCGTCTTTCTGGTACTGCACCAGCATGAACGGGCCGGTGCCCACAGGCTCCTGGTCAATTTTCTCGGGCGTGCCGGCTTTGAGCATGGCAATGGCGTATTCCTTGGACTGGACACCCGCATATTGCATGGCCAGATTCGACAGGAAAGGTGCTTCGGGGGCGTTCAGCACGATCTTCACGGTGTGCTCGTCGACCTTGTCCACCGATTTCAGCAGCTTGGGCATGCCCATGTCGCCAAAGTAGGCGTGGTTGGAACTGGTGACCTTGAAGTAGGGGTCGTTCTCTTTCCACTGGCGCTCGAACATGAACAGGATGTCGTCGGCATTCATGTCGCGCGTGGGCTTGAAGTTTTTGTTCGACTGCCACTTCACACCTTTGCGCAGCTTGAAGACGTATTCCAGGCCATCCTTGGACACGGTCCAGCTTTCAGCCAGGCCGGGCACGACCTTGGTGCCACCGCGTTCGAAGTCGACCAGATTGTCGTAAATCTGCTCACTCACATCAAAAGAGGTACCAGTGGTGTTGATGCTGGGCGCGAAGTTTTCCGGGCTGCCCTCCGAGCAATACACCAGGGTTTTGGCCCCGACCTGGCCCACGGCCAGCAGGGCCAGGGCGCACAGCGCCGTGCGCTTGAGCGCCAATTTGCGGCTTGATTTGAGAACACTCATCTTGCGGACTCCTACAGGTTGATGCTGCGTTGCAGCGGTTTGGGTTCAGGGTATTTCAGGCGGCTGGACAAATTGTTCGGCCAGATGACAGGCTACCTGCCTGTTGGCCAGTGCGCGCAAGGGTGGCCGTTCGTTGTGGCATTGTGCTACAACGTGCGGGCAACGGGTGGAAAAAACGCAGCCACTGGGCGGGTTCAAGGGCGAGGGCAGTTCGCCCGTGAGCACGATGCGTTTTTTGGCCGCGCCGGTGCCGACAATACCGGGCGTGGAGGCCAGCAAGGCCTGCGTGTAGGGGTGTAGCGGCTGTGCAAAGATGGTTTTTTTCTCGCCCTGCTCAACGGCATGACCGAGGTACATCACCAGCACGTCGTGGGCGATGTGGCGCACCACGCCGAGGTCATGCGAGATGAACAGGTAGGCCAGCCCGAGTTCCTGTTGCAGGTCGGCCAGCAGGTTGAGCACCTGGGCCTGAATCGACACGTCGAGCGCCGACACCGGCTCGTCGGCCACGATCAGCGCCGGTTTCAGCATCAGCGCGCGCGCAATCGCGATGCGCTGGCGTTGACCGCCAGAGAACATGTGCGGGTAACGGTCATAGTGCTCGGGGCGCAGGCCCACCAGGGCCAGCATGGCACGGGCCTGCTCAGCGCGAGTTTTTGCATCGAGGTCGGTGTTGATCTCCAGCGGCGACTCGAGAATGGCACCGATTTTTTTGCGTGGATTGAGCGAGCCAAACGGGTTCTGAAACACCAGTTGCACGGTGCGGCGCAGGGCATGGCGCTGCTGCGGGCTGGCCTTGACCACGTCGACGCCGCCCAGCGACAACTCGCCTGCGGTCGGCGTTTCTATCAGCGACACCATGCGCGCCAGGGTGGACTTGCCGCAGCCGGACTCGCCCACCACCGCCAGTGTTTTGCCCGCCTGCACCGTGAACGAGACACCGTTGACCGCTTGCAGGTGGTCGGCCGGGTGCAGGAAACCACGGCTGATCTTGTAGACCTGTTTCAGGTCGCGCGCCACCACCACGGGCGCGGTGGTCGGCAGGGCGCTTGGGGCTAGGGGGCTCATGGAGTCGCTTCCACCGTGGGGGTCGACCAGGCAAGGTCCGACAAGGGCGCCAGCGGGTAGTGGCAGCGCACCCCGCCGTTTTGCCAGTCGCGCAGGGCCGGGCGTTCTGCGCGGCAATGGTTGTTGGCGTAGAGACAACGCGGTGCGAACAGGCAGCCGCCGGGACGGTCATAGAGGCCCGGCACCATGCCGGGAATGGTGGCCAGGCGGCTGGCGCCGTCGCTGCGTTCGGGCATGGCCGCCAGCAGGGCCTCGGTGTACGGGTGCTGCGGCGACTCAAAGATGTCATGCGCGCTGCGCGTTTCCATGATCTGGCCGGCGTACATCACGGCCACGCGCTGCGCCATCTCGCTCACCACACCCATGTTGTGGGTGATCAGCACCAGCGCCATGTTGCGGTCCTTTTGCAGGGTGCGCAGCAGGTCCAGAATTTGCGCCTGGATGGTCACGTCGAGCGCCGTGGTGGGCTCGTCGGCAATCAGCAGCTTGGGGTTGCACGAAATGGCCATGGCAATCATGACGCGCTGGTTCATGCCGCCCGACATCTGGTGCGGGAACACGTTCAGGCGGCTCTCGGCCGCTGGAATGCCGACCTGCTCCAGCAGCTCGATGGATCTTTTGCGCGCCGCCTTGCCGTCCATCCCCATGTGCAGTTTGAGCGTCTCGGCCAGCTGGAAGCCCACCGTGAAGCAGGGGTTCAGGCTGGTGGTCGGGTCCTGAAAAATCATGGCCACGTCTTTGCCGGTGAGCTTGGCGCGCGCACTGCCGGACAACTGCAGCAGGTCATGGCCGTCAAAACGCAACTTGTCTGCCGTGACCACGCCGGGGAACGACACCAAGCCCATCAGCGCCATCATGGTGACGCTTTTGCCGGAGCCTGATTCGCCCACGATGCCCAGCACGTCGCCCGCGCCCACCGACAGCGAGACGCCATCCACCGCGTGCATCACCGCCGTCTTGGTCGGAAACTGGACCGAGAGGTTTTCTATTTCAAGGAGCGCCATAAAACGTATTTATTACCGTTTGAGCTTGGGGTCAAACGCGTCGCGCAGGCCGTCACCCAGCAGGTTGAAGGCCAGCACGGTGATCAAAATGGCCAGGCCGGGAAAGGTCACGACCCACCAGGCGCGCAGCACGAACTCGCGCGCGTCGGCCAGCATGGTGCCCCACTCTGGGGACGGCGGTTGCGCGCCCAGGCCCAGAAAGCCCAAGGCCGCGGCGTCCAGGATGGCCGAAGAAATACCCAGCGAGGCCTGCACGATGAGCGGTGCCGTGCAGTTGGGCAACACCTCGCTGAACATCAGGCGCAGATGGCCGGCGCCGTTCATGCGCGCAGCCGTGACGTAGTCGCGGCTCATTTCGGTGATGACGGCGGCCCGTGTGATGCGCACGTAATGCGGCAGCACCACCACCGCCACGGCCAGCATGGCGTTCATCAGCCCCGGACCCAGGATGGCCACGATCACAATCGCCAGCAGCAGGCTGGGCAGCGTCAAAATGATGTCCATCAGGCGCATCACCGCGACCTCGTAGATGCCGCGGAAATAACCCGCGGTGAGACCCAGCACCGTGCCAATTACCACCGACAGTGCCACCACCGCCAGGCCAATGGCCAGCGACAGGCGGGCGCCATGAATCAGCCGCGACAAGATGTCACGGCCAATGGCGTCGGTGCCCAGCCAGTGCAAGCTGGAACCACCCTCTTGCCAGGCCGGCGGCGTCAGGAAGACACTGGGGTCGGTTTCATTGGGTGCGTAGGGCGCAATCCAGGGTGCGAAGGCCGCCATCAGCAGCACGCCCAGCACAATGACCAGGCCGGCCACGGCGCCTTTGTTGGTTGAAAAATAATCCCAGAATTCGCGCAGGCGGTGCGGCGGCGCCGTGGGGGTAGGTGTGTCGGCAAGCGTGCTCATGGTGGGTATTTAATGCCGGATGCGCGGGTTGATGATGCCGTAGGTCACGTCCACCATCAGGTTGACAACCATGACCATGCCGCCCAGCAGCAGCATGCCGCCTTGCAGCACAGGGTAGTCACGCCGGCCGATGGCCTCGATCATCCATTTGCCGACACCGGGCCAGGAAAAAATGGTCTCAGTGAGGATGGCGCCGGTGAACAGCACGCCGACTTGCAGGCCGATGACGGTGATCACCGGGATCAGTGCGTTGCGCAGCGCGTGCAGGGTGACCACCCGGAAGTTCGACAGGCCTTTGGCGCGGGCCGTGCGAATGTAGTCCTCGCCCAGCACCTCCAGCATGGCCGAGCGCGTCATGCGGGCAATCACCGCCAGCGGGTTGGTGCCCAGCACAATGGTCGGCAGGATCAGGTGTGTGGCGGCCGACCAGAATGCGTCCATGTCGCCGGCCAGCCAGGTGTCGATCAGCAGGAAGCCGGTGACTGGTTCAATGTAGTACATCACCGAAATGCGCCCGGACACCGGCGTCAGGTCGAGCTGCACTGAAAACAGCAAAATCAGCAGCAGCCCCCACCAGAAGATCGGCATCGAGTAACCGGTGAGCGACACGCCCATGACACCATGGTCCAGGATGGTGTTGCGCTTGACTGCCGCCAGAATGCCAGCCGGAATGCCGATGATCAGCGCGAACAGAATGGCGCACAGGGCCAGTTCGATGGTGGCCGGAAACAGCGCCAGGAACTCGTTGAGCACGGGCTCGTGGGTAATGATGGACTTGCCCAGGTCGCCCTGCAGCACGCGGCCAATGTAGATGCCGTATTGCACCAGCACCGGGCGGTCCAGGCCATAGGCCTTGAGCAGCTCGGCATGGCGCACCGGGTCAATACCGCGCTCGCCGGCCAGCGTCTCGATGGGGTCACCCGGCACCATGCGGATCAGGAAGAACGCGACCAGCGTCATGCCGATGAAGGTGGGAATGATCAGGCTGAAACGGGTCAGGAGAAAACGAAGCATCGGTGAGCAACTTTTGGTGTTGGTAAGAATGATGCCACAACAAAAAGGCCGACTTGCGTCGGCCTTTAGAAAACGGATGTTAAATGCTTATTTCAGGTGCTTGCCAATCAGGCCAGCCATTTCGAACATGGTGACCTGTGCCTTGCCAAACACTTCTTTCAGTTTGGCGTCGGCGTTGATCAGGCGTTTGTTGATGGCGTCCTGCAGCTTGTTGTGCTTGATGTAAACCCACAGTTGCTTGACCACCTCGGTGCGTGGCAGCGGCTTGCCGCCGACGATGGCAGCCAGTGCGGCGCTGGGTGTCATGGCTTTCATGAAAGCGGCATTGACGGTGCGTTTGGCAGCGGGGGCCTTCTTGGCAGCGACCTTCTTGGCGGGAGCAGCTTTTTTGGCTGGCGCGGCTTTCTTGGCGGGGGCGGCTGCTTTTTTGGCAGGAGCTGCTGCCTTCTTGGCGGGAGCAGCAGCCTTTGCGGCTACTTTTTTAGCGGGCGCCGCTGCTTTAGCCGGAGCTGCTTTTTTAGCCGGAGCGGCTTTGGTGACTGGAGCAGCTTTTTTAGCCGTTGCTTTCTTTGCAGTTGCCATGAGAAGGTCCTTTTCGTAGTTGATCAAATACCAGCAAAAGAAAGATCGGCTGGTTGGAGTCGAATCCTACTGGAGAAAGCTGCGCTTTCATAGGGGGAAGACGCTAATTCTGCTGGGAAAAAGTCATTTATGTTGCGTTTTTTGCCGATTTACAATTTCCAAAACCGATCAACCCAGCCAGGATCATTTTGATGAACCCTTCTTTTGCCACCTGTGATTTGTGGGATGCCCATAAAAATGCCGCGCCCGAGGTGTTCAGGGTGTTGCCGCCCGTGTTGCGGGACTTTGGTGCGCGCCGTGTTTTTTGCGGTCCGGTGGTCACGGTGAAATGCTATGAGGACAACTCGCTGGTCAAGGCCGCCGTGGAGTCGGCCGGTTTTGAGGAAACCCCTGACGGGCGCATCGGCAAGGTGCTGGTGGTCGATGGCGCGGGCTCGCTGCGCCGCGCCTTGTTGGGCGGCAACCTGGGCGCGGCCGCTGCCCGAAACGGCTGGGCCGGGGTGGTGATCGACGGCTGCGTGCGTGACGTGGCGGAGCTGGCCGTGCTGGACGTGGGCATTCGCGCGCTGGCCAGCATTCCGATGGCGACTGAAAGGAAAAATCAGGGCTTGCAGGATCTGGCCGTGCAGATTCAGGGCGTCTGGGTGCACCCGGGTGACTGGCTGTATGCCGATGCCGATGGCATCGTGATCAGCGCGACCCGTCTGCTGTAACGCGCCCCGGCAGGGTGGCCAGCAGCACGCCGGCCAGGCACAGGGCAAACGCAAACAGTTGCAGTCCACTCAGGCTTTCACCCAAAAAGAGCACGCCCACCAGCGCCGCGGAAATGGGCAGCATGACGGTGAACACGCCGGCGCGCGCTGCCGCGATGGTCTTGAGCCCGGTCATCCATAGCCACACGGTCCAGACGCTGGCAGCCAGCGCATAAAACAGCAGCAGCAGCCACATGGGCGCGGGCACACCTGAAAAGTCAAAACCCCAGGCGGCATACACGCCAAAGGGCGTCATCAGGGCAAAGCCCCACAGGTTGATCAGAGCCGTAATGCGTTTGGGCGACAGCGAGCCGGTCAGTTTCTTGCCAATGACCGCATAGGCCGCTTCACACAGCACGGCGGCAAAGACCAGCAGGTTGCCCCACAGCGCGTTCTGTCCCGCAGGCGCTGTTTGATCAGATTTCGCCATTGAAAACAAGCCGATGCCGATCACGGCCAGCGCAATCGCAGCCCACACGCGCGCGCCGATGCGCTCACGCAGGAACAGCCAGCTCAGCAAGGCCACGGCAGTCGGTATGGTGGCCATGATGATGCCGGCCGACACCGCCGTGGTCAGACTGACGCCAAATAGCATGCAGATGGTGAAGAGAAAATTCCCCAGGAACGACTCCAGAAACAACAGGCCCTTGGTGCTGCGGCTCATGGGTGCTTCGCTGGCCGGTTTGGCCAGCCAGTGCGGCATGGCCAGCACGCCAATGCCAAAGCGCAGCCAGGCCAGCAACAGCACGGGGATCGCGGCCACCAGGGGTTTGCTCAGGGCGACATAACTGCCGACCAGCGACATGCTGGTGGCCAGTAACAGGTAGGCCAGCCAGCGCGGTGCAGCGGGGGCCGAATCTTGAAGGGGTGGTGTCACGTCGGGTCGGAAAAAATTTGCGTCATACCGTATGGCTTGACGCCTGCGCTGGGTGGTTCAGTGGATTGACCGATGGTAGGTGAATTGGCACCATGGAAAGCCCTGAACTCCGGATAATTTGCAGTGCCGATGCCAGACGGTTCGGTCAGCCTGCGCTCACTTCAAGGATGTGTTCATGTCAATCGGTGAATTTTCCTACGCCAACAACAGCAACCGTTTTCTGGCCGCGCCCGAGTTGGCGCAACAGCCCTTTGCCGTGGTCGGTGTGCCCTTCGATGGGGCGGTGACGAATCGGCCCGGCGCGCGCTTTGGCCCGCAGGCCATTCGCAGTGCCAGCCTGATGCTGTGCGACGGCATCCACCCGCATTTCGAGGTCACGCCCTTGGGGCACCTGGGCGACGGCCATGACATGCGCCTGCCCAACGCCTCGCCGCTGGCCGAGGTGCGCGCGCGCATCCAGGCCCAGGCCAGTGCACTCATGGCGCGGCACCACTGCGTTTTTTTGGGCGGCGACCATTCCATCACCTTGCCGCTGCTGCGCGCCGCCCATCAACAACACGGCCCGCTGGCACTGGTCCATTTTGATGCCCACTGCGACACCTGGAGCGACCACTTTGGCGAGCCCTCGGGTCACGGCACCTGGACCTATGAGGCGCTGCAGGAAGGACTGGTGAGCCCGCAGCACACGGTTCAAATTGGCCTGCGCTCCAGCGGCGAACGCGCCGCGCGCGAGTATGTGCAAGACCAGGGTGGCCTGATCTTTACCGCGCGCCAGTTGCGCGGCCTCGACGGCGCGGCGCTGCAACCGGTGATCGCGCAAATCCTGGCGCGCCTGGGGGAGCGCCCGTGTTACCTGACGTTCGACATCGACTGTCTCGACCCCGCCTTTGCCCCCGGCACCGGCACCCCCGAGCCCGGTGGCCTGAGCAGCGCGCAGGTGCTCAGCCTGCTGGAAGAGTTGGCACCGCTGAACCTGGTGGGCATGGACTGCGTCGAGGTGGCGCCCGCCTATGACCATGCCGAACTCACCAGCAACGCCGCCGCCACCTTCGTCTGGACCTACCTGTGCGGCCAGATCGCCAAACTTGTCTGAAAGTTTTGATGCATGCTGCTCGACTCCGACACCCAGCTTAACCAGCACAGCTACTACGAAGCCAGCGTGCAGCGCGACGCCGTGGCGCCACCTGTGCAAGGCCACATCACGGCCGACGTGCTGGTGGTCGGCGCCGGTTATGCCGGCCTGTCGGCGGCCATCGAGCTGGCGCAGCGTGGCCACCAGGTGGTGGTGTTGGAGGCCGACCGGATTTGTGCCGGGGCCTCCGGGCGCAACGGCGGTCAGGCCCTCGCGGGCTATGCCAGTGGCCAGGCGCCCTTTGAGGCGCAACTCGGCAAGGCGCAGGCGCGTCTGGCTTGGGACCTCTCGCTGGGCTCGCTCGACCTGATCGACCAGCGCATTGCCGACTTCCAGATCGACTGCGACCGCCAGCACGGCTACCTGCACGTGGCCGACTCGGCGCACAAGGCGCGCTCCCTGGCCGCCGACATGCAGGCCATGGCGCAATACGGCCTGGTGACCGACTTTGCCATGGGGGCCGAGGTGCAGCGCCATATTGCCAGCCCGCTTTACCAGGCCAGCGCCTATGAGCGCAAATCGGGCCACCTGCATCCGCTCAAATTCGGCCTGGGGCTGGCGCGCGCCGCCCGCAGCCTGGGCGTGCAGATTTACGAGTATTCGGCAGTCACGGCTCTTCAACGCGGCAAGCAGCTCACCGCCAGCACGTCCCAGGGTTCGGTCAGCGCGCCCTTCGGTGTGCTGGCGGGCAACTGCATGCTGGCCGAATACGGCCCCAAGGTGGCCCCCGACATCGCGCCGCGCATCATGCCGGTGGGCACCTACATGATCGGCACCGCGCCGCTTGACCCCGAACTGTGCCAACGCCTGATTCCGAGCAACGCAGCGGTCTGCGACAACAATTTTGTGCTGGACTACTTTCGCTTCAGCGCCGACCACCGCATGCTGTTCGGCGGGCGCGTCAGCTACACCACCCGCACCCCGGCGAACCTGCAAGCGCTGATGGCAGCGCGCATGGCCAAGGTGTTTCCGGAGCTGCGCAACACGCCGGTCGAATTTTTATGGGGCGGCTTTGTCGACATCAGCATGAACCGCGCGCCCGATTTCGGCCGCCTGGGCGACAACCTGTATTACCTGCAGGGTTTCAGCGGCCATGGCGTGGCGCTCACCGGCCTGGCCGGGCAACTGGTGGCGCAGGCAGTGGCGGGCCAGGCTGGTCAGTTCGACCTGTTTGCCAAATTGCAGCACCGCCGTTTTCCGGGCGGGCCGCTGCTGCGCATGCCCAGCCTGGTGCTGGGCACGCTGTACCACCGGCTGCGGGATGTGCTGTGAGCAGGAAATGATGGTCAGAAATAACCGCACCCGGTTATTGGGCTGCTTGCCTTTCGTGTATCCGAAACTCCAATCGGTGAGTGCATTGGAGCCCTACTGTTTAATCACCACCTGGAGCACCGGGGAAGTGTTGGAGGTTGACATATCGAATGTGATGCGCGGGCCTGCAAGTAGGGCGTCTACGGTCGCAGCGCGTTCGCGTGGTGGCTGAAGTGGTCGGCCAGAAAGCTGGCAATGAAGTAGTAGCTGTGGTCGTAGCCTGGGTGGCGCCGCAACGTCAGCGGATGGCGGGCGTGCTGGCAGGCAGCTTCGAGTAATTCAAGGCGCAACTGGGTGGCGAGGAATTCGTCGTCCTCACCCTGGTCCACGAGCAGGGGCAGCCGCTCCGGCGCGTTGGCGATCAGTGCGACCGTGTCCCAGGCCTGCCAGCTGCTGCGGTCTTCGCCCAGATAGGCGGTCAGTGCTTTCTGCCCCCAGGGCACCTGGCTGGGCGCCACGATGGGGGAGAAGGCCGAGACGCTGCGGTAGCGACCCGGGTGACGCAGCGCCGTCACCATCGCGCCATGTCCGCCCATCGAGTGGCCCAGAATGCCGCGGGCATCGGTCGCGGGAAAGTGCGACTCGATCAGCCCGGGTAGCTCCTCGGCCACATAGTCCTGCATCCTGAAATGCGGCGCCCATGGGGTCTGCGTGGCATTGACGTAGAAGCCTGCGCCCTGGCCCAGGTCGTAGGCCGGGTCGTTGGCGACCGCTTCGCCGCGCGGGCTGGTGTCGGGTGCGATGACGATCAGTTGGTGGCGCGCGGCGTGTTCCTGCGCTCCGGCCTTGGTGATGAAGTTCTGCTCGGTGCAGGTGAGGCCCGAGAGCCAGTACAGCACCGGGCAGGGCTGGCCTGCGAGCGCGGCCGGCGGCAGATAGACCGCAAACCGCATCTCGCAGCCCAGAGTTGCTGAGGCGTGCTGCCACACCTCCTGACGCCCGCCGAAGCTGGCGTGATGTTCGATGCGTTCCATGGCGGCGTTCATCCGTAGTGGACTACGGAGCGGATCGACTTGCCCTCGTGCATCAGGTCAAAGGCCTCGTTGATGTCGGTCAGCGGCATGGTGTGGGAGACGAAGGGCTCGAGCTGAATGCGGCCAGCCATCGCGTCCTCGACCATGCCGGGCAGTTGCGTGCGGCCCTTGACGCCGCCAAAGGCAGAGCCCATCCACTTGCGGCCGGTCACGAGTTGAAACGGACGGGTGGAAATTTCCTGTCCCGCGCCTGCCACGCCGATGATGACGGACTGACCCCAGCCGCGGTGCGCGCACTCCAGGGCAGCGCGCATTACGTTGACGTTGCCGATGCATTCGAAGCTGTGGTCCACGCCCCAACCCGTCATCTCGATGATGACCTGCTGGATCGGCTTGTCATGGTCCTTGGGATTGACGCAATCGGTGGCGCCGAAAACGCGCGCCAGATCGAACTTGGTCGGGTTGGTGTCGATGGCGATGATGCGCCCGGCCTTGGCCAGCTTGGCGCCCTGGATCACGGCCAGGCCAATGCCGCCCATGCCGAACACGGCGACCGTGTCACCCTCTTGCACCTTGGCGGTGTTCTTGACCGCGCCCAGGCCTGTGGTCACGCCGCAGCCCAGCAGGCAGACCTGCTCCGGGTTGGCGTCGGGGTTGATCTTGGCCAGCGAGACTTCGGCCACCACGGTGTACTCGCTGAAGGTCGAGCAGCCCATGTAGTGGTAGATGGGCTGACCCTGGTAGGAAAAGCGCGTGGTGCCGTCGGGCATCACGCCCTTCCCTTGGGTGGCACGCACGGCCACGCACAGGTTGGTTTTGCCGCTCTTGCAGAACAGGCACTCGCCACACTCGGCGGTGTAGAGCGGGATCACATGATCGCCAGGCTTGACGCTGGTGACGCCTTCACCCACTTCCACCACGATGCCTGCGCCTTCATGTCCGAGCACGGCCGGGAAGATGCCTTCGGGGTCGTCGCCCGAGAGCGTGAAGGCGTCGGTGTGACAGACGCCGGTGTGCGTGATCTTGACCAGCACTTCGCCCTTTTGGGGTGGTGCCACGTCGATTTCAACGATTTGCAGGGGTTCTCCAGCCTTGAAGGCAACGGCGGCACGGGATTTCATGAATGGACTCCGAAAAGGGCAGGGTTGAGGAAAGTGAAATGGAAATGGCCACGAATGCAAGGCGGTGTCTCTCACTTCAGGTAGGAGCGAACCAGGCGCATGAGCTGCTCGATTTCGGACTCCATCCCGGGTTTTGCATCCTGGGCTGTGCCAAAGGTCTCTCGCAGGTGGCTGTCGAGCACCTCGGCCATCAGCCCGTTGGCCGCGCCCCGCAGAGCTGCCAGTTGCTGCAGCAGCGATCCGCAGTCAGTGCCGGCCTCTACGGCGCGTTCCATCGCCTCGGCCTGTCCACGGATGCGGCGCAGCCTGGTGATGACGCGTTTCTTTTCCTGAAGGGAATGGGGCATGGCAACGGATTGTATTTTGTACTGGGGGGTAGTATATCAACAAGCTCATTAAAATGCTACTTTAGGCACGAGCCAGGCATGCATGGCTGCTCAGAGGCCTGGCCGGAGACAAAAGTGCGGGTTCCCTGTTGTGCTCAAGCTGTAACAATGGTGTCTGGACTGCTGTTTGATCGAAAAAGCCTGTTGTTCATTCAGTGCGGTCTTGTCATCAAAGACTTTGAGAAATTAGCATGGACATTGAAAAAGATATTGCAATGATCGCCCTTCAAGAGGAACGACTACGTTTCACAGCGTTTGACGAGAACACGGCTTGGACGTTGGGATCACTCCTGAGAACCAAGGTAAAAGAGCGGGGAGCTGCGGTGGTTATCGAGATCCGCCTGGGCCGTGAAACGGTGTTTTTCTCCGCCATGCAGGGAACTGCTCCCGTCAATGCGGACTGGGCGAGGCGCAAACGCAACACAGTGGAGCTCCTCAACCGAAGTTCATACGCGATTGGCCTGGCACTGCGTCAGGAGCAAAGCTCACTGGAGAGCAAGATGGGCTTGCCTACGCGTGACTTTGCCAGTCATGGCGGCAGTTTTCCGATTTCCGTTGCGAGTGTGGGCTGCATTGGTACTGTCACGGTCTCAGGTCTTCCCCAACGAGAAGATCACGCTATCGTGGTGCATGCACTGGCGGAGATGTGTGGTGTGCCGATTGTTGCCATCGCATTGGATTAATTCGTGGCGGAATTTGCCCTATGGATAGCGGTCATTAGCGGCCGGCAGCAACTCGTCGTCAACAGACACCGAAAACTGAAAGCCCCTCAGAAATTTCCTGTGTGAGGCATAACGCCGCTGACTTCATGCAATTCACAGGTCAGTCAGCCCACCGCTGCGCAGCACCTGGGCCGCGACCGCGTGCCACAGCACCTGGGCCTGCGGCACCACCAGCGTCAGCTGTTCCTTGGCCCGCGTCATGCCGGTGTAAAGCAGCTCGCGCGTTAGCACCGCCACCGGCCGGTCGGGCAGCACCAGGGCGACATGGTCAAACTCCGAGCCCTGCGACTTGTGCACGGTCATGGCAAATACGGTTTCTACCGCGTCCAGCCTGGCGGGCAGCACCCAGCGCATGCCGCCTTGGCCGTCCGGGAAGGCCACGCGCAGTCCCCTGGTGTGATTCAGGCACAGGCCGACGTCGCCGTTCATCAGTTTGAGGTTGTAGTCGTTGCGCGTCACCATCACCGGGCGGCCGGTGTACCAGCCCTCGGCGGGCAGGCCCATGCTGCTGGCGATGCGTTGGTTCAGGCTGTCCACACCCCAGGGGCCGTCGCGCACCGCGCACAGCACCTGAAAGTTGGCAAACGCCTTGAGTGCGGCCAGCGCCTGTGCGTCGCTGCACGCGCTGGATTTGACGTTTTCAAGTTGTTGCAGCCAGGCTTGCCAGCCCTGCTGCACCAGCGCTTTCAGGCGCGGGTCATGCGCCTGGCCGGGTTGCAGCCGGGTGACGCTGGCTGACGCGTCACGGCGCCAGTCAGGGGCTTGGCGCCACAGCCTGGCGACCCCGGCGCTGTCACCCGCATTCACCGCGCGCGCCCATTGGCCGATGCCACTGTCGTCGGCAAAGCGGTGGCTCAGGCGCAGCATCACAGTTTGCTGCGCCAGGCTTGAGCCGTCACCGGCCCAGGCGCTCAGGTCGGCCCCGGTGGTTTGTGCCAGCCAGGCCAGCGTGTCAGGGGTGTAGCGGCCCAGGTCGGCACCGGCACAGAGTTGGCCCATCACGGCGCCCGCTTCGACTGAGGCCAGTTGGTCCTTGTCGCCCAGCAGGATCAGGCTGGCGCTCAAGGGCACGGCGGCCAGCAGCCGGGCCATCATGTCGAGGTCGATCATCGAGGCTTCGTCCACCACCACCAGGTCCACGGCCAGCTCGGGCACGGCGTCCTGCGCCAGGTTGCTGCGCACTTGCAGCAATTTGTGCAGGGTGACGGCCTGGGTCGGGATGTGTTGGCGCAGCGGCTCGGGCAGCTTTTGCACCGCTGAAGCAATCGATTCGCCCAGCCGCGCGGCCGCCTTGCCGGTGGGGGCCGCCAGCGCGATGCGCAAGGGCGAGTGCTGGCGCGCCGGGTCGGCTTGCAGCAGGGTTAGCAGGCGCACCACGGTGGTGGTTTTGCCGGTGCCGGGGCCACCGGTGATGAGCGTGAAGCGTTTGCGCGCGGCCAGCGCGCAAGCCACCTTTTGCCAATCCGGGGCGGCAGTTTGAGTGCCTTCCTCGAACAGCTGCGACAGTGTCGCGCTCAGGTTTTCGGGGACGGGGCAGGGCTGCGCAAGACGGGCGGCAATCGAGGCGCGGATGCTTTGCTCAGCGCTCCAGTTGCGGCGCAGATAAAGCCTTGCACCGTCCAGCACCAGCGGGCTGTTGGGGCCTTTAATCCAGGGCAGGCTGGCCGCGCTCTGGCGCAATTCAGGCGCCAGCGTGCTCAGGTCCAGACAGGCGTGGCCCAGGCCGAACTGCTGGCTGACCCGGGCCGCCAGTTCGCCGTGCAGCGGCTCCAAGCTGGGCTGCACTGCTTGCAGAAATGCCACCAGGGCCCGGTCCAGTCCGGTCAGTGCCAGGGTGTCGTTTTCAGCCAATGAGGCGCTCATGGGGCAGCCTCCAAAGGTTCGGCGCGCGCGGGGCGGGCGGAGAACGCCGCGTCAAGTGCTTCGATCAGGGCTTTGGGCGGCCGGTCCAAATACAGCCCGGCGCCGGATTGGTCAATGCCGCGCAAAAACAGGTACAGCGCACCGCCCACATGCCGGTCGTAGTCGTAGTCGGCCAGGCGTGATTTGAGCAAGCGGTGCAGCGCCAGCAAATACAGGGTGTACTGTACGTCGTAGCGGTGCGCCAGCATGGCCTGCTGCAGCTGCGCCGGCTCGTAGCCCGGCAGCTTGTTGGACTTGTAGTCGAGCACGTAGTAGCGTCCTTCAAATTCCAGTACCAGGTCCATGAAGCCGGTGAGCATGCCCTCCAGTTGCCGGGGCTGCATGGCTTGGCGCGGCTGGCCGACTTGCACATGTGCAGCGATCAGGTGGTCAAGCCGGGCGCTGTCCAGGGCGCTGACCTTCAGGCTGAAAGCCATCTCGGCCCAGTGTTGTACAGGTTTCAAGCTGGCCAACACCAGCCTGGATGACCCTGTCAGCGGCAACGGTGTGTTGACGATGGCGGGCACCCAAGCGGCCAGCACATCGCACTCGGTCGCATCGAGCTTGAGTCCCTGCGCCTTGCGGGCCAGCAGCTTTTGCCACTCAAAGGCCACAGCTGCGGGCGGGTTGTTTTGCGCTGCGGGCCAGCCCTGTTGCGCCTGCCATTCCAGCAGGTCATGCAGCAGGGTGCCGTAGTGGCTGCCGGCAGGGAAGGCATTGAACGGCGGGGACAGCAGGTCGGGCTGATCGTCCTGGCATGGATTGCCGCGCTCTGCTCGCGATGACGGGGGCAGGGCGCTGTCGATCCGGGCATCGCCCAGGCGTTCGTCCAGCGCGGACCCGGGGTTTGGCGCCGGGTTGGCGGTCTCCACATCACGCGTGAGCGCGCTGAAGCTGGCGCTCCACCAGCGGCTGCGCAACTGGCGCCGGGGTGTGAGCGCCGGTTTCCAGATTTTGGCGGGGGCCTGCGGCGTGTACGCGCTGTCGTCGGGTACGGGTGCGTTTTGCACCACGATGTGTTCGGACGCCCACGCCCTGAGGCACTGCGCCAGGTCGTCACTGGTCTGGCGGCCCAGCAGCGCCGACACCGCACTTTTGACTTTGGGGCTCTTGCCGTCCATGTCGCCCCGGGTCGGGGTGATGCCCAGCCACACCGCTTGCTCGGCACGGGTCAGCGCCACATACAGCAGGCGGATGTCTTCGGCCAGCCGCTGCGGCTCGTCTTCAGCCTTGTCAGCCGGCCGGTAGTTGGCCACAAAAGGCAGGAACACCAGCGGGTATTGCAGCCCCTTGGCCTTGTGCAGGGTGATGACCTGCACCAGATCGGCGTCGCTTTCAAGGCGCAATTGCGCGGTGTCGCCGCTCGCTTGCGGGTCGCGCAACTGGTCTTCAAGGTAACGCAGCAGCGCGCCTTCGCCCTGCAAACCCAGACTGGCGCTTTGCAGCAAATCGCCCAGATGCAGCAGGTTGGTCAGTTGGCGTTCGCCCTGCGTGCTGGCAGCGTCGCCCTGCTTGAGCAGCCGCGCCGGAATGGACTGCTCGTGCAGCAGATGGTGCAGCATCGGCAGAAAGCCCTGGCGCTGCCAGATTTTTTGCCAGCCATGAAAACGTTCGCTGATCTCGTCCCAGGCCACTTCATCCTGAAACAGGTTTTCAAGATCGTTCCAGGGCAGTCCCCAGAGCGCGGTCGCCAGCGCGGCCCGGATGTATTGGGCATCACGCGGCTGGGCCACGGCCCGCAAGATGCGCCACAGGTCGGTGGCCTGCGGCGTGGCAAAGACGCTGTCGCGCTCGGACAAATACACGCTGCGCACGCCACGGTTTGACAGGGCGGCGCGAATGGCGCGCGCCTCCACCCAGTTCTTCACCAGCACCGCCATGGCGCCGGGTCGGGTGGCACCCGCATTGAGCAAGCCGACCATTTGGGTGGCAAAGACCTCGGCCAGTTGGCGCAACAGCACCGGCTTGCGCGGCATTCTGGCGTGCTGCAGCTGCCAGACGGTCATGGCGGGCTGGGTCAGGCCCGCCACCTGCAGCGGCGGCACCTGGTCATTGCAGGCGGTTACGATCTCATAAGGCACGTCGCCAAAAGGTTTGACCGCGTGGGCAAACACATGGTTCACTGCCGCCACCAGGCCCGCGGTCGAGCGGAAGTTGCCTGACAGGGTGTGAATGGCCTGGGCTTGCTGGCGGGCGCCCAGGTAGGTCGCCAGGTCGGCGCCGCGAAAGCTGTAAATGGCCTGTTTGGGATCGCCAATCATGATCAGGCCGGTGGCGTGGGGCGAGCCGTCAGAGGCGCCATAAATCTTGCTCAAGGCACCATACTGCCAGGGGTCGGTGTCCTGAAACTCGTCGACCAGCGCCACCGGAAACTGCTGACGAATGGCCTCAGCCAGGCGGCCGTCGGGTGCCTGCAGCGCGTGGTACAGGTTTTGCAACAGGTCGGAAAAGTCGAACTGCGCCAGGCGGGCCTTGGCTCGGGCGTAGGCTGCGCCCACCTCATGCGCGGCGTGGGCCAGCAACTGCTCGGCCACTTCGGGCTCGGCGGCAAGATGCTCGCTGAGGGCCTCGATGTGGGCAAAGGCGCTGTGTTGCGCGGCGTCAGCCCAGCCCTTGTCGAGCAATGTCTGCCGTGAAAACCGTTGCAGTAGCGTGATGGCAGCGCCCTGCGCTTTTTTGTCGAGTTGGCTGAACGCGCCGCCTTGGCCCCATTCGGCCAACTTGCCTGGCCAATCGGCCCGATAGGCCTTGAGTTTTTTGGCAGCAATGGTGTCACGGAGCAACGCAATCACGTCGTCAGTACAAGCAGCGTGCGCCAGTTTGTCCAGTTCCTGGCATTGGGTGTGCCAGAGCTCCCAGGCCTGGATGATGACATCGGGCGTTAGGAGCCAGGGCGGCAGAGCGTTCTGCGCAGGTAAAAGGAGGAGCCCGCAGGGCGGGGGACACGCAGCAGAACGCTCTGCCGCCCTGGCTCCCAGCTCCGGCGCGGTGGCTGGCTGCGGCGCCTTGTCCTCTTTCGCCCAGAGTGGTCCCAGTTGGTCCAGCAGATCCTGTGGGCTGCTGGCCACTGCCTGCAAGGCGCCGATCTGATCGGCCGACAGCGGGTAAAACCACTTGCGCCAATAGTCCTGCACGGCAGTCAACTTGAGCTGCGCGCTGTCCTCGACCCGGCTTTGCTGGAACAGGCTGGCGCTGTCGAAGGCGTGGGTTTTGAGCATCCGGCTGCTCCAGCCGTGGATGGTAAAAATCGCGGCTTCGTCCATCCACTGGGCGGCCACGTCCAGCCGCTCGGCGCAGGCCGGCCGTTGTCCGGCATCGGTCTCGGCGTACAGCGCGCGCAGGAAATCATCGACCTCAAAACCGGGCTGCTCGCCGTCATGAAAGTAGCGTGCCGCCTGCGCCAGGCGCGCGCGGATGCGCCCGCGCAGCTCGGCCGTGGCGGCGTCGGTGAAGGTCATGACCAGGATTTGCGGCGGGTACAAGCCCCGGTCGGTGTTGCTGCCACCGGGCGCATGGCCCAGCACCAGGCGCACATACAGCGCCGCCAGCGTCCAGGTCTTGCCGGTGCCGGCCGAGGCCTCGATCACCTGCAGGCCTTTAAGCGGCAGGGTCAGCGGATCGAGCTTTTGGACGGCGCTCATGTGTTCCCGCCATCGCTGGGGGTCAGTTGAATGTGGCGGGCCATGTCACCGTACAGGCGCTCGGCCCAGTCGGGCAACTCGGCCTCGATCTCGTCATAGCTCTCGAAGGCACGCGCCAGGTAGGCCGACTCGGCGCGTTCACCCGCGCGGCGCGCGCCCTCGAAGACGGCCTGGGCCGCCTCATGCGGGTCTTTGGGCTCCTTGTCGGGATCGGTGGCAGCCTGCCGGGCCGCCTGCGCCTGGGCTTGCAGGTAGGCCCAGGCAGATTTGCAGGCCACCGGCAGCGGGCGCTCCCATGCCGCCAGGTAGGCCGTGACCAGCCCCTGCAATAGGCGCAGGGCGTCGGCCTGGGGCAGGGGGGCAAAGATGACCTGGCCGTCCAGCCCCAGTTGCACGCTGGTCAGCGGCATGGCGCTGGCGCAGGCCGCCAGATGCTGCAGCCACAGGCCGACCACCACATGGGCGCGTGCCGTGCGCGCTTCTTTTTCGCCTTCCAGCACGGCGCCGACGCGCTGGTTCATTTGCAGCCAGCCGCCTTCCCCGTGGTAAAGCCCCTCCAGCGTGCCGGTGAGGCTGATGCCACCCACCTGCAGCTCAATCGATTGCGCTGGCAGAGGCTCGGGATACCGCAGCGTCCACTCGCCTTGCCGGTCCAGCACCACTTGCGTTTTGGCCTGCAATTCAGTGGCCAGGCGCTGGCCAAAGGCGGCCATCGGCAGTTGGCCTGACAGCCTCATGTGTTCAAGGGCCTGGGGCAGCTCAGTCGCGTCGAGCAGCGCCTGGCCCGCCTGGTACTGTTCCAGGCCATTGAGCGCGAAGGGCTCCTCGGTTTGCTCCAGCTCTTCCAACGTGTCAAGCCGAACTCTCAGGCGCGATTTGAAGAACACCTCGACCGGCTGGCGCAGCAGTTGTCGCAAGTCGGCCAGCGTCAATGCGCTGGGGGCGGTCAGGGCAGGGGGGCCGGCCTGCGGCGCCTGGGGCGCGGGCTGTTCATGCACCCGTGCCCAGTCCCTGGCGTAACTCTCAAACGGCGAATCCTGCAAGAAGTAGGCTTCAGAGAACGCCTGCAGCGGTTGCTGCTGCGGCTTGGGCGCACCCTGCCAGCCCATCTGCAGGTAGTCCAGCAGTTGCGCCACCAGCACCGAGGGCGGTTGTTCGCTGTTGTCGGTGGCGCGGTGGCCCTGCCAGCTGATGTAGAGCTTTTGCCGCGCCGACAAAATGGCCTCCAGAAACAGGTAGCGGTCGTCCTCGCGACGCGAGCGGTCACCCGCGCGCCAGCTCTGCGCCATCAGGTCGAAGTCACGCGGGGCTTGTTGGCGCGGGTAGTCGCCGTCGTTCATGCCCAGCAGGCAGATCACCTGGAACGGGATCGAACGCATCGGCATCAAGGTGCCAAACTGCACACCACCGCCAAAAAAGCGCTGCTGCAAACTGCTTTCTTCGATCTGCGACAGCCAATGCTCGCGCACCACGTCCAGCGGCAGCGGGGTCTCCAGCTGCGCCGCGTCGCAGGCTTGCTGCCACACCTCCAGCGGCGCCAGGCAACGCTGGATGAGCCGCTCATCAAGGTCATCAGCGGCGGCAAAAAAGCGCGCGACGATGCCGGACAGAGTCAAGCCCCATTGGCTGGGCGTTTGGCTGCCAGACAGTTCCTGCAGGGTCTGGTTGACGGCCTCCACCCAGTCGAGCAGGGCGCTGATCACGCTGGCATCGAGCCCGTTCAGGGCCGCCTGCGGCAAGGTGTTACCCCAGGGTGCACCGGCACCCACGGCGTAACCCAGCAGCAGGCGCCGCAGGCCAAAAGCCCAGCTGTTCTGGTCCAGGCCAGGCACCCCCGGCGGCACACCCCAGGCCATGCGGTGGTGGGCGTCCAGGCCCCAGCGCACGCCGGCCTGGGCCAGCCAGTCGTGCAATTGCGCCACATCGGCTTCATCCAGGCCAAAACGCTGGCGCACTGCCGCCACTTCAAACAGACCCAGCCAGTCGGCCAGCGACACCCTGGCGTTTGGCAGTGACAGCAGCTGCTCCAGCGCCTGCACCAGCGGCGACTGGCGCGGCGTGGTGTCCGCCACCGAATACGGAATATGCCGCACCTGTCCGGCGGCAAAGCGGCCAAACACCGCCTGAATGTGGGGTGCAAAGGCTGCCATGTCGGGCACCATCACCATCACATCGCGCGGGCTCAAAGCCGGGTCGGCGTCGAACCAGGCCAGCAGCCGGTCATGCAGCACCTCGACTTCGCGCTGTGCGCCATGGCAGGTCACCAGGCGGATGCTGTCGTCGTCCGGCGGTACCTTGCGTTTGGCGTCAAGCGCGTTGTGGGCTGGCTCAAGGTTCAGGATGCCCGACTGCAACTGGTTCAACAGCGTCGGGGTGTCCAACCCGGCGGCGGGGTCGACAAACACATCGACCCGGTGCATGCGCTGGCGGTACTGCGCCACGTTGTCAAAGTCATCCAGCAAATGCAGGTGATCGCGACCCTGTTTGCCCCACGAGGCCAGCAGCGGATGGCTGTCGCTGGCCACCGGCCGGGCGGCTTGGCGGTGGCGCAGTTGGGCGCGCAACTGGTCATGGCCGGCCACGATGTCACCCCAGTAGTACTGACACGGGTTTTGCACCAGCATCAGCACCTGGCAGACCTGGCCCAATTGCGCCAGCGCCTCGACGGTTTGCATCGGCAGTGACGAGATGCCAAACACCACCAGGCGTGGCGGCAAGCCCGCCGGGCGCTGACCGGTGGTCTGGCTTTGCGCCAGCTGCGCCTGGAGTGCGGCCATGAAGCGGGCATGCACGCTGGCGCGCGAGGCATCGGCCAGCCCGGGCCCGACATCGGCGCGCAGGTCGCGCCACAACCGGGCTTGCCAGGCGTGGGCGTCTGCCAGCACGCCGGGCTGGCCATCATGGCCGCGCAGCACGTCGTCGCCAGCCGCCCAGTCCGCCAGCCAGTCGGCGCGGTAGCTCTGGTAGGCATCGAAGACGTCGGCCACCTGCAGCGCCAATTGGTACAGCTTGCGGCCGTCGGCATCGAGCGCCAAGTAGCGCTGCAGCGGCGCATAAACCGGCTGGCTGTCGGCCAGCACGGGCAACAGGCGAACCAGTCGCCAGACCAGATGGCTTTTGTCAAAGGGCATGTGCGCGGGCACGGTCTCCGCGCCCAGCACGCTGCGGTAGACCTGCCACAGGTAGCCGCTGGGCAGTTCCAGTCGGGTGGCGGCGCAAATGCCCAGGGCCGCGTCGTCGGCCAGCGCCATTTCCAGCCAGTGCTTCATGCCGTTGCTTTGCACCAGAATCACCTCGGGAACCAACGGTGGCAGCGGCTGGGCGCGCAGGAATTCGCTGAGCAGGTCGCGCAGGTCTTCCAGCCGATTGCCGTGCAAGACCATGAAGCCGGACTTGAAAACGGGGGCGGTCACCTCAGTCATGTTTGCGTTCATACCGAAGCGCCGCTGCGTGATAGCGCGCCCGCGATGGTTCGGGCCAGCACGGGCCCGAAGTGCTCGATTTCTGCCAGCGGCGCATAGCCATAACCAATGATCAGGCCGCGCAGCCGGGTCTGCTGGAGGCAATAGCTGGAGAGCGGGCGCACGGTCAGACCGAGTTTGCCCAGCTGCTGTGCCAGCGCCTTGTCGTCGAGCGTGTCGGGCAGGCGCAGGCACAGGTGTAGCCCTTGCTCGGCGCCGGTGATCTGGGCCAGCGGCCCCAGGCAGGGTTGCAGCGCGGCCAGCAGGCTGGCGCGGCGCTGGGCGTAACTTTGGCGCGCGCGGCGCAGGGCGCTGGCGAAATGCCCCATGTCGATGAATTCGGCCAGCGCGGCCTGCACCGGCATCTGGCCGGGGCGGTTCAGGTCGTAGTGGGCGCGCTTGAAGGCGGCGGCCAGTCCTTTGGGCACCACCATGTAGCCGAGCTTGAGCCCGGGGTAGAGCACCTTGGAAAACGAACCCAGGTAGATCACGCGCTGGTCGGTGTCGAGCCCGGCGAGTGAGGAAATCGGCGGGCCGCTGAAACGGAATTCGCTGTCGTAATCGTCTTCCAGGATCCAGGCCCGGTGCTGGCGCGCCAGCGACAGGATCTGGTGGCGCCGTGGCAAGGACATCACGGCCCCGGTGGGGTATTGGTGCGAGGGCGTCACGTAAATCAGGCGCGGCGGCTCGGCATCATCAGCGGGCTGGGGCGCAATGCCCTGCTCGTCCACCGGCACCGCGTGCAGCTTCAGGCCGGTGGCCATGAAGGCCTTGACGGCGCCCCAGTAGGCCGGGTCTTCGAGCCAGACGGCATCACCCTGGTTGGCCAGCAACTGGGCGCACAGCACCAGCGACTCCTGGGTGCCGCTGGTGATGATGACCTGTTCCAGGTCGAGCGGCACGCTGCGAAACACCCGCAGGTAGTCGGCCACCGCGCGGCGCAGCGGGGCGTAGCCGCCTGAACTGCTGTAGTCGAGCATGTCGGGGTAGGTCATGCGCCAGTGCTTGTTTTGCAGGCGTTGCCACAAGCCCACCGGAAACGCGCTGAAATCGGCAATGCCCGGTGTGAACGGCTGGATCTCGAGGTCGGTGGCGCAAAAGCTGCCGCTCAATGCCAGACCGCGCGTCGACAGGGTGGCCTGCCCGCTGGGTGCACCCCGGTGCGGCGGGGCGGGCAGTCGGGGCACGTTGTCGCTGACGAAGGTGCCACTGCCAATGTGGCTGACCAGGTAGCCTTCCACGGTGAGCTGATTGATGGCCGCGACCACTGTGTTGCGCGACAACTGCAGGTCTTGCGTCAGGTCGCGGCTTGAGGGCAGGCGTTCGCCGGCGGCCAGTTTGCCATCCAGAATGGCTCGCCGCAGCGCCTCGTACAGCTGGCGGTGCAGCGGCAGCTTGGCGGGCGGGTTCAGCCGGGCAATTTCAGTCAGTAGCAGTTCCGAGAGCATAAGGAGGCAGAAGTGGCACCCTGTGGCAGGTTTAAATGGCTCTGATTGTGAACCAATTTCGCACGCACAATGGTTCCTGATGCAAGGTGCAAAATAGGCGATCAGTATCATCCTGGAGCAAACATGAATGCCAAGAAATCAATGAACTTCAATGATCTGGAGCAATGGCTCAACGAGCGACGTGTGACCGAGGTGGAGTGCCTGGTGCCCGACCTGACCGGCGTGGCCCGCGGCAAGATTTTGCCGCGCGTCAAGTTCACCGAAGACCGTGGCATGCGCCTGCCGCAGTCGGTGGTGGCCATGGGCGTCACTGGCGAATTCCCCGAGAGTGGCCCGTATTACGACGTCATCGACCCCACCGACAAAGACATGCAGTTGCGCCCGGACCCGTCCACCGTGCGCATCGTGCCCTGGGCCAGCGACCCCACCGCACAGGTCATCCACGACTGTTTTGACCACAAGGGCAACCTGGTGCCGTTCGCGCCGCGCAGCGTGTTGCGCCGGGTCTGCGACCTGTTTGCCGCCGAGGGCCTCAAACCCATCGTGGCGCCCGAGCTGGAGTTTTACCTGACCGCCCGCAACACCGACCCCAACACCCTGTTGCGCCCGCCGATTGGTCGCAGCGGCCGCAGCGAGACCTCGCGCCAGGCCTACAGCATCGATGCGGTCAACGAGTTCGACCCGTTGTTTGAAGAAATTTACGATTTTTCAGACAAGATGGAACTCAATGTGGACACGCTGATCCATGAAATCGGCGCCGGCCAGATGGAGATCAACTTCTTTCATTCCGAGCCGCTGGGCCTGGCTGATGAGGTCTTCTTTTTCAAACGCACCGTGCGTGAATCGGCCTTGCGCCACGACATGTACGCCACCTTCATGGCCAAGCCGATTGCCGGCGAACCCGGCAGCGCCATGCATGTGCACCAGAGCATTCTGGATGTCACCACTGGCAAGAACATCTTCAGCAACGAGGACGGCACGCCGTCCGAGGCCTTCATGCACTACATCGGCGGCCTGCAGCGCTACATTCCGGCGGCCATGGTGCTGGTGGCGCCGTACGTGAACAGCTACCGGCGCCTGTCGCGCAATACCGCCGCGCCGATCAACATCGAATGGGGTTATGACAACCGCACCGTGGGCATTCGCTCGCCCATTTCATCGCCGGAAGCGCGACGGGTCGAGAACCGCGTGATTGGCGCCGATGCCAACCCTTACGTGGCCCTGGCCATGACCATGGCCTGCGGCTACCTCGGGCTCAAGAACAAGATCAAGCCCAAGGCCGAAATGAAGGGCGATGCCTACCTGTCACCCTACGCGCTGCCGCGCAGCCTGGGCGAAGCGCTGGACTGGCTGCGCCGCGAGTCGGATTTGCACGAGGTGCTGGGCAAGGAATTCATTACCGTGTACTCGGAAATCAAGGAGCTTGAGTTCGACGAGTTCATGAAAGTGATTTCGCCCTGGGAGCGCGAGCACCTGCTGTTGCATGTTTAACGCATCGTTTGTTTAGCTATTCATCGTTGACTCAAGGATCGCCACCATGACCGCTTTGACACCTTCCCAAGCACTGTCCACCCATGAAATCCAGGCCATGGACAGTGCGCATTTCATCCACCCGTTCACCGACCACGGTGACCTGGCGACGCGGGGTGCGCGCGTGATTGTCAAGTCCGAAGGCATCTACGTCTGGGACTCTGAAGGCGAGAAACTGCTCGATGCCATGAGCGGCCTTTGGTGTGTCAATGTCGGCTACGGGCGCAAAGCACTGGCGCAAGCCGCCTTTGACCAGATGATGACGCTGCCGTTCTACAACAGCTTTTTCCAGACCACGAACGTGCCGGCGGTCAAGCTGGCCACGCGTCTGGCCGCGCTGGCGCCCAAGGTGGGTGACCGCACGTTCGAGCATGTGTTCTATTCCAGCAGCGGCTCCGAGAGCAACGACTCCAACGTGCGCATGGTGCGCCGCTACTGGGACCTGCTGGGGCAGCCGCAGCGCAAGGTCATCATCAGCCGCAAAAATGCCTACCACGGCAGCACCATGGCCGGGGCCTCACTGGGTGGCATGAGCGGCATGCACGCGCAGGGCGATCTGCCCATTCCCAACATCACACACATTGAGCAGCCGTATTTTTTCGAGAACGGTCTGCCGGGTGAGAGTGCCGACGCATTCGGCGTGCGCGCCGCCGGTTGGCTGGAAGAAAAAATTCTGGCCCTCGGTGCCGACAAGGTGGCCGCCTTCATTGCCGAGCCGATCCAGGGCGCCGGCGGTGTCATCATTCCGCCGGCCAGTTACTGGCCCGAAATCCAGCGCATCGTCGACAAATACGGCATTTTGTTGATCAGCGACGAGGTCATTTGCGCCTTTGGCCGCCTTGGCCACTGGTTTGCCTACGAAAAATTTGGCTACAAGCCTGATTTGGTGACCTTTGCCAAGGCGGTCACCAGTGGCTACATCCCGCTGGGCGGCGTCATGGTGGGCAATCGCGTGGCCCAAGTCTTGATCGAGCAGGGCGGTGAATTCAACCACGGCTACACCTACAGCGGCCACCCGGTGGCCTGTGCCGTGGCGCTGGCCAACCTCGACATCATGGAAGCCGAACAGCTGCCGCAGCGCGTCCGGGACGACACCGGCCCCTACCTGGCCCAGTGCTTCGAAGCCATCGCCGAACACCCGCTGGTGGGCGTGGCCGAAACCTGCGGCCTGACGGCAGGCCTGGTGCTGGTCAAAAACAAACGCACCCGCGAGCGTTTTGCTGAAGACCTGTCGGTTGGCATGATGTGCCGGCGCCATTGTTTCCAGAACGGCCTGGTCATGCGCGCCGTGGGCGACCGCATGATCATTGCACCACCGTTGACCATGACCCATGCCGACATCGACGAGATGATGCGCCTGATCAGGCAGGCCCTGGACCTGACGCAACAGGAATTGACCCAAAAAGGGCTGATTTAGGCGCCTGCGCCAAAAAATTGGCTGGTCTGGTTTTTGCTAGACTTAAACTCGCGTTTCCCTTCACCATTTTTCTCTTACTCTCGGAGTGTTTTCATGATGAAAAAATACCTTTGGTCGTTTGCGCTGTCCGCCATTGTTCTGGCCGGCTGTGGCAAGAAAGAAGAGCCGGTTGCGGTCGCTCCGGCACCGGTGGTCAGTGCCCCCGCAGCCGCGCCCGTCAACACCGAAGAAAAAGTACTCAACATCTACAACTGGGCCGATTACATCCCCGAGGGCATGATTGCCACGTTCGAGAAAGAAACCGGGATCAAGGTAAATTACGACACTTTCGAGACCAACGAGGCCTTGCACGCCAAGCTGGTGGCGGGCAATTCGGGTTATGACATCGTGGTGCCGGGTTCGGTCTTTGCCAAGCCGCAAATTGAAGGCGGCCTGTTGCAGGCGCTGGACAAGTCCAAGATTCCCAACCTGAGCAATCTTGACGCCCCGATCATGGCCACCCTGGCAGCCAAGACCGACCCCGCCAACAAACACCTGGTGCCTTGGGCCTGGGGCTTCACCACCGTGGGCATCAACAAGACCAAAGTGGCCAAGGCACTCGGCAAGACACCCATGCCGGAAAACGCCTGGGACCTGGTGTTCAAGCCCGAATACACCAGCAAGCTCAAATCCTGCGGTATTGCCTACCTGGATTCACCGACCGAGATCATTCCCGTGGCTCTGCATTACATCGGCAAGGACGCTTATTCCAATGATCCGGCGGACTATAAGCTGGCCACCGACATGCTGGCCAAGGTGCGCAAGGATGTTCGTATTTTCAGTTCGACCATGATCGACGACATCGCCGGCGGCAAGGCTTGCGTGGCCATTGGCTGGTCGGGTGACATCAACATTGCCGCGGCGCGCGCTGTCGAGAACAAATCCAAGGACGAGATCGAGTCGCTGCTGCCCAGCACCGGCGCGCTCATCTTCTTTGACACCATGGCCATCACCAAGGATGCCAAGCACCCCAACAATGCCCACGCCTTCATTGACTTCTACCTGCGTGCCGAAAACGCGGCACTCATGAGCAACGAAATGAACTACCCCACCGCCAACAAGGCCGGTGTGCCGATGGTCAAACCGGAAATTGCCGGCAACAAGACCATCTTTGTCGAGGCCGATTATTTCGCCAAGATGATTCCGCCCAGCAGCTTCAGCAACGAAGCCCGTGAAGCCATGGCCAACGCTTACAACAGCTTCAAAAAAGGCAAGTAAATCTGACCTGGACCGAGCCGCAGGGCTGTTTGTACGTTGGGTATGAACAGCCCTTTTTTTTGAAAAGTGTGATGTGCTGAACCAAAGGCTTGACCATGGCTGATGCGGGTACCAAAAAAGACTATCTTGTGACCGAGAAGCTGGTCAAGCGTTTTGACGAGTCGCTGGCGGTCGATGAAGTCAACCTGTCCATCAATCAGGGCGAAATCTTTGCCTTGCTGGGCAGCTCGGGTTGCGGTAAGTCCACCCTGCTGCGCATGCTCGCGGGGTTCGAGACCCCCACGTCCGGACGCATTTTGTTGGGCGGCCAGGACGTGGCCAAGCTGGCACCCTACGAGCGCCCGTTCAACATGATGTTTCAGTCTTACGCGCTGTTTCCGCATCTGGACATCTGGGAGAACATTGCCTTTGGCCTCAAGCGCGAGGGCTTGCCCAAGAACGACATCAAGCAACGCGTGGGTGAAATGCTCGACCTGGTGCAGTTGGGCGCCTATGCCAAACGCAAACCCCACCAGTTGTCGGGTGGACAACAGCAGCGCGTGGCGTTGGCGCGCAGCCTGGCCAAGAAGCCCAAGGTGCTGCTGCTGGATGAGCCGCTGGGCGCGCTCGACAAAAAGCTGCGCGAGCAAACCCAGTTCGAACTCGTCAACATCATTGAAAAAGTGGGCGTGACCTGCGTCATGGTGACCCACGACCAGGAAGAAGCCATGACCATGGCGGGTCGTATTGCGGTCATGAGCAAGGGCAGGGTGCTGCAGGTAGGCTCGCCCGAAGAGGTCTACGAACACCCGGCCAACCGTTTTGTGGCCGACTTCATCGGCAACGTGAACCTGTTTGACGGCAAGCTCAGCGTCGACCAGCCCGACCGTTGCGCGGTGCAAACGGCCATCGGTGAAATTCATGTGGGCCATGGCGTCAGCGGTGCGCTGCACATGCCGGTGTCGATTGCGGTGCGCCCCGAAAAAATCGAGATCAGCAAGGAGCGCCCCGACTTCGCGCACAACTTGTTCGCGGGCAAAGTCAAGGAGATTGCCTACTTTGGGTCCTACAACTCCTTCATCGTTCAGGCCTCTGACGGCACCCGGGTCAAGATCACCGAGGCCAACACCTCGCGCCATGACCTCAGCAACATCACCTGGGAAGACGACGTGTTTTTCTGGTGGAGCGACGTGGCCGGCATTGTGCTGCGCGACTAAAGGAACGTCATGGCCATCCAGAGTATGACGATGCCCGGCAAACGCTTTGTGATTGGCGTGCCGTTTGTCTGGCTGATCCTGTTTTTCCTGTTCCCGTTTTTGATCCTGCTGTACATCAGCTTTGTCGACATGGGCAACGACATCTCGCCGTTCAAGCCGATCTGGGATTCCAGCACCGGCCTGCTCAAGCTCAAGTACGAAAACTACGGCTCCATCTTTCGCAGCGGCGATGACGGGGCACTGTTCCAGACCATCTACATCGAAGCCTATCTGCGCTCGCTCTGGTATGCGCTGTGCACGGCGCTGCTTTGCCTGCTGATCGGCTACCCGTTTTCGTATTTCATCGCCCGCGCCAAACCCAGCGTGCGCCCGGCCTTGCTGATGATGGTGATGCTGCCGTTCTGGACCTCCTTTCTGTTGCGCGTCTATGCCTGGAAGGGCATCCTGGCCGACCAGGGGGTGCTGAACCAGATCTTCCTGGGGCTGGGCCTCATCAGCGAGCCCATCCAGATGCTGTACACCGACATCTCGATGTTGGTGGGCATGACCTATGTGTACCTGCCCTTCATGGTGCTGCCGCTCTATGCCAACCTGGTCAAGATGGACTTCCGGCTGCTGGAGGCGGCCTACGACCTCGGCGCCTCACCCTTCAAGTCGTTCTGGCTGGTCACCGTGCCGCTGTCCAAGGCCGGCATCATCGCCGGCTTCATGCTGGTGTTCATTCCGTCGGTGGGCGAGTTCGTCATCCCGTCGCTGCTCGGCGGCCCCGAAAACATCATGATCGGCCGCGTGGTCTGGGACGAAATGTTCAGCAGCAACAACTGGCCGCGCGCCACGGCGCTGGCGGTGGTCATGATCGGCCTCATCGTGGTGCCGCTGGCCATTTATTACCACTACACGGGTGATGCACCCGAGGCCAAAGCCTGAGGCCCGCCCATGAAGCAATTCCTGAGTCGTCATTTCGGCAAGCTTTGGATGGGGCTGACCTACCTGTTCCTGTACCTGCCGTTGTGCTTCATGATCGTGTTTTCCTTCAACAGCACGCGCCAGGATGCGGTATTCACCGGCTTTTCGCTGCGCTGGTACGAAGCGCTCACGCGTGACACCAAGATCGTCGACGGTTTCTGGCTCTCGCTCAAGATCGCCACGGCCGCGGGCCTGGCCTCGGCCGTGCTGGCCACCTTTGCCGCCTTTGTGCTGGTGCGCTACCGCCGCTTTCCCGGGCGCACGCTGTTCTCGGGCATGGTCAATGCGCCACTGGTGATGCCCGAAGTGGTGATCGGCCTGTCGTTGTTGCTGCTCATGGTGGGGGTGCAAAACGCTTTTGGCTGGCCGCAACGCGGCATGCTGACCATTGTGCTGGGGCACACCCTGCTCGGCATGGCCTACGGCATGGTCGTGATCCAGTCGCGTTTGCTGGAAATGGACCGCGCCATCGAAGAGGCCGCCATGGACCTTGGCGCCAAGCCCTTTCAGGTGTTCTTCCTGATCACCATGCCCAACATCTTGCCGGCCATTTTTGCCGCCTACCTGCTGGCCTTCACGCTCTCGTTCGACGACGTCGTGATTGCCGAATTTTTGTCAGGCCCAGGTGTCAACACCCTGCCGCAAGTTATCTTCGGCTATGCGCGGCGCGGCATCAATCCGACCATTTACGCGGCGGCCACTCTCTTGATTGTGTCCGTCACGCTGGTGGTCATTGGCTACAGCGTCTGGGTGGCACGCCAGACGCGGCGCCGCGAGCGCGAGATCGCGGCGGCCACACGCGCCGAGCTGGCCGCGCTGCAGGCAGGCTAAATTCATCTCTTTATCTTCGAGGCTTAAACATGCTTGGACAAGTCTATGACGGTCGCGCGTTGATCAACGGCGCACGCGTTCACGCCCGGAGCGGCCAAACCTTCGACTGCATTTCGCCCGTCGACGGTCGCCTGCTCACCACCGTGGCGCGTTGCGGCCAGGCCGATGTCGATGCGGCGGTGGCGGCCGGGCGGGCCGCCTTTGAAGACCGGCGCTGGTGCGGCATGGCCCCGGCTGCGCGCAAGCGCGTCATGATCAAATTTGCCGATCAGTTGCTGGTCCACGCCGATGAACTCGCCCTGATGGAAACACTCGACATGGGCAAACCCATCCGATACGCCCGCAATGTCGATGTCAACAGTGCGGCCAATTGTCTGCGTTGGTACGGCGAGGCAGTGGACAAGATTTACGACGAGATTGCGCCCACCGCCAGCACTGCGCTGGCGCTGATCCAGCGCGAGCCGATGGGCGTGGTCGGTGTCATCGTGCCCTGGAATTACCCCATGATCATGGCCGCCTGGAAGATCGCCCCGGCGCTGGCCGCCGGCAACTCGGTGGTGCTCAAGCCCAGTGAAAAATCGCCTTTGACAGCGCTGCGCCTGGCCGAACTGGCGCTGGAAGCCGGCCTGCCGCCCGGCGTGCTCAATGTGGTGCCAGGCTACGGCCTCGAGGCGGGTTCGCCGCTGGCGCTGCACATGGATGTTGATTGCATTGCCTTCACCGGCTCCACGCGCGTGGGCAAGCAAATCCATGTGATGGCCGGGCAAAGCAACCTCAAGCGCGCCTGGACCGAACTGGGTGGCAAGTCGCCCAACATCGTCTTTGCCGATTGCCCGGACCTGGACAAAGCGGTTGAAGCCGCGGTCGGCAACATCTTCTTCAACCAGGGCGAAAGCTGCAACGCGCCGTCCAGGCTTTTTGTCGAGGCCGGCATTCGCGAGCAGTTCCTGGAAAAGGCGCTGGCGCTCGTGCCCGGCTACATGCCCGCCAATCCGCTGGCGCCTGACACCGTCATGGGCGCCATCGTCGACCAGACCCAAATGGACTCGGTGCTGCGCTACATTGAACTGGGCAAGCAGGAGGGCGCCGCCCTGCTGGCAGGCGGTGAGCAGGCGCTGCTGGACACCGGCGGCTGCTATGTGCAGCCCACCATCTTTGCTGGTGTGACCCCCGATATGACCATTGCCCGCGAAGAAATCTTTGGTCCGGTGCTCTCGGTGCTGTCTTTCACCGACACCGCGGAGGTGGTGCGCCAGGCCAACCAGAGCATCTACGGCCTGCAGGCGGCGGTGTGGACGCGCGACATCAACAAGGCGCATGGCGTGGCGCGCGCGCTCAAGGCCGGCACAGTGCATGTCAACCAATATGACGAAGACGACATCACCGTGCCCTTTGGCGGCTACAAACAAAGCGGGGTAGGGCGCGACAAGTCGCTGCACGCGTTTGACAAATACACCGAGACCAAGACCACCTGGATCCGCATCGACAGTCCGGTCTGAACCCTTGCCACCCTGAGCCACGCAACATGTCCCCAACCGACACCCTTCAAGCCACCATCGACGACCTGTCCGCGCAAGGCATTCACAGCATCCTGACCCAGTTTTGTGACCTGCATGGCGTGGCCAAAGGCAAGCTGGTGCCGCTCGACGACCTGAGGGAATGGGTGGAGGTTGGTGCCGGTTTTGCCGGCCCCAGCATCTGGGGTACCGGCCTGGGACGCTTTGGCGCGCGCAGCGAATACTACGGTCGCGTCCAACCAGAAACCCTGCGGCCCTTGCCCTGGTTGCCAGGCGTGGCGCACGCGGTGTGCGACGGTTATGCTGCTGGCGAGCCGCTGGCCACTTGCTCGCGCCAGTTGCTGCAGCATCAGCTCGCGCGCTTGAAGGCACGTGGCTGGATTCTGTGGGTGGGTATCGAGCCCGAATTTTTCCTTCTGCGCCAGGACGAAAATGGTCATTGGCAGGGCGCCGACGCGCAGGATGGCCTCGACAAACCCTCTTACGACCTGAAAGCCATCCACCGCAACCACGGGTTTCTGGACGACATGCGCCAGACCCTGACCGCCCTGGGTTTCCGGCTGCAGCAAATGGACCACGAAGACGCCCGTGGCCAGTACGAGATCAACTACCGCTACCACTGCGCGCTGGAAGCCGCTGACCATTACATGCTGTTCAAGATGGCGGCGCACGCCGTGGCGCAAAAGCATGGCGCTGTCTTCAGTTGCATGCCCAAACCTTTTGCCGCCATGCCGGGCAGCGGCCTGCACTTTCACATGAGCATCACCGACGCGCAGGGGCGCGCCGTGTTCCAGGACACCAGCGATGCCCTGCAACTCAGCCCCACGGCGTACGGCTTTGTGGCCGGCCTGCTGCAACACGCCGATGCCCTGAGCGCCCTGTGCGCGCCCACGGTCAACAGCTACAAACGGCTGGCCTGCAGTGACAGCGCCTCGGGCACCACCTGGTCACCGGTGTGGAAAGCTTTTGGTGACAACAATCGCACTTGCCTGGTGCGCAGCGTCGCCGGGCGCATCGAATGGCGCCTGCCCGACCCATCGTGCAACGTGTACGCAGCCATCGCCGCTACCCTGGCCGCCGGGCTGGATGGCATTGACCAGCGCATGACGGCGCCCGCGCCCTGCGCAGAAGACCTGTACGAGCGCTTCGCCAGCGGCCAGGCCATGCCTGCGCGCCTGCCGCGTGACCTGGGTGCCGCGCTTGATGCGCTGGCAGCCGACACCGTGCTGATGAACGCCGTTGGCCGGGACTTCTGCCAACAATTCCTCGCCATCAAACGGCAGGAGTGGAGCAGTTTCAGCCAGTCAGTCAGCGACTGGGAACTCAGCCGGTACGTCGATTTGTATTAATTTTGCATTGCGGAATTTTAATTTCGTATCGTGCAATGAAGCCAATCAAAATTGGCTGAAAAATTTGAAAATTCAAAGAATAGTTTTTCATATTGAGAAATGAATGGTCTAAGTTGTTGATTTAATTCGATTAAATAAAAGTCTTCTATAAGACATAAGATGTGCTTATAGTCTTCTATAAGACATAGAATAAACACCATGACATCAACAGCGTAATGCGACAGATGCCTTTCTTTTCATCAACTCAGGAGTGACCTCATGCCACAGACTCTCACAGAACAATTAAGCCGCGAACAACAAATTGCCGCCCTGGAAAAAGACTGGGCGACCAACCCGCGCTGGAAAGGCATTAAGCGTGGTTACAGCGCTGCCGACGTGGTGCGTCTGCGTGGTTCTTTCCCCATCGAGCACACCCTGGCGCGCCGTGGTGCTGAAAAGCTGTGGAACATGGTCAACACCGAAGCTTATGTCAACTGCCTCGGTGCGCTCACCGGTGGTCAGGCCATGCAGCAGGTCAAGGCCGGCGTCAAGGCCATCTATCTGTCGGGCTGGCAAGTCGCCGCTGACAACAACTCCTACGCTTCCATGTACCCCGACCAGTCGCTGTACCCGGTGGACTCGGTGCCGACCGTGGTCGAGCGCATCAACAACACCTTCCGCCGCGCCGACGAGATCCAGCACTCCAAAGGCATTGACGCGGGTGACAAGGGCTACATCGACAACTTCGCGCCCATCGTGGCCGACGCTGAAGCCGGTTTTGGTGGCGTGCTCAACGCGTTCGAACTGATGAAGGCCATGATCAAGGCCGGCGCTGCTGGCGTGCACTTTGAAGACCAGTTGGCTTCGGTCAAGAAATGCGGCCACATGGGCGGCAAGGTGCTGGTGCCGACCGCCGAAGCCTGCCAGAAGCTCATCGCAGCCCGCATGGCTGCCGACGTCTGCGGCGTGCCGACCCTGGTAATTGCCCGCACCGACGCCGAAGCCGCCGACCTGCTGACCAGCGACTACGACGAAAACGACAAGCCTTTCCTCACCGGTGAGCGCACCGCCGAAGGCTTCTACAAGACCAATAAGGGCATGGACCAGGCCATCAGCCGCGCCGTGGCTTACGCCGAGTACGCCGACCTGGTGTGGTGCGAAACCGGTACGCCCGACCTCGAATTTGCCCGCAAGTTCGCCGAGGCCGTGCGTGCCAAGCACCCAGGCAAGCTGTTGGCCTACAACTGCTCGCCGTCCTTCAACTGGAAGAAGAACCTCGACAACGCCACCATTGCCAAGTTCCAGAAAGAACTCGGCGCCATGGGCTACAAGTACCAGTTCATCACGCTGGCCGGCATCCACTCCATGTGGTACAACATGTTCGACTTGGCGCAAGACTACATGGCACGCGGCATGACCGCTTATGTGGAAAAGGTGCAAGAACCAGAGTTTGCGGCCCGCGACCGTGGTTACACCTTCGTGTCGCACCAGCAGGAAGTCGGCACCGGTTACTTTGACGAGGTCACCACCGTCATCCAGGGTGGCAAGTCCAGCGTCACGGCCCTGACCGGCTCCACTGAAGAAGAGCAGTTCCACTGAAGAAGCCGGACCTGAGGAGGTCTGAGGCTGGCGTTTCCTGCGGGGGCGGCCAGCCTTTTTTCATGGAGTCAACTGCGGTTTAAAATCACTCATCACAAACGCGGAACCTTCCGCGTTTTTTAATTACCTTTTCCCTTCATCGCCATGGTCCAAATCACGCTTCCCGATGGTTCTCAACGCAACTACGACGCCGCGGTCACCGTGGCCGAGGTGGCCGCGTCCATCGGCGCCGGGCTGGCCAAGGCGGCGTTGGCCGGCAAGGTGAACGGGCAGGTGGTCGACACCAGCTTTGTGATCAACAAGGACAGCAGCCTGGCCATCATCACCGCCAAGGACGCAGACGGACTGGAAGTGATTCGTCACTCCACGGCGCACTTGTTGGCCTACGCCGTGAAAGAGCTTTTTCCCGCAGCGCAGGTCACCATTGGCCCGGTCATTGAAAACGGCTTTTTCTACGACTTCTCGTTCGAGCGTCCGTTCACCCTGGACGACCTGGCCGTCATCGAAAAACGCATGACCGCGCTGGCCGCCAAGGACGAACCCATAGTGCGCCGCGTGTTGCCACGTGACGAGGCGGTGGCCTATTTCAAGGGCCTGGGCGAGCACTACAAGGCCGAAATCATCGCCAGCATTCCGGCCGGTGAAGACGTCAGCCTGTACCGTGAAGGCGCCTTTGAAGACCTGTGCCGCGGCCCGCACGTGCCCAGCACTGGCAAGCTCAAACACTTCAAGCTCATGAAAGTCGCGGGCGCCTACTGGCGCGGTGACCACAAGAATGAAATGCTGCAGCGCATTTACGGCACGGCCTGGGCTACCAAGGAAGATTTGCAGCAGCACCTCACCATGCTTGAAGAGGCCGAAAAACGCGACCACCGCAAATTGGGCCGCGAACTTGACCTGTTCCACATTGATGACCATGCCCCGGGCCTGGTATTTTGGCACCCCAAGGGCTGGGCCATCTGGCAGGCGGTGGAGCAGTACATGCGCCAGGTCTACCGCGACAACGGCTACCAGGAAGTCAAGGGCCCGCAACTGCTCGACAAAGGCCTGTGGGAAAAAACCGGTCACTGGGACAAGTACCGTGACAACATGTTCACCACCGAGTCCGAAAAACGCGACTTCGCCCTGAAGCCCATGAACTGCCCGGGTCACATCCTGATCTTCAAGCAGGGCCTGAAAAGTTACCGTGACTTGCCGCTGCGCTACGGCGAATTCGGCCAGTGCCACCGCAATGAAGCCACCGGCGGACTGCACGGCATCATGCGGGTGCGCGGCTTTACCCAGGACGACGGCCATATCTTTTGCACCGAAGACCAAATTTTGGCCGAATGCGTGGCCTACACCACGCTGCTGCAAAAGGTCTATGCCGACTTCGGGTTCAAGAACATCATCTACAAGATCGCCACCCGGCCCGAGCAGCGCATTGGCTCGGACGACATCTGGGACAAGGCTGAGCACGCGCTCATCGAGAGCTTGCGCGCTTCGGGGTGTGAGTTTGAGCTCTCGCCCGGTGAAGGCGCTTTTTACGGCCCCAAGGTCGAATACACCCTGAAAGACGCCATTGGCCGGCACTGGCAGTGCGGCACCATCCAGGTCGACTTCTCGATGCCTGAGCGGCTTGACGCCGATTACGTGGGTGAAGACAGCGCCCGGCACCGCCCGGTGATGCTGCACCGCGCCATCGTCGGCAGCCTGGAGCGTTTCATCGGTATTTTGATCGAGGAAACCGCTGGTGCGCTGCCAACCTGGCTCGCGCCGGTGCAGGTCAAGGTGCTCAATATCACCGACGCACAGGCCGAATATGCCCGTGATGTCGTCAAAACGCTGCAGAATCAAGGCTTTAGGGTCGAGGCAGATCTTCGCAATGAAAAAATCACGTATAAAATACGGGAGCATTCAATGCAGAAGGTGCCGTATCTGATCGTCATTGGCGACAAAGAGATGGCTTCCGGTGCTGTTGCAGTGCGCGCCCGAGGTGGACAAGACCTTGGCGTGATGTCGGTAGCCGAATTTGCTCAAAAGCTCTCGGCCGACGTCACGCACAAATCATCGCTTTGATTTTGAATTGTTCACGGGGGCTGCGCTGCCCAGTTTTAGCCACGGTGCCTGTGGCAGTTTTTGTGAAGGATTAAGTCATCGCTACCGAATTTCGTGATCGCCGTCACCGCGAAGAACGCAAACACCGATTGAATCGGGAAATCATGGTGCCAGAGGTTCGCCTCTCTGGCGTTGAAAACGAACCCCTGGGTGTTGTCAATATCAACGACGCACTGCGCATGGCGGGCGAGTTGGACGTAGACCTGGTTGAGATTGCTGCTACTGCCAACCCGCCGGTGTGTCGTTTGATGGATTACGGCAAGTTCAAGTACCAGGAACAAAAGAAAGCTGCTGAAGCCAAAGCCAAGCAGACCGTGATCGAAATCAAGGAGATCAAGTTCCGCCCAGGTACCGATGATGGCGACTACAACATCAAGATGCGCAACATCAAGCGCTTTCTTGCTGAAGGCGACAAATGCAAGATCACCTTGCGTTTTCGCGGTCGCGAAATCACCCACCAGGAACTCGGCATGGCCTTGTTGAACCGCATTCGCGACGAGTTGGGCGATACGATTTTGGTCGAGCAGTTTCCCAAGCTCGAAGGGCGCCAGATGATCATGATGATCGCGCCCGGCCGCAAGAAAGTGGCTGCGGCCAAGCCGGTGGTGACAGAGGTCACCGCCAGTACGTAAAGAATTGGGGCAAACGCCGCAAGGTGTTTGCCACGAAAGTGGCAGGTTCACGCCTGCCACTGTAAGTGGTGGGTTAACGTCCACCACTAAAAGTGGAGGGTTTTTAACTCGCCACTAAAAGTGGCTCGGGGCCATCAAGGCTGCAAATTGATTGCAGACGCCTCACGAGCACAATGTAATAGGAGCAGTAAATGCCCAAAATGAAGACCAAGAGCGCGGCGAAGAAACGCTTCCGCGTCCGTCCAGGTGGTACCGTTAAACGCGGCCAAGCCTTCAAACGTCACATTCTGACCAAGAAGACCACTAAAAATAAACGCCATCTGCGTGGTTCAACTGCTGTTCATGAGACCAATATGGGTCACATGGCACAGATGCTTCCAGGCCGTGGTATTTAATTAACGACGAACAAGGAGTACTCACATGCCTCGCGTCAAACGTGGTGTAACGGCTCGCGCCCGCCACAAAAAAGTTCTCGCCCTTGCAAAAGGTTTCCGCGGTCGTCGTGGTAATGTCTTCCGCGTCGCCAAAGAAGCGGTGATGAAGGCTGGGCAATATGCCTACCGTGACCGCCGTACCAAAAAACGTGTCTTCCGTCAGTTGTGGATTGCCCGTATCAATGCCGCTGCTCGTCAGTGTGGCATGACCTACAGCCAGTTCGCCAACGGTCTGAAGAAAGCCTGTATCGAGATTGACCGCAAGGTTCTGTCTGATATTGCGATCCATGACATGGCCGCATTTGCTGGTATCGTGGAACAAGTCAAGGCCAAACTGGCTGCTTGATTTGCAAGATTTGTAATCGTTGCTATTTAATTTATAGCCACTTGCAATAAGATGATGAGGGCTAGAGCTTGAAAAGGCGCTAGCCCTTTTTCCTTGGATCAGAGTTTTCCTGAGTATCTATGAACGACTTGACCGCTGTTGTTGAACAAGCCCGCGCCGCCTTCGAGCTGGCCCTTACACCTGCTGAACTTGAAAACAGCAAGGCCCTGTACCTGGGCAAGGCCGGCCGTATCACCGAGCTGATGAAGGGCCTGGCCGCCTTGCCGGTCGAAGAAAAGAAATTGCAGGGCGCCGCCATCAACCAGGCCAAGCAGGGCATTGAGGCCGCGCTCAACGCCCGCCGCCAGGCGCTGGCAGACCGTGAACTGCAGGCTCAACTGCAGGCCGAAGCCCTTGACGTGAGCCTGCCCGGCCGCCAGCGCGGTACCGGTGGCCTGCACCCGGTGTCGCTCACCCTGGAACGCATCGAAGCCATCTTTGGCTCCATGGGTTTTGAAGTGGCCCAAGGCCCCGAGATCGAGTCCGACTGGTTTAACTTCACCGCGCTCAACACCCCCGAAGACCACCCCGCACGCTCCATGCACGACACCTTCTATGTTGAAGGCGGCAGCGAGACAGCCCCCAATTTATTGCGCACCCACACCAGCCCGATGCAAATCCGGCACGCGGTGCAGCATGTCAAGCAACACCGCCTGGCCCATGGCAGCGCGGTGGACGGCACGCTCTACAGCGGCGACATGCCCGAGATTCGTGTGATTGCGCCAGGGCGCACCTACCGCGTCGACAGCGACGCCACCCATTCGCCCATGTTTCACCAGTGCGAGGGCCTGTGGGTGGGCGAGGCCATCAGCTTCAAGGACCTGAAGTACGTTTTTACCGACTTCTGCCGCACCTTCTTTGAAAACCCCGACTTGGTGCTGCGCTTTCGGCCCAGCTTTTTCCCGTTCACCGAGCCCAGCGCCGAGATCGACATCCAGTTTCCCAGTGGCCCGCTGGCCGGTCGCTGGCTCGAAGTGGCTGGCTCCGGTCAGGTGCACCCCAACGTGATCCGCAACATGGGCCTGGACCCCGAGCGCTACATCGGTTTTGCCTTCGGCATGGGCCCGGACCGGCTTACCATGCTGCGCTACGGCGTCAATGATTTGCGCCTGTTTTTTGATGGCGACATCCGCTTTTTGTCGCAGTTCCGTTGAACTGCGCCGGCCTTGTCTCCCAAGAATTAATCGATAAAAACTATGCAATTTCCTGAATCCTGGTTGCGTGAATTTTGCAACCCCGCTTTAAGCACCACCGAGCTCGCTGAAACCCTGACCATGGCCGGTCTCGAGGTGGAAGAACTTAAATCCGTGGCGCCACCATTCAGCCACATCGTGGTCGGTGAAATCAAGGAAGCGGCACAGCACCCCAATGCCGACCGCCTGCGCGTTTGCCAGGTCGACGTCGGCCAGCCCGAGCTGCTCACCATCGTTTGTGGTGCGCCCAACGCGCGCGTCGGCATCAAGGTGCCCTGCGCCATGGTGGGGGCCGAATTGCCCCCGGGTGAAGACGGACAGCCCTTCCTCATCAAGGTCGGCAAGCTGCGTGGCGTCGAGAGCTTTGGCATGTTGTGCTCGGCGCGCGAACTCAAGCTCTCCGAAGACCATGGCGGCCTGCTCGAACTCGCGGCTGACGCAGCCGTGGGGCAAAGCATTCGTGATCATCTGCTGCTTGATGACACCCTGTTCACGCTCAAACTCACGCCCAACCTGGCGCATTGCCTGAGTGTCTATGGCATCGCGCGCGAGGTGTCGGCGCTCACCGGCGCGCCCCTCAAAACACCGGCTTTTCCAAAAGCCATCTGCGCTGTCAATGAAGTCCTGCCGGTCAAGGTCGGCGCGCTTGATCTGTGCGGCCGTTTTTCCGGCCGCATCATTCGCGGCGTCAACCCCAAGGCAGCCACCCCCGCCTGGATGGTCGACCGCCTGGCGCGCTGCGGCCAGCGCAGCGTGACCGCGCTGGTCGATATCTCCAACTACGTGATGTTCGAACTCGGCCGGCCGTCACACATTTTTGACCTCGACAAAATCCACGGCGGCCTCGACGTGCGCTGGGGCAGGGCGGGCGAGTCGCTCAAACTGCTCAACGGCAATACCGTCACGGTCGACGCCCAGGTGGGTGTGATCGCCGACGCTCAACAGGTCGAATCGCTGGCCGGCATCATGGGCGGTGACGCCACTGCCGTGTCGGACGATACCGCCAACATCTATGTCGAAGCCGCTTTCTGGTGGCCCAAGGCCATCGCCGGACGCTCACGCCGCTTCAACTTCTCCACCGATGCCGGGCACCGCTTCGAGCGCGGTGTCGACCCCGAACTCACCGTCGAACACATCGAACGCATCACCCAGTTGGTGCTCGACATCTGCGGCACGCCCAGCACCGTGTGCGGTCCCATCGACGACCAGCAGGTCGCCATGCCCCAGCCCGCCAAGGTGGTCCTGCGCGTGGCGCGTGCCGCGCGCGTGCTGGGCATGCCGTTAACGCAAGCTCAGTGCGTCAAGGCGCTCACCGGCCTGGGTCTGCCCGTGACCGAGGGCGATGGTGTCATTGAAGTCACTGCGCCTTCCTACCGCTTCGACCTGCGAATCGAGGAAGACCTGATCGAGGAAGTCGCCCGCATGATCGGCTTCCACAACTTGCCTCAGACGCCGCCGCAAGCCCCCATCACAGCCAAGCTTCGTCCCGAGAACGAACGCAGCCCGTTTGCCGTGCGGCGCACACTGGCTGCCCTGGGCTACCAGGAAACCATCAACTTCAGTTTTGTCGACGAGCGCTGGGAGCACGAACTGGCGGGCAATCCCAAGCCCATCAAACTGCTCAACCCCATCGCCAGTCAGATGAATGTGATGCGCTCCAGCCTGCTGGGCTCGCTGCTGCAGGTGCTGAAATTCAACCAGGACCGCAAAGCGCAACGTGTGCGCGTGTTCGAGTTGGGTCGCGTGTTTCTGCGTGATGCCTCGGTGCCCAGTTCTGACACCACGGTGCAGGGCTTCGACCAACCCATGCGTGTTGCCGGTGTGGCCATGGGCCCGGTCGACGCGCCCGAGTGGGGTTGCAAGGAACGCCCGGTGGACTTCTATGACGTGAAAGGTGACCTTGAAGCCCTGTTCGCGCCCGTCCGCCTGAGTTTTGAGCCGGCCGAGCACCCAGCCATGCACCCGGGTCGCTGCGCGCGTGTGCTGTGTGCGGGCAGCGAGGTCGGCTTTGTCGGCGAACTGCACCCCAAGTGGCGCCAGTCCCTTGACTTGGTGCAGGCGCCGGTCATGTTCGAAGTCGACCTTGACGCCGCGTTGGGTCGCCCCGTGCCACGCTTTGAAGCGGTGCCGCGCTTCCAGGCGGTTGAGCGTGACATTGCGGTGCTGGTGGCCGAGTCGGTCAGCCACAACGCCCTGATGCAAGCCATCTGGGCCGCGCCCTGCGGCGGCCTCCTGCGTGATGCGGTGCTGTTCGACATCTACCGGCCCAAGCCCCAGGCGTCTGATGTGCACAACGTCGCCCCCGAAAAAAGCATGGCCATCCGTTTGACGCTCAACGCACCCGATGCTACGCTGTCCGAACAGCAAATCGAAGAAGCCGTGGCCGCCGTGGTGGCCACCCTGAGCGAAAAAGTTGCCGCGCGTCAGCGTGTGTAAGCCGGTCATCACCCCTATAGCCACAGAGCGAGTCATCGATGGACATTACCGTTGAAACATTGGAAACCCCGGCGCTCACCAAGGCGCAACTCGCCGAGCTGCTGTTTGAACAGATTGGTCTGAACAAGCGCGAGGCCAAGGACATGGTCGATGCTTTTTTTGACTTGGTCTCCAACAGCCTGGTCGATGGTGACGACGTCAAGATCACCGGCTTTGGCAACTTCCAGATCCGCACGAAGTCACCGCGCCCCGGGCGCAACCCGCGAACCGGCGAAGCCATCCCCATTGCCGCACGCCGAGTGGTCACTTTTCATGCCAGTCAAAAACTCAAGGAACAAATTCAGGCCGGTGCGACGGCAAATCAAGTGCAAGTTTGATCGTTCGCAAGTCATATGCGGGTAAGCTGTCTTTACAGCGAGGGCTCAGTTAGAGTACGCTCGCACGTTCGCAGCTTAGATTGTTGATTCGCATGGAGAATTCGCTCCCCCATATTCCAGCCAAACGCTACTTCACCATCGGTGAAGTGGGCGAGCTGTGCGGTGTCAAGCCGCATGTGCTGCGTTACTGGGAGCAGGAATTTACCCAGCTGCGGCCCATGAAACGCCGCGGCAACCGGCGCTACTACCAGCACCACGAAGTGCTGATGATCCGGCGCATTCGAGAATTGCTCTACGACCAGGGCTTCACCATCAGTGGTGCACGCAACAAAATGCAGGAAATGGGGCATGACAAACGTCATTTGTCTGACAACATCCCTGAAATGGACGAGGGTTTGGAGATGCCCGACCCTCAGCCGGCCAGCTTTTCTGACCCAGACACCTTGCCCACCTCTGAGCCGTCGAACGATCCTTGGCGCCAGGTGCGCCACGAGCTTCACGAAATACGCGCTTTGCTGTCGCCCGCCATCTGAAACCGGTTCGCTCTGGGGTTATAATTTGAGGCTTCGGTGTGTGGCGCAGCCTGGTAGCGCACTTGCATGGGGTGCAAGGGGTCGAAGGTTCGAATCCTTTCACACCGACCACAATTTAAAGGCTTGAAGAGCGTCCGCTTTTCAAGCCTTTTTTACTTTTCGGGATGCCTTTTGCGTCAACATTCCATTTGTTCTTGTGGGTGCTCGATTGAATGATCCTGATTTGAGCGTGTTGGCCATGGCGGCTTTTGACCGAATGGTGGCCGCCACGCCTGGTTTTCGCGCCCGCGCTGGCCAGCACGCCATGGCACAGCGCATTGCCAGCAGTCTGCGCGATGTGTCGCTGGGCGACCAGGACCACCCGCAGAGTGCGGTCACGGTGATTCAGGCAGGCACCGGCGTTGGCAAGTCGGCGGCGTATTTGTCGACCACCGTGGCGCTGGCACTGGCGCGCAAGACGCGGGTGGTGGTGTCGACCGCCACCGTGGCGTTGCAAGAGCAGTTGATGACCAAGGACCTGCCGGCGCTGGCCGCCGTGATCGACACGCCGTTTGTTTATGCCCTGGCCAAGGGCCGTGGCCGCTATGTGTGCAAGCTCAAGCTGGAGCGCCTGGTGGGTCATGTTGGCGCAGACGCGGCCGAGCTGTTTGAAGGTGACGACGAGGCCAACACCCCCCAAGCGTCAAGCACGTTCCAGCCTACCCGGGGCGTGGTGTGGCAGGACCCCACGGAGCGGCGCGTGGCCTTGTACGAAACTCTGGCTTCAGCCCTGGTTGCGGGTAAGTGGGACGGCGACCGCGACAGCCTGGCCGAGCAACCCGAGGCGCGCGACTGGTCGACCGTGGCCGCCGAGCGCCACACTTGCACGGCGCGCCATTGCCCGCGTTTTTCCAGCTGCAGCTATTACCAGGCCCGCATGCAGCTGGCGCAGGCGCAGGTGATTGTGGCGAACCACGACTTGGTGCTGGCCTCTTTGGGCATGAAGGCACTGCCGGACCTGGACAACTGCCTGGTGGTGTTCGACGAAGGCCACCATTTGCCAGCGGTGGCGTTGGACCAGTTTTCCAGCGCCATGGACCTCACCGGCCTGCGCTGGCTCGACAAGCTGCCAAAAATCCTGATTGAGGTGGCCGACAAGATGGGTGTTGTGCTGGCGCAGGACGTCACCACGCTGGCGCAACAGCTCAAGACCGCGCTACTCGATGCGGGCCGGCTGGCGCTGGAGCTGGTGCGGGGTCTGTCGACCGGTTATGACACGGTGTACCGTTTCAAGGACGGCGTGGTGCCCGAGGCCATGCTGGAGCCTTTCAAGCTCATCCATGGCCACGCCGCGGCGTTGTCGGATGCGCTCGAGGCGCTGGGCGCCGAGCTGAAATTGCGCGCCAAGGAAGACCCGGCCCAGGCCGCCAATTGCTCGGTGCAGTACGCCAGGCTGGGCCAGATGGCGCCCAAGCTCAACAGCGTGGTGGCCACCAGCGCGCAGTGGCTCAGCAGCGACGAGCCGCCGCTGGCCAAGTGGCTCAAGTCAGACACCGGCTCGGGTTTGGTGTCGATCAGCGCGCATGCCTGCCCGATCGTGCCCGGCGACTTGCTGCGGCGCCACCTGTGGCGCCAAGTGCGCGGCGCGGTGGTGACCTCGGCGTCGCTGACCACTTGCGGCAGCTTTGACTTTTTCCTGGGTGAGACCGGGCTGGCTGGCTTGCCGCAGGTGAGCACGCTGGCGGTGGAGAGCCCGTTTGATTACCGCACCCAGGGCCAGTTGGTGGTGGCTGATACTGCCGCGGACCCCAAGCAGGTGGATCTTTACACCACCCAGATGGTGGCGGCCTTGCTACGTGACCTGCGCGAGGTGCCGCATGGCGCGCTGGTGTTGTTTACCTCGCGCGTGCAGATGCAGGCGGCGGTGAGCGCGCTGGACGCAAGTTTGCAGGAGGTCGTGCTGGTGCAGGGACAGATGGCACGTGGCCGATTGTTGGGCATTCACCAGGCGCGGGTGGAGGCGGGTTTTGCCTCGGTGATTTTTGGTCTGCAGTCCTTTGGCGAAGGGCTGGATTTGCCGGGCACGCTGTGCGAGACCGTGTTCATCGCCAAGCTGCCATTCAGCCCGCCCTCGGACCCGGTCGAGGAAGCGCGCGCCGAGTGGCTCAAGCGGGCCGGGCGCGACCCGTTTAACGAATTGGTGGTGCCGGCCACCGGTATCAAGTTGCTGCAATGGACCGGCCGCGCGATCCGCTCCGAAACCGATCAGGCGAGGGTGATTTGCTACGACAAGCGCTTGCTGAACACCGCCTATGGCCGGCGCATGCTGCAAGGCCTGCCCCCCTATGCGGTTTCAAGGCGCGCGTCAGGAACGGTTTTGGTCGTTTGATGCGATGATGCCCCCACGAATGGCATACAAGGAATTGCTGGGTGAATAATTTTGTAAAAGTGCTGGCCGCCTGGGTGTTTCGCCTGAGTTTGCTGGCGGCTGCGCTGATTTTTATGGTGGGCCTGCTGTTTGTAGCCGCCTTGCTGCTGTCGCTGTGGCTGCTGCGTGCCTTGTGGGCCAAACTGACCGGCCAGCCGGTGCAACCCTGGGTCTTCAAGATGAACCGGGCTGACCTGTGGCAACGGGCTTACCGGGGCACAGCGCCGGGTGCCAGCCGGGCTCAAACGCCGGTGGATGTGATTGATGCCGAGGTGACCGACGTCACGGATGTCACAGAAAAACGCCGCTGAACTCAGCGCAGTGCGGGGTTTGTCGTGATGGCGCCTGCAAGCGCGTTGCCGGCTTCGGTGGAGGTGACGCGTCGTGCGCCGTCAAAGCGATGGCTCCAGTAGGAGATACCCATGTTTTCCACCCGCACCTGCGCGCCGGGCTTGGGTGAATGAATGAATTTGCCGTCGCCAATGTAGATGCCCACATGGCTGAAGGTGCGGCGCAGGGTGTTGAAAAACACCAGGTCGCCGGGCTGCAGTTCGGAGCGGTCAATGTGTTGGGTGGCGGCGGCTTGCTGCTCGGCCTTGCGCGGCAGGATCAGGCCCACGGTTTGTTCGTACATGGCTTTGACAAAACCACTGCAGTCGAAACCAGTTTCAGCGTTGTTGCCGCCCATTCGGTAGGGAACACCCAGAAAACCCAGCGCGTTGACCACCAGGTCGGAAGCCTTGTTCGTGACGTTTTGGCGTACCTGGTCAATTTGGGACAACAAGCCCTTGTCATGCATAAAGCGGCTCAGGTCATCGGGCGCATCAGCCGGCGCAGCGTGCACACTGGCGGCCATGAGCAGGGATGACAAAAGGGCGGAAATTCGCATCGGCGTAGTTTACACACATTTGCCGGACCGCCACGCACATCCTCAAACCTGCGGTTTAATCAGCAGATGCCTGTTTTATATTTTTGAAAGCCCGCCATGCTGCTTGAATCCGAACTCTCCCAATTGGTCCTGGTCGACTACCAGACCCGACTGATGCCTGCCATTTTTGAGGCGCCGCTGGCGTTGGCCAATGCCGTGCGCTTGGCGCAGGCGGCCCAATTGATGCAGGTACCGGTGTGGGGTACCGAGCAAAACCCGTCCAAGCTCGGCGAAAACCCGCCCGAACTTCGCGCCCTGTGCCAGCGCACGCTGGCCAAGATGCAGTTCAGCGGCGTCGAAGAGGGCCTGGGCGAGTGGTTGCGCCCGCCATTGAAAGCGCCGACTGGCAATGCGCGCAGCCTGCCCAAGCACCTGCAGAAACCGTCCAACACGCCCACCGAGCGCAACAGCATCGTGATCGCTGGTTGCGAGGCGCATGTGTGCCTGATGCAGACCGCGCTGCATTTGCTCGAGGACGAGTTTGACGTTTGGGTGGTGACCGATGCCTGCAGTTCTCGCACCGAGCGTAATCGCGACGCCGCCTTCGACCGCCTGGCCGGCGCTGGTGCCGAATTCGTGACCACCGAAATGGTGGTGTTCGAGTGGCTGCGCAGCGCCGAGGCGCCGCAGTTCAAGGCGATGCATGCCTTGATCAAGTAAGACCAGCCGCTGGCACGGTACGGTACGGTACGGTACGGCGCAGGCAGGCGGCGATAATCAGCCGCTTCTTGTACGGGAGCTTGCGTGGATATTGTTTTGCTGATCAAAGCCGCCATCATGGGCGTGGTGGAGGGGCTGACCGAGTTTTTGCCGATCTCGAGCACGGGTCATCTGATTTTGGCCGGGGCCCTGCTGGGGTTCGACGATGACAAGGCCAAGGTGTTCGACATTGCCATCCAGACCGGCGCCATTTTTGCCGTGATCCTGGTGTACTGGCAAAAAATACGCGACACCGTGCTGGACCTGCCCACCGAAAAGCAGGCGCAGCGCTTTGCCCTCAATGTGCTGATCGCGTTTTTCCCGGCGGTGATTCTGGGCCTGCTCTACGGCAAGGCGATCAAGGCGCATCTGTTCACGCCGGTGGTGGTGGCCAGCATGTTCATCATTGGTGGTTTCATCATCCTCTGGGCCGAACGGCGTCAGCAAAAAAATCCGGCGGTTACCCGTATCCATGATGTGGATGCCATGACGGCCATGGACGCGCTCAAGGTGGGTCTGGCGCAGTGCACGGCCATGATTCCAGGCATGAGCCGCAGCGGCGCCACCATCATCGGTGGCATGCTGTTGGGCCTGAGCCGCAAGGCCGCTACCGACTTCTCCTTTTACCTGGCCATTCCGACGCTGATCGGCGCGGGTGCCTACAGCCTGTTCAAGGACCGGGCTCTGCTGTCCTGGGCCGACGCGCCGGTGTTTGGTGTCGGGCTGGTGATGTCATTCCTGAGTGCCTGGTTGTGCATCCGCTGGTTGCTGCGTTTTATTTCAACGCACAGCTTTGTCGGTTTCGCCTACTACCGCATTGTGTTTGGCATCGTGGTACTGGTCACCGCCTGGACCGGCACCGTGAGCTGGACGGCCTGAAGCCCGCAAGCACGATCGGTTGAGGACAGAGCAAATTTACTGCGTAAATCTTGGTCTGTCCCGCAAGGTAATTAGATTAACTTTTCCTGCGGCGAGCTGATTTTTTTCAGGGCCTGGTTGCGGCTGGCGGGCTGCATCAGGGGTACGGTGGTGTGTTCGCCGTTCCACATCGGGTCCTCGATGCTGTCAAAGACTTCGCGCAGCTTGGCGCCCCAGCTGTTGTGCATCATCTTGAAGTAGGGGTTGTGCTCGTCAATGCAGACCACCTTGTCGGTCTGGAACTGGTTGACCTCATAGACGACCATGTCCAGCGGCAGGCCCACCGACAAGTTGGATTTGAGGGTCGAGTCCATGGACACCAGCGCGCACTTGGCGGCCTCGTCCAGCGGCGTGTGCGGGGTGATCACGCGGTCCAGCACGGGTTTGCCGTATTTGGATTCGCCAACCTGGAAATAAGGTGTCTCGGGCGTGGCTTCGATGAAGTTGCCAGCTGAGTAGACCTGGAACAGACGCATGCCTTCGCCCTTGATCTGGCCGCCAAAAATCAGCGAGACGTTGAAATCGACCCCAGCCAGTTTGAGCGCAGCGGCATCGCGATCGTAGACATGGCGAATGGCCGAGCCGAGCACGCGCGCTGCGTCGAACATGCTTTTGGCGTTCCAGATCGTGATGCCCTCGTCTTCGTCACGGTCCTTGAGTTTCTCTACCTGCAGGATCTCGCGCACCGACTGCGAAATGCTCAGATTGCCGGCTGACAGCAGCACCATGAAGCGGTCGTCGGGCTTTTCGTAAACGATCATCTTGCGAAAGGTGCTGATCTGGTCCAGACCGGCGTTGGTGCGTGAATCGGACAGAAAAACCAGTCCGGCGTTGAGTTTGATGGCGACGCAATATGTCATGGATTCGGGTTCGTGGGAAAAGAGTGAGTTTAACGGGCAGAAAAAAATTCGCCCGGGTTCAGCGAGCGAATGATCTACAGTGCACGCTGGTACTGGCTTAGGACATCGGCACGCAACTGCAGAACAAATTGCGGTCGCCATGCACGTTGTCGATGCGCCCGACCGGCACCCAGTACTTGGACTGCTTCAGCGCGGGTGCCGGGAAGGCAGCCAATTCCCGTGAGTAGGGTCGGTCCCAGGTTTCACCCAAGAGCGACGCCGCCGTGTGAGGCGCGTGACTCAGCGGGTTGTTGCCCTGCGGCCAGACGCCTTGCTCGACCTTGGCGATCTCTTCGCGGATGGCGATCATGGCGTTGATGAAACGGTCGAGTTCTTCCAGCGTTTCGCTCTCGGTGGGTTCCACCATCAGCGTGCCGGGCACCGGAAAGCTCAGTGTGGGGGCATGAAAACCGTAGTCCATCAGGCGCTTGGTAACGTCTTCGGCGGTCACACCGTTGACGCCGCCACTGCTTTCCTTCAGCGGACGCAGGTCGAGAATGCACTCGTGCGCGACACGACCCGGCTTGCTTTCGTGCGCGACGCGACCGGGTTTGCCATGGGAGGAGGCGCTGGTGTAGAGCGTGGGGTAGTGGTCTTTCAGGCGCACGCTGATGTAGTTGGCGCTCAAAATGGCCACCTCGGTGGCGGCTTTCAAGCCCTCGGCCCCCATCATGCGGCAGTACATCCAGCTGATCGGCAGCACGGCCGCATTGCCCAGGGGCGCGGCTGACACGGCACCGACACCATCACCCGGCAAGTAGGGCACCAGGTCGGCCACCACACACACGGGCCCCACACCGGGGCCGCCGCCGCCGTGCGGGATGCAAAAGGTCTTGTGCAGGTTCAGGTGGCTCACGTCGCCGCCGAATTCGCCGGGCGCAGCCAGGCCGACCAGCGCGTTCATGTTGGCGCCGTCCACATAAACGCGCCCGCCATGGCTGTGCACCAGGGCGCACAGTTCCTTGACGCTGGTCTCGAACACGCCGTGGGTGCTGGGATAGGTGATCATGATCGCCGCGAGGTTGGCGCTGTGCTGTTCACACTTGGCTTTGAGGTCGTCCATGTCGACATTGCCGTTGGCATCACACGCCGTGACCACCACCTTCATGCCCACCATGGTGGCGCTGGCGGGGTTGGTGCCGTGCGCGCTGCTCGGGATCAGGCAAATGTTGCGATGGCCCTCGCCACGCGCTTCGTGGTAGCCGCGGATGGCCATCATGCCGGCGTATTCGCCCTGGCTGCCGGCATTGGGTTGCAGGCTGATGCCGGCGTAACCGGTGGCCTCGCAGAGCCAGGCGCGCAGCTGCTCATCCATCTCGGCGTAGCCCGCGCGCTGGTCGTCGGGGCAATAGGGGTGGATGTTGGCAAACTCGGGCCAGGTGATCGGGATCATTTCGCTGGTGGCGTTGAGCTTCATGGTGCAACTGCCCAGCGGGATCATGGTGCGGTCCAGGGCCAGGTCAAAGTCAGACAGGCGGCGGATGTAGCGCAGCATGCCGGTCTCACTGTGATGCGTGTTGAACACCGGGTGCGTCAGGTAACTGCTGGTGCGCAACAAGGCGGCGGGCAGCAGGCTGGCCGTGTTTTGCTCGAAGTCAGCCACCTTGGGCAGGGTCTGGCCGGGCTTGGCGAAGAAGCCCCAGAGCTGCTCCACATCGGTGCGTGTGGTGGTTTCATCGAGCGACACGCTGAGGGAGCCGCTCGATGCCAGCCGCAGGTTGGCACCGGCTGCGAGCGCTTTGGAAGCGATCGCCACCGTGTTGTCAGCCGTGGCGATCGTGAGCGTGTCAAAGGCGTTGGCATTGGTGACGGCAAAGCCCAGGCTCTTCAGACCCGCAGCCAGCACGGAGGTCAAGGTCGCCACGCGTTGCGCGATGCGCTTGAGGCCGGCCGGGCCGTGGTAAACCGCGTACATGCTGGCGATCACCGCCGGCAGCACCTGCGCGGTGCAGATGTTGGAGGTGGCTTTTTCGCGGCGAATGTGCTGTTCGCGCGTTTGCAGCGCCAGCCGGTAGGCCGGGTTGCCGTGGCTGTCGACACTGACGCCCACCAGGCGGCCGGGCATGGTGCGCTTGTGCTCGTCGCGGCAGGCCATGTAGGCGGCGTGCGGGCCGCCGTTGCCCATTGGCATGCCGAAGCGCTGCGTGGTGCCCACGGCGATGTCGGCGCCGAGTTCGCCGGGCGAGGTCAGCAGCGTGAGCGCCAGCAGGTCGGCCGCCATGATGACAATGCCACCGCGGGCCTTGACGGCGCTGATCAGCGCGCGGTCATCACGCACCACGCCGCCGGTACCAGGGTATTGCAGCAGCACAGCGAAGCTGTCCTGGGCCAAATCGTCGCTGTTGTGGCACGGCTTGACGCTGATGCCCAGCGGCTCGGCACGGGTCTGGATCACGGCCAGGGTCTGCGGCAGCACCTCGGCATCGACCAGAAAAGTGGTCGACTTGGACTTGCTGACACGCATGGCCATGGTCATGGCTTCGGCCGCGGCAGTGGCTTCGTCAAGCATCGAGGCATTGGCCATGGGCATGCCGGTCAGGTCCATCACCATGGTCTGGAAATTGACCAACGCCTCCATGCGGCCCTGGCTGATCTCGGCCTGGTAGGGCGTGTAGGCGGTGTACCAGGCGGGGTTCTCCAGAATGTTGCGCAGGATCACGCCGGGCGTGTGGGTGCCGTAGTAGCCCTGGCCGATGTAGCTTTTGAACACCTTGTTCTTGCCCGCCATGGCCTTGAGCTCGGCCAGCGCGGCCGCCTCGGTGATGGGCGCGGGGATGGCCATGGGCTGGCTGCGGACGATGCTGGCTGGGACGATCTCGTCGATGAGTGCCGCGCGCGATGCTGCCGCTACGGTTTTCAGCATCACAGCTTCGTCAGCCGCATCGATGCCGATATGGCGCGCAATAAATTCAGACGCGTTTTCAAGTTCGCCCAAAGGCGAAAGAGCAATGGAGGTCATGGTGGGCTGCCTGATCAGTGCGCGTCAGCGGCGAAAGCGGTGTAGCTGGTCTCGTCCATGAAGGCGTCCAGGTCGGCCGGGTTGGCGAACTTGATCTTGAAGAACCAGCCTGCGCCCAGCGGGTCGGAATTGGCCAGCGAGGGGTCGTCGCGCAGTATTTCGTTGACCTCGGTCACTTCGGCCTCGACCGGCATGTAAACGTCGGCGGCGGCCTTGACCGATTCAACCACGGCGGCAGCATCCTTTGCGGCATAGGCTTTGCCGACTTCGGGCAGGTCGACAAAGACCACATCGCCCAGCGCGTCTTGCGCGTGGTGCGTGATGCCAACGGTACCGATGTCGCCGTCAATTTTGATCCATTCGTGGTCGGGGGTGTATTTGATGGTCATGGTGATGCTCTACAAAAAATTGAGTGAAAAAGTGGTGGAGAGGGGACTGAAAAAGACGTTAACCGCGGAAATATCGGTTGGGGACAAAGGGCATGGCCACCACTTCCATGGTGACCGGTTTGCCGCGCACCATGGCGTTGACCTGGCTGCCCAAGGTGGCCAGGGCTGGGGGGATATAGCCCATGGCAATGGGTTGGTCGATGGTGGGCCCGAGCAGGCCGCTGGTGACTTCGCCAATGCGCTCACCAGCCATGCTTTGCAGTTCAATGTGCTCGCGTACTGGCACACGCGCCAGCGCTTTCAGGCCAACACGCTTGCGTGTGACCGAACCCGCCTCACCAGCCAATTGCGCCAGAATTTTGTCGGCACCCGGGAAACCGCCCGCGCGTGCGCCACCCGCGCGGCGCACTTTCTGGATCACCCATTGCAGGCCGGCCTCGACCGGCGTGGTGGTCGTGTCGATGTCGTTGCCATAAAGCGGCAAGCCGGCTTCCAGGCGCAAGGAGTTGCGCGCGCCCAGGCCAATCGGCTTGACTTCGGGTTGCGCCAGCAGCGCCTGGGCCAGCGCCGTGGCTTGTGAGGCATCGACCGAGATCTCAAAACCGTCTTCGCCGGTGTAACCGCTGCGCGTCAGGAACACGTCGATGCTTTGTGTGCCGGTGTTCACCGTGAAGCTGCTGCCGGTCATGAACACCAGTTTTTCCACGCCAGGGGCCAAGCGCGACAGGGCAGTCACGGCTTGCGGGCCTTGCAGTGCCAGCAGCGCGCGTTCGGGCATGGGAATGACCTGGCAGCGGCTGCCGATTTTGGCCTGGATGTGCGCGATGTCACCCACCTTGCAGGCGCCGTTGACGATGACAAAGATGTCTGTGCCGCGGTTGACGAACATCAGGTCGTCGACGATGCCGCCAGCCTCATTGAGCAGCAGGCCGTAGCGCTGTTTGCCCACGCCCAGGTCCATCACATCGACCGGAACCAGGCTCTCGAATGCGGCTGCGGCGTCCGGCCCGACCAGGCGCAACTGGCCCATGTGCGAGACGTCGAACAGACCGGCGGCCGTGCGCGTGTGTTTGTGTTCGGCCATCAGGCCTTCGGGGTACTGCACCGGCATGCTGTACCCGGCAAAAGGCACCATGCGGGCACCCAGGGCAAGGTGCAGGTCGTTCAGGGGAACTTGCAGAAGATCATCAGGCATGGCGGACATTAACACTCCAGTAGAGCAGGGGGCAAACCAAATTCCATGACCTGACGGGGCGTCAGTGCCATGGGCTGCCCCCGCTGTCCGCTTTACCTGAGAGATTCGCCAAATCCAGTCACGCAGGGTGTTGGGCTTGGGTTGCTCCTTCGGTGGATCCGAATCGGCGCAAGTGCCAAGGCAGACCTCTCTCCAGTGGGGATACGTCACAAAGTCTGGCGATGTTGTGACGTTTGTCAGTCCTTTTGCCTGAGCGTTCAAATGGCTGCAATCAGCCACTCTGCGCCTTCGGCGGCCGCCTCAAAGGGCCGGCTCTCTCCTGACGGGTTAAATTCTACAGGATGGGTTTACATCCCCGCGTAATTAGGCCCGCCGCCGCCCTCGGGCGTGACCCACATGATGTTCTGCGTCGGGTCCTTGATGTCGCAGGTTTTGCAGTGCACGCAGTTGGCGGCATTGATCTGCAGGCGGTCGGTGTTGTCGTCGTTCTTCACGTATTCATAGACACCAGCCGGGCAATAACGCGCCTCGGGGCCGGCGTATTTGGCCAGGTTCACGTTGACAGGCACGCTGGCGTCCATTAATGTCAGGTGCGCGGGCTGGTTTTCCTCGTGGTTGACGTTGCTGATGAAGACGCTGCTCAGGCGGTCAAAGGTCAGCTTGCCGTCGGGCTTGGGGTAGTCGATGGGCTTGCATTCCGAGGCCGGCTTCAGGTAAGCATGGTCTGGCTTGTCGCGTCGGATGGTCCAGGGCATCCGGCCATTCAGGCCGAACTGCTCCAGGCCGTTCATCAAGGTGCCCACCGTCAGGCCGTGCTTGAACCAGGCCTTGAAGTTGCGTGACTTGTTGAGCTCGGTGTAGAGCCAGCTGGCTTCAAAGGCTTCGGGGTAAGCGCTCAGCTCGTCGTGCGCGCGGCCCGCCGTCACCGCTTCAAAAGCTGCCTCGGCGGCCAGCATGCCCGACTTGATGGCCGCGTGGCTGCCCTTGATGCGGCTGACATTGAGGAAGCCGGCATCACAACCCACCAGCGCACCGCCCGGGAACACGGTTTTCGGCAGCGACAACAAGCCCCCGGCGGTGATGGCGCGCGCGCCGTAGGCGAGGCGCTTGCCGGTGACTTCACCCTGGTCATTTTCCAAGTACCAGCGGATGTTGGGGTGGGTCTTCCAGCGCTGGAATTCCTCGAACGGGCTCAAATACGGATTGGCGTAGTTCAGGCCGGTGATGAAGCCCAGGGCGATCTTGTTGTCTTCCATGTGGTACAGGAAGGAGCCGCCATAGGTGTCGTTTTCCATCGGCCAGCCGGCGGTGTGCACCACCAAGCCGGGCTCGTGGCGGCTGGGCTCGGCCTCCCACAGTTCCTTGATGCCGATGGCGTAACTTTGCGGGTCGCAGCCTTCGTCGAGCTTGTACTTGGCAATCACCTGTTTGCCCAGATGGCCGCGCGAGCCTTCGGCAAACACGGTGTACTTGCCCAGCAGTTCCATGCCGATCTGGAAGTTGGGGCCGGGCTCGCCATTCTTTTCGACGCCCATGTTGCCGGTGGCCACACCCCGGACTGCGCCAGCCTCGTCATACAGCACTTCAGCGGCGGCAAAGCCGGGGAAGATTTCCACGCCGAGGCTTTCCGCCTGTTCGGCCAGCCAGCGTGTCAGCGCGCCCAGGCTGATGATGTAGTTGCCGTGGTTCTGGCTGCATTCGGGCAGGAACAGGTTGGGCGTGCGGTAGCCGGTGGTCTCGGACAGAAACATCATGGCTTCGTCTGTCACCGGCTGGTTCAAGGGCGCACCCATGGCTTTCCAGTCGGGAAACAGCTCGGTGAGGGACTGCGGGTCGAGCACCGCGCCCGAGAGGATGTGGGCGCCGGGCTCGGAGCCTTTTTCCAGCACGACGACCGAGAGCTCCTGACCTTTCTCTGCGGCGAGTTGTTTGAGGCGGATGGCGGTGGCCAGGCCGGCGGGGCCGCCTCCGACCACGACCACGTCGTAGTCCATGGATTCGCGGGGGCCGTACTGGGTCAGGATTTCCTGGTTTGTCATGTTGGGACTCGCTTTATCAACTGATTAAACTCAAGCCAAGTGAAGATGGCTAAAACTGGAGTGAATTGTCTTCGACAAATCCGGATTTTAGGCAGCACAATGAACATAATAGAACGGTCGTTCTATTAATGACCGAGGAATAAGCATGGCATACAGCATTGACCTTTCGGGCCGGGTGGCCCTGATCACCGGCGCTTCGGGTGGTTTGGGGGCGCAGTTCGCCCGCACCCTGGCCGGCGCTGGCGCCGCTGTGGTACTGGCCAGCCGGCGTATTGAACGGCTCAAGGAGTTGCGCGCGCAGATCGAGGCTGAGGGTGGTGACGCCCATGTGATCGAGCTTGATGTGACCGACCAGGCCTCTATCAGGTCCGCCGTGGCGCACGCCGAGACCGAGGTCGGCTCGATCGATATCCTGGTCAACAACTCGGGCGTCAGCACCACCCAGCGCCTGGTGGATGTGGGCCAGGACGATTTTGATTTCGTGTTTGACACCAATGTCAAGGGCGCATTTTTTGTGGCGCAGGAGGTCGGCAAGCGCATGCTGGCGCGCGCACAAGGGTCGGCCCCAGGCAGCTTCACTGGTGGCCGCATCGTCAATGTGGCCAGCATGGCGGGCCTCAAGGTCTTGCCCAAAATTGGCGTCTATTGCATGAGCAAGGCGGCGGTGATCCAGATGACCAAAGCCATGGCTGGGGAGTGGGGCCGCTTTGGCATCAACGTCAATGCGATCTGCCCAGGCTACATCGACACCGAGATCAACCACGCCCACTGGCAGACCGAGTCGGGTCAAAAACTGGTTCAGATGCTGCCGCGCAAACGCATTGGCCAGCCGCAGGACCTGGACGCGCTGCTGGTGATGCTGTGCTCCGACCAAAGCCATTTCATCAATGGCGCCGTAATTTCGGCTGATGATGGCTTTGCGGTGTAGCGCTGCATGCTGACCGGACTACTGGCCGGCTTGGCTGCAGGTGCTTTATGGGGCATGGTGTTCGTGGTGCCACGCATGACGCCGGGTTTGAGCTCGGTCGACCTGACCGCCGGGCGCTTTCTCAGCTACGGCGGCATGGCGGCATTGGCCATGCTGGTCACTTGGCGGCGCCACACCTGGCCCACAATGCGCCAGGCGGCAAGCGCTTTAGGCATGAGCCTGCTGGGTGCCACCGGTTACTACCTGCTGCTGGCGCAAAGCATTGTCTATGCGGGTACCGAGGTGCCCACGCTCATCATTGGCACCATCCCGATCTGGGTCATGCTGCTGGGCAAGCCAGCAGGCCTCAAGTGGGCGGGTTTGTTGCCAGGCTTGCTGCTGACCCTGTGCGGGCTGGCGCTGATGATGCAGTCGACACTGGACAACGCGGTGCAACTGCCTGCCCGTGGCGGCCAGTTCTGGTGGGGTGTGCTGTTGGCGCTGGGGGCCATGCTGTGCTGGACGGCTTTTGCCTTGTTGAATGCGGCCTGGCTCAAACGCCACCCGGAGGTGAGCGCGACCGAATGGGCCAACTGGATTGGCGTGGCCACCGGGGTGGGGGCCTTTTTGCTCTGGCTGCTGCTGGGTTCTGATCTCGGGACGCTGTCGACCCTTGACAATCAGGCCATGATCGCCGTGGCGTGTGTCGCCACCGGTATCGGTTCGGGCTGGGCTGCCAGTATTTTGTGGAACATGGCCAGTCGACGTTTGAGTGTGAGTTTGTGCGGTCAGTTGATTGTGAGTGAAACCTTGTTTGCCCTGTTTTATTCTTTTGTCTGGGATGGTGTCTGGCCTGCCGCAACGCAAGCCTGGGCTGCCGTGTTGTTCACGCTGGGCATTTTGGCCTCGATCCGGGCGCATCGCTGATGGCTTGGCAAGCTTTTACGCCTGCCCGCGGCGGTTTGCGGCGCTGGTTGCAGGCCTCGGGTTCGCTCAGTGCGCGGCTGGCGGCCACTGGTCAGCATTTCAGCGTGCAGGTGCTGGCGCAGGGGCGCCAGCCGCTGACACTGGACGAGTCATGTGCCTTGGGCCTGGGCGGGCGGCGTATCGGTTACGCGCGTGAGGTTGTGTTGCGTGTGGATGGCCAGGCCATGGTGTTTGCCCGCAGTGTCACCTCGCACGCTGATTCAGTCGGGGCCTGGCGCTCGGTGCGCGGTTTGGGCAGTCGCCCACTGGCCGATGTGCTGTTCAAACGAGCGGGCATTTCGCGTGCGCCGCTGGCCTACAGCCAGCTCAAGCGCCAAAGCCCATTACAGCGCCATGTGGCCAGTTCCTGGCAAACGGCGACCGGTGTCGTCCTGGCTCACCCGGCTCTGCCTGCGCGTCGTTCGGTTTTCACCCGCCATGGCGCCACCTTGCTGGTGATGGAGGTGTTTGCCGTCCCAGCTGGCCACTGGCGTTGGCCGCAAGCTGCGCCCCGGAAGATTTTCAAGCAAAGGACTTAAGCCATGAAATACGACATTCCAGAACAAAAAAAGCTGGTGTTCGAGGTGGTGATCCCGATCCGCTGGGGCGACATGGACGCCATGGGCCATGTCAACAACACCACCTACTTCCGTTATCTGGAAACCTGCCGCATCGACTGGATGCGTGCCGCGGGCTGCATGCCCAATCCGCTTGGAGAAGGGCCGGTCATTGTGAATGCCTTCTGCAATTTTTACAAGCAGCTGGAATACCCTGGCAACGTGTTGGTCAAGATGTACGCCAGTGACCCGGCCCGCACCACCTTCGAGACCTGGGCCACCATGGAAATGGCCGACCAGCCCGGCGTGATTTACGCGGCAGGCGGTGCCACCACCATCTGGGTGGACTTTCCGAAACAAAAGGCCATTGACCTGCCCGACCGGATTCGCGCCATCGTGTCCTGACGCAAGCCACCAGCCGGCTGGATTCTCTTAACTGGAAAAATGCCCTGAGGCGATCAGGTGATCGACTTCCCGCTCGGCCATGGCCCAGTCATCAAGGGGGTTGCCGGGGGCGAAACCGCGTCGTTGTGCCACATAAAAAGCAGCCACTTCAATGTAGTTGTGGCGCTGCTCGGGCGTCACGGCAGGTCGTGCGGCCACGGGTGCAACGCTGGCCTTGGCGGGCGCTGCTTTTTTCGCTGGGCTTTTTTTGACCGCCGCAGGTGCTGCCTCGACCGCGGCGGTGACTGGCGTTTTCACCGCAACCGCTTTTTTGGCAGGCGCCTTGGACTTGGGTGCAGCATCAGCTGCGGGGGAGCTTGTCTTTTTTGCGGTAACCATGGGTTTCTCCTTGAGTTGAAAACGTGTGACGACCATCGACTTTGCGGGTGATCAGGCGGCTGCTGTCGGTGTCCCTCCCGGTATTACTGGCCCGACATCAGTTTGTGAACCAGGTCACCGGTATTGGATGCCTTGTATTTTCGCATCAGTCGGGCCCGGTAGATTTCCACGGTGCGGTGGCTGATGGCCAGCGTCTTGCCGATCTCTTTGCTGGTCAGACCCGCCATTAAAAAAGTGGCCACTTCGCGCTCGCGCGGTGTGAGTTCGGCTTTAACCGCACGGCTGGCGCTCAAGTCTTCAAAGGTCCAGATGCCAGCCTCATGCGGTGCTGCCTGATTCAGGGCCCGGCCGGTGACGTGGCACCAGAAAGTTTCGCCCTTGAAGCGGCCATCTACCCGTTTCATGATGCGGTCATCGGCGTAGGTGCCGTTGCGGTTGAGCAGCGGCGCGATGCGCTGGCCGGTGCGCTCGAATTCAAGCGCGCTGGGGTAGAGCACCTGGAACGACTGGCCAATCAGCTGGTCGGGCGCGGCACCGAACATGTCGCACAGGTGGCGGTTGCAGTCCACCATGATGCGGTTGCGCGACAGCGCCAGGCCAACAGGTGCCATCTCAAAAGCCAGCCGGTAATCAATGTCCATTGCGGGTCAGACCTTACGGAAAACTACGTATCAAAATAAGTAGTATCGTAGTGTCACTGTTTTTATCCACGGAGAATTCAAAGTGAACAAAATTTACCCTTCCGCAGCGGCCGCGTTGCAAGGCATTGTCAGGGACGGCCAGTTGCTGGCCGTCGGTGGCTTCGGCTTGTGCGGCATCCCCGAGGCCTTGATTGACGCCCTGCGCGACACCGGCGCCAGTGACCTGACCGTGATCTCCAACAATGCCGGTGTCGACGGTTTTGGCTTGGGCAAGTTGCTGGAAACCCGCCAGATCAGCAAGATGATCTCCAGCTATGTGGGCGAGAACAAGGAGTTTGAACGCCAGTACCTGGCCGGTGAACTGCAGCTGGAGTTCACACCCCAGGGCACGCTGGCCGAGAAACTGCGTGCCGGTGGCGCTGGTATTCCGGCGTTTTACGTGCGCACGGGGGTGGGCACGCTGGTGGCCGAGGGCAAGGAGAACCGGGTGTTCGACGGTCATGTTTACATTCTGGAGCACGCCCTGGTGCCCGATGTGTCGCTGGTGAAAGCCTGGAAGGCCGACAAGAGCGGCAACCTGCTGTTCAGGCGCACTGCGCGCAACTTCAACCCGGCGGTGGCCATGGCCGGCAAGATCACCGTGGTCGAAGTCGAAGAAATTGTCGAAACCGGCACGTTTGATCCGGACAGCGTGCATTTGCCCGGTATCTACGTGAACCGCATTGTGCTTAATGCCACACCCGAGAAGCGTATTGAAAAGCGCACCATCACCGAAAAATCTAACAAAGCAGGAGTTTGATCATGGCTTGGACACACGACGAAATGGCCGCTTTGGCCGCCCAGGAATTGCAGGACGGTTTCTATGTGAACCTGGGCATCGGCCTGCCCACGCTGGTGGCCAATTTTGTTCCACCCGACATCGAGGTCTGGCTGCAAAGTGAAAACGGCATGTTGGGCATTGGCCCGTTTCCCACTGAAGATGAGGTGGACGCCGACCTGATCAACGCTGGCAAGCAAACCGTCACCACCATTGCCGGCTCCAGCATCTTCGGCAGCCATGACAGCTTCGCCATGATTCGCGGCGGCAAGATCAACCTGAGCATTCTGGGCGCCATGCAGGTGAGCGAAACCGGCGATCTGGCCAACTGGATGATTCCGGGCAAGATGGTCAAGGGCATGGGCGGCGCCATGGACCTGGTGGGCGGCGTGAAAAGTGTGGTGGTACTGATGGAACACGTGGCCAAAAAGAAGGATGGCACGATTGACCTGAAGATTTTGCCAAAGTGCACGCTGCCCTTGACCGGTGTTGGTGTGGTCGACCGCATCATCACCGACCTGGCCGTGATGGACATCACGCCGCATGGTCTCAAGGTGGTGCAGCGCGCCCCGGGCGTGACGATGGAGGAGTTGGCCGCCAAAACCGGCGTGGCGCTGCACTGAGTGCAATCCGGGTTCCCATTGATCGTCAGATTCGGCTGCGCGCCACCTGGCGCAGCAGCCAGGTGAGCCCCAGCGCCGCAATCGTCAGCCCCAGCACCAGTGCAATCCAGAAACCCTGGGCTGCCATGGGCTGTGCCGGTGCCCAAGGTGCCCAGGCTGGCGCCAGCCCCAGCACGTAGCCCAGCGGCAAGGAAAAAACCCAGAACGCCGTCAGGTGAATCGCCATGGGTGCGCGCGTGACCTTGTAGCCGCGAATGGCGCAACTGGCGACCACCTGGGTAGAGTCTGAGAGCTGAAAAACGGCCGCCAGCAGCAGCAACTGCGCGGTGAGCGCAATCACTGCCGCGTCGCTGGTGTAGGCGCTGGCGATTTGCCGGCTGAAGAGTGCCATCAGCGTGGCCGACACCACTGCAAAGCCCAGCCCCACGGCCACGCCGACCCAGGCCTGGTAACGCGCCAGCACTGGTTCGCCTGCCCCCAGCGACTGGCCCACCCGTGTCAGCAACGCCAACCCCAGACTCAGCGGCACCATGAACACCAGCGAGGTGAAATTGAGCGCTATCTGGTGCGCCGCCATCTGGGTACTGCCAAACACGGCAATCAGCAGGGCAATCAGACTGAAGGCACTGGCTTCGGCAAAGTAGGTCACGCCAATCGGCAGCCCGAGCTTGAGCAGGGTTTTGATTTGCGGCCAGTGTGGTCCCTCAAAGTGTTCAAACGGCCAGCTGGCGCGGTAAACAGGCGAGCGCTGCATCCACCACAGCAGGGCCAGCAGATTGAAGGCCACCGAGATCAGGGTGGCCCAGGCACAACCCAGTCCGCCCAGGCGCGGAAAACCGAGGGTGCCAAAGACCAGCAGGCTGTTGACGACGATGTTGAGTCCGAGCGACAGCAAGGCAATCACCATCAGCGGCTTGGTCTGGTTGATGCTGGTGCTGTAGCCATAAAGTGCGCGGTAGCAGGCAAACAGCGGCATGGCAACACTGGTGATGCGCACAAAACCCATCGCCAGTTCATGCACATAGGGTTCCAGCGTCATGTGGTCAAACAGCAGGGCGGCCAGGTTGGCCAGGCCCATGGCCACCAAGCCCACAAACAGGCCCTTCCACAGGGCTTGCCGCACCGCATGGGGCACCTGCGTCAGATCCTGCGCCCCCACATGGTGGGCCACCACCGGGTTGATGGCCATCATCACACCCATCATGCTGATGATGAGCATGTTCCAGATCGACACGCCGAGTGACACGCCTGCCAGGTCTTGCGCCGAGGCATGACCCGCCATGGCGACCTCGACCACCGCCATGCCGACATAGGCCAGTTGCCCCACCAGAATCGGCCAGGCCAGGTGCCAGAGACCGCGCAGCTCGGCGTCAAGGCGGCTGCGCTGTGCCGGGTGGTCTATCAGTTGTTTAAAGGGGCTGAACAAAATGGCTGAGGTTCATGAATGAGGGACGGATGCGCTGGCTGCATCAACGTCCGCGCAGGAACAGGGCATCAAGCTCGCGCAGGCTGATTTGCCGCCAGGTGGGGCGGCCGTGGTTGCATTGGTCGCTGCGTTCGGTGGACTCCATCTGGCGCAGCAGTGCGTTCATTTCTTCCAGCGTCAAATGCCGGTTGGCGCGCACCGCGCCGTGGCAGGCCATGGTGCCGAGCAGCTCGTTGTGGGCGCGTTGCACCACGCTGCTGGCCTCATGCTGGGCCAGCTCGGTCAGCACGCTGCGTGCCAGCTCGACGGCATCGCCTTGCGCCAGCGTGATCGGTACGGCGCGCACCGCCAGCGTCTTGCCGGAAAACGGCGTGATGTCGAGGCCCAGCAGGTGCAGTGTGGCGGTATGGGATTCGGCGGTGGCCACTTCCAACGGCGTGGCGGCAAAGGTGGCGGGAATCAACAGTGGCTGGCTGGGCAGACAGGACCCGTCCTGGGCCTGGGACCACTGCGCCTTGAGTCGTTCGTAGACGATGCGCTCGTGCGCCGCATGCATGTCGACAAGGACCAGGCCCTGGGCGTTTTCAGCCAGGATGTAAATGCCCTTGAGCTGCGCCAGCGCCCGACCCAACGGCCAGTCGCCGGCAGGCAGGGGTGCTGGCGCTTGGTTGGGGGCTGCAGCCACGCTTTGCGTTGGCTGGCTGGCTGTCGCAGGGGCAGGGATCCACGGCGCGCCCAGGTCGCTCACCCGATGACCCACCGGGGCGTCAAACCGCATGGGCGCCTGGGTGTAGGAAAACGAGGTCAGTGGGCGGTCGGACGGGTCGGTTACGGCTGCTGATGGCGCTTCAGGGTTTGCCTGGTCAGGCCCCGCTGCCGAATTGTCCGGCGTCATTGCGCCGCTCGGCATGGTTTGTCCGACGCGTGGTGCGGCGAGCGCACTTTCAACCGCGTGGCGAACCGCCTGGTGCACCTCGCGGCTGTCGCGAAAACGCACCTCGATCTTGGTCGGGTGAACGTTGACATCGACCCGGGTCGGGTCTATTTCGATGTAGAGCGCGTAAACCGGTTGGCGCTGGCCGTGCAACACGTCCTCATAGGCGCTGCGGGCAGCGTGGGTGATGACCTTGTCACGCACAAAGCGGCCATTGACGTAACAAAACTGCTGGTCGGCGCGCGCCCGTGCCGCGTCTGGCAGGCCAACCCGGCCCCAGACCTTGATGACGGGCGCGTAATCCGGGCGGCCGGGTGCGGTACGCGTGGAGAAGTCGACCCACACCGAACGCTCGACAAAGTCGCTACCCAGCACATCGGCCAGGCGCTGCTCCAGCGCCGGCAGGCTACCCAAATCGCCACAGCGGCGCCATTGTTCGACCAGTTTGCCCTCGTGCCAGATGGCAAACCCGACGTCGGGCCGCGCCAGCGCGTGACGGCGCACCGCCTCGACGCAATGCGCCAACTCGGTCGCATCGGTCTTGAGGAACTTGCGTCGTGCGGGAGTACTGAAAAACAGTTCCTTGACCTCGACCGTGGTGCCGGTGCTGCGCGCCACCGGCGTGATCTCGCCGGTCTGGCCTTCGAGCAGGTAGGCGTGTGCCTGGCCGCTCACGCGCGACAGCAGGGCGCAATCGGCAATGGCATTGATGGCGGCCAGCGCCTCGCCGCGAAAACCCATGGTGCCGACCGATTCCAGGTCGGCCAGGCTGCCAATCTTGCTGGTGGCGTGGCGCTTGAGCGCGATCGGCAGCTCTTCGGGCAGGATACCCGCGCCGTCGTCTTCCACGCTGATCAGGCGCACGCCACCGGCCAGCAGCCGCACGGTGATCTGGCTGGCCCCGGCATCGAGCGCGTTGTCCACCAGCTCGCGCACCACCGAGGCGGGCCGCTCCACGACTTCGCCGGCGGCAATCTGGCTGATCAGGGTGTCTGGGAGTTCCCGGATGGGCCGCCGGGATGGGTTTGAAAGGGGTGTTGGATCAAAGTTCACCCGGGCATTTTAGGTGCCCGGGTGGCTGGGAAATCGCCCTGTTTTTCCAGACTTAAATGTCAAATCAGACCATAAGCCTCCGCCAGCAGGTAGCCGATCACACAAGAAGTCCCCACGCCAATCAAGCCCGGAAGGATGAAGCTGTGGTTGATCACATACTTGCCGATGCGGGTGGTGCCCGAGCGGTCGAACTGGATGGCAGCCAGGTCGCTGGGGTAGGTGGGCAAAATATAGTAGCCGTAGGAGGCGGCGGCAAACGCCACAACATAGCCGGGTGGCACGCCTATGGCCAGCCCCACTGGCACCATCGCAGTCACGGCGGCCGCTTGCGAATTCACCAGTTTGGACACCAGCAGCAGCGCAATGGCGTATGTCCAGGGCTGCGTTTTGACCAGATCGGTCAGCGCAGCTTTCATTTCTGGCAAGTGCGCTTCAAACACCGTGTCGGCCATCCAGGCGATACCAAACACCGCCACCACGGCAATCATACCGGCGCGAAACACTTCGGTCTTGCCGATGGTGGCGGGGTCGGTTTTTGTGAAAATGATCATCAATGCACCTGCCAGCAGCATGAACATCTGGATGGTGAGCACCATCGACATGGGCTTGCCGTCAAAGCTTGGGCGCAGGCTGGGGTAGGCACCGAGGAAGGCCACCACCACAATGGCACCCAGAAAAATCCACATGGCGGTCCATTGGTCTTTGGAGAGGATCTTGTTCATCAGTGTGGCGCTTTCGCCGTAGATCATCTTGCGTTGTTCGGGATCGGCAATGCGCGCCTGAAACTCGGGGTCCTTGTCAAGGTCCTTGCCGCGGAACCAGCTGAAAATGCCAATCATCAGCACGCCGGCCAGCGTGGAAGGGATGGTGATGGAGAGCACCTGTACAAAGTCGATCACATGGCCATCCACCGGCGCTTTGGCCAAAAAGGCCACCAAGGCCACCACGGCCACCGACACCGGGCTGGCCAGAATGCCCATCTGGCTGGAGATGGATGAAGCTGCCATGGGGCGCTCGGGGCGGATGTTATTTTTGATGGCCACGTCGTAGATGATGGGTAGCATGGTGTACACCACATGGCCGGTACCGCACAGCATGGTCAGCACGCAAGTGGTAAACGGTGCCAGGATCGACACATATTTGGGGTTGCGGCGCAGCAGCTTTTCAGCACCCTTGAGCATCACATCCAGCCCACCCGAGGCCTGCAGCGTGGCAGAGGCGGCCACCACGGCAATGATGGTCAGCATCACATCGACGGGTGGCTTGCCGGGCTTGAGCTCAAACACAAACACCATGATGACAAGGCCGATGCCGCCGAGCAGGCCCAGCGCCACGCCACCTTTTCTGGCGCCGTAGAACAGGCAGACCAGAATCACAATCAGTTGCAGAAATATGTCCACATGCATCTCCTTCAAAGAAGGCCCTACTTTAATAAGAATTAGGGTAAACCCTTTCTTTCGATCTGCGCTTCACTTGATTTAAATCAATCAAACATTGTTTTTTGTAATAAATCGTTCATTATTCAGAATCGGTTGGGGTGCTTTCCGGTGTTCACTGAGCGTGTGCGCTGGCCGCGGATAATGCCGACTTATGGAAATCATCTCTTTTCTTATTGACTTCATCCTCCACGTCGACAAACACCTGGAGGCCTTCGTGCAAAGCTACGGTGGATGGGTCTACGCGTTGCTGTTTTTGATCATCTTTGTCGAGACTGGCGTGGTGGTGATGCCGTTTTTGCCGGGTGATTCGCTGCTTTTTGTGGTGGGCGCCATGTGTGGCGTCGGGCTCATGAGTTATCCGTTGTCGGTGGGTCTGCTGTTTGCGGCAGCGGTGCTGGGCAACCAGTGCAACTACACGATCGGACATTACTTCGGGCCCAAGGTGTTTGGCTGGGAAGACTCACGCTGGTTCAACAAGAAGGCGTTCAATCAGGCCCACGCGTTTTATGAAAAGTACGGTGGTATCACCATCGTGGCGGCACGCTTCATGCCGTTTTTGCGCACTTTTGCACCTTTCGTCGCGGGTGTGGCCCAAATGACGCGCAGCCGCTTCACGTTTTTTGATGTGTTGGGGGGCGCGCTCTGGGTGGGCGGCATCATCACCGTGGGCTATTTCTTTGGCAACATGCCGTGGGTCAAGTTGCACCTCGACAAAATTATCTGGGCAATGATCCTGGTGCCCGGCCTGGTGGTGCTTTATGGGGCCTGGAAGGGGCACAAGAAGGCGGCTTGATTTGAGTTCGGGAGCTTTTAAAATGGTGCAAATAAATCTTTCGGTTCAGGTGGCCACGGCTGGCGAGGCCCTGATTGATTTCATTGCCAATGCCGATGGGCGGTTCGAGCCCTGTCTGGGCGGCGCGGTCTACAACTTGGCACGCGCCCTTGCGCGCCAGGGTGTGCCGACGCTCTATCTGAATCCCCTTTCGCGCGACCGTTTTGGTCGCAGACTGGCCCAAGGTCTGTTGGACGACGGGGTTTGCCTGGCCGTGCCGGAAGCTGTGCAGGCGGTCACTTCGCTGGCCGTGGTGAATGTCAATGCGCAGGGCCATCCCGACTATGCGTTTTACCGCGAAGGTGTGGCCGACCGTGCCACTTCGGCGGCGGAGCTGACACAAGTTTGTGCACCGCTGGACAGCTTGTCACTGGTTTGCACCGGCGCGCTGGCCTTGTCACCCGATGATGCCGATATCTACCTGCCCTGGCTGGCAGCCCAGCGCCAGGCTGGCCGTACCGTGGTGATCGATGCCAACCTGCGCCCCTCCGTCATGCCCGACCTGGTGGTCTATCGCCGCCACGTGCTGACTGCACTGCACTACGCCGACGTCATCAAGGCCAGCGACGAAGACCTGGTTTGCCTGGAACTGCCGGGTGGCGACGCGCTGACCCAGGCAAGACATTTGCTGCAAAACACACGCGCCAGTGTCATGGCGCTAACTCTGGGCGGCGAGGGCGCGGTGCTGCTGACACGGCACGGCCAGGTGTTTGCTTCACGCGAGCTGGAGCCGATTGCGGTGGTGGACACGGTGGGGGCGGGCGACTGTTTTCTGGCGGGTTTGGTGGTGGCCATGCTGGCGCACCAGCTGCCCGCTGATTGGGGCGGTGGGGCTGTGTCCCACGAGGTCGCCCGGGAACTTCTCACCAGTGCCATCGCTAGCGCCAGCCTGTGCGTGATGCGCCGCGGCTGCGTGCCACCGACGCGGGCCGAGGTGTTGGCGCGGCTGGCACAGCGACCCTATGCGTTCAGCACGTTAACCAGCGATGGCCATGCAGCTGCTGCCGGATAAGGTGCCTTGAATTCAGGCACGCGAGCTTGTGAATGACAAGCCGGTTCTGAATCAACTGGTCCGATTACGAGCCAGCGGCGGGTTTCTGGCGAAATAGCCCTCAATGCCGCGCATCAAGGCATCAGCCAACTGGTCCAGGTAAGCGGGGCTGTTGAGCTTGGCTTCTTCGTCGGGGTTGCTGATAAACGCTGCTTCCACCAGCACACTGGGAATATCGGGCGCCTTGAGCACGGCAAAGCCGGCCTGTTCGACGCGCGGTTTGTGCAGTTTGCCGACCCGGGCAATTTCCTTGAGCATGGCGCCGCCCAACTGCAGGCTGTCCTTGATCTGGGCGGCGGTGCTCATGTCGAGCAGGGCGCGCTTGACCTGGGCGTCCTTGGCGCGCACGTTGAGTCCGCCCACCATGTCGGCCTTGTTTTCCTTGGCCGCCATCCAGCGCGCGGCGCTGCTGGAGGCGCCGTCCTGACTCAGGGCAAAGACGCTGGCGCCCTGGGGCCTGGGCGTAAAAAAAGCATCGGCATGCAGGCTGATGAACAAGTCGGCCTGCACCCGCCGTGCCTTGTCAACGCGGATGTGCAAGGGCACAAAAAAGTCGGCGTCACGGGTCAAGAAGGCCCGCATCGGGTTGCCGTTGCTCGATGCCGCGTTGATGCGGTCACGCAGGCGGTGGGCCAGGCGCAACACCACGTCCTTTTCATAAGTTCCTGCCGGGCCAATGGCGCCGGGGTCTTCACCCCCGTGGCCCGGGTCGAGCGCAATGATGATGAGCCGGTCGGTGGCGGCAGGGGTGGGGGCGCTCATGCTTTGCGGCGGAAGCCGACTGACTTGCTTCGGTGGCACGGCCACCTCTGGCGCGCGTGCTTGCGCTGTTTGCGCGATCAAGTCGCCCAGCGGGTCGGCTGCAGGCGCTGGTGCGACCCGTACGCTGGCGCTCTCCTTGAGACGCTCGGCAATCAGGGTTTCCAGCGGGTCCGCCACCTGGGTCGGATACAGATCGAATACCAGCCGGTGCTGGTAGGCTGCGACGGGTGTCAGGCTGAACACCTGTGGCGCAATGGCTTGCTTGAGGTCCAGCACCAGCCGCACCACGCCGGGACCGAACTGGCCGACGCGAATGCCCGAAATGTTGGGGTCATTGGCACTGACTTTGGCCACCAGCTCCTTGAGCGCCGGGTTCAGGTCAATGCCCTTCACATCGACCGCGAGTCGCGGCGGATTGGGAATAAAAATCTGGCTGAAACTCAATGAGGCGTCGGATTCGATCGTGACACGCGAATAGTCCGGCGCTGGCCACACCCGAACCGCCACAATGCTGGCGCCGCGGGCCAGGTGCTGGGCGCCCAGCAACAGCACCAAGGTGCCCGACTGCAATAGCTGGCGTCGTTTCATGGACCCACGGTGTTCAGGCAGGTGGGTCCCAGGCCGTTCAGCAGCTTGGCACCCAATTTGGTTTGTGCCGTCAGGCGCAACTGGCGCGCTGCGTCGTCCTGCACGTCAAGCTGCAAGGCCAGGTCAGCCAGCGGCACGCATCCGGCGGCTTTTTCCGGCCATTCGGCAATTTTGAGGCCCGGGCTGGCAAAGATGTCGCGAAAGCCGGCATCCTGCCATTCGCGCGGGTCGCTGAAGCGGTAAAAATCAAAGTGCCAAATGGTGAGGTCGGGCAATTCATAGGGTTCCACCACGGCGTAGGTGGGGCTTTTGATGCGCCCCTGCACCCCCAGGGCACGCAGCAGATGGCGCACCAGCGTGGTTTTGCCCGCGCCCAAGTCACCCCGCAATTCAATGTAGGCCAGGCGCACGTCAGGCAGCGCCGCCAGCGCGCCGGCAAAGCGCTCGGTCGCCGCTTCGTCACACAGAAGCAGGGTTTTTACAATAGGCAGGTGATCAACACCATGCAGCAACTCAACAGCAGTCAATGGGTCTCCAGAATTCAGGAATGGGGCCGAGCATTGGGATTTTCACAAATTGGTGTGGCAGATGTTGATTTGTCCGCCGCAGAACCCGGATTATCCGCATGGCTGGCCGCCGGGTTTCATGGCGACATGCATTACATGGCGGCCCACGGCCTCAAGCGTGCCCGCCCGGCCGAGCTGGTGCCGGGCACCGTGCGTGTCATCACCGCGCGCATGGACTATTTGCCTGCTGACACCCCCGAGGGCTGGCAGGCGCTGGAGTTGGACCGGCTGAAGCACCCGGCAGAAGCCATCATCTCGGTCTATGCCCGTGGCCGGGACTACCACAAGGTCATGCGCAACCGTCTGCAAAAATTGAGCGATCAGATCGCCGCCGCACTGGGTCCGCTGGGTTACCGGGTGTTCACCGATTCGGCCCCGGTATTGGAAGCTGAATTGGCCAGTCTGAGCGGTCTGGGCTGGCGCGGCAAACACACCTTGCTGCTGAGTCGTGAGGCCGGCTCGACATTTTTTCTGGGCGAGATTTTTGTCGACATGGCCCTGCCCGTAACCGACCCTGTTGCCGGACATTGCGGCAGTTGCAGCGCCTGCATCGATATTTGTCCGACCCAGGCCATCGTCGCCCCGTACCGGCTCGATGCCCGACGCTGTATTTCCTACCTGACGATCGAACACGCCGGGCCGATCCCGCTGGAACTGCGCCCCTTGTTGGGCAATCGCATTTACGGTTGTGACGATTGCCAGTTGATTTGCCCCTGGAACAAGTTTGCCCAGCGCAGTGCCTTGCCCGACTTTGATGCCCGTGCCGGGCTGGCGGGCAGCCAACTCATTGAGCTGTTTGGCTGGAGCGAGGAAGCGTTTTTGCGTTTCACCGAAGGCAGTCCGATTCGGCGCATCGGCCATGAACGCTGGTTGCGCAATATTGCCGTGGCATTGGGGAATGCGCTTTGTGTGGCTGATGCCGAGTCAGCGGTGTCGTTGATGGCTGCACTCGCGACCCGGGCTGAGCATCCGAGCGCCTTGGTTCGCGAACACGTGGTGTGGGCGTTGGCGCAAAAAAATTAACTGCAGGTTCGCTTTACCCGCGCAGTGGCTGGCTTTGGCGGCTTCCTCATACTGGAGTACCAGAAATCGTCAGCCCCCAAAGCCAGCCACTGCGCTGGTGGCAGTGAAGTGACTCTGGACGGTTCACTGTGGTCACGCTCAAACCTCAAAAAGAAACGGTATTTGTCTTTTTTATGGGTCTTCGCACATCACCACCTCGCGCGGTAACTAAACAAACGCCCTCAACACTCCCAGCGCCAGCGGCAAACTCAGCATGCCGAGCAGGGTGGACAAGGTGACCAGCGCCGCCACATAAGGTCCGTCATACCCCATGCGTGCAGCCAAGACGTAGCAGCTTGAGGCGGTCGGCAGGGCAGAGAACATCAGCAAAATGGTGGCCTGCACCGGGTTCAGGCCAAACATCAGGCACAGGGCCAGCGCCCACAGCGGCATCAGCAAATGGCGAATCAGCAACACGGCGACCCCCAGCAACTTGGCATGGTTCAAGGCAGCCAGTTGCATGCCGGCACCCGCAGCCATCAAGCCCAGCGTCAATGACGCACCACCAATGCGCGTCACGGTCAGTTCGGCCCAGCCGGGAATGGAGAAACCGGCCAGGTTGGCCGCCAGGCCACTGGCGGTACCAATGATCAGTGGGTTGCGCACCAGTTCGCCCAGAAAACCCCGCTTGGCGTGGCGCGCCATCGGCCACACGGCGCCGATGTTCATCAGCGGCACGCTGATGCCGATGAGCAGCGCAATCACCAGCAGGCCCGGTGGGCCGGTCAGGCGTTCGGCCAGTGCCAAACCAATGAACGAGTTGAACCGGAAGGCAATTTGCGCGCTGGCAGCATGTTGTCGCGCCGCCATATGACTCTTGAGGCCGGGCCAGTAGGGCACCGAGTAAGCCATGGCAATGCCGCCCAGGCCCAGCGCCCAGCCGGCCCCCACCAGGTTACCCGCCGCGCTGAGGTCGAGCGGGCTTTTCACGATCGAATGAAACAGCAGCACCGGAAAAAATAGAAAGTACACCAGCTGTTCCACCTGCGCCCAGACGGCCCGGTTCAAGGGCGTGAAGCGGCAGATCAGGTAGCCGATCAAAATCAGCGAGAAATCAGGAAAGAGAAGTTCAGCGTAGTTCACACCTTGAGAATAGCAGGACGCACCGCGCCAAAATGGCCGACGACGCCCCCCGCCGACAGCTCCGCATAAGATGGGCGTATTTATTGTTGCCTTCAAACCCATGTCCCAAACGCAAGCTGCTGACCACTCAGTCGCCCAAGACGCCAAAAAAGCGCCCGACCCGGTGATCGACACCTTCATCGACGCCCTATGGCTGGAAGAAGGCTTGTCTGCCAACACCCTGGCGGCTTACCGGCGCGACCTCACCTTGTTTGCTAACTGGCTGGCAGTCCAGGGCAGCAGCTTGGCTGGCGGCACCGAACTGTTGCTCAACAGTTACTTTGCCGACCAGCATGCCAGCACCAAGGCAACCACCGCCAACCGGCGCCTGACGGTGTTCAAGCGCTTTTACCGCTGGGCCTTGCGCGAGCGCCTGCTGGGCGCAGACCCCACACTCAAGCTGCAAGCCGCCAAACAGCCACTGCGCATGCCGAAAACGCTGACAGAAGCCCAGGTCGAGGCCTTGTTGAATGCCCCGGACACGTCAGCAGCTTTGGGCATGAGGGATCGCACCATGCTGGAACTGATGTACGCCAGCGGCCTGCGGGTCAGTGAGCTGGTCGGCCTGAAAGTGCTGAACCTGAGCCTGAACGACAACGTGCTGCGCGTCTTTGGCAAAGGCAACAAGGAACGCCTGGTGCCGTTTGGCGAAGTGGCCAGCCTCTGGCTGAAACGCTATCTGGCCCAGCCCAGGGCCGAACTGTTGGCCGGCCATGCCAGCGAGGCGCTGTTTGTGACCCAGCGCGGCAGCACACCGGGCACGGCCATGAGCCGGGTCATGTTCTGGATGCTCGTCAAAAAATATGCACAGCTGGCAGGCATCACGGCACCGATGTCACCGCACACACTGCGCCATGCCTTTGCCACCCATTTGCTCAACCATGGCGCCGACCTGCGGGCGGTGCAACTGCTGCTCGGTCATGTCGATATTTCCACCACCACCATCTACACCCATGTGGCCCGGGAGCGCCTGAAAACCCTGCACGCCCAGCACCATCCGCGCGGCTGAGCGCGTGCATGGATTCAACCGGTGGCGACTGCGCTTGGCCGCTGCAGGACCGAGAGTTCGGCTTCAGAAAAGCCCGCAGCGCGACGTGCCGCCAGGTTGAACGGGCCTTTGAGGACGGGGGCCTGGTAGCGCTCTGCCAGCGTTGCGTAGGTCGCAATGGGCTCAAGCTGGCGCGCGTCGCAAAGATGGCGGTACCAGCGGTTGCCAACGGCGACATGGCCGATTTCGTCGCGCAGGATGATGTCCAGAATCCTGGCTGCGCCCTGGTCACCCACCGACACCAGCCGGTTGCGCACCGCCGGCGTGGCATCAAGTCCTCGCGCTTCCAGCGTGCGCGGCACCAGCGCCAGGCGCGCCAGCACATCGCCTTTGGTGCGTTCGGCCATGTCCCACAAGCCGTCATGCGCGGGAAAGTCGCCGTAGGCAAAGCCCAGTTGTTTCAGGTGGGCGTTGAGCAACTCGAAATGCAGCGCTTCCTCCTGCGCCACGCGCCACCAATCCAGGTAGAAATCGGTGGGCATGTCGGCAAAGCGCCAGACGATGTCGAGCGCCAGGTTGATGGCATTGGCCTCGATGTGGGTCAGCGCATGAATCAGCCCGGCGCGGCCTTCCAGGGTACCGACGGCGCGGGTCTTGAGTTGCGAGGGGTGCACCAATCGCGGGCGCTCGGGTCGCCCGGGCAAGTCAGCAGGTGCGGTGAAGCTTGCGCAGGGGTCGAGCGTGCAAAGAGCCCCATCAAGCCCGCGCACCTGGGCCGCCTTGTCGTCTGGAGATGTGATTTGCAGCAGGCGCAGGCACGCGGCGCGCAAGTCGGTTGGGGACTGTTGGTCATCTGAAGAGCTTGAGGCGTTTGAGTCGATCGGGTTCATGTTGCGCTTGGTTTCCCTACAATTCTAGGTAAATGAATCTGAAAGAACGCTATGGCTATTTATGAACTTGATGGGGTGTCGCCGCACATTGCGGACTCCGCCTGGGTCGCTGACAGCGCCGAGGTCATGGGCGATGTGGTGCTGGGTGAGCAGGTCAGTCTCTGGTTCGGCGTGGTGGCGCGGGGCGACACGGCCGCCATCCGGATTGGTTCGCAGACCAACATTCAGGACCTGAGTGTGCTGCACGCCGACGTCGGCATGCCCTTGACCATTGGCTCGGGTGTCACCGTCGGTCACAAAGCCATGCTGCACGGCTGTACCGTGGGTGATGACAGCCTGATCGGCATTGGCGCGGTGGTGCTCAATGGCGCAAAAATAGGCAAGGGCTGCCTGGTTGGCGCTGGTTCGCTGGTCACTGAAGGCAAGGAATTTCCCGATGGCTCCATGATCATGGGCACACCGGCCAAAGTGGTGCGCCAGCTCACGCCCGAACAGTTGCAGGGTCTGCGTGACAGTGCCCGGCATTACGTGGCCAATGCGCAGCGCTTCAAGGCCAGTTTGCACAAAGTCGCTTAATCTGTTGGGGTCAGAGCATGTCGCTGCGCGAGTGGTCTGACCCGCAATGTCTCAATAGTGTTGATATGTCTGAAATTCACAAATTTATTTTCGAAGGCCTGCCAGTGCGCGGCGCTGTAGTGCGTCTGACCGATGCCTGGGTGGAGATCTTGCGCCGCCGTGCCAGCAACACCACGCAGGGCGCTTACCCGGCGCCGGTGCAGGTGCTGTTGGGTGAAATGACGGCGGCTGCCGTGCTGATGCAGTCCAACATCAAGTTCAATGGCTCCCTGATCGTGCAGGTGTTTGGCGATGGTCCGGTCAAGCTGGCGGTGGTCGAGGTGCAAAGCGACTTTTCGCTGCGCGCCACGGCCACGGTGAACGGCGAGGTCAGTCTGGACGCCACATTGAGCCAGCTGGTCAATGTCGGCAATGAAGGCCGCTGTGCCATCACGCTCGACCCCCAGGACCGTCAGCCCGGGCAGCAGCCCTACCAGGGCGTGGTGCCGCTGTTTGGCGATGCCCGTGAAAAGCTCGAAAAATTCAGCGATGTGTTGCAACACTACATGCTGCAAAGTGAGCAGCTGGACACCACGCTGGTGCTGGCTGCCGACGACAAGGTGGCCGCCGGCCTGCTGATCCAGCGCCTGCCGATGGCGGGCAAGGGCAATCTGGCGGGCAGTTCCCAGGCCTCGGATGAGGATCAGATTGGCATCAATGAGCACTACAAGCGCATCGCCATGCTGGCCTCCAGCCTGAAGCGTGAAGAGCTGTTGACGCTGGATGTCGAAACCATCCTGCACCGCCTGTTCTGGGAGGAACAACTGCTGCGTTTCGAGCCCTTGCAGGGCGAGGCGGGTCCCCGCTTTTCCTGCTCCTGCAGCCGTGAGCGGGTGTCCCGGATGTTGCTGAGCCTGGGGCAGCCGGAGGTTGACAGCATTTTGCAGGAGCGCGAGGTGATCGAGGTGGGCTGCGATTTTTGTGGCTTGCAATACCGTTTCGATGCCGTGGATGCAGCCCAGATCTTCCGGGCACCCCACCTCCCGGTGCCGCCGACACCGCTGCAGTAGGCTCGGTGGGCCGCCGCGCCAGGCCCAAGGACACTTGGGGCACAGTGCTATACTCGTCTGGCTTTGTAGCTGGCCGATTTCATCAGCGCCTGCTGCTACAAAGTTAATCCGCAAACCAGTTTCATCAAGGTGTTGCCAGTCCGCTGGCAAAACGAACTGGATTTCAGACCTAACCTTTGGAGTTTTTTTTATGGCAATTACCATGCGCGAAATGCTGGAAGCCGGTGTCCACTTTGGTCACCAGACCCGCTTCTGGAACCCGAAAATGGCCCCCTTCATTTTTGGCCATCGCAACAAGATTCACATCATCAACCTGGAAAAATCGTTGCCGATGTTCCAGGAAGCCGCCAAGTTTGCGCGTCAGATTTCGGCCAAGCGCGGTACCGTGCTGATGGTCGGCACCAAGCGTCAGGCCCGCGAAACCGTGGCCGTCGAGGCCAAGCGCGCCGGTGTTCCCTACGTTGACGCCCGTTGGTTGGGTGGCATGCTGACCAACTTCAAAACCGTCAAGACCTCGATCAAGCGTCTCAAGGACATGAAGATCCAGCAGGAAGCCGGTCTGGACAGCATGAGCAAGAAAGAGCAGCTGATGTTTGCCCGTGAGCTCGAGAAGCTGGAAAAAGACATCGGTGGTATTCAGGACATGACCACCTTGCCGGACGCGATTTTCGTGATCGACGTGGGCTACCACAAGATCGCCATCGCCGAAGCCCGCAAGCTGGGTATTCCGCTGATTGCCGTGGTCGACACCAACCATTCGCCCGAAGGCATCGACTATGTGATTCCTGGTAACGACGACTCTTCCAAGGCGGTTGAGTTGTACGCCCGTGGCATCGCTGACGCGATCCTGGAAGGCCGCGCCAATGCCATGGACGACGTGGTCAAGGCCGTGGCTGAAGACAGCGCTGACGAATTCGTCGAGGTCAATGAGGCTGCTGCCTGATTCTTTGGCGACCCCAATCCAAAAGGGGGGCTCATGTGCCCCCTTTTTTTAATTTGAATTGATAAACTGTACTGATTTCCGGAGAACAAAATGGCTCAAATTACTGCAAGCATGGTGGCTGAACTGCGTGGCAAGACCGACGCCCCGATGATGGAATGCAAGCGCGCGCTGACCGAGGCCGAAGGCGACATGGTCAAGGCTGAAGAGCTGCTGCGCGTCAAATTGGGCAGCAAGGCCGGCAAGGCCGCCAGCCGTGTCACGGCCGAAGGTGTGGTGGTTTACGCAGCAGACGCCGGTGTCGGCGCGCTGCTCGAAGTGAACTGCGAAACCGACTTTGTCACCAAGAACGACAGCTTCCTGGCCCTGGCCAACGCTGCTGCGGCCTTGATCGCCAAGCAGAACCCGGCCGATGTGGCTGCCTTGGGTGCCCTGGCTTACGAGCAGGATGGTTTTGGTCCGACGCTCGAAGACGTGCGCAAGGGCCTGATTGGCAAGATTGGCGAGAACATGAGCTTTCGCCGTTTCAAGCGTTTTGCCAACGGCAGCAAGCTGGCTTCCTACCTGCACGGCACCCGCATTGGTGTGGTGGTCGAATTCGAAGGTGATGAGGTCGCCGCCAAGGATGTGGCCATGCACATTGCTGCCATGAAGCCCGTGTCCTTGTCGAGCGACGAGGTGCCCGCTGAGTTGGTGGCGCGTGAGCGCTCGGTGGCAGCTGCCAAGGCGGCCGAAGACGCTGCTGTGGCCACCGCTGCCGGCAAGCCCGTGCAGTCCGCAGAAATTGTGACCAAGCGCATCGAAGGCGGCGTGCAGAAATACCTCAAGGAAGTGTCTTTGCTGAACCAGGCCTTTGTCAAGAACGACAAGCAAACGGTCGAGCAGATGCTCAAGGCCATGGCCACCACGGTCAAGTCATTCACCTTGTATGTGGTGGGTGAGGGCATTGAGAAAAAGGTGGATGACTTTGCTGCTGAAGTGGCGGCCCAGGTGGCTGCTGCACAAAAGGCGGCCTGATCTGGCTCCTGCTGTTTCATTGAATCCACCCAAGACCAAGGAGTCACCCATGTCAGATGTCAAGCCGGCTTACAAGCGCATTTTGCTCAAATTGTCGGGTGAGGCACTGATGGGGGACGACCAGTTTGGCATCAACCGTGACACCATTGTGCGCATGGTCGATGAAATCGTGGGGGTTACCGCCCTTGGTGTCCAGGTGGCCGTGGTGATTGGCGGTGGCAATATTTTCCGCGGCGTGGCGGGTGGCTCGGTCGGTATGGACCGTGCCACGGCCGACTACATGGGCATGCTGGCGACCGTGATGAACTCACTGGCGCTGGGCGACACCATGAACAAGGCTGGCCTGACGGCGCGCGTGATGTCGGCCATTGCCATCGAGCAGGTGGTGGAGCCCTATGTGCGTCCCAAGGCCCTGCAATACCTCGAAGAGGGCAAGGTCGTCATTTTTGCCGCCGGTACCGGCAATCCGTTCTTTACCACCGACACCGCGGCCGCCTTGCGCGGTGCCGAAATTGGTGCCGAGATTGTGCTCAAGGCCACCAAGGTCGATGGCGTCTACAGTGCTGACCCCAAAAAAGACCCCAGCGCCACGCGCTACAGCAAGATTTCCTTTGATGACGCCATTTCGCAGAACCTGGGCATCATGGATGCCACGGCGTTTGCCTTGTGCCGCGATCAGAAACTGCCGGTCAAGGTGTTCTCGATTTTCAAGCACGGTGCGCTCAAGCGCGTGGTGCTGGGTGAAGATGAGGGCACCCTGGTGCACGCCTGATTTTTTATTTTGAACCCTGAGTGAGGAAGACCCATGTCAGTCGCCGAAATTAAAAATACCGCAGAAACCAAGATGGACCAGTCCATCGAGGCTTTCAAACACAACCTGACCAAGATCCGTACCGGACGCGCCAACCCTGCCATTCTGGACACGGTGCAGGTTGATTACTATGGTTCCCTTGTACCCATCAGCCAGGTGGCCAACGTGTCGCTGCTGGATTCGCGCACGGTGAGTGTGCAGCCCTGGGAAAAAGGCATGGGCGCCAAGATTGAAAAAGCCATTCGTGACAGCGACCTTGGGCTGAACCCATCGTCCATGGGCGACCTGATCCGGGTGCCGATGCCGCCGATGTCCGAGGAGCGCCGCAAGGAGTTGACCAAGTTGGTGCGCAATGAAGGCGAGGGCGCCAAAATTGCCGTGCGCAACCTGCGCCGCGACGCCAACGAGGGCGTCAAGAAGTTGGTCAAGGACAAGCTCGCGTCGGAAGATGACCAGAAGCGCTGCGAAACCGACATCCAGAAAGTGACCGACCGGCACATTGCGGCCATCGATCAGCTGGTGGCGGCCAAAGAACACGACATCATGGCGGTTTGACCGGCCATGCCCCCTTCCTCAACGCCGTACCATGTCGCCATCGTCATGGATGGCAATGGGCGCTGGGCGTCCAAGCGCTTTTTGCCTCGTATCGCGGGTCATAAGCAAGGGGTTGATTCCCTCAAGCGTTGTGCCTGCGCCTGTGATGCGCGCGGCATCAAGGTGCTCACGGTCTTTGCCTTTTCTTCTGAGAACTGGCAGCGTCCGCAGGAGGAAGTCTCTGGCTTGATGGACTTGTTTGCGCTGGCTTTGGGGCGCGAGGTGCCTCAGCTCAAGCTTGACGGCGTGCAACTGCGTTTCATTGGCGAGCGCCAGGGCCTCTCGAACCGCGTGCTCAAGGGTATCGAGCAGGCCGAAGCAGCCACAGCCGCCAACCACAAACTGGTGTTGAATGTCTGTTTCAACTACGGCGGCCGTTGGGACATCGTGCAGGCGGCTGCGCGTGTTGCCGCCCAGGGGCTGGAAATGACCGAACAGAATCTGAGCCAGACGATGGCGCTGGCGCATGTGCCCGACCCCGACCTGGTGATCCGCACCGGTGGTGAGCAACGCATCAGCAACTTTTTGCTTTGGCAGTCCGCTTATTCCGAATTTTTCTTTTCCGACAAACTGTGGCCCGATTTTGACGAGGCCGCGCTCGACCAGGCCATTGAATCCTATGCCTTGCGCGAACGTCGCTTTGGCAAGGTCCCGGGTCAGGGTGATGCCGCTGCTTCGCCTGTCGGCGTCCACTGAAGGCTTGCCATGCTCAAGCAACGCGTGATCACCGCTGTGTTGTTGTTGCTGGTGCTGTTGCCCGCACTGTTTTACCAGGATGCAGCACCCTTCAATTTTCTCGCACTCCTGTTCATTGCCGCTGCGGCCTGGGAATGGGCGCGTTTGAATGGCTATGAGCCGCCTGCCAGCTACCTTGCCGGTGCTTTGTGTGCCCTGACGTGCGCAGGACTTTGGTGGGCTGGCGGGCTGGCGCAGACCTTGCCTCGGGTTTGGCTTGTGACCGGTGCCGTCTGGGTGCTGCTGGGCAGTTGGGTGTTGCGTGCCGGTGTGCCGGCCTGGGGTCAACTGAATCGCAGTTTTCGTTTGGGACTCGGCCTGCTGGCGCTGGTGGTCACCTGGCTGGCCGTGGCCCAGGCCAGACTTGTGGGCCCCAATTTTTTGCTGTCGGTCTTTGCCTTGGTCTGGGTGGCCGACATCGGTGCCTACTTTTCCGGCCGCACCTGGGGCGGGCGACTCGTCAAGCGCAAATTGGCGGCGTCGATCAGCCCGGGCAAGAGCTGGGAAGGCGTCTGGGGTGGCATGGTGGCCGTGTTGCTGTTGGCTTGGGCCTGGACCCGTTTCGATGTGGGGACGCAGGCGACCGTGCCCAGTTTCTACAGCCACCTGGCTGAGCGCGGCGCGGTCTTTGTCGTGATCGCCTGCCTGTTCCTGGCCGCCATGAGTGTGGTGGGTGACCTGTTCGAGTCCCTGGTCAAGCGCAGCGCCGGGGTCAAGGACAGCAGCAAGCTCCTTCCCGGTCATGGTGGCGTGCTGGACCGGGTTGACGCCTTGTTGCCCAGCTTGCCTTTGGCCATGATGCTTTACACATTTTGAGAGTGCCCATGCTGGATTCAAGGGGTTTGAAAAAGAAACGTGTTGCAATTTTGGGGTCGACCGGCTCCATTGGCGTCAGTACCCTGGAGGTGCTGTCGCTGCACCCGGAGCGGTTCGAGGTGTTTGCCTTGACCGCCTCGACCCAGGTCGATAAATTGCTGCAGCAGTGTGTTCAATTTCGACCAGCCTTTGCGGTCATGGCCAGCCCGGCGCACGGCCAGGAACTGGCGCGTCTTTGCCGCGACCTGGGTTTGCCGACCCAGGTGCTGTGTGGTCCGGACGCCATCACCGAGGTGGCCAGCCATGAGCAGGTCGACGTGGTCATGGCGGCCATTGTGGGTGCTGCCGGCCTGGCTTCGTGCCTGGGTGCGGCGCGCGCAGGCAAACGCCTGTTGCTGGCCAACAAAGAAGCCCTGGTGGTCGGCGGCGACTATTTTTTGCAGGCCGTGAACGCCGGCGGTGCCAAGCTGTTGCCGATCGACAGCGAGCATTCGGCGGTTTTCCAGTCCCTGCCCGAAGACGCCGCGAGTTGGGCCACGCAGATCGACAAGATCATCCTGACGGCCTCGGGCGGGCCGTTCCGGCGCCGCGATCCGGCCAGCTTTGCCGACATCACGCCGGACCAGGCCTGTGCCCACCCGAATTGGGTCATGGGGCGCAAGATTTCGGTGGATTCGGCCACCATGATGAACAAGGCGCTCGAGGTGATCGAGGCGCGCTACCTGTTCGGCGTCGCGCCAGCGCAGATCGAGGTGGTGATCCATCCGCAGAGCGTGATCCACTCGATGGTCCAGTACCGTGACAACTCCGTCATCGCCCAGCTGGGCACGCCAGACATGAAAGTGCCTATTGCCTATGGTCTTTCCTGGCCGCAACGCATGAGCTCGGGTGCCAGCGCGCTTGATTTTCGGACCATGGCCGACATGACGTTCGAGTCGCTGGATGACCATGGCCACCGCCAACGCTTTCCTGGCCTGGCCTTGGCCTGGTCCGTGCTGGCCGCGCCAGCGGGAAGCACTGCCGTGCTCAACGCCGCCAACGAGATCGCCGTGGCGGCTTTTCTGGCCGGGCAGATCCGCTTTGACCAGATGCACGCGGTCAATCTGGAAACCCTGGCCAAGGTGCAGCCCACGCCGCCGGGGTCGCTGGAAGATTTGCTGGCACTCGACGCGCAGAGCCGTGAGCTTGCTACGCGCGTGGTCACCCGCCTGTCCATCTGACGCGCCGCCCCGATGCTGACTGTCCTTGCCTTCATCGTCGCCATCGCCTTGCTGATTGCCGTGCATGAGTACGGCCACTATCGGGTCGCGGTGGCCTGTGGCGTCAGGGTCTTGCGCTTTTCCATCGGCTTTGGCAAGCCCCTGTTGCGCTGGCAGTCCAAAACCAGCGGCACTGAATTCGTGCTGGCGCTGTTTCCGCTGGGCGGTTTTGTCAAGATGCTTGATGAGCGTGAAGCTCCGGTGGCGCCGGCCGAGCGTCATCTGGCCTTCAACACGCAAAGCCTGGGGCGTCGCAGTGCCATTGTGGCGGCGGGGCCGGCGGCCAATCTGCTGTTGGCGGTGCTCTTGTACAGCGTGGTCAACTGGACCGGGGTGCAAGTCCCGGCTGCCATCCTGGCGCCGCCGCAGGCAGAGTCGATGGCCAGCCAGTCCGGACTGGTTGGCGGCGAGCGGGTCGTGCGCGCCGCGCTGGACGGTGAGGCAGAAACAGAAGTGCGCTCGTTCGAGGACCTGCGCTGGCAACTGACCCGCGGGGCGCTCGAAGGGCGAGACGTCAGGCTCTGGGTGCAGGCGGAAAAGACCAGTGCTGAGCGTGAATTCCTGCTCAGGCTGTCCACTTTGGACAGCCATGAGGTCGATGCCCGCATGTTTCAAAAAATGGGTGTCATTGGCCCGCTGACACGCCCGTTGATGGGCGACATCATGCCGGATTCAGCCGCGGCACAGGCCGGTTTGCGTGCCGGCGACGAAGTGACCCAGGTCGATGGCAAGCCCATTCTTGACGGGCAGGGCCTGCGCGTCCTGATTCGCCAATCGGTGGTCAATGGCAAAGCGCCGACCCAGGTCTGGACCCTTCTGCGCGACGGCCAGCGACTGCAACTGAATGTGACGCCGCGCGTGGTGCAGGAAAACGGCCAGGCGATGGGCCGCATTGGCGCCTACGTGGGTGCGCCACCCGAGCAGGTACTGGTGCGTTATGGTGCCCTGGACGGCAGTTGGCAGGCGCTGGTGAAAACCTGGGACGTGTCGGTCCTGACACTCAAGATGATGGGCCGCATGCTGATTGGCGAGGCCTCCATCAAGAACATCAGCGGCCCGCTCACCATTGCCGACTATGCCGGCAAATCGGCCGGCATGGGGCTGACCCAGTACCTCATTTTCCTGGCGCTCATCAGTGTCAGCCTGGGTGTTTTGAATTTGCTGCCGGTGCCGGTGCTCGATGGTGGACACCTGATGTATTATCTTTGGGAGGGTGTCACCGGTCGGCCTGTGTCGGATGCCTGGATGGAACGTATGCAACAAGGCGGTATTGCCATTCTGATGCTCATGATGGCGGTCGCTCTTTTCAACGATGTTTCCCGCTTGTTTGGCTGATCGTCGTCCACTTGGCCGGCACCTATTACTTATCAAACTGAACTATGTTAACCAATCGATTTCGCCTCACTACAAGTGCCGCACTGGCTTCCCTGATGTTGGTCGCCCAGTCCGCCTGGGCTGTCAACCCGTTCACCGTGCGCGATATCCGGATTGAGGGGCTGCAACGCGTGGAGCCGGGCACCGTCTTTGTTTCGTTGCCGGTGCGCGTTGGCGACACTTACAACGACGACAAGGGCGCCGCCGCCATTCAAAGCCTGTTTGCACTGGGCCTGTTCAAGGACGTGCGCATTGAAGTCAACGGCGATGTGCTGGTGGTGGTGGTCGAAGAACGCCCCACGGTGGCCAATGTGGAGTTTGTTGGCACCAAGGAGTTCGACAAGGACGTGCTGGTCAAGTCCTTGCGTGATGTCGGTCTGGCCGACGGCCGGCCGTTTGACAAGGCCCAACTCGACCGTGCCGAGCAGGAGCTCAAGCGCCAGTACATCAACCGCAGTCTGTACGCCGCCCAGGTGGTCACCACGGTGACACCGATCGAGCGCAACCGGGTCAACCTGACCTTCACCGTGGTGGAAGGTGAACCGGCCAACATTACCGAAATCCGGATTGTCGGCAACAAGGCGTTCAGTGAATCCACGCTGCGCGGCCTGTTTGATCTGGACACCGGCGGCTGGTTGAGCTGGTACACCAAGTCCAACCGTTATTCGCGTGCCAAGCTCAACGCCGACATCGAGACCCTGCGCTCCTATTACCTGACCCGGGGCTACCTCGAGTTCAAGGTGGACTCGACCCAGGTGGCGATCCAGCCCAACAAGACCGACATCGGCATCAACATCAACATCACCGAAGGCGAGCGTTTTGTCGTCAGCAGCGTCAAGCTGGCGGGCGAATACCTGGGCAAGGAAGAGGAGTTCAAGTCGCTGGTGGCGATCCGTCCGGGTGAGGCTTTCAACGCTGACGAGGTCGCCAAGACCACCAAGGCCTTCACCGACTATTTCGGCAACTTTGGTTATGCTTTTGCGCGCGTCGAGGCCCGGCCCGAAATTGACCGGGTCAACAACCGCGTGGCGCTGGTGCTGCAGGCCAATCCGTCGCGTCGCGCCTATGTGCGCAAAATCAACGTGGCCGGCAACACCCGTACCCGCGATGTGGTGGTGCGCCGCGAATTCCGTCAACTGGAAGCGTCCTGGTACGACGGCGACAAAATCCGCCGCTCGCGCGACCGGGTCGACCGTCTGGGCTACTTTGGCGACGTCGCCGTGGAAACCGAGGAGGTGCCCGGCACGCCGGACCAGGTCGACCTGACCATCAATGTCACCGAAAAACCCACTGGCAGCCTGAGCCTGGGTGCGGGTTACTCCAGTGGTGACGGCTTGGGCCTGTCCTTTGGCCTGAAGCAGGAAAACGCCTTTGGCTCGGGCAATTCGCTGGGTCTGCAGGTCAACACCAGCAAGTTCAACCGCCTGGTGGTGATCAACACCACCGATCCGTATTTCACCGAAGACGGCGTGTCGCGCACCTTTGACCTGTATGCGCGCACCAGCAGCCCGTACCAGGACGAGGACTATTACAAGCTCGAGACTTCTGGGGCCAGCATCCGCTTTGGCGTGCCGTTTACCGAAATCGACACCGTGTTTTTTGGTCTGGGCATTGAAAAGACCACCATTGTCCCGGGCACCGATCTGCCGATCTCTTACAAGAACTACGCCGATGAATACGGTTACTCCAGTACCGCGCTGCCCTTGACCGTGGGTTGGGCGCGTGACAGCCGCGACAGCGCCCTGGCACCGACCAGCGGCCGCCTGCAGCGCGCCAATGCCGAGTGGTCTTTTGCCGGCGATGCCAAGTACCTGCGCGCCACCTACCAGTTCCAGCAGTATGTGCCTTTGAACAAGCAATTCACCGCGGCCTTCAACACCGAAGTCGGCCTGGGTCGTGCCTTTGGCGGCGGCACGTTCCCGGTGTTCAAGAACTTTTATGGCGGGGGCCTGGGCTCGGTGCGCGGTTTCGAGCAGGGCAGTCTGGGGCCGAACGAGCAGGCGGACGGTCTGGGGACCTCTTTGGGCGGCTCACGCAAGCTCAACGTCAACATGGAAATATTGGCACCTTTCCCCGGCGCCGGCAATGACCGCACCCTGCGCATGTACGGCTTTTGGGACATCGGCATGGTCGGGGGCGACAACCCGGTCAACGCCAATGCCAACGATCTGCGCTCGTCGGTCGGCGTGGGCATCAGCTGGATTTCGCCGGTGGGCCCTTTGCGCCTGGCGTTTGCCAAACCAATCCGCAAGTTTGACAACGATAGAATTCAAAGCTTGCAATTTCAAATCGGGACCAGTTTCTAATGAACTATTTCTTACGACATCTTTGTGCCCTGAGTCTGTGCGGCCTGTCTGCGATGTCCTTGCAGGCGCAGGACCTGCGCATGGGCTTTGTCAGCACCGATCGCGTGCTCAAGGAAGCCGGCACCGCCAAGGCGGCGCAGACCAAGCTGGAGCAGGAGTTTTCCAAGCGTGAGAAAGAGCTGGTCGACCAGGGCAGCAGCATCAAGGCGCTGGCCGACAAGTTCGAGCGCGAGGCACCCACCCTGCCCGAAACCCAGCGCCAGACCCGGCAAAAGCAGTTGCTCGAGCAGGACCGTGATTTCCAGAGAAAGCGTCGCGAGTTTCAGGAAGACCTGAATGCCCGCAAGAACGAAGAGTTGCAACTGGTGATCCAGCGCGCCAACAAGGTCATCAAGGACCTGGCCGTGGCCGAAAACTACGACTTCATTTTTCAGGACGCGGTGTACGTCAATCCCAAGCATGACATCACCGACAAGGTGATCAAGGCGCTCAATTCGTCTGCCGGCAAGTAAATCCGACTTGAAGGCGGCGTGCGCGTGACCCTGCGATTGGCATCTGTTGTTGAGGCGCTGGGCGGCGAGTTGCATGGCGATGCCAACCTGCGCATCGAAGGTCTGGCGCCGCTGGAAAGCGCCGGGCCGGCCCAGCTGAGTTTTCTCAGCCATCCCAAATACCAGCATTTGTTGTCGGCCTCCGCTGCCGGCTGCGTGATTGTCAGCCCCCAGTTCCAGACTTTGGCTGCGGCGCGCGGGGCCTGCATCGTGACCGAGCAGCCTTATTTGTACTACGCCCGGGTCACTCAACTCTGGAAAAAGACCCTGGCTGCGCCCACCGGGCCGCTGATCCATCCGAGCGCGGTGATTGACCCGCTGGCCCAGGTGCATCCCAGCGCGCGTATCGGTCCACTGTGCGTGCTTGAGGCCGGCGCCGTGGTGGGCGCCGACACGGTGCTCAAGTCGCGCGTCACGCTGGGCGAAGGCTGTGTGGTGGGTGAGCGTTGCATTCTCCATGCCGGCGTCGTCATCGGGGCCGACGGCTTCGGTTTTGCCCCCAATGCCGGCGCCTGGGAAAAAATTGAACAACTGGGCGCGGTACGCATCGGCAACGATGTCGAAATTGGCGCCAACACCTGCATCGACCGCGGCGCTCTGCAGGACACCGTGATCGAGGACGGCGTCAAGCTCGACAACCTGATCCAGATCGGCCACAACGTGCACATCGGCCGGCACACGGCCATGGCGGGTTGCGCCGGTGTGGCAGGCAGCGCCACCATTGGCGCCCATTGCACCGTGGGCGGCGGCGCCATCGTGCTGGGCCATCTGACGCTGGCCGACGGCGTCAACATCTCTGCCGCTTCGGTGGCGACGCGCTCCATCCACAAGCCGGGCCATTACACCGGCATGTTCCCGCTGGACGATAACGCCGCCTGGGAAAAAAATGCCGCGTCGCTCAAGCACCTGGCCAGCCTGCGTGAGCGCATCCGTGCGCTGGAGGCGCAACTCAAACCAAACAATTCAAACTAAGGACCTTTCGATGGATATTTACAAAATTCTCACCAAGTTGCCGCACCGCTACCCGTTCTTGCTGGTGGACCGGGTGCTGGCCATTGAGAAAGGCAAGACCATCAAGGCGCTGAAAAATGTCACCATCAACGAGCCTTTCTTTCCAGGCCATTTTCCGCACCGCCCGGTGATGCCCGGCGTGTTGATGCTGGAAGCCCTGGCTCAGGCCGCTGCCCTGCTGGCCTTTGATGCCATAGACTCCGGCGCCACCGACGACATGGTGTACTACTTTGCCGGCATGGAAGGGGTGCGCTTCAAGCGTCCCGTGGAGCCTGGCGACCAGTTGATTCTGAATGTGGAATTGCTGCGCATGAAGGCCGGTATTTTCAAGTTCAAGACGTCCGCCACCGTGGACGGCGCGTTGGCGGTCGAGGCTGAACTCACCTGCGCCATGCGCAAAATTGCCTGAGGAGAGTCGCTTGACCACCATTCACGCCACGGCCCTGGTTGACCCCGCGGCCGAACTCGACAGCTCGGTCACGGTCGGGCCTTACACCGTCATTGGTCCGCACGTCAGCATTGGTGCCGGCACCACCGTGGGCCCGCATTGCGTGCTGGAAGGCCACACCACCATTGGTTGCGACAACCGCATTTTCCAGTTCTCCTCGCTGGGCGCCATTCCGCAAGACAAGAAGTACGCTGGCGAACCCTGTGAACTGGTCATTGGCGACCGCAACACCATCCGCGAATTTTGTACCTTCAATATCGGCTCGCCAGGCGATGTCGGCGTCACGCGCGTGGGTGACGACAACTGGTTGATGGCTTATGTCCACCTGGCGCACGATTGCCAAGTGGGCAGCCACACCATTTTTGCCAACAATTCGCAGTTGGCGGGCCATGTGCATGTGGGCGACTGGGCCATCCTGGGTGGTTTCACCGTGGTGCACCAGTTTGTGCGCATTGGTGCCCACAGCATGACCGCCATGTGCACGCTGCTGTTTGCCGATGTGCCGCCGTTTGTCATGTGCCAGGGTCAGCCGGCTGCGGCGCGTTCGATGAATTTTGAAGGCCTGCGCCGGCGCGGTTTTTCGCCCGAGCGCATCAGCGCCGTCAAGGCCATGCACAAGGCGCTGTACCGCGATGACCTGACGCTGCAGGCAGCCCGCGAACGTATTGCCGATTTGACACATAGCTACCCCGAATCGGCGTCGGACGTGCAGATGATGCTGGCGTTCCTGGACCACGTTTCGCCCCAGCGTGGCATTGTGCGCTGAGCGTTTTACCCTGACACCATGCAAGCCGCACTGGTCGCCGGTGAAACTTCTGGCGACCTGCTCGCCGGACTGTTGCTGGACGGCCTGAAGCAGCGCTGGCCCGAGCTGCAGTCGGTGGGCATTGGCGGCCCGCAGATGGCGCAGCGCGGGTTCGAGGCCTGGTGGCCGCACGACAAGCTGGCGGTCCATGGCTTTGGCTGGGAGGTGCTGCGTCGTTACCGCGAGATCGTCGGTATACGCAAGCAGCTCAAGGCGCGCCTGCTGCAACAGCCGCCAGACGTTTTCATTGGCGTCGATGCCCCCGACTTCAACCTTGACCTGGAGGCGTCCTTGAAGGCGCACGGCATCAAGACCGTGCATTTTGTCTGCCCGTCGATTTGGGCCTGGAGACCCGAGCGGATCGAGAAAATCAAGCGCAGCGTCGACCATGTGCTGTGTATTTTTCCGTTCGAACCGGCGCTGCTCGCTGCCCATGGGATTGCCGCCACCTATGTCGGCCACCCCTTGGCCAACGTGATTCCGCTGCAGCCAGACCAGGCGGCAGCGCGGGCCCGGTTGGGCTTGTCGGTGCAGAACACGGTGGTGGCCATTTTGCCGGGCAGCCGCGACTCGGAAATTGCCCATCTGGCGGCCCATTTTTTTGCAGCGGCCAGGTTGATCCGGCAAGCGCGCCCTGACACCCAATTCATCGTTCCTGTGGTGCCGGCACGCCGGGCCCAAATCGAGGCGGCGCTGCGAATGAGTGGCATGGTTGAGTGGGTGCAGATGGTGATGGGGCAGTCCCATACCGTGCTCGCCGCCTGTGACGTCACCTTGATCGCCAGCGGCACGGCCACGCTGGAAGCGGCCTTGTTCAAGCGCCCCATGGTCATTGCCTACCGCATGGGCTGGCTGTCGTGGCAGATCATGCGGCGCAAGAAGCTGCAGGCCTGGGTGGGTCTGCCCAATATTTTGTGCCGTGATTTTGTCGTGCCCGAACTGCTGCAGGACGCCGCCACGCCGCAAGCGCTGGCCCACGAAATTTTGCAGTGGCTTGACGCCAAAGCCCGCCAGCCTGAGAAAATACGGGCCCTTGAACAACGTTTCACCGCGCTGCACACCGAGTTGCAGCGCGACACACCCCAACTCGCTGCCCATGCCATCGCGCAACTCCTCCACTCCTGAGCTTGGCGCCATCAAGGCGTCAGCGCCACGGTCTGCGCGTCTGCCCAAGCGCCGCGCCCAAACGCCCGTCAGCATGCAACAGGTTGCCTTGCAATGGGATATCAATGGCTTGATCGCCGGGGTTGACGAGGCGGGCCGCGGCCCCTTGGCAGGACCGGTCGTTGCCGCGGCGGTGATCCTGGACGATCTGCATCCGATCAAGGGCCTGGCAGACTCCAAAAAGCTCACGGAACGCCAACGTGAACAGCTGTTTGACGAGATCCGCGCCAAGGCCCTGTGTTTTTCGGTGGCGCAGGCCAGCGTGCAGGAAATTGATGCGCTCAACATTTTGCAGGCCACCCTGCTGGCCATGCGCCGCGCGGTGGACGGTTTGCGCCTGGCGCCCAAATTGGTGCTGGTCGATGGCAACCGCCTGCCGGTCTTGCCCATGCGCGCCGAGGCCATCGTCAAGGGCGATGCCCTGGTGGCAGCGATTTCCGCGGCTTCGATCCTGGCCAAGGTCACGCGTGACCGTTGGTGCCAGGAAGTCGACACGCTGCACCCCGCCTATGGCTTTGCGCAGCACAAGGGTTACGGCACGACGCTGCACCTGGCGGCTTTGCGGGAACATGGCGCCTGTCCGCTGCACCGCACCAGCTTTCGCCCGGTGACCGAAGTCTTGCAAGGCGTCCGGCCATGACCTCACCCCAGGTGCTGAACATCAGCTCGCGCGACAACGCCTTGTTCAAGGACCTTAAACGGCTGGCGCACAGCAACACCGAGTACCGCAAGCAACAGCGCTTCTGGACCGAGGGTGACCACCTGTTGCGCGCCGCTCTGGGGCGGGGCGTGCGGCCGACCATCGGGTTGTTTGCCGCGTCTTACTGGCTTGAGGCACCGGTGCCCTACGTGCAAGCCGCGCCGAAAAACATTGTGCTGGGTGACGCGCTGTTCGATGAGCTCAGCACGCTGGAGTCGCCAGCGCGCCTCGGCTTTGTCTTTGATTTGCCGCAAGAGCCAGCCATCCAGGCTGGCGCGGCCACGGTCATCCTGGACCGGGTGCAGGACGCCGGCAATGTGGGGGCCATTTTGCGCAGTGCCTCGGCCTTCGGCTTCAAGCAGGTCATTGCCCTCAAGGGTACCGCCGCTCTGTGGAGCACCAAGGTGCTGCGCGCGGGCATGGGCGCCCATTGGGGTCTGCAACTGGTCGAGGGGGCTTCCCTTGACCAAGTGGATGTTTTGACGGTGCCGTTGCTGGTGACCAGCTCGCACCGGGGCAGCTACTTGCACCAGGCGCTCCTGAATAAGGAGCTATCCATGCCATGCGCCTGGGCCTTGGGGCATGAAGGGCAGGGCGTTTGTGCCGAGCTGGAGGCGCGTGCCAGCGGTCATGTGCGCATTGCGCAACCGGGGGGTGAGGAGTCGCTCAACGTGGCCACGGCTGCGGCCATTTGCATGCACGCCAGTTCGACGGCGCACCTGGCATAGGAGCCGGGGCGGCAGAGAGCTCTGCGCAGGTAAAGGCGGAGCCCGCAGGGCGGGGGACACGCAGCAGAACACTCTGCCGCCCAAGCTCCTTGCGCATCTAGAAGGCTTATTGGTGAAAGCGCGGCCGCCAGCCCAGCGCTGCCATGCCTTGGCGCAAGGCTTCTGCCAATCCGGTAGGTCCGCAAAACCAGATTTCCGTATTTTTCAACACGCCCAGCGCAGATGCTGTCAATTTGGCACCCTGACGCGCATCATGGATGTGCAGTTGCACCGAGGGCAGGGTGGCGCACAAAGTCAGCAGGCGCGGCGCAAAGGCGTCGGTGCTCTGATCGCGGGTGCAGTAATGCAGGTCGGCCATGGGCGCCTTGTCCGGATGGGCTTGCAGGGACTCCAGCCAGGCCAGGAAGGGCGTGATGCCAATGCCACCCGCGATCCAGATCTGTCGGGCCCTGCGATTGCAGCGGGCGAGGTCAAAACGACCGTAAGGCCCTTCCACGCGCACCGGTTGCCCGGCGTGCAGGCGTTGCCCAAGCTGCTTCGTATAGTCGCCAAGGGCCTTGATCTGAAAGCTGATGGTCTGGTCACCCCGGTCCGCACTGGCTATGGTGAACGGGTGCGCCCCTTCCTTGTCATCAAAGGTGACGAAGGCAAACTGGCCTGGCTGGTGCCCGTGCCAGCCCTGAAGCAGCCGGCAACGCACGGTGGTGATCTCCGCCGCCGGATGCTCGATGGCAACGATGGTACCGCTCGCCTCGCGGGCGCGGCCAATCCCACCCAGCAGCGAACGCAGTGCGCCATAGCCGCCGAGGACCAGCAGCATCGCCAGCAAGGCGCCTG
>NZ_JAURYQ010000010.1 GCF_030653815.1 Rhodoferax sp. | reverse complement strand
GGGTCCTTGTTGATGGCCACGATGACCTTGCTGTCCTTCATGCCGGCGAGGTGCTGGATGGCACCACTGATGCCCACCGCAATGTAGAGCTGGGGCGCCACGATCTTGCCGGTCTGGCCCACCTGCAGGTCGTTGGCGGCGTAGCCGGCATCGACCGCCGCACGGCTGGCGCCTATTGCCGCACCGAGCTTGTCGGCCAGCGGAATCATGAGTTCGTTGAACTTTTCCTGCGAGCCCAGGGCACGGCCACCGCTGACGATGATCTTGGCCGCGGTCAGCTCGGGGCGGTCGTTTTTGGCGATCTCTGAACCCAGGTAAGTGGTGTTGCCCGGTGCGGCCTGCGCTACCACGGTCTCGATGGCTGCCGTGCCACCCAGTGCGGCGGCATCAAAGCCGGTGGTGCGCACGGTCAGCACCTTGATGGCATCCAGACTCTGCACCGTGGCAATCGCATTACCAGCGTAGATCGGGCGCTCGAAAGTGTCAGGGCTCAGCACCTTGGTGACATCCGAGAGCTGACCGACGTCGAGCTTGGCAGCCACGCGTGGCGCCACGTTCTTGCCCGCAGCAGTGGCCGGGAACAGCAGGTGGCTGTAACTGGCGGCCAGCGCCACGATTTGCACGGTGAGGTTTTCAGCGATGCCGTGCGCCAGGGCGTCAGCGTCGATGTGCAGCACTTTGCTGACACCGGCGATTTGGGCAGCGGCAGCGGCAGCCGGGCCAGCGTTGTGGCCAGCGACCAGCACATGCACGTCGCCACCGCACTGAAGCGCGGCAGTGACGGTGTTGAGGGTGGCGGGTTTGAGGGAGACGTTGTCGTGTTCGGCGATGACGAGGGTGCTCATTTAGATGACCTTTGCTTCGTTCTTGAGTTTGGAAACCAGGGTAGCGACGTCGGGCACCTTGACGCCGGCGCTGCGTTTGGGTGGCTCGTTGACTTTGAGGGTCTTGATACGCGGGCTCACATCCACACCGAGGTCTTCGGGCTTGAGCACTTCCATGGGCTTTTTCTTGGCCTTCATGATGTTGGGCAGGGTGACATAACGTGGCTCATTGAGGCGCAGGTCAGCGGTGACCACGGCGGGCAGGGTGACGCTCAGTGTTTCGGAGCCGCCATCGATTTCGCGCGACACGGTGGCTTTGCCGTCCGCCACTTCGAGCTTGCTGGCAAAGGCCACTTGCGGCAGGTCGGCCAGCGCGGCCAGCATCTGGCCGGTCTGGTTGCAGTCGTCATCAATGGCCTGTTTGCCCAAAATGATGAGGCCGGGTTGTTCCTTGTCGACCAAAGCTTTCAGCAGCTTGGCCACGGCCAGGGGTTGCAGTTCTTCAGACGTTTCGACCAGGATGGCACGGTCGGCGCCGATGGCCATGGCGGTGCGCAGGGTTTCCTGGCACTGGGTGACACCACAAGAGACGGCGATGATCTCGCTGGCGACGCCTTTTTCTTTCAGGCGCACGGCTTCTTCAATGGCGATTTCGTCAAACGGGTTCATGCTCATTTTGACGTTGGCGGTGTCCACACCCGTGTTGTCCGACTTGACCCGGACCTTCACGTTGTAGTCCACCACACGCTTGACTGCGACCAGGACTTTCATAACTGTCTCTCTCCAGAAGGTTAAAAATAGGCAAAAACGCATCGCGTCAGCGTCAATCTGATTGACGTGCACGTCAACTAAAGCATTCTATGCGGCGGCAAGCGCCGACTTGGCCACCTTAACGACATTCTTCATCAATTCCAATAAAAAGAACGGTCGTGCTTTTTATTATACGCAGCAGGCCATCACGCGGCGGGAACGACACGCTGGTGAATGACGCGTTGCGGGTAGGGAATCTCGATGTGATGCTCACGCAGCAGCCGCAAGATCTCCAGATTGACCAGGGAGCGCAGGTTGTCGCCACCGTTTTCAGGGTCGCCCATCCAGTAGCCCAGCCGAAACTCCAGGCCATCCGCGCCAAAGGCCAACAACACCACCGAGGGACTTGGCTCCGGCAGCACCCGGGTTTGCGCAGCCGCTGCCTGCAGCAGCAAACGCGACACCAGCTCCACATCGCTGTCATACGCCACCGACACCGTGGTGGACTGCCAGACCTTGGGGTCGGCCAAGGACAGGTTTTCAACCCGGCTGGTAATCAACATCTCGTTGGGCACAATGGATTCACGCCCGGCCAGCGACCGAATCACGGTGTAGCGCGCGTTGATCTCGGTGATGACACCACTGAAATTATCCACCTGCACGCTGTCGCCAATGCGCATGCTGCGCTCAGCCAGAATGACAAAACCGGACACGTAATTGGCGGCCAGCTTTTGCAGGCCAAAACCGATGCCCACGCCAATGGCCCCACCCAGCACCGACAGCGCCGTGAGGTCGATGCCGACCGCAGACAAGGCCAGCAACAGGCCCACAAACATCAACAGCGCACGGGCCGCGTTGCTGAAGGCCTTGCGCAGGCTCAGCTCACCGCCGGTCGCCTTGCGCAGCAAGCGGGCCTCGATGGCCGATGAAATCCACAGCGAGAGGATCAGCACCAAGCCCGCGGTGAGCGTGCCCTCGATGATCTTGCGCACCGACAACTTGGCCCCGCCCACGGCCCAGCTGATCTGGTCCAGCTCCTCCATCACCAAGGGCAACAAACCGCTCACCCACAGCACCATGGCAACCCAGGCGATCCAGGAAATACTGCGCTCCAACAGGCGGATCAAGGGCGTGTCCTTGAAGGCTGCCTGCAAGACCTTGACCCCCATGCGGATCACCAGCAGCGAAATCAAAACCGGGATGGCCAGCTTGAACAGCGCCAACGGCATGCTCATGACCAGCAGTTTGCGCGCGGCATAGGCCAGGCACAACAGCAGCGCCGGAAACAGCACACCATCCACAATGCGGCGCCCGAACATGATGGAATTGAGCTCGCGCTCGACAAAGGCCCTCGACACCAGCCGCGCCAGCAACCAGGCCAGCAGGGCACAGCCCACCAAGGCGCTCAGCTCGATCAGCACGCTGGTCTGGCTCAGGGCAACCAGCCAATCCTCCAGGTCGACGATCGCCGTGTCAGACATCCGCCAGCACCCGGATATGCGCCTCGGCGCTGCGAGACAGCGCGCTCATCACATACCCGCCCTCCAGGCAACTCACGATACGACCTTTGGCATGGCGCCGTGCCACGTCCATGATACGGCTGGTGATCCAGGCGTAGTCCTGCTCAACCAGCCCAAGCTGACCCATGTCGTCTTCGCGGTGCGCGTCAAAGCCGGCGCTGATAAAGATCATCTCGGGCTTGAATTCTTCCAGGCGCGGGATCCAGGCGGCCTCGATCATGTCGCGGATCTCCATGCCCTTGGTGTAGGCCGGCACCGGCAGGTTGACCAGATTGTTGGCGCTCGAGTGCACCCAGTCCATCGGATAAAACGGGTGCTGGTAAAAGCTCACCATCAGAATGCGGTCATCACCCGCCACGATGTCCTCGGTGCCGTTGCCGTGGTGCACGTCAAAGTCAACAATGGCCACACGGTGCAGGTTGTGGCGCTCCAGCGCGTATTTGGCGGCGATCGCAACATTGTTGAAAAAACAAAAGCCGCCCGCCTTGCTGCGGCAGGCGTGATGACCCGGCGGGCGCACCGCACAAAAAGCCGTTTTCATCTCGCCGGCCAGCACGGCATCGGTGGCATCAATGGCCGCGCCAGCAGCGTTGAGCGCCGCCTCCCAGGTATGAACATTGATGCTGGTGTCGGGGTCGATCTGCAATTGATCATGGCCACCGGCGGCAATTTGTTCCTTGAGTTCAGCATTCAAACCGCGGATGGCGGCCACGTACATGCGGTCGTGCGCCAGCTCGATGTCCGACACCGCTGCTGGTGTGGCTTCGCGCCGGTCCAGCGCCACGTCCAGGCCTGAAATGAGCAGGCGATCGTCAATGGCATCCAGGCGCTCGGGGCACTCGGGGTGGCCCGGCATCATTTCATGTTTACGGCAACTTGGGTGAGTAAAGTATCCGGTCATCGTCATATGAAACAGTCTCCTCGCTAAATTTTTGATATGGTGCAGGTCATGGACATACAGCACAAACTTAAATCTCTGGTCGATCAGCTTAACACGGTCATTGTGGGCAAATTTGATCAAACTCAAGATTGTGTCGCCTGCCTGCTGGCTGGTGGCCACCTGCTGATCGAAGACGTGCCCGGGGTCGGCAAGACCACCCTCGCCCACGCCCTGGCACGCACCTTCGGCCTGCAATTTTCGCGGGTGCAATTTACCTCGGATCTGATGCCCAGCGATTTGTCGGGTGTTTCGGTGTATGACCGGGGCCTGGAGCAATTCATTTTTCACCCGGGGCCATTGTTTGCCCAGGTACTGCTGGCCGATGAGATCAACCGCGCCAGTCCCAAAACCCAAAGCGCGCTGCTGGAGGCGATGGAGGAAAAGCAGGTCACGATCGAGGGTGAAACGCGACCTTTGCCGGTGCCCTTTTTTGTCATTGCCACGCAAAACCCGCATGACCAGCTGGGCACCTACCTGCTGCCCGAGTCCCAGCTCGACCGGTTCCTGATGCGCATCTCGCTGGGCTACCCCGACCGCAGTGCCGAGCGCGAGCTGCTCATGGGGCAGGAGCGGCGCGAACTGGTCGAGGCACTGCCCAGCCTGCTGACGCTGGAGGAACTGCAGGTCCTGCAAAGCCAGGTGCTGGCGGTACATGCTGCCGGGCCACTGCTGGACTACGTGCAGGACCTGATCCAGGCGACCCGCTCGGGGCAATGGTTCATGCAGGGCCTGAGCCCGCGCGCCGGCATCGCAGTGCTGCGCGCCGCCAAGGCCCGCGCGCTGCTGAGCGGGCGCAGTTATGTGGCGCCGGACGATGTGCAGGCCATCCTGCCGCAAACCATTGCGCACCGGCTGCTGCCGCTGAGCCAGGCGGGCCGGGGCGCCAGCGAACAGGTGCGCGCCATGCTCGAAGCCGTGCCCCTGCCCTGACCCTGTCTGGCACCACATCCCCTGTGAAGCCCCTGCCACCTCCATTGCGCCACCCGCTGGCGCATGTGCGCGCCCGCCTGGCACGCTGGTGGCAAAGCCGCCTGCCCCTGACCGACAGCGTCACGCTGACGCAGCGCAACGTCTACATCCTGCCCACCCGCGCCGGTTTGATGCTGGGCGTTACCCTGCTGGTGCTGCTGGTGTCTTCCATCAACTACCAGCTCAACCTGGGCTATTTGCTGACCTTTTTGCTGGCAGGCAGTGCGCTGGTGGGCATGCATGTGGGCCACGGCACCCTGCGCGGGCTGACCCTCAATTTGACAGCGCCTGACCCCATTTACCTGGGCGCCAAAGCCATCCTCAATGTTCATTTGCACAACGGCCGCAAGCGCCCCCGCTATGGGCTGGGTCTGGCCGTGCTGGACGCCGGGCAGTGGGCCTGGACCGATGTGGCGGGCCAGGCCAGCAGCACGGTGCAACTGGCTTATTTGCCTGAACGGCGTGGCCTGCACCGGCTGCCAACGCTGACGGCTGAGACCCGTTTTCCGCTGGGGACGTTCCGGGTCTGGACAGTCTGGCGCCCGGCCGCCCAGGTGCTGGTTTACCCGGCGCCCGAAGTGCCCGCAGCACCGCTGCCTGTCGGCGAAGCTCATGAGGGCAGCGCCCATGCCAGCGCGACCAGCGTGCAGGGTGAGCCCGATGGCCTGCGCGCCTACCGTCGCGGCGATGCGCTGAAAACCATCGTCTGGAAAAAGGCCGCCAAAACCGGTGAGCTGGTCAGCCGCGACAGCCAGACCCTGCAACAGCAAACGCTGTGGCTCGACCAGCAGCACACCGGACTGAGCCAGCCCGAGGCGCAACTCAGCCGCCTGTGCGCCTGGGTCTTGCAGGCCGACCAATTGGGACTGATTTACGGCCTGCGACTGAAACACCAGAACATCGCGCCCGCCAGCGGCCTGGCCCACCAGCAACGCTGCCTGCGCGCCCTCGCCCTGGCGTGATGAACCCATGAAGCTGCCCACATTCAGTCACTTGCCGCGCGACACACGGGACACCTTGTTTGTGCTCGCGGTCATCGCCTGGGTGGTCGCGCCGCTGACCCAGGAGATCCCCTTGTGGTGCAGCCTGCTGAGTGGCGCGGTCATGGTCTGGCGCGGCGTGCTGGCCTGGCGCGGCCAGCCCCTGCCCTCCAAGTGGTGGCTGATGGCCTTGCTGGGTCTGTGCCTGGCGGCGACGCTGCTCACATTCCGGACGCTGCTGGGACGCGACGCGGGCGTCACCATGGTGGTGGTCTTGCTGACGCTCAAAACGCTGGAACTGCGCGCGCGCCGCGACGCCTTCGTGGTGTTCTTCCTCAGCTTCTTCCTGATGCTGACCAATTTTTTCTACTCGCAGTCACTGCTCACGGCGGCCGCCATGCTGGTGGCGCTGCTGGGCTTGCTCACCGCCCTGGTCAACGCCCACATGCCGGTGGGCAGGCCAGCACTTTGGCAGGCCGGTCACCTGGCCGGCAGCATGGCGCTGCTGGGCGCGCCCATCATGGTGCTGCTGTTTGTGTTTTTCCCCCGCGTGGCGCCGCTGTGGGGCTTGCCAAGCGACGCCATGACCGGGCGCAGTGGGCTCTCCAACAGCATGACGGTGGGCAACATCGCCAGCCTGGCGCTCGACGGCAGCGTCGCCATGCGGGTGCGCTTTGACGGCCCGCCTCCGCCACAGTCAACGCTGTACTTTCGCGGTCCGGTGCTGTCCTACTTTGACGGTCGCGTCTGGCAGGCACGACCGTCAGCCATGCCGAACCGCTTCCGTCTGCCCGCCGAGCTGCAGGTAAGCGGTGAGCCGGTGCGCTACCAGATCACGCTGGAGCCCAACCGGCTGCCCTGGCTGCTGGTGCTGGACGCCACGCCGCAAACCCCGGTGCTGGTGGGCAAGACAGCACGCATGACGCGCGAGCTGCAATGGATTCTTGACCAGCCCGTCACCGACCTGCTGCGCTACGAGGTTCAGAGCTACCCCAATTTTCAGCATGGACCACGCCAGTTTATGCCTGGCTTGCAGGAGTACCTGGAGTTGCCCGCAGGCTTTAACCCGCGCACCCTGCAGTTGGCGGCCGAGTGGCAACGCGACCCGCGCCATGCCGGTGCCAGCAATGCCCAATGGGTGGACCTGGCGATGCAACGACTGCGCAGCGAGGGCTACAGCTATACATTGGACCCCGGCATCTACGGCCAGCACAGCGCCGACGAATTCTGGTTCGACCGCAAGGCCGGTTTTTGCGAGCACATGGCATCGAGCTTTGTCATCCTGATGCGTGCCCTGAACGTGCCGGCGCGCATCGTCACCGGTTACCAGGGCGGCGAACAAAATTCAGTCGATGATTTCTGGACCGTGCGTCAAAGCGATGCCCACGCCTGGACCGAGGTCTGGCTGGCAGGCCAGGGCTGGCAACGCGTGGACCCGACCTCGGCCGTGGCCCCGGGGCGCACCGGCACGCTGCAACGCCTGAGCCCGCCGCGCGGTGTCATTGCCGAAGCCATTTTCGGCACGGTCAACCCGGCGCTGGCGCTCAATCTGCGCGCGGCCTGGGACGCCGTCAACAACCGCTGGAACCAGTGGGTGCTGAACTACACCCAGAACAAACAACTCGACCTGCTGAAAAACATCGGCTTCAAGGAACCCAACTGGCAGGACCTCATCTATGTGCTGTGCGCCATCGTGGTGCTGTCCAGCCTGGGTGGAGCCGCCTGGAACGCCTGGGAACGGCACCAGCAAGACCCCTGGCTGCGCCTGTTGCAACAAGCTGTTGCCAAACTGCACGCGGCAGGCATCCGGTTCAGCCCTGCCAGCACACCGCGTCAAATCGCCCGGCAACTGCTGAGCGCCGCGCCAGCTGCATCACCTCACACCCAACCGCAACAACAAGCCTGGCACGACTGGCTGATCAGGCTGGAAGCCCTGCGCTACGCGCGGCCAGAGGCGGGCCAGACCGGGCATTTCAAACACCAACTCGCTACACTGCACAGCGAACTCAAACACCTGCAATGGCCCAAGTAAATTTATCCTCAGCGTCAAAAAAATGGCGGCACCCGCAGCGGCTCGCCAGCCTGATGCTGCTGCTGGCCTGTACGCTGCCGGCTTGCGCTGCAGCGGCCAAACATGGCAAAAAAGCGGTCAAGGTGGCCAGCACCCAAGTCGTCGTGCCCGGCCCCGGCTACGACCAGCGGCAAGACGCCATGCAGGCGGCCGATGACATCGCCGAGCGTCAACAGCTGGACCGCGACTGGGTACGCCAGACCCTGGGCCAGGCGCGTTATGTGGCGGCCATCGCCAAGGCCGTGACACCCCCGGCGGTGGGTGTTGCCAAGAACTGGCAGCTCTACCGCAGCCGCTTTGTGGAGCCGCTGCGCATCCGCGCCGGTGTGGCTTTCTGGCAGGCACATCACGAGACCCTGCAGCGCGCCGAGCAGCAGACCGGCGTGCCCGCTGAAATCATCGTGGGTGTGCTGGGGGTGGAAACCATTTACGGCCAACAAACGGGCAATCACCGGGTCATTGATGCGCTGGCCACGCTGGCTTTTGACTTCCCGGCCAGCCACCCGCGCGCAACCGAACGCAGTGCCTACTTCAAGACCGAACTCGAACAGTTCCTGGGCTGGGCGCAGCGCAGCGGGCGTGACCCGCTGGCGCTCAAAGGCAGTTACGCCGGTGCCATGGGTTTGCCCCAGTTCATGCCCTCCAGCTGGGTCAAGTACGCCGTCGACTTCGATGGCGATGGTGCGGTGGATCTGGTGGGCAGCCCGGCCGATGCCATTGGCTCGGTTGCCAACTACCTCAAGGCCTTCAACTGGCAACCCGGCCTGCCGACCCATTTCCCGCTGAGCTTCGACGCCAGCAGGCTCGACATGGTCACGCTCATGGCCCCGGACATCCTGCCCACCTTCAGCGTGGCAGGTTTTCAGGACAAAGGCGTGGTGCTCACGGGCGAGGCCCTTGCGCACCCGGGCAAGCTGGCCCTGATCGAATTGCAGAATGGCGACGCACCAGCCAGCTACGTGGCGGGCACCGACAACTTCTATGCCATCACCCGCTACAACTGGAGCAGCTACTACGCGCTGGCCGTGATCGATCTCGGCCAGGCGGTGGCCCAGGCCATGCGACCCTGAGCCCGGCCGCTCAGACCGGCACCGGCACCAGGAAGTCGCGACTGATGTGGGCACCCAGGTCGTTGACGCGGTCCAGAAACTGGGTCAGGTAGGCGTGCAGGCCAGTGGCCAGAATCTCGTCGATGCGACCGTATTGCAGCTCGGCGCGCAACTTGCCGGCGCGGCGCTGGGTTTCACTGGACTGGTCGTTGGCCACCAGTGCCAGATTGCTCACGACCTCGTTGAGGCTGGCATGTAATGAGCGTGGCATGTCGGGACGCAGGATCAGCAGCTCTGCCACCCGCTCCGGCCGGATCACGTCGCGGTAGACCTTGCGGTACACCTCGAAACCGCTGACGCTGCGCAGAATGGCGCTCCAATGGTAAAAATCGTACTCCTGATCCTTGCCGTTGGCGGTGCCATAAAAGTCGCTCTCCACCGCATGGAACTTGACGTCGACCAGGCGCGCGGTGTTGTCGGCGCGCTCCAGAAAAGTGCCCAGGCGCATGAAGTGCAGCGCCTCATCCATCAGCATGGTGCCCACGGTGACGCCGCGCGACAGGTGGGAGCGGAACTTGACCCACTCAAAAAACTGCGAGGGGTCGGCCTCGAAGTCACCCTGCTTGATCATGCGCTTGACTTCCAGCCAGGTCTGGTTCTGGGTTTCCCAGACCTCGGTCGTCAGCGTGCCACGCACGGCCCGGGCGTTCTCACGCGCGGCGCTCAGACAGGACACGATGGAGGACGGGTTGCGCTCGTCCTTGACCATGAATTCCATGACCTCGCGGGCAATGATCGTTCCATGCTTTTCCTTGTAGGCCGGCAGCAGTTCGCTGATCGACAGCAAGCCCTGCCAGCCGGCCTGCGCCACGGCTTCAGACTGGGGCAGCAAAGCGGTTTGGTAATTCACATCGAGCAGGCGGGCGGTGTTCTCGGCGCGCTCGGTGTAACGGTTCATCCAGAACAAGTGGTCGGCGGTTCGTGACAACATAAAAGCTTTCGGGTAGATCAATGAGTGATGGCCATCAACGCTTGCGAGCGGAATTAAAGGGCCCTGCCCTGAGCCTGGGCTTGTGCCATGACCTCGGTCACCGCCTCCACGGCCGCGGGCAATTCATCTTCCAGGATCCAGGTGTCTTTTGTGCCGCCGCCCTGTGATGAGTTCACCACGAGCGAACCCTCCTTGAGCGCCACGCGGGTCAGGCCACCGGGCACCATTTGCACGCTTTTGCCCGACAGCACATAAGGCCGCAGGTCAATGTGGCGCGGGGCAATGCCGCTTTCGACAAAGGTCGGGCAGCTCGACAGGCTCAAGGTGGGCTGGGCGATGTAGCCACTGGGGTTGGCCAGCACGGCTTTTTTGAAATCTTCCACCTCGGCCTTGGTGGCAGCGGGGCCCACCAGCATGCCGTAGCCACCCGCGCCATGCACTTCCTTGACCACCAGGTCTTTCATGTTGGCAATGACGTAGGACAACTCGTCCTTGTTGCGGCATTGGTAGGTCGGCACATTGTTCAAAATGGGCTTTTCACCCAGGTAAAACTCGATCATTTTGGGCACATAGGGGTAGATCGACTTGTCGTCGGCCACACCGGTGCCCACGCCATTACAGATGTTGATGTGGCCCGCCTTGTAGACGTCGAGCAACCCGGCACAGCCCAGCGTGGACGTCGGGCGGAACACGTCGGGGTCGAGAAAATCATCATCGACACGGCGGTAGATCACGTCCACGCGCTGCGGACCACGGGTGGTGCGCATGTAGCAGAAGTTGTCCTTGACAAACAGGTCCTGGCCCTCGACCAGCTCAATGCCCATTTGCTGCGCCAAAAAGGCGTGCTCGAAGTAGGCGCTGTTGTACATGCCGGGCGTGAGCACCACCACGGTGGGCTCGGCTGTGGTGGGCGGGCTGCTCTCGCGCAGGGTTTCCAGCAACAGGTCAGGGTAATGGGCGATGGGCGCCACACGGTGCGCGTTGAACAGGTTGGGAAACAGCCGCATCATCATCTTGCGGTCTTCCAGCATGTAGCTCACGCCGCTGGGCACACGCAGGTTGTCTTCGAGCACGTAGTACTCGCCGTTGCCCTTGGCATCCGGTGCGCGCACGATGTCGATGCCCGAGATTTGTGAATACACGTTGTTGGGCAGGTCGATGCCCATCATTTGCGGGCGGAACTGGGCGTTTTGCTCAATTTGCTCGCGCGGGATCAGGCCCGCCTTGAGAATTTCCTGGTCATGGTAGATGTCATGGAGAAAGCGGTTCAATGCGGTGACGCGCTGGGTCAGGCCTTTTTCCATGCTGCGCCACTCGTGCGCCGGGATGATGCGGGGAATCAGATCGAAGGGAATCAGGCGCTCGGTGCCCGAACCGTCCTCGTCCTTTTCACCGTACACGGCAAACGTGATGCCGACGCGGCGAAAAATCATCTCGGCCTCTTCGCGGCGTTTGGCCATCATGTCGCCAGGCTGGCGCGCCAGCCACTCGTCGTAAATCTTGTAATGGTCCCGAATCTGCGCCCCATGGGTGAAAAACTCATAGGGCAACTTGGTGTACATCTCGTCGAATTTCAGCATCATCTATTACTCCTGCAAGTTACTTAGCAAACTTCGGGCCAGCGCGGTGACAAGCACGTCAAGGCACCTCATGGTGCCAATAGCGTTTTTGCGTTTCGCGCGCACATTGCACGTCATCCGGTTCCCAGGAAAACCAACTGGCTGCACCACAACGGGGCGTGTCGATCAACTTGATGTGATATCCATCGTAACGCACCAAAACAGCGCTTGCCGGGTGACCAAAGCGATTTCTGTAGCCTGTCTGCGCTATTGCAAAGCGCGGTTGCACGGCCTGCAGAAAAGCGTCGCTGCTGGAGGTTTTGCTGCCATGGTGTGGCACCAGCAGCACGTCGGCGCGCAAACCCCCAGACAACTGGTCTGGCCCTGCCTGCAGCCGCGCGACCAACTGGGCCTCTTGCGCTTGCTCGATGTCACCCGCCAGCAGCAGGGTTTGGGACCCATTGGAGACGCGCAGCGTGCAACTCAGGGCATTGGGTTTGCGCACGTCGGCGTAGTCACTGGCCTGCGGGTGCAGCACCTCGAAGTCCACACCGTCCCACTGCCAGCGCTGACCCGCCAGGCAGCGCGTCACGGGCCGCAGCGCCTGCAGCGCGTGCCCGGACTCAATCGAACTCAGCAAGCTTGCCTGCGGCTGCATTTTCAGGAGCGCGACGGCACCCCCGGTATGGTCGCTGTCACGGTGGCTCAGCACCAGGGTGTCGAGCCGCACCCCGAGCGCACGCAGCAAGGGCACCAGCACCCGGTGTCCGGCGTCACTTTCCCGGCTGTACATGGGACCTGCGTCATAAAGCAAGGCGTGTCGTGCCGTGCGCACCAGCACGGCGTTACCCTGGCCGACATCGGCGGCCAGCAGGGAAAATTCACCCATCGGAATGGTTGGCGCCTGCCAGAACAGCACGGGCAGCAGCAGCGGCACACCACTGAGCCGCAGTGACCAAGGCAGTCGCAGCGCCAGCAACAAGCCGCCCAAAACACCCGCCACACCCGCCCACCACGGCGCCTGCGCCAGACTCAGGCTGGCCCAGGGCCATTGCGCCAGGCCGCGCAGCCACTGCGCCATCAGCCCAATGGCTCCGGCGGCCACGTCCCACAGCGGATGGATCAGCACCCCCAGCATGGCCAGCGGCGTCACCACCAGCGTCACCCACGGGATGGCCAGCGCATTGGCCAGCAGCCCCACCAGCGAGACCTGGCCAAACAGCAGCAGACTCAACGGGGTCAGCGCCAGCGTGATCACCCATTGCTCGCGCATCACAACCAGCACCCTGGCCCGCAAGCCCGCCCGGCTGGCGCCGCCAAGCCCGGCGTCGGTCGCAAACAGCACCCCTACCGCCACGAAGCTCAGCCAGAAGCCCGCCTGCAGCAGCGCCCACGGGTCCACCGCCACCACCACCGCGCAGGCCAGCAGCCAGACCTGTGGCCAGGGCCAGCGCACGCCCAGCAGGCGCAGGGCACCCACCGTGGCCAGCATGAGCACGGTGCGCTGCGCGGGCACGCCCCAACCACTGAACAAAGCATAAGCGGTGGCCAGCGCCATACCACCGACCAAGGCGGCTGTGGGTGCCGGCAAGCGCAGGCAGAGCCAGGCAGAGCGGCGCCACAACCAGTCCAGCGCCAGCGCTGCGGCCCAGGCGAACATGGTGATGTGCAAGCCTGAAATACTCATCAGATGGGCCACCCCGGTCGCCCTGAACACATCCCAGTCACTGCGCTCAATGGCCGCCTGGTCGCCCACCACCAGTGCCGCAATCAGCCCGGCGGCGTCCGAATCGGCGAGACGCAGAAATATCTGGTCCCGCACCTGACCACGCGCCCATTGCACCGGGTGCTGCCAGCTCTGAGCCAACAACAGGGGAACCGGGTCACGCGGGCCGGAACGCACATAACCCGTGGCCTGCACACCCTGCTCCCACTGCCACAACTCGTAATCAAAACCATGCGGATTGACGCCGCCATGCGGGGCCTTCAGGCGCACCGTCATATGCCAGCGCTCGCCGGCCTGCAGCGAGGCCGGCGGGCGCTGCAATTCACCCATCGATTCGCCGAAGCCTTCACCGCGGGCATAGACGCCGGCATACCAGCCCAGCTCCAAGCTCGGGGGCAAGCGCAACGCCTGGCCGTCCAGGCTGGCACGTTCCAGGTCGAGGCGAAAGCGCACCCCACCATCGAAGTTCTGCGGCATGGCCGCCACCACCCCGGTCACGGCAATGTCACGTCCTTCCAGTGCGGGCTTGAGCGCCTGGCTGCCAAACAGCTGGGCGCGCCAGCCCGTGCTGGAAAAAGCCAGCACGGCAAACGCCACCCCGATCAGTCCCCAGCGCCAGGCTGGCCAGCGCAGCCACAGGCTCACCGTGAGCAGCAAGCCGCCGAGCAGCAGCCCCAACAGATAATCGTCCGTTGGCAACAACACCGCCTGCTGCAGCTGCAAGGCATTGCCCAGCAACAAGCCCAGCAGTGCGGGAATCAGGCCTTGGGACGTAACAAATCGGTTGCCAGAGGCAGGCAAATGCGGGCTGGCACTGGTGTCGTGTGCCCGCATCTCAGGCGATCAGGTTTGGACGACCAGGGGCATGCGTCTGCTCGCCGGACGCGACCAGTCGATGGGGTCTTGCTGCAACACCATGTCGATATCGAGCCCCAGCATTTCAGCCACCATGGACGGAAAAGTGACCGTCAAGGCGTTCTTCTGCAAGCCCAGCTGCTTGGCACGGGCGCGCCACTGGGCCAGGTGCAAGACCCCCGCCAGCGGCTCGCAAGCCTCGTTGTCAAACGGGGCGTCGGCATAGGCCAGCGCGTCACACACCATTTGGGGCAATTGCGCCTGCCCGGCCAGCGCCGCACTCACATCCAGGTAGCAAAAACCAAAGGCCTCGCGCTCGGTCATGGCGCGTCTGAGGTCGAGTGCCGGACAGCTTTCGTCGAGTTCAGCCAACTGCGGTGAAGCCGCGCGCATGGTCAGTTCACCCAGCGCGTGGATCAGCCCGGCCACATAAGCTGCCTGCTGCTTGTACTGCAACAAACCCGCCAGGGCGCGCGCCACCCGCGCGCAGTCCTGGCTGTAAGCCCAGAACTGCGCCAAAGGCAAGCCAGCGCCCACTTTGAATGAGACCTGCCCAATGATCTGGTTGACCATGTCCTGCACCTGATCCAGATGCAATAGCGCCAGGGCCTCGGAGACGCTGCTCACCTGGCCAGAAAGCGAAAAAGCGGGCACATTGGCCGCCTGCAGCACGCGCAAACTCAGCACCGGATCAGCCTTGATGAACTGGTCAATGCGGCGCAAGTCGGGCTGCAACTGCTTGAGTTCGGTCAACAACAAGGCCAGCAACCGCGGGCTGCTGGGCAGCGGCTGTGGATGGTCCAGCAGGTCAGCCAGTTGCATGACGGCTAAGACCCCAGATTTTTGAGTTTGGCAAATGCAGAAGACATAGCGGTGGATTGTGGCGCATGCGCGCGCTGCTGCGGCCTGGCGCCCTGAAAACGGTTGTCGCCGACACCGCCGCTGCGTGCCGGAGCGGCGCCGAGCTTCATGGTCAGCGCAATGCGCTTGCGCGCCACGTCCACCTCGACCACCTGCACCTTGACAATGTCGCCGGTCTTGACGACCTCGCGGGCATCGGTGACAAACTTGTGGCTAAGCTGGCTCACATGCACCAGCCCGTCCTGGTGCACACCCAGGTCAATGAAGGCACCAAAGGCGGCCACATTGCTCACCGTGCCCTCCAGCACCATGCCTTCTTTCAGGTCGCGGATGTCTTCCACACCGTCGTTGAAGCGCGCCACCTTGAAGTCCGGGCGCGGGTCACGGCCGGGCTTTTCCAGCTCGCCCAGAATGTCTTTCACCGTGATGACACCAAATTGTTCATTGGCAAAGAGCTCGGGGCGCAGGGTCTTGAGCATGTCGGCGCGACCCATCAGCTCGGCCACGGGCTTGCCTGTTGTGGCGATGATCTGCTCCACCACCGGGTAGGTTTCGGGGTGCACGCCAGTCATGTCGAGCGGGTTGGCCCCGCCACGAATGCGCAGGAAGCCGGCGCTTTGCTCGAAAGTCTTGGCACCCAGGCCAGTGACCTTGAGCAGATCCTGGCGGCTGGCAAAAGCACCGTGGGCCTCACGCCAACGCACCACCGCCTTGGCCACGCTGGCACTCAGGCCCGAAACCCGGCTGAGCAGCGGCACGCTGGCCATGTTGAGGTCGACACCGACCGAATTGACGCAGTCCTCCACCACCGCGTCGAGCGTCTTGGCGAGGTCGCTCTGGTTGACGTCATGCTGGTACTGACCGACACCGATGCTCTTGGGGTCGATCTTGACCAACTCGGCCAGCGGGTCCTGCAGGCGTCGGGCAATGCTGGCGGCGCCACGCAGGCTGACATCGACATCGGGCATTTCCTGCGAGGCAAATTCGCTGGCGGAATAAACCGAGGCCCCGGCTTCACTGACCACCACTTTTTCCATCAACCGCTCGGAGGACTTGGCCATCAGTTTGATCAGGTCGGCGGCTAATCTGTCGGTCTCGCGGCTGGCGGTGCCATTGCCGATGGCGATCAGGTTGACACCGTGTTTTTCGCAGAGCTTGGCCAGAATGTGCAGTGAGCCGTCCCAATCCTTGCGCGGCTCATGCGGGTACACGGTGCTGGTGTCGACCAGCTTGCCGGTGGCATCGACCACCGCCACCTTGACCCCGGTGCGAATGCCAGGGTCCAGGCCCAGCACCACGCGCGGCCCGGCGGGCGCGGCCAGCAACAGGTCGCGCAGGTTGTCGGCAAAGACCTTGATGGCCACGCGCTCGGCTTCCTCGCGCAGGCGGGCAAACAGGTCGCGCTCGGTCGACAGGCTCAGCTTGACGCGCCAGGTCCAGGCCACGCATTTGCGGATCAGATCGTCCGCCGGGCGCGCCTGGTGGCTCCAGCCCAGTTTGAGGGCAATGCGCCCCTCGGCCAGCGACACGGCAGGCGCTACCCGGGTTTTGGGCGCCGCAGCGGTCGTGGCTGGCTCGGGCTCTGGCAGTACGAGTTTGGCCTCCAGGATGTCGAGGCTGCGCCCGCGAAACACCGCCAGCGCCCGGTGCGAGGGCACGCGGCTGATGGGCTCGTCATAGTCAAAGTAGTCGCGGAACTTGGCCACATCGGCATGGTTTTCGTCCTTGCCGGCCATCAGTTTGCTTTGCAGCAGGCCCTCAGCCCAGAGCCACTCGCGCAGGTCCTGCACCAGCGGCGGGGTCTCGGCCCAGCGTTCGCTCAACAGGTCGCGCACACCGTCCAGCACCGCGGACACAGTTGAAAAATCGGGCTGTTTGTCTTCGCCTTCGACCACCGGGCGCATCGGAATCACATAGGCCAGTGCTTCGTCCGCCGGCACCAGGGCCGGGTTGGCAAACAAGGCATCGGCCAGCGGCTCCAGCCCGGCTTCACGGGCCAGTTGGCCCTTGGTGCGGCGTTTGAGCTTGAACGGCAGGTACAGGTCTTCGAGTTCCTGTTTGGTGCTTGCAGCGTGCAGCGTGGCCAGCAGCGCAGGCGTCAGCTTGCCCTGTTCGTCAATCGCCTTGATGACCGTTTGCAGGCGGTCACGCAGCTCGCGCAGGTAAGCCAGGCGCGCTTCCAGTTCACGCAGCTGAATGTCGTCAAGGCCGCCGGTGGCTTCCTTGCGGTAGCGGGCAATAAAAGGCACGGTGGCGCCGCCATCGAGCAATTCCACGGCAGCCACCACCTGATGGGTCTGCACCCTGATTTCTTGCGCGATTTGCGCGATGATTTTTTGCATGGGTCAATAAAAAGCCAGCACCCGGCTGGCTCAAAAAAATACAAGGCTGCGAGTGTGCCACAGGGTGTCAGACGTCACGCCTCGCGCAGCATTTCAAGATGCGGAATGCCGTCTTCCAGGTAGTAGGTACCGACGTCCTTGAACCCATGTTTGACATAAAACGCCTGCAGTTGCGTCTGGGCGCCGATGCGGATGGCCTGCGGGCCCCACACCTGGCTGATGGCGGCCACCGCCTGCGCCATCAGCAAATGGCCAAGCCCCGTACCACGTGCGCTCTTGCGGACCGCCACCCGGCCAATGCTGGCCTCGGGAAACTTGGCGCCTGCTTCAAAGCAGCGCGCATAGGCGGTCAATTCGCCCCCCTGCACGCCCAGCAAATGCATAGCCTCGCGGTCTGCCCCGTCAATGTCCTGAAAAACGCACTGCTGCTCGACCACAAAAACCTCGCTGCGCAGGCGCAAGGCCTCGTACAACTCACCCACGCGCAAATCCTCAAACGACATCAGGCGCCACACCGGAGGCGGTGTTTCATGCGCCTCATGCGACCTGGATGAGCCCACTGACCAGAGTTTGAATGTCATGTTGCCAGCTCCTGTTTAAGCGCATAACCCACACGCGGAAAGTGCACCTGCACCACACCTGCACGGGCATCGCGCCGACGCAGGGTGTAGCGGGTGCGGGTGGCGGCCACAAGCTCACCTACGGTGGGCTCGGCGCCAAAACTCTCGGCGCTGACGCTCACCAGGCTGCCCAAAGCAATGCCATGGTCGTCCTGGAAATAGTCATCCGTGACCCCCGTCGCGGCGGGTGCATCTGCACAAACTGCAATGGCTTCTGCCGCTGTCATGCGGCTCATCTGACCATGACCCAGCGCAGCCATGCGGTCCAGCCAGCCCAGCACCTCCGGGGTCGCCTGCAAGATGCCTGCCATGCCAGGCACCTGGGTGCGGGTGAACCACAGCGGATGGTAAGCGGCAAAATCGGCAATACAAGGCGCCTCACCCAGCAGGAAATCCTGACCATCGAGCATGTCCGCCATGCGGCGCAAATAGGACTTGTAGGCACCCATGGCATCCAGTGGTCGTGGCCGGTTCAAGCCCTGCGCCATGGCTGAGCGGTCTGCCGCAAAAGCCTTGACCGCATCGATCGGCAGGCCGGCAAAGAGCTCGGCCATACCCGGTTTTTGCAGGTTGTAACCCATGGCGGCCCAAAACAGCGTGCTGTCGGCCCACTGCGCCAGCGTGCGCGCCAGGCCTTTTTGCCCTGCCGGGTACAACGTGGGCGACGGCTGGATGTGCTCCAGCACATCACAAATCAGCGCAGTGTCACAGTAAATGTCAGCGCCTATTTGCAGCACCGGCGTCTTGCGGTAACCCCCGGTGAGCGCCAGCAAATCAGGTTTGGGCATCACGGTGGGGATCAGCACCGACTGCCAGGCCAGTTTCTTGAAGCCCAGCACCGCACGGACTTTTTCCGAGAACGGCGACATCGGGTAATGGTGCAGGATCAGCTCTGGCATGGTGTGTCCAGGTAAAAAATCAATCGGTGGAGATGGTCTGCAGCGCATGCACGCTCTTGGGGCCGGTGGCCAGGCGACGCACGTATTTAAACGTGCCGGTGGCATGCGCGCAGGCTTTGCCTTGGGCGTCGAACACCGTGCCTTCGGTGAATGCCATGGTGGCCGTGCGGTGCATCAGGTGCCCACGCGCCGTGAGCAGACCACGCGCGGGCTGCATGAAGCTGGTTTTCATCTCGATGGTGACGGCGCCCATGTCCTTTTGCACGCTGCGCGCGGCCACCGCCATGGTCACATCCAGCAGCGTCATGAGCGCGCCGCCGTGCGTCACCGCAAAAGAGTTCAGATGCTCAGGAAGCGGGTCATAAACGATTTCGGAACGCCCGTCGGCAAACACCGTGAGTTCAAAACCAAGATGCTCCACAAAGGGAATCGACACACCAAATTCCATTTTCAAACTCCAGTGAGGGCGCCGACACCACCGTCCACCGTCACGCATTGGCCGGTGATGTGCTTGCCCGCCGCGCTGGCGAACAGCAGGGTGACACCTTTCAGATCGTTGTCATCGCCCGAAAAAATAGCGTTGACGTTGATGCCGTGTTGACGCCACTCGCAAGCCAGCGTACGGGTGAAGTTGATCACCGCGCCTTTGCTGGTGTTGTAGGCCAGCGTGCCCATGCCGGAAGAGTTGCCATCCAAGCCGGACATCGAAAGCAGATTGATGATGCGCCCGCCACGCCCGATCATGCTGTGCTTGCCCACCCATTGACTCAGCAAAAAGTAGCTGCGCACGTTCACGCTCATCGCCATTTCCCAGGCCGCCACCGGCTGATCTTGCTGCGTCGGCTCATGCTGGATGGCGCCGGCTGCGTTGACCAGAATGTCGATGTCGCCCATGCGCTGCAAGGTCTCGGACACCAGCTTTTGCAGGTCGGCCTCTTCCGCGACATCCGCTGCCACCCAGCGTGCGTCAATGCCGGCGTCCTGCAGGTCGGCACAAGCCTCTTCGAGCGCATCGGCATTGCGTGCGCACAGCATGATGCGCGCACCCGCCTCACCCAAAGCGTGGGCCATTTGCAACCCCAGCCCGCACGAACCGCCCGTGATCAGAGCCGTTTTACCGGTGAGATCAAAAAGTTGCTGAAGGGTGTGAGGCATGGCGGGCGCTGCTGGTGATGTTCGTCAAATTATGACCGAGTGCACCGGTTTGACCTATCACGCGCTTGGGCGCTACCGATCAGGTCGAAAACAAGGCACGCAAATTTTGCCGACGCCAGTCAAAACAGCCAAAAAACTCCCCTATAATCTGGGGCTTGTTCCTCGATAGCTCAGTTGGTAGAGCGCCGGACTGTTAATCCGTAGGTCCCTGGTTCGAGCCCAGGTCGAGGAGCCACTTACAAGGCTCATAGCCATTAGAAAGCCCGCTATACAAACATTAGCGGGCTTTTTTCTTGGTTTAAACATGTAGGCAACCATGTAGGCAGTAAATTCAAATAATAGGCGGCAATCAACGCCTGTCACTTAACAACAACGGTTGACCGATACCATTCCGGCCCAACAACGCCTGGAGCAGTATTCAACCCGCCCGCTGCGCGCGCGAGGTGGCCATGACCAGGGCGTCACCCTCGATCACCACCTTGCCAGCCACGGTACACACCGTCTCGAGCTTGACGCGGCGCTTGTCCGCGATCAGCTCGGTCACGGTCACCGTGGCGTGCACCGTGTCCCCCGGACGCACCGGCGCCTTGAAGCGCAGATTTTGCCCGAGGTAAATGGTTCCAGCCCCCGGCAGGCGCCCGGCAATGGCTGCCGAGATCACGCTGGCACTCAACATGCCGTGGGCAATACGACCTTTGAAGGCCGTGCTCTGGGCAAATTCCTCGTTGATGTGCACCGCGTTGTTGTCGCCTGACACCGCGGCAAACAACACGATGTCGGCCTCGGTGATGGTCTTGGCAAAGCTGGCGCTCATGCCGACCTGGATGTCTTCTATATCGTAGCCGTTCAGTTCAGCCACGGTGGTGACCCGGAGTTCAAGCTCATCACCCGGTCGAGTGATGGCCAGTTGATGTTCCTCGTGAACAAGCTGTAGAAGATGAAACACAAGACGCCCTTGGACAGCCGTATCGCGCTGGTGCATAACGGCTCGGCCTTATTCTCTGGCGACGCGGGCCAAGGCGAAAGCAATGTTCGCCGCTGGGTGCTAAAGAACGACTGGCTCGAAGCCATCATCGCCCTGCCCCTCAACATCCTATACAACACCGGCATCGCCACCTACATCTGGGTGCTGGCTAACCGTAAGGCGGAACACCGACGCGGGAAGGTGCAGCTGATCGACGCCTCGCAGTGGTTCCTGCCGATGCGGCGCAACCTCGGCAAGAAAAACTGCGAACTGGCGGATGTGGACATTGAACGCATGCTGAAGCATTACCTCAATCAGCCGCCCGCCGATGCAGAGGTCGCCGAATTGGCCAAACTCGCAACGCCCAAATGCAAGTGGTTCGACAACGCCGACTTCGGCTACTGGAAGTAACCGGTCATAGACTTTCGGACGGCGACTGGCTCTTCCCGACCACAAGCCGTCGGCGGGGCCAGTTGCTCGTTTGCAGTCATTGGGCGAACCGAAGTCTCAATACCCGTCATTCCTGACCATGATTGATGCTCAAATTGGGCAAGTTCGGCAGTTGATCAGCATGTCAATGCTGTGATGATGGCGTCCTGCCAATCAATTCTTTGACCGATACTACAGGGTCTGTAACACTCCTTGACTGATCATTCCGTCTGGCATCTTTTTATTCTTCATCACGACACTGACCATGGCGATTACCGAAATCAACGCATCCGAACCGATGAAATGGGGCGACGAATTCCTGCTCGGCTACGGCCCGATTGACACCGTGCACGAAGAGTTTGTCGACTTGCTCGGCCGTCTGCAAGGCGCCGACGACGCCGCGCTGCCCGCCCTGCTGGACCAGTTTGCAGCGCATTGCACAGCCCATTTCGAGATGGAAAACACCTGGATGGTCGAGACCGAATTTCCGCCTCGGGATTGCCATATTGACGAACATGCCGCCGTGCTGGCGTCGGTGCAAGAGGTGCAGGGGCTGCTGGCGCATGGTGATGTGGCCATTTGCCGTGACTTGGTGGCACAACTGGCCGACTGGTTTCCCAGCCATGCGGATCATCTGGACTCGGCGCTGGCGCACTGGATGACCAAGAAACGACTGGGCGGCAAACCTGTGGTGGTACGGCGCGGCCTCAAGCTGCGCTGAAAAGCATTGAGGGCCGCGCGCCCTCCCCGCAAACGCAAAAAAGGCCGCTCTGCCGGAGTAATGGTAAAGCGGCCTGTGCGCAACAATTTCCGGACTTAACGGCGCTCGGCGCCCAGCCCGTGCGGCGCCGGGATCAGATTGACCAGGCGGCGGAAAAGCTCCCGAAACTCGCGCTGGGCGTTGATGCCCACCAGCGGATCGCTGTTGGATTTGAAGGCGGCATTGATGCCCAACCAGTCCTCAGCGGTGAGGTACTTTTCGGCCAGCGGCAGGATCACGTCTTCTTCCCGGCTCATGTGTTCCCAATGGAAATTGGCGTAGTCATCGACCGCACTGGCGAATGCATCAAAGCCGCTCGGGTCGGCCTGGTAGGCACGCAAGGTGTTGGCGACCCGTGCGGTCAACGGCGTGCCGCGTTCATGCTCCTCTTCCAGAATGTCAAGCTCAGCGGCTGACGCCGGATGGCGCAGCCGCAGGGCCGGAAACAGGTACTGGTCTTCCTTGGGGTGGTGCAGTTTGTCGGGAAACTGCTCGATGTAGGAGACGATGGACTGCAGCAGCGGGAAATCGGGCGTCTGGCCGCGGTTTTGGATTTCCTGCACCAGAAACTGCAAACCCTTGATCACCGAAGCCAGTGCCCGGTGTTCGTCCCTGATGATCGTGGTGGCGATTGTCATAGTGAAATTCCTTGATGAGTTAAACGCCGAGCAGCTTGGGCAAGGTGGGGTCCAGTGCCACTTGCTCGGACGGGCCGGACAATTCCACCAGTCCTTTTTGCAGCACGATGGCCTGGTCACTGTGCGCCAGCACGCGGCGGTAATCCCGGTCCACGATCAGCGTGGCGATGCCGCTGTCGCGGATATCGGCAATCACGTTCCAGATCTCGTTGACGATCAGCGGTGCCAGACCTTCGGTGGCCTCGTCCAGAATGATCAGCTCGGGGTGCGTCATGAGCGCGCGGCCAATCGACAGCATCTGCTGCTCGCCGCCCGACAACTGGTTGCCCAGGTTGGTCAGACGCTCGGTCAGGCGCGGAAAGGTTTTCATGACACGGTCATAGGTCCAGTCATTGCGGCCGTCGCGCCCGGGGCGCGCCGACATCAGCAGGTTCTCGCGCACCGTCAGGTTGGGGAACACGCCCCGACCTTCGGGCACGTAGGCCACGCCGAGGCGCGCCACCTGGTGCGGCTTAAATTTGGACGCATCTTCGCCAAACAGCGTGATGCTGCCCTCGCGCTGGGTCACATGGCCCAGCAGGGTGCGGATCAGCGTGCTTTTGCCCATGCCGTTGCGCCCGAGCAGGCCCATGGTCTGGCCGCGTGCAATTTTGAGGTCGATGCCGTGCAGCACATGGCTGGAGGCATACCAGGCGTGCAGGCCCTTGGCGTCGACCAGAAAGTCGTTGGTTGTCATGTCAGTGTCCCTCCCCGAGGTAAGCGGTGCGCACTTCCGGGCTGTTGCGAATAAAGTCAGCGTCGCCCGAGGCGATCTTGACACCGTTGACCATCACGGTGATGACGTCGGCAATGCGGAACACCGCATCCATGTCGTGTTCCACCAGCAAAATGGCGTGGTCGGCGCGCAGCGCATCGAGCAGCTTGAGCATGCGCTCGGTTTCCTCGGCGCCCATGCCGGCCAGCGGCTCGTCGAGCAGCAGCACCTGGGGTTTGGTGGCCAGGCACATGGCAATCTCGAGCTGGCGTTTCTGGCCATGCGACAACATGCCGGCCTGGCGGTCGAGCATGGTCTCCAGACCTGCGCGGCTGGCGGCGTCGCGTGCTGCAGCCGTGCTGAACGGGCACTTGTTGGCCGCTTGCCACCACAGCCAGGGCTTTTGGGCCCCGGCTTGCGCGGCCAGCCGGCAGTTCTCGAACACGGTGAATGTAGGGTAAATGGTATTGCGCTGGTAGCTGCGACCCAGGCCGGCACGCGCACGGCGCGCTTGCGGCCATTGCGTCACGTCCTGCCCCATCAGCTCGACCGAACCGCTCGAAGGCGGAAACTCGCCTGAGAGCATGTTGATCAGGGTGGACTTGCCGGCCCCGTTGGTGCCAATGACGGCGTGCACGGTGCCGCGCGCCAACTCGATAGAGACATCGTTGACCGCCACCAGACCGCCCCAGCGGCGCGTGATGTTGATGCCGCGCAGCAAAATTTCTGTTTGCTTCATGGCTTATCCCTTCTTGGTGGCAGCGCCACCCAATCCTGAATCACCCGACAGGCCACCGGCCAGACGGGCACGCAATTGCGCCGGCAGATCAACCAGGCCGTTCGGCAACAGGGCCACGGCGGCAATGATGACCAGGCCCAGGCCCAGATGCCAATGCTTGGCAAAGTCGCCAAAGATGGCCTCGGACTTGAAAAACTCCTGCAGCAGGGCAAAGGCAAAAGCACCGATCAACGCGCCACGCAAGTGGCCCAGCCCGCCCAGAATGATCATCACCAGCACGGCGCCCGATAGGTGCCAGCTCATCATCTCGGGGTTGACATAACCGTCTTTCACCGCAAACAGGAAGCCTGCCAGACCGGCAATGGCGCCGGAAAGCGTAAAGGCCGCCAGCTTGTAGGGGTAGGTGGAGAAGCCGGTGGCACGCATGCGCTGCTCATTGACCCGGATGCCGCCTAAGGCGCGGCCAAAGCGCGAACGCAGCAGCACGGTCAAAAATAGGAAGACCAACACCAGACAAGCCAGCGTGAAGAAGTACATCGTCATCGGCGAGTTCAGGTCAATCAGGCTGCCCAACACCGGCTTGATGTTGAGGTAAATGCCGTCAGAGCCGCCGCCCAGCGGCGTGTCGTGCACCACAAAATAGGCCATCTGGGCAAACGCCAGCGTCACCATGATGAAGTACACGCCCTTGGTGCGCAGCGACAAGGCGCCCACCACCAGCGCATACAGCCCGGCCGCCAGCACCGCCGCCGGCAACAGCCAGAGCAGCGAAGCAGCTTCGGATTCCGATGACAGCAGCACGGCTCCATAAGCGCCAATGCCGAAGAACGCGGCCTGGCCAAAACATACCAGTCCGGCGCCACCCACGAGCAGTTCCAGGCTGAGCGCAAAAATGGCATACACCATGATCTTGCTCACCAGATCGAGGCCGAAGTTGCCGCTGAACAAGGGAAAGCTTGCCAGGGCCGCAAAGAAGATCGCGACAAAGGCGAACTTGGAGGTTTCGTTATTAGTCATCACATTAGCCCGCTTTAAAAAGACCATCAGGTTTCCACAGCAGGATGCCTGCCATCAGCAGGTACACCAGCACGCCGGAAGCCTGCGGCAAAAAGACCTTGCCAAAGGTGTCGACCACGCCAATCATCAGGGCCGCCACCAGCGCGCCCTTGATCGACCCGATGCCACCAATGACCACCACCACAAAGCAGATGATCAAGACCGAGTTGCCCATGCCGGGGTAGACCGACGACACCGGGGCCGCCACCATGCCGGCCAGCGCCGCAATTGCCACACCCGCGGCAAACACCACGCGGTACAAAAACTTGATGTCAATGCCCAGCGACTGCACCATCTCGCGGTTACTGGCGCCGGCGCGAATCATCATGCCAAGCCGGGTGCGGGTGAACACAAAGAACATGCCCACGGCCAGCGCCAGGCACACCGCCGAGACAAACAACCGGTACACCGGGTAAGTCATCAACTCGCCCAGTTGCAGCGAGCCCGACAGTATTTCGGGCACCTGCACGCCGTACACGTCGTCGCCCACCAGCAAGCTGCGCAGTTCCTCAAACACCAGAATCAGGCCGTAGGTCATCAGCACCTGTTGCAGGTGCTCACGGTCGTAGAGGTAGCTGTAAAAGGCCCACTCCAACACGTAGCCGAGCAGCACCGCCAACACCAGGCCGACCACCAGCACGGCAAAAAAACCGCCGCCAAAGGTGGCGCTCACGATGGGCGACAAGGCGTAGGCCATGTAAGCACCGATCATGTAAAAGCTGCCATGGGCGAGGTTGATCACGCCCATGATGCCGAAGATCAGCGTCAAACCAGACGCGACCAGAAACAGCAACAAGCCGTACTGCACCGCATTCAGGCACTGAATGAGAAAGGTTGTTAAGTCCATAGTGATTTCCGCTTGGCGCCCTTCCCCGGTTGGGGAAGGACTGGTGTGGAGCTAAAAGCCAAAATTACATCTTGCAGCCGCGGGCCGGGTCTTCCAGCGCCTTGCTGGCGATGCCCACCACCTTGTTCTCCTTGCCGGAGACCTGACGCAGGTACATGTCCTGAATCGGGTTGTGCGCCTTGGACATGGTGAACTTGCCACGCGGGCTGTCGATGGTGGCCTTGGTCACGGCGGCGGCAAAGCCAGCAGCGTTCTTGGCATCACCCTTGACGGCGGCCAGACCAATCCCAAGGATCTGGGCGGCGTCATAACCCTGCACGGCATACACATCGGGCTGCATCTTGTAGGTCTTGGCATACGCCAGACGGAAAGCATTGTCACGCGGGGTGTTGAGGCCGTCGGCGTAATGCAGCGCGGTCAACACACCGTCGGCAGACGCTCCCTGGGCTTCGAGCGTGCCATCGGTCAGGAAACCAGTGCCAAACAGCGGGATGTTTTTCTTCAGGCCCGCAGCGTCGTAATCCTTGACAAACTTCACGGCACCACCGCCGGCAAAGAACGAGAACACGGCATCGGGCTTGGCCGAGGCAATTTCGGTCAACAGCGCCTGGAACTCGACGTTCGGGAACGGCAGGTTCAGCTCTTTGGTGATCTTGCCACCGGCCTTCTCAAAACCTTCCTTGAAGCCCTTGGCCATTTCATCGCCAGCCGCGTACTTCCAGGTGATGGTGGCGGCCGTCTTGTGGCCCTTGGCAGCCATGGCCTGGCCAATGGCGAAGCCGGGTTGCCAGTTGCTGAAGCTGGTGCGGAAGATGTTGACCGCACACATGGCACCGGTCACAGCGTCGGCACCGCCGTTGGGGTTGATCATCAGCGTGCCCGAGCCCTTGGCAACACGGGCCATGGCCATGGCCACACCCGAGTGCACGCTGCCGACCAGCACATCGACGTTGTCGCGCTTGATCAGCTTGTTGACGTTGTCAATGGCTTTGGAAGGATCAGACTCGTCGTCGACCTTGAAAAACTCGACCTCGCGGCCGCCGAGCTTGCCGCCCTGCTCAGCCAGGTGCAGTCGGAAGCCGTTTTCAATGGCGGTGCCCAAGGCGGCAAAGGTGCCGGTAGCGGGCAGCATGAAGCCGACCTTGAGTTTGGCCGGGGCCTGTGCCATGGCCACTGGCATGGCCAGCGTGACGGCCGTGGCAATAACGGCGCGGCGGGAAATTTGAGAAATGTTCATGATGGCTGTCTCCTAAGTTATGCCGGGCTGAACCGGCTGAAAAAAAATCTTTCTATCTCACCATCCGTTTGATCGACGGATTCTTTCGTTGTCAGGTCACGGGCTGAATCAGCCCGCTCGCTGCGCGCGCGACGTGGTCATGACCAGGGCGTCACCCTCGATCACCACCTTGCCGCCCACGGTACACACCGTCTCGAGCTTGACGCGGCGCTTGTCCGCGATCGTCTCGGTCACGGTCACGGTGGCTTGAACCGTGTCACCCGGACGCACCGGCGCCTTGAAGCGCAGGTTTTGCCCGAGGTAAATGGTTCCGGGCCCTGGCAGGCGCCCGGCAATGGCCGCCGAGATCACGCTGGCGCTCAACATGCCGTGCGCAATGCGCCCCTTGAACGCGGTGCTCTGGGCAAATTCTTCGTTGATGTGCACTGCGTTGTTGTCGCCCGACACCGCGGCAAACAACACAATGTCTGCCTCGGTAATGGTCTTGGCAAAGGTGGCGCTCATGCCCACCGCGATGTCTTCAATGTCGTAACCGTTGAGTTCATTCATGATCAGACCTGCTCAGTTTTGTTCAACCAGCGTGTTCTGGCTTTGGGCAGCCACCTTAGGCGCTGCGGGTTTACGGAAGGCCTGCAGGCGTTGTTCTTGCAGTGCTTTGGCGGCCTCGACGCTGCGTGCCTTGACCACGTCGTAGCCACGAATCTCATCGGGCACACTGGCCAGGGCCACGGCGGCGTCATAGTTCATGGTGTTCAGGCCGGCGACGATCTGATCGAGCAGGACCACGTAGTCTTCGATCAGCTTGCGCTCCATGTGACGCTCCTCGGTCTTGCTGAAGATATCCAGCGCACCGCCACGCAGGCCCTTGAACTTGGCCAGCATCTTGAAGGCCGACAGCATCCAGGCGCCATACTGCTTCTTCTGCAGTTCGCCCGTGGCCGGATCGCGCTTGGACAACATGGGCGGTGCCAGGTTGTACTTGACGCTGTAGCCGTGCGGAAACTGGGCTTCGAGCTGAGCCAGGAAAGCCGGGTCGCTGTGCAGGCGCGCCACTTCGAACTCGTCCTTAAAAGCCATCAGCTTGTAGACATAACGTGCCGCGGCTTCGCTCAGCGCGGTTTTACCCGGGGCGACTTTCTTCTCGACGGCCACCACACGGCTCACCACGTCGGCGTAACGTTTGGCATAGGCCGCGTCCTGGTAGGCGATCAGTTCAGGCACGCGCACTTCCAGCAAACGGCGGGCTTCGCCCTGGGCACCGATGGCATCGACGATGGCGCGCGCTGCAGGCTTGAGTTGCGGCTTCTCGAGCTTGGGCTGGCACTTGGCGATCTCGCCTTGCACGAAGGAGAGATCGAGCACCGCCATGCGGCCCCAGCGGAACGCCGCCAGGCTTTGCTCGACACCAACGCCCGAGGCCTTGATGGCCGCCTCGATCGACTCGGCCTTGAGCGGGATAGTGCCCGCCTGGTAGGCCACACCGACCATGAAATTGTTGGTGGCCATGGCGTCACCAAACAGCCCTTCGGCCAGTGCCTGACCGTCCAGATAGACGTTGTCGGCGGCACGGGTCACCTTGTCGATGCCAGACGTGAGGTTGGGCACGATCGGGAACACGGTCTTGCGGTCCTTGACCATCAAGCCGGTCGGCGTCTTCGTGGTGGAGACCACCGCGATGGTGCGATCGGGCAGACATTTGTCCAGGTTCTTGGGGTCGGTCGCGTTCAGGATGTCAAAGCCCAGGTACAGATCGGTGCGGCCGTCGGAGACTTTGTTGTTGCCCGGATAGACCTCGTGGGTGACCTTGATGTCGGAAATCACCGCGCCGCCCTTTTGGGCCAGGCCGGTCTGGTCCAGACCCACCACATGCTTGCCTTCCAGACGCGCAGCGTTGGCCAGCGTGGCCACCACCGTGACCGAGCCGGTGCCGCCAATGCCCATGACGTGGATGTTGAAGCCAACGCGGTCGTCGATCTTGTTGACTGGCGCAGGCAAGGCGCGATCGAGTGCCGGGATGCGACCCTTCTTCTTTTTCTTGCCATCGGCGGCCGGGGCCGGGTTGGGGGTGATGGTCAGGAACGAGGGGCAGAAGCCCTTGACGCAGCTGAAATCCTTGTTGCAGGAAGTCTGGTGAATACGGGTCTTGCGGCCGAATTCGGTTTGCACCGGCTCCACGCTCATGCAGTTGGACTTGACACCACAATCGCCACAGCCTTCACAGACGCGCTCGTTGATGACCGTCACCTCGGCGGGTTCCTCGGCCTTGCCACGGCTGCGTGCACGGCGCAATTCGGCGGCGCATTCCTGATCGTGAACCAGCACGGTGGTGCCGGGTACGGCGGCCAGCACGCGCTGGGCTTCGTCCAGACGGTCGCGGTGCCAGACTTCGGTGCCACCCGGCAGACCACTGATCAGCTCGGGGCGGTCGCTGGTGACAATCACCTTCTTGACGCCGTTGGCCAGCAGGTCGGACACCAATTGGGCCAGCGGCTCCTCGCCCTGAATGGCCTGACCGCCGGTCATGGAGGTGTGGGCGTTGCGCAGCAACTTGAAGGTGATGTTGGTGTTGGTGCTGGCGCAGTAGCGAATCGCCAGGCTGCCCGAGTGGGCGTAAGTGCCATCACCCATGTTCTGGAAGATGTGCTTGGTGTCGGTGAACGGCGCCATGCCGATCCACTGCGCACCCTCGGCGCCCATGTGGGTGCCCATGACGACGTTGCGGTCCATCCACATGGCCATGGTGTGGCAGCCAATGCCGGCCGAGACGATGCTGCCTTCGGGCGCCACCGTGGAGCTGTTGTGCGGGCAGCCCGAGCAGTACCAGGCGGTGCGGGTGGAGGTATCGAGCTTGGCGCGTGAGTGGATTTCGTCGACGCGCTTGATCCAGTCCTCCGCGGACTCGACACGCGTCTTGCGCGAGAGGCGCTTGACCACCGCGCGACCAATCACGTCAGCCTCGAACTCGCCGTAATGCGGCAGCAGTTCTTTCTCTTCCTCGTCGAACTTGCCCACAATGCGCGGCGCATTGGCCATGCCATAGAGACAGTTCTTGGCGAACATTTCCAGGAAGGGACGCTTTTCCTCGACCACCAGGATTTCTTCCAGGCCTTGGGCGAAGTCGCGCACCACGCTGGGCTCCATGGGCCAGAGCATGCCCATCTTGAGGATACGGATGCCGTGGCGGCGCAGGGCCTCGTCGTCCATGCCCAGTTCGAAGAAGGCCTGACGCAGGTCGTTGTAGCTCTTACCGGCCGTGATGATGCCCAGCCAGGCGTCGCGGTTCTCGAGCACGACGTTGTTGAGCTTGTTGTCGCGCACATAACGTTTGATGACTTCCAGGCGGCGGGTATAGAGCGACTGCTCCATCTCCAGTGCTGCGGCGCGCACATTCATGCCCAGGTTCATGTTGGGCGTGAACAGCTTGCCGTCAAATTCCAGGTCCGGCGTGATGAAGTTCAGTCGCGACGGGTCGACTTGGGCGGTACCGGTGCCATCGGCAATGTTGGTGACGATCTTCATGCCAACCCAGACACCAGCCAGGCGCGACATCTGGTAGCCGTGCAGGCCGTAGTCGAGAATTTCCTGGACGTTGGCTGGATACAGCGAGGGCATGCCGACGTGGTAGAGCATGGGCTCGGACTGGCTGCACAGCGACGAGCTCTTGCAGCTGGGGTCATCACCAGCAATAGCCAGGACGGCACCGTTCTTGCCGATACCTGTGTAGTTGGCGTGTTTGAGCGCGTCGCCGCTACGGTCCACGCCAGGCGCCTTGCCGTACCACATGCCGGTGACACCATCGAATTTTTGCTTGCCCACGGTGTGCAGCATCTGCGTGCCCCACACGGCCGTGGCAGCGAGGTCTTCGTTGAGGCCGTCAACGAAGTGGATGTTGTTGCTCAGCAGCAGTTTTTGCTGTTTGATCAGTGCCGCATCGAGCATGCCCACCGGTGAGCCCCGGTAGCCGGAAACGAACATGCCGGTCTTGAGGCCGCGACGTGCATCGGTGCGCACCTGGTCGACCGTGAGCCGCACCAGCGCGTCGATGCCGCCGAGGTGGATTTCTCCGGTCTCCTGCGTGAACGTGTTGACGATTTCCTGTTTTGATGACATGTGAAGTTTCCGGGTAATGAAGGCGGGTGGGTGGTTTTGCGGCACACCGGCGGCAAGACCCTGGCCTTTTCAGGCCTCTGGTCTTGCGGGCCGACGGCCGTGACAGGTGTTAGACGAAACGCATGGACACCGAACCGAGGTCCTGGAAGCGGGCCAGCACGTTGTCACCGGCCTTGACCAAAATGGCTTCGGTCACACCGCCGGTCATGATGAAGGTGCCGGCCGGGATCTCCTGGCCGCGCTCACCCAGGTGGTTGGCCAGCATGGCCACAGCGGCCAACGGGTTGCCCAAAACGGCCGCGCCCGTGGCCATCGAGACGATTTCACCGTTGACTTCGAGCACCACACCCAGCGTGCGCAGGTCGAGTTCTTCGAGGTTGCGCATGCGCCCGCCAATGACAAAACGCGAGGACGAGGTGTTGTCGGCGATCACGCTCTTGAGGTCGAACTTGAAGTCGCGGTAACGCGAGTCGATGATCTCAACGGCCGGCACCACAAAGTCGGTGGCGGCCATCACAGCAGCAATGTTGCAGCCCGGGCCACGCAGGGGCGCCTTGGTGACGATGCAAATCTCAGCCTCGACCTTGGGGTGAATCAGCTCGGCGGTCTTGACTTCGCCGCCATCGAGCACCGACATGTAGTCGCTGATGAAACCGAACACGGGCACCGACACGCCCATTTGCTTCATCTTGGCAAACGAGGTCAGGCCGGCTTTCAGGCCCACGGTCTTGTTGCCGCGGGCTTCCTTGCGGCGGCGGATTTCTTCCTGGATGCTGTAGGCATCGTCCCAGTCCATGTCCGGGTGGTCGCCGGTGATCATGGTGACGTCATGGGCTTGCAGCTCGGCGTTCTCGAGGTATTCGGCGAGCTTGAGGATGGTGGCTTTTTCTAATTTCATGATGTTCTTTCTTCGCGCTTAAATGAATCGGACCGAGGTGCTGCCGAGTCCGCCGACGCTGCAGTTGAGGTTGTCGCCAGCCTTGACCGGGATCAGCGGTGATTGCGATCCCGACAGAATGATTTCGCCGGCTTTGAGGCCAATGCCCAGGCGGCCCAATGTGTTGGCCAGCCAGACCACGGCATTGACCGGCGAGCCTTGCACCGCGGCACCAGTGGAGGTGCTGATGATTTCGCCGTTCATGTCCAGCACCATGCCGGCCAGCGCCAGGTCAAGGTGACGCGGGCTCTTGCGCACGCCACCCAGGGTCAGCACGCCGCAGGACGCGTTGTCGGCCACGGTATCCTGGATCTTGATCTTCCAGTCACGAATGCGCGAGTCGACAATTTCGAAACACGGCGTCACGTAGTCGGTGGCGCGCAGCACGTCGGCGGCGGTCACGCCCGGACCCATCAGGTCGTTCTTCAAAATAAAGGCCACTTCGGCCTCGGCCTTGGGCGCGATCATGGTGTCGATGCGAATGGCTTCGCCTTCGTTGAAGACCATGCCCGAGGTCATCTGCCCAAAGTCGGGCTGGTTGACCTTGAGCATGTTCATCACCACTTTGCTGGTGACGCCAATCTTTTTGCCGACGATGGTTTCACCGGCATCGAGGCGGCGCTGGATCATGCGCAGCTGGATCTGGTAGGCGTCTTCAATCGTGATGCCGGGCTCGCGGTCGGTCAGGGGATCAACCGGAATGCGGTTGATCAGGGCTTGGTACAGCTCGTCGCCGTACTGTTGGATTTTGGTTTTGTCCATTAAGGTTCTCATGGGTTGGTTTTTTGGCCTGGGGCTCAATACTTGATCATCACGTTGCGCAGCTCGGTGTAGAACTCCAGCGAGTGCACACCACCTTCGCGCCCGATGCCCGACTGCTTGGAGCCGCCAAAGGGCGTGCGCAGGTCGCGCAGGAACCAGCTGTTGATCCAGCACAGGCCG
>NZ_JAURYQ010000003.1 GCF_030653815.1 Rhodoferax sp. | reverse complement strand
TGCGCCGGGCTTTGATGCCCTGGTGTTCAAGGCGGCGCGCGGCATCGAAGACATTTACGAGCTGACCTACATTCGCAAGGATGGCAGCCGCTTCCCGGCCATCGTTTCGGTCACGGCACTGCGCGATGCGCAGGAAAACATCATCGGCTACCTGCTGATCGGCACCGACAACACCGCGCGCAAGCTGGCCGAAGAGGCGCTGCTCAAGGCCGGAGCGTTGCAAAGCGCCATTTTCAACAGCGCCAACTTCTCGAGTATCGCCACCGACGCCAAGGGCGTGATCCAGATTTTCAACGTCGGTGCCGAACGCATGCTGGGCTACGCTGCCGTTGACGTGATGAACAAAATCACCCCGGCTGACATCTCTGATCCGCAGGAAGTGATTGAGCGCGCCAAGACGCTGACGGCAGAACTTGGTACGCCAATCACACCCGGTTTTGAGGCCCTGGTGTTCAAGGCGGCGCGCGGCATCGAGGACATTTACGAGCTGACCTACATTCGCAAGGATGGCAGCCGTTTCCCGGCGGTGGTGTCGGTCACGGCGCTGCGCGACGATCAGGACGCCATCATCGGCTACCTGCTGATCGGCACCGACAACACCGCGCGCAAGCAAATCGAGGCAGATCAGAAACAGCTTGATCAGCGCTTGCGCGACCAGCAGTTTTACAACCGATCACTGATCGAGTCGAGCATCGACGCGATCATGACGACGAATCCATCGGGCATCATCACCGACGTCAACAAGCAAATGGAGGCACTCACCGGGTGTACCCGCGACGAGTTGATCGGTGCGCCGTTCAAAGATAAGTTCACCGACCCTGAGCGCGCCGAGGCGGCCATCAAGCTGGTGCTGGGCGAAAAAAAGGTCAGCAATTACGAGCTCACCGCGCGCGCCAGGGACGGCAAGGAAACGGTGGTGTCCTTCAATGCGAGCACCTTTTATGATCGTGACAGGAAGTTGCAGGGCGTGTTCGCCGCCGCGCGCGATGTGACAGAACGCAAACGTCTGGATGTCGAGTTGGAGGGGGCCAAATCTTTGGCGGAAAAAGCCAACCTCGCCAAATCGGATTTCCTTTCCAACATGAGCCACGAGATTCGCACACCGATGAATGCCATCATCGGCATGTCTTATCTGACGCTCAAGACCGAGCTGACACCGCGCCAGCGCGACTACATCAACAAGATACAGAGGTCCGGGCGACATCTGCTGAGCATCATCAACGACATTCTGGACTTTTCCAAGATCGAGGCCGGCAAGCTGACGGTTGAGCGCACCGAGTTTGAACTCGCCAAGGTACTCGATAACGTGGCCGCCCTGTTCTCCCAGAAAACCACAGCCAAGGGACTGGAACTGGTTTTTGACGTTGACCAGCATGTGCCAAGCCAACTGATCGGCGATCCGATGCGCTTGGGACAGATTCTGATCAACTACTGCAACAATGCGGTCAAGTTCACCGAGCGGGGGGAAATCGACATCCTGATTCGGCTCAAGGAGCAGACCGACCATGATGTGTTGCTTTATGGCGCCGTGCGCGATACCGGCATCGGCCTGTCCCAGGAGCAGATGGGGCGCTTGTTTCAGCGGTTTTCGCAGGCCGACACCTCAACCACCCGCGAATTTGGCGGCACCGGCCTGGGACTGGTCATTGCAAAAAAACTGGCCGAACTGATGGGCGGCGAGGTCGGCGTGGAAAGCGAACTCGGCAAAGGCAGCACCTTCTGGTTTACGGTGCGCCTGGATAAAGGTATTGGCCAGCAACGCAGGCGGGTGTTGTCGGGCGATCTGCAGGGCAAACGCGTGCTGGTGGTGGACGACAACCAGAACGCCCGCCTGGTGTTGGATGACCTGCTTAGCACGATGAGTTTCAGGGTGGATCAGGCGGATTCGGGATTGGCGGCCATTGAGGCGGTGGCGCAGGCCGAAGTGCAGGGCACGCCTTATGAGATCGTTTTTCTCGACTGGCAGATGCCGGGCCTGGACGGCATCGAGACCGCAGTGCGACTCAGGGCGCTGGCACTTGGCCATCCGCCGCGCATGATGATGGTGACCGCTGACGGCAGTGAAGAAGTTTTCAAAAGCGCGCAGGCCACAGGCATTGATGAGGTGCTGATCAAGCCGGTCAGTGCTTCGGTGCTGTTCGAAGGTGTGGTGCGTCTGCTTGGCGTCGTTGCGGATGGCGCTCGAACCGGTGATGACACACCAAGCGATGCTTTTACGCAACTCACCGGCATCAAGGGAGCCCGCATCCTTTTGGTAGAAGACAACGAGCTCAACCAGGAGGTTGCCGTCGACCTCCTGACGTATGCCGGATTTACCGTCGATTTGGCCGCGAATGGTCAGATCGCGTTGGAAAAGGTGAAAGTGACTGATTACGACCTCGTGCTGATGGATATGCAGATGCCGGTGATGGACGGCATCACCGCGACCCGGGAGATGCGCAAGGAGCTGCGTTTGCAGGCGCTGCCGATCGTGGCGATGACCGCCAATGCCATGCAGGGCGACCGCGACCACTGCATCGCTGCGGGTATGAACGATCATGTGGGCAAGCCGATCGAGCCCGAAACCTTGTGGTTGGCGCTGCTGAAATGGATCAAGCCGCACAGCGTAAGGCCAGCCATGGCCGCGCCCAAGTTGCTGATGGGGCCCGCTATCGACCTGCCCTCCGGCATCGACGGGCTGGACATGGTCAATGGCCTGCGCCGGGTACTTGGCAAGAAGTCCCTCTATCTCTCAATGTTGCGCAAATTTCGCGACGGCCAGAGGTCCGTGCTGTCAGAAATCCTCGCGGCGCTGAGCGCTCAGGACTGGAGTACGGCGGAACGACTCGCCCACACGCTCAAAGGTGTTTGCGGCAATGTTGGCGCCAACGGCTTACAGCAGTTGGCGGCGCTGCTGGAAGGCGCGATCAAGGAGCGCCGTGCGCGCCCGGAAGTCGATGCCCGGCTTGAGGCCTTGAAGGCCCCGCTGACCACGTTGATGGCACAACTGGACCAGCAGTTGCCCGGGGCACAGCACAAGACCATCGTCACGATCGATCCTGTCATGCTGAAGGCGGTTTGTGACAAGCTTGAGCGTCTGCTGGCCGACGACGACGCGCAGGCCAGTGATGTGCTGGAGGCGAATTCTGACCTGCTCTATGCCGCCTTCCCCAATCACTACCGCAAGATTGAGGATGCCGTCCGGTCATTCGACTTTGAAGTCGCATTGACGGCATTAAGGGCCGTCACTGGCACATCCGCCTGAAAGTGATTGCCATGGATGAACTCAATGCCACCAAAAAAGCCACCATCCTGGTGGTTGATGACACACCGGACAATGTGACCTTGATGAGTCACCTTCTGGCGGGTCTCTACAAAGTAAAAGTCGCCAACGGTGGCGAAAAGGCGCTGAAGATCGCCATGTCTGACGCGCCGCCGGACCTGATCCTGCTCGACATCATGATGCCCGGCATGGACGGCTATGAGGTCTGCCAGCGGCTCAAGTGCGACCCCAGGACGTTGAACATTCCCATCATTTTCCTCACCGCCAAGGCGGGCCTGGAGGACGAAAGGAAAGGGCTCGAACTGGGCGCGGTGGACTACATCACCAAACCGATCAGCCCGCCCATCGTGCTGGCGCGGGTGAAGAACCATCTGGCGCTCAAGGTCATGGATGACTTTTTGCGCGACAAAAACAGCTTCCTTGAGCTTGAAGTGGACAAGCGCACGCGCGAAGTCATGGCGATCCAGGACGTGACCATTCTCGCGATGGCCTCGCTCGCCGAGACGCGCGACACCGAAACCGGCAACCACATCCGGCGCACGCAGTTCTACGTCAAGGCGCTGGCTGAGCGCTTGCGTGGTCATCCGCGTTTTGCCTGGTTTCTGAGCGACAGCAACATCACCATGCTTTTCAAGTCGGCACCGCTGCACGATCTTGGCAAGGTGGGTATTCCGGATCGGATCCTGCTCAAGCCGGGCCGCTTGGAACCGGAAGAGTTCGAGATCATGAAGACACACACCACGCTCGGATACAACGCGCTCGTGCATGCCGAGGAGGCGCTGGGCATAGAGGTCGATTTTCTCTCCTTCGCCAAGACCATTGCCCTGTCGCACCAGGAAAAATGGGATGGCAGCGGCTATCCGCAGGGGCTCGCTGGCGACGACATCCCGATAGCGGCGCGCCTGATGGCGGTGGCCGATGTTTACGATGCCCTCATCAGCCGGCGCGTGTACAAAGCAGGTATGTCACACGAAAAAGCGGTGTTGATCATGAGAGAAGGCCGGGGCACACACTTCGATGCCGACATACTCGATGCCTTCCTGGATATTCAAGAGGAGTTCCGGGTCATTGCCATGCGTTTTCTCGATTCAGATGTCGATATGCTCAAGAAACAGGATTATTTGGTGCCAGCCGACGCGGCACCACCCGGAACGGTGGATTGATTATTCGCAATGCGATGACGTAGCGCATGGCCAGGGCGAAAACCAAGGCCCCCTGCCTGCGCTCAGCCGTGCCAGTACTGGATGACGGCGTTCAGCAAGTACAGGGCCAGCAGCGCCAGGCTGGACCAACTGGCGACATGCGCCACGCGCCGTGTGGGGCGGCTGGCGAGGGACACCATCACGATGCCGGTCATCAGGCAGGCCGTGACGGCCGTGGCCGCATGGACCGGCGATACCTGCGCATACAGGGGGCCTTTCACGTAGGCCACATCATCGAGCGTCAGCAGCAGCACGTCAAACAGGTTGCTGCCCAGCAAATTGCCCACCGCCATGTCCAGGGCGCCAATGCGCACGGCACCCCAGGTGGTGGCCAGTTCGGGGACAGTGGTGGCGAGGGCAATGAACAGGGTGCCGACAAAGGAGTTGCTCCAACCCATCAGTCGGGCCAGTTCGACGCCGATGATGGGCAGCCAGATGCCCGCACCGACGATCACAATGGATGCCATGCCATAACCCATCAGGGCGGACTTGAGCGGCATACCGGGTGGCTCGGTGGTCTCGATGCGCGCCTGGTGACGTTGTTCCATCACGTAAAGCGTGCGCATGGCCGCAACATAAATGCCGAGCAGCAGCACGCTGGCGACACTGATGTGACCCACGGCGGGCATCATGCCGCGCGCGCCCAGCAGCACCGCCAACCCGGCACCCGCGAGCAAGATGACGCCAAATCCGGCAGACACCATATGGCCCTGGCCCAGCCGCTGGTACAGGCTGTCCTTGCGGTAGAGGATGTCGATCAGGGCGAGGATGGCCAGATTGAACACGCAGGCGCCCAGCACATCGCCCACCGCAATATCGGGTGCCTCAGCCACTGTGACCGCGCTCAAACCGGTCACCAGTTCGGGCAGTGAGGTCACCGTGGCCAACAGGATCAGGCCCACCCAGTTGCGCGACAGGCCGGTGCGCGCGGCAATGGCGTCACCGTAACGGCTCAAACGCACGCCAGCAAAGCCGATCGCGCCGGCACACAGCACGAATTGCAGCCAGATCAGGGTGATCGGGGTCATGTTCAGGCTGGAACGTTTGATGCCCGCTTGCGGCGCCAGAGTTTTTCCAGCTCCACCACCACGCCCACCAGCGCCGCCGCGCCCAGGCAAATGCCCAACTCAATCAGGCTCAGCGGCTGGGTCTTGAAGATGGGGTTGAGTGCCGGCACGTAAATGGTGGCCATCTGCAGCACGAAAGTGAGCAGCACGGCGCCCAGCAAGGGCTTGTTGCTGCCCAGGCCCAGTTGCCACAGCGATTCACCCTCGGAGCGGATCGTCATCACATGAACCATTTGCGCCAGCGTCAGCACGGTGAACACCATGGTTTGCCAGTGGGCATGGCCGGTGGCCAGCGCCCAGGCCTGCACACCGAGGCACAGGCCGGCAATCAGCAGGCCAACGCCCAGAATGTGCTGCCACATGCCGTTGGCAAACATGCTCTCGGTGTGGGCGCGCGGCGGGCGCTGCATGATGCCGCGTTCAGCCGGTTCGGCTGCCAGTGCCAGGCCCGGCAGTCCGTCGGTGACCAGGTTGATCCACAGGATGTGGATCGGCAACAGCGGGATCGGCAGAAAAACGAGTGGCGCCAGAAACAGCGTCCAGATTTCACCCGAGTTGCTGGTCATGGTGTAGCGCACAAACTTGCGGATGTTGTCGTAAATGCGCCGACCCTCGCGCACCGCTTTCACGATGCTGGCAAAGTTGTCATCCAGCAGAATCATGCTGGCGGCCTCGCGCGCCACGTCAGTGCCGCCCTTGCCCATGGCCACGCCAATGTCGGCACGTTTCAGGGCCGGGGCATCGTTGACGCCGTCGCCGGTCATGGCCACGATCTCGCCTTGTGCCTGCAATGCCGCCACAATGCGGATTTTTTGCGCCGGGTCCACCCGCGCATAGACCTGCACTTGCGCTACGCGCTGCAGCAAGGCGGCGTCGTCCAGCGCGCTCAGGTCCTGGCCGGTCAGCACCTCGGCATCCTGGTCGGCCACGATGCCCAGGCGTCGGGCAATGGCGCGAGCCGTGGCCGGGTGGTCGCCGGTGATCATCACCGGCATGATGCCCGCGGTGATGCAGTCGCGCACGGCAGCGGCGGCCTCGGCGCGGGGTGGGTCGATCAGTGCGATCAGGCCCAGAAACTGCAGATGCTGCTCGATGCTGTCGGCCTGCAACGGGTCGGGCAGGGCGGCGTGGTCACGCCGCGCCAGCGCCAGCACGCGCAGACCCTGGGCCGCCAACGCGTCGGCCTGGTCGATCACGGCTTGGGTGTCCAGCGCGAGCGCGCCCTCGGGTGTCCATTGCGACTCGCAGCACAGCAGCACCGATTCGGGGGCGCCTTTGGTGTAGCCGGTAACCCCCTCAGCACTGGCATGCAGTGTGGTCATGCGCTTGCGCTCGGAGTCAAAGGGCAGCTCCTTCAAGCGCGGCGATTGGGCCTCTTGCGCTGCCTTGTCAATGCCGGCGGCTTGCGCTGCCACCACCAGCGCGGTCTCGGTGGGGTCGCCCTGCCAGTCGGATGCGGGGCTGGTGCCTTCGCGGGGTTGATTGCGGTGCGCATCGTTGCACAGCGTGGCAGCACGCAGGGTTTCCAGCAGCACCGGCCCCGGGGGCTGGTCGCCTGGCAGCCAGGCCTGACCCTGCGCCCAGACCAGTTCGGCATGCATTTTGTTTTGCGTCAGGGTGCCGGTTTTGTCCGAGCAAATGGTGGTGACCGAGCCCAGCGTTTCGACCGAGGGCAGGCGCTTCACCAGTGCGTTGACCGCCACCATGCGCCGCGCACCCAGCGCCAGCAACACCGACACCACGGCCGGCAGGGCTTCGGGGATGGCGGCCACGGCCAGGCTGATGGCGGTGAGCGCCATCAGCAGGGCTTGTTCGCCGCGCCAGATACCGGCGACAAAAATCACCACACAAATGCCAATCACCACCAACGCCAGGCGCTTGCCGAAGGCGGCCAGGCGCCGCTGCAGCGGGGTGGTGCGGTCTTCCGGGTCGAGCAATTGCGCCACCTTGCCGAGTTCGGTGTTCGAACCCGTGGCCACCACCAGGCCGCGCGCACGGCCATGGGTGGCGGTGGTGCCCTTGAAGGCCATGTTGAGGCGGTCACCCAGGGCGCTGTCGGCACCGCTTGACAGGGCGGCCGTGTGTTTGGCCACCGTGACCGATTCGCCGGTGAGTGCCGACTCGTCCACCTGCAGTTGCGCGCTGTGGATCAGGCGCAGGTCGGCGGGTACCTTATTGCCGGCCTCCAGCAACACAATGTCGCCCGGCACCAGATTGCTGGCGGCAACCTCCTGGGTTTGCTGGCTGCGCAGCACGGTGGCGCGGGCGGCGGCCAGTACCTTGAGTGCCGCCATGGCGCGGTCGGCGCGCCAGCTCTGCATGAATCCGATCACGGCGTTGAGCACCACAATCACCAGAATGGCCACGGTGTCGATCAGGTCGCCAATCAGGCCCGATACGACGGCGGCGGCCAGCAGCACCAACACCATGAAGTCGGTGAACTGGGCCACCAGAATGGCCAGCGGGCCGCGTTGCGCCACGCTGGGGAGTTCGTTGGGGCCATGGAGCTCCAGGCGCCGCTCGACTTCGTGGGACGCCAGTCCCTGCGCAGGGTCGACGTCGTGCTCACTGGCCAGTTCGTGCACTTCGCGCTGGTGCCAGGGACGCGGGTCGGGGTTGGCTTGGGGTGGGACCGGTGATGTTTCCATGTGTCTTCAGCGGCTCAGGTTGCGAGGTTTGCCGTCAGGCGCTGCCGGCGCTCAAGTCTGCCGCAGGTGCGAGGGTAACAGCGCCCGCAACGCCTCCAGTTGGCGCTGCAGCAGTTCGATCTGCACCAGTTGGCCCAGCAGAATCGCCACGGTGAACAAATCCAGATCAAAGTCAAGGCGCATTTTGGAGGCCGAGCGCAAGGGCGCCACCCAGCGGGCGCTGAAGGCGCGCTCGGGCGCGGCATCGGGCAGCGGCACCAGGGCGTTGTAGTCCACCAATTCATCCAGCTCGGCCGGGCTCATGCCGCAGCACTGGGCGAGTTCGGGCAGGCTGATGATCTCGGTCGTGTCGAGAATGAAGCATTCAACGGGGTCTTGGCTCATGCGGGTTCTCCTTGGGCTTGACGGTGCGCGGTTGGAAGCTTGACACCTTGGCCAGCTCCTCAAACAGCTCGTGCTCACGCGCCGACAGGCTGGCGGGCACGTCGATGTGAACCAGGGCATACAGGTCGCTGTGCGCGGCCAGGCCGCGTCCGCGCAGGCGCAGCTTGCGCCCGCTGCGCGTGCCCGGCGGAATGGTCAGCAGCACCGGGTCGTCCAGTGTGGGGACTTCAACTTCAGCGCCCAGCGCGGCTTCCCAGGGGCTCAGCATCAGGTCAAAGTACAGGTCATGGCGGTCGGGCCGAAACACCGCGTGCGGTGCCAGTTTGATCTGCAGGTAAATGTCGCCATCGGGTCCGCCGTTGCGGCCCTTGCCGCCCTGGCCGCGCAAACGCAATTTCTGGTCCTGGCAGACGCCTGGCGGAATGGTGACTTGCAAGGTGCGCTCAGCCGCGCCATCGGCCAGGGTCAGGTTGACGGTGCTGCCGCGCCGGGCGTCTTCCAGTGGAATGGTCACCGCGGTCTCGAAGTCGTTGCCCTTGAGGGGCATGGCCTGGCGCGGACGCCCCCTTTGACCCTGTCCCATGGCGGCCAGCAGATCGGCCAGGTCCAAGTCTTCGAAGGACATGCCACCCGGTGCAAAACCAGGTGCAAAGTCTTCCTGCCATTGCGGTGGCGGTTTGAACTCGGCGCCGGCCTGCGGGTGCCCCAATTCATCGTAGGCGGCACGTTTGGCGCTGTCCTTGAGGGTCGCGTAGGCTTCTCCGATGTCCTTGAAACGAAGCTCGGCGTCCGGCGACTTGGAGAGGTCAGGGTGGTGGGTGCGCGCCAGCTTGCGGTAGGCCTTTTTGATGTCATCCAGACTGGCTGTGCGCGGTACGCCCAGCGTGTCGTAGTAGTCTTTGTATTTCATGGTGCATTCAGTTTGCAGGCCGGCTCACCGCACTGCGTTGCGTTTGCGCAAGAAATGTTATCGTGTCTCGCTGAAAATTTGCCAGGCTGACAAGAACATGGCCGCGATCAGCGGGCCCAAAATAAACCCGTTGATACCGAAGACGGCCATGCCGCCCACGGTGGTGATCATCACCACGTAGTCGGGCATGCGGGTGTCTTTGCCCACCAGGATCGGGCGTAGCAGGTTGTCCACCAGGCCAATCACCAGCACCCCGTAGGCCATGAGTGCCAGGCCCTGCCACAGTGCGCCGGTCACCAGGAAATACAGGGCCACCGGTCCCCAGACGAGCGCTGCACCAATGGCAGGCAAAAGCGAAAAAGCCGCCATCAACACCGCCCACAACAAGGCACCGCTGACGCCCAGGGCCCAGAATGCCAGGCCACCCAGGGCGCCCTGGATCAGCGCCACCAGCAAATTTCCCTTGACAGTGGCACGCACCACGGTGGCAAACTTGTGCCATAGTTTTTGCCGGTGCACCGGGGCCAGCGGAATCATGCGCCCGATGGCGCGCACGGTGCTGTCGCCGTCGCGGATCAAAAAGAAGGCGAGGTAGAGCGAAATGCCCAGGCTGATGACAAATTCGAAGGTGTTTTGCCCGATGTTGAACACCTGGGTGGCGGCAAATTGCGAACCTTGCGCCAGCGAAGCCGTCAATCGGCGTTGCAGCGTGGGAAAGTTGACCAGACCAAAGCGGTCAAGGATGGCGCCCACCCAGTCCGGTAGCCGGTTGAAAGCACGGTGGAAATACAGCGCCGGATTGATGTCGCCCGATTGCAGGCCCTGGTACAACCAGGCCGCTTCCCGCGCCAGCAGCACCATCACCAGGGTCAGCGGCAAAATGACCATCAGCACAATCACCGTCAGCGTTCCGATCGCGGCCAACGTGCGCCGGTGACCGATCCGAGGCAGCAGCCAGCGGTTGAATGGGGTGAACAACAACGACAAAATGAGCCCCCACATGATGGCCGCATAAAACGGCAGCAAGATGCTGCCCAGCGCCACCGAGACGGCGACGAGCAGCAACAAAAGCGCCCAGTTTTCCCGCGTCGTGGCGTGCTCGCTGGCGCTTGCGGGTTCAAAGTTGGCCATGGGGATTACGGTTTTTCCCGGACAGCGAGTGCCTTGACGAGGGGTGGCACCAGCGCGCCCAGCAGGGCCGACACCGGCACCCAGCGCCAGACCTTGATGCGCACCAGCAGGGCACCCACCAACGCGGTACCCACAACCGACGCCAAGGGTCGGTTTTGAGCCAGGGTGGTGACGACGCCATAAGCTGTTTTTGCCATCAGTCCGATGTGCGATCCGCCCACTGGGTGGCTGCCCTGGCCCAGGGCCTGACGCAATCGGTCGCGCGACTGCGTCAAGCGGTCACAGGCGGTTTGTGTGTTGTTCATGGTGCTCTGGCTGCGCGCAGCATGGCTTTGTCGGCACGGATTTGTGCGCGCATCAGGTCAAACAAGGGAGGGGTGCCATTTTTCTTCGCCAGCGGCCAGCACACCGCGGCCACCGCCAGCGGCACCATGGGTGTGACCAGCAATAGCCAGCTTGCCTGCATCGGGCTGGGCGGTAGCATGGCCCACAGCATGAGCGCCATGCCCGCCAGAATGGCTGCCGAAAATAAACTGCAGAGGGTGATGGCGCGCCAGATGGCCCAGCGTTGCAGGGCAGCGCGCGCTTCGCCCATCTCCTCGGTAAAAAGCGCGCCGTAGGCTTGCGCGTGGTCGGCCAGCAATTGCGGCCGGGCCAGCAACAGTTCAAGCAGGGGATGCATGGACGACCAATGCGGTTTTAGTGCTGGCTGCGCGAACGGCTGATCAGGTTGATCAATGCCATCAGGGCGGCCCCCGTGGCGGCTGCCATCAGCATGGCCTTGACCGGCTCGTGCTGGATGTAGTGCACGGTATTGTCGGAGGCATGCTCGGCCTTGACGCGCACTTGGTGCGAGGTGTGGCGCACGCCTTCCAGCGCGCTGCTGGCCAGTTGCTGGCCTGTTTTGGCGACCTGCTCTGCGGCGTGGGTGGCCTGGTCAATCAGGGCGTTGGTCATTTCAGCGGGTTTGTTGTTGAACATGGGAGTGCTTTCGAAGTTGATGAAGGTAAAGGTGACGGGGTTTCGGCCTGCAAGGCCATTCAGCGCTTTTTGATCACGCCAAAGAGAAAGCTGGCAATCGCCAGCACAAGAAAGATGAAGAAAAGCGTCTTGGCGATGCTGACGGCACCGGCAGCAATGCCGCCGAAGCCAAACAGGGCCGCAATCAAGGCGATGACAAAAAATACGACGGCGTAGTGCAGCATGAAAGGTTCCTGGTGAAAGGCCCTGTGGCCTTGATGAACCCCAATTTAAGGGCATCGGGGCAGCCGGGTCTGTTCGCCATCGCACATACCCGGGGCCCTGTGGCCAGGGCTTTCCACCGAACCTGTCACAGATGCTTTATCGGCCCCTGGCAGTGCCCCGTTTTTTTCCGAGCACCACCAGGGCAATGCCGCCCAGAATCGCCACCGAGGTCAGTGCCAGGCGCATGGTGATCGGTTCGTGCAGGAAGGCGACACCTGCCAGCGCGGCAAGCACGGGCACGCTCAATTGAACCGACGCTGCGCTTGTCATCGTCAAGCCACGCAAGGCCGTGTACCAGACCGCGTAGCCGACACCGGAGGCCAGCGCGCCAGACAACACTGCGTACCACAGGCCCGTGCCGTCCAGGTTTTGCCGCGCCAGCAGGACGACACCCAGCAGCACGGACAGCAAGGAGGCCCGCAAGAAATTGCCGGCTGTGGCGCTGGTGGGGTCACGCACGCCGCGCCCGCGCAATGAGTAAACGCCCCAGGCGACGCCGGAAGCCAGCATCAACAAGGCGCTGCCCAGTGGCGGGGCAGTCAAGCCGGGCAGCAGCACCGCAACGAGTCCGGCCACTGCCAGCAACAAGCCCAGCATCTGGCGCCCGCTGAGCCGTTCGCCAGACCAGAGTCCGGCCAAAATCATGGTGGCTTGAACGGCGCCGAACAGCAGCAAGGCACCGGTGCCGGTAGCAAGCTTCACGTAGGCAAATGAAAATGCGCCTGCATAAACAAACAAGGCCAATGCCGAGGTCCAATTGCCACCCAGCGCGGGTTGGGGGTCGCTTGTTTTGCCTGCCGCTGGCGTCAACAGTTGCCGAAAATAAACCAGCAATATCAGCATCAGGGCGCCCGACAACAAGCGTACGGCTGTGAAACTGGCCGCATCGATGCCGGTATGGCTCAGGGCAAGACGGCAAAGCACCGAATTGCCGGCAAAGGCCAGCATGGCCAGCAAGGTGAGCAGCGCCGTCATGGCATTCGGTTAAATTACTCCGTCAAACATCATGACGCTGACCTCATCGCCCACGGCCACGTTGCCTTGCGCGTGGTGCAGCACGATGAGGCCGTTGGCCTGCACCATGGAGCTGAGCACGCCCGAGCCCTGGTTGCCGGTGATGGCCACTTGCAGCGTGCCGTCGGATGCCGTGCTGACGATGCCGCGCTGGTATTCGGTGCGGCCGGGTTTCTTGCGGATGGCTTCGGTGCTTCGGGCTTTGAGCAGCGGCGGCGCGCTGCGGCTGCAGCCCATCATCTGAAGCAGGGCAGGGCGGACAAAGGCCAGAAAAGTCACCATCACAGCGACCGGGTTGCCGGGCAGGCCAAACAGCACGGTGGGTTTGGGGTCGAGAATGCGGCCCACGGCCATGGGCCGCCCCGGGCGCATGGCAATCTTCCAGAAAGCCACGTCACCGAGTTTCTTCATCATGGCCTTGGTGTAGTCGGCCTCGCCCACGCTGACACCCCCGCTGGTGATGATGGCGTCGGCTTGCAGGGCGGCTTGCACAAATGCGGCTTCAAGTACTTCGGGCTGGTCGCGCACCACGCCCATGTCGATCACTTCGCAGCCCAGGCGGGTCAGCAGGCCAAACACGGTATAGCGGTTGCTATCAAAGACCGCGCCTTCGCGCGGCGGCTCACCCAGGCTCAGGATTTCGTCTCCGGTCGAAAAATAAGCCACTTTGAGGCGACGCAGCACCGGGATGCTTGGGATGCCGAGGCTGGCCACCAGTCCCAGGGCAGCCGGGGTGAGCAGCTCACCCTTGTGCAGCGCCGGCTGGCCTTGCATCAGGTCTTCGCCCAGGCAGCGGCGGTTGTCGCCGGCTTGCAGCAGTTTGGCTGGAATGGTGACCTGGTCGCCGACCACCGTGGTGAACTCTTGCGGTACCACGGTGTCCAGACCGGCGGGCATGATGGCCCCGGTCATGATCTTGACACACTCACCCGGCTGCACCGTGCCGCCCCAGGCTTTGCCCGCCAGCGCGGTACCGATGACTTTCAGGCTCAGCGGTGCGTCAAGCGTGAGCTGGGCGCCGTCAAAGGCGTAACCGTCCATGGCTGAGTTGTCGTGCGGTGGCACGCTGATGGGGCTGATGAGGTCGGCCGCCAGCACGCGCCCGAGCGCATTGAAAATGTCAACCTGTTCAACGTCGGTGACCGGTTCCACCAACTGGGTCAAAAAACTGTTGACCATGTCGGCGCTCAGGGCCTGCGGGTCGTAGCCGGCGAGTTCGCTGGCAATTTGCTCCAGCGTTTTCATGTGGCACGGTTTTCCAGTTGTTGCAGTTCAGCCAGGGTGTTGGCGTTGAAAAAGGCCTGCGGGTCGTCGCCGGGCGCATCAAACGCCACCACGGCAGTCGGGTGCAGGGCGGTCCAGGCGTCGATCTTGCGGCCGCCGTCCTGGGTAAAGCGCACCAGACTCTCCAGCAGCTCGGTGCGCAGCAGGCAAAACACCGGCTGGGTGCGAACCTGGAGGGTGCCGTCCTTGCCGGCCTCGGGGGCCGCTGCCATGGCAATGTCGGCGTCCTCGGCCTCCAGCGCCGCCGCCAGGCGCTGCGCCAGGTCCAGCGGCAGCAGCGGCGTGTCGCAGGGCACGGTCAGCAGGTAAGGGGTTTCGCAGCGCTCCAGGCCGGTCAGAAAACCCGCCAGGGGGCCGGCGTAATCAGCCAGCACATCGGGCCAGACCGCCACGCCGAACGACTCGTAAGCGGCCAGGTTGCGGTTGGCGTTGATCATGATCTCGCCCACCCCACCGCTGATCTGCAGGCGCGTCAGGGTGTGCAGCGCCAGCGGCATGCCATTGAAATTTTGCAGGCCCTTGTCGACCCCGCCCATGCGCGAACCGCGCCCGCCCGCCAGGATGAGAGCGGTGATGTCTGATGCGTTGATCATTTAGCCTCCGATGTAGCTCATTTCCACCCGTTTGACCGGGGCGCCCGAATCAAAGGGCATCTTGCTGCGCTGTTCGGAATAATTGTCATCCCTGTCCTTCCAGATGTGGCCGATGGCGCTGGCCAACTCGGCGTCCGAGGCGGTGCCGCGCACCAGGCTGCGCAGGTCGTAGCCCTGGCTGGCAAACAGGCACAGGTACAACTGGCCCTCGGTCGACAGGCGCGCGCGGTTGCATTCGCCGCAAAAGGCCTGGGTCACGCTGCTGATCACGCCAATTTCACCGGCCGCCTTGTCGTGCCGGCCTTGTGCGTCGGCATAACCCCAGCGCGAGGCGGTTTCGCCCGGGTTGCTTGGCTCCAGGGGCACCAGCGGCAGCTCCGACTGGATCAGCCGCACCACCTCAGCAGACGGCATGACCTCGTTCATGCGCCAGCCATTGGTGGCGCCCACGTCCATGTACTCGATGAAGCGCAGCACCATGCCGCTGCCCTTGAAATAACGCGCCATCGGCAGAATTTCCTGCTCGTTGGTGCCGCGCTTGACCACCATGTTGATCTTGATCGGCCCCAAGCCGACGGCGCGTGCCGCTTCGATGCCTTCAAGCACGTCGGCCACCGGAAAATCGACATCGTTCATGCTGCGAAAGACCGCGTCGTCGAGGCCGTCCAGGCTCACCGTGACGCGTTGCAGCCCGGCATCTTTCAAAGCCCTGGCCTTGCGCGCCAACAGCGAGCCGTTGGTGGTCAGCGTCAGATCCAGTGGCTGACCCTCGGGCGTGCGCAAGGCGGCGAGTTGTTCAACCAGTTGTTCGAGGTTTTTGCGCAGCAGCGGCTCACCGCCGGTCAAGCGAATCTTTTGCACGCCATGCGCCACGAAGACCCGCGCCATGCGGGTGATTTCCTCAAAACTCAGCAGGTCGGCGTGTTTGAGGTAAGGGTAGTCGGTGCCAAAAATCTCTTTGGGCATGCAGTAGTTGCAGCGAAAGTTGCAGCGGTCGGTGACGCTGATGCGCAGATCGCGCAAGGAGCGTCCACGGGTGTCGGCCAGCAAGCCGTTGGCGTCCAGGCGCCTGGCAAGATCAAAGCTTGCAGCGGGCACGGCCAGGCCATGGGGCCGCACATCCATCAGCGGGATGACGCGGTGTGTGTCTCGATCAGTCATTGTGTTCATGCAGGCAGGGGCCTCAAGTGGTGACGAATTTTGGCATGAATCGGACTGCCGCAAAATCGCCCCGGTGTTGTTGTCCCTCTTTGACGTGCGTCTGTACTGCCTGGGTCAGAACGCTGGTTGAATCAATTTGGCGTAAGTCATGATGCGGGATTTGTCACGCTGCTGGACCGAACTTTGCAGGACCGATTGACGACACCCCTCAGCGCACGGTTTTTAACGGTTCTTTGTCAGCAACGCAGCTTTACCAGTCTTAGGATTTCAGACCATGGCTTCATCTTGATGGCCAGTTGCAGTCGGTCACGAGTGACCGTTTTGGAGTCACCAAAATTCAAGTAACCGAAGTGCCAGACAGCAGACGGGTACCGACACCCGCTTGGTGCCCGTTTCGGGCATCGACGATCAAGGCGCTATTTTCTGCATTGCATCGTTCAGTTGGCGTAGGTAAGACAGTCACTCGAACGGAAGATTGAAGTTCTTGACCTGAGCGCAATGGGTTGAATGACCATTCAGCCACGTGATGACTCAAAGCATCGTGACGGTGCCCAGTCAAACCAACGAAGTCCATGCCATAAACCTGCTGCGCCCAGGTGTCCGCCACAAAGCAAGGACAAGAAACACGTTGTAGGGCAAGGTCGCAAAATGCACCATGGCAGCGACCCAAAGTTCACCGCCTTGCGCAGCAATCATCAGTGCAATGAACCCGGTGAACAGGTTGATGACGCTGCCGACGATCATCATGTCACGCCAATAAAGCTGGTTCAAATTCACTTCGCCACGCCACCGACTTCCAAAATACCCGGCTGCCTGAGACGTCTCTACCACAAAACCTGGCGCTGTTGTCACGATCTGTCTGCCTTGTTGCTCAACACGGTTTCAATGCACATGCTGGTGATGCGCATCGGGCACATGGGCATGGCTGTGCCGCACTTCCTCGTGATGATGCAAGTGGGAATGCGTGCCGATGACCGTCGGGTTGTGGAGATGGTTATGGTGACCGTCCGAATGGTCATGGGCGTGCTCATGGTCCATGGTCTCATGAACGTGCGCATGTCCATGGATTTCGGCAAGGTGCAGTGCGACACCGCACAGCATCAACACGCCACCCACCATCATCAGTCCGCCTGCTGAGCGGTCCCCCAGCGCAAATGCGAAAACCGCGCCAATAAAGGGCGCAAAAGCAAATACAGATCCGGTACGGGCCGCGCCAAATGCACGCTGAGCCAACAAGTACAGTCTCAAGCTCACACCATACCCGGTTGCGCCCACTGCAAGCAAGCCCAATGCCGCCATCCAACTGGGCAAGGGTTCATTGCTAAACCAGGCTAAAAAGGTGGTCAAGGTCGCACCCAGCGCCGCCTTGAGCATCACCACCTGGCTGGGGTCGCGCTCGGCAAGCGCCCGCGACAGGGTGTTGTCCACACCCCAGGCTGCGGTGGCCAGCATGACGACCAGCAGGCCCATCAATTGCACACCGCCCGCCAGTCCTTGATCCAGTACCAAGGCCATGCCACCGGCCAGCAGCAACAGCATGGCGAGCCAGACCCGTCGGTCCATGCTTTCGCCGTAGAGGCGCCAGGCCAATAGGGCGGTAAAAAGCGCTTCCAGCGTGAGCATGAGGGAAGCACTGGCGCCACTGGTGCGTTGCAGTCCCCAGGCCAGGGCGACCGGCCCAATGACGGCGCCAAAGAGTGCCATGGCCAGCAGCCGACCCGTGTCAGAGCGCCGCACCCGCGCTTCTTGTTCCTTGGGGCGCAGTGAGAATGCGCCCACCAGCGCGGCGCCACCATAGAGCAAGGCCGCTGTACTGAATGCACCCAGACCCACACCAAGCCTTTGCACCAAGGGTGTGCTGATGCCAAAGAGGGCCGCCGCCATCAGGGCCAGCAGCCCACCTCGAATGGCCGGAGCGTTACTTGACACGTTTGATGGCGCTGTATTCACCGCGCGTGCGCAGCACAAGTTGCACATCAGCCTCGCCACGGTTGCGCCAGTACCAGCCATGGTTACCCGTGAATGCAGCGATCAGATCGCCGTCATCGGAAGAGACTGCGCGGCCTTTCTCGTAGCTGATCGATCGGCCGATGCTGTCGCCATGGGTGTCATAGTTGACCATGCCACCTTCCACAGCCCAGGCGAAGACGGTTTTTTCGCCTTCCTTCATGCGCATCTTGACTTCCATGCCTTCACCAGGTTTCAGGGTGAAGCTCATTTCATCACGCCAGGAAGATGGTTGCGCTGCGGCAGCAACAGGGGTAGCTTCAGGTGTGGCAGTCTGAAAGGTGGGGCTGGCGGGTTGCGGATTGCTGACTGTGATGCCTGCGATTGAAGGTTCAGCCGCGGGCTTTTGACCTGCGGTTTCGACGGCTGCTTCAGCCGCGAGTCTTGCTTTGATTTGGCCCATCTCTGTCAGTCGCAGTACACGGCCCACCCCAGTGGGATCAATGCCGTATTCGGCCGGCTGAACAACGGTCACCAGGATGACTGCGGCAGAAAGAGCCGCCAAAATGGTCGAGCGCATCAGCTTCCTGGAGGAAGGCAGTTCAGCGCGAAGCGTAGTTTCACTGTTGTACATGGTCAAAATTCCTTGGGTGTTCAGGACACAAAAAAACCGGTCAATTGGAGACCCACCAGCAAGAAGCCGGCGGACATCATGACCACATTGGCGGTGTAGGCATGTCGTAAAAAGCTGGCTGTGCGTCGCCAGTAGCTCATGCCGATCAAGATGACGGCCAAGGCCATCAACTGGCCGATTTCAACGCCCAGATTGAAGGCGAGCAGGTTAGGCACCAGGCCGTCGGGCGAAATCTCGTATTCAAGGATTTTGGTAGCCAGACCAAAACCATGGAACAGGCCAAACACCAGCGTGGCCATTTTGGTGTTGGGCTGGAAACCCAGCCAGCGCTGGAAGGCGCCGATGTTGTCGAGTGCCTTGTAGACTACCGAAAAACCGATGATCGCGTCGATCAGGTAGCTGCTGAACTGGACGTTGAAGTAGACGCCCAGGACCATGGTCGTGGAGTGGCCCAACGCAAAAAGGCTCACGTAGATGCCGATATGCGACAGTCGATAGAGGAAGAAGATCACCCCGAAGAGGAACAGGAGGTGGTCGTATCCCGTCATCATGTGTTTGGCACCCAGATACACGAAGGGCAGCAGGTTGACCCCCGATATTTCCTGGATATAGCCTTTGTCACCCTGAGTGACCGCATGGGCCAGGGCTTCGGTGGTGCCGAGCAGCAGCGATATAAAAATCGCTGCCAAGAAAAAGAGATGGTGGTGCCGAATCGCCCATGGCGGTCCCGGCAGCCTGCCGTAAGGTGAGCTGTTCATGAAGATTCCGGTGGATTGAGGGAGGCGCTACTTTGGGGAGCGCAGGACCAGAGGGAATCTCAAGCCATGGGAGGGCGTTCCAGCCGGAACGCCTCCACCAACTCGACCCACTGGCGAGCAGTGACTGGCCGGCTGGCTGCCATTGAAATGGCGATCGTCATCGCACTGAACGGTACGTGCGATTTGTCGTGGCTGTGGTCTGCACCATGGTGCGCATGATCAGCACCCGCATCTGAAAAGGAGGGCTTGGCGTCATCGTCGTCATGCGAGTGTCCGTGCGCATTGACCGAATTACCATCAACGTTGTGTTGGCCTGCTGCGAATTCGGCCAGGCCGTGAGACATCACGCCACCCATCGAAGAGATGAAGGCGCCGACGAGCATTCCCAATAGGATCAGCGCGCACACGCCCAGGGTAAACCTGGAGTGGCGCTGAACGGGAAAGGCGCTGCGTGGGTGCATTGAGGGGATGGGCTGCTTGAATAATTTTTGTGATTTTATCTGGATCATTGTTTTGATGGCTTGGCGGGGCTGCTTGGTAATGAACGGCGCCATGCCCTCGACGAATTCAAGGAAATTACGCACTGCCCGTGATAGTGCGTGTTTTTTTACCGCATTTAACTTATGTAATGCGGGGGGGGGGGGAGGGTTGAATGACAGTACATGAACGCCCCCTATGTCAAGCTCTCAATTCGTTCTGACTCAAAGGTAAAGATTGCACCAGTACATTCGGACTCTTAGTGTGACTTTTGGTCACGGTCCCTGATGGGATTCGCTGGTTGGTTCCCCATAGCTTTCGCGCACTTTGATGTGCTCTGACATTCTCGGGATTGTCCAACCACGGTCTTACCTGTCTTGCCATCACTTGATGATTGCTTGAGCAATCGGTAGTTCAGTTTCCCCCTGTCAATTCTCGTTGTCTTACTTTCCTTGCCGACCCGACTACACACCCACAGTCTCACGGGTGTAGTCAGGTCGGAACTCTCGATCATGTGTCAGCAACGCCCACACAATGCGGGCATTCTTGTTGGCCAGCGCCACGGCTGCCACGTTGTTATTACGTCGGCTCACGATTCCATTGATCCATTTGCACGTTGGATTGGTTTTATCTTTACCGTTGTAAATGACTGAGCGCGCCCCATGAATCAGAAGAGACCGCAGGTATGTGGCACCGCTCGATACGGTCTTTGTGCTGGCAATGCGAAGCCAGCGCGAATCAGGGTACAAAAATAACAGTTGAATAAAAAAACCCGCCGAGGCGGGTTCTTATCGGGCTGGCTTCCGCTTAGCCGCCGTGGATTTTCATCATCACCGGCACGATCAGCAGCGCCACGATGTTGATGATCTTGATCAGCGGGTTGATGGCCGGGCCGGCGGTGTCCTTGTAGGGGTCGCCCACGGTGTCGCCGGTCACGGCGGCCTTGTGCGCCTCCGATCCCTTGCCGCCAAAGTTGCCGTCTTCAATGTACTTCTTGGCATTGTCCCAGGCACCGCCGCCGGTGCACATGGAGATGGCCACAAACAGACCGGTCACGATGGTGCCCATCAGCAGGCCACCCAAAGCCGCCGGGCCGAGGATCAGGCCGACCAGGATCGGCACCACCACCGGCAACAGGCTCGGAATCATCATTTCCTTGATGGCCGCGGTGGTCAGCATGTCGACCGCGGTGTCGTATTCCGGCTTGCCGGTGCCGTCCATGATGCCCTTGATGTCGCGGAACTGGCGGCGCACTTCCACCACCACGGCGCCGGCTGCGCGGCCCACGGCTTCCATCGCCATGGCACCGAACAGGTAGGGAATCAGGCCGCCAATGAAGAGGCCGATGATGACCATCGGGTTGCTCAGGTCGAAGGTGATGTGGCTGCCATAGGCGTCGAGCTTGTGGGTGTAGTCGGCAAACAGCACCAGGGCCGCCAGGCCGGCCGAGCCAATCGCGTAACCCTTGGTGACAGCCTTGGTGGTGTTGCCCACCGCATCCAGCGGGTCGGTGATGTCGCGCACGCTCTTGGGCATCTCGCTCATTTCGGCAATGCCACCGGCGTTGTCGGTGATGGGGCCGTAGGCGTCGAGCGCCACCACAATACCCGCCATGCTGAGCATGGAGGTGGCGGCGATGGCAATGCCGTACAGGCCGGCCAGTGCGAAAGCGGTGTAAATGGCCACGCAGACAAACAGCACCGGCCAGGCGGTGGAGCGCATTGACACACCCAGGCCGGCAATGATGTTGGTGCCGTGGCCGGTGGTGGACGCTTCGGCGATGTGCTTCACCGGCGGGTACTGGGTGCCGGTGTAGTACTCGGTGATCACCACCAGCGCGGCCGTCAGCACCAGACCGACAGCGCAGGCGCCAAACAAGCGCATCTGGGTGCCGCTGGCCATGATGGCATCGTCTGGCATCAGCCATTGGGTGACGAAGAAGAAGGCAATCAGCGACAGGCCACCAGCCACAGCCAGGCCTTTGTACAGCGCCGGCATCACGTTCCTCATGCCGGGTGACGCCTTGACAAAGAAGCAGCCAATGATGGATGCCACGATCGACACCGCGCCAAGCGCCAGCGGGTACACCACGGCGTTCATGCTGGCGCCGGTGACCAGCAGGGCGCCCAGCACCATGGTGGCAATCAGCGTGACGGCGTAGGTTTCAAACAGGTCAGCGGCCATGCCGGCGCAGTCACCCACGTTGTCGCCCACGTTGTCGGCGATCACGGCCGGGTTGCGCGGGTCGTCTTCCGGAATGCCGGCTTCGACCTTGCCCACCAGGTCGGCGCCGACATCAGCGCCCTTGGTGAAAATGCCGCCGCCGAGCCGGGCGAAGATGGAGATCAGCGAGGAGCCGAAGGCAAAACCGATCAGCGGGTTGAGCAGTTGCGCCAGATTTTTGTCGGGCGTCAGGTTGCCGTTACCGACCAGGAACCAGAAGAACCCGGTGACGCCCAGCAGCCCCAGGCCCACCACCAGCATGCCGGTGATGGCGCCGCCGCGGAAGGCCACGTCCAGCGCCGGGCCAATGCCTTTGGTGGCGGCCTGCGCCGTGCGCACGTTGGCACGCACCGACACGTTCATGCCAATGAAGCCGCAGGCGCCGGAGAGCACCGCGCCGACCACAAAGCCGACCGCGCTTAAGGAGTCCAGAAATACCGCAATCAGCACCGCCAGAACCACGCCGACCATGGCAATGGTTTTGTACTGTCGTGCCAAATAGGCTGCCGCACCGGTCTGAATGGCGGCGGCGATTTCCTGCATGCGGGCGTTGCCCGCGTCCTGGGAAAGAATCCAGCTACGGGCCCAAAAGCCATAGCCGACGGCGATCAAGCCGCAGATGAGCGCCAAGATCAGCGCTGAGTTGCCTGTCATAGAAGAATCTCCAGTTTGTTGTTTCGCGAGATGGTGGTGCAACGCATGTCGGCATCACCGCTGCGTTGCTTCCTCACCGTGTGCCTCTTGGTGTGTGACAAGAGTGATTGGCCAACCGGGGCACTGTAACGCCAAAACATCGGCTTTTTTGAAATTCGCAAGTGGTGAGTAAGTAAAATCAGGGTTAATCCCGACAGTTTCTGACCCAACTCAAATCCCAAACCAACATAAGGCGACAAGCATGTCTTTAGATAACGTCACTCCCGGTAAAAATGCGCCCGAGCAATTCAACGTGATCATCGAAATCCCGATGAACGCCGACCCGGTGAAATACGAGGTCGATCATGAAACCCACGCCATTTTTGTCGATCGCTTCATGAGCACAGCGATGCATTACCCGACCAACTACGGCTATGTGCCGCAAACCATCAGCGGTGACGGCGACCCGGTGGATGTGCTGGTGATCACCCCCGTGCCGCTGATTCCCGGTGTCGTGGTGACTTGCCGCGCCATTGGCATTTTGAAGATGGAAGATGAAGCCGGCATGGACGGCAAGGTGCTGGCCGTGCCCATCGACAAGATTTTGTCGCTGTACACCCGCTGGCAAAAACCTGAAGATCTGCAACCGCTGCGCTTGAAGACCATCGCCCACTTCTTTGAGCACTACAAGGACCTCGAAGCCAACAAATGGGTCAAAATTTTGGGTTGGGAAGGTCCAGAGTCTGCCAAACAGGAAATTCTGGACGGCATTGCCAATTACCAGGCTTCGCTAAAGTAAGCAGCTTCGACCCCCCACAAAGGGCGCCTTGTGGGAGCGGCGCCCTCGCCGCGAATGAATTCCAGCAGCCATCGGCCCGAGGCGGGCCTTGTGCAAGGGGCGACTTCAATCCTCCCTGGCTGACGGGTCCGGCCGCAGGGGTTTTATCCCGGCAACACCGCTCGCACCGCGGCGACCAGGTTTGTGGCGAGTGTCTGGTCGCGGGAAAGGGCGGCGCTGAAGCGGGCATGGTCCAGAACCTCACCGCGCTTGCTGCTCACCAGAATCGCGGGAATGTGCTGGTTGCGCGTCTCGGTGGCTCGCAGGGCGGCCATCAGGGCCATGCCGTTGAGTACCCTGAGTTCACGTCCGACGATGACGAAATCAAAAGGTTCATGCAGCAGGCGCGCGAGCGCGGTCAGACCGTCGCCGACCACCGTCAGTTGCAGGGGCAAGGCCTCCAGCGTTTTTTGATAGAGACCGGTCATCACGGTCGAAGACTCTGCGATCAGGCCGCTCTTGCGGCGTTGCAGCGTCAACTGGCGCAGCCTCTCCAACCCGGTTTCGATGTCTGAATAGTCCGGCTTGTCCTGTTGCGCAACCGTCTCGACCCGGCGCATCAGGTCGACGTAGGCCAGCGCCCGGGTGGCAAAGGCGGTGCCAAATCCCTGCTGGGCATGGGTCTCGCTGAGGAGGTCCTCCATTTGCTGGCAGAGTGTCGTGATGATGGAGAGTCCATGGGTGCCACCCGAACCCTTCAGGCTGTGGACGCCCCGATACAGTTCGTTGAACGCGTCACGAACATCGGGTGAGGTCTCCAGGCTCAGAATCAAGGCCTCGAAGCGATCGCAGCGCTCCGGCAACTCGCTGAGAAACGCCAGACGCATTTCTTCAAGCAGTGCGTGAAAGGTATCCATATTCGCTGTCATGACGGACTTGCCTCCCGCACCTGATTGCGCCCGCCGCGCTTGGCGACATACAAGGCCTCGTCGGCGGCAACGAGCAGCGCCGCGCCATCGCTGTCCGGGTAGGCAAGAGAACAGGCCAGACCCACCGAAAGTGTGCAGCCAAAGTCTTTTCCTTCGTGGCTGAAGCGCAAAGAGGCAAATCGCTGGCGGATGTCCTCCATCAGCTCATGCGCGTACCCGGCATCGCATTCCGGCAACACTGCGACGAATTCCTCGCCGCCATAGCGGCCGACGATGTCGGACTGACGCAGGCGCTGGCGCAACAGCATGGCCACCGACGAGATAACGACGTCACCCACCGCATGCCCGTAGGTGTCGTTGACCGACTTGAAGTGATCAATATCGAGCATGGCCAGGCTGACGGGCTTGCCGCTGCGCCGCGCGCGGGTCACTTCGGTTCCAGCCGATTCCTTGATGCTGGCGTGCTTGAGCAGGCCAGTCAGGCTGTCGCGACTGATTTGCGCTTCCAACTGGCGGGCGCGCTCGACGCGCACACGCACGGCCGCAACGAGCTGGGCATCGGAAATCGGCTTGGTCAGGAAATCATCGGCACCGCGGCCCATGGCCTTGATCTGCAGGTCGAGATCGGTCTCGGCGGAAAGGTACACGATGGGCAGGCTCGACCAGTTGTCGTGCTGGCGGATCACCCCCGCCAGGTCCGGCCCCGAAAAACCCGGCATGTGCATGTCCATGAGCACCAGCTCCGGACGAAAAGCCGCAATCTTTTCCATGATGGCCGCAGGTTGCTCCAGCACGTCCGCCTCCATCCCGGCGGCCAGCAGGGCCAGCCGGTAATGCTCGGCCAGGTCCCTGTCGTCATCGACGATCAGCACCCGTTGTGACGGCGCGCGTTTCTGTTCGAAAATTTGCGACATCCGGCTCACCAGGCGGGGAATGTCCAGTGGCTTGAGAAAATAACCCAGGGCGCCCAGTTGCGCGGCGCGCACCCGCGACATGAAATCATCGTAGGAGGTGACAAACAGCAGCGGGCAGCCCAGCGCCCGCAGGTTGGGGTGCAGGGCAAACACCTCGGTGGCGTTTTCCCCTTCCTGCTCGAACATCACGTCCATCAACAGCATATCGGGGCATTCCGTTCGCGCGGCGCGCTCGGCATCGTCAATCCGCGTGAACCGACGCACCACATAGTTGAAGGACCCGAGCTGGCGCGCCAATTCCTCACCGAGCAGGATATCGTCTTCCACCAGCCACACCCGGATCGATTCGCCGGGTGCTGCCCTGGCGTCGCCAGCCTGGGTGACGCTCACCAGTGGGACATCGACCCCGCTCATGGTTGCGCCCAGTGCGGCCAGGTCCGCCGAAAAAGCCTGGCGCACCTGCGCGTCACCAAGCTCATCCAGTGAGTCGGCCAGCCAGCCCTTGACCCGCTGTTCCAGCGTATGTGCACCCGCACTCAGGGCAGCCAGGCCAAAGGTGCCGCCCGAGCCGGCCAGCTTGTGCAGGCGGTGGTGAAGTTCATCGAGACTGGCGCGATCGGGCTCGCCACCGCTCAGGCCTGCCCCCAGCGTCTGCAGCGCGGTCAGTTCCGCTGGCAGTCGCGCCAGATAATCATTGCGCAGTTGAGCCAGGCGCGCGGTCGCGGCCGCCTTGAGTTTGTCATCCATCCTACTGGCCCTCCCAGATCGCCCGCACCTGGCTGGCCAGGGTCATGGGGTCGAAGGGCTTGGGGATCACGTCGCGCGCGCCCAGTGTTTTGTAATGCGCCACTTCCGCCGTCTGCACCTTGGCAGTCATGAAGGCCACCGGCAATTCGGCCAGAGACGGCAATTCGCGCAGCGCCTTGAGCGTGCTGGGGCCGTCCATGCCCGGCATCATCACATCCAGCAGGATCATGTCGGGCGCGAAGGCCACCGCCTCGCGCAGCGCCTCCTCACCCGAGGAGCAGACCTTTACCGTGAAGCCGCCCACCATTTCCAGTGCCAGCTTGGCCACTGCCTGAATGTCAGGCTCATCTTCCACGTACAAAATGCGCTGCAAGGTGTTCATGAATGGATTCCTTTGGGTTTGGATGATTGAATACGGGTGTTGAGGGCATCAAGCAGTTCGCGCGGCGAGACCTGCGACTTGAGCAGCACCGCCTCCACCTTGCGTGCTTCGTCCGCCGTCATGTCGGCGCCGGACAGGATGACGACCCGTGTTTCCGGTTGTCGCTGCCGGATCTCCGGCAGCAGATCCCAGCCGGAACCGTCGGGCAGGCTGAGGTCGAGGATCACCACATCGAAGCGCTCCAGCGCCACGCGGGCGCGGGCCTCCTGCAGGGTGGTCGCCAGTTCGAAATCGAAACGCTTGCCGACCATGGCGCGGACGACCTGGTGCAGATCGGCATCATCCTCCACGTGCAGAACCCGCGGGTGCGGTGCGTTTGTCGTGGACAACTGGCGTTCGATCAGGGTCAGCAGGCGGTTCTCGTTGATCGGCTTGGCCAGCCAGTCGATGCCGGAAAAATCGCCGTTGATGGCCAGCCGCCCTTCTTCCATTTTGGCCGACACCACCACAATGGGGAGGTCGGCCGTTTCGGGACGCTGGCGCACCTGGCGAATGACCTCCAGGCCACTGATATCCGGCAACATCAGGTCCAGGCTCACGGCGGCGTAGGGCGTTTGTTGGAGGGCGGCCAGCGCCTCGGCGCCGCTGCCGACGACATCGACCTGATAGCCACCGCGGGTGAGCATCAGCCCCAGTACCTGCGCGACATCGGGTTCGTCCTCCACCACCAGGATGCGCGGCGCCCCGGCCTCTTCCGCGCCGAGGGCGCCCATCGCCGCACCCGTTGCGGCGGGATGCCACAAGGGCAGCTCGAAGAAAAAGCGCGCGCCGTCGCCTTGCACCGATTCAAAACCGATCGACCCGCCCATGCGTTCCACCAGTTCGCGGGTAATCGCCAGGCCCAGGCCGGTGCCGCCCTTCTGCCGGGTATCCGAGGCATCCGCCTGCGAGAATTTCTGAAAAATTCGGTCGCGGAATGCTGCGGGAATACCCGGGCCGTGATCGGCCACACTGACCGTGACCTTCTTCGCCGTCGTTTCCACGGTGACGTTCACCGTGCCGCCCTCGGGTGAAAACTTGATGGCATTGGACAGCAGGTTGGCCAGCACCTGCATCAGGCGCTGGCTGTCCACCCGCACCTCGGCGCTGGGGGCCGCGCCAGCCAGCACCAGTGTCACCCGGCGCTCGGCGCCATAGGCCCGGTTCGCTTCCAGCGCCTGTTCGATCAGCGGCATCAACGCCTGCGGCTGCATTTCGAAATGCAGCTTGCCGGCGGCGATCTTCTCCATGTCCAGCAGATCGTTGATGAGATGGGTGAGCCGCTGGCTGTTTTTCTGCGCGATCGCGATCATCTGCTGGGCCTGCGCGGGCAGCGCGCCGAGCGCGCCCCCCGCCACCAGGCCCAGCGCGCCGGAAATCGAGGTCAGCGGCGTGCGCAGCTCATGGCTGACCGTGGACACGAACTCGCTCTTCATGCGCTCCATGCGCTTGCGCTCGGTGATGTCGCGCACCATGCCCACATACAGGGGCTGCCCCTGACGGCTGACCTCCGAGATCGCCAGGTCCATCGGAAACAGATCGCCATCCTTGCGCTGCCCTTCCACCTCGCGGCCGATGCCGATGATGCGCGCCACCCCGGTGGCCCGGTAGTTGCGCAGGTAGCTGTCGTGGGCGTCGCGGTGCGGGTTGGGCATCAGCATGCGCACGTTGCGGCCCAGCACCTCGGCAGGCGTGTAGCCAAAAATCCGTTCGGCCGCCGGATTGAAGGAACCGATGATGCCCGCCTGGTCGATGGTGATAATGCCGTCCACCATGTTGTCGAGAACGGCCTGGGTGTGCTGCGCCTGCTCGCGCAGTGCAGTTTCAGCCTGCTTGCGCTCGGTGATGTCTTCGGCGATGCCGAGATAGCCTGTGATCTCGCCTGAATCGTCGCGCATGGTGGTCACCACCAGCGATACCGGAATGGGGCGACCATGCTTGTGAACGTAAGTCCATTCACGCGTTTCCGCGCCATCGTGCTCGGGTTTTTCGACAAAAACCCGGAACCCTTCGATAGGGCGGCCCAATTCGATGCTCAGCTCCGCCGCGCGTGCCATGGCTTCAGCGGGCACATGAAGAACAGCAGGCGTAAGCTTGCCCACCATTTCCCCCGCGCTATAGCCGAGCAGGCGCTCGGCGCCCTTGTTGAAGATCGTGATCAGCCCGTCGCGGTCGGTGGCGATGATGGCCACCTCGGATGCCGCCGCGAGCACGTCGGTGAGAAACTTCTGGGTTTTGCGAACGGCCAACTCTGCGGCCAGGGCCAGAGCCTGCTCGCGGCGGCCGAGCAGCGACAAAACCAGGGCGAACAGCAACAAGCTGATGCCTGTGCCCAGGCTGGGAATCAACCAGTCGATGGATGAGGCGAACTGCGCCTGGAAAGCCGGTCGACTGCGCAGCGAGAGCGTCCAGGTCTGGCCGAAGGCATCAATGCGCCGGGTCGACAGGTGCGAGGGCGGTACCGCGTATTCCTCTGTGTGTTCGGCGGCAGAGTCATACATCAGCGTATCCGCTAGCGTCGACTCACCGTTGTGGAGCGTAAAGTCGACGACCAGGTCGCGTCCGCCAAGAATGCCCTGCATCAGGTCATCCATCCGGTAAGGGCTGTAGACAAAGCCCAGCAATGCCTGCCAACGCGCCTCAACGCTGTTCAGGGGCATTCCCTGACGGTAGACAGGTACGTACATCAGAAATCCGGCCTGCTCCTTGCCATGGGTCTCCTGAACCAGCTTCACCCTGCCGCTGATGGCGGTTGTGTTGTTGTCCACGGACCGCTGCATGGCTTGGCGGCGGGTCGCGTCGGAGAACATGTCGTAGCCGAAGGCCGCAAGATTGCGGCCCATAAAGGGTTCCAGATAAATGATGGAGGTATGGAGCGCCCGGTCACCCTCGGGCCTGACCGTGTAATCAGGAAACCCCGTGGCACGCATGGCCGCGATATGGGGCGCCAGCGCATCCGGCGGGATTGCCTGGCTGAAGCCGACGCCCTGAATACCGGGGTAGCGCGCCTTCAGCGACAGGCGCTCAACATAGGTGCGCCACTGTGCCCGCGTGACCATGCCGTTGACATCGAAGAGGCCCGCCCCGCCGAGAAGAATCTGCTCATGGTCGAGCAGGCGCTTTTCGATTTCCGCCACCAGCTCCTTCACATGCAACTCGAATTGCTGATCGGCGCTGCGGGCGCGCTGTTCAGCCAAACCCATCGAGAGCAGCGCGGTCAGCAGCAAGCCCGCGAGCAGAACAATCCAGGCCAGGGTGCTCCGCCACGTGAAGAGTGCCGTTCCAAACAGGCTCATACCCGTTGCACCGCCGCCACCATGATCCATTGCGCTCATGCACCGTCTCCAGCGACTTGCCGAGACGGACAGAGCGGCAATTCGAAATAAAACGTGGCGCCTTCGCCAGCCACCGACTCGTAAGCGATTCGGCCGCCCATGCGCTCCACCAACTCGCGGCTGATCGCCAGCCCCAGCCCGCTGCCGCCTTTTTGCCGCGTGTCCGAGGCATCGGCTTGCGAGAATTTCTGGAAGATGCGGTCGCGGAATTCGGTCGGGATGCCGGGGCCATGGTCGGACACGGCGACACGCACGGTGTTTTCGACGCAGGTCGCGGTCACCGTCACTTCGCTTCCCGTGGGCGAGAACTTGGCGGCGTTGGAGAGCAGGTTGGCCAGCACCTGCTGCAGGCGCTGGGCGTCCACCTCGACCTGCACCGCGCCGGCGACGTGCGCCAGATGCAGCCGCACCCCGTGCCGAGCGGCGTAGGCCTGGTTGTCGCGCAGGGCGTGTTCGACCAGCGGCATCAGGGGCTGGATCTGCATGTCGAAGCGCAACTTGCCGGCCATGAGCTTTTCCATGTCGAGCAGGTCGTTGATGAGGAAGCCCAGGCGCTGGCTGTTCTTGAGCGCGATGGCGATCATCTGCTGCGCCTGCTCGGGCAGGGCCCCGAGCGCGCCCCCTGCCACCAGGCCCAGCGCGCCGGAAATCGAGGTCAGCGGCGTGCGCAGCTCATGGCTGACGGTGGACACGAACTCGCTCTTCATGCGCTCCATGCGCTTGCGCTCGGTGATGTCCTCGACGATCGACCAGATCAACTTTCTGCCTGAGGAATCGTATACGGTCATGCCGTTCAGCAGCACCGGATAGCGTGTGCCATCCTTGCGGACATACTCCTTTTCATAGTGGGTATAGCGACCGGTCTTTTCCAGGATTTCCAACTGCTGCAGTTCCTGGGGCTCGTATTCGTGGGGCGTAAGGTCCCAGTAGCTCAAGCCCATGAGTTCATCCCGGGTATAGCCGGTCGGAGTGAGCATCGCTTCGTTGACGTCGATGAAGGCCCCGGTCTCGTAGTCGCTGAGCGCGATCCCGACCGGTGACAATTCGAATAAACCGCGCAGGCGTGCTTCGCTTTGCTGCTGCGCCCACTCGGCCTGTTTGCGTTCGTCAATGTCGGACTGGATCGCCATGAAGCCTTGCAGTTCGCCATTCGCATCGCGCAGCGGATTGCAGCTGATGCGTATCCAGAAGGGCCTGCGCGATCGGGTGTAGTTGATGACGTCGACTTCGAAATACGCCTGGCGGGCCAGCGCATCGCGCATCAATTCGACCGTGGCCGGATCAGTCGCCTCGCCTTGCAATACCTCGCCGGGCTTGCGCCCAAGCACCTCGTCCAGCGTGTAGCCGGTGATGCGGACAAAGCCCTCGTTGACCCATTCCACCCGGCCGCCCGCGTCGGTGATCACCACCGCGTTGGTGGTCTGGCTGGCCACCCGCGACAATCGGGCCAGCTCAATCTGTCCTTCGCGGTGCTTTTTCTGGGCGCGCGCCACCTCGATCAGCTGGCCCAGGGTGACCAGCAGCGGATGCAGAAAATCGACCAGCGCCTGGTCGTAGCCGCCGGGCCGGTTGGCCATGCCCAGCATGGCCACCAGCTCACCGCCATGATGGATCGGAATCCCGAGGAAGGCATTCATCGCCGGGTGCCCCTCGGGCAGGCCGCCGCGACGCGGGTCGTGATAGGGATCGTTGGCGATCACCGGCCTGCCAGTGGTCATGGCCGCGCCGAACAGGGTGTTGAGATTGGTGAACGCCATGCCCTGCGGCGCATGGGCCTGGTAAAAGGCGCGGGTGGCATCATCCCAGGCGATGTTGGTAATGGCGTAGGTCTTGAGGTAGGGTGCGCCCTCGTCGCGATACAGCACCTCGCCGACAAAGCCGTATTCGCTCTCGGTCAGGGCGAGAATATCCGTCAGCAGCCCTTCAAAAGCTTTGCGTCGATCAGCCTCGCGGATGAATTGCGACTGGACCCGGGCGATCACCTCGCCGAGCTGGCGGGCCATTTCCAGGGCCTTGCTTTGCTGCTGCAGGTCGATCTGGTTGATTTCAGCCTCCACGCAGTCAGCAAGATCGCGCAGTGCGCTGCGCTGCGCTGCTGTCAGCGTTCTCGGCTGGCCATCGATGATGCACAGGGTACCGATACGGCTGCCATCGGCCGTGGCCAGCGGGGCGCCAGCGTAAAACCGGATATGCGGCGGCCCGCTGACCAGCGGGTTATCGGCAAAGCGCGGATCGAGTCGGGCATCGGTAATCTCGAAGATACCGTCCGCAAGAATGGCGTGCCCGCAGAACGAAATGTCCCGCGCGGTTTCGCAGGCGTCCAGTCCCTGGCGCGACTTGAACCATTGGCGTTCGGCATCCACCAGCGACACCAGGGCGATTTGGGTGCCGAACAGATGCCGGGCCAGCCGGGTCAGGCGGTCGAAGCGCTCCTCGTCCGGGGTATCCAGGATCGCGCGCGCGCGCAGCGCCCGCAGACGCTGTGCTTCATTGTCGGGAATGGCGGGCGCCTGCACAATCACATTCCCGGCTCGGCAAAACGCTCGCGGATGGCCACAATACCGGCCAGTTCCTGAAGCAGGACTTCAACCAGTTGCGGGTCGAAGTGCTGGCCGCTGTTTGCCTTGATCAGGTCCACTGCCGCCTCCACCGTCCAGGCCTTTTTGTAGGGCCGCACCGAGGTCAGCGCGTCGAACACGTCGGCCAGCGCCGCGATGCGCCCGGCCTGCGGAATCGCCTCGCCCGCCAAGCCATTGGGATAGCCGCTGCCGTCCCATTTCTCATGGTGGGTGACTGCAATCTCGCGTGCCATGCGCATGAGCGTGGAGTCGTCGCCGTCGAGCAATTTGGCACCGATGGTGGCATGGGTCTTCATGATGTCCCATTCGTGCGGCTCGAACTTGCCCGGCTTGAGCATGATGGCGTCGGGGATGCCGATCTTGCCGATGTCGTGCATCGGGCTGGCGCTGAGGATCAGATCGCAGTCAAGCTCGCTCCAGCCGACGGCGCGCGCCAGCAGCGCGCAGACATGGCTCATGCGCAGGATGTGGTAGCCAGTTTCCTCGTCGCGGTACTCCGCCGCCATGCCGAGTCGCTGCACCACCTGCAGGCGGGTGCGGTGCAGTTCCTCGGTACGCGCCCGAACCATCTCTTCAAGCACGGCCTTCTGGTCGTGCACCATGCGGTGGGCCAGTTGCGCGTCGAGCAGGTTGCGCACTCGCATCAGCAGTTCGTTGCGGTCAAAGGGCTTGCCGATGAAGTCACGCGCCCCGGCGGCCAGCGCCCGCAGCAGATAGTCCTTGCCGTGTTGGGCCGTGAGAATGACGATGGGCGGCAGCAGCGGATCGTTCAGCGCCTTCAGTTGCGCCATCACCTGGTAGCCGTCCAGATGCGGCATGTTGATGTCGAGCAGAATCAGATCAGGGCGTGCCGTCCGGTAACGGTCGATGACTTCGCGCGGATCGGCCACCAGAACCAGGTTCTGGTAACCCTGCCCGCCCAGCATCTTGTCGAGCAGTTTGAGGTTGGCCGGCTCGTCGTCGACGATGAGGATGCATTCAGTTCTCAGGTTTTGACCGTTCATCGCAGCGTCTCCGTGTTGTCTTTCATGGCGCGGTCAAGCAGATCGATAAACTTTCTCACATCCAGCGGCTTGGCGAGGTAGTCGAAAAAGCCTGCGGCCATGCCGCGCGCAATGTCGCGCGGCATGGCATTGGCGGCCACGGCCACCACCCGAATGTCGCGGGTGGCCGGGTTGGCCTTGAACTGGCGCAGCATTTGATTGCCGTCGATCCCCGGCAGGTCAATGTTCAGCAGGATCAGGTCGGGATGCGCCTGTATGGCCAGGTTCAGCCCGGCCTCGCCACTCGCGGCCGCGATGAAATCGATGTCCTGGCGCTTGGCAAGAATCTTCTCCACCAGGCGCAGGTTGGCCGGGTTGTCTTCCACATACAGCAGACGGCGGCGATCGCCAGCGACAGCCGGAGCGGCCGAAGTCGACGCGGCCGCTGGGGTGTCCTCGGGCGCATTTGGAGCCGATGCGCCGAGGGGCAACTCGAACCAGAAGGTGCTGCCCTCGCCAGGCACGCTGTGCAGGCCGATTTCGCCGTGCATCGCCTCGACCAGTTTCTTTGCCAGTGCCAGGCCGATGCCGGTGCCTTCGATGCCCTGGTAAGCCGACTCCAGGCGCTCGAAAGGCTTGAACAGCCGTGGCAGCGATTCGGCCGCAATGCCAAAACCGCTGTCCTGCACGCTGATGCGCACATGCTGGACCCCGGATGCGACGCAATGCAGCCGGACAGTGCCGCCTTCGCGGTTGTATTTGACGGCATTGGAAAGCAGGTTGAGCAACACCTGCTGGAGCCGTGTGAAATCGGCCTGCACCGTGCAGGGCGTGTGTGTTTCAAGCGTCATGCTGATGCCACGTTGCACGGCCAGCGGCCTGATCTGCGCCATGCAGGCCTCGATGAGCGGCTCGACCGCCACCGTTTCCATGCTGACGTCGAGCCGTCCGCTCTCGATGCGGGCCAGGTCCAGCACTTCGTTGACCAGTGCCAGCAGGTGCTTGCCGCCATGCAGAATCTCATGGACATGGTCGGCTTGCATCGCCGTCAGCGGATGCGCCGGATCGGTTTCCAGCAATTTTCCAAAACCGAGAATGGCGTTGAGCGGCGTGCGCAGTTCGTGGCTCATGCGCGACAGAAACTCCGACTTGGCGGCATTGGCGCGTTCGGCCTCTTCGCGCGCCGCGCTGAGTTCGGCCGTGCGCGCATCCACGCGGGCCTCGAGCGATTCATTGAGCGCCTTCAGTTCCCGCTCGCTGCGCTGCAGCGCTTCCAGCGATTCAAGGCGCTCGCTGATATCCCGGCCGACACCGGCCATACCGATGATCTTGCCCTGGGCATCATGCACAAGCACCCCGTTATAGTGGTAACCGACGGGGCCGTTGCGCGTGATCAGGCGTGCCTCGGTTTCGCCGTAACCGCTGACAAGGGCCTGGCCCAGGGCGTGCGCCACGACTGCGCGGTCCGCCTCGACAAAGAATTCAACCCCGGGCATGCCTTTGAGAATATCCGGCCCCAATCCCGTGATCGTCTCCAACTGCTGGTTCCACCAGATCAATCGCCCCGACTCGTCGAGCATGTACAGAATGTCATGAACGGCCTGGGTCACCGCCTGGTTTTCGCCATAAGCCTGACGCAGCTCCACTTCCATTTTCCGCTGCCCGGTCACGTCCAGCCCGATGGCGAGTAGCCCCGTGATCGCTCCCTTCGCATCGCGCAGAGGCTGGTCATTCCACTCGATCTCGCGTTCCTCGCCACTGCGGATGACGATGGGATTGACGTTGCCGCGCACCGGCGTTTCATGGGTGGACTGCTGGAACAGGGCACGGATGCGCTCCTGGTCGCGCGCGGGGATGAAGGTGGCAAACCATTCCTTGCCTTGTATCTCAGCCAGCGCGTAACCGGTGAGCCGCTCGAAATAGGGATTGACGTGCTGGATCATGCCGCGGGTGTCGAGCAGCAGGATGATCACCGGCGCGGTATCCACCAGACCGGTGGCGAAGTCGCGCTCGCGTTCCACCGCTTGGTTCAACTGCTTGATCTGGGAGAAAGGCTCGCGAATGGCCTCGGCGAAAATGGCGCGGCAAAGAAAGCCATAGGCAATCACCTTGTACACATGCCCCAGCAGATTGGCGGTGCTGGAGACCTGCACGTACAGGGTAAAGAACAACTCGCCCGCCGCCATGATCAGCAGCCCCAGCATCAGGCTTCTGGCATCGAAATGGGCGATGTCGTGGCGGCGTCGGTAGATCAAGGCTGCGGCCACAAGGTACAGGCCGACAATCCCCCACTCGAAGGCGACCTTGAGCGTGGTCAGCCCTTGCCAGGCAACATACATCGCGGGCAGGCTTGACGCGTGAAAGACAATCACCCAGGCCACCAGCGCAACCACGGCCAACGCGCCCGCCAGCAGGCTGAACCGCCACAGCGCCGTGACCGGGCGGGTATGCGGCCAGATGGCATAGGCCAGCAAGCCGAGTCCGGCACTGATGCGCGCCACCAGCCAGAAACCAATCATTTTGTCGGGCGTATTCGGGCTGATCAGGTCCGGCATCCCGCCATACGACAAGGTATGGAGGGTATCGAGGATCGCGGTCGCCAGGAAGAAGCACCCCAGGATCACAACCCGAATCGAGCGTTCGGTGTCCCGGGTGCCAAACGCAATGAAGAAAATCAGTCCGGATATGACAACGGAGATCATCTCCAGCACCGAATGCATCGACAGAAAAGCCGGCAGGGGAATTTCAATCTGATTGACCGGCGAGCCCTGCCACAGCAGCAAAGGCAGGCAAAGCAGCAACAAGGCCCCGGTGAGGAAATCCAGCTGGCGGGAGACGGGCTCAGGCATTGTTTTTTCCGGTGAGTGCCAGGCAGGCATCGACCATCGCATGAAAACGTGCGACATCCAGCGGCTTGGTGAGGTAGTCGGTAAAGCCCGCTGCCAGGCCGCGCTCGATGTCGCGCGTCATGGCGTTGGCGGTGACCGCCACCACCGGTATGGCTTTCAACCGCGCGTCGGCCTTGAATATCTCCAGCACCTGGTAGCCATCCATTCCCGGCATGCTGATGTCGAGCAGGATCAGCTCGGGGTGGTGCCCCAGCGCCAGTTCGATACCCAGCTCCGGGGTGTGCGCGGTGAGCAGCTGGATGTGTTTGCGACGGCCGAGGATCTGTGCCACCAGCTTGATGTTGGACGGGTTGTCCTCGATGTAGAGCACGGTCTGCTGCGGCATCTGCAAATGCCGCTCTGGTGCACCATCGGGCGTCCCTTCGTCGGGCTCACGCTGTGGCTGGCCAAGCTCTGGGTTGGGTGCGGACTCAAGCGGCAACTCAATCCAGAAGGTGCTGCCCACGCCGACCTCGCTCCTGACATCGACCGAACCGCCCATCATCTCGACAATGCGACGGGTGATGGTGAGCCCAATGCCGGTGCCTTCGGTGTTGCTGTTTTCGGCACCGAGGCGGTTGAACGGCTGGAACAGTTCGTTCAGGCGCGCGGCGGGAATTCCCGGGCCGGTGTCGGTGACCCGGATGCGCAGCCGGTCATCACCTTCGGTTTGCACATCGAGCAGCACACTGCCACCTTCGCGGTTGTATTTGATGGCATTGCCGAGCAAGTTGAGCAGCGCTTGTTTGAGTCGTGTGCGGTCAGCCCGCAGCATGGCCCCTGCCAGCCCGATCTGGCTCACCTGGATCCCCCGCTTGGCGGCCAGGGGGCCAACCAGGTCGAGGCATTCGGCGACCACCGGGCACACTTCCACCGGCTCCAGCGACAGGTCGATCTGGCCGGACTCAACCTTGACCAGGTCGAGCACCTCGTTGATCAGTTCGAGCAGGTGGTGACCCGCCTTGAGGATTTCACGCACGCTGTCCAGATGTTCGGCCGGCAGGGTGTTGTCGTATTCCATGAGTTGACCGAAGCCGAGCACGGCATTCATCGGCGTGCGCAACTCGTGGCTCATGCTGGAGAGAAAATCCGACTTGGCCTGGTTGGCGCGATCAGCCTCGTCGCGTGCAGCGACCATCGCCTGTTCGATCTCCACTTGGGCCGTGACGTCCTGCACGGTGCCGGTCAGGAACACCGGGCGGCCCGCTGCGTCGGCTTCCATCTGCGCCAGTTCGTGCACATGGCGCACCGTGCCGTCAGGCCGGACGATGCGGTGCACCACATCGTGGCGGCCGGTCTGCTCGGCCCGTTTTTCGCTTTCGCGAACCAGCGCCAGGTCATCGGGGTGCACCGCCGCACGAAAGGCGTCGACACTGGGCGCGAAGCTGCCTGGGGCGTAGCCGAAAATGCGGTAGATCTCGTCCGACCAGGTCAGCGTGCCGCTGCTCAGGTCGGCGGACCAGTTACCGATACAGGCCAGCGTCTGCGCCTCGCGCAACTGCCGCTCACGCTCGGCCAGCGCCATCTCGGCACGCTTGCGGTCGTCGATGTCCTGCACCACGCCCAGCATCTGCAGCGGCTTGCCGTCGGCATCGTAGGCGACGGCACCGCGCTCCAGCAGCCAGCGCACGGTTCCGTCCGGCCACACCACACGGTGTTCGAGCTCGTAAGGCCTGTCGCGCTCGATACAGGCCGCTACGGCATCGATCACCGCCTGCCGGTCGTCCGGGTGGATGGCGGCGAGGAAGTTGTCGTAAGACGTCTCAAGTTCCCCCACCGGATAGCCGAACAGCGGCGCAATGCGCTCGGTCCAGAATAATTCTCCGGTCTGGATGTTCCAGTCCCAGGTGCCGATGTTGGCGAACAACTGGCCGCGCCGCAGTCTTTCCTTGTGGGATTCGGCTGCGTGCTCGATGCGCTTGCGCTCGGTGATGTCCATCCAGTAGCCGATGATCTCGGACGGCTTGCCGGATTCGTCACGCACCAGCAGCAACTCGTCGTGCATCCAGCGGTAGCTGCCATCGTTCATGCGGAAGCGGTACTCGTGCTGGTGCTTGCCATGCTCGAACAACTGCGGCAACGCATCTAAAACCCGCTGCCGATCGTCGGGGTGAATGTTGTCCGCCCAGAAAGCGGGGTTGTCCGTGAACTGCTCAGGCTCGAATCCCATGAACTTCTTGACGTTCGGGCTGATATAGCTCGCGTCGAACGGCGGCGTCGCCGCAGAGGTGAAGATGGTGACCGGGCTGGACGACACCAGAAAACTCAGGCGGGCTTCGCTCGCCCGCAACGCCGCCTCGGCCGACTTCATGTGGGTGATGTCGGTCCGCATCGAGACATACTGGTAGGGAATGCCCTCGCCATCGAGGAAGGGCGTGATGGTGGATTCCACCCAGTAGAAGCTGCCGTCCTTGCGCCGGTTGCAGGTCTCGCCCTGCCAGACCATGCCACTGGTAATGGTGTGCCACAGGTTCTGGAAAAACTCAGGCGGGTGTTCGCCCGATTTGACGATGCGGTGGTCATGCCCCAGCAGCTCGCCGCGCGTGTAACCGCTGATGTCGCAGAATTTGTCGTTGACGTAGGTGATGCGGCCGGTCGCATCGGCAACGCTGACGATGGCATGGTGATCCAGCGCCAGGTGTTCGCGCTCGCGTTCGTAAAGTGTGGTCTGCAGCCGCTGCCGGATCGCGGCGTTTTGCCGCGCCCGCCGCGCCCGCGCGGTCACCGCGGACACCAGGTGGTCGGGTTGCACAGGTTTGACCAGAAAATCGTCGCCACCGAGATTGAGCGCCAGCAGTTGCTGCGCCATGTCGGATTCGGCGGAGAGAAACAGGATGGGCAGATGCAGATGCTCGTCGTGCTCGCGCAGCACCGCGGCCAGTTCGGGGCCGCTTGCCTCGGGCATGTAGACGTCGAGCACCAGCACATCAGGCGTCAGGCGGTTCAGCGCGTCCATGATCTGAAGTGGTTGCGACAGCGTATGCACCACCATGCCGGTGGCACGCAGCACGGCGGCATGGGCTTCGAGCATGAGCGGATCGTCGTCCACCAGCAGCACGCGGTAGGGCTGCTGCGGCTGACGACCGCTGAGCGCGTTCAGCAGGCTGATCAGGCGGGCGGGGTCCACCGGCTTGACCATGTAGCGGCAAGCGCCGGCGCGGTAGGCGGCCAGGCGTGCCGCCAGGTCATCGCGCACCGAAACGAACACCGCGGGCGGGCAGCGTGCCTGACCGGCGATAAATTCCGCCATCAGTTCGGCGCCGGCGGCGTCGCCCTCGGGAAAAACCATGTCCACCACCACAGCGGCCGGGCGTTCCGCATCCGTCACAGCGTACGCGGCGCGAAAATCGGACGGGGTGGTGAATACCTGTACCCGGTAGCCATCATCGCGCAGGATCCGGCTCAGGTGTTCAGCCTGGGTCGGATCGTCTTCGACCAGGTGGATAAGCGGGGAACGAGTGAAGCGCGGCACCTCTGCGGGTGGCGTCAGGCTGGGCGCATCGGATCTCAGTCGCATGCGCGCCAGACGATCGAGGCGCTCAAGTCCGGAATCAATGGCCTGCCAGGGCGCCTCATCGGGGGCAGTGCCGGCCTGGATCAGGGCTGCCAGCCGGATCTCCAACTGGCGCGCGGCGTCCGAAAGCGACTGCAAGCCGAATGTTCCGGCCGACCCGGTCAGGCCATGCAGCAGCCGGTGCAAGGCCTCAGCCTGCGCGGGTTGCCAGGCTGACAGGGACAGTTGCTGGTAATGAAAGCGCAACGCATCCAGCCGCACCGGGAGTTGGTCAAGATACTGCTGGCGCAGCTCGGCCAGGGGATTGAAAAGGGGGTGCATGCGGGCTGGAATGTAATATTTGCAGGTGTCGATCTAGCTTATCGGCAATTTTGCAGATTTCTTGAGGTCCCGCCCGAAGGCCTGCGTGTGCCACAGGCAGTGAGCCCGGGATCGGCGGGCAGGGCCTTGTCTTGCCTGAATGCCATAATCATTTGCCCTGTCAGTTGTTTTCTTGTTGTTCATTTTGCTGTACTTTCCATGACTCTCAAAATTTCCGTGGCCCAACTCAATCTGGTGGTGGGTGACATGGCTGGCAATGCCGAAAAAATTGTGGTGGCCGCCCGGACGGCCTACCAGCAGGGTGCTCGCCTGGTGCTGACCCCCGAGTTGTCTATTTGCGGCTATGCCGCCGAGGACCTGTTTTTGCGCCAGGCCTTCACCGATGCCTGCGATGAAGCTGTGACGGCGTTGGCCGCTGCGCTGGCCGATCTGAAAGACCTCAGTGTGGTGGTGGGGCACCCGACCGGGGGTGACCAGCGCACGCGCTCGGTGGCGGTGCAAAGCCGTTTTAACGCGGCCAGCGTGCTGTGCGAGGGCCGGGTGGTGGCGACCTATGCCAAGCGAGAGCTGCCCAATTACCAGGTGTTTGATGAACGACGTTATTTCGCACCGGGGCAGGGCACCTGTGTGTTCGAGGCGGGTGCGCCCGGTGCGCGGGTCAAGGTTGGGCTGCTGATTTGCGAGGATGCCTGGTTTGAACGCCCGGCATTGGATGCGGCGCGGGCCGGCGCCGAGTTGCTGGTGGTCGTCAACGCCTCGCCTTTTCATGTCGGCAAAGGCAATGAGCGTGAACAGATGATGCGCGAGCGGGTGCTGGCCTGCGGGCTGCCGCTGGTCTATGCCCACCTGGTGGGCGGGCAGGATGAGGTGGTCTTTGAAGGCCATTCATTTGCGCTCAATGCCGATGGTTCGCTGGCGGCGCGGGCGCCGAGCTTTGTCGAGGATTGCTTGCTGGTGCGGGTGCAGCGCACGCCAGCGGCGCTGCAAATGGCAGGTGCCGTGGCACCCGAGCGGTCCCTGGATGCCGATTTGTGGGACGCCCTGGTGTTGGGGGTGCGGGATTACATTGACAAAAATGGCTTTCCCAGCGTGCTGCTGGGTTTGTCAGGCGGGATTGACTCGGCGCTGGTGCTGGCCATTGCGGTGGATGCGCTGGGCCGGGACCGGGTGCGCGCGGTGATGATGCCGTCACCCTACACCGCCGACATCAGCTGGATTGATGCGCGCGACATGGCTGCGCGTTTGGGGGTGCGCTACGACGAGTTGTCGATCGTGCCGCAGTTTGATGCCTTCAAAGCCACGCTGTCAGAAGAGTTCAAGGGGCTGGCCGAGGACGCCACCGAAGAGAACATCCAGGCGCGTATTCGCGGCACCCTGCTGATGGCACTCTCCAACAAGTTCGGCAGCATTGTGCTGACTACCGGCAACAAGTCCGAGATGGCCACGGGCTACTGCACCCTGTATGGCGACATGGCGGGTGGCTTTGCCGTCATCAAGGACCTGGCCAAGACCACGGTGTTTCGCCTGGCGCGCTGGCGCAATGCCCATGACCCGTACGGCACCGGGCAGGCACCCATACCCGAGCGCATCATCACGCGCCCGCCCAGCGCCGAGCTGCGCCCTGACCAGACCGACCAGGACAGTCTGCCGCCCTACGAGGTGCTGGATGCGATTGTGGAGCGCTACATGGAAAACGACGAAAGCATCGAGCAGATCGTCGCGGCAGGTTTTGCCAGCGCTGACGTGGAGCGCGTGACGCGCCTGATCAAGATCAACGAGTACAAGCGGCGCCAGTCGCCGGTAGGGATTCGTGTGACGCACCGCAGTTTTGGCAAGGATTGGCGTTATCCTATTACCAACCGTTTTCGGGCGTGAGGCGTTGAAGCTTTTTGACTGCCGACCCTTCCCATTTTTAATTGAGGACCTCCATGAAACAAATCACCGCCATCGTCAAGCCTTTCAAGTTGGAAGAAGTGCGTGAAGCCCTGGCCGAATGCGGCGTGACCGGTCTGACGGTCACCGAAGTCAAGGGTTTTGGGCGCCAGAAAGGCCACACCGAACTTTACCGCGGCGCCGAATATGTGGTCGATTTCCTGCCCAAGGTCAAGATTGAGGTGGTGGTGAAGACCGACGATGTGGACCGTTGCGTTGACGCCATCGTCAAGGCCGCCCACACCGGCAAGATCGGCGACGGCAAGATTTTTGTCACGGCGGTCGAGCGTGTGGTGCGCATCCGCACCGGCGAGCTTGACGAAACCGCGATTTGAGCCTCGTGCGCTGACCGCGCTGGTTCAGGGCTTGGCCGGGCGCTCGTCCACCAGCTGCGTGCCGGCCAGCGCGTCATGCCAGAACTGTTGCCGGGGGTGAAAGCGGCTCAGGATAGCCCAGATGGCGATCCATCCGACGAAGATCACCAAGGCTTCACCGCCCTTGAGTTCGAAATACCAGGACGCCAGCAAGGGTGGCAGGAACCACAGCCAGCTGCACAGGTAGCGCACCATGGCCCGGCCTTGGCTCAGGGGTTGTCCCAAGCGATCGAGCACCCGGATGTGCCAGGTTTTCATCGCCAGGGTCTGGCCTTTGGACCAGAGCCAGACAAAATAAATGCCAAAAATCACAAACAGGAACGCTTGCAGCGCGTGGCGGTTGTCCATGGCGTTCCTGGTCTGGCTCAGGGCGCCAAACAGGTAGCCCGCAATAAACACCACACCAAAGAGCAGCATGCCTTCATAGAGCCAGCAGGCCATGCGCCGCAGGAGGCTGGGAGTGGTGGGGGGCAAGGGCATGGTGTTGGGAATTTGAGAGCAGTTGAAGCCAGTTTTCTGGGCGAAAAACGTTGGATTATTGCATTGCCATGTAGCGGGGCAAAAGAGAGGCGTGACAAGTGCGATAATGCCGCTTGCAAATTAACGCAAACGGGTCAAGGTCCGGCGCAAAAATCAATGCGCCCATGGTTTTGGCCTTAAGTTTCAATGTGACACCACAAGTGTTTGCAAAGAAGCACCCAAGGTATTTCGTTAGAGAAATTCACAAAGGTTCATCATGGAAATCGCAAAAGCCGAAGTCGCTTCGGTATCAAACACTACAAATCCGCATTCTTCTGCCAAAGCCAAGCCAGCGGCTGCTGAGCACGAGCTCCGGGGCGCAGAGATCCTGGTCAAGGCCTTGCAGGCCGAGGGCGTCAAGTACATCTGGGGTTACCCGGGTGGTGCTGTGCTGCACATTTACGACGCTTTTTTCAAGCAGGACACCATCCAGCATGTGCTGGTGCGCCACGAGCAAGCGGCTGTGCATGCGGCCGACGGCTACGCCCGCGCCACCGGTGACGTGGGTGTGGCGCTGGTCACCTCCGGCCCGGGCGTGACCAATGCCGTGACCGGCATTGCCACGGCCTACATGGACAGCATCCCGATGGTCATCGTGTGCGGCCAGGTGCCGACCCACGCCATCGGCATGGACGCTTTCCAGGAATGCGACACGGTGGGCATCACCCGCCCCATCGTCAAGCACAACTTTCTGGTCAAGGACGCGCGCGACCTGGCCGAAACCATGAAAAAGGCTTTCCACATTGCCCGCAGCGGCCGCCCCGGCCCGGTGGTGGTGGACATCCCCAAAGACGTGTCGTTCAAGAAGGTGCCCTACCACGGTTACCCGCAGACGGTGGAAATGCGCTCTTACAACCCGGTGCGCAAAGGCCACGGCGGCCAGATCCGCAAGGCGCTGCAGTTGCTGCTGGCCGCCAAGCGGCCCTACATCTACACCGGCGGTGGCGTGCTGCTGAGCAACGCCTCCGCCGAATTGCGCCAATTGGTCGACATGCTGGGCTACCCCTGCACCAACACCCTGATGGGCCTGGGCGCCTACCCCGCCAGCGACCGCAAGTTCCTCGGCATGCTCGGCATGCACGGCACGGTCGAAGCCAACAACGCCATGCAAAATTGCGATGTGCTGCTGGCCGTCGGCGCACGCTTCGATGACCGCGTCATTGGTAACCCCAAGCACTTTGCCCAGAACGAGCGCAAGATCATCCACATCGACATCGACCCTTCGAGCATTTCCAAGCGGGTCAAGGTGGACATCCCGATCGTGGGTGACGTCAAGGACGTGTTGACCGAGATGATCGCCATGATCAAGGAAGGCGCCATCAAGCCCGATGCCAATGCGCTGGGTGCCTGGTGGGACACCATCGAGGGCTGGCGCAAGCGCGATTGCCTGAAGTACAACCCGGGTCAAAACGACATCATCAAGCCGCAGTATGTGGTGGAGACGCTTTGGAACATGACCAAGGACGCCGACACCTACATCACCTCGGACGTGGGCCAGCACCAGATGTGGGCCGCGCAGTACTACCGCTTTGACGAACCCCGCCGCTGGATCAACTCCGGCGGTTTGGGCACCATGGGCGTGGGTATTCCCTACGCAATGGGCATCAAGCTGGCCAAGCCTGACAGCGAGGTCTATTGCGTGACCGGTGAGGGCTCGGTGCAGATGTGCATCCAGGAGCTGTCCACCTGCCTGCAGTACAACACGCCCATCAAGATTGTGGCGCTCAACAACCGCTACCTGGGCATGGTGCGGCAGTGGCAAGAGGTGGAATACGAAGGCCGCTACAGCCACAGTTACATGGACGCGCTGCCCAACTTTGTCAAGCTGGCCGAGGCCTATGGCCACGTCGGCATGCTGATCGAGCGGGCCTCGGATGTGGAGGGGGCGCTACGCGAGGCGCGCAAGCTGAAAGACCGCACGGTATTCATGGACTTCCGCACCGATCCCACTGAAAACGTGTTCCCGATGGTGCAAGCCGGCAAGGGCATCACTGAAATGCTGTTGAGCGCGGAGGACCTCTGATCATGAAACACATCATTGCTGTATTGCTGGAAAACGAAGCTGGTGCCCTGTCCCGTGTGGTGGGCCTGTTCTCGGCGCGTGGTTACAACATCGAGTCGCTCACCGTGGCGCCCACCGAAGACCCCAGTCTGTCGCGCATGACGATCCAGACCACCGGTTCTGACGAAGTCATCGAGCAGATCACCAAGCACCTGAACCGCCTGATCGAGGTGGTCAAGGTGGTGGACCTGACCGAAGGTGCCTATACCGAGCGTGAACTGATGATGGTCAAGGTGCGCGCGGTCGGCAAGGAGCGCGAGGAAATGAAACGCATGGCGGATATTTTCCGGGGTCGCATCATCGATGTGACCGAGAAAAGCTACACCATCGAACTGACCGGTGACCAGACCAAGAACGATGCGTTTCTGGACGCCATTGAGCGTGGCGCCATCCTGGAAACGGTGCGTACCGGCTCCAGCGGCATTGGTCGGGGTGAACGGATTTTGCGGGTCTAGTCAGTTGGGGACAGAACTAAAGATCTGTCCCGCAAAGTTGTTAGTTAGTTAGTTAGTTGGGGACAGAGCTAAAGATCTGTCCCGCAAGTTTTAGTCAGTTGAGGGCAGAGCAAATTTGCTGCGCAAATCTTGGTCTGTCCCGCAAGATTGTTAATTTTTTAAACGGAGTGAGCGATGAAAGTTTTTTACGATAAAGATTGTGATTTGAGCCTGATCAAGGGCAAGACGGTAGCCATCATTGGTTACGGCAGCCAGGGCCACGCCCATGCACAAAACCTGAACGACAGCGGCGTCAAGGTGGTGGTGGGGCTGCGCAAGGGTGGCGCGTCCTGGGACAAGGTTGGCAAGGCCGGTCTCAATGTGATGGAAGTCAATGACGCCGTCAAGAGCGCCGACGTGGTCATGATCCTGTTGCCCGACGAGCAAATCGCCGACGTTTACAACAACAATGTGGCCCCGAATATCAAGCAGGGTGCCTCACTGGTTTTTGCCCACGGCTTCAACGTGCATTACAACCAGGTCATTCCCCGTGCCGACCTGGACGTGTGGATGGTGGCGCCCAAGGCCCCCGGCCACACGGTGCGCAACACCTACACCCAGGGTGGCGGCGTGCCCCACCTGGTCGCCATCCACCAGGACAAGAGCGGCAAGGCGCGCGACCTGGCGCTGTCTTATGCCATGGCCAATGGTGGCGGCAAGGCCGGCATCATCGAGACCAACTTCAAGGAAGAGACCGAGACCGACCTGTTCGGCGAGCAGGCCGTGTTGTGCGGTGGTGCCGTTGAACTGATCAAGATGGGTTACGAGACCCTGGTCGAAGCCGGCTACGCCCCCGAGATGGCCTACTTCGAGTGCCTGCATGAGCTCAAGCTGATCGTCGATTTGATCTATGAAGGCGGCATCGCCAACATGAACTACTCGATCTCCAACAATGCCGAGTACGGCGAGTACGTGACCGGCCCCGAAGTCATCAACGCCCAAAGCCGCGAAGCCATGCGCAACGCACTCAAGCGCATCCAGAACGGCGACTACGCCAAGATGTTCATTCTGGAAGGCCGCACCAACTACCCCAGCATGACGGCGCGCCGTCGCAACACCGCCGATCACAGCATCGAGGTGGTGGGTGCCCAGTTGCGCGCCATGATGCCCTGGATTGCGAAGAACAAGCTGGTGGACCAGACCCGCAACTAAACACTGCGTTTTTTCCTGAACAAAGGCCACTTCTGTGGCCTTTGTTATTATGGGTGCCACCCCTGGACCACACGATTGGAAGAAGTGAACACACCCAACACAGACCACGTAGATGGCGTGATGCTGAAGAAGCGTCGCAAAGGCATTTACATCCTGCCCAACCTTTTTACGCTGGCAGCACTTTTTGGCGGCTTTTACGCCATTGTGATGGCGATCAACGGCCGTTTTGACCTGGCCGCGGTCGGCGTTTTTAGCGCGATGGTGCTCGACAGCCTGGACGGGCGCGTGGCCCGCATGACCAACACCCAGAGCGCCTTTGGCGAGCAAATGGACTCGCTGTCCGACATGGTGTCGTTTGGCGCGGCGCCCGCCCTGATTGCCTATGTGTGGGCGCTCAAGGGCCTGGGCCGCTGGGGCTGGATTGCCGCGTTTGTGTATTGCGCCTGCGCAGCCTTGCGGCTGGCCCGCTTCAACGTCAACACCGCAGTGGTCGACAAGCGCTATTTCCAGGGTTTGCCGTCACCCGCGGCCGCCGCCCTGGTGGCCGGTTTTATCTGGGTCATGACCGACCTGGGCAGCGCCGGCCCGCAATGGGCCTGGCCCATGTTTGCCGTGTGCCTGTATGCCGGGTTGACCATGGTGACCAATGTGCCGTTTTACAGCTTCAAGGATGTCCAGATGAAGCGCAGCGTGCCTTTTGTGGTGATTGTGCTCATCGCTATCGGCATTGCCATCATCAACATTGACCCGCCGATCGTGATGTTTGGCTTGTTTGTGCTGTATGGCCTGAGTGGTTATGTGATTTATTTCTGGCGCAAGGCCAAGGGCATTCCCACCAGCGTCATCAGCACCTCAACCGATGAACCCGACGAGCGCGGCCTGCATCAATGAGGCGGAGCTGTGGTATATTGAAGCCATGCACACTTCTTCACTACTGCTAATCCTGACGTCCTACGGGCGGAGTGGTTAGCGCGTGATCGCATCAACCCCAAAAGCCCGTCAGCATTCGCGACGGGCTTTTTTGTTGCCCCGACCTTCTTAATTGCCTTTGTAAATAGCCCAGGAGAAATGACATGTCAGACAAATTAATCATTTTTGACACCACCTTGCGTGATGGCGAGCAGTCGCCTGGTGCCTCCATGACCCGCGATGAAAAATTGCGCATTGCCCGGCAACTGGAACGGCTGAAAGTCGATGTCATCGAAGCCGGTTTTGCGGCCAGTTCCAACGGTGATTTCGAGGCCATCAAGGCCATTGCCCATGCCATCAAGGACTCTACCGTGTGTTCCCTGTCGCGCGCCAACGACCGCGACATCACGCTGGCAGCCGACGCGGTGCAAGGTGCCAACCGGGCGCGCATCCACACCTTCATTGCAACCTCGCCGGTGCACATGGAAAAGAAACTCCGCATGAGCCCCGAGCAAGTGCTGGAGCAGGCCAAACAGGCGGTGCGTTTTGCCCGCAACCGGGTGGCCGACATTGAATTCAGCGCTGAAGACGCTTACCGCAGCGAAGAGGACTTTTTGTGCCGGGTGATCGAAGCCGTGATCAAGGAAGGCGCCACCACCATCAACGTGCCCGATACCGTGGGGTATGCCATTCCCGAGTTGTACGGCAACTTCATCAAGCGCCTGCGTGAACGTGTGCCCAATGCTGACAAAGCCATCTGGTCAGTGCATTGCCACAACGACCTGGGTATGGCGGTGGCCAACTCGCTGGCCGGTGTCATGATTGGCGGCGCACGCCAGGTGGAATGCACCATCAATGGTCTGGGTGAGCGCGCCGGCAATTGCAGTCTGGAAGAGGTGGTGATGGCCTTGCGCACGCGGCGTGACTATTTTGACCTCGACGTCGGCGTGGACTCCACCCAGATTCTGGCGGCCAGCCGCATGGTGAGCCAAACCACAGGTTTTGTGGTGCAGCCCAACAAGGCCATTGTGGGCGCCAACGCTTTTGCCCATGCCTCGGGCATTCATCAGGACGGCATGATGAAAGCGCGCGACACCTACGAGATCATGCGCGCCGAAGACGTGGGCTGGACCGCCAACAAGATCGTGTTGGGCAAGCTGAGTGGCCGCAATGCGTTCAAGCAGCGCCTGTTGGAGCTCGGTGTGCAAATGGACAGCGAAGCTGACGTCAACCTGGCCTTTGCCAAATTCAAGGAGCTCGCCGATCGCAAGAGCGAAATTTTTGATGAGGACATTTTGGCCTTGGTGAGCGAGGAAAACGTGGCGCAAAGCCATGACCAGTACGGTTTTGTCTCCCTGTCGCAGCACAGCGAGACTGGCGAAATCCCGCAAGCCACGGTGGTGATGACCATCGGCGGCAAGGAAGTGACGGGGACTGCCAACGGCAACGGGCCGGTGGACGCCTCGCTCAAGGCCATTGAATCCAACGTCAAGAGCGGCGCCGAGATGGTGCTGTATTCGGTGAATGCCATCAGCGGCTCGACTGAGAGCCAGGGTGAGGTGACCGTGCGCCTGCAAAGCAGTGGCCGCATTGTCAATGGTGTGGGCGCCGACCCGGACATCGTGGTGGCGTCGGCCAAAGCCTACCTGAGTGCCCTGAACAAGCTCCAGAGCCAGGCGGAGCGGGTGTCAGCCCAGGTCTGATGGATGCAAAAAGGTTTAACAAAGTTCAGTAAGTACTTGCTACGGCTAGACTTTTGTGGGTAAACTGTGTCCTCGCTATTTGGTTTCAAGGAGAGACATTCATGACCACCGATCTAAACCGCTTGTTGGGCAGAAAAGTTCGTGGTTTGATTTGTCTTTTAGGCCTGTTGAGCTGGTTTGCCTGGACCCCCGTGCTGCATGCTGCGCCTGCGAAAACGCAGGTCAGCAAGCACAAGAAAGCCCAGGTCGTGGCCAAGCACCGCGTGAAGAAACAGTTCGCTGTGGTCAAGCGCAAAGAGGTGCCGGTCAGACAAGCCAAGGCTGTCAAACGCAAGGCAGCCCCTGTCAGACAAGCCTATGTTGTCAAGCCGTCGGTGGGTCAAATGGCCGGCTTGCATCAGGCCAGCGACGATCTCAACCTCAAATCCAGCGTGGCCTACGTCATTGACCAGGACACCCATGAAGTCCTGATCAGCAAAAATGACAAGGCGGTGCTGCCTATTGCGTCACTCACCAAGTTGATGACCGGTTTGATCGTCAGCGAAGCCAATTTACCGATGGACGAAACCATCGCCATCACCCAGCAGGATGTCGACACCGAAAAGGGTAGCAGTTCCCGCCTGCGGGTCGGTGCCGAACTGAGCCGCGGCGAGTTGTTGCATCTGGCGCTGATGTCCAGTGAAAACCGTGCAGCCCATGCGTTGGGTCGGACTTACCCGGGTGGCCTGGCCGTCTTTACCCGGCTGATGAACGGCAAAGCCCTGATGCTGGGCATGAAAGACACCCGCTTTGTCGAGCCCACGGGTTTGTCCAGCAGCAACGTGTCCAGCGCGCGTGACCTGGCCAAGCTGGTGGACGTGGCTCACCAGCATCCGCTGTTGCGCGAGTTGAGCACCTCGACCGGCCACCAGGTGGCGGTGGGCAACCGGGTGTTGCAATACAACAATACCAACCGGCTGGTCAAAAACCCGAGCTGGGACATCGGTCTGCAAAAAACCGGTTATATCTCGGAGGCCGGTCGCTGCCTGGTGATGCAGACCAAGGTGGCGGGCCGCCAGCTGATCATGGTGTTTCTGGATTCGGCCGGCAAGCTGAGCCGTTTGGGCGATGCCGAGCGCGTGCGTCAATGGATCGAGTCGGCAGCCAATGCCGCTGTGTTCAAGCCAGAGCTTCAGCTGACCGGAGGCTGATCAGGCTGGGTTGCTGCCGCGGTAGCCCAGGTTGGCTGAAATTTCATGGGCAGTGGCTTTCAGTTTGGGTAGCCAGGACTCTTCCAGGCGACTCGCTGGTGCGGAAATTGACAAGCCCGCCACCAATTTCCCCTGGTCGTCCAAAATGCCGGCCGCCATGCAGCGCACCCCCAGTTCGAGTTCTTCGTTGTCACTGGCAAAGCTATCCCGGCGCACCTTGGCGAGTTCGCGCTCAAGCGCTGGCAGTTGCGTAAGGCTGTTGCGGGTGTGACCGCTGAGACCGGTGCGCAGGGCATAGGTTCGAACTTTTTGGGCGTCATCGGCGGCCAGAAACAGCTTGCCCACCGACGTCAGGTGCAAGGGCGCGCGGCCACCAATGGCCCGGATCACCTGCATGCCCGAGCGCTCGCTGTAGGCTCGTTCAACATAAATGATTTCATCGCCCTGGCGGATGCTCAGGTTGACCGGTTGTTGGATCAACCGGTGCAATTCGCGCATGGGCTCCAGCGCCGCGTCACGCACATTCAAACGGTTCTTGACGAGGTTGCCCAACTCCAGCAGGCGCATGCCCAGGCGGTAGCTGCCGGCCTGGGGATGGTCGACAAACCGGCCCAGCACCAGGTCGTTCAGGATGCGGTGCGCGGTGGACGGGTGCAGCCCGGTCTTGGCGCTGATTTCTTTCAGGGAAATTGCCTCTTCCTGGGAAGCCAGCACATCCATCAGCGTCATCATGCGTTCGATGACCTGGATCGTGGGTGTGGCGGGCAGGGGGGTGTCAATGTTTCGCATGCAAAAGCCTGAAGTGAAGCCTCATTTTATCTGGTGAAATTTTCTGTCGATAACGGGTTGAGACGCGTCATGTCGTTGAACGACTGCCATTGCTGGTTGAGCAAAAGCTGAAACGGTTTGAAGCGGGTTTTGTAAGACATTTTCCGGCTCGCTGCCACCCAATAGCCCAGGTAAAGGTAGCGCAAACCCCGGGCCTGGACTTGCCTGATCTGCCAGAGCACGTTGTAGGTGCCCAGGGACTGACCCGCTTCAGGTTCATAGAAGGTGTAGACCGCCGACATGCCATCGTCAAGCTGGTCAATGACGGACACCATCTTGAGAACACCGGGCTGGTCGCCTGCCGACGGCTCGCGGAATTCGACCAGCAAGGAGTTGGCGTGGCTTTCAATCAGAAAGTCCTGGTACTGGGCCCGGTCATCGGCATCCATGCTGCAGCCCGGGTGGCGTGCCTGCTGGTAGCGTTGGTACAGCGCAAAGTGCTCTGATGAAAAGAAGGGCGAGCGGGTGATGGTGGCGATCAAGTGCTGGTGCTGTGCCCAGGCGCGTTTCTGGCTGCGGTCCGGCTGGAACTCGGCCACCGGCAAACGCAGCGAGCGGCAGGCCTGGCATTGATCACAATGAGGGCGGTAATAAAACAGGCCGCTACGCCTGAAACCATGGCGCATCAGCACCGAGTAGCCCGCGGTGTCGATCAGATGCGCGGGCGTGGCCACCTGCGAGCGGGCGATCTGCCCATGCAGATAACTGCAGGGGTAGTCTGCCGTGGCATAAAACTGCAAAGTTTTGAGCGCTGTTTCCTGGGACTGATTCACGCTGGGGCCGTATTGAAAGCAAAGAGTTCCTGCCAGTATAGGGACTTGAAATGCCAGTCGGGCGCAGGGCGTCCGGACAAGTCGTCAACCCGTTTGACAAACTCAGCCCGGGAAATTTCGTGCGCACCCAACGACTTGAGATGTGCCGTGTTTTGCTGGCAATCGATCTGGCTGATCTGATGATGGCGGCACAGACTGACCAGGGCCGCCAGGGCAATTTTGGAGGCGTCGGGCTGGCGGTAAAACATCGACTCGCCAAACACCGACTGCCCGATCGCGACACAATACAGGCCGCCTGCCAATTCACCTTTGACCCAGGTCTCGATGCTGTGGGCAAAACCAGCCTGGTGCAGCGCGATGTAAGCATCGATCATGTCGGACACGATCCAGGTTCCGTGCGCGCCGTGCCTTGGGCTGGATGCACAGGACTGGATCACCCGGGCAAAGGCGCTGTCAATGCGGATCTCGCAAGCAGGATCACTGGCGAATTTTTTCAGGGTTTTTTTCAACGAGGGTGACAGCTTGAACTGATCGACTTCAAGCACCATGCGTGGCGCCGGGCTCCACCACAAAATAGGCTGTCCGGCACTGAACCAGGGAAAGATGCCGTTGCGGTAGGCTGCCTGGAGCGTACCGACGGACAAATCGGCGCCTGCGCACAACAGACCTGGCGCCACCGCGTCAAGACCCCACGCTGAATCCACCGGTGGAAAAGGCTCACCGCCAGCCAGCCAGGGCAATGGGGCAGCGTCGTCTGTCATTTAACTGTGGTGCAAGGGGTTTGCATGGCGGGTGGCATTCAAAAACGGCGGCGCCAGCGATTACAATACCTGAGTCGGGGCGTAGCGCAGCCTGGTAGCGCATCTGGTTTGGGACCAGAGGGTCGAAGGTTCGAATCCTTTCGCCCCGACCATTATTTCAAGGCTCGTCGGTTTTTGACCGATGAGCCTTTGTTTTTGGTGCTCAGCCCGGCGCTTTGTTGGCAGCATGGCTCATTTTCTTTAATTGATAAAGTGCTTCCAAGGCTTCACGCGGGCTCAAGTCATCGGGGTTGATGGCTTCGAGCGCATTCTCTACCGCGCTACTGGTCACGATTTCGGTCACCGCGGGCAGGGCAAACAAATCGATCTGCGCCTGCTGGGTTGACGCCTGCGCCTCCAGCGCCGCCAGTGTCTGGCGGGCCTGGTTCAGCACGGTAGCCGGCATGCCCGCCAGTCGCGCCACCTGAACCCCATAACTTTTACTCGCCGGACCGGGCTGGATTTCGTGCAGAAAAATAATGTTGCGGCCCGATTCGGCCGCGCTCACATGCACGTTGATGGCGCCATGGTGTGTCGTGGGGAATTCGGTCAACTCGAAGTAATGCGTGGCAAACAGGGTGTAAGCCTGGGTCTTGTCATGCAGCTGGGTGGCGATGGCCGAGGCCAGCGCCAGGCCATCAAAGGTGCTGGTGCCGCGGCCGATTTCATCCATCAGCACCAGCGAGTTGGGCGTGGCCGCATGCAAGATTTGCGCGGCCTCGGTCATCTCCAGCATGAAGGTCGACTGGGCGTTGGCCAGATCGTCGGCCGCGCCAATGCGGGTGTGGATGGCATCGATCGGTCCCAGCCGGCAACGTTTGGCTGGCACATAACTGCCCATGCTGGCCAGCAGCGTGATCACCGCGATCTGGCGCATGTAGGTGGATTTGCCGCCCATGTTGGGCCCGGTGATGATCTGCATGCGCTGCTTGGGGCCCAGATGCGTGTCGTTGGCAATAAAGGCCCCGGCGCTGGTCTCGGCCAGCCGCGCCTGCACCACCGGGTGGCGACCGGCCTCGATGTCCAGGCAGGGCTCTTTGGCCAACTGGGGCGCGCACCAGTCCAGCGTCAGGCTGCGCTCACTCAAAGCGCACAGCGCGTCGAGCGTGGCCAGCGCGCGCGCCAGCTCAGTCAATGCAGGCACAAAGGGCTGCAAGGCATCGAGCACCTGCTCGTAAAGAAATTTCTCGCGCGCCAGGGCGCGCTCCTGGGCGCTGAGCGCCTTGTCTTCAAAGGCCTTGAGTTCGGGCGTGATGAAGCGCTCGGCGTTTTTCAGGGTCTGGCGGCGCCGGTAGTCGTCGGGCACCTTGTCAAGCTGGCCTTGCGACACCTCGATGAAAAAACCGTGCACGCGGTTGAACTGCACGCGCAGATTGGCAATGCCGGTGCGCGCTTTCTCGCGGGTTTCCAGGTCCAGTAAAAAGCTGTCGCAGTTGGTCTGGATGGCGCGCAGTTCGTCGAGGTCGGCGTCAAAGCCTACGGCAATGACACCGCCGTCGCGCACCAGCGCCGCGGGCTCGGGGGCGATGGCGCGCTGCAGCAACTCGGCGCAACCGCTTGGCGGCAGCAGGTTGTTGGCCAGGCTCGTCAAGTAGGTCTCAAGGCCCTGCAAGGCCGGGGCCAGCAACTGGGTTCTTTGCAGGGTCAACTGCAGGCCGACCAGTTCGCGCGGGCGCACCTGGCGTAGCGCGATGCGCGCGGTGATGCGCTCGACGTCAGTGCTGCCCTTGAGCTTGTCACGCAGCCTGGCCCAGGGTCCGGTGCCCGCTGTCAGGGCGGGGCCGTCGCGCAGGGCGGCAATGGCGCCCAGGCGTTGCCGGGCCTCGGTGCGGTCGCGCTTGGGCGACACCAGCCAGCTTTTCAGCAGCCGGCTGCCCATGCCGGTCATGCAGGTGTCGAGCAGGGAAAACAGGGTGGGGCTGTCTTCACCGCGCAGGGTTTGCAGCAGTTCCAGGTTGCGCCGGGTGCTGGGTGGCAGGTCGATGAGTTCGCCCGCGCGTTGCACCCGCACGCGGTGGACGTGGGTGAGCGCGCGGCCCTGGGTGTGCTCGGCGTAGGCCAGCAGCGCGCTGGCGGCGGCTTGCGCCTGCATCAGGTCCTGCGCTTGCCAGGGCGCCAGACTGGCGGCCTGCAAATGCTCCAGCAGCTTGCGCTGGCCCAGACCGGCGTCAAATTGCCAGTCGGGGCGCACCGAGATCGACACCGCGCCGGCCACGGGCAGCGCGCGCAGCCGGGCCTCGAAGGCGGGCGTGGCACCGGCGCTGAAGATCAGCTCGCCCGGCGCAATGCGGCCCACCCAGTCGGCGAGTTCGTCGGGCGTGCACTCGGCCAAGTGCACCTCGCCCTGGGTGACGCTCAGCCAGGCCAGGCCGCAGCTGTTGCGCGCGCCCTGGTGCACCGCCAGCAACATCGACTCGGTTTTGTCACCCAGCAGTTCCAGGTCGGTCAGCGTGCCGGGCGTCACCACCCGCACCACCTTGCGCTCTACCGGGCCTTTGCTGGTGGCCACATCGCCCACCTGCTCGCAAATGGCCACCGATTCACCCAGCTTGATAAGCCGTGCCAGGTAGGTGTCGACAGAATGAAAAGGCACGCCCGCCATCACCACCGGCGCACCCGCCGACTGGCCGCGCTGCGTCAGCGTGATGTTGAGCAGCCGCGCGGCTTTTTCGGCATCGGCAAAAAACAGCTCGTAGAAGTCGCCCATGCGGTAGAACAGCAGGGTGTCGGGGTAATCTGCTTTCAGGCCCAGGTACTGGGCCATCATGGGGGTGTGCTTTTCTGTATCGGTCATCGCTTGGAGTCTAGCAACTTCAACTGCACAACATCAATGTTCCCCAATAAAGCGTGAACGTCATCGCATTCGTTGACTTCAGACTTTAAGAGTCACGTAGATGGGAGTCCGAATTGCTGATACGGGGACTGCAGTCATCGAAATCCTTCTCACGCGGCTGAAGGTCAAGCGACTGAGCCGATGTTGGGACCCATCTCAATGTGCCCTGCAGTCCGACAAATCAAACCATGCCCGGGAGACAGCCACGATAATATATGTCATGGCTGATCGAAAAATTGTCGACGATACGCACCACATCACGCAAAAGCGTGGGAATGATCAGCTTCGACGTGAAATTTGGGTTGATGCGCAAGGTCAGGTGACTCGTTACAACCTTGCCTATGTCAATCATGCAATGCACGGTGCTGATAACGGACGCGTGGTCGGTTATGACAACCAGCATGGGTATCACCACCGGCACTATTTCGGTGTTGTGGCTGCGGTTGAATTCACGAGTTTTGACGACATCGAAGATCAGTTTCAGACCGATTGGACTGCACTCAGGAGCACAGGATGAAAAATGTCACCCTTAAAGCAAGCAACGAACAAGATTTCTTTCGCCGAGGGAAGGTCTTGGCACGATTGGCTGACGCTGGTCAACCGATGCCAGAGGAACGCACTGTCAGCTTTGAAGAGCCTGCCGATCTCCTGCGCCTGCTGACTGCCAGCCGACTTGACGTGTTCCGCAGTGTCAAGGGTGAACCGGGTTCGATCACAGCCATCGCCGGGCGACTGCATCGCGATCGCAGCGCCGTCAAACGTGATGTAGACCAGTTGGCACAAGTCGGACTTGTGACGATAGAAACCAAGATTCTTCCAGGTCATGGTCACATGAAAGAGATTCGAGCATCTGCAGGCATTTTCCGCCTCGAAGCGATGGTGATGTGAAGTACTTGTGCTGACAAGATGTTGACTGCCACCTATCAGGCGACGAATTGGGATGGCCATACTTCTGCTTCAGGGCACTGACCGGTCCGTTTAGTTCGACTGAAATGAGGTTGGAAAGCGGTGTGAAGCGGGTGCGACCCTGGCGATCAATTGCCGAACGTCGGTTTCAAGCTGCGGCGCCTGGAATAAAAAAATTCAAAGTTGCAACGGGCTCGCATACCCCGTCATCTCCAGATACCCGCGCCCAACCACCGTGCCGCGGCTGTCTCGCAACTCGCTCAGGCCTTCCCAGTAAATGGCGCCGGTGGACTGACGGCTATCGAGTTCCTGGTTGTCGATGACGGCGCTGACGGTGTAGCGCTCGGGTTCTTTCAAACCTGTCTTGGGCTGTGCGCGCCTGATCTGCACTAACCACTGCACCGGGTAGCTGGTGCCGCTGGCCGGGCTTTTCCATTGGCGCTGCGGCGTGAAGATGACATCTTCGGGGCCAAAAATTTCGGCTTGGGTTGACCCCGGCGCACGCAGCGAGCCGCCGGCCCACAGCGCGGTGCCGTCTTTGGTGCGTAATCTGAAGGCCGTCAGCGCGCTGCCATCCAGCAGATTCATGCCGATCCAGTCCCAACCCACCGCATCCGGGTGCATCAGCGACCGGCTCCACTCGTGGTCGAGCCACGCCTGTCCCTGCACTGGCAGCGTTTGCTCGCCCAGGCTCAGTTGACCGTTGACCTGTAACTGCGGCAGGCTGTAGTAATAACTCGCCTGGCTGGCCTCGGGTCCCTTGCGCGACCAGCCCTGGTCGCCTTGCAGCAGCAGCGGCTGGGTCTCGCGCAGCTTCAGTTGAAACGAGAAGTCCGACCCGCTGGCCTGCGTCTGGTAGGTGCCGCCATTGCCATCGCGCTTGAGCAGCCAGTTGCCCAGGCGCAGGTCAGTGTCTGTTTCGCTGGCTGTGGCCTGATCGATTTGGGCGTTGCCCGAGGCGCGGGCAATGCGCTGGTCGTGCAACAGGCGCTTGCCCGCCACGTCGGTCACGGCGGCATGGGCAAAGATCAGTTGTTTGGCGGCAAAGCTGGAGCGCATGTCCTGTGTGACCGGCACACGCGACCTGAAAAAAGTGATCTGAAAACCAAACTCGCGCTGCCCCGCCTGCAGGTGCCCGGTGATGTACCACCACTCGATGGCAAAGTCGGGGTGGCTGCCAAGGTCACGCGGGAACTGCAAGGCCTGCCTGGCCTGGGCTTGCGCCGCCCCAGGCCAAAGCGGCAGGCTCAAACTTGCGATCAGGCAATCTCGACGGTTCATGCGTTGGATGGGGTTGTCAGGCAGCTGCGAGTATGGCGCAAAAATCCGGGTGCTGACGCGACTTGGAAGCTTCATGGTTTTCCGGGTGAATCAACACGAACAGGTCTTTCGGGTTGACCAGTTCGGGAATCAGCGACACCACCTGGCCCAGGCCGAGTTCCCTGGCGGCGTCCCGCATGAAGCGCAGGGCGGAGTAGTCCTGCAAGGCGAAACCGACCGAATCAAACAGCGTGATCTGGTCGGCGTCACGGCGACCGGGGGCCTGGCGCGCCAGCACCTGCCAGAGCTCAGTGACTTCAAAATCAGCCGGCAGGTGTTGCAAGTCGCCCTCGATACGGGTTTGCGGCTCGTACTCGACAAACACCGCGCTGCGGTGCAACACGTCGGAATGCAGTTCGGTTTTGCCCGGGCAGTCGCCACCCACGCCATTGATGTGCATGCCGGCCTCAATATCTTCGGCGGTCAGGATGGCGGCATTGGTCTTGTCTGCGGTCACGGTGGTCACGATGTCGGCACCACGCACGGCCTCAGCAATGCTGCTGCACACCGTCAGGCGCAGCGCCGTTGACTTCAGGTTGGCGATCAGCTTTTCCGTGGCCTTGGGGTCGGTGTCGAACAGACGGAGTTCCTCGATGCCGAGCAGGTAGTGGAACGCCAGCGCCTGGAATTCGCTCTGGGCGCCGTTGCCGATCAAGGCCATTGATTTGCTGTCAGGGCGCGCCAGTTCCTGCGCTGCCACCGCCGACATGGCCGCCGTGCGCAAAGCCGTGCTGAGGGTCAACTCACTGAGGAATTCGGGAATGCCGGTGTCGACATCGGCCAGCACGCCAAAGGCCATCACGCAGGGCAGGCCGTTGATGGTGTTCTTGGGGTGGCCGTTGACGTACTTGAAAGCGTAACTTTTGGCATCCGAGATCGGCATCAATTCGATCACGCCGTCTTTCGAGTGGTTGGCCACACGGGCGCATTTTTCAAAATCGTGCCAGCGCAGGTAGTCGGCGCGGATGTAGTCGGCCATGCGCATGAACACAGTTTTGAGGCCCATCTTGTTGATGATGGTGGCCACGTCCTGGACGCTGAGAAATTGGGTTTGGACGAGTTGAGGGAGTTTCATGATGGGCTGGTTTCCTTGGTTGGAAAGCAGTATCTCAAGCCCTCATGCCAATGTAAATCGGCAGGTTTAATTCAAAATAGTCAAAATGTTATCAAAAAGGGATCGCTTTCTATCACATTGACAGAACCGATCCTGATGCTGGCTAATTTGTTGCGTCACTCGGGCCGGTCGAGCTTGGTCGACAGCATGATGGTTGAAAACGTGTCCACCACGCCCTTGATGACGCGAATTTTGTCCAGCACCGCATCGAGTTCCTGGGTCGATTCAGTGAGCAGCATGGCGCACAGGTCGTAGCGGCCACTGACCGAGTACAGCTTGGTGATTTCATGCCGCTTGGACAGCGCGCGCACCACGTCGGGCTCGTTCTGGGATTCCATCGAAATCAGCACCATGGCCCGCAAGCCACGGGACACGCGCGGGCTGCTGACGCCCACGGTATAACCGGTGATGACGCCAGCGTCTTCCAGTGCCTTGAGCCGCAGTTGGGCGGTGCTGCGCGCACAACCCAGGGCCTTGGCCAGGTTGACCATGGGCAACCGGGCATTGACCTTGAGCAGTTCGATCAATTGGTAATCCAGCGCGTCAAGATTGGGTTTTTGAGGTGGATGAGTCATAGTGTTTTAAAAACAAGCAATATGACTGAATTTTCACATTAATTTCAGGCGATTTGCTTGTTTTCAGCGGCGGCGTGACTCCATAGACTTGAACCACCAATCAGGAGACCTCCCATGCTGCAAGCCGTCGAATTCGCCACCCCCAAAGTTTTCATGAGTTATGACGAACTGCAAGCCTACGACCCGGAGTCCGAGTCCTGGCAGAAGCAGTTTGCCAGGCGTTACACCCACCATGCGCAACTGAAGGGCGTGTTGAACCATGTCGAGGACGTCAACGACACCGTTTACAACAAGTTCGCGATTGCGGTCACGCCCTACATGGCCCGGCTGATGGACCGCAACGACCCCAATTGCCCGATCCGCATGCAGTACCTGCCGTCGTTTCATGAGGAAACCAAGCCCGGCTTTGCCACCATGCTCGACCAGTTGGGGGAGGAGGGTGACACCATTCCCGGCACCAGCATCGTGCACCGTTACCCGCGTCGGGTGTTGTTTCTGGTGAGCAACACCTGCGCCACGCTGTGCCGTTTCTGCACCCGCAAGCGCATGGTGTCGCAGCCTTCCGGCTCGGTGCACAAGGACGAAATCGAGGCATCGATCGACTACATTGCCAACAACAAGAACATCGAAGACGTGTTGTTGTCCGGCGGCGACCCGCTGACCTTCACCGACGAGCGCCTCGACGAAATCCTGGGCATGATCCGCAGCCGGGCACCGCATGTGCGCTTCCTGCGCATCGGCTCGCGCATGGTGGTGCAATTGCCCACGCGTGTCACGGCCGAACTCTGCGCGGTGCTGGAGCGTCACCGCGTGCAGATGGTCAATATCCACATCAACCACCCCAAGGAAATCACGCCGCTGCTTCGCCAGCGTGTCAAGATGTTGCAGAAGGCCGGCATCATGATGGGGCTGCAAACCGTGTGCCTCAAGGGCGTGAATGACAGCGTCGAAGTGATGCGCGAGCTGTTCATGCAAAGCGTCGAGATGGGCGTGCGTCCCTATTACGTGTATTCGACCGACATGGTCGAAGGTGCGCACCATTTCATCGTGCCGCACCGCCGCATGCTCGAACTGTACGAAGGTCTGCGCGGCTGGATCAGCGGCCCGGCCGTGCCCACCTTTATCGTCGATGGCCTGGGTGGCCTGGGCAAGTTGCCGATTATCCCGAGTTATGTGCGCGAAGAAGCCTTGCCCGATGGCAGTGGCACCACGGTGAAGTGCCGCAACTACGCCGGCAAAACGGTCGAAATGCCTGGCCTGGGGCAGGACTTCAGTCTGCCCAGTGTGAGCAATTAACCATGAAACACGGCTCCCCCTACGGCACACACCGTGTGCTCGAACCGCTTGGCGTGTTGCCCCAGCCCGCCTGGAAGCTCGACAACACCATGGCCATTTATGACAACGAGATCCTGATTGACGTGTCGGCGCTCAACATCGACTCGGCCAGTTTCACCCAGATCAAAAGCGCCACCGGCAGCGACGAAGCCGCCGTGGCAGCCATGGTCAAGGACATCGTGGCCCGGCGCGGCAAACACCACAACCCGGTGACCGGGTCGGGCGGCATGCTGATTGGCACGGTGGCCCAGATCGGCCCGGCCTTGCTCGGCAAGATCGACCTGAAGGTGGGCGACAGGATCGCCACGCTGGTGTCGCTGTCACTCACTCCCTTGCGCATTGACGAAATCACCAAGATCCATATGGACAAGGACCAGATCGAGATCAAGGGCCGCGCCATCCTGTTCGAAACCGGTCTGTACGCCAAACTGCCTGCGGACATCGACAAAAAGCTGGCGCTGGCCATTCTGGATGTCGCCGGGGCTCCGGCCCAGACGGCCCGTCTGGTCAAGGAGGGCGACACCGTGGTGGTGATTGGCGGCGGTGGCAAGTCAGGCACGCTGTGTGTTTATGAGGCCAAAAAGCGCGCGGGTGCGGGTGGTTGTGTGATCGGCGTGTCGCCATTTGCCAAGGATTGCCAGCGCATGCTTGATCTGGGCTGGGTCGATCATGCGCTGCAGGTGGATGCCACCGACGCATTGGCCTTGATGGACGCTGTATCAAAGGTGACCGGCGGCAAGCTGGCCGACGTGGTGATCAACTGTGTCAACATTCAAAACACCGAGATGGGCAGCATCCTGGCCACGAAACAGCACGGCAAGATTTACTTCTTTTCCATGGCGACCAGCTTCACCGCAGCCGCGCTGGGCGCGGAGGGCGTGGGCAAGGATGTGGAAATGATCGTGGGCAACGGCTATGCCACCGGGCACGCCGAATTTGCGCTGAACCTGCTGCGCGAGAGTGCCAAGCTGCGCGCCCTGTTTGAACAACTCTACGTATGACCGCAGGACAAAGCCCGCTGTGGCAACGCATCCAGGCCAGTGGCATGAGCACGCTGGCCGTCATGGGCATGACCAAGAACACCGGGAAAACAGTGGCGCTGAACCACTTGTTGGCGCAGGCTGCGGCATCTGGCGTGGCGCTCGGGGTTACGTCGATCGGGCGTGACGGGGAAGATCGCGATGCGGTGTTTTTTGTACCCAAGCCAGCCATTGTGGTGTGGCCTGGCAACCTGGTGGCCACCGCGCGTTCCACCTTGGAGCGCGCCAAGGTGCGCACCAAACTTATCGCTGCCACCAGCATCGACAGCCCGATGGGTGAAATCCTGGTGGTCAAGGTGCTGGAGCACGGCGAGATGGAAATTGCCGGTGCCTCGCGCAGTTCGGACCAGCTCACCGTGATTGCCCGCCTCAAGCAATGTGGCGCCACGCTGGTGATGCTGGACGGCGCGCTGGGGCGCAGCCACCATGCCTCGCCGGCCGTTGCCAACGGCGTGATTCTGGCGACCGGTGCCGCCATCGGCGGCGGCATGGGCGACGTGATCCGCAAGACACGCGACCGCCTGGCCATTTTGGGCATCCCGCAAGCCGACGAGGCCACGCGCCGCCTGTGCGAACCTGTTTTTGCGCGGGGTGGCGTGGGCCTGTGGAACAGCGCGGGCCAGCCCCTGCTGCTGGCCGAGATCGCGACGCTGAACGCGGCCGCCACTTTGCTGCAGCACCAGCAGGCCGATGTGGCCACGGTGGCGCTCAGCGGCGCAGTGGGCCGCTCCCTGTGGCGCGCGCTGGTGACACTGGCAAACCACAAGCCGGGACTGCGCGTGGTGGTTAACGATGGCACGCGCCTGTTTGTCGAGGCGGCCGATCTGACAGCATTTGACAAGCAGGGCGCGCGCCTGATGGCCTACCGTGGCATCCACATGACCGGCATCACGCTCAATCCGTTTTCACCCCTGGGCGGGAGTTTTGATGCCACCGAATTTTTGGAGATCGCTCGCGCCGCCTTTGTGGGTTATGGCGTCAGCGATGTGATGTTGGAGAACACAATGAATGAAACCAAGGAAGCAATATGAGCCACTTGAACCTGGACCAGGCGCAAATTGACCGCGCCCGCGATTCGGCACGACGCATTGCGCGCCAGGTCTTTGACGACATGTCGGGCTTCACCACCACCACCGTGGAGCGTGCCACGCTGCGCCTCATGGGGGTGGACGGTGTCGACGAGGTCGGCGTCCCGCTGCCCAATCGGCTGGTCAGCCATTTGCAGGATCAAAATCTGCTGCAGCACGGTGCCGCCACAGTGCTGGCGGGTGCCATGGAAAAGCTTGGCCTGACGGCGCAACAGGTCGCCGAGGCCGTGGCAAGCGGCAGCCTGACCTTGGCGCGCCCTGACGATGAAACTGCGGCCCGCGTTTGCGCGCAGGCGCAGGCCCGCACCATGTGTGACCACATTGCCGCGCAGCGCGCCCAGCGCACCGAGAAAATCAAGAACAGCGGCGAAGCCCCAACGCCCTGGCTCTACCTGATCGTGGCCACCGGCAACATCCATGAAGACGTGGTGCAGGCCCGTGCCGCCGCCGAGCAGGGGGCCGACATCATTGCGGTGATCCGTTCCACCGGCCAGAGCCTGCTCGACTACGTGCCCCATGGCGCCACCACCGAGGGTTTTGGCGGCACCTATGCCACGCAGGAAAACTTCCGGCTGATGCGCGCCGCGCTGGACGAGGTCGGCAACCGGCTGGGCCGCTACATCCGCCTGACCAATTACTGCTCGGGCCTGTGCATGCCCGAGATTGCCGCCATGGGCGCCATCGAGCGGCTCGACATGATGCTTAACGACGCGATGTACGGCATCATCTTTCGCGACATCAACATGAAGCGCACCTTCATCGACCAGTTTTTTTCGCGCATGGTCAATGCCTATGCGGGCATCATCATCAACACCGGCGAAGACAATTACCTCACCACGGCGGACGCCTTTGAGGCGGCGCACACGGTGCTGGCGTCACAGCTCATCAACGAGCAGTTTGCCGGGTTGTCGGGACTGAAGCCGGAACAGATGGGCCTGGGCCATGCCTTCGAGATTCATCCGGAGCTGGAAAACGGCTTTTTGTGGGAACTGGCGCATGCGCAACTGGTGCGCCAGGTCTTTCCCGAGGCCTGCCTGAAATACATGCCGCCCACCAAACACATGACCGGCAATATCTTCAAGGGCCATGTGCAGGACGCGCTGTTCAACATCGTGAGCACCGTCACCAACCAGAACATCCACCTGCTGGGCATGATGACCGAGGCCATCCACACGCCCTTCATCCACGACCGTTTTCTGGCGATCCAGAACGCCCGGTACGTGTTTGGCACCATGAAGGATCTGCACTCGGAAATTGAATTCAAGCGCGGCGGCAAGATCGAGCAACGTGCCCAGGAAGTGCTGGCACAAGCGGAGACCATGCTGGCCGAGATCGAGGCCACAGGTCTGCCGGGCGCCATTGGCAAGGGCCTGTTTGCCGAAATTTCGCGCACGCCGAGCGGAGGCAAGGGACTCGATGGCGTGATCGCCAAAGCACCTGACTACTTCAACCCGTTCCCTGAACTGATGCTGCCAACTCAAGGAGCAGACCATGCTTGAAACCAAACAACCCGAACAATGGGTCAAGCCCTACGGCGACACGCTCGGTGACGGCCGCGTGCAGCTCTCGTTCACCCTGCCGGTCGCACTGGATGAGCGCGCCAAGGAGGGTGCCAAACGTCTGGCAGCGCAAATGGGGCTGGACGAGCCGGCGGTGGTGCACTGCGAGGACATGGGCCAGGGTTTCAGCTTTTACGTGGTCTATGGTCAGTGCAAACACCAGGTCGACCTGAACAGCTACACGGTGGTCAAGCCCGAGTACGAGGTGATGGACAAGGATGGCATCAACGCGCTGATCGCCGAAAAAATGAAACGGCGCATGGTGGTGGTCGGCGCGTGCATCGAGACCGACGCCCACACCGTGGGCATTGACGCCATCATGAACATGAAGGGCTACAACGGCCACAAGGGGCTGGAGAGTTACCACGAGATCCGCGCCATCAACCTGGGCGCGCAGGTGGACTCCGAAGACCTGGTGACGCGTGCGATTGAAGAAAACGCCGACGTGATTTTGGTGTCGCAGGTGGTGACGCAAAAGAACATCCACCTCGACAACCTGACCAAACTTGCTGATTTGCTGGAAGCCGAGGGGCTGCGCGACAAGGTGATTTTGGTGGTGGGCGGACCGCGGATCAGCCACGAGCTGGCCAAGGAACTGGGCTACGATGCCGGTTTTGGCGTCAAGAGTTATGCCGAGGACGTGGCCTCTTTTGCCATTCATGAGTGGATCAAAAGACATTGAAGGAAAGAACATGGAAAACTACACCAGCTTGATCCGCCTGCGCATCAGTGCACATGACGCCCATTACGCCGGCGGCCTGGTCGACGGCGCCAAAATGCTGCACCTGTTTGGCGACGTGGCCACCGAGTTGCTGATTCGCAGCGATGGCGACGAAGGTCTGTTTGTGGCCTATGACAGCGTGCAGTTTCTGGCGCCGGTCTACGCAGGTGACTACATCGAGGCCACCGGTCGCATCGTGGCCATGGGCAAGACCTCGCGCACGATGGCCTTTGAAGCGCGCAAGGTCATTGCCTCGGCCGGTGTCGCCGGTCAGGCGTCTGCGGCCGATGTGCTGGCCGAGCCGATCCTGGTATGCCAGGCCTCAGGCACCTGCGTGGTACCCGCCGCGTGTCAGCGCATCACGCACCCCACCATCACCTGCTGACATGAACAAGCTCATCATCACGGCCGCGTTGACCGGTGCCGAAGTGACCCGCGCACAGCAACCAGCCTTGCCCATCTCGCCGGAGGAAATTGCCGACGCGGCCTATGCATGCGCCCAGGCTGGGGCGGCCATGGTCCATGTGCACGCTCGCTTGCCCGATGGCACGCCGACACAGGACAAGGAGATGTATCGCCAGATCATTGCGGCGGTCAAGGCGCGCTGCAACGTGATCGTTCAGGTGTCCACCGGCGGTGCCGTGGGCATGACGCCGCAGGAGCGCCTGGCCCCGCTCACCCTCAAACCGGAGATGGCGACGCTGTCCATGGGCTCGGTCAACTTTGGTGGCGACGTGTTCATGAACCCGCCGGCCGAGATGGAAATGTTTGCCGCGGCCATGCGTGACCATGGCGTGAAACCCGAGCTGGAGATTTTTGATTCCGGCATGCTGAGCACCGCGCAACGTTGGCTGAAAAAAGGCCTGCTGAGTGGCCCGCAGCATTTCGACTTTGTGCTGGGCATTCCTGGTGGCATGGCCGGCACGCCCGAGGCGCTGATGTACCTGCGGTCCCAGTTGCCGGCGCAGTCCAGTTGGACCGTGGCCGGCATCGGCCCGGCGCAACTGCCACTGGGCACACTGGCCATCGTGCTGGGCGGCCATGTGCGTGTGGGTTTTGAGGACAACGTGTATTACCGCAAGGGGGAACTCGCCACCAGCAATGCGCAATTGGTGGCGCGCATGGCCCGCATCAGCCAGGAATTGGACCGGCCTGTCGCCACACCCGATGAGGCCCGTGCAATGCTCGGCCTGAGCTGATCCTTATTTGAGGCTACCCGACAAGAACTGCGCCAGCCGCACACTCTTGGGGCTGGCCAGCACCTGGGCCGGGACACCCTGTTCTTCGATCTGGCCCTTGTGCAAGAAGATCAGGTGGTTGGAAACCTCACGGGCAAAGCCCATTTCGTGGGTCACGACCACCATGGTGCGGCCTTCCAGCGCCAGGTTTTTCATGACCTTGAGCACCTCGGACACCAGTTCGGGGTCGAGCGCACTGGTGGGTTCGTCGAACAGCATCACCTCGGGTTCCATGGCCAGGGCGCGGGCAATGGCCACGCGCTGCTGCTGGCCGCCGCTGAGGTGCGCCGGGTAAGCGTCTTCCTTGCCTTCCAGGCCCACTTTGGCCAGGTACTTGCGGGCCGTTTCAATGGCCTGGTCACGCGGCACGCCCATCACATGCACCGGTGCTTCGATGATGTTTTGCAGCACCGTCATGTGCGCCCACAGGTTGAAATGCTGGAACACCATGGCCAGCTTGGTGCGCATGCGTGCCAGTTGTTTGGGGTTGGCGGCGTGCAACTCGCCATGCTTGTCGGGGTTCAGGTGCAGCTCTTCGTCCCCCACCATGATGCGGCCCTGGTTGGGCTTTTCCAGCAGGTTGATGCAGCGCAAAAATGTGCTTTTGCCAGACCCGGAACTGCCAATGATGCTGATCACATCGCCGGCGTGGGCCGTGAGCGACACGCCCTTGAGCACCTCATTGGCGCCAAAGCGCTTGTGGATGTTTTCAACCTGCAGTTTGAGTGGGGTGGTGGTCATATCAATCCTCAGGCACCCAGCAGTTCGCCGCTGCGAAAAGCCGTGGCGCCGGCAATTTTGCCGAGTTCACCGCCGGCGGTGATGTAGCGGTCGCGAATGCGCGCATAAAGCACACCGGCAACACCGGCCGTGATGCGCTGCGTGGTGTTGGCAATGGGGTCAATGATTTCGACGACCAGATCACCCACCTGCAACTGCTGGCCCACTTCGGCGGCAAACACCACGATGCCGGGGCTGGGGGCTGTCAGAGTTTGCGAGCCTGCCAGCGGCGTGGCAGCGCAGCGGGGCGCGGGCACTTCGGGGGGCTGCGGGCAGGCCAAGACGCCGATGAACTGTAGCCAGCTTACGATGGCCTGCGCATCGGTGGCCGCCCAGGCGTGGCTGACGTCCAGCTCGCCACGCAACTCGATGGTGGTGCTGCAGCAGGCTTGCGGCAGGGGCACGTCCAGCCCGCGGGCCTTGAGCCGGTCAGCCAGTTGCCACCAGGCACCCGACAGGCATTCGTCGATGGGTCGGTTGCCCGAGCTTTTGGCCAGCAAAATCGCCTGTGCGCCCAAGAAGTGCGCCAGTTCCTGCATCTGGGACCAGCAGGCCTCCTCGGTGTAGAAGTGCAGCACCCCTTCGCAGTCGCAATGCAAATCCAGCATGAAGTCGGCATCATGCGCCAGCAGCAACAGGGTGCGGCGCAGGCTTTGCAGTTCGGTGGCAGGCGCCCATTGTTGCAGGTGGTTCCGCATGGCCTGACGCACCAAAGCCACATTGGTCACCGCGTTGTCACCCAGCTGAGTGACGACAACCGGTGCCACGGCGGCAGCCAGGTCGGGGTAATGGCGGTTGAAGTTTTCCGAGGTGTCCAGCTCAAAGCGGCCCATGGGTTTGTGGTCCAGCCGCTGCGCCAGACCGATCGGGTTGGCCACCGGCACCAGCACAATTTCGCCGTGGATGTGCCCGGCCGCTTCCAAGGTGTCAAACAGCGCGCGCAAATGGTGCGCCACCAACATGCCGGGCAACTCCTCGGCGTGCAGGCTGGCCTGGATATAAATCTTGCGGACGCGTCCGGGCTGACCAAAGTGAAAACTGGTCAGGGCTTTATGGCTGCCCAGGCTGGGCGAGAGCAGCGGGTGGTCAATGCGTTGCATGGTTCAACAGTTTTTGTGTCAATCTCTGCGCGGCGACAGGTACGCCAGCAGACGCCCCTCGGAGAAGCGGAAAAAGCCGATCAGGCAAAACGACGCCGCGAGGTAAATGGCGGCGGCGGCCAGATAAGCCTCGAACGGCAGATAGTAGGTGGCATAAATTCGGCTCGCTGCCGAGGTCACGTCGAGCATGTTGGGCACCGCGCTGGCCAGGCTGGTGGCATGCAGCATCATCACCACCTCGTTGCTGTAAGCGGGCAGGGTGCGGCGCATGGCGCTGGGCAGCACCACCCGCAGCATGGTCTGGAAGCGGTTCATGCCGTAAGCGTGGGCGGCCTCAATTTCGCCGGCGCTGGTCTCGCGGATGGCGCCTGCCAGCATCTCGGCGGTGTAGCCGGCGGTGTTCAGGCTGAAGGCCAGCAGCGCGCAAAAGAAAGGTTCCTTGAAATGCGTCCAGGGCCAGACCGAGTCCCAACGCGCCTGAATCCACTCCAATTGACCCAGACCGTAATAGATCAGATAGACCTGAATCAGCAGCGGCGTGCCGCGAATCACAAAGGTGTAGGCACCGACCAGCCAGCGCAGCGGCGCCCACGGGCCGGTCAGCATCAGGGCAAAAATGAGCGCCAGCACGGCCCCCACGGCCAGCGACGAAAACAACAACCACAGCGTGATGACCATCCCGTTGCCAAACAGGGCCAGGTTATCGGGCTCGAAAATGACGGCCCATTCCATTACAGCTGCACCTTTTTCGTACCCAGGCTGTAGCGGGCGTTGAGCTTTTTCAGAGCCACCAGGCTGATCGAGGTGTAGACCAGAAACAAGGCGCCGGTGAACAAAAAGAAGGCAAAAGGCGAGCGGGTGGCGGCGCTGGCCTGCTTGGCCAGATAGGTCATTTCCTGCAAGCCGATCAGGCTCACCAGCGCGGTGGACTTGATCAGCACCAGCCAGTTGTTGGTGAAGCCGGGCAGGGCGTAGCGCACCATTTGCGGCAGCGTGATGCGCAGGAAGGTTTGCGAGCGGCTCATGCCAAAGGCCCAGGCGGCTTCCATCTGGCCTTTGGGAATGCTCAGAATGGCGCCGCGAAAGGTCTCGGTCATGTAGGCGCCGTAGATGAAGCCGATGGTAATGACGCCGGCGGCAAAGGGTTCGATGTCGATGGTGGCCTCACTGCCCATCTTTTCAAGCAAGGTGTTGATGCCGATGGTGCCACCGTAAAACACCAGCAGCATCAGCACCAGGTCCGGGATGCCGCGAATGATGGTGGTGTAAAAGGTGCCCACCGCCACCAGCACCGGGCGTCCCGAGAGCTTGGCGGCAGCACCGGCCAAGCCCAGGACGATAGCCACCAGCAGCGCGCCCAGCGACACGCCAACCGTGAGCAGGGAGCCCTGCAAGATCACAAGAAGGTAGGACTGCGTGGTGGATGTCATGGAGGCGCCAGTCAACCGGCCCTGCGCGCGTGCTCAGAAGGCCGGCTGTTTGCGGATGAATTACTTGCCGTAAACGTCAAACTTGAAGTACTTGTCGTTGATGGCCTTGTACTTGCCATTGGCGCGAATGGCCACAATGGCCGCGTTGAGTTCTTTTTTGAGGTCGCCCTGGCCTTTGCGTAAAGCGACGCCGGCACCGGTACCGAAGTACTTCGGAATGTAGAGTTCTTCACCGACGAAATGGTAGTTTTCAGCGCCCGGCTTGTCCAGGAAGCCGCCACCGACTTCCATCACGTCAGCCACGGTGCCGTCCAGACGGCCGGCCTTGATGTCCAGGTAGACCTGGTCCTGGGCGTCATACGACACCACTTCCACACCCTTGGTCTTGAGCTCGCCCAAGGCATATTTTTCCTGGGTGCTGGCTTTCAGCACGCCAATCTTTTTGCCTTTGATGGAGGCTGGGCCGTCAAACTTGATGTCCTTTTTCAGCACGAGTTTGCTGGGGGTGTTGTAGTACTTGTCGGTAAAGTCCACCACTTTCAGGCGGTCTGCGGTGATCGACATCGAGCTGATGATGACGTCGTATTTCTTGGCCTGCAGACCGGGGATCATGCCGTCCCAGGCTTGTTCGACAAACACGCATTTGCGCTTGATTTGTTCGCACAAGGCGCTGGCAATATCCACGTCAAAGCCGGTGGGTTTGCCGTCAGCGGTCTTGAAGGTAAAGGGTTCGTAGGTGGCGTCGATGGCCACCTTGAGGTCTTTGCCCTGGGCAAAGCTTGAGGCGCACAAGGCGCTGATGGCAGCAGCGAGCAGAAGTTTTTTCATAAGCAGCTTTCTCAAAAATGCCTGGGCGTAGCCCGGCGGGTTAATAAAAAATTAAAAACTGATTCTACGGTCTGGCCGGCGCTTGGCGGGGGTTGGTTTCTACTAAGTCACGCAAACATCGTGCCCATAATGCGTTCATTCGAGGTCAAATCTGGCATCATGACAGACATGCTTGCCGATTTGCCACCGCTGATTCACGCTTTGCTTGATCCTGCACGTTATCCGGATGGCGTGACGCGCGTTGAATGGATGCAAACCCACATCTCCTGGGTGCTGCTGGCCGGGGACTTCGCCTACAAGATCAAGAAACCGGTCACGCTGTCATTTCTGGACTTCAGCACGCTGGCGCTCCGGAAGAAATATTGCCAGGAGGAATTGCGCCTGAACCGCCGTTTTGCGCCTGAGCTTTATCTGGACGTGGTCGGTATTTACAACACCTCGCAAGATCCGCAATGGCATGGTTCTGGTGCGCCGATCGAATATGCCGTCAAGATGCACCGTTTTGAGGAGTCATGCAGGCTGGACCATGTGTGTGCGCGCGGCGAATTACAGGCCCGACACGTGTCCGCGCTGGCCGATACCGTGGTGGCGTTTCATCAAGCGGCAGCGGTGGCGCTGGCGGGCTCGCGCTTCGGCTCGGGCCGGCACATCCTGCAACCCGCGCTCGACAACTTCACTGACTTGTTGCGTGCGCTGCCTGATCCAGGCTTTCAGGCCCGGTTGTCGGCCTTGCGCAAATGGACCCAAACCCGGTTTGAACAATTGGCGCCGCTGATGCAGGCGCGCCAGCAGGCGGGCCGGGTGCGGGAGTGCCATGGCGACCTGCACCTGGCCAACATGGTGCTGATGGACGGGCGGGTGCAGCTGTTCGACTGCATCGAGTTCAACGAGGACCTGCGCTGGATGGACGTGGCCAGCGAAATCGCCTTCATTTACATCGACCTGCTGGCGCACGACAAGCCGGGCCTGGCCAACTGGCTGCTCGACGAGGTGCTGAGCCGCAGCGGCGACTACGAAGCGGCACGCGTGCTGCGCTTTTACGCGGTGTACCGCGCCATGGTGCGGGCCAAGGTGGCGGCATTGCGTCAGGTGCAAACGGGTGATGATGCGGGCGAAGTTGAAGCCTATGTGGCGCTGGCCGAGCGCTTGCTGCGGCCCGTGCCGTTGCGTCTGGTGATCACCCACGGCTTGTCGGGTTGCGGCAAAACCGTGGCGTCGAACGCGCTGTTACAAGCCGACCCGCAGGCCGCCACCTTGCGCCTGCGCTCGGACGTGCAGCGCAAGCGCCTGTACGGGCTGGCACCCACTGCGGCCAGCGGCTCGGGCGTGGGCGCTGGCATTTACGCTCTTGATGCGCATCGGCGCACCTATGCGCACTTGCTTGAGCAGGCTGAGATCTTGTTGCAGGCCGGCTGGTCGGTGGTGGTGGATGCCGCCTTCTTGAAGCGTGCCGATCGCGATGCGTTTCGCGCGCTGGCACAGCAGATGGGCGCCAGTTTCAGCATCCTGGCGCCGCAGGCCAGCCTTGGTCAGTTGCGCCAGCGCATCGTGGCGCGCACCGCTGCCGGGCATGACGCGTCAGAAGCCACGCTGACCGTGCTCGATGAGCAGCTGCAAACCATCGAGCCTCTGGGCCCGGATGAAATCGGCGTTACCAATCCTCCTTGACCGCCAGCACCGCGTCCTGCCCGGCGGCGGCCTGCGCGGCCAGCCAGGCAGTCAATGTGCCGGCCGTCACCACCGCCAGGCACAGGCCCAGCAACTTGAGCCAGGGCAGCATCAGGTCCATGGTCCAGTGAAAACTTTGCGGGTTCACCACATGCACCAGCACGCCTGAGACCACCAGGCCCAGCGCCAACCCGGCCAGGGCACCCAGCAGCGTCCAGGCGGCACCCTCAAAGGCGACCACGGTCAGGATTTGCCGCCGCGTCAGCCCCAGGTGCGCCAGCAGGCCAAACTCCTTGCGCCGGGCCAGCACCTGGGCGCTGAAGCTGGCCGCCACACCAAACAGGCCAATCGCAATCGCCACCGCCTGCAGCCAGTAAGTCACGGCAAAGCTGCGGTCAAAAATACGCAGCGAGGTGGCGCGGATCTGCCCCGGCGTGCCGAACTCCATCAGCTCTCCCGCGCCCGAGCCAATGCCATCCGCCAGCGCGCGCAAGGCCGCCTGCACCTGGGGAGCGTCCGCGGGCTGGGTCAGCCACAGTGCCAGGTCGTTGGCGCGCTGGTCGCCGGTGAGGCGCTCAAAAGCGGCCTTGTCGATGGCAATGGCGCCGGTTTGGCGGGCGTAGTCGCGCCAGACACCGGCCACAAAATAAGTTGCGTCAGGCGCTTGTCCGGCGTGGGTCAAGGGTTTGAACGCCTTGCCCATGGGCGCAAACGCCTGGCCTGAAACAGCGCCATGCAGGTCCACCACCGCTTCGCTCACATAAATGCCGATCTGTCCGGCCGGCACCGGCAGGGGTGCATTCACCATGGGCAGGTTTTTGGCGGGGTCCGACATGTCGCGGGCGAGCAAAGCCACCGGCGGCAGGCTGGCTTGCAGCAGCAGCGGCAGCACGCGCTGGGCCTGCAATTGTTTGACACCTTTCAAAGTCGCTGCGGCCTGGACATATTCCGGGCTGAAATACACCGTATCGCTGGCATTTAGGTTGCCGGCGCTGCGCACGTACAAATCGGCGGGCAGCACCTGCTCCAGCCACTGCGTGACCGACTCCCGAAAACTCGCCACCATCACCGTCAGTGCCACCGCCAGACTCAGCGAAGCCACCACGCCGCTCACGGCCACCGCCGCCGTCTCGCGCTGGTGCCGGGCGCGCGCCACGGCCAATAAAGGCAGGGTTTGGCGCGCCACCAGAGGCGCCAAGCGGTCCAGCAGCAGGCCAATCAGCCACGGCAGGGCGGTGATGCCACCCACCAGCAGCAAGGCCACCGACACATAGGCTGCCACCGGAATGCCCCACAGCGGGGGTGCCTGGGTCAGCGCGGCGCCCAGCAGAATCAGCATCAGGCTGAGCCAATGGCTGTGCGGATTGACCCGCCCGCCGCCCAACCCCTTGAGGGTTTGTGCTGGCGGCAGCGCCTGTGCCGCCCGGGCCGGCCACCAGCCGCCCACCAGCGCGGCGGCCACGCCCATGGCACCGTAGAGCAGCGCGGCCCAGGCACTGAACTGCAACCGGGGTGCGCTGCCGGCAAAAAAACCACCGCCCAGGTCGCCACCCAGCCATTTCAAGGCCAGTGCTGCCAGCGCCGTGCCCAGCGCAATGCCGACGGCGCTGCCCAGCAAGCCCAGAAAAAGCGACTCCCACAACACCAGGCTCAGCCGTTTGTGCCCACTCAGGCCCAGCACCCCGAGCAGCGCAAACTGCTGCGCCCGTTTGGCCACGCTCAGGGACAGCACCGAGAACACCAGAAAGGCCCCGGTGAACAGGGCGATGAAAGCCAGCACCGTGAGGTTGACGCGGTAGGCGCGCGAGAGCTTGTTGATTTGCGACTGTGCGTCACCCGGTACCGTCAGGCTCAGGTTGGCGGGCCAGTCGGGTGCGCTGGCCAGACTGCGAACAAAGTCGTCGCGGTTGACGCCGGCCCTCAAGCGCAAGTCGATGCGGCTGAGCTGCCCCTGCTTGCCAAACAGCTCCTGCGCGGCGCCAAGGTCCATCACCGCCAGTGCCCGTCCCGAGGCGCGCACGCTACCGGCCACGCTGACCGTGACCGGCTCCAGGCCGCTCTGCAGTTGCAGCCTTGCGCCCGCCAGGGCAAGTGCGGCCGGGTTCAAAAACACCTGCCCCGGGGCAAACAGCACATATCGGTCGGGCGCGGTCTGGTCGCCGCGGCGGGCGGGCAGCGGCATCAGGTCGGGCGCCACAAAGGCCACCACCAGCGCATCCACACCGACCACTTGCAAGCTGCGCTTGCCTTCTGGCAACAGGGCGTAGGTGCCCACTTCAAGCACGGGTGAGGCCAGCGCCACTTCAGGCAGCCGCGCCACGCGGGCAAACAAGGCCTCGTCAAACTGGCCCTGCACGCCGCGCAATTCCAGGTCGGGCTGGCCACTCACCGAGCGTGCCGCCTGCGAAAACTCATCGAGTGCGCTGGCGTTGATCAAATGCACCGAAAACGCCAGCGCCACGCCCAGCATCACCGCCATCACGGCGGCCGCGTTGCGCCACGGGTGGTGCCGGAGTTCTTGCCAGGAGAAGGTTTTGAGCAGGTCAAGCATGGGGTGGGTAAGCCATCAAACCTGACGTGCAGGGGATGCCATATTGTGAGCGGTTTTCAATGGCTCAGCTACGAAGCGGGCACTGCCAAACTGCGCACTTGCAGTGATGTTGACGCCACCTCAAGCTTGCCCCGCATGCAGGGAGGGTGTATTGTTCGGGTCCACCATTGTCTGTTCCACTGTCACTGCATCTCATGCGCGATTCTATAAATGCTTCCGAAACGGACAAGAAAATTCAGCCGCCTTCAGTGAAAGCCCACGCCGACGACCTTCCCCTGCTGAGCGAGGTGAACGCCGCCTTCGTCCAGCGTTTTACCTCCATGAACGTCGCCGGGCGTGACGCGCTGCACCGGCCTGCGCTGGCGCGCGGGCTCGGCATCCGCGTATCTCCCGACCGACGCACGTTGACGGTGTTCCTGAGCGAGACGCATTCGAGCCGGGTATTGGCATGCCTGCGCGAGAACGGTGCCATCGCTCTGGCGGTCACGCGACCCAAGACCCACCAGACGCTGCAGTTCAAAGGGCAGGTGCGGGAGGTCGGGCCGCTGTCGGACGAAGACCGGCGGGAGATGGTGGCGTACCAGGAATCTTTCGTCGCCGAGCTGGAGCAACTGGCTTATTCGGCCGAATTCACCCGCCAGCTTCTCGCCGGTTCTGAAAGCGCCGTCGCGGTCGTGTTTGAGCCGGAGGCCATGTTCGATCAGACCCCGGGCCCGAATGCGGGCGAGAAACTGGGGTCGAAGTCATGAACATCACGCTCGAATCCTTGCGCCACTGCTTCGAGGGTGCCCAGCCGGCACAGATCGCTACTTGCGCATCCGACGGGACGCCCAATGTGGCCTATCTTTCGCAGGTGCATTACGTGGACAGCGACCACGTGGCCTTGTCCTTCCAGTTCTTCAGCAAGACGCGCGAGAACGTGCTGGCCAATCCCTTTGCCCAGGCCCAGGTCATCGACCCGGCCACCGGCATCCAGTACCAGCTGGCGCTGCAATACATGCGCACCGAGACCGAGGGCCCGCTGTTTGAGTACATGAAGGCGCGGCTCGCTGGCGTGGCTTCGCTGACGGGCATGAGCAAAGTATTCAGGTTGCGCGGTTCCGATGTCTACCGCGTGCTCGACGTCGCGTGCACCGATCCCGTTGCCCCGGAATGCGGCTCCATGCCGACGAACCGCATGCCGGCCTTGCGTGCCTGCTCGGAGCGCATGGCGCAATGCGCTGATTTGTCGTCGCTGCTGGACGAGCTGCTGGCAGGCCTTGCACGGCATTTCGGCATCGAACACGCCATGGTGCTGGTGCTCGATGCTGCCAATGATCGCCTCTATACCGTGGCGAGCCGGGGCTACGCGAAATCCGGCGCCGGTTCGGAAGTGGCGCTGGGTGCAGGCGTGATCGGGGTGGCCGCACAGCAGCAGACGCCGATTCGCATCGCCTTCCTGACCGGCGACTACGCCTATAGCCTGGCCCTGCGCGACAGCTTGGGTGAGGGTGGAGAAAAGGAAATTCCTTTTCCGGGTTTGGCCGAGCCGCACAGCCAGGTGGCGCTGCCCATCATGGCCAGCGGCCGCTTGCTCGGTGTGCTGTACGCGGAAAGCGAGCAGAAGCTGCGTTTCACCTACGAAGACGAGGATGCGTTGATGGCGATCACAGGCCAGCTGGGTTTCGCCATGCAGCTTTTCGAGCAGAACAGCGAAAGCGGCGACGACCAGCCTGACGCGCCTGAGGCCATTGTGTCGAGCGGCGCGGAAGTGATGGTCAAGATCTACCCCGCCGACAACAGCGTGTTTGTCGACGGCGAGTATCTGATCAAGGGCGTGGCCGGGGCCATCTTGTGGAAACTCCTGTTCGGCCATGCCCGGGGGCGCAGCGAATTTTCCAACCGCGAACTGCGGCTCGATGCTTCGCTGCGCTTGCCAGACATCAGCGACAACCTGGAAGCGCGGCTGATTCTTTTGCAACGCCGTCTGGCTGAGCGTTGCCCCTATCTGCGCATCGAAAAAACCGGGCGCGGCCGCTTCAGGCTGGCGGTGGACCGGCCGGTAAAGCTGGACTGCTAGCCTGCATTCACGGCCAGCGCAGGTTCGGCTTTGTTAGTGGATTGCACCAACAGGCTTTCAGCGGCGGCCATGATGGCATCCGCCTGCGGCGCGAACGCGAGTTCCAGTGGATAGCTCGAGGGTGCCGGCACATCCGGGCTGGTGAGGCGCAGCACCGGTGCCTTGAGCGCATCGAATGCCTTCTCTGCAACAATCGCGGCGACTTCAGCGCCCACACCACACATGCGGTTGGCTTCGTGCACCACCAGCACGCGGCCGGTCTTGCGCACTGAAGCGAGAATCGCATCTTCGTCCAGCGGCTTGAGCGAGCGCAGGTCGATGACTTCGGCGAACACACCCTTTTCGGCGAGCAGCGACGTTGCCTTCTCGCAGGCGCGCACGGTCTTGCCGTAGGAGATGAGCGTGATGTCACTGCCGGTGCGGCGCACGGCGGCGCGGCCCAATGGCACGAGGTGCTCGCCGTCAGGCACGTCACCGGTCTCGTAAGTCATGGCCATTTCCACAAAGAACAGCACCGGGTTGTCGTCGCGGATGGCAGTTTTCATCAGGCCTTTGAAGTCGGCGGCGGTGGAGGGCATCACCACCTTGAGGCCGGGACTGTGCACGAACCAGGCTTCCAGGTTGTGGTTGTGCTGCGCACCCACGGCCCAGCCGGTGCCGGTCATGGCCATGGCCACCAGCGGAAATTTGAACTGACCGCCCGATAGGTAGCGCAGCTTGCCGGCGCTGTTGACGAGTTCGTCCATGGCTAGCGTGAGAAAGGGCGCGAACAGCAGGTCGATCACCGGGCGCATGCCCATGGCGGAAGCACCCACGGCCGCGCCGGCGATGATGCCTTCGGCGAGCGGTGTGTTGCGAATGCGCTTGTTGCCGAATTCCTGCAGAAGGTCGCCGCGCTTGGTGGCGACACCTTCGCCGAACATCATCACGCTAGGATCGCGGCGCATTTCCTCGGCGATGGCCTGGCCGATGGCGTCGTGGATGGTGAGGGTTTGCATGGTGTTGTTCTCCTTAGGCGTAGACATCGGTGGTCAGTTCAGAGAAGCTGGGATAGGGCGCGGCCACGGCCGTGTCCCAGGCGGCCTCGATGCGCTCAAGCACGCGTTGGTTGACGGCCTGGAACTCCGCCGCATTCAATTGCAATTTTTGCTGCAGGCGATCGATCGGGTCCTTCGCGCGCCAGGCGGCGAGTTCGCTCTTGTCCACATAAGCCTGGTCGTCCGGCTCGAAATGGCCGCGCGTGCGGTAGGTGCAGGTTTCGAGGAAATACGGCTGTCCGGTGGCCTTGACGTGGGCGATGCCGACTTGCGCGGCGCGGTACACCGCTTCCACGTCGTTGCCGTCCACGGTGGCTACGGGCATGCCGTGCGACGCGGCCCAGGTGCTGACGTGGTCCATGGGCATGGTCTCGCGTCGATGCACGAAGGCCTGCCACTGGTTGTTTTCGCACACGTACAGAATCGGCAGCTTCCACACGGAGGCAAGGTTGAGCGACTCGTGGAACGAACCCTCGCAGGCGGCGCCGTCGCCAAAAAAGCAGGCCACCACGTTGTTGCGTTCCTGCATGGAGGCGGCCAGGCCCACGCCGGCGGCGAGCGAGAGTTCCGCGCCGACGATGGTGGACGTGAGCACCACGCCAAGTTCCTTCGCCGAAACGTGCAACGAACCACTCTTGCCCTTGCAGTAGCCAGTGGCCTTGCCGAGCACTTCGGCATAGATGCGCGCCGGGTCGGCGCCGCGCGCGAGCAGGTGGCCGGCGCTGCGGTGGTTGGTGAGGATGAAGTCGTCAGCGCCCAATGCCGCGACCACGCCGACGGCGGCGGCTTCCTGGCCAACCGAGGTGCAGGTGCCGGCGGCTTGACCGGCAGCCTGCATGGCAGCGGCCTTTTCCTCGTAGGTGCGGATCGTCAGCATGGTTTCCAGCATGGCGCGCAAGGCGTCGTTGTCGATGACTTCGTTCATGGTGGATTCCTTGCTCATCGGGCGGCTGTCTGCTTGGGCAGATTTTTGGGCGTCAAATCCAAATAGGGGGTGGCGACCTGCCCGCCCGGCGGCACATAGGCCGGCGACGGACCACCCTTGACCGGCAAACTTTTCACGTAGTGGTAGATGGCCTTGAGGTCGGCGTCGGTCATCGCGCGCAGGTTGAAGCCCGGCATGGGCGGACGGAACGCGCCGCGAGCACGGTCGAGCCATTGCGGCTCCGTCAGTTGACTGAGCGAAAGACGCAGGTTGGCCGGATAGGTCGTGCCCCATGGTCCTTGCCATCCGATGCCCTCGCCGGTCAGCCATTCGGACTCTGGCACGTTGCCGTCCTTTTGCATGTAACCGGGCGTATGGCAGTCGTTGCAGCCGCTCGTGGCGATGATGTAGCGGCCGCGTTCGACCATGTTGGTGTTGAGTGTGTCGCTGGCCGAAACCGGTGCAGCGAGCAAGGCGGCAAAGCCGAAGCCCAGTAACGAATGCGCAAATTTCATGGATCTCTCCTTGGTTGATTAACGAAGGAGAATGGTAGGCCGGCCAAAAAAAACTGTTTGCTAAATGATGCTTAAGTGAACCCTAAAAGTTTCTTAAAGCCTGGATTTGTATTCCCGGGTGATTTCGGCCACTTGCACCACATAGGATTCGTACCAGCGTTCGCGGCCAAGTTGCTGGGCCAGCACATGCTCAGCGTGTGACTTCCAGGCCCGGATGTGTTCCTCGGAAGGCCAATAAGACAGGGCAATTTCGTCCTGGCCTTCGGTCACTGCGGTAAATTCAAGGCAGCCGAACTGACCCAGTGCCAGCTCGCGCATGCGCGCTGCGACCTGGGTGTATTCGCTGTCAGTGCTGCGAACCTTGGCGCGAAAAATGACGACGAACATGTCTGTTTCCTCGGAATTTTTAGGGTGATCTGCGCTGACATTATCTGAGCAGCCGGGCGTCCAGCCAGCCGCGCAAGCTGTTGATGAAGGCCAGCGCTTGCACGCGCGGCAGGTCGTCAACCCGTACCACGGCTTCATGCAGGCGGCCTTCCTTCAAATACAACTCGCGCCCGATGCCGTCGAGCAAGCCGCAGCGCAGTGGCGGTGTCACCCAGCGGCCATCAATCCGCAAGGCGATATTGCCGCGCGTGCATTCGGTCAGCTCGCCGGCGTCGTTGTAGAGCAGGGTGTCGAAGACGGCCGGGTCGGTCGGGGCAAAGGCCTCGTAATGGGCGCGGTGCGTGGTTTTGAAACGCGTGAACTCGCTGTGCGCGTGATCAAAAGGCCGGTCTGCCAATTGCAGCGTCACCGGCGCTGGAGAAGGTGGTAGCGCAAAGGTCTGAGCTCGTGGGTAGCCTTGGTCGTCGAGCAAAAGACGGACCCGCCAGGCTGATTCATCGGTTATCAGATTACGCAAGACCTGGCGGATGTCGGATTCGTCGAACGGATAGGCGAAGTGTGACGCCGCCCGCTTCAATCGCGCCAAGTGCGCCTCCAAGTGGTGAAAAACGCCAGCTTCCAGCCGCAGAGTTTCCAGCAACTGGAAGGGTTCGCTGGCGCGCTCCAGAAAGCCGCGTTTGACGCGCCATTCCTGCCACTCGGCCTCTGCCGTGGCGTCAAAGGTGATGCCGCTGCCAATGCCACACGTTGCCTTTGCGCCTTGCAAAGTGACGCTGCGGATCGCCACGTTGAAAGTGGCGTGGCCACCCGGGCGCACCACCCCGATGGCACCGCAGTAAATGCCGCGCGGGGCGGGTTCCAGGTCTTGAATCATGCGCATGGCCTGCACCTTGGGTGCGCCGGTGACCGAACCGCACGGAAACAGCGCGCTGAACACATCGCATAAGCTGGTGCCGGGTCGGGTGACGGCGGTCACGTCGGACACCATTTGCAGCACCGTGGGCAGCGTTTGCACAGTAAAAAGACGCGGCACCTTGACACTGTGCGGCTGCGCCACGCGCGACACGTCATTGCGCAGCAAATCGACAATCATGACGTTCTCGGCGCGCTCCTTGGGCGAGGCTACCAGCGCGGCGGCCAGCGTTTTGTCATGTTCCACGCTGTCGCCACGCGGCGCCGTGCCCTTCATCGGGCGAGTCAGCAGCTGACCGTCCTGCCAGTCAAAAAACAGCTCGGGCGAGACCGACAGCACTTGCTCGAAACCGCTGTCGATGTAGGCCGCGTAGCCTTGCGGTTGGGCCCGGTGCAGGCGCTTGAAAAGCGTTTGCGCAGCGCCAGAAAACTCACCATATAGCGGCGCGGTGTAGTTGACCTGGTACAGGTCACCGGCCGCGATGGCCTGGTGGATGTTGTTCATGGCTGCATCAAAGTTTGCCCGGTCCAGGCTGCCTTGCCATAACACGCGGGTGGCGTCATTTTTATCGGCGTCATTGGCCGCCTCGTCGGGCCACGGCAGGGTTTGGGCATAGACGCCGAACCAGGCCAGCGGGCCGTCTGATGCATGCACTTTGAGCGCGGCATCAAACGCCGGCGCAGCCTCGTAACGCACATAACCCACGCACCACAAGCCTTGTTGGGACAGCGCGTCGACGGCGTCCAGCAGCGGCTTGACCTGGTGGGGCGTGTGCGCTACCAGGGTCTGCACAGGCGCGTCGAAAGCACAGCGCAAGGCGGCCTGTTGACCGTGCGGGTCGCAAAAATCAATCAGGACTTGCATTTGAAACCAGCCCCTCGGGGGTGAGTTTGAGCACCCGGTCGGCGCGCTCTGCCGCCGCCAGCGAATGCGTCACCAGCACCATGGCAGCACCGTGCTGTCGCGTTTGCCCGACCAGCGCATTCATCACCAGCGCGGCGGTGCTGGGGTCGAGGTTGCCGGTGGGTTCGTCCGCCAGCAGCAGTATGGGGCGGTGCACCAGGGCCCGGGCGATCGCCACGCGCTGCAACTGGCCGCCGCTGAGTTGCTGTGGCAAGCGTTCGCCCAAGCCGCCCAGGCCCACGGCATCCAGCATGGCCTGGACCCGCGCGTCGTCATGCTGGCCCAGCAGCATTAACGGCAAGGCCACGTTTTGCGCCACGCTCAGGTGCGGCAACACGTGAAAGGCCTGAAAGACAAAACCGTTTTTCTCCCGGCGCAGGCGCGCCAGTTGCTCGTCGCTGAGCGCGCCCAGGTCCTGCCCGTCGAGCAGCACGCTGCCACTGTCCCACGCGTCCAGCCCCGCCATGCAGTTGAGCAAGGTGGACTTGCCCACGCCCGACTCGCCGACGATGGCGACAAATTCACCGGGGGCCACACGCAGAGAAACCTGGCTGAAGACTGGCGTCTGGTCGTAGCGCTTGCTCAATTTGTTGATGGTCAAGGTCATGGTGGGCCTTCAATAAAACATTTCGTCCGCGCCAACACCTGCTCCAGGGCATCGGGCGCATCGCAGGCCACCACCTGGCGCTGATGGGTGGAGCGCAGCCAGGTGATCTGGCGCTTGGCGAGCTGGCGTGTGGCGGCAATGCCCTTGTCACGCAGTTCGCTCATGGGCCATAAACCATCCAATGCTTCCCAAGCCTGGCGGTAGCCGACGCAGCGCATCGAGGGCAGGTCAGGGTGCAAGTCGCCGCGTGCACGCAAGGCCCGGACCTCGTCCAGAAAACCGCTCGCCAGCATGGCATCGAAGCGCTGTGCAATGCGCTGGTGCAGCCAGGCGCGGTCTTGTGGTTCCAGGGAAATCAGCAGGTGGTCTGGATCGTGCACCGGGGCCTCGTCTTGGGCAGCCAGTCTGGTTTGAAATGAGGACAGCGGTCGCCCGCTGATGCGGTACACCTCCAGTGCCCGGGAAATGCGCTGGGAGTCTGCCGGGGCCAGCCGTGCGGCCGTGACCGGGTCAAGCTGCGCCAGCTCGGCGTGCAGGGCAGGCCAGCCCACACCAAGTGCCCGCGCTTCGATGTCGGCACGAATGGCCGGGTCGGCACGGGGCATGTCGTCCAGACCCTCGCGCAGCGCCTTGAAGTACAGCATGGTGCCGCCCACCAGCAGCGGCAGTCGGCCGCGCGTCGTGATGTCGGCCATCAACTGCCGGGCGTCAGTCACAAACTCGGCGGCGCTGTAGGCCTGCCGTGGGTCGCGGATGTTGATCAGGTGGTGCGGCACGGCGGCCAGTTCGGCCGCGCTGGGTTTGGCCGTGCCAATGTCCATGCCCCGGTACACCAGCGCCGAATCGACACTGATGATCTCCACCGGCCAGGCTTGTGCAATGGCCAGCGCAGCCGCTGTTTTGCCAGACGCGGTGGGGCCGGCCAATGCCAGGTGGCGGGGCAGGGCGGACCGTGAAGCAGTGGAAGTCATGGATTCAGGCTGCATGGGGTTCCCCGTATTTTTGCACCAGGGTCCAGGCCGACAGCGCAATCAGGGCGCTCCAGAACCACACGCCCAGCGTGAGCGGCAGCACGGTGCCGTCCATGTGGTTCCCGAGCCAACTGCCCATGGCAAAGGCGGCGAGCATCATCAAAAATCCGTTCAAGGCCGACGCCGCACCGGCCGCGTGCGGGAACGGCCCCACCGCGCCGCTTTGGCCACAGGGTTGGTGAATGCCATGCCCCACGATAAACAGCAACTGCGGCAGCATGATGGCCCACACGTTTTGCATGCCAGCCAGGCTGAGCCCAGCCATCAGCGTGCCGCCAGCCAGCGACAGTACACCGGCCCATTTGAGTGAGCGGCGCACGCCAAAGCGGGGCAGCCAATGGCGGCACAAAAAAGTGCCGCCAATATAGGCCAGCGAGTTCAGTGCCATGAGCGCGCCGTAATGCGTCTTGCTCAAACCCAGCACGTTCATGAAAACGAACGACGAGGTCGCCAAAAACGTGAATAGACCGCCGTAGGATGACGCAGACAGTGCCGAGAATGCCAGAAAGGTCGGATGGCGCAGGATGCTTTTCCAGGTGCTCATCAAGGTGGCGGTTTGCAGCGCCGCTGGGTTTTTGCGCTGCAAGGTTTCTTCAAAACGCCAAGCGATCAGCCCCAGAGCGACCGCACCAAAGACCGCCAGCGACAGCAGGGCAAACCGCCAGTTGAACGCCTCGGTCATCAGTCCGCCCAAGGGGGCACTCAAAAAAGCAATCACGCCCAGGCCGCTCAAACCCTTGCTCATCACGCCCGCGCCTTGTGCCGGGGCGTACAGGTCGCGCACGATGGCGCGTGCGCACATGACCCCCGCGCCCATGGCCGCACCTTGCACCGTGCGCCACACAATCAAGGCAGTCATGCTGGGCGCCAGCGCGCTGCCCACGGCCGCCAGCACGTAAGCGCTCAGGCCAATGAGCAAAATGGGTCGTCTGCCAAAGCGGTCGGACAGTGGCCCCCACACCAGTTGCGAGACCCCAAACGCCAGCAGCAGTGCCGTCAGCGTCAATTGCGCCTGCTGCATGGGCGCGCCAAAGCCGGCGGTGAGCACCGGCAGTGCAGGCAAATACAGGTCGGTGGTGATGGGCTGCAGTCCGAGCAGCAGCGACAACAGCAGGACGATCACAGCGGGTGGCATGGCTGTGGCAGTGGCGTGGTTTGGCATGCCTTCAAGCGTAGCAGATGGCACGGCTGTTTTCCCATCCGTCAGGCACCAGCACCTCATGCCGTCTGGCTTTGTATGCTGGCGCACAGACACAAACCCAGGGGGCAACGACAGTCTGCCTTGTGTCACTTGAATCCCACGGTGGCAGGACATAGCAGCCGTAACTTGGCAGCTGACCCTAACTTTCTGGAGAAACGACCAATGAAATCCTATTTGAAAAACGCCCTGGCACTGACGGCTGTGGCGCTCGCCAGCCAGGCCATGGCACAGGTTACCTTTTATGAGCGGGACGGCTTTCAAGGCCGGTCCTTCACCACCGAGAGCCAGATCGGGAATTTCGAGCGTTACGGCTTCAACGACCGTGCTTCATCTGTGGTGGTGACCAAAGACAACTGGGAGGTTTGTGAAAATAACCAGTTCGGTGGTCGTTGTGCCGTCCTGCAACCGGGCCAGTATCCTTCCCTGGCCGCGATGGGCTTGAACGACCGCGTGTCGTCGGTGCGGGCGGTGCGCAACAATGCGCCCCCTGCGGTCACACCGCAAATCACCTTCTACGAAAACGAAAGCTTTAGCGGCCGCTCTTTCCTGACCAACACGCAGGTCAGGAACCTCAATCGCAACCAGTTCAATGACCGTGCGTCCTCGGTGGTTGTGGTGGGTGGTCCCTGGGAGCTGTGTGAAGACAACCAGTTCAGGGGACGTTGTGTCGTCCTGCGTCAGGGACAGTACCCCTCCATGACCGCCATGCGCCTGAACGACCGTGTTTCGTCGGTGCGGCTGGCCAGCCGGGAAGCACGTGCGGATGAAGACCGTTATGCGCCCGCTGCGGCCAGCGGACAGGTCACTTTTTATGAAAACGATGGTTTTACCGGCCGTTCGTTCACCACGCTTCAGCCAGTTGACAACTTTGTGCAAAAAAACTTCAATGACCGCGCTTCTTCGGTGGTGGTCACCGGCGGACCTTGGGAGTTGTGTGACGATGTTCGCTACGGCGGCCGATGCGTTGTGTTGCGCCCGGGACAATATCCTTCGATGTCGGCCATGGGCTTGAATGACCGTGTCTCGTCGGTTCGCGCCGTCAGCCAGGACGCACGCAATGATGACAATCGCTACCAGCCTGTTGCCGGACCTGACTACCGTCAGCGCAGCAATGAGCGGCTCTATGAGGCCAATGTAACCTCGGTGCGTGCCGTGGTCGGAACCCCTGAGCAGCGCTGCTGGGTCGAGCCCGGGCAAGTCGCCCAGACGCAAGGCAGCGCCAATATTCCTGGTGCGATTGCAGGTGCCCTCATTGGTGGCATTCTGGGTCACCAGGTGGGTGGCGGTAGCGGCAAGGACATCGCCACTGCCGGTGGCCTGATCGCCGGGGCCGCCCTTGGCGCCAACATGGGTCGGACCGAAACCGCGACCCAGGATGTGCAGCGTTGCGAAAGCATCCCGAACCGGGCCCAGGCCCAGTATTGGGATGTCAGTTACACCTTTCGGGGTCAGGAACACCGCACCCAGATGAGCGCTCCGCCCGGAGCCACCGTGACCGTCAACGAGCGGGGTGAGCCCCGTAACTAGGGCCTGTACCATCGACCATGCAAAAGCGGCCCTTCGGGGTCGCTTTTGCATGGTGCGCAGCGGCGCTAACGATTTGCAGCAGATAAGCCAGGCGCCGAGCGCTTAAACTCAGCGCACAAGAGACACTGTTTATTACTAAGGGATCGCCGTTGAGTCCGCATTGGAAAATTCGTCTGCCGCATCTGGTGGCATGGAGTTTGGCTGTGGTCGTTGTGTTGGCGTTGTTGCTGCTGACGCGCCAGGTCACGCAAGCCCATTTGCAGGAGTCTGAGCGCAGCGCCCGGCGTGAACTGGCCAACCTGTCACAGCTGAGCCAGCAGCATGCCAACCGCACGCTGCACGCGGCTGACCAGACGCTGCAAATTATTCGCGCGCTTTACCTGCGCGATGGCATGGCGCTTGATCTGGCCGCCTTGGTGCGTGAAGGTGCCGTGGATGTGGATTTGTTGCACCAGGTGGGCATCATCGATGCCCAAGGTATTTTTCGCTTGAGCAACTTGCCCCAAACCCCGGCTGTCAATTTGGCCGACCGGGAGTACTTCAAGGTGCATGTGGCACGCGCAGGCAATGAACTTTTTGTTTCGCAACCGATGCTGGGGCGGGTCTCCAATAAATGGACGATTCAGCTCACCCGGCGCATCAGTCAACCTGATGGCGGCTTTGCCGGGGTGGCGGTGGTGTCGCTGGACGCCGGTTACTTTGCCAGTTTTTACGCCAGTCTGGATTTGGGGCAGCAAGGCAATGCGATGCTGCTCGGGCGTGATGGCAGGGTCCTGGCGCAGCGCGACAAGCTGCCAACAGGGGGGGTGATCGAAATGGCTTTTCCGCAAGCGCCAGCGGAAGGTTTTTTTGATGGGGACACCGTGACCGTGCCGCGCTTGTACCACTTCAGGCAGGTGTCCGATTTTCCACTCTATGTGTCGGTGGCCTTGGGCAAACAAGAGTACCTTCAGGCGGGGCAGCAGACGAATCGACTGAACTGGCTGCTGGCAAGCCTGGGCAGCTTGTTGTTGCTGGGTTTCGCTGCATTTTTTTCCTGGGATCGTTACCTCGTCCAGCAGCAACATCAACAATTGGCGCAGAGTCACAAGCAGATGACCCTGGCGCTTGACAGTGGCGGACTGGCGCTGTGGACCTGGGATTTGGTTACCGGCAAGATGGCGATGGATGATCGCTTGTGGGCCATGCTGGGCGTTGTGCCCGGCGAGCGGACACTTGACAACAATCTGTTTGCCGAACTCCTGCACCCGGACGACAGGCCGATGTTGGCCGAGCGCTTGCCGCCAGTGCTTAGAGGAGAAGTACCGCGTTTGCTGCTGGAGCACCGGTTGCGCCACCAGGATGGGCATTGGGTGCATTTGATGGCGCGCGGGCAGGTGGTTGCGCGTGATGCGGCAGGACGGGCCTTGCGGATGATGGGTACCGAAGTCGATCGCAGCGAACAAAAACGGCTGGAGCTGGCCGTGCAGCAAAGCCAGGCTTTGTTACGAGACCTCACCGACCAGGTGCCTGCCGAGTTGTTTCAGTTCACGGTGGACACCGACGGGCGTATGCACTTTTCGTATTTGTCCAAGCATTTTCTGGATTTTTATGGGCTGACGCTGGAGCAGGTGCAGCGCGATGCGTCGCTGGTTTTTGCCTGGCAACATCCAGACGATGTCGCCAGGGTCAAGCAGTCGATCCAGCAGGCCGCGACCCACTTGACACACTGGCAAACGGAATACCGATTGAAGCTGCCTGACGGCACCGTGCGTTGGCGCGGTGGCCGCGCCGTGCCGCAAAAGCGTGAGGATGGCAGTGTGGTCTTTCATGGGGCAATTTTTGACATCACCGAGCGCATCCAGGCCGAAGAAGCGCAGCGGGTGGCGGCCGTGGCGTTTGAGTCCAGCGCCTCCATGGTGGTCAGTTCGGCAGATTTACGTATTTTGCGGGTGAATCACGCTTTTGTGGCCTTGACCGGGTACGGTTTTGACGAGGCGGTCGGGCAATCCAGCAACATACTCAGGTCTGGCCGCCATGACCCGGTGTTTTACCAGGCCATGTGGCACAGTCTGACGCAGACCGGCCATTGGGAGGGGGAGGTCTGGAACCGGCGTAAGAATGGCGATATGTACCCGGACTGGTTGTCGATCACCGCGGTGAAAAATCCGCAGGGCCAGGTCACGCACTATGTGTCGATGCATACCGACGTCACCTTGCGCAAGCGGTTCGACGAAGATATTCGCAAACTGGCGTTTTTTGATCCGTTGACGCAACTGCCCAATCGCCGCCTGCTGCTGGATCGCTTGCAGCAATTGAGCGCGATGCGGGCGCGCAACAACCAGGTGGCGGCGGTGCTGTTTCTGGATCTGGACCGGTTCAAACTGCTCAATGACAGCTACGGCCACGACCAGGGCGATGAGTTGTTGATTCAGGTGGCGCAGCGCCTGCAGGCCTGCGTGCGTGAGATCGATACGGTCGCGCGCCTGGGGGGCGACGAGTTTGTGGTGGCCTTGGCGCAGTTGAGCGACGATGCCGATCTGGCGCATGCCGGGGCGCAAGCGGTGGCCAACAAGATTTTGCAGGCCATGGCACAGCCATTTGTCTTGCCTGATGTCACCTGGAGCCTGTCAGCCAGCATTGGCGTGGCGCTGCTGGTCAATGACAAGGCGTTGCCCGAAGACCTATTGAAGCAGGCCGATATGGCCATGTACCAGGCCAAAGCCGCAGGCCGCAATAGAGTCCACTTTTTCAGTCAACGATCACGCCCAGACGCCGGGTAGGTCGTCCCGGCAAGTGGGGTCACTGCCGTTGTGCCGTGTCAGGGCAGTATTTCACTTGCACAGTGTGAGCGAAATCGGATAATTCAGGGGAGCCGTCTATCTCGGTTGCATTCTTCACCAGGCCCAGCAAAATTTGGTTATGCATATGCAACCATATACACCCGTATAGCCATTGTGCGTATAGTCCTTGAGACTTCTGTTTTGGTGGTTGCCGCGCGTTCGCGCAACGGAGCCAGTTACCAGCTCGTGTCCATGCGGCCAACGCCACGCTTTGACTTTGCGCTGACCATTGCCCTCTACACCGAGTGGCAGGCTGCCTTGACCAGGCCGGAGCACATGCCGCCCGGAGTGTCTGTGGATGCTGCGCTGGCCTACCTACGCTACCTGGCATCTCTGGCGCACTTGCAAGACGTGCATTTTTTGTGGCGTCCGTTTTTGCATGACCCCGACGATGACATGGTGCTGGAATGTGCCGTGGCCTCGGGCAGTCAGTACATCGTGACCCACAATGTCAAAGACTTTCGACGGGTGCCCGAACTGAAGGTGCAGGCCATCAAACCTGCTGATTTCTTGAATCTGTTGAGGAACTGACCATGACCGCAATAACCATTCGTTTGCCGAACTCTGTTCACCAGAAGATCAAAGAGCTGGCCGCCCGGGATGACGTTTCCGTGAACCAGTTCATTGCCAGTGCTGCGTCCGAAAAGATGGCATCGGTTATGACGCTGGACTTCCTCAAGGCGGAAGCCGCCAAAGGCAAACGCAGTGACTTCGATCACTATCTGAGCATGGTGCCGGATGTAACGGCGCAGGTGGGAGACGAGCGGGTGTAAAGCTGGTTCGATAACCCCTGATGGCCACTTCAAATTCCCCCAGGCAGGACGGCTAAATTATCGACTTTGTGGCCTGCCTGGTTCTGTCAGAAGCACCGCCAAATAACTTCGCCAGTAAACAGGATTAGCGCTGTTTCCCAATGGAGAAGTCATTTTTCAAGTCACCAGCATCCACGCTGAGCATCCGTTCAACATAGCGCGCGATCAGGTCGATTTCCAGGTTCACGCTTGAACCGACCTTGAGCGAACCCAGCGCGGTGTTTTGCACGGTGTGCGGGATCAGGTTGATGGACATTTCGCAGCCCTCAGCGCGGTCTTGAATCTGGTTGACGGTCAGGCTGACACCGTTGACGGTGATCGAGCCCTTGTAGGCCAGGTACTTGGCCAGGGCGGGCGGCGCCATCACGCGCAATTGCCAGCTTTCGCCGATTTCAGCAAAGTAGGTGACGTGACCCATGCCGTCGACATGGCCCGAGACGATGTGGCCACCCAAGCGGTCATGGGCGCGCAGCGCCTTTTCCAGGTTCACGGGTCCCGGCTGGTCAAGCCCGGCGGTTTTGTCGAGCGACTCGGCTGAGATGTCGATGGTGAACTGCTGTTGGGTTGCATCAAGCGTGGTGACGGTCATGCAGGCGCCATTGAGCGCGATGCTGTCGCCCAGGCCCACGTCGTCGAGGTAGCCGGTGGGGCAGGTCAGGGTGAGGCGCTTGCCATGGATGGCGGTGTCGCCCAAGGGGGTCACGGCGCTGATGTGGCCGATGCCGGTGATGATGCCTGTGAACATGTTTTTCCAGTTAAAAAATGTCGCGACCACTGATGCGGGCGATGATACGCAGGTCGGGTCCCAGCATGGCTGTGGACCTGAATTCCAGTGACACGGCCTGCGCCAGATCCTGCAGCGGGCCAAAGTGTGCCATGCCGCGGCCCAGGCCGATCAGCTTGGGGGCCAGATAAACCACAAATTCATCGACCAGGCCCTCGCGAATCAGCGAGCCATTGAGCTTCTCGCCGGCTTCCACATGCAACTCGTTGATTTCGCGGCGAGCCAGGTCGCGCAGCATGGCGGCCAGATCGACCTTGCCCCCGGGTCCGGGCAGCAGCACGACGGTGGCACCGCGTGCGGCCAGTTCCGCTTGTTTGGCCGCATCGGGAACAGCGGCGTAAATGATCAGCGTGCGACCCGGAATGAACAGCGCGGCGTCCAGCGGCGTCTCCAGGCGGCTGTCAATGACTACCAGGCTCGGCTGGCGCGGTGTGTCCACCAGCCGCACGTCGAGTTTGGGGTTGTCCGCCAGTACCGTGCCAATGCCGGTGAGCACGGCACAGGCGCGGGCACGCCAGGCGTGGCCGTCGGTGCGCGCTTCGGGCGAGGTGATCCATTGGCTGAGGCCGTTGTCGAGCGCGGTTTTTCCGTCGAGCGAGGCCGCCAGCTTCATGCGCACCCAGGGCGTTTGGCGCAGCATGCGGCTGAAAAAACCGATGTTGAGTTCGCGCGATTCAGCACCACCGGGACCGATGTCGACGTCAACGCCGGCGGCACGCAACCTGGCGAAGCCATGGCCGATGACCAGGGGGTTGGGGTCGCCAATGGCGGCCACCACTTTTTTGATGCCCGCAGCCACCAGGGCATCGCAGCACGGCCCGGTGCGCCCCTGATGTGAACAGGGCTCCAGCGTCACATAAGCCGTGGCTCCGATCACGCTGTGGCCATGGGCAGCGGCGTTGCGCAGCGCCATCACTTCGGCATGGGCCTCACCAGCGCGCTGGGTGGCGCCCTGGCCCAGCAGCTCGCCGTCGGGCGTGGTGATGACGCAGCCCACGCGGGGGTTGGGGGACGTGAGCAGCAGGCCTTGCGCAGCCAGTGCCAGCGCCTGCTGCATGAAGGTGTTGGATTGCGGCAGGATCATGTGGTGCGGGCTGCCTGCTGTCAAACGGCCGCTTCAAGGCCGTTTGAAAAATGCTCTTGCATGCGCTGGGTGCACAGCTGCGGGTCGCGTGCTGCCAGCGCGGCCATGATGGCGCGGTGTTCAGCCAGGGACTCCTGAATGCGGCCGGATTTCAGCAGCGAGTTGTGGCGGTTGAGCTTCATGACCTTGCGCAGGTCGGCCACCATCTGGTTGCGCCAGCGGTTGTCGGCAATTTCCAGCAGGCGCATGTGAAAACGCTCGTTGATTTCAAAGAAACGTTCGCGATCCACCTGTTCTGGCCGGGCGGCGTCTTCGAGCGCCTGGTGCAGCGCCTGCAACTCAGCCATCTGGACATCGGCGGCGGTGTGTGCCACGACGCCCGCGGCATCGGATTCGAGCAGGCTCAGCAGGTGGTAGACGTCGGCCAGGTCGCGCTCGGAGACTTCGGTGACATAGGCACCGCGGCGCACCTTCATGGTCACCAGGCCCTCGGTGGCCAGCACCTTGAGCGCTTCGCGCATGGGCGTGCGGCTGATGCCGTAGTCATGGGCAATCTTGAGTTCGTCGATCCAGCTGCCGGGTTCCAGCTCACGGCTGAAGATGCGCTGACGCAGCAATTCAGCCACTTCTTCGTAAAGTGCGCGGGGGGCTAGGGAAGGTGCAGACATGGGGCAAATTGTAAGCTGGATGGAATTTTTTGCATCAATAATTATAAATAATGTAAACTCATTGGCTCTAAATTGCGCATCGCTGTACAGTGGCGTGCGTCGACCATCCAACCCTTAACCGTTTGCCATCATGACCCAAAAAAATCCTGAATTTCAGTCAGCGAACTTGGAGGCCTGGGCCAAAGCTGCAGCCAAATCTGCGCCTGGGGGGGATGTGAGCGCGCTGAATTGGCTCACGCCCGATGGCATTTCGGTCAAGCCTTTATACACCGCAGAGGATACGAAAAACCTGCCCTACGCCAACACGCTGCCGGGCTTCGAGCCCTACCTGCGTGGCCCGCAAGCCACCATGTACGCGGTGCGGCCCTGGACCATTCGCCAGTACGCCGGGTTTTCCACCGCCGAAGAGTCCAACGCCTTTTACCGCAAGGCACTGGCCGCTGGCGGTCAGGGTGTGAGTGTGGCGTTCGACCTGGCCACACACCGTGGCTATGACTCGGACCACCCGCGTGTCACCGGTGACGTCGGCAAGGCCGGTGTCGCGATCGACTCGGTGGAGGACATGAAGATCCTGTTCGACCAGATCCCGCTCGACAAGGTGAGTGTCTCGATGACCATGAACGGCGCGGTGCTGCCGGTGCTGGCGGGTTATGTGGTGGCGGCCGAAGAGCAGGGCGTTTCACAAGACAAGCTCAGCGGCACCATTCAGAACGACATTCTGAAAGAATTCATGGTGCGCAACACCTACATTTACCCGCCCGAGCCCAGCATGCGCATCATTGGCGACATCATCGAGTACACGGCCAAACACATGCCGAAATTCAACTCGATCAGCATCTCGGGCTACCACATGCAGGAAGCTGGCGCCAACCAGGCGCTGGAACTGGCGTTCACGCTGGCTGACGGCAAGGAGTACGTCAAGACCGCCATTGCCAAGGGTATGGATGTCGACGGCTTTGCCGGCCGTTTGAGCTTTTTCTGGGCCATTGGCATGAACTTCTATTTGGAGGTGGCCAAGATGCGCGCCGCGCGCCTGCTGTGGTGCCGCATCATGAAAGGCTTCAACGCCAAGAATCCCAAATCGCTGATGTTGCGCACCCACTGCCAGACCAGCGGCTGGAGCCTGACCGAGCAGGACCCGTATAACAACGTGGTGCGTACCACCATCGAGGCCATGGCGGCGGTGTTTGGCGGCACGCAGAGCCTGCACACCAACTCGTTCGACGAGGCCATCGCGCTGCCGACCGAGTTCAGTTCGCGCATCGCGCGTAACACCCAACTCATCATCCAGGAAGAAACCCACATCACCAACGTGATCGACCCCTGGGCTGGTTCCTACATGATGGAAAAACTGACGCAGGACATGGCTGATGCCGCCTGGACCATCATCGAAGAGGTCGAAGCCATGGGCGGCATGACCAAGGCCGTGGATTCGGGTTGGGCCAAGCTCAAGATCGAGGCAGCTGCGGCCGACAAGCAGGCGCGCATCGACTCCGGCCGCGACGTGATCGTGGGTGTCAACAAATACAAGCTCAAAACCGAGGATGCGATTGACGCCCGTGACATCGACAACGTCGCGGTGCGCGACTCGCAAATCGCCCGGCTCAATGCCATCAAGCAGAAACGCGATGCCGCGCAAGTGCAACAAGCCCTGGAAGCGATCGAGGCCGCCGCTGCCAGTGGCCAGGGCAACCTGCTCGACTTGAGCATCAAGGCAGTGCGCGCCCGTGCCACCGTGGGTGAGATCAGCGACGCCATGGAAAAAACCTTTGGCCGTCACCGTGCCGACACGCAAAAAGTGACCGGTGTGTATGCCGCCGCTTACGATACCGACGCCACCGACGGGGACACCATGGACTACTGGAACGCACTCAAGGCAGAAATCGCCGACTTTGCCACCGAGCAAGGCCGCCGCCCGCGCGTCATGATCAGCAAGTTGGGCCAGGACGGCCATGACCGCGGTGCCAAGGTGGTGGCCACGGCCTTTGCCGACCTCGGCTTTGACGTCGACATGGGGCCGCTGTTCCAGACCCCCGAGGAATGCGCACGCCAGGCGATTGAGAACGATGTCCATGCCGTGGGGGTCAGCACGCTGGCTGCCGGCCACAAGACGCTGGTGCCCGCCATCATTGCCGAGCTCAAGAAGCAGGGCGCCGACGACATCATCGTGTTTGTCGGCGGTGTCATCCCGCGCCAGGACTACGACATGCTGTATGCCGCCGGTGTCAAGGGCATTTACGGCCCCGGCACGCCGATCCCGGTGAGCGCCAAGGATGTGCTCAAGCAAATCAAGGCTGCGCTGAAGTGATTCCCGGCGCTCTGGTGGAGGCCGTGCTGCAGGGTGATGCCGCCATGCAGCGTCGCGCCATGGCCAAGGCCATCACGCTACTCGAATCCACCCGGGCTGACCACCGCCTGCAGGCCGACGAGTTGCTCACAAACCTGTTGCCGCACACCGGCCAGTCGTTTCGCTTGGGCATCAGTGGCGTGCCGGGCGTGGGCAAATCGACTTTTATCGAGGCGCTGGGCTTGTACCTGATTGGCCAGGGCCACCGTGTGGCGGTGCTGACGATCGACCCCTCCAGCACGGTGTCGGGGGGCTCGATTCTGGGCGACAAGACGCGCATGGAACTGCTGTCCGTTCATGAGAAAGCCTACATCCGCCCCAGCCCCAGCAGCGGCACGCTCGGTGGCGTGGCCGAAAAAACCCGCGAGGCCATGCTGGTTTGCGAGGCGGCGGGTTATGACGTGGTGATCGTGGAAACCGTGGGGGTGGGACAAAGCGAAACGGCCGTGGCCAACATGACCGACATGTTTGTGCTGATGCAGTTGCCCAATGCGGGTGACGATTTGCAGGCCATCAAGAAAGGCGTGATGGAGCTGGCCGACCTGGTGGTCATCAACAAGGCCGACATTGACCCCGACGCCGCCACCCGCGCCCGCGCCCAAATCAGCTCCAGCTTGCGTTTGCTGGGCCTGCATGGCAGCCCGGACCACGCGCACCATGATGAAAAAATATGGCACCCGCAGGTCATGCAGCTCAGCGCTTTGCGCGCCCAGGGGGTCGATACCTTTTGGGCCAGGGTGCTTGAGTTCAAGGCCCTGCAAACTGCCAATGGCAAGTTTGATGTGCGGCGCCAGAAGCAGGCGCTGGCGTGGATGTGGGAACGCATCGACGCCGGCCTCAAGACCGCGTTTGCCCAGCATCCGCAGGTCAAAACCCTGTTGCCTCAGCTGACCCAAGACGTGCTGACAGGCCGGCTGGCGGCCTCCACGGCCGCCAGAAACCTGCTGTCGGTCCATGCCGAAAAAGCCTGATTCGACCATCCATTTAAAACACGACTAACTCACTATTTCCTGACCAAAGAAAGACCAAGCCATGCACGATATTCTTGAACAACTGGAAAAAAAGCGCGAACTCGCCCGTTTGGGCGGGGGCCAGAACCGCATTGATGCGCAGCACAAAAAGGGCAAGCTCACGGCCCGTGAACGGCTGGACGTGCTGCTCGACGAAGGCACCTTTGAAGAATGGGACATGTTTGTCGAGCACCGCTGCGCCGACTTTGGCATGCAGGACAACAAGATCCCGGGCGACGGTGTGGTCACCGGCTACGGCATGATCAATGGCCGCCTGGTGTTTGTCTTCAGTCAGGACTTCACCGTGTTCGGCGGTGCGCTGAGTGAAGCCCATGCCGAAAAAATCTGCAAGATCATGGACCAGGCCATGAAGGTCGGCGCCCCGGTGATTGGTCTCAATGACTCGGGTGGTGCGCGTATTCAGGAAGGCGTGGCCTCGCTCGGTGGTTATGCCGACGTGTTCCAGCGCAACGTGATGGCCAGCGGCGTGGTGCCGCAAATCAGCATGATCATGGGGCCGTCAGCCGGTGGTGCGGTCTATTCGCCCGCCATGACCGACTTTATCTTCATGGTGAAAGACTCGAGCTACATGTTTGTCACCGGCCCGGAGGTGGTCAAGACCGTGACGCACGAAGAAGTGACGGCCGAAGAGCTTGGCGGTGCCATCAGCCACACCACCAAGAGCGGTGTCGCCGACCTGGCATTCGAGAACGACGTCGAGGCGCTGCTGATGCTGCGCCGCCTGTACAACTACCTGCCGCTGAACAACCGTGAAAAAGCCCCGGTGCGCCAGAGTGGTGACCCAGCCGGGCGCATGGAGCACAGCCTGGACACGCTGGTGCCCGACAACCCGAACAAGGCTTACGACATGAAGGAGCTGATCATCAAGACCGTCGACGACGGCGACTTCTTTGAATTGCAGCCTGAGTACGCCAAAAACATTTTGATTGGCTTCGCCCGCATGGACGGTCAGACCATCGGTATCGTGGCCAATCAGCCGCTGGTGCTGGCGGGCTGCCTGGACATCAAGAGCAGCATCAAGGCCGCGCGTTTTGTGCGCTTTTGTGATGCCTTCAACATCCCGGTGATCACGTTTGTCGATGTGCCCGGTTTCATGCCCGGCACCGCCCAGGAGTTCGGCGGCATCATCAAGCACGGGGCCAAGTTGCTCTATGCCTACGCCGAGTGCACGGTGCCCAAGATCACCGTGATCACCCGCAAGGCCTACGGTGGTGCCTACGACGTGATGGCCTCCAAACACCTGCGTGGTGACGTCAACTTTGCCTGGCCCAACGCTGAAATTGCGGTGATGGGTGCCAAGGGTGCGGTCGAGATCATCTTCCGCGAGGACAAGGGCCACCCGGAAAAACTGGCGGCCAAGGAAGCCGAGTACAAGGCCCGTTTTGCCAATCCGTTTGTGGCCGGCGCGCGCGGTTTTATCGACGACGTGATTTTGCCGTCAGAGACCCGCAAGCGCATTTGCCGCAGCCTGGTCATGCTGAAGGACAAAAAGCTTGAGAACCCGTGGCGTAAACACGGCAACATTCCACTTTGAGTGTTTGTGGAATACAGCATGACTGTGTATCGCGCTGGATCGGGTTGCCCGGGCGCTTTGCTCCGTGTCCCCCGGCCTGCGGCCTCCTCCTTGACCTGCGCAAAACGCCCGGGCAGCCCGATCCTGAAATGGCTGCTTGAGTTCAATCGCACAAAGAACACAAACTGAATCCCGAATAGGAGAACTCTATGTTTACCAAAATACTGATTGCAAACCGCGGTGAAATCGCCTGCCGTGTCATCACCACCGCCAAGAAAATGGGCATCAAGACCGTGGCCGTTTATTCGGACGCGGACAAGGACGCGCGTTTTGTGCTGATGGCTGACGAAGCCGTGCATATTGGCGCGCCGCCAAGCCGTGAGAGTTACCTGGTGGGTGAAAAAATCATTGCCGCCTGCAAACAAACCGGCGCGCAAGCCCTGCACCCGGGTTACGGTTTCTTGAGCGAAAACGCCGAGTTTGCCAAGCGTGTCGAAGAAGAAGGCATTGTCTTCATCGGTCCCAAACACTATTCCATGGCGGCCATGGGCGACAAGATCGAGTCCAAAAAGCTGGCCGGTGCAGCGGGTGTCAATTGCATCCCCGGTGTCAACAGCGCCATCGAAACAGCCGAGTCGGCGGTTGAAATTGCCCAGGGTATAGGCTACCCGGTCATGATCAAGGCCAGCGCCGGCGGTGGCGGCAAGGGGCTGCGCGTGGCTTACAACGACAAGGAAGCGTTTGAGGGTTTCACCAGTTGCCGCAATGAAGCACGCAACAGCTTTGGTGACGACCGCGTGTTTGTCGAGAAGTTCGTCGAAGAGCCGCGCCACATCGAAATCCAGCTCATTGGTGACAGTTTTGGCAACGTGGTGTACCTCAATGAGCGTGAGTGCTCGATCCAGCGCCGCCACCAGAAGGTGATTGAAGAAGCTCCAAGTCCATTCATCAGCGACGCGACGCGCAAGGCCATGGGCGAGCAGGCGGTGGCCCTGGCCAAGGCGGTCAAGTACCAGAGCGCCGGCACCGTGGAATTTGTGGTCGGCAAGGACCAGAGCTTTTATTTCCTGGAGATGAACACGCGCCTGCAGGTGGAGCACCCGGTGACCGAATGCATCACCGGGCTGGACCTGGTCGAACTGATGATTCGCGTCGCCGCTGGCGAAAAGCTGCCGCTCACCCAGGCCGAGGTCAAACGCAACGGTTGGGCCATGGAGTGCCGCATCAATGCCGAAGACCCGTACCGCAACTTCTTGCCCAGCACCGGTCGCCTGGTGCGCTTCTCGCCACCGACCCAGACCATGGAACAGGGCAACACCATTGATTGGTTTGGCGTACGGGTCGACACCGGGGTGCAGGACGGTGGCGAGATCCCGATGTACTACGACTCGATGATTGCCAAGCTCATCGTGCACGGGGTGGATCGGCGCGATGCGATCGCCAAGATGCGCGAGGCGCTCAACGGTTTCGTGATTCGCGGCATCAGCAGCAACATCCCGTTCCAGGCGGCTTTGCTGGCGCACCCCAAGTTTGTTTCGGGCGACTTCAACACCGGCTTCATTGCCGAAAACTATGCGCACGGCTTCAGGGCAGCCGACGTCCCGCACGAAGACCCCCACTTCATGCTGGCGCTGGCGGCCTTTGTGCGGCGCAAGTCGCGCGAGCGTGCGGCTGGTATCAGTGGCCAGTTGCCCGGTTATGCCGTCAATGTGGGCAGTGATTACGTGGTGGTGACCCTGGGCGAGGATGGGGCGAATGCCTATACCCCGGTGCATGTTGATGAGTTTGCCGGCAAGACCGGTTTTGCCCGCGTCAAGATGGGTGCCAGTACGTATGAGTTATGCAGTGACTCGCGTCTCAACGATGTTTGCATCACCGGCACGGTGAACGGCACGCCTTTCACCGCTCAGGTCGAGCGCGGCACCCCCAAGAACCCGCTGGCCTTGCGCCTGCAGCACAACGGCACGCGCATCGATGTGCTGGTGATTTCACCGCGCATGGCCGAGTTGCACGCGCTGATGCCGTTCAAGGCGCCGCCGGACATGAGCCGTTATGTGCTGTCGCCGATGCCCGGTCTGCTCGCCGAGGTGGCGGTGCAGGTGGGCCAGAAGGTGCAGGCTGGTGAACGCGTCGCCGTGATCGAGGCCATGAAGATGGAAAACGTGTTGTTTGCTGCCGCGGATGGGGTGGTGGGCAAGGTGCTGGCCGCCAAGGGCGAAAGCCTCACCGTGGACCAGCCGATTGTGGAGTTTGTATGAGCCCGCGCCCGTTCAAGGTGCTGGGCATCCAGCAAATCGCCATTGGCGGCACCAGCAAGACGCGCCTGCAAAAGCTCTGGGTCGACATGCTGGGCCTGGAAATCACCGGCACGTTTCAGAGCGAGCGTGAAAACGTCGATGAAGACATCTGCGCCATGGGCGTGGGCCCGTTCAAGGTCGAGGTTGACCTGATGCAGCCGATGGACATCGACAAAAAGCCCGCCGTGCACGCCACGCCGCTGAACCATGTGGGTCTGTGGATTGACGACCTGCCCAATGCGGTGGAATGGCTCACGGCGCAGGGTGTGCGATTTGCACCGGGCGGCATCCGCAAGGGGGCAGCGGGCTTTGACATCTGCTTTTTGCACCCCAAGGCCAATGACGAATTCCCGATTGCGGGCGAGGGCGTGTTGATCGAGATGGTGCAGGCGCCACCCGAGGTGGTAGCGGCGTTTGCCAGACTGGCGGCTTAGGGCGCTGCTTCGCGCTTGGCCCGGGCCCGGGCCAGCGCGGCTTCGATCACGGCGCGTTTCTTGTCCAGCACGACCGGGTCGGTGTGCTGCGAGTGGGCGGCCAGGTCGGACAGCTTCAGCAGCGCTTTTTCTTCCAGCCTTTTGTCATTTTCAAGCGCTTCACGCTGGCTGTTGAGCGTGTGGAATTCGTAGCGCTGACGAGCTTCCTCTGCTTGCTGCTGTGACCACGCGGCCCAACCGGTGGCGCTGCCAGTGACATTCTCAACTTCAATGCAGTCCACCGGGCACACTGGCAGGCACAATTCGCAGCCGGTGCAATAGGGCTCCATCACCGTGTGCATGAGCTTGTTGGCACCCACGATGGCATCGACCGGACAGGCCTTGATGCACAGCGTGCAGCCGATGCACCAGGCCTCGTCGATAAAGACCACGGTGCGTGGTCCCTCAAGGCCGTTTTCCGGATTCAGCGGTTTGGCTGCGCGCCCGGTCAGCCTGGCGAGGCGCTCGACCCCAGCAGCCCCGCCGGGCGGACACTGGTTGATGTCGGCGCTGCCTTCATGCAAGGCCTGGGCATAAGCCGCACAGTCCGGGTAGCCGCAGCGGGTGCACTGGGTTTGCGGCAATGCCGCCAGGATGTCGGCTACGCAGGGTTTCATCCGTGGCGTTGGGTCGGTCGCTTGCGGGCCGGTTTGGCGGGTTCGGCCACACTGATCACGGTTTTGCTCGCAGCCGCCTTGCTGGCGGTAGCAGGGGCGGCAGGCTTGGCTTTAGCCGGCGCAGTCTTCGCCTTGACCACAGCTTTGCGGATGGGTTCGGGGCGCTTGTCGCGCAACTGAATTTCAGCCGTGGCGGGTGCTTCGGGCAAGACAAAGGCCGGTGCCGGCTCGGTCAGTTCAGGTTCCGGATGGGTCAACACGGGTGCGGACGGACTGGCCGCCACCACTGGGGTTTCGACCAAGGGTTTGGGCTGGTAGGACAAAATAAAGTCCTTGACCTGCGGGTAAACCACGTCGCGCCAGCGACGACCGGCAAAAATGCCATAGTGGCCCGCGCCCTCCACCTCCAGGTGGCGCTGGTCTTTCTTGTCGACACCGGTGCAAATGGTGTGCACTGCCGCGGTTTGACCAGAGCCGGAAATGTCGTCGAGCTCACCCTCAACCGACAACAGGGCGGTGTTGTGGATGTCTTCGGGGCGCACGCGTTCCACGGTGCCATCGACACCCTTGACGTCCCAGGTGCCGTTGACCAGGTTGAACTCCTGGAACACGACCTTGATGGTGTCGAGGTAGTACTGCGCATCCATGTCGAGCACGGCGTTGTACTCGTCATAAAACTTGCGGTGGGCATCGGCACTGGCGTCGTCTCCCTTGATCAGGTCCTTGAAGTAGTCGTAATGGCTGCGCGCATGGTTGCTCGGGTTCATGGCGACAAAGCCGGAGTGCTGCAAGAAGCCGGGGTAAACCTTGCGCCCGGCACCCGGGAAGCGGGTGGGCACGCGGTAAATCACGTTGTGCTCAAACCACTCGATGCTCTTGTTCATGGCCAGGTTGTTGACCGCGGTGGGAGACAGGCGGGCGTCAATCGGGCCGCCCATCATGACCATGCTCAAGGGCGTCAGTTCACCCCGGCTGGCCATCAGCGACACCGCGGCGAGTACTGGCACGGTGGGCTGGCAGACACTCATGACGTGGCAGTTGCCATAGCGGCTTTGCACGTGACGAATGAACTCCTGCACGTAGTTGATGTAGTCGTCCAGGCTGAAACCGCCCTCGGACGTGGGCACCAGACGGGCGTTGGTCCAGTCGGTGATATAGACCTTGTGGTCCTTCAGCATGGTTTTTACGGTGTCGCGCAGCAAGGTGGCATAGTGGCCCGACAGCGGCGCCACGATCAGCACCGCAGGCTGGTCCTTGAGCTTGGTCAGCGTGTCTTGATCGTCGGTGAAACGTTTGAAACGGCGCAATTCGCAAAAGGGCTTCTTGAGCTCGATGCGCTCATGAATCGCCACCTCGACGCCGTCCACATCGACGGTACGCAGACCAAATTCAGGCTTCTCGTAGTCCTTGCCCAAGCGGTGCATCAAGTCGTAACCGGCGGAAATTCGCTGTGCCAGAGGATGCTGGCCAAACACCGACAGCGGATTGCCGTACACCTTGGCGGCAGACTGCGCCAAATCAGTGAATGGCTCCATCAAAGAACGTTGCGCTTCGTAAAATTTGTACAGCACGGGGATTCACCTTGTAAGAAAATGTTGCAGTGCAATATAACAGGTCTTGAGATGTTGCGTCTGTGACCTGCCGAACGATCCAGAGCCGCGAATGATAAATGTTCAAAGACGCCACTGAACCCCCATTCCTGTGCTCAGGAAACAAAGGGCTTGCGCTGCGCCAGTTGTCGGGCCAATGCACTCAGGGCCTGGTAGGCCTGGCCTGCACTGGCGTTCCACTGTTGCACAGCCTGACCCTGCGCAGCCACCAGTGCCGTGTCGCCACGGGCAGCCGGACCGGTCAGGGCAGCTTGCGGCCCCAGGCGGGTGATGTTGTCGACAGCATTCTGCAGCAGGCTGGCGCGCAAGTGCTGCACCATGGGCTGGGGCATGCCGCTGTGCTGCCAAAGCTGTTCCGCCAGGTCTTGCAGCACCGGCAAAAAGTTGGTGGCAAAGATGGCGCCGGCGTGGTAGAGCATCTTGTCCTGCGTTCGAACATCAAAGCATTGGGCCCCCAGGCGGGTAAAAAGAGTCCGCAATTCAGCCAGGGTCTGTGCATCGCCTTCCAGGGCGCAGGGCGTGCCGGCGAACTGCTGTAGCGCCAGAGCCGGGCTGGCAAAGCTCAGCAGGCAGTGCGCACTGGCCACGCGCCAGCCTTTGTCCTGCAGGGGTTTGAGCAGGTCGGCGCTCAAGGCGCCGCTGGCGTGAAAAACCGTGGCTGGTGGCAAGCCGTCACAAGCGGCCAGCGCCGCCGCGACGGGCGCGATCTGCGCGTCCGGCACCGCGACCAGCCACAAGTCGGCTGGGCGCATGTCCGACACGTGCTGCGCGGCGCGACCCGAGCCAATAAAAGCCAGCGCCAGCTCGGCCGAGGCCTGGGTACGGGTTAGCAGGTCCTGCACTATGACCTGGCCGTCCTGGGCCAGCAGTCGCCCCAGCGTTTGACCGACCCGGCCACCACCAATCAGGTTGATGGTTTTCAAGGGCTTTGGCCTCAGAGGACTTTGGCAATGCTGGCGCAGACGTAGTCGATGTTTTTGCTGTTCAAGGCGGCCACGCACATGCGGCCGGTGTCGGTGCCATAAACGCCAAACTCATTGCGCAGGCGCACCATCTGGTCCTTGTTGAGGCCCGAGTAGCTGAACATGCCGATTTGCTGGGTGATGAAACTCATGTCCTGCTTGACGCCGGCGGCCTTGAGGCCGTCCACCAGTTTTTGCCGCATCGCCTTGATGCGCACGCGCATCTCGCCCAACTCGGCTTCCCACTGGGCACGCAGTTCAGGCGAGTTCAGCACGGCGGTCACGATGGCGCCGCCGTGGGTCGGCGGGTTGCTGTAGTTGGTGCGGATCACGATCTTGAGCTGGCTCAGCACGCGGCCCATTTCTTCCTTGTTCTCGCACACCACGCTCAGGGCGCCAACACGCTCACCGTACAGGCTGAAGCTCTTGCTGAAGCTGGTGGCCACAAAAAACAGCAGGCCGGCGGCGACAAACTTGCCGATCACGGCGCCGTCTTCTTTCAGGCCGTAGCCAAAGCCCTGGTAAGCCATGTCAAGGAAAGGCACCAGGTTTTTGGCCTTGACCACGGCAATCACCTGGTCCCATTGGGCCGGGGTGATGTCGTAGCCGGTGGGGTTGTGGCAGCAGGCGTGCAACACCACGACGGTGCCGGCGCTGGCTGCGTTCAGGTCGGCCAGCATGCCGTCGAAGTTGAGGGCGCGGGTGGCAGCGTCGTAATAGCGGTAAGACTCGACGGTGAAGCCGGCGTTGGTGAACAGTGCGCGGTGGTTTTCCCAGCTCGGGTCACTGATCAGCACCTTGGCGCCAGGGCTGACGTGTTTCAAAAAGTCGGCGCCGACCTTGAGGCCACCGGTGCCACCGATCGCCTGAATGGTGGCCACGCGGCCCGAGGTGACAGGCTCGCTGTCCGCACCAAAAACCAGCGCCTTGACGGCGGCATCATAGGCGGCAATGCCGTCGATGGGCAGGTAGCCATGTGGCTTGGGGGCGTCCATCATGGCTTTCTCAGCAGCCAGCACACAGCCTAGCAAAGGCAGCTTGCCGTTGTCGTCGAAGTACACGCCCACGCCCAGGTTGACCTTGGCGGGGTTGGTGTCGGCGTTGAATTGTTCGTTCAAACCCAGAATCGGGTCGCGCGGGGCCATTTCGACAGCGGAAAAAAGTGACATGACAAAAGTCCTGTGGTGGGTTGTGAAAGTGACCCTTCGGCCACTGGTAGAAACCCTTTATTTTACCGACGACCGGGTGCTGTCGGCGTCTTGGCTAAACTCATTTGGTGGCGAGTGTGTCTTGAAGAGCTTGGAGATGACAGATGGAACAAGTGGATTGTGTGGTGGTGGGCGCCGGTGTGGTGGGCCTGGCGGTGGCGCGTGCGCTGGCGTTGCAGGGGCGCGAGGTACTGGTGCTGGAAGCGGCCAACGCCTTTGGCACCGGCACCAGTTCACGCAACAGCGAGGTCATCCACGCCGGCATTTACTACCCGCCGGGGTCGCTCAAAGCGCGTTTGTGTGTGCAGGGCAGGGCGCTGTTGTATGACTATTGCCAGGCGCGCGGCATCAGTCACCGCCGTTGCGGCAAACTGCTGGTGGCGACCGACCAGGCACAAGTAGCGCAGTTGCAGGGCATTGCTGACCAGGCACGGCGCAACGGCGTGACCGATCTGGCATTCCTGAGCGCCGATGAAGCACACCAACTGGAGCCCGCACTGCACTGCCATGCCGCCCTGCTGTCACCCAGCACCGGCATCATTGACAGCCACGGCCTCATGCTCGCGCTGCTGGGCGACCTGGAAAACGCGGGCGGTGTGCTGGCGCTCAATTCACCGCTGGCGAGTGCGCGGGTCGGTCCGTCCGGTCTTGAACTACAGGCCGCTGATGGCACCCGATTGCAGGCCAAAACCGTCATCAACGCAGCGGGTTTGCAGGCGCCTGCTTTGGCCGCCCGTTTTGCCGGACTGGACCCGCAGTTCGTGCCGCAAGCCTTTTACGCCAAGGGCAACTATTTCACCCTGGCCACAAGGGCACCGTTCTCGCATTTGATCTACCCGGTACCCCAAGCCGCCGGGCTGGGTGTGCACCTGACGCTGGACCTGGGCGGCCAGGCCAAGTTTGGCCCCGATGTGCAGTGGGTCGACTCTCCGGATGACCTGACGGTCGACCCCGCGCGCGGTGACGCCTTTTACGCCGAAGTGCGCAAGTACTGGCCCGGGCTGCAGGACGGCGCGCTGCTGCCCGGTTATGCCGGCATTCGCCCCAAGATCAACGCCCCGGGCGCGCCTGCCAGTGACTTCGTGATTCAGACCCCGCGCGAGCACGGCGTGCCGGGCCTGGTCAACCTGTTCGGCATCGAGTCACCCGGCCTCACCAGTTGCCTCGCCATCGCTGACCTGGTCAAACAATGGGGGTCAGATTCCAATTAATTTCACCTGATCAGCTCCAAGAGTTAATTGGAATCTGACCCCCATTAAAAGGTTTTCTTGATCAGGGCGGCGGCCTGTTTGACCAAGGTGGGTCCCTGGTAAATCAGGCCGGTGTAGATTTGCACCAAATCGGCGCCGGCCCTGATTTTGCTCACCGCATTTTCGGCGTTCATGATGCCGCCAACACCGATGATCGGGAACCGCGGTCCCAGGGCGGCGCGCAACTGGCTGATCACCTGGTTGCTCATGGCCAACACCGGTGCGCCCGACAGGCCGCCGGCCTCATCGGCATGGGCCAGTCCCTTGACGGCCTCGCGGCCCAGGGTGGTGTTGGTGGCCACCACGCCCCAGGCGTTGTTGACTTGGCCAGACGCGTCAAGCCCGTAGCGTTTCAGGGTTTCGGCGATCACCTGGATCTGGTCTGCGTCCAGGTCGGGTGCAATTTTGAGGAAGATCGGGATGCGCCTGCCATGTTGCAGTGCCAGCGCCTCACGCCGCTCTGAAATGGCGCCCAGCAAGCCATCCAGCGCCTCGTCACTTTGCAGGCTGCGCAGGTTTTTGGTGTTGGGGCTGGAAATATTGACCGTGACGTAGTCGGCGTAAGGGTAGACCCCGTCCAGGCAGGTCAGGTAGTCGTCGGTGGCGCGCTCGATGGGCGTGGCAGCATTTTTGCCAATGTTCAGGCCCAGCAGCATGGGCGAGGCGTCAGGCGAGCCGGACTGGCGTGTCTGGTACAACCTGGAGCGCTTCACGTTGGCAATAAAAGCCGCCAAGCCGTCATTGTTGAAACCCAGCCGGTTGATCAGCGCCTGCGCCTGTGGCAGGCGGAACATGCGTGGCTTGGGGTTGCCGGGCTGTGCCAGCGGCGTGACGGTGCCGACCTCGACAAAACCAAAGCCCATGGCGCCCAGACCATCGATGCAGCGGGCGTTTTTGTCCAGTCCGGCGGCCATGCCGACCCGGTTGGGGAAATTCAGCCCGGCCAGCACCACCGGATCGTTCACACGCGTGCTGCCATAAGCCCATTTCAGGGCGTTGCCCTGGGTGCGCGCCAGCGAATGCAGTGTGACTTCGTGGGCAACTTCGGGGTCGAGGCTGAATAAAAAGGGACGGGTGAGGGCGTAGGGGACGAGAGCCATTGGATAATTCCATCAAGTTTCAGGTATTTTCCCCGATCAACCCCCCCAAGGACACCGTTATGGCAACACTTTCTCAAGACGAACTCAAAACCCTGGTGGGTCAGGCGGCGCTTAAATTTGTGGTCCCCGGCGAGATCGTGGGCGTGGGCACCGGCTCCACGGTGAACAAATTCATCGACGCGCTGGCCAGCATCAAGGACCAGATCAAGGGGGCGGTGTCAAGCTCCGTGGCCAGCACCGAGCGCTTGCAGGCGCTGGGCATCCGGGTCTTCGATGCCAATGAGGTGGACCAACTGGCGGTCTACATCGACGGCGCCGACGAGATCGACCACCACGGCCACATGATCAAGGGCGGCGGTGCCGCGCTCACGCGCGAAAAAATTGTGGCGGCGCAGTCGCGCCAGTTTGTCTGCATTGCCGACGAGTCCAAGCTGGTGCAAACGCTGGGCAACTACCCGCTGCCGGTGGAAGTGATCCCCATGGCAGCACAGCGTGTGATGCGCCAGTTCGCCGCCATGGGCGGGCAAGCAACGTTGCGCCTGCGCTATGACTCGCCGCTCGTCACCGACAACGGCCAGTACCTGATCGATGTGACCGGCTTGCAGATCAGCGACCCGCTGGCCTTCGAGGCGCAAGTGAACCAATGGCCGGGCGTGGTGACCGTGGGCGTGTTTGCTTTTCAAAAAGCACAGATTTGTCTGCTGGGCACCGCCGACGGCGTCAAAACGCTGACGTTTTGAGGGTAAACCCGGGCGCTTGTCACGGGTGCTGCGCAGCGGATCAAGCGCATACTTAAGACAAGCGTTATTCATCACTTTTCAGGAACCGCCATGAGCCAGCAAACCAAGTACCTGTTAAACGAAAACCAGATGCCCAGGTTCTGGTACAACCTGCAGGCTGACCTGCCCAAGCCCTTGCCTGCCGTGCTGCACCCCGGCACCATGAAGCCGGTGGGCCCCGACGATCTGGCGCCGCTGTTCCCGATGTCCCTCATCATGCAGGAGGTGAGCGTGGAGCGCGAGATTGAAATCCCCGAGCCCGTGCGCGAGGTGTTCCAGCTGTGGCGCCCGGCGCCGTTGTTTCGTGCCCACCGCCTGGAAAAAGCGCTGGGCACGCCAGCCAAAATTTTCTACAAGTACGAAGGCGGCAGCCCCGCCGGCAGCCACAAGCCCAACACCGCGGTGCCGCAGGCTTTTTACAACAAGGAGGCCGGCATCAAGCGCCTGGTGACCGAGACCGGCGCCGGTCAGTGGGGCACCTCGCTGGCGTTCGCTGGCCAGATTTACGGCCTGGAGGTCGAGGTGTTTCAGGTACGCGTGTCCTACGACCAGAAGCCCTACCGCCGTGCTGTCATGGAAACCTATGGCGCCCGCTGCTTTGCCTCCCCGTCCACCGAAACCGCTTACGGCCGCTCGGTGCTGGCCAAAGACCCGCACCACCCCGGCAGCCTGGGCATTGCCATCTCGGAAGCGGTCGAGCTGGCCGTGCAGCGTGACGACACCAAATATGCGCTCGGCTCGGTCCTCAACCATGTGCTGCTGCACCAGACCATCATCGGCCAGGAAGCCATGCTGCAGATGGAAATGGCCGACGCCTGGCCCGACGTGGTAGTGGGCTGCACTGGTGGTGGCTCCAACTTTGCCGGCATTGCCTTCCCGTTCATTGGCCATGGCCTGCGCGGTGGCCCCAAGCCGCGTATCGTGGCGGTCGAGCCCGCCGCCTGCCCGTCATTGACGCGCGGAAAATACGCCTACGACTTCGGCGACACCGGCCACATGACGCCGCTGACCAAAATGCACACGCTGGGCAGCCAGTTCACGCCGCCCGGTTTTCACGCCGGCGGCCTGCGCTACCACGGCATGGCGCCGATGGTGTCGCACGTCAAGGAACTCGGCTTGCTGGAGGCGGTGTCGTACAACCAGGTCGAGTGCTTCGAGGCCGGTGTGCTGTTTGCGCGCCATGAGGGCATCGTGCCCGCCCCGGAGGCCAACCACGCCATCAAGGGCGCGATTGTCGAAGCGTTGCGCTGCAAAGCCGAAGGCAAGACCGAGACCATTCTGTTCAACCTCTGCGGCCACGGCCACTTCGACATGACCTCGTACCAAAAGTACTTTGCCGGTGAATTGACCGACGAGCACTATTCCGAAAGCGAACTGGCCATGGCGCTGGCAGGCCTGCCCAGCGTGCCCGAGCCGGTGTGAGCCTGTATAGAGCTGCTTGTGTAACTGCCGTGCCGACCTGGCTTGTGGGGACGATGTGTCGTTCTTCTCCCGCCTGATTTTCAGACTTGATTCATGACTTCTTCCCATCGTATTTTCCACGGCCGACGTTTGCTGGTTTTGCTCAGCATATTGCTGTCACTGGGTTTTTTTGCCACCACCCTGGGCAGCTACCTTGTCTCCAAGGACGCGATCCGTGAGGCCATTCTGGGGCGCGAGTTGCCACTGGCCTCCAGCAATATCTACGTCGAACTGCAGAAGGACCTGGTCCAGCCCGTGGTGATTTCATCCACCATGGCGCACGACACGTTCTTGCGCGATTGGGTTCTTCGGGGTGAGCGTGACGTCAGTGAAATGAACCGTTACCTGCAGGAAGTGAAGACACGCCATGGGGCGTTCAGCAGTTTTTTTGTCTCCGACCGCTCTTTGAGCTATTACACCGGCGGTGGTGTCCTCAAAAAAGTGTCTCCCACCGAACCGCGCGATGCCTGGTATTACCGCGTGCGTGATCTCAAGGAAGACTACGAGATCAATGTGGACCCCGACTTGGCCAACCAGGATGCCCTGACAATTTTCATCAATTACCGGGCATTTGATTTTGAGGGGAACTACCTGGGTGCGACCGGCATTGGCCTGACGATGGATGCCATGTATCGCCGCATCAAGGAATACCAGCAACGTTACCAGCGCACGATTTACTTTGTGAATCACCAGGGGCGGGTGGTTTTGCGGGGCCAAAACGCGGCATCGCAGGTTGACGATCTGCGCACCAGCCCCGGGCTTCGCGACATCATCGACCAGATTCTTGAGGCCAAGAGCGGCGGCTACCAGTACGAAGCCAACGGCACCAACCACCTGCTCAATGTGCATTACATCCCGGAGCTCAAGTGGTATCTGTTCGTTGAAAAGGACGAGTCCGAGGCACTTGTCAAGATCCGCCAGACGCTCTATATCAATCTTGGTATTTGTCTGGTCATCACCCTGATCGTTCTGATGCTCACCAACCTGTCCCTGGCCCGCTACCAGCGCCGCATCGAAGACATGGCCTCCACCGACAAACTCACCGGCATGCTGAACCGACAGGCTTTTACCATCCTGATGGACAAACTGATGGCCGACTGCGCGCGCTCACCCCGTCCTTTATCCATCCTGATGATCGATCTGGATCATTTCAAGCGGATCAACGACCAGCATGGTCACGCCGTGGGCGACCAGGTGCTGTGCCTGGTGGCCGATGTGTTGCAGCAGTCTCTTCGCAAGTCGGACGTTGCGGTGCGCTGGGGTGGCGAAGAGTTTTTGGTGGTGCTGAACAACTGTGCCCTCGATGAAGCCGGGCTCATTGCCGAGAAGATTCGGGAGCGCATTGCCCGGGCTCCTCTGGCTGTGGCTGACAAAGTGCTGGTGGTGGAAGCCAGTGTGGGTGTGAGTCAACTCCGGCCCGATGAAACGCTTGATCAGGCCATCCAGCGTGCTGATGGCGGACTTTACCAAGCCAAGCGCAGTGGTCGTAACCAGGTGGGTGTCTTCGCCGAGGTCGCACCTTCCATTTAGTGCAAGGCGCTGCGTGCCGGGCTGCCAAAGTCTTCCGCAAGTGGAACCGCTGGGTAGTGAAAGCGCACCGGGCCATCCGGGCGTTCGTTGATGTACTGGAACACCAGCGGGTCGGTGCTGGCGCGTACCTCGGTCACGGTGCCCTGGAACGCGAGCTTGCCCTGGTCGAGAATGATCACATGATCGGCAATCTCAAGAGTTTCGGTCAGTTCATGTGAGGCAAAAATGCTGGTCAGCCCCATGGAGTCGTTGAGCTGGCGAATCAGCCGCGCCGCGACGCGCAGGGAAATCGGATCGAGCCCGGAAAAAGGCTCGTCGTACATCACCAGTTCCGGGTCCAGCGCAATGGCCCGCGCAATGCCGATCCGCTTGGCCATGCCGCCCGAGACCTCGCTGGGCATGAGATCCCGCGCATTGCGCAGGCCCACGGCATTGAGCTTCATCAGCACAATGTCACGGATCAGGGCTTCGGGCAGGTCGGTGTGCTCGCGCAGCGGGAAGGCCACGTTCTCGAACACGCTCATGTCGGCAAACAAGGCACCGAACTGAAACAGCATGCCCATGCGGCGCCTGACGGCGTAAAGCTGTTGCTGGTTCATCGGCCCCAGGTCCTGCCCGTCAAACAACATTTGCCCCGACCAGGCCCGGCTCTGGCCGCCCATCAGGCGCAGCGTGGTCGACTTGCCGCCGCCCATCGGCCCGATGAGTGCCGTCACCTTGCCTCGGGGGATGTGCATTGAAACATCCGTCAGCACGGGGCGCTCGGCGTAGCCAAAGCTCAGTTGACGTAATTCAACAAGTGATGGATTGATGGTGGGTGACATAAATACTCGATCCGGGGAACGACCGGCACACAAATGATAGGGGATCCGGCGCGGGAGGTGCGCAGTGCATGGCGGCGGTCAGTCCTGGAACAGCGTCAGTAGCCGATCCAGCCCGCCGGACTCGATCGACACATTGGCCAGTTCACGCACCGCCGGTTTGGCGTGAAAGGCCACCGACAAGCCGGACTCCGCCATCATGGGCAGGTCGTTGGCGCCGTCGCCAACCGTGATCGCCTGGCTTGGGCCAATGCCCAGGGCTGCGCAGGTTTGCAGCAGCATGGTGCGTTTTTCAGCGCCATCGCAAATATCGCCCCAGGGCTGGTCCACCATGTGACCGGTCAAGACGCCCTTGTCGAGCTCCAGCACATTGGCGCGGCTGTAATCGATACCCAGCCGGTCGCGAATGCGGTCGGTAAAAAAAGTAAAGCCGCCCGACACCAGCAGCACCTTGAGCCCGGCTTGCTGGCAGGCGCGCACCAGTTCGGCCGCGCCCGGGTTGAGCTGCAGGTGGTTCTGGTAAATGCGCTCCATGTCAGCCACCGTGACGCCCTTGAGCAGCGCCACGCGCTGGCGCAGGCTTTCCTTGTAGTCACTGATCTCGCCGCGCATGGCGGCCTCGGTGATGGCCGCCACTTCTTCCTTGCGACCCACGGCAGCGGCAATTTCATCGACACACTCGATGTCAATCAGGGTTGAGTCCATATCGAAGGCGATCAGCTTGAAATCGCTCAAGCGCAGCGGTGGGGTGATGCCTGCAATGATCAGGCCGGGGGCAAACTCGGAGGGTTTCATGGAGAGGACGTGGTAATGTTTTTTCTAACGACTTTGCGCGATGTTAGCCAGCTTGGGAATTCATTTTTGTGCCGCGGTTGACAGTAACCAGTTTTCAACGGTGAGCCCGGGAATGCGGGCAAATTCTGCGTCTGCAGTGACCAGCGTGGCACCCAGCGCCAGCGCGTGGGCGGCGATGAACATGTCGTTGGGGCCGATGGGGGTGCCTTGGCGTTCCAGGTGGGCGCGGGTGTTGGTGTAGTGCGGTATCACTCGGCTATCAATTTCAAGGACACGAATGAATCGCAACAAAATTTCAACTTTCGATGCGAGATGGTCCGCATCCCTTTTGGTGATGCCGAATTGCAGTTCACAAACAACGATGACGCTTGTGCAAAGACAGGTCGGGTTTCCTGCGCTAAGAAACTGGATGTGCTTGGCCAATGGCGCATGTGGATAGCGAACGGCGTGTGAAATGATGTTGGTGTCAAGCAAATAAAGCTTGGGTACGTTATTGCTCACAGCACAATGTCGTCCAGTGGGAGCAGTCCTTCGTCCACGTCAGGGAACGGTTCATCGATGTTTTCCCAGCCGTTCATCAACTCGGCCAAGGTTTGGCCGTCGCCGTGGGTTGGTTCGATGATCAGCCGGTTACCTTCACGGTACATGATGGCCTCCTTGCTCGGCAGTTCGAACTCTTTGGGAATACGCACCGCCTGGTTGGCGCCGTTGCGAAACAGGCGCACATGGCGGACCGGTGACTCTGGCGAATAGTCGGCGGATTTTTCCGAGACGATGGGCATGGTGCTTCTCCCGAGGCGATGATGGCTTGAGTTTAGCCTATGCCGAGGCATATGTCATCGCAATGTGGTCTGACGGCTCAAGGTGCACTGAAAAGTCGTTGTGACTTGCCGGGTGCCAATGCTGCCATCGGCATCAAAGCTCTGCTCCAGAAATGCGATCTGACCTGCCTCAAACCGCACCACGCTGCAGGCCCGGGTGCCGTAGTCGGGCAGGGCAACAAAAGCGGCTGAGAGCGCACGCTCCAGCGCCATCGGGATGCCGGTGACCGGCAAGTCGGCGTCAAGGGCGGGCACCGGGTTGTGCAGCAGCGCCAGCAACTCGGCATCGCTGGGATGGGCCTGGGCCAGCAGCGTTTGCAGGTCGCCGCTCAAGCGCGTCAGCTTGGGCCAGGGCGTTAAAAAATCGGCATTGGACACCGCGCCAATGCCGGGCTGGATAGGCATCACTTTGGCGTGCCGGCTCTCCAGGCCCATCAGGCGGGTGCCATCAAAGACCAGCAGGTTGAACGGGTTGTAGTCGGCGGCGTGCCCGGCCAGTTCGCCCAGGTAGTCCTCGGCGCTGACCTCCGATTGCAGAAACCCGCTGACCAACGCACCGCGCGACGGCGCGTCAGCCCGCTGGCTTTCGGGCGCGCGGTGGTTGGTCAACGCCGCCAGCCGCCCGCTGTGGCTCACGCCCAGCCAAGTGCCACCCGCCTGCAAGTCGCGCCCGGCCAGGATGGGCGCGTCCTGCCACCAGTCCAGCGGGGCGGTTGGCCGCGCATAAAACTCGTCGCGGTTGGCAATCAGCAGCAGTGGGGCCGGGTTGTCCGGCTGCCAGTTCCAGGCGATCAGGCACACGGCAGATACTCCCTCATCACGCCACAGCCGCGGCCGCTGCCACCACCGGCTGCCCCAGATTGCGCAGCACATCGCGCACCATCTTGGCGCGGTCGGCGGCCTCGGGCAGGGCGCGTTCGATGCGCAGTTTTTCGTTGCCCGCCAGGCGGATGTGCTTGTTTTTCTGGATCAGCGCAATGATCTTCATGGCATCGATCGGCGGGTCTTTCTTGAAGGTGATGGTGATGATGCCCGGCGCGGCGTCCACCTTGAGCACGCCATACGGCTGGCTGATCACGCGCAGGCGGTGCACGTCGATCAGCGTTTGCGCCTGTGGCGGCAACTTGCCAAAGCGGTCGATGATTTCCTCCATCAGGCCATCGATCTGCTCGCTGGTCTTGGCCGTGGCCAGCTTTTTGTAGAACGACAGGCGCAGGTGCACGTCGCCGCAAAAGTCGTCGGGCAACAGCGCCGGCGCATGCAGGTTGATGTCGGTCGCCACGTTCATCGGGTTCAGCAGGTCGGGCTCGATGCCGGCTTTCAGGCAGCGCACCGCCTCCGACAGCATTTCGTTGTACAGCTGAAACCCCACTTCCAGCATGTTGCCGCTCTGGTTTTCACCCAGCACCTCACCGGCACCGCGAATCTCCAGGTCGTGCATGGCCAGGTAAAAACCGCTGCCGAGTTCTTCCATGGCCTGAATCGCGTCAAGCCGCTGCTTGGCGTGTTTGGTCAGGCCTTCCAGGTCGGGCACCAGCAGGTAGGCATAGGCCTGGTGGTGGCTGCGGCCCACACGTCCGCGCAACTGGTGCAACTGGGCCAGACCAAACTTGTCGGCCCGGCTCATGACAATGGTGTTGGCGGTGGGCACGTCAATGCCGGTCTCGATGATGGTCGAGCACAGCAGCAAATTGGTGCGCTGGGCCACAAAGTCGCGCATCACACTTTCCAGCTGGCGCTCGGGCATCTGGCCGTGGGCCACGGCAATGCGGGCTTCGGGCAGCAATTCTTCGAGCTTGGCCCGGCGGTTCTCGATGGTCTCGACCTCGTTGTGCAAAAAGTAGATCTGGCCGCCGCGCTTGAGCTCGCGCAGCACCGCTTCGCGGATGACGCCGTTGCCTTCCGTGCGCACAAAGGTCTTGATGGCGAGGCGGCGCTGTGGCGCGGTGGCAATCACGCTCAGGTCGCGCAGGCCCTCCAGTGCCATGCCCAGCGTGCGCGGAATCGGCGTGGCGGTGAGCGTCAGCACATCCACCTCGGCGCGCAGGGCTTTCATCTGCTCCTTGTGGCGCACGCCAAAGCGGTGCTCCTCGTCGATGATCAACAGCCCGAGGTTTTTGAAGTGGGTGTTTTGGCTCAGCAGCTTGTGCGTGCCCACCACGATGTCAATGGTGCCGTCCGCCACGCCCTTCAAAGCGGCCGTGATCTCTTTGCCGGATCTGAAGCGGCTCATCTCGGCCACTTTCACCGGCCACTTGGCAAAACGGTCCACCAGCGTCTGGTAATGCTGCTCTGCCAGCAGCGTGGTGGGGGCCAAAAAGGCCACCTGGCGCCCGCCGGTCACCGCCACAAACGCGGCACGCAGCGCCACCTCGGTCTTGCCGAAACCGACGTCGCCACACACCAGCCGATCCATGGGGCGCGGGCTGATCATGTCCTGGATGACGGCGTGGATGGCGCCGCGCTGGTCGGCGGTTTCTTCAAAGCCGAAGTCGTTGGCAAAAATTTCGTAGTCTTGTGCCGAGAAACGGAATGCATGGCCCTGGCGGGCAGCGCGGCGGGCGTAGATGTTGAGCAGTTCGGCGGCGGCGTCGCGCACCTGTTCAGCCGCTTTGCGCTTGGCCTTGTCCCACTGGCCGCTGCCCAGGCGGTGCAGCGGCGCTTCGTCGGCGCTCACGCCGGTGTAGCGGCCGATCAGCTGCAACTGGCTCACCGGCACGTACAGCACCGCCTTGTCGGCGTATTCCAGGTGCAAAAACTCCATCAGCGCGGGCGAGCCGTCCGGGTTTTTCTCGCCCATGTCCATCTCGACCAGGCCCCGGTAGCGGCCAATACCGTGTGCGTTGTGCACCACCGGGTCGCCCACGTTGAGCTCGCTCAGGTCTTTGATCAGCGCGTCCACATCGCTGACCTGCTCCTGCTTCTTGCGCCGGCGCGTGGTCGGGCCAGCGGCAAACAGCTCGGTTTC
>NZ_JAURYQ010000044.1 GCF_030653815.1 Rhodoferax sp. | reverse complement strand
ATCCGACTGCTGGAGCCGATTGGGTATATTCCACCGGCCGAGGCTGAGGCAAACTACTATCGGCAACTCGCCGAGAAGACCGAAAACACGGTCTGACTTTAACCAACTGGCCTCCACGAAACCCGGGGCGATTCAGTTTGGTTGTTTATTACACTTCCACGTGGACTTGTCTGAAATCGGAGTGCATGGGGTCTATGCCGGAAGTTCACGCTACGCCAACCCAGGTCTCGATCACCTCGGGCCGAGCTCGAAGCTGCGGCACAGTGCCGAAAAATACCACTTCACCCCGACCGAGTACAAGTACATCGTCAGCCAGTTCGAGTGCAATGTCCAGCTTTTGTTCAATCAGCAACATGCCTGGTCCCTCGCGCTTCAGACGCAGCAACGTCTCTGCCACGCGTTGTACCATTTAGCGTGAGCATGGCAGTAGCGAAGACGGTTGTGGCAAGTCTGCCCAGACCTCTTGCAGGCAATCGGGGTTTCAGGTTCTTCACAGGCGTATACAAATTGTTCACGAATGGTGTCTCCAGATGGTCGGTATGAACGACGGGAGGCGCCCTGCAGGCGCCCCAAAAGGCGTCGAAAATTTAAGCTATAAAAACGTACCGGTCAACAAAAAATTAATTGATAAATAAAGAAACGTTAGCAGGAGTCTAAGTGCCTAAATGGCGACACTGATTCCCATTCAGAGGGTCTCGCCAGCCACGAGAATTCGAATTGCATTGACGTCAGACCTGTAGGATTCGTAAACATTGCCGGCAGAAGTTTTTAATCAAAAAAGTTACGCGTAAGTAAAAATACTATTGCTCAATAGATATTAATGTGGCATAGTGAGGCTCTCAACTTCGAAGGTTTTTATCATGCGTATTGTTTCTCCACTTCGTTTTTTCCCGCTGACTTTGATCGCTCTTGCTGCGCAAGCTGCCTTTGCCCAGTCGGCACCACCTGCAACCGCCGCAAATGCAGACGCAGAGGTGAGCGAGCTAAAAGCGGTCATGGTCACCGCGCAACGGCGCAATGAGCGCATTCAGGATGTGCCGATCACAATGTCGGCCTTCACCGGTGACACGCTCAAGCAACTTGGCGCAACCAAGCTTGAGGATGTGGCTAGTTCGGTGTCCAATGTCTCAATGTTCAAGATGGCATCAGGTCAGCCTACGTGGGTTATCCGAGGTGTCGGACTCACCGATTTCAGCCCAAACAACACGCCTACTGCAGCTGTTTACCAGGACGATGTTTACCTGACCTCAACCACGATGAGTCAGCTGTCTATGTTTGACATTCAGCGCGTTGAGGTTCTCAAAGGGCCGCAAGGTGGCATGTATGGACGCAATGCCAGCGGAGGTGCCGTGAAGGTCATGAGCGTCAGGCCTGAATTTGGCGTCGAGGAAAGAACCCTCTCGATGGGTGTCGACAATTGGAAGCGTGCGACTGTCGGTGGCAGCTTGTCGACCACCTTGAAGCCCGACGTCTTGGCCACTCGGATTGCATTCAATGCCACAAAAGGCATCGGCAGCGACGCAGGCCCCTACGAGTTGGTCAACTATGGCCGCAATTACGGCTCTCCCGATAGTTTCGCTGTACGTGTGTCAAACACTTTGAAGTTGTCGCCGGAAAATTCCCTCACACTAATCGTGGATGCGGCCCGCGACAAAGGTGAAACGCCGCGTCTCACGGCTTTGGGCGTCTATAGGGTTGCGCCTCCGGGACAAGTGGTTTGCGCACCGCTTAACGCGGGACAAATTGACAATGTCAACTGCGCTTCCTACGCCCAGTTGACCCAGATATTTGCAAATGGCAGCAGCGACCAAAGTCCATCCCGTGCCACCCCGGGTGAGTCCTCATTGTCTGACCCATTTGGCCAATTCGATGTCAACAACACGGGGGTCACGCTGCAAGGGCAGTTCAAGCTTGGCGGGCTTGATCTGGTGAGCGTTACCAACCTGAGAAATCTTGATTATGGACGCTCCCTTGATGGTGATGCCTCGAAGGGCGAGTATGCCCACCAGGTTGCGATGACGAACTTCTCGGTTGGTTCACAAGAATTGCGATTGCAGCAAAACCAAGGTGACTTCAAGTGGTCCACCGGCTTGAGTTATGCCCAAGACGACATGCATGAGGATCGCTCATTTCTGTTCCGTGACGCCATATTCAAACGCGCTGGCTTCGCTTCCTACGGCGTTCTCAATGCGTCAGAATTAATTGCCACCTTGCGCTATGACCAGTTTACCAAGTCCACATCGGCATTTGGTCAGTTTGACTGGGGTTTTGCGCCGCGTTGGAACCTCGGGGCCTCGTTGCGCTACACCGATGAGACCAAGACCTACCGCAACGGTGGATTTGGCTTTGATCAGCACAGTGGTCCGATTGCAGCTGCTGTGCTACCAATTACCAATAACACCTTACAAGCGGACTACCAACTCCAAAACCATTGGTCTGGAGGCGCCAACCTGCGCTGGCAACCAGATCGGCAAACCACGGTATATGGTTCGATGCAACGTGGCTTCAAGGTTGGCGGATTCTTTGGTGGCTTCCCGCTCAATGGCACCGCTGCCATACTTCCCTACAAGGAAGAAATCAACGACGCGTTTGAGCTTGGCATCAAGTGGGCAGCGTCCAACCGCAAGTTTGGTGCAAATGCGGCGGTTTTTCAATACAACTACCAGGATGCACAGGCATTCACTACTGTGTTCAGCAGTCTGCTCAACGGCCCTGTCACACGCTTGGATAACATCGGTCGTGCCAAGCACCAGGGCGTTGAAATCGAGGCCTTCTGGCGTCCGACCGAAGCCTTGCGTCTGGATGCATCCGTGGGCTACCTTGATGCCAAATTTCTTGATGACAAACCATACAAAACCAATGACCTGAAAGACGCAAGCTACAAGGATCAACGAAGGATCTACGCTCCCAAATGGAGCTGGACACTACGTGGTCAGTACGACGTTCCTCTGAGCAGTGGCGCCAATGTGCGTCTAAGCATGGATGTCAATGGTCGTACCGACGCCAGCCAAGGGGCAGGATCACCAGTGGATGCGGCGCTGTTGGCGCTGCCTGGGTACACCTTGGTTAACGCACGCGTGGCATACAACGCGCCCAAAGACAACTGGCAACTGGCGTTCTATGTCAAGAACCTGGCGAACAAGGCAGTCATCGCTTCACCCTCTAATGATGGACTAAGCGGCTATGCACGCATGTACGGTGAGCCGCGCACTTTTGGTGTCGAAGGACGCTATTCCTTTTAAGAAACAAGGAAGGGCAGGTTGGCTTTATCGGTCTACAGCTGCCCAAATTAACCCATTGCCACGGCCAAGCTGTGGCAATGGGTCGTTCGTGAATCAAACAAACCAAAGGAAAAAATCTGTGACCCGTTTTATTGATGTTCCAGCCATGACACGCTTGATTGAGGAGGTCGGTCTCACTCGAATCATCGATCAACTATCCAAGTGCATCGAGGAGGACTTCCTGCGTTGGAACGATTTTGACAAATCCGCGCGGGTGGCTAATCACTCGGAAATTGGCGTCATCGAACTCATGCCAGTATCCAACGCAAGCCATTACGCCTTCAAGTACGTCAATGGACACCCAAACAACACCGTGTCTGGCTTGTCCACCGTGATGGCATTTGGTGTCTTGGCAGAAGTGCAAACCGGCTTTCCAATTCTCCTCTCTGAACTGACGGTCGCGACCGCCTTGCGCACCTGTGCTACATCGCTTATGGCCGCGCGCGCACTATCCCGGTCGGATGCCAAGCGCATGGCCTTGATTGGAAACGGCGCGCAAGCCGAATTCCAGGCTATCGCCTTTCACGCTCTTTTCGGAATCAACGAAATCGTTGTCTACGATGTTGATCCGCAAGCGACAGAAAAGCTGCTCAGAAATTTAGCCGAATACCCGGCACTAAAGAAAGTCCGAGCCACCAGCATTGCGCAGGCGGTTCGCGGGGCAGACATCATCACAACAGTGACTGCAGACAAAACTCGCGCCACGATCATTACCCCGGAAATGGTGGAGCCTGGCATGCACATCAACGCCGTTGGCGGGGATTGTCCGGGTAAGACCGAGTTGCATGTTGACGTGTTGCGCGGTGCCCGAGTCTTCGTCGAGTACGAGCCCCAGACGCGCGTAGAAGGGGACATCCAGCAACTGGATGTTGACTTCCCCGTCGTTGATCTGTGGCGAGTTCTGAGCGGGGACCAGCCAGGCCGTCAAACCCGCGAGCAGGTAACGGTTTTTGACTCGGTAGGTTTCGCCCTTGAAGACTACTCGACTCTACGTTACGTAAATCAGCAGGCCACCAAACTTGGTCTGGGTGTCGATGTTGAACTCGTCCCCAGCATGGACGATCCAAAAGACCTGTTTCGATTCACTCGAAGCGCTCGTGCTCCGCTGTTGCGGCGTGTGGTTTGAGTCGATAAGACCGAGGAACTGCAGTTGAAAGTTGATCAATTCGAGACCCGCACGCAAGCGGCCAGCCAAAGCACACCCAGGGTCACGCCGCACGCCGTGGTGAGGGCCCTTGGAGCCCGGGCGACCGAGTTCGCCGAGCTGCGGCGCGACTTGCACCGCCACCCCGAGCTAGGTCTGGCTGAGCATAGAACCTCGCAGCGCGTCGCCGATTGCCTTAGCGCGTGGGGCTACGAGGTCCATCGTGGTCTGGCCACCACGGGTGTGGTCGCGACGCTACGCCGAGGGTCGGGTCACAAGCGCTTGGGCTTGCGGGCTGACATGGATGCGCTGCCAATTCAAGAAACCAGCGGGCGACCATGGACCAGCGTGCACGATGGCGTGATGCATGCATGCGGGCATGATGGCCACACGGCGATGCTGCTGGCGGCGGCACGCTATCTGGCTGAGGAAGGCGAATTTTCGGGCACGTTGCACCTGATCTTTCAACCTGCGGAGGAGTACCCCGGGGGCGCTCAACTGATGGTAGAGCAGGGCCTATTCGACAGCTTCCCCTGCGACGCTGTGTTCGCCATGCACAACATGCCAGGTATTGAGCAGGGGCGACTCGTGTTTCGCGAAGGTCCGGCGATGGCATCTTCTGACGATGTCACGATCACACTGCACGGCCCGGGCGGTCACGCGGCATCACCGCACCGTACGCCAGACCCCATCGTTGCCGCATCTGCGATCGTTATGGCACTACAGACCATTGTTTCGCGCAATATTGATCCCCAACAGGCGGCCATTGTCACCGTGGGGGCGCTGCAGGCTGGTAGCGCAAACAACGTAATACCTGATGTGGCCAGGCTGGAGCTGAGCGTGCGTGCGCTAGACCCAGCGGTTCGCGACCTGCTGGAAGCTCGCATCCACGCGGTGGTGCAGGGGCAGGCTGAGAGTTTTGGTGTGTGTGCGGTGGTGGATTACCGCCGGGACTATCCGGTCCTCGTCAATTCCCGGATCGAAACCGAATTTGCCCGCGAGGTGGGCGCCGAGTTGTTGGGAGAGGACGGCATTGAGCGCCAGGGTCCAGCCATCACCGGAAGTGAAGACTTTGCGGTGATGTTGCAGCACCGCCCGGGCAGCTACGTGCTGATTGGCAATGGTGTGGGCGACGACCATTGCATGCTGCATAACGCCGGCTACGATTTCAACGATGACAACCTTGCCGTTGGTGCTGCCTTCTGGGCCAGGTTGACCCAGCGCTTCCTTTGTAACTAACGAAAATGGAGATATCCATGACACTAAACAGACGCCAAATTCTCGCCGCTGGAACCCTGGCATGCGGCATTCCCCTGCCACTTCTGGCGCAAAGCGCCGGAGTGCTCAACATCGCGCTCTTCCCCGAACCTCCGACGCTACTGGCAGCCTTTGGGGGGGTTGCCCCCGCACAGTTAGTTAACGGCAACATTTATGAGAGTTTGTTGCGTTTTGACGAGAAGCTACAACCGCAGCCTAACTTGGCCACCAGCTGGACCGTCTCTAAGGATGCCCTACTCTACACTTTCAAACTCAAACGCGGCGTCACTTGGCACGACGGCAAGCCGTTCACGGCTGCTGATGTTGTCTATACAGCGGACGTTTTCATGCGCAAGCTCAATCCGCGCTTCAGGCTGGCACTTGCATCGGTTCAAAGCATTCAGGCTCTGGACACTCACACGGTTGAGTTCAGGTTGAGCTCACCGTTCCCGCCTTTCATCCAATTGTTTGATGTCAACACCTTTCCGATCGTGCCCAAGCATCAATTTGAGGACAGTGATCTCTCCCGCCCTCCAGCTGTGACACCAATAGGCACTGGACCATACATGTTCAAGGAATGGAAACGCGGCTCGTCCATTCAGCTTGTCCGAAGCCCAAGCTACCACGTCGCTGGCTTACCAGCAATAGAAAACGTCTACTTCCACGTGATTCCCGATGCCGCTTCGCGGGCGGCGGCATTTGAGTCTGGCCGAGTCGATGTGTTGCCAGGTGGTTCGGTTGAGTTTTTTGATGTTGGTCGATTGAGCAAACTGCCAGGTGTGTCAGTCACCACCAAAGGTTCAGAAAAGTTGGCTCCCTTAGCCATGCTTTGGATCAACCACCGCACGCCACTGCTGCAGGATGTACGCGTCCGCCGCGCTTTGATGCATGCCATCAATCGCAACGGACTCGCCAAAGTAGCCTGGCAGGGTTTTGCTGAGCCGGCCACAGGCCCGCTACACCGCTCGACGGCGTTTTACACATCCAAAGTAAACAGCTATCCATATGATGCAGCCAAGGCCAAGAAATTGCTGGCCGATGCGGGCTACAAGGGTGAACCAGTGCGTCTGCTGGGGATTCCTTTTGGTGAAGTCTGGACACGCACGGCTGAAATGGTCAGACAAAATTTACTTGCAGCGGGCTTCAATGTTCAGCAGGTTAACGCGGATTTGCCTGGTGTTGTTTCGCGGCAGTCCAACTGGGACTTTGACCTTGCATTCACTTTTTACTACCAGTACGGTGACCCTGCGATTGGCGTTGCCCGCAACTACATCAGCAGTGAGATCAAAAAGGGTTCAACTTTCAACAACGTCGGCGGCTATGAAAGTGCCAAGGTTGACGCGATGTTCGAGCGAGGCGGGCGTGAAGTTGAACCAAGCAAGCGCGCTGAAAGTTACGCCGAGGTGCAGCGCACGATGGTTGATGATGTGGCTGCGGCTTGGTTGCTGGAGCTCAATTTCCCCACCGTCTATCGCTCCCGGATCGATAACGTGATCAGCAGTGCCCTGGGCTTGAACGACAGTCTGGCGCGCGCGACTTTGCGCAACTGAACCGAGATACAGCAACTCATGACTAAAGTCTGGTTTTTCGTGCGTCGTCTGCTGCAGGGCATAGCCACGCTACTGGCTATCGCGGTGATCAATTTTGTGTTGATCCGAATGGCACCGGGTGATCCAGCGATGGTGATGGCCGGCGAATCGGGTTCCGGTGATGAGTTGTTTTTACAACAACTGCGCGAGCGTTTTGACTTGGATCGGCCGCTACCAGCGCAGCTCGCCAGCTACCTCGGCCATCTGATGCGCGGCGACTTGGGTGAATCCTACCGGCAGCAGCAGCCTGTGCTGGACTTGATCTTGGAGCGACTGCCCGCCACGTTGCTGCTGACCGGTACCGCCTTGATCATTTCACTGGTGTTAGGGGTTTCCTTAGGCGTGTGGGCAAGCGCGCGCGTCGGAACCTGGAAAGACAGCGCCATTTCAGCATTGGCCACATTGTTCTACGCTACACCACTGTACTGGTTGGCTTTGCTGGCGGTGCTTGTCTTTTCGCTGTGGCTTCCGTGGCTACCGCCATATGGCTACTCCACTGTTGGCGCTGGCTACACAGGGATGGCGCACGTGCTTGACGTGGCGCACCATTTGGTGCTACCGACAATGGTACTTGCGATGTTTTATATGGCCATTTATGCACGTATGACACGAGCGTCGATGCTTGAGGTGGCAAGCCAAGACTTCGTGCGGGTCGCAAGAGCAAAAGGGCTTTCCCCCGGGCGGATTCAGCGCGCGCATGTCTTGCGTAATGCGTTGCTTCCGGTGGTCACCATGGCAGGGTTGCAAGCCGGAGCCATGGTCGGTGGCGCTGTGCTGATCGAAACCGTCTTCGCTTGGCCTGGCATTGGCCGGTTACTGTTCGACGCGCTGGCTCAGCGCGACTACAGCCTATTGCTGGGCACTTTTTTATTCACCGCGGCGCTCGCCGTCGCCTTTAATGTGGTTACCGATCTCGTGTACACGATGGTCGATCCGCGCATCGAACTCTCATGAACAACGGTTTTTGGAGGCGCTTTAGGCGCAATCGTGCGGCGCTGGCAGGCGCTGCCATATTGATTCTTATCGCGACATGCGCCCTGGCGGCACCATGGCTGGCTGGCCATGACCCATGGGCGATGGTGCAGCAACCGTTTCTGGTACCTGGACAACAGCCCGGATTCCCGATGGGTTCGGATGCACTCGGGCGCGACGTTGCTGCCGGCCTGCTTTACGGTGCACGCGTATCGATGCTTATCGGGCTCATGGCCACTGCTGTTGCTCTGTTCCTAGGCATTGGGCTAGGTGCAATTGCGGGATACCACGGCGGTTGGGTCGATGCAGTTCTGATGCGCTTTACCGAGTTGTTCCAGGCGATACCTGGATTTGCCTTTGCTGTGGTGTTGGTAGCGATCTTTCAACCGTCAGTGCAGTCCATCGTTGCTGCCATCGCCATAGTCTCATGGCCCCCTGTGGCGAGACTCGTGCGCGGAGAATTCCTCACTCTGCGCGGGCGCGAATTTGTTGCGGCGGCACAGCTTGCTGGCCAGAGCAGCATGCGAATCATCTTTACTCAGATTCTTCCGAATGCGGTCTCACCCATTGTTGTCATGGGCTCGCTCATGATCGCCAGCTCGATTTTGCTGGAATCGGCGCTGAGCTTTCTCGGTCTTGGTGATCCCAATGTGATGAGTTGGGGCTACATGGTGGGCGCGGCACGCACTGCGCTTCGCCAGGCCTGGTGGGTGGCCATGTTTCCGGGCTTGGCAATCATGCTCACCGTCTTGTCACTGAACTTGGTGGGCGAGGGCCTGGCCGATGGCTTGAACGCACGGCTTGACGGGAGAACACGTTGAGCGCGGCGCCAGTGTTGCAGGTACAAGGCCTGTCAATTCGTTTGCCTTCGGGGGCTGACCGCGCGCTCGCTGTCGAAGGGGTGGACTTTTCACTCAGTGCGGGGCAAACCCTGTGTCTGGTAGGGGAAAGCGGCTCTGGCAAATCGATGATCGCCAGCGCAGTGATGGGGCTGCTGCCCAAGCCGCAAGTGGCCCCAGTGGCCGGACGTATTTTGTTTGAGGGACGTAATCTGCTAGAGCTTGGCGAGACCGATCTTCGCGCGCTGCGCGGACAGCGCATGGGCATGGTCTTTCAGGAACCCATGACGTCGCTGAACCCGGTGATGCGAATTGGCGAGCAAATCGGTGAGGTACTCGACGCACACTGCTCGCTTTCCGCTGAGCAACGGCGTGCGCGCATCATTGCGGCTTTGACTGATGTCGGCCTGCCAGAGCCCGAGCTGATCGCGCAAGCGTTCCCGTTTCGTCTGTCGGGCGGGCAACGTCAGCGCGTGATGATCGCCGCTGCGCTGGTGCTCGAACCCGTGCTGCTGATTGCCGATGAACCCACCACAGCGCTGGATGTCACAACGCAGGCTCAGATATTGACATTGATGCGCGAGTTGCAGCGTCGCAAAGGTATGGCGTTGCTGTTCATCACGCATGATTTCGGGGTTGTTGCAGAAATTGCCGATCAGGTGACGGTGATGCGATTCGGACGCGTTGTCGAGTCGGGCACCGCGCAGGAAGTTCTGCGGGCACCACAGCATCCATACACACGCGCGTTGATTGACGCGATACCTCATGGCCGCGCCCGCAAGAGTGGTGCGTTCACGAGCGCACCACTTCTGGATGTACGAGAACTGTGTAAAAGCTATCGTGCCTCTGGCGTGTTGCTGCGCCGCGGGCGCGAAGTGCACGCGGCACGCCACCTCAACTTTACGCTTTCCCGCGGTGAGACGCTGGGCATTGTTGGCGAATCGGGCTCGGGCAAATCAACACTTGGACGACTGCTCACAGGTCTGGTCCACAGCGATAGCGGGCAAGTTCGATTTGATGGCCGAACGCTCGCGCCTGAACTGCGGCATCGTCCGGCTTCAGATCGAGCATGCATCCAGATGGTGTTTCAGGACCCCTACGCATCGCTTAATCCGCGCCATACGGTTGGTGCTGCCATTGCTGCCGGTCCCTTGGCGCAAGGGCAGGCACGCGACAAAGTCAACACACTGGTGACAGATCTACTCGGCAAGGTTGGACTTGGTGCCGATGCCGCCGAGCGCTACCCGCACGAGTTCTCCGGTGGTCAACGCCAGCGTGTTGCCATCGCACGTGCGCTGGCCACACGGCCGCAATTACTGGTGGCCGATGAGCCGGTTTCTGCGCTTGACGTATCGGTGCAGGCCCAGGTACTCGAGCTTTTCGAGCAGTTACGACGTGAATTTCAACTCAGCATGGTCTTCATTACTCACGATCTGCGTGTGGCGGCTCAGATGTGTGATCGCGTTGCGGTGATGTATCGCGGGGAAATCATTGAGATCGGCGACACCGCTGATGTACTGGGTAGGCCGCAGCACGACTACACGCGCGAGTTGATTGCAGCAGCGCCAAATTTTTTCTTTAATCAGTCTAAATCATCCAACTCATGAACCACGAATATGAAGCGCTAGATGCCGTGGCAACGGCTGCACTTGTTCGTAGCGGTGAAGTCTCCGCCCTGGAGGTGGTCGAATCCGCATTCGAACGTCTGCACACGCGCAATCCTGCGATCAATGCTGTCATCGACGTTTGGGAGGACGAAGCGCTGGAGCGAGCCCGCAGCGGCGTGCCAATGGGCCTTCTTGCCGGGGTTCCATTTTTGCTGAAAGATACGGTCGATTACCCTGGGCGACGTTTTGCCCGGGGTTCCAGGCTGCGAATGGATGTGATGGGTACCGCTGTCGACCCGTGGGTCGCATCCATGCAGGCTCAGGGTGCCGTCTTCATCGGGAAAACAAATACCCCCGAGTTCGGCCTGATGGACGTCACAGAACCTCTGGCATTCGGACCGACGCGAAACCCCTGGCGTACAGACGTGGCCAGTGGCGGCTCCAGCGGCGGCAGTGCCGCGGCGGTGGCCGCTCGCATCACGCCGCTCGCACATGGCAGCGACGGTGGTGGGTCGATTCGCTACCCGGCTGCTTGCTGTGGGGTATTCGGCTTCAAGCCATCGCGCGGGCGCACCACGTTAAGCGCACCCGCCTTCGACGCACGACTGCACTCAGTGGTGACATCCCATGTGCTTACGCTCAGCGTGCGCGACAGTGCCCTAGCCTTCGCGATCGCTGAAGCGTCTCGCCAATATCCAACAAACACAACGGTCAAGCCGCTTGTGCATGAGCCCGTGCCTCGCAAGCTCAAAGTTGCGCTCATCACGCGCACCTTGCACGGCGGGCCACTGGCCGGCGCGTTCGAAGTTGCCATGATGCGCGCTGCTGAGTTGATGCGAAGTCTGGGCCACGAGGTAGTTCCATGTGACTGGCCGATCGACGCTCCCGGTCTACACGCAGCATTCTTTGACCGTTGGGCCTATTCGGTTCACCACGAATTTGCAGACATGCCAGTCACCCAACGCCAGCTCCTGCTCGAAGGTATTGAACCCTGGACGCTTGGATTGGCACAGGCGGGAGCAGCGCTTTCGCCAGAGCGAGTGGAGGCCATGGTCCAAAGCTGCCTTAAGGCCAGCGCACAGATGGAACAATTTCATCGCGAATGGGACGTCTTGATGACACCGATAGCGGCCGAGCATCCAGTGCTTGTGGGTCACCATGCACCCGACCTTGACTACACAACGTTGCACGAGCGGGTGAGCCGTAACGTTGCCTTCACCCCGTTGCAGAATATCACTGGCCAACCCGGTATGTCGGTTCCGCTGGACTGGGCTCAGGACGGGTTGCCGGTGGGTGTGCACTTTGCTGCAGGAATCAATAGTGACGACATGCTGTTCCAACTCGCTTATCAACTAGAAGCCGCGCAACCCTGGACGCAACGCCGTCCACCCGCTTTCTTGAAAGAACATCAATGACCACTCGTCACATTGCGCTGCTCGCCTACCCGGCCATGACGGCGCTGGACCTCATCGGCCCGCACCATATCCTGTCAATGATACCGAACGTATGCGTACATCTCGTGGCCAAAACGTTGAATCCAATCATCAGTGATCTTGGTCTAATGATCACCCCTAGCATCACTTTTGACGACTGCCCGTTGCAAGTGGAGGTACTGTTCGCTCCGGGTGGGACGCGCGGCACGCTGGAGGCCATGGAGGATGAGGCGACTCTTGCCTTCATGCGCTCTCGCGGTCAGCAGGCCCGCTGGGTGACAAGTGTCTGCACAGGGTCGTTGATTCTTGGCGCAGCAGGGTTACTGCAAGGTCGTCGCGCCACTTCCCATTGGGTGACGCGCGATTTGCTGTCGCGTTTCGGTGCTATTCCTGTGGCCCAACGAGTGGTTCGCGACGAGCACATCCTCACAGGCGCAGGTGTGACTGCTGGACTCGATTTCGCTTTGACGCTTGCGGCTGAGATATCGGGGACCGCGCACGCGCACAAGATTCAACTTGTGGCGGAATACGATCCAGAGCCACCCTTTGATGCGGGTTCACCAGAGCGTGCGGGACAGGAGACAACGCAGGCACTGCGCGAGATGCTCGCGCCCTTTCTGGCGGCGGCCACGCAAACTGCAGACCGTTGGCGACCTTCTGCATCATTTTGATGCTTGTTTGGTGGTGCGTTTGCAACTGTGCCAGTCTACCTAGCCGACATTATTTGACCTTGAATTCAACCGGTCGCTTGCTAACTGCGTGGGTTACTGTTGGTGTGAACGCGGATCGATTGCGATACTCAATATTTGAATCCAATCGTGCATGATTCAAATCATATTCCCCGATATTCAATTGGACAAGCCGATGTTATCGTCAAGAAAATCAGACGAAGTAACGTTTTATGGTCAAACAATCCGTGCAAGGTTCATTTCACGAAAGTAAGTGAGACAACATGAATCCATCCGGCCAATCCAATGATGTCGTGGCCATCGTCACGGTGGACGAGATGCGCGAGCGCATTCGTCGTAAGAGCAAGCTCAAAGGACGCCAGGCTGACAACGCGTCGGTGCATGAAGTGCGTGCTCTGATTGGCGGGGCGCCGCATAGACGCGATCTGCTGATCGAGCACTTGCACAAGCTCAATGACGCGTTTCTCTGCCTGCATGACCGGCACCTGGTGGCTCTGGCCAAAGAAATGAATATCCCTATGGCCGAGGTCTATGAGGTGGCCACGTTTTATCACCACTTCGATGTGGTGAATGACGACGCGCAGGCGCCAGGCGTGACGATCCGGGTGTGTGATGGCCTGAGTTGTGAGCTGGCTGGCTCAAAAAAGCTGTTGACATGCTTGCCCGACTTGTTGGGTTCTGCCGATATACGGGTAATTCCAGTTCCCTGCCTTGGGCGCTGCGAGCAGGCACCGGTGGCAGTCGTGCACCAATGCCCGGTGCCGCTGGCCACCGCGAATGCAGTGGTTTCAGTGGCCAAGTCGGCTGCAGTCAAACACCCTTCTGCTCAAGGCACCATTCATTTTGTAGCTTCTTTGCATGTGGAAGAGAGCATTTCTCCGCCTACGCAAGAGATTCAAGTCTCGCCCGACTACTCGGGCTATGACACCTACCGTGCAAATGGCGGTTATACATTGGCCGCAGCTTTGGCGAACGGTGAAGTGGATGTCGATCTAATCATCAAGACGATGGAAGACTCCGGCCTGCGGGGCCTGGGTGGCGCGGGTTTTCCGGCCGGGCGCAAATGGGGCATCGTGCGCGAGCAGGTCGCACCCCGGCTCATGGCTGTGAACATCGACGAAGGCGAACCTGGCACATTTAAAGACCGGACCTATCTGGAGCGCGATCCACATCGCTTTCTGGAAGGCTTGTTGATTGCCGCACAGGTGGTGGGTATTGACGCCTGTTATGTGTATCTGCGGGACGAGTATCACGGTTGCCGCGCCATTCTGGAGACCGAGTTGGCCAAATTGCAGGCCAACCCGCCTTATCCATGCCATATTGCCTTGCCCACCATTGAGCTACGCCGCGGCGCCGGGGCCTACATCTGTGGCGAAGAGTCCGCCATGATCGAGAGCATTGAAGGCAAACGCGGCGAACCCCGCATGCGCCCGCCCTATATTGCCCAGGTCGGCTTGTTTGGCCGACCTACCCTGGAGCACAATTTTGAGACCCTGTACTGGGTGCGAGACATTTTGGAGAGGGGAGCAGCCTGGTTCAGCAGCTTTGGCCGTCATGGACGCAAAGGGCTTCGCAGCTTCAGTGTGAGCGGCCGGGTCAAGCGCCCCGGTATCAAGCTGGCACCGGCAGGCATTACCTTGCAAGAGTTGATTGACGAGTATTGCGACGGCATGTTGGACGGCCATGTGCTGTATGCCTACTTGCCGGGTGGCGCATCGGGTGGCATCTTGCCAGCCCACATGAGCAACATACCGCTTGACTTTGACACCCTGCAACCGCACGGTTGCTTCATTGGTTCAGCGGCGGTCATTGTCCTCAGTCAACACGACCGGGCCCGCGACGCGGCGCTGAACATGATGCAATTTTTTGCGAATGAGAGTTGTGGCCAATGCACACCGTGCCGCGTCGGCACCGCCAAAGCTGTTCGACTGATGGAAGTTCCCGTGTGGGACAACGCCACGCTGGAAGACCTGAGCGTCGTCATGACAGATGCATCCATTTGTGGCCTGGGGCAGGCCGCACCCAACCCGGTGCGCTGCATTCAAAAGTACTTTCCCCAGGAGATCGTTTGAATGAATTTACCCGCCAAATTGGCCGAAGTCACGCTGCAAACCGTCGAGTTCAAGCTCGACAACCAGATCCTCCATGCGTTTGAGGGCGAATCCATCCTCAACGCCGCCAAGCGCCATGGCGTTGATATTCCCCATCTTTGCTACAGGGACGGCTATCGGGCTGATGGCAATTGCCGCGCCTGTGTCGTTGAAATCAAGGGTGAGCGCACATTAGCCCCAAGCTGTTGTCGCAGTGCCACTGCGGGCATGGAAGTGCAAGCAAGAAGCGACCGCGCGGTCAAGAGCCAGAAGATGGTGCTGGAGATGCTGCTGTCTGACATGCCGGATACCGGTTACAAATGGAATGAAAAGGACGAGTCGCAGCAGCACGGCGAACTCAGCGACTGGGCGGCCCGCATGGATGTTTCTGTGCGACCTGAACTCAAGACCTTGCGTCGCAAGCAACCCAGGGCCGATTTTTCGCACATGGCGATGGCGGTCAACCTCGATGCCTGCATCCAGTGCAAGCGCTGCGTACGGGCCTGTCGTGAAGAGCAGGTCAATGACGTGATCGGATACGCCCGGCGCGGCGCAAACAGTGAGATTGTGTTTGACCTGAACGATCCGATGGGCGACAGCACTTGCGTGGCCTGCGGCGAGTGCGTGCAGGCCTGCCCCACCGGCGCCTTGATGCCAAAAAAGCAAATCGGCTCGCAGATCGTAGATAAAAAGGTGGGCTCGGTTTGCCCCTTCTGCGGCGTCGGCTGTCTGCTGACCTACAACGTCAAGGACAACAAAATTGTCAGCGTCGACGGACGCGATGGACCCGCCAACCACAACCGGCTGTGCGTGAAAGGACGCTTCGGTTTTGATTACGCGCACAGTCCACAGCGTTTGACCGTGCCGCTGATTCGAAAAACCGGCGTGCCCAAAGACCCTGCCGCCTTGCAGGACCTCAATCGTGATACGGCAGATTGGTCTTCCGTGTTTCGGGAGGCCAGTTGGGAGGAGGCATTGGCGCTGACCTCAGGCACGCTCAAAGGCCTGCGCGATACGCATGGCACGAAGTCGCTGGCTGGCTTTGGTTCTGCAAAGGGTAGCAACGAAGAAGCTTATTTGTTCCAGAAGCTGGTGCGCACCGGTTTCGGCTCCAACAACGTGGACCATTGCACCCGCCTGTGCCATGCCTCCAGCGTCGCAGCGCTGTTGGAGGGTGTGGGGTCCGGTGCAGTGAGCAACCAGATCAACGATGTTGCGCACTCGGACCTGATTTTCGTCATCGGCTCCAACCCTACATCAAATCATCCGGTGGCGGCCACCTGGATGAAAAATGCGGCCCAAAGAGGCGCCAGGATTGTGCTGGCCGACCCACGCGTGACCGACATTGGCAAACACGCCTGGCGCACACTGCAGTTCAAAGCCGATACCGATGTGGCTATGCTCAATGCGCTGATCCACACCGTCGTTGAAGAGGGATTGGCCGATGAGGAGTTCATCCGCACCCGAGCCAGTAACTTCGAGGCCCTGAGAGAAAACGTCAAGGGTTACAGCCCCGAGGCCATGTCGCCGATCTGCGGTATTCCGGCGCCGACCCTGCGTGAAGTGGCGCGCGCGTTTGCCAAGGCTAAAGGTGCCATGATTCTGTGGGGCATGGGCGTGAGCCAGCACGTCCATGGCACCGACAACGCCCGCTGCCTGATAGCACTGGCCACAGTCACAGGACAGATCGGAAAACCCGGCTCCGGACTACATCCGCTGCGTGGGCAAAACAACGTGCAGGGCGCCAGTGACGCCGGTTTGATTCCTATGATGTTCCCCAACTATCAGCACGTCACCAATAAAGCAGCACATGGCTGGTTCGAGAAATTTTGGGACACGAAGCTCGACGACCAGCCTGGCTACACCGTCGTGGAAATCATGCGCAAGGTCCTGGCGCTGGACACTGATCCGCACAAGGTGCGCGGCATGTACATCATGGGCGAGAACCCGGCCATGAGTGACCCTGACTTGAACCACGCACGCCACGCGCTGGCAAGTCTGGAGCACCTGGTGGTGCAAGACATTTTCATGACTGAAACTGCATGGCTCGCCGACGTGGTGTTGCCCGCGACGGCCTGGCCAGAGAAAACTGGCACGGTCACCAACACCGACCGCATGATGCAACTGGGCCATCAGGCAATCGATCCTCCGGGTCAGGCCATGCCAGATCTGTGGATCATCCAGCAGATGGCCAAGCGCATGGGCCTGTCATGGCGCTATTTGGGCGAACACCACGGTGTGGCTGCCGTCTATGAAGAAATGCGTCAAGCCATGCATGCCACCATCGCGGGCATCACGTGGGAACGGTTGCAGCGTGAATCCAGCGTCACCTACCCCTGCTTGAGCGCTGGTGATCCAGGCTCGCCTACGGTCTTTATGGACCGCTTTGATACGACCGATGGCCGAGTACGTCTGGTACCGGCCGACATCATTCCTGCCAACGAGCGACCGGATGCAGAATATCCTTTCGTGCTCATTACCGGCCGACAGCTTGAGCACTGGCACACCGGCAGCATGACGCGCCGAGCCGCAGTGCTGGATAGCATCGAACCCATTGCCACCGCGTCGTTGTGTGGCGACGATCTGACGGCCTTGAGGCTGATGCCAGGGGATGTGATCACGCTGCAATCGCGCCGCGGCGAGGTGGTCATTTACGTACGCCGGGATGATGGGACACCCAGAGGCACCGTCTTCGTTCCCTTTGCGTATTACGAGGCGGCAGCAAACCTGATGACCAATGCCGCGCTTGACCCGTTCGGCAAAATTCCTGAGTTCAAGTACTGTGCCGTGGCCATTCGCCGTGGAGGCATCGTGGAAGCGAACCTTGGTTACCACTGACAAAGTACTTGAGCATGAGATGAATAGAGCGCTTATGCTGTCGGCAACTTAAGAGAGCTACCCGCAAGTACATGCGGCGCTCGCTGGCACGGATGTCGCGGATGCGCTCCAGCAACTCACCAAAGCGGTCGGGCAGCGCCGATTCGCCCACGGGTGGATTCTTCAGGCGCTCGTCGTCCATCACAAAGCCCTTGAGCAGGTATTCGCTCAGGTGGGCGGTGGCCCACTGGCGAAATTGTGTGCCACGGGCCGACCGGGCGCGGTAGCCCACGGCCAAGATCACCTCCAGGCTGTAGTGGCGGACCGTGCGGCGCACCTGCCGACCGGCCTCCTGGCGAACCTGTAAGCCGGACTTACAGGTTGTCTCGGGGTCGGCCTCACCCTCGGCGTAGATCGCTTTGAAGTGCTGGGTGATGTTTTGGGGGGTGGTCTGAACAGCGTGCCAATCTCGGCCTGACTGAGCCACAGGGAGCCACCCTCAGCCCGCATTTCGACGCGGGTGACGCCATCTTCAGTGGTGTACAGAACAAACTCGCCAGCCCCTTCGGTTGCGGCTGGGTGTTTGGGGGCAACGGTTGCAGAGACTGCAACGGTAGCTGTGCGTGGCTTGAGCGACTTATTCATAACCCAGTTCCTTCAGGTACCGGGAGCGAAGTCGAAAACTCGTTGATGCTGCCAAAGCTGCTGCCATGAAGAAATATGGCCGACTGGCATGTGAAGCATGCGGGTTTGAATTCAAATTGGCTTATGGGCCACTTGCCGAAGGGATCATTGATGTTCATCATACGAAGCCTGTTCACACATTGACGGAGGGCGACAAAACCAAAGTCGAGGATTTGGCGCTGCTTTGCGCAAACTGCCATCGTGTGGTGCATTCCTCACGGCAGTGGCTTTCCGTGAAGAAGTTACGAGAGCTGATTCAAGTCAAATAGGCAGACTAAATCCCAGTTTCACGATTCGTTCTGCCGCTACACAGGTCTATCACAAGCGAAAGGGAATATGGTTGCCAGAAGCCACCACAGAACCAAATCACAGCCATTTGGTACGGGTCAAATTGACCGACATGCTCGAAAAGCCCGTACCGCCGTACCGTGCCTCCAAAAGTCAGGAGGTTCTGAGACAAAACCGGTTTGAGACAGGTTTTTGGCCTGCCCCATGAACGCCGCAGTCAGGAGCCAGACGCAAAAAACCCCACACGGGGCGGGGCTTCAGGCAACTTCCATTTGCATATAGCCAGTTGGAAGTCAATGTACTGGCGGAGAGAGTGGGATTCGAACCCACGGTACCTTGCGGTACGCCTGATTTCGAGTCAGGTACATTCGGCCACTCTGCCATCTCTCCGCGAAGCTGCGGATTGTACAGTGCCGGCTAGCCTGGTTTGGCTTCCTTGGCCATTTGCAGGATCTGCAACGCACCCACAACGTCGGATTCCGTGACATCTTGGCCTTTTACCAGCGTCACCGGGCTGTTATTCAGGGCGGCAAGCCCCTCGGTCTGCAGCGTTGCAATGGTTTGGCCTGCCACTTTGGGCGAGGCAAAAGCCCCGCTTTGCAGCAACAGGCGGCCGTCGGCGCTTTGCAACTTGAAATAAAACTGGCCGTCGCTTTCACGGTATTGCTTGAACACCGGCAGCGCCAGCTTCACCGTCTTGGCGGTCGTGCTGGCATGGGTTTGCAGGGGGCGCAGCCCCACGGCATGACGCAGTTGCCCCATGAACGGCGTCGCAATGGTGCGGGCCTTGGTCGCACCGGCCAGCAGCACCGCCTCAATTTTGGCCGGGTTGTCGATCAGGTCCTGGTAGGCCGCGCGCATGGGCGCAATTTCCTGGTCGATGCGCTCGAACACCAGATGCTTGGCGTCGGCCCATGAGATGCCGGCGGCATAGGCCTGGCGCAGCGCTTCGGTCTCGGCGGTGCTGGCAAAGGCCTGGTAGATCTGGAACAGGGTCGAGCCTTCCACGGCCTTGGCTTCGCCGGGCGCAGTGGAGTCGGTGACGATACTGCCGATGAGTTTTTTGAGTTGCTCGCGCGGGGCAAACAGCGGGATGGTGTTGTCGTAGCTTTTGCTCATCTTGCGGCCGTCGAGGCCGGGCAGGGTAGCGACATGGTCCTCGATGGCGGCCTCGGGCGCGACAAAATGGTCGCCGTAACGGTGGTTGAAACTGTGCGCCATGTCACGCGCCATCTCGATGTGCTGCACCTGGTCGCGCCCCACCGGCACCTGGTGCGCGTTGAACATCAAAATGTCGGCGCCCATCAGCACCGGGTACATGAACAGGCCGACATTGACATCGGCATCGGGGTCATTGCCAGCCGCCGTGTTTTTGTCGACTGCCGCCTTGTAGGCATGGGCGCGATTGAGCACACCCTTGCCCAGCACGCAGCTTAAAAACCAGGTGAGCTCGGGGATTTCCGGGACATCCGACTGGCGGTAAAACACCACGCGGTCCGGATTCAGGCCGCAGGCCAGCCAGCTGGCGGCAATCTCCAAAGTGGAGCGCTGGATGCGTGTCGGGTCGCCGACTTTGATCAGGGCGTGGTAGTCGGCCAGAAAGTAAAAACTCTCGACGCCCGGGCGCAAGCTGTGGCTCACGGACGGGCGGATCGAGCCTACGTAATTGCCCAGGTGGGGTGTGCCCGAGGTCGTGATGCCGGTCAGAAAACGTTCGATGCGCATGGGGAAAATGAAATGAAAAGTCAAAAAACTCAGCTGACCAGCCAGGCCAGCGGGCTCAGCAGCAGGTTGATGAGCTGGTAGGTCAGGCCCATCAGCGGGCGCAACCACAGGTTGCTGACCACACCGGCCAGCACCAGCGCCATCACAATGAAGAAGCCCCAGGGCTCCACGCGTGACACCAGCATGGCCTGGCGGTACGGCAGCAACCCCACCAGAATGCGGCCACCGTCGAGCGGCGGCAACGGAAACAGGTTGAACACCGCCATCACCACATTGACCAGCACGCCGCCTTGCGCCATTTCAATAAGAAAAGGCTCTGCTACATCCATGCCCCTGAACAAGTACAGCAGCGCGCCCCACACCAGCGCCTGAAAAAAGTTGGCGCCCGGCCCGGCCAGCGCGACCCAGATCATGTCGCGCTTGGGGTTGCGTAAATTGCCGAAGCGCACCGGCACCGGTTTGGCATAACCAAACAAAAACGCCCCTGAGGTGGCAAAGTACAACATCAGCGGCATCAGGATGGTGCCCACCGGATCGATGTGCGGCAGCGGATTCAGGGTGACGCGCCCCAGGTTGTAGGCGGTGCTGTCACCGAAATGTTTGGCCGCAAAACCGTGCGCCGCCTCGTGCAGGGTAATAGCCAACAACACCGGAATGGCGTAGAGGCTGATGGTTTGAATCAGTTGGGCGAAGTCCATGGCGAGATTGCGTTAAAGGCCCAGGGCCGCCAGTGCGCCGCGACCTTCACGGATGACCACAGGTTCGCCGCCGGTCAAATCGACCACGGTGGTGGGTTCGCGCGGGCAGGCGCCGGAGTCGATGATGGCGGCGATGCGGCCCTTGTAATGGGCGCGAATTTCGTCAGCGTCGTTCATGGGCTCTGTCTCACCTGGCGCAATCAGGGTGGTGGCCAGCAGCGGGGTGCTGTAAAGCGCCAGCAGTTCCTGCAATACCTTGTGGTCGGGTACGCGCAGGCCGATGGTCTTGCGCGACGGGTGACTCAGGCGGCGCGGCACTTCCTTGGTGGCTTCCAGAATGAAGGTGTAGGCCCCCGGTGTGGCGGCCTTGATGAGCCGGTACTGCTGGTTGTCCACTTTGGCGTAGGCGGACAGCTCGGACAGGTCTCGGCACAGCAGCGTCAGGTGGTGCTTGTCGTCGACGCCGCGAATACGACGCAGCTTGTCAGCCGCCGCCTTGTCGTCGAGGTGGCACACCAGCGCATAACTGGAGTCGGTGGGCACGGCCAGTACCTCGCCCTTGTCAAGCAGGGAAGTGGCCTGTTGCAGCAGGCGCGGCTGCGGGTTGTCGGGGTGGATTTCGAAAATTTGCGGCATGACGCTATTGTCGCAGTCTGATGGCTTCGCGGGCCGACAACATGGCATTGCCGACGCCGCTGGCCGCAATCACGGCAATGCCGGCCCACGCCAGGCCGTCGGGCACATGGCGAAAAACCAGCCAGCCCAGCAGCGTGGCAAACGCAATCTGGGTGTAAAGATAAGGTGACAGAACAACGGCATTGGCGCGGTTGTACGCGCGAATCAGCATCAGGTGGCCAAAGGTGCCCAAAAAACCGACCAGCAAAAACCAATACCAATAGTGCAGCAACGCGGCGCTGTCCCAACTGAGCAGCATGACGGGCGTCATGACCAAGGCACCCACCAGACCGGTGTAAAAGTGCGTGGTGTAGGGGTTTTCGTCGCCACTGAGTCGGCTGGTGAGCACCTGAAACCAGGCATACGAGGTCACCAACAACACCGGGAACAACAGCGCCCAGCCAAACACCTGGCCCCCGGGACGTATCACCAGCAGCACGCCCAGCAAACCCAGGCCCATCAGCGCCCAGCGCCGTGGCGAGACATAGGTTTTGAGGGTCCACGCGGCCATCGCGCTGGCGGCCATGGGCGAGAGCATGGTCATGGCGGTGAATTCACCGACCGGCAAGTACTGCAAACCAAAGAAAGCGCAAGCGCTGGTAATGAGCAGCAATACGCCGCGCAGCGCCTGAAAGCGTGGATTCGGCGTGGCAAAGAGTTGTGTTTTTTGCACGGGAAAACGCAGTACCAAAGTCACCACCGCCTGAAACGCATAACGAAACCACAGCAGCATCAGCAGGGGCACCACCTGGATGGCATGCTTGGCCATCGTGTCAAGCGTGGCAAAGGTGAGGGTCGCCACAATGATCAACAAAATGCCGCCGGCTTGCCGACTTTTCCAGAATGACATGAGTTCAGTGGGTGATTGGCGCGGTGGCACGTTGAATGCGATTGGCTAGCAAAGCCCATACCGGTGTCAGTTGGGCGGGCAGGTCGGGCAGGGCACCGAGCTCGGTGCGGCTTTCCTCGGGGCTGTGAAAGTCGCTGCCGCGCGAGGCTGCCAGGCCAAATTCGAGCGCGGTGGCGGCGTAGTTGGCGCTCTCGGTATGGGAGTGGCTGCCGGTGATCACTTCCACCCCCATCCCGCCGTGGCCCTTGAATTCGGTGAACAGCGCCAGTTCCTCGTTGGCGCTGAACTTGTAGCGCGCCGGGTGCGCAATCACTGCCATGCCACCGGCCTGGGTGATCCAGCGCACGGCATCTTTCAGGTTGGCCCAGCGGTGCTCGACAAAGCCGGGCTTGCCTTCAGTGAGGTATTTGCGAAACACCTCGTAAGTATCCTTGCAGACCCCGGTTTCCACCAGATAGCGGGCGAAATGGGTGCGTGAGATCAGGTTGGGATTGCCTGCGTACTTGAGCGCACCCTCAAAGGCACCCTGGATGCCAACGCGTGCCAGGTCGGTGGCCATCTCCTTGGCCCGTTGCGAGCGTCCGCCCCGGGTTTGCTGCAGCCCCTCGGTCAGCGCGGCGTTATCGACATCAAAGCCCAGGCCGACGATGTGCACCGTCTGGTGCAAAAAACTGACCGAGATTTCCACGCCACTCAGGTAATCGAGGCCACAGGCCGCCGCCGCTGTCGCCGCCCGGGCCTGACCGCCAATTTCATCGTGGTCGGTGAGGGACCACAGTGTCACGCCCTGGGCCTTGGCACGCTGCGCCAGTTCTTCGGGGGTGAGGGTGCCGTCGGAAACAACGGAATGACAATGCAGGTCAGCGTTCAGGGTGTTCATGTTCGCAACGATTCTAGGGCTGGGCGGGCAGTTCTGCTGCCTCCACCAGAAAACGCACCCGACGCTCACCGCGCCAACTGTCCACATCCAGCCTGAACGCCAGCTTGACGCGGTTGGGCAGCGGCTCGGTGTGGCCAAACCAGATGCCGTCGACCGGCTCGCCGCGGTGCTTGAGCTTGAGTGACAGGTGTTTTTCAGCCACCAGGCGCTGCGACACCACTTCGAGTTCTTCGCTGAAGGTGGGCGCGGCAAAGCCCTGGCCCCAGACTTCATGGTGCAGCGTGTCGACCAGGTCGGGGCGGCGGTATTCGGGCTTGAGCGCGCCGTCGGTCTCCAGGCGGCGCGTCAGGGTGGCCGCATCGAGCCACTCCTGGGCGACCTCATTCAGACCCTGCTCGAAGGTGTCCAACTGGTCAACGTTGAGTGTGCAACCCGCTGCCATGGCATGGCCGCCAAAGCGCAGTAGCACGCCGGGGTAGCGTTTGGCCACCAGGTCGAGCGCATCGCGCAGGTGAAAGCCGGGGATCGAGCGGCCCGAACCTTTGAGTTCATGGGCACGGCCAATGGCGCCACTGCTGGCAAAGACAAAACTGGGGCGGTGAAACTTGTCCTTGATGCGTGAGGCAACGATGCCGACCACGCCCTCGTGAAAGTCGGCATCAAAGACGCAAATGGCCGGTGGCGCTTCGGCCGCGTCTTCAAACAGCGATTCGGCCACAAGCAGGGCCTGTTCGCGCATGCTGCCTTCGATATCGCGGCGCTCACGGTTGATGGCATCAAGCATCGTGGCCAGTTCCTGGGCGCGACCGGCATCGTCGGTGAGCAGGCATTCGATGCCCAGCGTCATGTCGGACAAGCGCCCGGCGGCGTTGATGCGCGGCCCCAGGGCAAAACCAAAGTCGAAGGTGGTGGCGCTTTTGGCTTCGCGCGAGGCCGCCACAAACAAGGCCGCCAGCCCGGCCGGCAGGGCCTGGGCGCGCACACGTTTGAGGCCTTGCGCCACCAGCCGGCGGTTGTTGGTGTCGAGCCTGACCACGTCGGCCACGGTGCCCAGGGCCACCAGCGGCAGCAGGGCGTCCAGCTTGGGTTGGTTTTGCGCGGTGAACCGGCCGCGTTGGCGCAGCTCGGCGCGCAGCGCCAGCAGCACGTAGAACATGACACCGACGCCGGCGATGGATTTGCTCTCGAAACTGCAGCCGGGCTGGTTCGGATTCACGATCACATTGGCATCAGGCAATTCAATCTGGCCAGCGCGCAGGGCCGGCAAATGGTGGTCGGTCACCAGCACCTGCAGGCCGAGTGCGCGGGCCCGGGCCACGCCGTCGAAACTGGCAATGCCGTTGTCCACGGTGATCAGCACGTCGGCACCGCTGGCTTTGACGCGCTCGGAAATGGGCGCGGTCAGGCCATAACCATCCTGCACGCGGTCGGGCACGATGTAGTCCACATGCAGGGCACCGAGCAGGCGCAGGCCGCGCACGCCGACGGCGCAGGCGGTGGCGCCGTCGCAGTCGTAATCGGCCACGATGCAAAGTTTTTTGTCATCGCGGATGGCATTGGCCAGCAGTTGGGCGGCCTCTGCCGTGCCTTGCATGCTGGCGGGCGGCAGCAGTCTGGCCAGCGCGTCATCCAGTTCCTGCGGGTCTTGCACGCCGCGCGCGGCGTAAAGTTGTGCCAGTAGCGGATGAATGCCGGCTTGCTCCAATGCCCAGATGCTTCTGGGAGGGGCGTCTCTGACCATGATTTTCATAATTTTTCGAGTGTGCCCTGAACCGGTGGGGCGCTAAAAAGTTGTCTGAATTTTTGTTTCAGGCTGGGCGGCTGAGAGACCCAGCTTTGGGCGTGGCGCTCGCCGCACAGCGTCAGCTGGACGGCGTCGCCCAGGCGCTGGGCGTCCAGCAGTTGCCGGATGTGGGTGACGTCTAGCTGTTGCCAGGCGCTGGCCCAGCCGGCCCAGTTGTCTTGCAGCGCGGCCTGGCGCAGCGTCGGGGCCATGATGGGCTGGGCAGAAGCCGGGGCAGGGTGGCGGTCAGGCAATGTCCCGCTGCCACTGAACCAGATGGCGTTGACAGCCAAGGCGCCGCGTCGCTCGCGGGCATCGTTGAGCGGGTGGGTGTAGAACAACATCTGCATCTCGCTCATCAAGCGGATCAAACCGCTGGCCTGGGAAGCGGTGGGCATCCAGGGCGACAAATTGCGGCCCAGCACCCGGTCGGGCGAGGCGCTGGGCAGGCCATCAAAGACCGCGCCATGCGCCAGCCAGCGCCCGGCCTCAAAGGGGTGGAGCGTGATGCCGTCCTGCGCAAAAAAGGGCTGCATGGCCGCCAGCAAGCCGTCAGACTCGGTGGCGCTCAGCTCGTGCATCGGCAGCTGGCGCATGGTGACTTCGTGCGTCGTGGCCTGCCAATGGCACAAGCTTACAAAAGCCCAGGCGCCTGGCAGGTGCGCCAGTTCGGGGCGTTTTTGGGCCTCCAGCGCGGCCCAGGGCAGTTGGCCGTCGGTGACGGGCAACCCCAGACTGCGTGCCAATGCGCGTTCGTGCGGTGGCGACCAGCTCAGCTCGTCACCTGCGTCAAGTGGCTGCGGGCTCAGGCGGCTGAGCAATTTTTGCAGGTGGGGGAGTTTCAGTGTGGCCAGCGCTGCCTGGCAGCCCTCAGAATGGCTGGCGGCGTGGGGAATCAGCAGGTGCATGGGGGGTGGCGGTCTGGGTCGGAGTGTGCGGGGAGTCCCATGGTGCTGTCCTCTTAAACGATTTGGCGCTGATTATGCGGGAGTCCGCCCCCGACGTCAGCCGGTGTCGGGCTGCAATGCCACAATGCGGGCATGCAACTTCCCTATGAACTGATCCTTGGCTGGCGCTACACGCGGGCCGGTCGTGCCACCCGGCGCAACGGTTTTATCTCGTTCATCTCGGGCGTGTCGATGCTCGGCATTGCGCTCGGTGTGGCGGCCCTGATCATTGTGCTGAGCGTGATGAACGGGTTTCAGAAGGAAGTGCGTGACCGCATGCTGGGTGTGGTCTCGCACATCGAGATTTTCGCCCCCAACGGCGAGGCCTTGCCCGACGCCACGCGCACCCTGACCCAGGTCCGCTCCAACCCGGCCGTGATTGGCGCCGCGCCATTCATCGCCACCCAGGCTTTGCTGGCCCGCGGTGAAGACATGAAGGGCACGCTGGTGCGCGGCATCGACCCCGCGCGCGAGGGTGAAGTGACAGACCTGGCGCTGGAGCTCAAGAACACCGGGCTGAATCGGCTGATACCTGGCGAGTTCGGCGTGGTGTTGGGCGCCGAGCTGGCCCGCAGCCTGGGCGTCCTGCAAGGCGACAAGGTGACGCTGGTGGCACCCAGTGGCCAGGTCACGCCGGCCGGCGTAGTGCCGCGCCTGAAGCAGATGACCGTGGTGGGCACCTTTGACTCGGGCCATTTTGAGTACGACTCGGGTTTGGTGCTGATGCACATTGAGGACGCGGCCCGCATCTTCCGCCTGGAGGGCCCCAGCGGCGTGCGGGTGCGGTTGCGCGACCTGCACCTGGCGCGGGAAGTGGCAGCGCAATTGGCCGCCACATTGACGGACAAGCTGCTGATTCGCGACTGGACGCGGCAAAACCGCACCTGGTTTGCTGCCGTGCAGCTGGAAAAACGCATGATGTTCATCATCCTCACCTTGATCGTGGCCGTGGCGGCCTTCAACTTGGTGAGCACGCTGGTAATGACGGTGACCGACAAGCGCGCCGACATCGCGATATTGCGCACCCTGGGTGCCAGTCCGGCCAGCATCATGGGCATTTTTGTGGTGCAAGGCGCCATGGTGGGGGTGATCGGTACGCTGGCCGGGCTGGCCATGGGCCTGGGCGTGGCGTTCAACATCGACGTGATCGTGCCGGCGCTGGAGCAGCTCTTTCGGGCCAGCTTTTTGCCCAAAGACATTTATCTGATCAGCCGCATGCCGAGCGACCCGCAACAGGCCGACATCTTGCCGATTGCGGTCATTTCCCTGGTGCTGGCTTTTGTGGCCACGCTGTATCCGAGCTGGCGCGCCAGCCGTGTCAACCCGGCGGAGGCGCTGCGCTATGAGTGAACTTGTCTTGAGCGCCCAGGCTTTGACCAAGCGTTTCACCGAGGGCCGGCTGGACGTGACGGTGCTGCAGGGTGTCGACCTGGACGTGCGCGCGGGTGAGACGCTGGCCATTGTGGGCGCCTCCGGTTCGGGCAAAAGCACGCTGTTGCATTTGATGGGTGGCCTCGATGCGCCCACCAGCGGCTCGGTGCTGCTGCATGGCCAGGATCTGGCGCACTTGGGCGAAGCCGAACAAGGTCGCCTGCGCAACCAGTACCTCGGCTTTGTCTACCAGTTTCACCACTTGCTGCCCGAGTTCAGTGCGCTTGACAATGTGGCCATGCCGCTGTGGATTCGGCGCATGGCGCATGCCGATGCTGCGCAGATTGCCAGCAACATGTTGACCAGCGTGGGTCTGGCGGATCGTCTGCACCATCGCCCGGCGGAACTCTCGGGCGGTGAGCGTCAGCGTGTGGCCATTGCCCGCGCCCTGGTGACACAACCGGCCTGCGTGCTGGCCGACGAGCCCACCGGCAACCTGGACCGCAGCACCGCACACGGCGTGTTCAACCTGATGTTGGAACTGGCACGCACGCAGGGAACTGCCTTCATTGTGGTCACCCACGACGAGGCGCTGGCGGCTCGCTGTGCCCGCCAGCTCAGGTTGGTACAGGGCAAACTGACCGAGTCAGCTTCCGCTTAGGTCAACAGCTTTTTTCTTTATCATTTGCATGATGCAATGTTGATTTTTGAGGTGTCACGATGACGGTGGAATGGCAAACTGGTTACAAAATTGGCGACGCGGAAGCGGATGCCATGCAGGAGAAACTGTTCGCGCTGACCAACGCGTTTCTCGCCTCCGATGACCTGACGGTCTTGCGTTCCACCATCGTGTCGCTGTGCAAGCAGGCGCGCGCCCAGTTCGAACTGGAAGAAGCGCTGATGCGTCGCACCAACTACCCCGGCCTCGAAGAACACATGGCACAGCACCACACGCTGCTGGACCGCCTGATCGGACGCAGCATGGATGTGGGCAAGGGCTACATGAACAAGCCGGCCATCGCTGCGCTGATGCGGGACTGGTGCGAGCGGCATGTGCCCGAAGAGGACGCCAAACTTGGCCTGTTTTTGGCAGCCAGCCAGTCTGCCTGATCCCTCGCGGGATTGGGGTGCATGATGTTCATTGACACCCACTGCCATCTGGATGCCCCAGAATTCGGTACCGCAGGTCTGGCCATCCGGGCCGAAGCTGCGCGCCATCAGGTCGGCATGTGCGTGCTGCCAGCGGTCGAAGTCGCCAACTTTGAGGCAGTGCGGGCGCTGGCCCATGCCGGTGGCGACAGTTACGCGCTGGGCATTCACCCGCTGTACGTGAAAGCGGCACACGACGACGATCTGGACCGGCTCGATGCCGCGCTGCAGTCTTACCGTGACGACCCCCGTCTGGTGGCGGTGGGTGAAATCGGGCTCGACCTGTTTGTGCCCGAACTCTGCCTGGAGCCCCTGAGCGCGCGCCAGCAGCACTTTTATCTGACACAACTCAAGCTGGCGCGCAAATACGGTTTGCCCGTTCTGTTGCATGTGCGCCGCTCGGTCGATCAGGTGCTCAAAGGGCTGCGTGACATGGCACGCGCCGACTGGCATGGCATTGCCCATGCCTTCAACGGCAGCGAACAGCAAGCGCAAAGTTTCATCGATCTGGGCTTCAAGCTGGGTTTTGGTGGTGCGGTGACCTACGAGCGCGCACTGCAGTTGCGCCGCCTGGCTACCAATCTGCCCTTGGCGTCCATCGTGCTGGAAACCGACGCTCCCGACATGCCGCCGCACTGGCTCTACAAAACCGCCCCGCAGCGTAACGCGGGGGACGTGCAGGGCCTCAACTCGCCGGCTGAACTGCCGCGCATTGCCGCTGTGCTGGCCGAACTGCGAGGACTCAGCTTGGCCGAGTTGGCCGAGGCCACCACGCGCAATGCGCTGGCGGCGCTGCCCAGGCTGGGGGCGCTGGTACAACTGGAATGAAAAATCGGCCCCCTGAGTGAGTTTTCCAGCTTGCGATCGAAATGACCATTCAGGTCATTTCGATCGCGGGATATGGGATGCCATGAACCCCTCGAACTGCCCGGCTGGTAGAGGGCGGCTGTAGTAATAACCCTGCACCTCATCACAGCCCTGTTCCCGCAGGAATGCCAATTGTCCTTCTGTCTCCACGCCTTCCGCGATAGTTTTCAGACCGAGACTCTTTGCCATACTGATGATGGCACCGACGATGGCTTTGTCTTCCGGATCGGTACTGATGTCGCGCACGAATGACTGATCTATTTTGAGCTTGTACACCTTGAATTTCTTCAGGTAGCTCAGGGATGAATATCCGGTGCCGAAATCGTCGATAGCCATGCGTATGCCGCGATCATGCAGGTTGTTTATCATGATGACGGCACTTTGCGGATCGTGCATCGCGGCACCTTCGGTCAGTTCCAGTTCCAGATATGCCGGCGGCAATCCCTCTTCATCAAGTATGCGGCTGACTATGTCGGGCAGGTCGGGTTGCCGGAACTGGATGGCTGACAGGTTCACGGCCATGATCAATGGCGAGATTCCTTTTTCCATCCAGGTTTTCGCTTGCCGCACCGCTTGCCGCAATACCCATTCGCCGACCTGCAGAATCATCCCGCTGTCTTCCGCCATCGGGATGAATTCGGCAGGTGAGATCGTGCCCAACTCCGGATGATGCCAGCGCAGCAAAGCCTCCGCACCGATGACGGAACCAGCGTGCATGGACAGCTGAGGTTGATAAACCACCTGCAATTGCGTGCCGTCCAGCGCATGGTGCAGGGCGTTCGCCAATTGCAGCTTGCGTGCGGAACGTACCTGCATCTCTGCTGTAAAGAATCGATAACTGTTGTGGTCATCCTGCTTGGCGCGATACATGGCGGTATCGACATTTCTGGTGAGGGTCTCCATGTCGGCGCCGTCTTCCGGATAGAGTGCGATGCCGATCGATGCCGTGACGGCCAGTTCATACTGCTCGATCTGGTAGGGGGCGGCGATGGCATCCAGTAATTTTTTTGCGACATGCATGGCGCCCGAGGCATCAACGCCGGGGGACATGACGGTGAATTCGTCGCCGCCCAAGCGTGACACCGTATCTTCTTCGCGCAGCGACGAACGCAGGCGTTTTGCCAACTGGATCAACAGGGCATCGCCGATCCTGCGGCCCAGGGTATCGTTGATGTCCTTGAAATGGTCAAGACTGACGGACATCAGAGCGAGATGTTCGTTCCTGCGTTTTGCCAGTTCGAGGGCATATTTGATGCGGTTTTCCAGTTGTATCCGGTTCGGCAGCCCTGTCAGAACATCGAAATTCACGAGATACTGGATGCGTTCTTCGGCCAGTTTGCGCTCGGTAATGTCCTGCAGGGTGCCGATGCCGAAGAGCGCGCGACCCTGCGCATCCCGTTCGATCTCGGAGCGCTCTCTGATCCAGCGCACCCCCCCTCCACGCACGACGATGCGATGTTCGATGTCATACGGGGCGCCGGCAACGGCCTTGTTCCAGGCATCGAGCACCCTGTCCTTGTCATCGGGATGCAGGGTGGAGACGAAGGTGTCCATATCCACCGCCTGTTGCCGCGGAAAACCGAAGATGCGATAGGCCTCGTCCGACCACTCAAGGCGCTTGCTCGCGATATCCAGATACCAGCTGCCGACCTTGGCCACCGCCTGCGCGCGGTTGAGGTTGGCTTCGCTGCGTTGCAGGGCGGCTTCGGCCTGTTTGCGCTCGGTGATGTCCTCATAGATGCCGAGTAGACCGGTCACTTCGTTCCTGCCATTGCGCAGCGGCACCTTGGAGGTGCGCAGCCAGATGCTTCTGCCATCCGGCGTGGTCTGCGGCTCATCGTAGGAAAGCTTGGGGATGCCCTGCGCCATGATCATCTGGTCATCCGTGCGATACAGGTCGGCCTGCATCTTCCAGCCCAATTGATCATCGGTCTTGCCCGCGATGTCGTCCGCATCGGCCAAGCCCGCGTCTCTCGCGAAGGCCGGGTTGCATCCCAGATAACGCGAGTCCCGGTCTTTCCAGAAGATGCGCATGGGTGCCGTATCGATGACGGTCCTGAGCAGATGGCTGGACTCGGCAAGCTGGGTCTTGAGGTGAATGCGCTCGGTGACGTCGCGCGACAGAACGATGAAGTGCGGGGAGTGTTTGGGACCACCAGGTTTTCGCGCCACGGACAGTTCGAACCAGGTATCGCCTTGCGGGAGCTGGAGTTTGAATTGTGCGCCTGTGGAACAGCCTTTTTCGTTCGCTTCCTGCAAGGCGGACATCACGGTTCGCGCGGCACTGGCAGGCAGAATGTCGTGTACCGTCCGGCCAAGGAGTTCATCGGCCGGAGCGGCCAGCAACTCGGTGTGTGGCGAATGGTAGTCATGGTATCGTCCCTCGATATCCAGTTCGAACAGCAAATCGGGAATGGCGTCGAGGGTGGCTTGCTGTTGGTTTTGTAATGCACTCAGTTGCCGGTACGGGTTCTTGACCGTCGTGACGAAGATTGCATGGTAGATGAACAGGTAGGAAACCACCTTGTAGATGTGTCCCGTCAGGTTGTGGATATCGGTGACATCGGCGTAGAGCGTAAAGAAAAACTCACTCATGGCCATCGTGCAAGCCGCACCGAACAGCGCGACCACATTGATCGAGCGGGGTTCGCGCATGCGGCGCCAGAGCACCGAGGCCGTCGCCAGATTGAGGGCGATGATGACGTATTCGCTGTTGATCTTGAATGCAGTAAGCCCCTGTCCGGCGATGAAAGTGTGCGGAAACAAGTCCTGATGGAACAGGACCAGCCAATGTACGGCGACGGTAGTGGCGGTCACCGCTGCAAGCAGGACATAGCGGGTTGCGGCAGAGGTGAACGGTCGCCACGGCATGATCGCGATCACCAGCATCACCACCGCAGCCAGCGTGCGCGCGAGCAGCCAGAAGTTGATTGACTTTTCGACATCGCTCGGTGTCACGTAATCCGGCATGCCCTTGAAGGAAAGCACATGCGAAAAATCGAGGATGGCCACGCCGAGAAACACGCAACTGAGCAGCACGATGTTGCCGGCCAATTTGCCGCTGTAAGCGTTCCAGCCCACCGCGAAAACCAGCGCGGCGATCACGATGGAGAGCGTTTCGAGCAGGGAGTGCAGCGGCAGATAGCCCGCGATACTGCGCGCCCCGGGCGGGGCTGGCAGTGCCCATGCAAGAGCCACCCCAAGCGCCAGCAATCCGACAATGAAGCCGGTGCGGCGCATCGACGGACGGTGGCTGGGATGCAGCCAGAAACCCCCTTCTTTTCCAGATAGATGAAGATTCATGTTGTGGCTTCTCTTTCGCTGTTTGGCAGGATAAAAATCCTTGCTCCAAGCGACGTGGTATTCAGAATGTGCGGAGTCGCGAATCTTAATGTGCTTGTGGGTCTTCGCCGTCCTTCTTTCCGGAATATTTCTTACCGTATCCTGACTTCCATGCTTTTCCACTCTGTTCGTGCATGTTGGCAACCAGCACAGTCAACGCCAAAGGCAAGTCGTCAAAGTCTACAAACACGCCGATGTGAAGACTTCTGACGGCCTGGGTGCTGCCCAATGAACTGGGGCTGGTGAAGTTAAAAACAGAGTGCGAGCTTTGCAAAACCAAAACAACGAGCCTGATGCCTCGGGCCATTGCCGACACGTTCACCGAATATGACGAACTTGGGTAAACCATGCCTGAGGGGCTGGCATTGAACGGCGCTGATTGGGGATAATCTCTCCATCTTGAAAAAACACCCCCACACTCTTCCCGAAGTCAATTTTTCCGACGATGGTCCGATGCGCCATCTGCATCTGGGCACCGAATGGGTTCAGGGCTCGATGTACCTGGCCGAGCCCAACGCCCTGGTGCATGAGTACATCCAGCGCATGATGGCCTGGCTGCTGTTCGTGCCGCCCGAGTCGGTGAAAGACCGCCAGGCCCTGCAACTGGGCCTGGGCGCTGGCTCGCTGACCAAGTTTTGCCACAAGGAACTGCGCATGAAAACGACCGCCATCGAGCTCAACCCGCAGGTGCTGGCCGCCTGCAAGGGCTGGTTCAAGCTGCCCGCGGAAAACCCCCGCCTGCAGGTGGTGCTGAATGATGCGGCGCAGGAAATCCAGAACCCCAAATGGTGGGGCACGGTGGACGCGCTGCAGGTGGATTTGTACGACCACGAAGCCGCCGCACCGGTGCTCGACAGCCTGCCGTTTTACAACCACTGCCGGCGCCTGCTCACCCCCGAGGGTTGCATGACGGTGAACCTGTTTGGCCGCGCGTCGAGTTTTGTGCGCAGTGTCGAGAAAATGTCGGCAGCTTTTGGCAAGGACGCCATCTGGGCCTTCAAGCCGACGCGTGAGGGCAATACCGTGGTGCTGGCACAGCACACGCCAAGCCGGCCCAAGCGCGATGTGTTGCTGGCGCGCGCCGACCGCATCGAGTTCGAATGGGGCCTGCCAGCCAGCAAATGGGTACGGGTGTTCAAGCCCATGTTGGCATGACGCACGGCACGCCCAACCCGTTGCCAGGCCGGAAAGTTGAGGGTCCGCTGGACTGGCGCAGCCTGGTGCAGTGGCTGCAGACTGACGGCCTCATCACGGCGCAGGAGGCGCAGCGCATCCAGTCGCGCTGCGCCCAGGCCGAAAGCGCGCAACACCCTTTGCTGCGCCTGGTCAGCGTCGGCGTGCACCGTGCCAGCGATGACAAGGCCATGGCCATGGAGGCGCTGGTGCAATGGCTGGCGCCGCGCGCCGGGCTGGGCTATTTGCGCATCGACCCGCTCAAGGTCGATGTGGCCAAGGTGGCTGACACCATGAGCCCGGCCTATGCCGAGCGCCACAAGATCTTGCCGGTGCAGGTCACTGCGCACGAGGTCGTGGTCGCCACGTCCGAGCCCTATTTGACCGATTGGGTGGCGGAGGTCGAGCGCCAGTCGAGGCGCAGTGTGCGCCGCGTGCTGGCCAATCCGCAAGACATCGCGCGCTACACCGCCGAATTTTTCGCCCTGGCCAAGTCGGTGCGGGCGGCCAGCAAGGCCGGTGGCAACGCCAGTTCCAGTTTTGAGCAACTGGTGGAACTGGGCAAGAGCAACAAGCAGCTCGACGCCAACGACCAGAGCGTGGTGCAGGTGGTCGACTGGCTGTGGCAATACGCGTTTGACCAGCGCGCCAGCGACATCCACCTGGAGCCCCGGCGCGAGCAGGGTGTGATCCGTTTTCGCATTGACGGCGTGCTGCACCCGGTGTACCAGATGCCGATGGGCGTGCTGGGCGCCATGACGGCGCGCATCAAGCTGCTGGGGCGCATGGACGTGGTCGAAAAACGCCGCCCGCAGGACGGCCGCATCAAGACGCGCAACCCGGGCGGGGATGAAATTGAAATGCGCATTTCCACGCTGCCCACTGCCTTTGGCGAGAAGATGGTGATGCGTATTTTCGACCCCGACACCACGGTCAAGGACCTCGACGCACTGGGCTTCTCGGCGCACGATGCGCAGCGCTGGGAGGCGCTGGTGAAGCGCCCCAACGGCATCATCCTGGTGACCGGGCCCACCGGGTCGGGCAAGACCACCACGCTGTATTCCACCCTGAAGCGGGTCGCCACCGAAGAAGTCAACGTGAGCACGGTGGAAGACCCGATCGAGATGATCGAACCCGCGTTCAACCAGACCCAGGTGCAGCCGCAGCTTGATTTTGGTTTCCCCGAGGGCCTGCGCGCCCTGATGCGCCAGGATCCCGACATCATCATGGTCGGCGAAATCCGCGACCAGGCCACGGCCGAGATGGCGGTGCAGGCGGCGCTCACCGGCCACCTGGTGTTCTCGACCCTGCACACCAACGACGCACCTTCAGCGGTGACGCGGTTGATGGAGCTGGGCGTGCCCTCGTATCTGATCAACGCCACCTTGCTCGGTGTGCTGGCGCAGCGCCTGGTGCGCACGCTGTGCCCGCATTGCAAGCTGCCTGACCCGGCCGCCACGCACGAGATGCTGGCCGAAGTGGTCAAGCCCTGGCAGCTCAATGGTGACTACAAACCGTACAAGGCAGTCGGTTGTGTCGACTGCCGCATGACCGGCTTTTTGGGCCGCATGGGGCTCTACGAGTTGCTGGTGGTCAGCGAGGCCTTCAAGGAGAAGGTCAACCGTGAGCCCAACGCCGATGTTCTCAAGCGCCAGGCCGTGGCCGATGGCATGCGGCCCTTGCGCCTGGCGGGTGCCCTGCGCGTGGCCGAGGGCCTGACCGTGATCGAAGAGGTGCTGTCATCCACCCCGGCACTGGTTTGAGGCGCCGTATTGTGATTTGGACCAAACTGCTATGAAGAATACGCAAGACTTTTACGCTGGTTTATTGTTTGCCTTGGTAGGCAGCGCCTTCGCTTGGGGCGCGCTGGGCTACCAGGTGGGCAGCAGCGGGCGCATGGGGCCGGGTTTTGTCCCGTTGCTGCTCGGCGTGTTGCTGGCGCTGCTGGGCGGGGCCGTGATGCTGCGCGCCGCGCTGTTTCAAGCCGACCGGGTCAATGCCATTGGCCGCTGGGCCTGGAAACCGATGGTCGCCATCATTGCGGCCAATCTGCTCTTTGGTGTGGCGCTGGGTGGCCTGCCCAGCCTGAAGCTGCCGGCACTCGGCCTGATGGGCGGAATTTACCTGCTGACCTTTGTTGCCTGCCTGGCCGGTGAGCGTTTCAAGTTGAAGGAAGCGGCACTGCTGGCCACGGCGCTGGCGGCCTTGAGTTACCTGGCTTTTGTGCTGCTGCTCAAATTGCAATTCCCGGTCTGGCCGGTGTTTCTGGCGGGGAATTAGCATGGAACTGCTCAATCACCTGGCGCTGGGTTTTGGCGTGGCCTTCACCCCGATCAACCTGATGTACGCCTTTGTCGGCTGCCTGTTGGGCACCTTGATTGGTGTGCTGCCCGGCATCGGGCCGCTGGCCACCATTGCCATGTTGTTGCCGGCCACCTACGCCTTGCCGCCCACCTCGGCCTTGATCATGCTGGCGGGTATTTATTACGGTGCCCAGTACGGTGGCTCCACCACAGCCATTCTGGTCAATCTGCCCGGCGAGGCCTCGTCGGTGGTGACGGTGATTGACGGTTACCAGATGGCACGTCAGGGCCGCGCCGGGCCGGCACTGGCGGCGGCGGGCATCGGCTCGTTTTTTGCCGGTTGTGTCGGCACGCTGGTGCTGGCGGCCTTTGCCGGGCCGCTGACCGAGGTGGCGTTCCTGTTTGGCCCCGCGGAATACTGTGCGCTGATGCTGCTGGGCCTGGTGGGGGCGGTGGTGCTGGCCTCGGGTGACTTGCTCAAGGCGTTTGGCATGATTTTGCTTGGCCTGCTGCTCGGGCTGGTGGGCACCGATGTGAATTCGGGGGTGGCGCGGTTCAGCTTTGACGTCCCGGAGCTGACCGACGGCATTGGCTTCATCGTGATCGCCATGGGTCTGTTTGGGTATGGCGAGATCATCAGCAACCTGAGCCACCCGACCAGCGCGCGCGAGGTGTTCACCGCCAATGTGCATGGCCTGATGCCGAGCCGCCAGGACTTCAAACGCATGTGGCCGGCCATTCTGCGCGGCACCGGTCTGGGTTCGGTGCTGGGCATTCTGCCCGGTGGCGGTGCGGTGATGAGCGCCTATGCCGCCTACACGATTGAAAAAAAGACCCGGCTGCAGCCTGGTGAAGTGCCCTTTGGTGAGGGCAACATCCGTGGCGTGGCGGCCCCCGAGGCGGCCAACAACGCCGCCTCGCAAACCTCCTTCATTCCGCTGCTTACCCTGGGCATTCCGCCCAACGCAGTGATGGCGCTGATGGTGGGTGCCATGACCATCCACAACATCCAGCCCGGCCCGCAGGTCATGACCAGCAACCCCGAGTTGTTCTGGGGACTGGTCGTGTCGATGTGGATTGGCAACGCCATGCTGATCGTGCTGAACCTGCCGCTGATCGGCATCTGGATCAAGCTGCTGAGCGTGCCCTACCGCTGGCTGTACCCGGCCATCGTGCTGTTTTGTGCCATTGGCGTGTACAGCACCAACAACAACACCTGGGACATCTGGATGGTGGGCTTGTTTGGCGTGGTCGGCTATGCCTTCATCAAGCTCGGCATGGAGCCGGCACCCTTGCTGCTGGGGTTTATTCTGGGGCCGATGTTTGAAGAAAATCTGCGCCGCGCGCTGTTGCTGTCACGCGGTGACTGGAGCGTGTTTGTGACCCGGCCGCTGTCTGCGGCCCTGCTGCTGGCGGCGTTGGCGCTGCTGGCGCTGGTGCTGCTGCCTATCGTCAGGCGCACGCGCGACGTGGCGTTTGTGGAAGATTAGCCCTGATGCATGCGGTTCATTTGCCGTCCAAAACGCTGGTCACCGGGCTGGTGCTGGCCACGCTGGGGGCCATTGCCTTCAGCGGCAAGGCCATCATTGTCAAGCTGGCCTACCGTCATGGCGTCGATGCGGTCACGCTCATCATGTACCGCATGCTGTTTGCGTTGCCCATTTTTGCCGTCATGGCCTGGTGGGCCAGCCGTGGCAAACCTCCTTTGAGTCGGCAGGACGGGTGGGGTGTGTTGGGGCTGGGATTTACCGGCTACTATCTGGCCAGCTTTCTGGATTTTGCCGGTCTGGCCTACATCAGTGCCTCGCTGGAACGCCTCATCCTGTACCTCAATCCGACCCTGGTGTTGTTGCTGGGCCTGGTGCTTTACAAGCGTCACATCAGCCGCCGCCAGGCGCTGGGCATGGCCCTTAGCTATTGCGGTGTGATCCTGGTGTTTGGCCACGAAATCAATTTTGCCGGCGCTGATGCCGCGTTAGGCGCGCTGCTGGTGTTTGGCAGCGCGGTCAGTTACGCCATCTACCTCAGTTTCAGCGGTGAGCTGGTGCAGCGGCTTGGTTCACTGCGCCTGGTCGGCCTGGCCACCAGCGTGGCCTGTGTGCTGTGCATCGGTCAATTTGTCGCATTGCGACCGCTGAGCGCGGCGCTGGTGGCGCCGGAGGTGATCTGGTTGTCGGTGCTGAACGCCACGCTGTGCACCGCCGCGCCAGTCCTGATGGTGATGATGGCCATCGAACGCATTGGTGCGGGCATGGCGGCGCAGACCGGCATGGTCGGGCCCATGTCGACCATTTTGATGGGTGTGCTGTTGCTCGGTGAGCCGTTTACCGGCTGGGTGGCCGCGGGCACGGCGCTGGTGGTGGCGGGTATTTTTGTGTTTACCAGTCGCCCCCGGCAACTGGCCGCATGACAATTATTTTTAACAGGAGCGTTTGATGGATTTGGGCATTTCAGGTAAGTGGGCTTTGGTGTGTGGTGCCAGCAAGGGTTTGGGGCTGGGCTGCGCCAAGGCACTGGTGCAGGAAGGCGTGAACGTGCTGATGGTGGCGCGCGGGGCCGAAGCCCTGCAAGCCGCTGCGGCACAGTTGACGCAGGCTTATGCCAGCAAGACCGGGGCGAGCGTGCAATGGGTGGCGGCTGACATCACCACAGAGGCGGGCCGCACTGCGGTGCTGGCACAGCGTGCTGACTTTGACATTCTGGTGACCAACGCGGGTGGTCCACCCTCGGGCGACTTTCGCAGCTTCGAGCGCGACGACTGGATTCGAGCGCTCGATGCCAACATGCTCACCCCCATTGCGCTGATCAAGGCCACCGTGGATGGCATGATCGCGCGCGGTTTTGGCCGCATTGTCAACATCACGTCCAGCGCGGTCAAAGCGCCGATCGATGTGCTGGGCCTGTCCAACGGTGCGCGCAGCGGTTTGACCGGTTTTGTGGCCGGACTGGCGCGTAGCGGCTTGGCTGCCAAAGGGGTCACGATCAACAACCTGTTGCCCGGTGCCTTTGACACCGAGCGGCTGCAGTCCATCTTTCAGGGAGTTGCAGCCAAAACAGCGCAACCGCTGGACGTGGTGGCGACCGCCCGGCGCAACACCATTCCAGCCAAACGCTTTGGTTCGCCTGACGAGTTTGGGGCCATTTGCGCGTTTTTGTGCAGTCAGCAGGCCGCTTACATGACCGGGCAAAACGTGCTGGCCGATGGGGGTGCTTACCCGGGTACGTTTTAATCAGTTGGGGTCAGAGCACGTCGCTGCGCGAGTGGTCTGACCCGCAAAGGTTTAAACCAATCTTAGGAGTTTCAGATGTTTCAGTTGCAAGTTTCCCAAGGCCTTAGTGGCCTGTTCAAAACCCTGGCTGTGAGCGCCTTGCTGGCTGCCGGTTTGGCGCAGGCGCAGACGGGCCCGATCAAGCTGATGGTGGGGTTTCCGCCCGGCGGCGGCACCGATGCCATTGCCCGCATTCTGGCCGACAAGCTCAAGGACCAATTGGGTGTGCCGGTGCTGGTCGACAACAAGGCGGGCGCCGGCGGCCAGCTTGCGGCGCAGGCGCTCAAGGCTGCGCCAGCCGATGCCAATACCTTGTTTTTGTCGCACGACCACACCATCACGATTTTGCCGCTGGTGGTGAAAAACCCGGGTTATGACTCGGCGCGTGACTTTGTTCCGGTAGCCGGTTTTGCCACCTTTGCCAACGGCCTGGCCATTTCCGGCGGCACCCCTGCCAAAAGCATGGCCGAGTACGTGGCCTGGGTGCAAAAGCAGGGTGCGGGCAAGGATACGGTGGGCGTGCCGGCACCGGCCTCGGTGCCCGAATTTCTGGTCAAGGTGATCGGCCAGAAATACCAGCTCGATCTGCAGGCCGCACCGTATCGCGGCAGCGCGCCCATGATGGCCGACATGCTGGGCAACCAGATCCACGCGGGTGTGGGTTCGGTGCCCGACTTCATCGAGAACCAGAAAGCCGGCAAGATCCGCATGGTGGCGGTGCTGGGCGGCAAGCGCCAGGCCGCCTTGCCTGAGGTGCCCACGTTTGCCGAGCTCGGCCTGGCCGGCTTTGAAGATTTGCCTTATTACGGCATTTTTGCGCCCAAGGGCACACCGCAGGCTGCCATTGACAAGTTCGGCAGCGCAGTGGCCAGAGTGATCGCGCTGCCCGAGGTGGGCGAACGCCTCACCAACATGGGCTTGACGGTGGGCTACATGACATCCGCCCAACTGGCCAGCCGCGAACAGGCTTATGCCAAAACCTGGGCGCGCATCATCAAGGACAGCGGTTTCAAGGCGCAGTAGCCGACACCCCCAGCTCGGTGCAGAGCAGCTGCACCGTGGCCCTGAGCTGCGCCACTTCGGCTTCGAGCTGCTCGATGCGCGCCAGGGCGCCGGGCGCGCCGTCGGTGCCGCGAGCGCTGCCAGATTGGGCCAATTGCGCCTCATCCACCGGGCCGCACAGCAGGTGCGCCCAGCGCTGCTCACGGGCACCGGGGGCGCGTGCCAGCTTGATCACCAGTGGGCCGCCTTTATCAAGTGAGCGGTCCTGCAACTCTTCCAGGAAACCCTCGACCGAGGAAATGTCGGCAAACTTGTACCAGCGTTCGGTGTTGAGGCGCAACTCGGCCGCAGTTTGCGGGCCGCGCAACATCAACAGGCCGAGCAACACCGCCGACTGCTCGGGCACACCGATGCCGCGCTGGAAGTTGTGCTCATAACGCGCCACGCGGCCTGAAGTGTTGGTGCGCATCAGCGACAGCGCCATGAGGTTTTCCAGCGCGCTGGCGACATCGGCTTCGCTCAAGTCCATCACCGGATCGCGGCTGCTCTTCTGGTTGCAGCCCAGCAACAGGGAATTGAGTGACAGCGGATAGCTGTCGGGCACGGTGCGGGCTTTTTCCATGAGGGTGCCGAGCACGCGGGCCTCGATGGGTGTCAGGGTAGTGGGTTGGGTCAAAGTCATAATTCGGTCTTCATGAAAAATATTGTTATTTTGATCTCGGGCGGCGGCTCCAATATGGCCGCCATTGTGAATGCTGCGCAGCGTGGGCGCTGGGCGGACCATTATGGTGCCAGGGTCGCCGCCGTCATCAGCAACAAGGCGGACGCCAAAGGGCTGGAATTTGCCAGCGCGCAAGGCATTGTCACCGAGGTGCTGGACCACAAGGTCTACCCCAGCCGTGAGGCCTTTGATGCCGCGCTGGCACAGCTGATTGACCGCTATGACAGTCCGGAGCAGCCGGTGCTGGTGCTGCTGGCAGGCTTCATGCGCATTTTGACGCCAGCGTTTGTGAACCGTTATGCCGGGCGTCTGGTCAACATCCACCCATCGCTGCTGCCGGCGTTTGCCGGCCTGCACACGCACCAGCGTGCCATTGAGGCCGGTTGCCAGGTCGCCGGGGCCACCGTGCATCTGGTCACCGCCGAACTCGACCATGGCCCGATCCTGGCGCAGGCTGTGGTGCCGGTGTTGCCGGGTGACACGGCCGACACGCTGGCGGCCCGGGTGCTGACACAGGAGCACTTGCTTTACCCGCAGGCCGTGACAGGCTTGCTGCAGAAACTGGCTTAGCTTGCCCTGATCGCGCTGGCAAAGCGTGCCAGATCGGTGTCCGCCGTCTCCATATGGTTCAAGAATCTGTCCCCGATGAATTCTTCCAGATCCGCCATCACCAGGTTTTCGTTGGCAATTTTGAGTGAAATCGTGTTGAGCCTGGCCATGAGGGCACGATGCTCGTGCGCGTGGTGGTCAGCGTCCGGATAGCGCAGCTGCCGCATCCATTCTTCCTCGTGCGAGAGGTGGGTACGCATGTACTGGAACAGCCGCATGGCAGAGATGACCTGTCCCTCGTGGGAGGTGGCCGCCAGAACATAGGCCGCACGTTTGAACAGCTCCCGGTGTTGTTCGTCAATGGCGGCGTCACCGATGGTGTAACTGTCCTTCCATTCGAGTCGGGTCGAAAACTGGCTGATTTCGGATTCCACCCAATCGAGCGCACTGGCATAGCTTTCAAACACCTGGCCCTGGATGCCGGCGTCCAGGTAACACTTCAGAATTTCGGGGGCCATCAAGGCGCCAGCTTCGACCTCGGGCTCGAACACCAGGGCGACCACCGGCTTGACCACTGTGTTTTCGTATCTTGCTTTCAGATAAGCGGCAAAATTTTGCCGGGCTTCGGCGGGTATCAAGGCGCTGTGCTGGAAGTTGACGATTTGTCCCCAGCGGCCTTGTTGCGCCAGTCTTTTGAGGAATTCGGTGATGGTGGGAGGGATGGCTTCCACCACGTTACTGAATGGTCCCCTGGCCGTGGTGTGCAGAATGCGCCCTTTGACCCGGTACTCGATCTGATCGTGTACCTTGAACGGTGTCGTGGGGATGGCGTCCGCCGGACCTTTTTGAAAGCCCATGTTGCGATGCTCCTGCTGTAATTTATTCGTGCCGCAGGGCCTCGATCGGGTCGAGTCGGGCTGCCCGGCGTGCCGGGAAGTAGCCAAACAACACCCCAATACCAGCCGAGAACACGAACGATAGCAGGTTTACGCCAAGATTGAAGACAAACGGCACTTCCATGAAGCGCGACAGGCCGATCGAGGCCCCGGTGGCCAGTACGATACCGATCACGCCGCCCAAAGCGGCCAGCACCACGGCTTCAATCAGGAATTGCAGCAACACCTCGCGCTCCAGCGCGCCAATGGCCAGACGCAGGCCGATCTCGCGGGTGCGCTCGGTCACGCTCACCAGCATGATGTTCATGATGCCGATGCCGCCCACCAGCAGGCTTACTGCTGCCACGGCGCCCAGGAGCGTGGTCATGACCTTGGTGGTGCCCGACAGGGTTTCGCCCAGTTGCTTGGTGTCGAGCACATTGAAGTTGTCTTCGTCTGCGGTGGTGAGTTTGCGGCGCTCGCGCAGCAGTTCGGTGATGCCCGCCTTGACACGCTCGGGGTCGGCGCCGTCCTGCATCGACACCATCAAGGTGTTGACCCGGGTGTTGCCGGTGATACGCCGCTGCAGCGTGTGCAGCGGCATCAGCACCACGTCGTCCTGGTCGTTGCCAAAGGCGCCCTGACCCTTGGGCGCCAGCACGCCGATGACTTCGCAGCTGATTTGCTTGACGCGTATCGAGGTGCCCACCGCCACGCGGCTGCCAAACAGCTCGCGGCGCACGGTCTCACCAATCAGGCAGACCCCGGCACCTGCCAGTAGCTCATTTTCGGAAAAGCTTCGGCCATCGGCTACCTTCCAGTTGCCGGTGAACAGCCATTGGTTGGTACTGCCAATGATGCTGCTGCTCCAGTTACGGCCGTCAAGCACCAGTACGGCATTACTGCGCGCCTCGGGCGCAACAGCGGAAATGCCGCCGAGTTGGCTGGCAATGGCCTCGGCATCGGCTTCCTTGAAAGGTGGCGAACTCATGCCGCCACCGCCCATCATGCGCTGCCCCGGGCGCACCTGCAGCAGGTTGGTGCCCAGGCCCGAGATCTGGTTTTGAATCGCCAGCGTGGCGCCATTGCCCACGGTGACCATGGTGATGACGGCGCTGACACCGATCACGATGCCCAAAATGGTCAGGAACGAGCGCAGCAGGTTGCGCCGGATCGAGCGCAGGGCGAGCAGCAGGGTGCTGAGCCACATGTCAGTGGGCCTCTGCGCTGGTCGCAGCGCTCATGGCTTGCGCAGCAGGCCCGCCCGGACGGGCCTCGGTGGGTTGCGGGTTGCGGGTGTCGTTGTCGACCACGCCATCGACAAAATGCACGATGCGTTTGGCATAGGCTGCCATGTCGGCCTCATGGGTGACCATCAGCACGGTGATGCCGTGGTCGACATTGAGCTGCCACAGCAGGTGCATGATCTCGCGGCTGCGTTGGGTGTCGAGGTTGCCGGTTGGTTCATCCGCCAGCAATACGGCGGGTTCGGTGACGAGGGCGCGGGCAATGGCCACACGCTGCTGCTGGCCACCCGAGAGCTCGGCCGGGGTGTGGTGTTCCCAGCCGGCCAGCCCGACCGAGGCCAGCGCTTTTTTTGCCGCGGCATGGCGCATTTTGGCGGGCTCACCGCGGTACAGCAGCGGCAGTTCCACATTTTCCTGGGCGCTGGTGCGGGCCAGCAGGTTGAAGCCCTGAAACACAAACCCCAGGTAACGCCGGCGCAGCAGCGCGCGCTGGTCGCGGTTGAGAGTTTCCACATGGACGCCGTTGAACACATACTGGCCCGTGGTGGGCGTGTCGAGGCAACCCAGCGTGTTCATGGCAGTTGACTTGCCCGAGCCGCTGGGGCCCATGATGGCAACAAAATCACCGGCCTCAATGCGCAGGTCAACCCCGTTGAGGGCCTGCAGTGCCGTGGCGCCCTGACCGTAGGTTTTGGTGACGCCAATGAGTTCAATCAGGGGCGGGGTGCTCATGGCTTGCTGGCGCCACCTGCGCGCTGGTCGGTGATCACGGCCATACCTTCCTGCAGGTCGCCACCGGTGATCTCGGTCATGCGACCGTCGCTGATGCCCGGGGTGACGTTCACCGCGACCGGTGCGCCCTCGCGCAGCACCCAGACTTGTTTGGCGGCACCGCCGGTGGCGGTCTTGCGGGCACCGCTGCGGGGCATGCGCGGCAACACGCTGGCCATGATGCCGCCGTTGCCTTGCGGGGCCGCGCTGGTTTGCGGTGAAAAGCGCAGCGCGGTGTTGGGTACCAGCAGCACATTCTTGCGTTCCACGGCGGTGATGGTGCTGGTGGCCGTCATGCCGGGGCGCAGGCTCAGGTCTTCGTTGTCGACGTCGAGCAGGGTCTGGTAAGTGACCACGTTGTCGGTGATGGTCGAGCCATAGGCCACCCGGGTGATCTTGGCCGGAAAGCGTCGACTCGGGAAGGCACTCACGGTAAAGCTGGCCGGTTGGCCAACCTTGACGCGGCCCACATCGGCCTCGTCCACGTTGACCTGCAGGCGCATCTGGCTCAGGTTTTCGGCCACGGTGAACAGTGTCACTGCCTGCAGCGACGCGGCCACGGCATTGCCAGGGTCGACTGAACGCGTCAACACCACACCGTCGGTGGGCGAACGGATCGAGGCTTTGGCGCGGTTGGTTTCGTCGGTGGCCAAGGAGGCGCGCGCGGAGTCGACGTTGGCGCTGGCGCTGGCCTCGGCCGCCACGGCGCGTTCATGCGCAGCGCGGGCGCTGTCAAGCTCCGTTTTGGAGGGCACCTTGCCGCCCGAGAGTTTGGCCACCTCTTCCAGTCGGGCCAGGCCGGCACGGCTTTCCTTGACGGTGGCATTGGCCTGTGCCAATTGCGCCTGGGCACTGGCCAAGGCGGCTTTGGAACGCAGCACCTGATCATTGAGTTTGGCGGTGTCGAGCTCGACCAGGACCTGGCCACGCTTGACCCGGTCGTTCACGTCCACCAGCACGCGCAGTACGGTGCCCGACAGCTCACTGCCGATATTGACCGAGCGGGTCGGTTGCAGTGTGCCATTGGCCGTGACAGTCAACGTCAGGTCACCCTTGCTGGCAGGCTCGGTGACAAAGCTGGGCGCTGCACTGCGTTGCTGGCTTTGCTGCCAGTAATAGTAGCCGCCACCCGCGGCCAGCAGCAGCACCAGCGTGGCCCAGAGTGCGCGCCGGCGCCACCAGACTTGTTTGCCAGGTTCCTGTAAAAGTTTCTGCAAATCACTGGCTTGAGGGCTGTTGCCCTGGGGGGCTTGTTGCGGGACATCGGTCATCGGGTACTTTCTTTCTTGTTCATTGCCAGCCGCCGCCCATCGCCTTGACCAGGCGCACATGGCCGCTGCTGAGGTCGGCTTGCAGACTGGCCACGCTGTCTTGCGCGCCCAGCAGGGTGCGCTGGGTTTGCAGCACGGTCTGGAAGTCAATCAGGCCACTGTTGTAACGGTTTTGTGCCAGCAGAGCGGCGTTGTTGGCAGCGCTGGCGGCCTGTTGCAGGTAGTCCAGTCGCTCACGGTCATGCTGCAGGGCGATCAGGGCGTCTTCCACTTCCTTGAGTGCGGTCAGCAAAGTATCTTGGTAATTGGCCCGGGTTTGCGCCAGCACGGCCTGCTGGGCTCTTACCTGGGCTTTGGCAGCACCACCGTCGAGCAATGGCATGGAAAAACTGCCCAATATCTGCGTGGCCAATGCAGCCCCATTGCTGAAACCTGCCAGCGTCAGCGCGGTCAGACCCACCGAGCCGCCCAGTTTGAATTTGGGCATACGAGCCGCTTCGGCGGCATCCACGGAGGCCAAGGCAGCGATGATTCGGGCTTCGGCGGCCCGCACATCGGCGCGTTGGCGCAGGCTGTCCGCTGGAATCACCTCCGCCAGCTGCATGGCCACCTGGGGGATGGGTTGGATCGTCAGCAACAGGGCGTCAAGCTCGTGCGGGTGTTGGCCCGTCAGGACCGACAGACTGTGACGCGTTTTGGCGAGGCTGTTTTGCAGGGCAGGCAGTTGGGCTGCGGTTTGAGCCGCCGCGGTCTGGGCCTGTGCCACTTCGAGCGAGGTCACTAAACCCGCTTGTTCACGCCATTGGGTGATCTGCAGGGTTTCCTGCTGCGTGTTGAGGTTGTGTCGGGAGATACCCAGCTGCGCTTGCAAACCACGCAACTGGATGTAGGCCAGGGCGACCTCGGCGGTCATGCTCAGTTGCATGTCGCGCAAACTGGCCCTGGCGGCCTGCAGGTCGGCCTCGCTGTTGGCCACCGCACTCTTGTTGGCGCCAAAGATGTCAAGTTCCCAGCTGGCGTCCAGCCCTCCCCTGAAGTTGACGCTGGCCTCGCCGCCATCGGCGGTGTTGCGCTGCACCGCACCCGATACCGTGAGGTTGGGGCGGTTGGCGGCCAGTTTCACATCACGCAGCGCACGCGCCTGCTGCAGGGCAGCCTGGGCCGACAGGATGTTGGGGTTGGCCTGCATGGCCCGGGCAATCAGCTCGGTCAGCAAGGGGTCGCGAAAGTCCTTCCACCAGCCCGCCTGGGTGAGTTCTACGCTGTTGGTGTCCGGGGTTTCATCGGGGTTCAAACTGGCACAGCCGCCCAGCACCAAGCCCAGCGACAGTGCCACGACGCAGGCCAGAGGCCGAAGGGCGCGGGCCAAGGCGGGGTGGGGCAGGGGGTGTTGGGGGCGCGCGGGCATCGGGTGTATTTGGGCTTTGAAGACGTTTGTTTGGCGTGATCGGGGTTCACGACGATCTTGGGTTTTGGCTATTGTGCAACTTGATTTTGCCAGCCCGAACTCTGAGCTGTGAAGTTGGGTAAAGTTCCCGTGGGACAATCGGAACCTATGCATCCAAAAGCCCTGCTTGACGCCTGTTCCGAACTGGTTCGTCTGACCCTCAAATTTGACCACCCGGCTGATGCCATTGTGTCGCGATTCTTTCGTGAGCACCGTGGCCTTGGGCCGCGTGAACGCGCCACTCTGGCCGAGACGGTTTATACCGTCTTGCGCAAAAAATTGTTGTTTGACCATTTTGCGCCTTCCGGCAGCGGCCCCAAAGAACGCCGCTTGGCCATTCTGGGCTTTTACGGCCCCGGCGACTTTTTGCGCAGCGCCCTCAGCGAGCAGGAGATCAACTGGCTTGACCAGTGCGAAAAGATCAAGCCCGAAGATTTGATGGAACGCCACCGCCACAACCTGCCAGAATGGCTGGTGCAGCCGCTCAAGGACCAGTTGGGCGACGGCTTCTGGCCGCTGGTGGAGAGTTTCAACAAGGGCGCCGGGCTGGACTTGCGCGTCAACGACTTCAAGGCCAAGCGCGCCGACGTGCAAAAGGAGCTGGCCGCCTTGGGCATCAAGGCCGTGCCAACGCCTTATTCACCCTGGGGTTTGCGCATTGCCGGCAAGCCCGCTTTAAGCAAAATGGAAGCCTTCAAGCGTGGCGACTTCGAAGTGCAGGACGAAGGCTCGCAACTGCTGGCCATGCTGCTCGACGCCAAGCGCGGTGAGATGGTGGTCGATTTTTGTGCCGGGGCCGGTGGCAAGACGCTGGCCATCGGGGCCACCATGCGCAGCACCGGGCGCCTGTATGCCTTCGATACCTCGGCGGGCCGCCTTGATGCGTTCAAGTCGCGGCTGGCGCGCAGCGGCTTGTCCAACGTGCATCCAGCTGCCATTGCGCATGAGCGCGATGAGCGCGTCAAGCGCCTCTCAGGCAAGATTGACCGTGTGCTGGTCGACGCCCCCTGCACCGGCATGGGCACGCTGCGCCGCAACCCCGATTTGAAATGGCGGCAAAACCAGACGGCAGTCGATGAAATGACGGTCAAGCAAACGGCCATTTTGCAAAGTGCGGCGCGTCTGCTCAAGTCCGGTGGACGTCTGGTGTATGCCACTTGCAGCGTGCTGCCACAGGAAAACGAAGCCATCGCGCTGGCGTTTTCCGAAGCCAACCCTGACTTTGTCCCGCTCGATGTGGGCGAGGTCCTGGTAGGGCTTAAAGTGGAGCAGGCTGCCAGCTTGTGCAGCGGTGGTGATAATCAGCAACGGTTTTTACGGCTGTGGCCGCATCGGCATCAGACCGATGGTTTCTTTGCTGCGGTTTGGCAGCGTCAATAAAACAATTCAAGAGATAAATCAATGGCTTCATTGTTGGAATGGGCGGCGCACGGATTCTGGAATCTGAGCGCTTGGCAGCTGGTGTTGTTTACCCTGGGCATGACGCATGTCACCATGCTCAGCGTCACCATTTTTTTGCACCGACATCAGGCGCATCGGGCGCTGGATTTGCACCCCATGGCTTCGCATTTTTTCCGCTTCTGGCTGTGGCTCACCACCGGCCAGGTGACCAAGGAATGGGCGGCCATTCACCGCAAGCACCACGCCAAATGCGAGCAACCCGACGATCCGCACAGCCCGCACGTGTACGGCATCAAGACGGTGCTGTTGCAAGGCTATGAGTTGTACCGCAAGGAAGCGCAAAACAAGGACACCCTGGCGCGTTTTGGTCATGGCACGCCCAATGACTGGATCGAACGTCATCTCTACACCCGGTTTTCCTTTGCCGGCGTGGCGCTGATGCTGCTGCTTGACCTGACGCTGTTTGGCGCCGCCGGTCTGGCGGTGTGGGCGGTGCAAATGGCCTGGACCCCGGTGATGGCGGCAGGCATTGTGAACGGTGCAGCGCATTTTTGGGGCTATCGCAATTTTGAGGCGCCCGATGCCAGCACCAACATTTCGCCCTGGGGCATCCTGATCGCCGGCGAAGAGCTGCACAACAACCACCACACTTACCCTACCTCGGCCAAGCTGTCGGTCAAGCCCTATGAGTTCGATATTGGCTGGATGTACATCAGCCTGTTGCAGCGCGTGGGGTTGGCACGGGTCAAAAAGACGCCACCCCGCCTGGCTTTGGGGGCCGTGCGCGCCACCGCCGACGAGCACACGCTGGAAGCGCTGATTCAAAACAGGTTTGAGTTGATGGCGACCTATGCGCGCAGCATGCGCCTGGCACTGGATAGCGAACTGAGTGACCTGAAAGCCCGCAGTGCCGACGCTACTGTGCTCAAGGCGGCCCGCAACTGGTTGCACCGCGATGCTGAAAAAGTCCCGCCGGGTGCTGCGGCCCAATTGGCTGCCGTGCGTGCGGCGTCACCCGTGCTCGACAAAATGGTGCTGATGCGCGAAGAACTGCGCCAGCTGTGGCTGAACCGCTCGCACACCCGGGAGCAGCTCGCCGCAGATTTGCAGGCCTGGTGCCAGCGCGCCGAAGCCAGTGGCATTGCGGCACTGCAGGAATTTTCCTTGAGGTTGCGCGCGGCCCGTGCCTGAACAGGCAGGTCAGCAGACGTAAAAAAGCCCGCAGACTGCGGGCTTTTTGTTGGAAGAAAACCGAATTACTTCAGTTTCATTTCCTTGTAATCCACGTGCTTGCGAGCTTTGGGGTCAAATTTCTTGATCAGCAATTTCTCGGGAGTGGTTTTCTTGTTCTTGTCGGTCGTGTAGAAGTGACCGGTGCCGGCTGTCGATTCCAGCTTGATTTTTTCGCGTCCGCCTTTGGTAGCCATGGTGCTCTTTCAGTAAATGGGTTTAGGCTTGACCACGTGCGCGCAGATCTGCGAGCACAGCGTCGATACCGTTTTTGTCGATCAAACGCAGACCGGCGTTCGAGATCCGCAGGCGAACCCAGCGGTTTTCAGACTCCACCCAGAAACGGCGGTATTGCAGGTTCGGCAGGAACCGGCGCTTGGTTTTGTTGTTGGCGTGGGAAACATTGTTCCCGACCATCGGGCCTTTGCCCGTGACTTCACATACGCGTGCCATGTGGACACTCCGATACTATTAAACGGCCCAGACTGACGCCAGGAGCCTCACCTCGCCAAGAAAAGGGTGGCGGTAACCCGTTCTGCAGCCCAAACCCTCACGGGGAAGGCAACAAAGCCCAGCATTATAGCCTGGCTTCAGCCGGGGCCGGGCTGGGTTGCGATTCAAACTGAGTGGGGTGAGATGCCGGTCCAAAGGCTGCATCAGGGTGCTTGCCCAATCAGCCGGGCGATGCGCTTCGCTGCGTGTCCCCCGTCCGCTGCGCGGACTCCGCCTTGACCTTCGCCAAGCGCATCACCCGACTGATTCCAGGCGCCGGTGAGTCGACTAGCAGGGGAAATTGGTGCAGCGTTGTCCCCAAAACCGCATGCGCATGGCCCGGTCGCCGCGCCGGGCTGGGTTCAGGCTTGTTCCAGGAAACGCTGCGCATCCAGTGCCGCCATGCAACCGGTGCCGGCGCTGGTGATGGCCTGGCGGTAGACGTGGTCCTGCACATCGCCCGCGGCAAAAATGCCCGGTACGCTGGTCTGGGTGGCAAAGCCCTGGTTGCCGCCCTGGGTGATGAGGTAGCCGCCGGCCATCTCCAACTGGCCCTGGAATATCTCGGTGTTGGGCGCATGGCCAATGGCAATGAAGCAGCCTTTGAGCGCGAGGTCTTCAGTGGCGCCGGTGTTGACGTTCTTGATGCGCACACCGGTCACACCGCTGGCATCGCCCAGTACCTCCTCCAGGGTGTTGAAGGTTTTGAGTTCAATCTTGCCCGCGGCCACCTTGTCCATCAGTTTGTCGATCATGATGGGCTCGGCACGGAACTTGTCGCGGCGGTGAATCAGATACACCTTGGCCGCGATGTTGGACAAATACAGCGCTTCTTCGACCGCGGTGTTGCCCCCACCGACCACGCAGCACACTTCGTTACGATAAAAAAAGCCGTCGCAAGTGGCACAGCCCGACACGCCCCGGCCCATGAAGGCTTCCTCCGAGGGCAGTCCCAGGTACTTGGCCGAGGCGCCGGTGGCCAGAACGAGCGAATCGCAGGTGTAGGTTCCGCTGTCGCCGGTCAGGGTGAACGGTCGTTTGGAAAAATCGACCTTGTTGATGTGGTCAAACACAATTTCGGTTTTGAAACGCTCGGCATGGGCCAAAAAGCGTTGCATCAGCTCGGGGCCCTGCACGCCATCGACATCGGCGGGCCAGTTGTCGACCTCGGTGGTGGTCATCAGTTGCCCTCCCTGGGCGATGCCGGTGATCAGCAGCGGTTGCAGATTGGCGCGTGCGGCGTAAATGGCGGCGGTGTAGCCGGCCGGGCCGGAGCCCAAAATAAGCACTTTGGCGTGTCGTGTGTCAGTCATGTTGAACCTTGGGAAGTGGTGGCTTGTGCCGTGTATATTCAGCGAGAGTTTAAAGAAAACGGAAATGACCTACTCTCTCAATACTTTCAACGCGTCAGAAGCCGACACGGCCCGTCACGGCCTGATCCGGTTTGCCAAGGAAATTGGCCTGTTTTTTGGCTTTGTCGGGCTGGCCCTGTGGATCATGGCCTTGCTCACCTACACGCCGCAAGATTCGGCCTGGTCGACTTCGGGCGCGGGTGGAGCGACGCAAAACCTGGCTGGACAATTGGGTGCCTGGTTGGCTGACGCCAGTTATTTTCTTCTTGGATTTTCGGTGTGGTGGTGCGTTGCCGCCGCCGTGCGGGTCTGGTTGAGCGCGCTGGCGCACTGGCTGCGTGGCCATTCGGTGTGGGCGCTGGACGGCGCGCCCGGCGCAGCAACCGTGGCGCAGCGTCTGCGCCGACAGCTGACTTTTTGGGGCGGGCTGGCCCTGTTGCTGGGCGGCAGCGTGATGCTGGAGTGGTCCCGCTTTTACAGCCTGGAGGCGCAATTGCCAGGTCATGTGGGCGGCGTGCTGGGGTTCTGGTTGGGGCCTTTGAGCGTTCATTGGCTGGGTTTTGTCGGTTCGGCCTTGACAGCCATCGTGTCCGGTGTGGTGGGCGCCGCGCTGGTGTTCCGGTTTTCCTGGGGACAGCTGGCCGAGCGACTCGGCGCCTGGCTGTACTCGAAAATTGAGAACCGGCGTGAACAACTCGAACTGCAACAGGATTTTTCTCTGGGTCAGGAAGCGGCACGGGCACGGGAAGAGGTGCTGGTGGAGGAGCGTCAGGAGCGTCAGGAGCATCCTGCCAAGACGGTGCTGATCGAGCCGCTGTTGGTGGACCCGCCCAAGAGCGTGCGGGTGGCCAAGGAGCGCCAGAAGCCTTTGTTCCACGAATTGCTTGACACCAAACTGCCCCAGGTCGACCTGCTCGATGTCGCGCTGTTGCGCCAGGAAACTGTGGCGCCTGAAACCCTGGAGATGACCAGCCGCCTGATCGAGAAAAAGCTCAAGGACTTTGGTGTCACCGTGACCGTGGTGCTGGCACAGCCGGGCCCGGTCATTACGCGTTACGAAATCGAGCCTGCCACCGGCGTCAAGGGCTCACAGATTGTGGGCTTGGCCAAGGACCTGGCGCGCAGTTTGAGCCTGGTGTCGATCCGGGTGGTGGAAACCATCCCTGGCAAAAACTACATGGCGTTGGAATTGCCCAATGCCAAACGGCAAACCATCAAGCTGTCGGAAATCCTGGGCTCCAACGTCTACCACGAAGCCCGGTCGATGTTGTCCATGGGCTTGGGCAAGGACATCATTGGCAACCCGGTGGTGGCCGACCTGGCCAAAATGCCACATGTGCTGGTGGCCGGTACCACCGGTTCAGGCAAGTCGGTGGGGATCAACGCCATGATCTTGAGCCTCTTGTACAAGGCCGAGGCGCATGATGTGCGCTTGTTGATGATCGACCCCAAGATGCTGGAAATGTCGGTCTACGAAGGCATCCCGCACCTGCTGTGCCCGGTGGTCACCGACATGCGTCAGGCCGCCAATGGCCTGACTTGGTGCGTGGCCGAGATGGAGCGACGCTACAAACTCATGAGCAAGATGGGCGTGCGTAACCTGGCGGGCTTCAATACCAAGATCGACGATGCCAAGGCGCGTGGTGACTACATCGGCAACCCGTTCAGCCTGACGCCTGAAGAACCCGAGCCGTTGGACCGCCTGCCGCACATTGTGGTGGTGATCGACGAGTTGGCGGACCTGATGATGGTGGTGGGAAAAAAGATTGAAGAACTCATTGCCCGGCTGGCGCAAAAAGCCCGCGCGGCCGGCATTCACCTGATACTCGCAACCCAGCGCCCCAGCGTGGATGTGATCACCGGCCTGATCAAGGCCAATATTCCGACGCGCATTGCTTTTCAGGTCAGCAGCAAGATCGACAGCCGCACCATCCTGGACCAGATGGGCGCCGAGGCCTTGCTGGGCATGGGCGACATGCTCTACATGCCCAGTGGCACCGGGCTGCCGATTCGAGTGCACGGCGCTTTTGTCAGCGACGAGGAAGTGCACCGGGTGGTGACCTACCTCAAGAGCCAGGGTGAGCCCAATTACATTGAGGGTATTCTGGAAGGTGGTACTGTTGACGGTGATGACGAGGCGATGGGCGAAGGCGGCAGTGGCGGCGGCGAGAAGGACCCGCTGTACGACCAGGCCGTTGAAGTGGTGCTGAAAAACCGCAAGGCCAGCATTTCGCTGGTGCAGCGCCACCTCAAGATCGGCTACAACCGCGCCGCGCGACTGGTGGAAGATATGGAAAACGCCGGTTTGGTGAGCTCCATGAGCACCAGTGGCCAGCGCGAAATTCTGGTGCCTGCGCGCAACGAATAAGCGGCAACAAAGCTGTCATCGCGAGCGAAGCGTGGCTATCCATGCCTTTGCATTCATCCAACTCCGACGCAAAAGGTCAGCCTTGAAACAATTTTTATTAACGGCACTTTTAACGCTTACCTGCGTTAGCGGTGTGAACGCCAGCGGCCTGAAAAGCCTGGAGAGTTTTGTCAAGACCGTCAAAACCGGCCAGGCAGATTTCACCCAGGTCGTGACCTCGCCAGCGCGCGAAGGGCAGGTGCCCAAGGTCAAGACCTCCAGCGGTCAGTTTGAATTTTCCCGGCCCAACCGGTTCCGCTTCGACTATGTCAAACCCTTTGTGCAAACCATTGTGGCCGACGGCCAGACGTTGTGGCTGCATGATGTGGATCTGAACCAGGTCACGGCGCGCAAGCAGGCCGCCGTGCTGGGCTCGACACCTGCAGCGTTGATTGCGTCGGCGGACGACGTGCAGGCCCTGCAGGCTGATTTTGTGCTGACCGATGCGCCCGAAAAGGACGGCTTGCAGTGGGTTCTGGCCACGCCCAGATCAAAAGACGGGCAATTGCAGTCGGTTCGGGTGGGCTTCAGGGCAACGGGTGATGCGGCAGCCGCCAGCAGCACGCTCGAGGTGCTGGAAATCCTGGACAGCTTTGGCCAGCGTTCGGTCTTGACGTTCAGGCAAATGAAACTCAATCCGCCCCTTGCTGTCACGGCGTTTGCCTTCAAGCCCCCCATTGGCGCCGATTTGATTCGGCAGTAATGCTGGCTGAAAGTGTTGGCTAATGGGGCGTCTGCTTCTTTTCGGGAGGCTGTAGTTTGGCGCGCTCACCCAAACCGGAGGCCCGCGCTGATTTGTCTTCAGCTTCCGCGATGGCCTGGCTCATGTCCTGGTGAAACTCGCTGTCGGATGGCAGCCGCTTAAGCAGGCGCCGCCAGAAGTGCACGGCTTGTGCCCATTCTTCGCGCTGGAAGGCGGCCAGACCAGCCAGTTCCAGCGCTTTTTCGTCTTCAGGGTCCAGTTCCAGGGCTTGCTCAATCAGGGGGGCTGCCTCGCCTTGCAAATTGCCGTTGTGGTTCATGGCCAGCACTTCCGCGTATTGCGACAGCATGCGCGCCTCCTTGGGCGCCAGCCTGGCCGCCTTGGCCAGTGCGGTTTCGGCTTCTGCATGGCGCTGCAAGGCCAGGTAGGACCGCCCCAGCACATACAGGGTCTCGGTGTCGTCGGGGTTGGTCTTGAGTTTGGCTTCCAGGGCGGCCATCATGCTGTCCACGTCATGCTGGCCGCGTGCCTGCAGGAGTTGCTGCGCGCCCACTACAGAGGGTGCACCCAGGTGCAGGTACAGTCCCAGAGTGACCAGCGGCAGCAACAGGATCAGCAAACCGGCAGTCCCGCGATGGCCACGGCCGGGGGGCACTGCGGCTTCTGTCGCGGTGGGCAGTGGCTCACGGCGCAGCGGAAGCAAAACAAAAGCCAGGGCCAGCAGCACCAGAGCGGCGGCAAAGAACCAGAAATTCATGTCATGCTCCTCAGGCGGCGGGCAAGAATGGCGATGGCAGCGCCGCTGGCCATGACCAGGGCTCCGAGCCAGATCCAGATCACCAGGGGTTTGTGGTACAGGCGCACGCTCCAGGCGCCGTCTTTCAGGGGCTCACCTAAAGCGGCATAAAGATCGCCGGTGATGCTGTAACGGATCGCAGACTCTGTCATCTGTTTTCTGGAGGCATGGTAAACCCGCTTTTCCGGGTTCAGCCTGTCGACGTTGTTGCCATCCCGGCTGACGATCAGGTCGGCGACCACCGCCGAGAAGTTGGGGCCCGGGACTTCGGTCACGCCGCGAAAAGTCAGGGTGTAGCCCGCCAGGCTGGCGGTATCGCCCGGGCGCATGGCCAGGTCCTGCTCGCTCTCATAAGAACTCACAAAGCCTACCCCGACAACGCTGATCGCCAGGCCGATGTGGGCCACGCTCATGCCCAGCACCGACAAAGCCTGCCTGCCGCGTGCCTGGTACTGATGCACCAGGCCCTGGACCGTGGCCAGCGTGATCCAGCTCGCCAGGGTGATGGCCAGCATGGCGGGCCAGCGCAAGTCGCGGTAAAGCAAGGGCACGACGGCGCCAAGCATCAGGGCCGCCAGGCCGTGCCATTTGAGTTGGGCAGCGATGGCACGCAGGCGGGTGTCGTGCCCGCGGGCGTGCATGGCCAGACCAACCAGCAGCAGCACCGGAACCATCAAGGGGACGAAAACGGCATTGAAATAGGGCGGGCCGACTGAAACTTTTCCCAGGTCCAGAGCGTCCAGTATCAATGGGTAAAGCGTGCCAAGCAGCACGGTCGCGGCGGCCACCAACAACAGCACGTTGCCCGACAGCACCAGCACCTCGTGTGTCACCAAGGCTTGTTGTGCGTTGCGCAGCAGGCTGGACGCCCGCAGCGCAAACAGCAGCAGCGCGCCGCCAATGACCAGTACCAGAAACAGCAAGATGAACAAACCACGCGCCGGATCCAGGGCGAAGGCATGGACTGATGACAACACGCCCGAACGCACCAGGAAAGTGCCCACCAGGCAAAGTGAAAACACCGTGATGGCCAGAAAAATACTCCACAGGTGCAGCTTGCCGCGTTTTTCGGTCACGGTCAGCGCGTGCATCAGTGCGGTACCCGCCAGCCAGGGCATCAGCGAGGCGTTTTCGGTAGGGTCCCAAAACCACCAGCCGCCCCAGCCCAGTTCGTAATAGGCCCACCATGAACCCACGGTGATGCCAAGGGTCAGAAACCCCCAGGCCGCCTGGGTCCAGGGCCGAGCCCAGCGCGCCCAGTCGTTGCTGGTCGTGTTTCCCAGCATCGTCGCTATGGCAAAGGCAAAAGCCACGACAAAGCCGACATAGCCCATGTAGAGCAGTGGCGGATGAATGATCATGCCCGGGTCCTGCAGCAAGGGGTTGAGGTCCATGCCTTCGGGGGGCGGCGGGTCGAGCCGCAGAAACGGATTCGAGGTGAACAGCACAAACGCCAGCAGGACAGCGCTGACCCCCCCGATCACCCCCAGCACGCGTGCTTTGAGCTCGAGTGGCAACTGACGGGTCCCGAGGTTGAGTGCCACGGTCCAGCCAGACAGGATCAGCACCCACAGCATCATGGAGCCTTCGTGGGAGCCCCAGGTGGCGGTCAGGCGGTAAGGCGTTGGCAACTGGCGCGAGGAATGCTCGGCCACATTCAGCACGCTGAAATCGTTGGCGTAATAGGCCCAGGCCAGCGCGGCAAAGCTGGCCAGCACAAAGAGCAACTGCGCATTGGCGGCACTTTTGCCCGCGCGCATCCAGCCCGCCTGGTTGCGCGCAGCGCCGGCCAGGCAAAGCACGCTTTGCACCAGCGCCAACTGCAGGGCAAGAATAAGGGCCACATGGCCAAGTTCTGGGATCATGAGTCAAAAGTTCCAAAAAAATGGGGGCACGCCGAAGCGCGCCCCCCGTTCAACCAGGTTCAGTGCCTACTTTTTCGCAACAACGGCCTGCATGGCATCGTTGAGCACCTTGATGCCGGCTTGGGACTCGTTGACCGAGCGGGTCAGGGTCTCGCGGGCGGCACCCGGATTATGGAAGCCATCCGAGTTTTCTGCCGTCCACCACTCCCAGTAAATGTGGGCTTGATCGTGGTGGGCTTGCGCTTTTTTGATGGCTTCATCCGGTACACCGGCGGCCTTGGCCTTGGCAAAGGTGTCGATCAACTGGGCCAGCCAGTACTCGGCCTTGGCCAGTTTGCCGCGGGTGTAGTTCTGGATCGAATCGATTTGGTACAGCGCCTGTTCCTTGGTCATTTCGCCATGGCAACGCACGCAGGTGTCGGTCACGTTGTAGCGCGGCGACTTTTGCTGGTGCGAGGTGTAGGTCTTGCCATCACCAATGACCTTGGGCATGTGGCAGTCCTTGCACTCGACACCGGCGCCTTCGTGCTTGCTGCCCCAGAAGGTTTCACTCTCGGGGTGTTGCAGTTTGGACAGCAGGGCGCCCGTGGTGGCATGCTTGAAGTCCTTGAACTTGATTTTCTCTGCCGCAGCCTTGTAGTCAAACACGTTGGCCCAGAAGAAATGGTTGGTTCGGCGGTCGGCCATGGTCACGCTGTACTCGCCGGTGCTGGTGTCAAAGCCGGGATTGCAGTTGTATTCCACGTGGCATTGGGCGCACATCAGGTTGGAGTCGGACTTGCTCAGGATGCCGATGGAACGGAAGCCGTCGCGGAAGCTCACTTTTTTCATGGTGATCTTTTCGCTCTTGGCCTTGTTGTTGGGGTAGGTCCCCATGCCGCGATCTACCACCGCCTCGATCAGTGCGTCACGCACCACGCGGGGTGCCGTGGAGTGCGGGTCATGGCAGCTGTAGCAGTTCATCGGGTGCTTCAGGTCACGGACAAAGTCAACCACCTTGGAGGTGCGTGACCATTGTGCTTTGGGATCGGGGTCGCCCATGTATTTCCACTTCAGGATGTGGTCCTGCGTTTTGCAGTTCAGGCACACCGGGTTCGACGCCGCAGCGGTTTGGGGAAGAAAGATCTTCTGGTCGCTGGTGCCGGGTTCGGCATCTTTCAGCAGCACACTCCACAGTTGTGTTTCGGCGCCTTTGCCGTCGGTCAGGAAGGTCCAGTCCTTGAGCTGAAAGCGCCCGCCATAGCCACGGTCGACGATCAGCTGGTCCATCAGCATGAAGATATGGCTGCGTGGCTCGGCGTGTTCCTTGGTGAAGCCATGGGGTGCCATGAGCTTGTCAAACAGCGGCGAGCGGCCCTTGTAGGTTCCCTTCTCGACCCGGGCCTTGGATTCGTAATTGATCGCCAGGAACGAGTCGTACTGCGCCTGATGGCAGCTGCCGCAGGCCGCGTGGTCGGTACGTGTGCCAATCGCTGCCTTGCCGTCTTTGGCCAGATGCTCTTCGGGTTTGGTGTGGCACTGGGAACAGTTCACGCTGGCATGTTTGCTGTTGGCGTGAAACTCCTTGATGTCCTTGTGGCAGGCATAACAGGTGGCCGCATCGGTCGGGGGTGATTTGCCCGCCGTTGGCGTGGGGATGGCCAGGCGGATCTGGTCAATCGTGGCCTGCGCGCGCTGCTCCTGTTGCTTGACCACGGCGGGGTCGGGCTGTTTGGCAAACACGGCAGACGCCATCAGCAGCGAGGTGGCTGCCAGGGTCACCCAGGCCCGGATGCCCATTGTTTTCAATTCTTTTTTCATGGATCACCTGTATGTCAGTTGTGCTGTCAGCAGACTTGCAGCGAACGGGTTCGCGCTTGAAGTCAGTAAAGACCTCTTCATTTTTTGAAAAATGGCGTTTTTTTGCAAATGCAGTCTTGCAACTATTTGCGTTAAGTCAAAGAAAGCACGGCCTGACGTTGCATTTTGTGCAGAGTTAATCTCAGGGGTCGACTCGGTCACAATATTGCTGTATGCAACATTCCATCGCCCCTCTTTCGCCGCTGGCCGAGCGCCTGCGCCCCAAGACCCTGGGCGAAGTGGTGGGTCAGCAGCATTTGCTGGGTGAGGGTATGGCGCTGCGCCTGGCGTTCGAGTCCGGTCAGCCGCACAGTTGTATTTTCTGGGGACCGCCAGGCACCGGCAAAACCACCATTGCCCGGCTCATGGCCAGCGCCTTCGATGCCCAGTTCATTACCATCAGCGCGGTGCTGGGCGGCGTCAAGGACATTCGTGAAGCCGTTGAAAAAGCGCAACTGGCCCAGCAACAGGGGCGCCGCACGCTGGTTTTTGTCGATGAGGTGCACCGTTTCAACAAGGGCCAGCAGGACGCGTTTTTGCCACATGTGGAAAGCGGCCTGTTCACCTTTATAGGCGCCACCACCGAGAACCCGTCGTTCGAGGTCAATTCGGCGCTGTTGTCTCGTGCGGCGGTCTATGTGTTGCAGCCTTTGACAGCCGACGACCTGAAGCAGATTGTGGCGTCGGCGCAGGCGCTGCAGGCGGTGCCGGAGGTCGAGCCCAAGGCGATCGAGCGCCTGGTGGCCTACGCCGATGGCGACGCGCGCCGGCTGCTCAACACGCTGGAGACGCTGGCCGTGTCTGCCACCCAGGAAAAACGCGCCGAGATCACCGACGTGTGGCTGCTCAAGGTGCTGGGTGAGCGCATGCGCCGCTATGACAAGGGCGGCGAGCAGTTCTACGACACCATCTCGGCGCTGCACAAAAGTGTGCGCGGCTCCGACCCCGATGCCGCACTGTATTGGCTGGTGCGCATGCTCGATGGCGGTGCGGATCCGCGCTATATGGCGCGGCGCCTGATCCGCATGGCCAGCGAAGACATCGGCCTGGCCGACCCGCGCGCGCTGCGTTTGGCGCTCGATGCGGCCGAGGTCTATGAGCGCCTGGGCACCCCCGAGGGCGAACTGGCCCTGGCGGAATGTGTGATGTATCTGGCGGTGGCACCCAAATCCAACGCCGTCTACAAGGCGTTCAATGAAGCGAAAGCCTTTGTCAAGCAGGATGGTACCCGGCCGGTGCCGATGCACCTGCGCAATGCGCCTACGAAATTGATGAAAGACCTGGACTACGGCAAAGCCTACCGCTATGCGCATGATGAACCTGACGGTTTTGCAGCGGGCGAGCACTATCTGCCTGATGGCATGGCCGAGCCGGGTTTTTACCGACCGGTGCCGCGCGGCTTGGAGATCAAGATCGGTGACAAGCTGCGTGCGCTCAAGGCGCGCAACGATCAAGCGCGTTGAAGTGGCATTGCTCTTGCTTGCATGCGCTTGTGCAAGGGTAAACCCGCGCGTTTGGTGCAGATCCCTGAGGCGGCCTCGTGGCTACAATCTTTCGAAACAAACACGTCGTTGACAGGCTTGCCGTCAACTCACGGGCAAAGCTCACAAGGCTGTATAGCGGGTCAGCAAAAGTGTTGACACATCAACCGGCCAAAAATCGGAGAAAACTAAAGTATGGAAACCTTGATCCAGCAGATCATCAATGGTCTGGTGTTGGGCAGCATGTATGCCTTGGTGGCGTTGGGCTACACCATGGTGTACGGCATCATTGGCCTGATCAACTTCGCGCACGGCGAGGTGTTGATGGTGGGCGCCCTGACCAGTTGGACCATCATTGGCTTGATGCAGGAGGCCATGCCGGGTGCACCGGGCTGGATCATTCTGCTGATTGCGGTGGTCATTGCCTGCGTCGTGGCCGCGACGCTCAATTTCAGTATCGAAAAAATCGCCTACAGGCCGCTGCGCAACAGCCCGCGGCTGGCACCCCTGATCACCGCCATTGGCATGTCGATTTTTCTGCAAACGATGGCCATGATCATCTGGAAACCCAATTACAAGCCTTATCCCAACCTGATCGGCGGCACCCCGTATGAAATTGGTGGTGCGGTGATTTCGGTGACTCAGGTGCTGATTCTGGGCGTCACGGCGCTGTCGCTGGCGACCCTGATGTACCTGGTTAACTACACCAAACTGGGGCGTGCCATGCGCGCCACCGCTGAAAACCCCCGGGTCGCGGCACTCATGGGCGTCAAGCCCGACCTGGTGATTTCGGCCACCTTTGTGATTGGTGCTGTTTTGGCGGCCATTGCCGGTGTCATGTGGGCAGCCAACTATGGCACGGTGCAACACACCATGGGCTTTTTGCCGGGCCTGAAAGCCTTTACCGCTGCCGTCTTTGGCGGCATTGGCAACCTGTCCGGCGCCGTGGTCGGCGGCATTTTGCTGGGCCTGATCGAGGCGCTGGGGGCGGGCTACATTGGCAAGCTCACCGGCGGGGTGCTGGGCAGCCACTATTCGGATATTTTTGCCTTTGTGGTGCTGATCATTGTGCTCACGCTGCGGCCCTCGGGCCTGCTGGGTGAGCGGGTGGCGGACAGGGCTTAAGGAGACACAGCATGAAAAAAAAGAAAGAAATCATCGTTTTCCTGCTGGCGGCACTGGGTTTGCTGGTGCTGCCGCTGGTGCTGCAGGGCTTTGGCAACGCCTGGGTGCGCATTGCCGACATGGCGCTGCTGTATGTCCTGCTGGCGCTGGGCCTGAACATCGTGGTGGGTTACGCCGGCTTGCTCGACTTGGGCTACGTGGCATTTTTCGCTATTGGGGCCTACATGTACGCGTTGCTGGCCTCACCTCATCTCAGTGATACTTTCCCTGCCATTGCCGCCATGTTTCCCAATGGCCTGCATTTGCCGATCTGGCTGGTGATCCCGGCTGCGGCGGGCCTGGCTGGATTATTAGGTGTTTTGCTGGGCGCGCCCACTTTGCGGCTGCGCGGCGACTACCTGGCCATTGTGACGCTGGGTTTCGGTGAAATCATTCGCATCTTCTTGAACAACCTGGACCACCCGATCAACATCACCAACGGCCCCAAGGGCTTGGGTCAAATTGACTCGCTGAGCTTTTTTGGCGTAAGCCTGGGCAAGAAAGTGGAGGTGGCCGGGTTCGAGGTGGCTTCGGTCTCGCTGTACTACTACCTGTTTTTGGCGTTGGTGGTGGGTTGCGTGATTATTTCGCACCGGCTCCAACTCTCGCGCGTGGGCCGCGCCTGGATGGCCATTCGCGAAGACGAAATCGCCGCCAAGGCCATGGGCATCAACACGCGTAACCTGAAACTGCTGGCGTTTGGCATGGGCGCCACGTTTGGTGGTGTTTCAGGCGCCATGTTTGCGTCGTTTCAGGGCTTCATTTCGCCCGAGTCGTTCGCATTGATGGAGTCCGTCATGATCGTGGCCATGGTGGTCCTGGGCGGCATCGGTCACCTGCCGGGTGTGATTCTGGGTGCGGTGGCCTTGTCCGCCTTGCCCGAAGTCTTGCGCTATGTGGCCGGCCCGCTGCAAAACATGACCGATGGACGGCTCGACGCCTCCATCCTGCGCCAATTGCTGATTGCGCTGGCCATGATCATCGTGATGCTGTGGCGCCCGCGTGGCTTGTGGCCATCGCCAGAACATGGCAAGTCCCTGCAAACCACCAAGCCCTGACGCAGCCCTACCCAAGAAGAAACAACATGACAGACAACGTACTCAACGTGGCCGGCGTGTCCAAGCGTTTCGGCGGCTTGCAGGCTTTGAGCGATGTGGGCATCCTCATCAAACGCGGCCAGGTCTACGGCCTGATCGGCCCCAATGGCGCTGGCAAAACCACCTTCTTCAATGTGCTTACCGGCTTGTACACCCCCGACACCGGTACTTTCGAGCTGGCCGGAAAGCCCTACCAGCCCACGGCAGTGCACCAGGTGGCCAAGGCCGGTATCGCCCGCACTTTCCAGAACATCCGGCTGTTTGCCGAGATGACGGCGCTCGAAAACGTCATGGTGGGGCGCCATGTGCGCACCCATTCGGGCTTGCTCGGCGCTGTTTTTCGCACCGCCGGTTTCAAGTTGGAAGAAGCCGCTATTGCCCAGCGTGCGCACGAGTTGCTGGACTACGTGGGCATTGGCAACCTGGCCGACTTCAAGGCGCGCACCCTCAGCTACGGCGATCAGCGGCGGCTGGAGATTGCCCGCGCCCTGGCCACCGACCCGCAACTGATTGCGCTGGATGAACCGGCAGCGGGCATGAACAGCACAGAAAAAGTGATGTTGCGCGAGCTGATCGACAAGATCCGCAACGACAACCGCACCATTTTGCTGATCGAGCACGACGTGAAACTGGTCATGGGCTTGTGTGACCGTGTCACCGTGCTCGACTATGGCAAGCAGATCGCTGAAGGTACGCCAGCCGATGTGCAGCGCAACGAAAAAGTGATTGAAGCCTACCTTGGCACCGGAGGACACTGACATGGCCGAAGTTTTATTGAAAGTCAAAGGCCTTAAAGTGGCTTACGGCGGCATCCAGGCCGTCAAAGGGGTTGATTTTGAAGTCTGCGAGGGCGAACTGGTATCGCTCATCGGCTCCAACGGGGCTGGCAAAACGACCACCATGAAGGCCATCACTGGCTCATTGCCCATCAACGATGGCGACATCGAGTACCTGGGCAAAAGTATTCGCGGCCAAGGGCCCTGGGACCTGGTCAAGCAAGGCCTGGCCATGGTGCCCGAGGGCCGCGGCGTGTTCACCCGCATGACGATCATCGAGAACCTGCAGATGGGCGCTTATATTCGCAGCGATCAGGCCGACATTCTGCAAGACATCGACCGTGTGTTCACCACTTTCCCTCGCCTGAAAGAGCGCCGGGACCAGCTCGCTGGCACCATGAGCGGTGGCGAACAGCAGATGCTGGCCATGGGCCGAGCCTTGATGAGCCGGCCCAAGGTGCTGCTGCTGGATGAACCGTCCATGGGCTTGTCGCCGATCATGGTGGACAAGATTTTTGATGTGGTGCGGGAGGTTTATGCGCAGGGCGTCACGATCCTGCTGGTCGAGCAAAACGCCAGCCGCGCGCTGGGCATTGCCGACCGTGGCTACGTCATGGACTCGGGGTTGATCACCATGACCGGCGACGCCAAAACCATGTTGCACGACCCCAAAGTGCGGGCGGCTTACCTGGGTGAGTAAATCCGGGTTTTTTGATCTTCGTTGATCTTCCTCAAGTTTTGCCGGGGTCAGGCGCTGCAAAGTAGCGCCTATGTTTACCGTCAACACCATTGATCCCCGTGCCCAGTCCCAGAACATTGCCCGCGGACAGCGCTTGCTGCAGCGCGGTGGCAAGCCGGTATGGGTCAGTTATATTGAATCCGGGCGCGTGGCGCTGGGTGTGCTTGATGATGGCTTGATGGAGCATCAGATCGGCGTGCTCGAAGGTCCGTGCTGGCTGGACGCCAGTTCCGCGGTGCTTAATTTGCCGCACCTGGTTGACGCTCTGGCCGACACCCCGGTGCAGTTACGCCAGGTCAGCATCGACGACTTCAGCAAAGGCATCTCTGACCTGCCGGCAGCTGCCCAGGCCGTGCTCACGGACGTGGCGATGGCCCACCGCCGACAAACCGAATTTGCTGTGAGCCGACTGGCCAAGGATGCCGAGGCACGCTGCGCCGAGTGGTTGTTGAGCCACGCCCAGTCCGGTGCCCAAGGTCAGATGGCGGTGGAATTGCACCAGCGCAAGCGCAGCATTGCGGCGCAACTCGGCATTGCCCCCGAGACCTTTTCGCGCGTGCTGCGTCACCTGCGCGAGCAAAGCCTGATCAGCGGCTCCGGCCGCGTGCTCAATCTGGTCAACCCCAACGCCTTGCGCTCGCTGGCCGGGGTCTGAAACCTGAAACCTTGCGGGTCAGACCAAACTTGAAACTTTGTGGGTCAGACCACTCGCGCAGCGACGTGCTCTGACCCCAACTGATTAAGACAGCGCCGCCAACACCCGTTCCGCCGTGGCCGGTGCATCCAGTTTTACGGCCTGTTTGTCACCGCGCGCCTGGGCTACCGCGTCACGCAAGGCCTCGAACACGCTGATGGCCAGCATGAACGGCGGCTCGCCCACCGCCTTGGAGCCAAACACGTTGTCCTCGGGGTTGGCCTCCGGCCACAAATCGACCTTGAAATGACCGGGCACATCACCGGCCGTGGGTATTTTGTAGGTGCTGGGTGCGTGTGTGGTCAGCAGGCCCTGCTCGTTCCACACCAGTTCCTCGGAGGTGAGCCAGCCCATGCCCTGCACAAAACCACCTTCAATCTGGCCGATGTTGATGGCCGGGTTGATGGAGCGACCCACGTCGTGCAGGATGTCCACCCTCAACACACGGTTCTCGCCAGTCAAAGTGTCGATGGCCACTTCGGTGCAGGCTGCGCCATAGGCAAAATAATAAAACGGCCGCCCGGTCAGGGTGGTTTTGTCGTAGTGGATTTTGGGCGTGCGGTAAAAGCCGTCGCTCCAGAGTTGAATGCGATTCGCATAGGCCAGCGCCACCACGTCTTTAAAGCTGCGCCTGGCCTGGGGCGTGATCACCTGGCCGGCGGCAAATTCCACCGCACCAGCACCCACGCCGTCCAGGCCAGCCACAAACGCCGCCAGGTTATCGCGCACATGGCGTGCGGCAAACTGGGCCGCGCGGCCATTCAGGTCGGTACCCGCCGACGCGGCAGTGGCCGAGGCGTTGGGAATCTTGCTGGTGTCGCTGGCGCTGACCTGCACGCTTGCAAGCGGCACTCCCAGCTCGTCGGCCACGATTTGGGCCACTTTGGTGTGCAGGCCTTGCCCCATTTCGGTGCCGCCGTGGTTGACTGTGACGCTGCCGTCCAGGTAAACATGCACCAGCGCGCCAGCCTGATTGAACAGGGTGGCGGTGAAGCTGATGCCGAACTTGACCGGCGTCAGGGCAATGCCGCGCTTGACGACTGCGCTGTTTTGGTTCCAGCTGGCAATGGCTTCGCGGCGCTGGCTGTAGTTGGCAGTCTGCGCCAGTTTTGAAATCAGCGGCTGCAGGATGTTGCCCTCGACCTGCATGCCGTAGTGGGTGGTGTTGCGTTGGACCTCACCAATTTCATCGCTGTACAGGTTGCGTTGTCGCACTGTGAGCGGATCCAGCCCCAAGTGGCGCGCGATGTCGCCCAGAATCGCCTCGGTGACGATCATGCCCTGTGGCCCGCCAAAGCCGCGAAACGCGGTGTGGCTTTGGGTGTTGAGTTTGCAGCGGTACGAGGTGATCTCCACGTCCCGCAAAAAGTAGGCGTTGTCGGCATGAAAAATGGCGCGGTCTGCCACCGGGCCCGACAAGTCGGCGCTGAAACCGCAGTGCACCAGCATCTGCAACTGCAGCCCGCACAAGCGGCCACTGTTGTCAAAGCCCACGCGGTAGTCATAGCTGAACGGATGGCGCTTGCCGGTGATGAGAAAGTCATCATCGCGGTCAAGCCGTAGCTTGACGGGTCGCATCACCTTCTGCGCTGCCAGCGCAGCCCACACCGCCAAATGACCGGCCTGCGTTTCCTTGCCGCCAAAGCCGCCGCCCATGCGCCGGCATTGCACCGTGACCGCATGGTTGTCCAGACCAAGGGCATGGGCCACCCAGTGCTGCACCTCGCCGGGGTGCTGGGTGCTGCTGTGAATCAGCCACTGGTTTTGTTCCTGCGGCAGCGCATAAGCGACCTGGCCTTCCAGGTAAAAGTGTTCCTGGCCGCCAACCTCCAGCGTGCCGTGCAGGGTGTGCGGCGCGCTGGCCAGGGCTTGGGCCGCATCACCGCGGCGAACCGTCACGGGTGGCAGCACAAAACTTTGCGCCTGGCGGGCCGCGCGCACGTCCAGGACGGCAGGCAGCACCTCCATCTGCGGTGCCACCAGCCGTGCCGCACGGCGTGCCAGCATCACGCTGTCGGCCACCACCAGGCCAATCACCTGGCCCACATGCTGCACGCTGTCTATTGCAAACACGGGTTCATCACCGGCAAAGGCGGCCAGCATCTTGCTGCCCGGCACATCAGCCGCCAGCAGCACGGCGTGGACACCGGGCAGGGCCAGGGCAGCCTGTGTGTCCACCCCCAGCAACTTGCCGTGGGCCACCCTGGACAGCACGGGCGCTGCATACAGCGTGCCGCGCACTTCCGGGATGTCGTCGATGTAGGTCGCGGCGCCGGCAATCTGGGCGGCAGCGCTCTCATGCGGGTGGGACTGGCCGCTGGCCATGCGGGGGGCTGCGCGATCGGGCAGGGCTGCATTCATGTGTTCTCTCCTTCCAAGCACAAGCTGGTCAGGCTGGTGTTTGGCACGCCCTGTCTCTCCAGCCAGAAACGTTCCATCAGCCCGTCCAGCAGCTGCTCGCGGTAGGCAGCGCTGGCACGCATGTCCGAGATCGGCTGAAACGCGTTGCGCAGGCTCATCTTGGCTTGGTCCACGGTGTTGTGCGTCCAGGGCTGTCCGGTAAGCACGGCCTCGGTTTGCACCGCGCGCACCGGTGTGGCCGCCACACCCCCAGCGCCGATGGAAGCCTCGGTGATGCGCCCGTCCCGCATGTGCAGTTGGATGGCCAGACACACCGCAGAAATGTCGTCTTCGCAACGCTTGGAAACTTTATACACGCGCAGCAGCGCATCGGGCTTTGGCAGCGGCACACGGATGAAGGCCAGCACCTCGTCGGCCGCCATGACGTTTTTGCGATAGCCGGTGTAAAGGTCTTCCAGCGGCAGCTCACGCTGGCCGCGCAGACTCATCAGCACCACGCGGGCGCGCAGCGCGATCAGCAGCGGCATGCTGTCGCCAATCGGCGAGCCGTTGGCAATATTGCCGCCCAGGGTGCCGGCATGGCGCACCGGCAGACCGGCAAAGCGGTTGAAGAACGCGTGCAATTGCGGTCGGTCTGCTTCCAGCGCGGCAAAGGCGTCCTGCAAGCTGACGGCGGCGCCGATGACGGTATGACCGTCCTGCACTTCGATGGTCCTGAGTTCCGCCACCCGCGTGACGTCAAGCACCTGAGCAAAATCCATGTGCAGCTTGTTGACCCACAAGCCCACGTCGGTGCAACCGGCCACCAGTTGGGCCTGCGGCCGGGCGGCGCGGGCCGCCAGCAGGGCGTCGAGGCGGGTTGGTGCGTCGTAGGAGCAGGCGGCTTCCTGTGTTCGGTTCGCTGGCGCGATGGACGCCAACTGCTGGCGCAAGCGAGTCTCGTCCAGGTTCACGCGGGGCAGGGTGGTCATCTGCTCGGCCGCGTCCAAAATGGGTCGGTAACCCGTGCAGCGGCACAGGTTGCCCGACAGCGCCTCTTGCGCCTGGGTGCGGCTGACGGACAAGTCTTTCAGCACCGTGTTCTGGTACAGGCCAAACAGGCTCATGGCAAAGCCGGGGGTGCAAAAGCCGCACTGGCTGGCGTGGCACTGGTGCAGCGCCTGCTGCACCGGATGTGCCGCGCCTTCCGAGGAGGCCAGATCAGCGGCAGTCCAGAGCGCCAAGCCATTGAGGGCATGCGCCATTTTGATGCAGCTGTTGACGGCGCGGTAGCGGATCTGCCCGTCCTGCAACTCGCCCAGCACCACAGTGCAGGCACCGCAGTCGCCCTCATTGCAGCCTTCCTTGGTGGCGCTGTGGGCCAGGTCTTCGCGCAGCAATTGCAGCAGTGTACGGGTCGGCGGGACGTTTTGCAGCGTAACAATCTCGCCGCGCCAGACAAATTGAAGGACAGGTGGGTTCATGAAGGCACTCATTGGCTAGGGATGGAGGATGATCGGTGGCACCACGGCCACAAGCATAGAGCAAATGTCGTACCCGGTCTCGGTGTGGTCTGTAGCCCGGATGCAGCGAAGCGCCATCCGGGAAGCACTGGCATTGATCTTGCTGTATTTTTTTCTGATGCAGCCCGTCCCGGTCAGCGCCAAATTGCAGATTTCAGGGCATTTTGCTGGTAAAAACGACACCTTATTTAATCGACAAATCCGTTCATGATCACGCCCCGTCTTCAGCTCACAGGCATCACCAAGCGCTACCCCAGCGTGGTCGCCAACAGTGACGTGAACCTGACGGTGATGCCCGGCGAGACCCACGCGGTGCTCGGTGAAAACGGCGCTGGCAAGTCCACCCTGATGAAAATCATTTACGGCTCGGTCAAGCCCGATGCCGGCGAGGTCCGCATCAACGGTCAGCTCATGCAGATCCGCAACCCCAAGGACGCGCGCGCCAACGGTATCAGCATGGTGTTTCAGCACTTCAATTTGTTCGACACCTTGACCGTGGCTGAAAACGTCTGGCTCGGCCTGGCACGCAATTCCCTGGACCAGGTCACCGCCAGCATCGTCGCCAAAGCCACCGAGTATGGACTCGACATCGACCCCGAACGCCCGGTGCACACCCTCAGTGTGGGTGAGATGCAGCGGGTGGAAATCATTCGCGCCTTGCTGACGCGCCCCGAGTTGCTGATTCTGGATGAACCCACTTCAGTTCTGACGCCGCAGGCGGTTGACAAGCTTTTCGTGGTGTTGAAAAAGCTGGCCAGCGAGGGCTGCAGCATTTTGTACATCAGCCACAAATTGCATGAAATCCGCGAGCTCTGCAACGCCTGCACCGTGTTGCGGGGTGGCAAGGTGACCGGCGTCTGCAATCCCGCAGAGGAATCCAATGCTTCCCTGTCACGCCTGATGATCGGCGCTGAGCCACCGCAATTGCAGCACCGGCCGCAAAAAGCCGGCCCCGTGGTACTCGACGTGAAGGGGCTCAGCCTGGCGCGCGAGGACCAGTTTGGTATCGACCTCGAAGGTATTGATCTGCAGGTGCGCGCCGGCGAGGTGGTGGGTATTGCCGGTGTCTCGGGCAATGGCCAAAAGGAACTCATGCTGGCCTTGTCGGGCGAAGACTGCCGTGCGCCCAAAGGCAGCATTCGCATGGGCGACACCGATGTCTCGGCCCTGCACCCGGGTGAACGCCGCAAACTCGGCCTGCACTTCGTACCCGAAGAGCGGCTCGGGCGTGGCGCTGTGCCCAACCTGAGCCTGGCGCACAACCTGCTGTTGACACGCACCGGCGCCATTTCCCTGCCGAAATTTGTCGGCGGCTGGATCAAGGTGGGCGCGCTGGAGCAGCACGCTGCGCAGCTCATCAAAACCTTCAACGTCAAGGCCGGCGGCCCGCGTGCGCTGGCGCGGTCACTCTCGGGTGGCAATCTGCAAAAGTACATTGTCGGCCGTGAGATCGACGCACGGCCCAAGCTGTTCATCGTGTCGCAGCCGACCTGGGGTGTCGATGTGGGTGCGGCGGCACAAATCCGGGGTGAAATTCTGGCGCTGCGCGATGCCGGTTGTGCGGTGCTGGTCGTCAGTGAGGAACTCGAAGAATTGTTTGAGGTGAGTGACCGGCTGCATGTGATTGCCAAGGGCCAGTTGTCGCCGTCAGTGCCCATGGCCGAGGCCAGCATTGAGCGCATCGGGGTCTGGATGAGCGGGCTGTGGGACGAAGATCTGCAGCGCCATCTGGCCGAGCTTGAAGAGACCACCGAGTCTGCCTTGTCCCTTGCCCCAGGAGCGCACCATGTTCAAGCTTGAAGCGCGCCCGGAGCCCTCCAGGTTCTGGACCTATGGCTCACCTTTGCTGGCGCTGCTGTTCACGGTGCTGATCGGGGCGCTGATGTTCTCCATGCTCGGCAAGGACCCGCTCAAGGGCCTGGAAATGTTTTTCTGGCTGCCCATCCACAACGCCTACGCCCTGGGTGAATTGCTGGTCAAGGCCACGCCGTTGCTCATCATTGCATTGGGTCTGGCGGTGTGTTTCAGGTCGAATGTGTGGAACATTGGCGCTGAAGGCCAGTACATCATCGGTGCCATTTTTGCCGGCGGCATCGCGTTGCTGGCCAATGCCGACAGCAGCCGCTGGATCGTGCTGCCCATTCTGCTCGCCGGCGTACTGGGCGGCATGTTGTGGGCCAGCCTCACGGCGCTGTTGCGTGACCGCTTTCACGCCAATGAAATCCTGGTCAGCCTGATGCTGGTCTATGTGGCGGTGCAGTTGCTGAGTTATCTGGTCGGCGGGCCGTGGAAAGACCCGATGGGCTTCAATTTTCCGCAAAGCAAGACCTTTGAGGCGGTGACGCGCATTCCACGCTTGTTCGAGGGCTCGCGTGTGAGTATTGGCGCGCTGCTGGCGCTGCTCAGCGTGGCCGGGCTGTGGGTGTTTTTGTTTCGCACCCGCGCTGGCCTGGCCTTGCAGGTGGGCGGGCTGGCGCCGGCGGCGGCTCGTTATGCCGGCTTTTCTTCGCGCAAGGCGCTGTGGACGGCGCTGCTGATGTCGGGCGGCGCGGCCGGCCTGGCCGGTGCCCTGGAAGTGGCTGGCCCTATCGGGCAGCTCACGCCCTATGTGCCGGCCGGCTACGGGTTTGCCGCCATCATCGTGGCTTTTGTCGGCCGTTTGCACCCGGTCGGCATGGTGTTTTCTGCCCTTCTGATGAGCATGTTTTACATTGGTGGTGAGCTCGCGCAGTCGCGCCTGGGGCTGACCAAGTCGCTCACCGGGGTGTTTCAAGGGCTGCTGCTGTTCAGCCTGCTGGCCTGCGACACGCTGGTCAATTACCGTATGAAGTGGAGCAAGTGATGGAATCCTACGCCTTGCTGCTGGCCGCCACGCTCAACGCCGGCACGGTGCTGGCCATCGCCGCTTTAGGCCTGTTGATCAATGAAAAGGTGGGCATCGTCAACCTGGGTGCCGACGGCATGATGCTGTGCGCGGCCATAGCCGGCTTTGCCACCGTGGTCACTACCGGGTCTGATCTGGCGGGTTTTGTTGCGGGCATGGCCGTGGGCGCGTTGTTGGCGGCCATTTTTGGTGTGCTGGTGATCTGGCTCAACACCAACCAGTACGCCACCGGCCTGGCCCTCACCCTGTTTGGCACCGGGTTTTCAGCCTTTGTCGGCACCAATTTTGTGCAGGCCAGAATCCCCGAGCGCGCCAGCTTTGCCATTCCCGGCCTGTCTGATATACCCTGGTTTGGCCCCGCCCTGTTCCGCCACCACCCGCTGGTCTACCTGACGGTGGTGCTGGCGCTGCTGCTGATCTGGTTTTTGTACCGCACCCGCAACGGCCTGGTGCTACGCAGTGTCGGTGAAAGCCCGGAATCAGCTCATGCGCTGGGTTACCCGGTGCGCCTGATCCGGCTGCTGGCCGTGGTGACCGGCGGCGCGCTGTGTGGCCTGGCCGGGGCTTACCTGTCTGTGGTTTACACCCCCTTGTGGGTTGAGGGCATGGTGGCCGGCAAAGGCTGGATTGCGCTGGCCCTCACCACCTTCGCCACCTGGCGCCCGGCCCGCGTGCTGCTGGGGGCCTATCTGTTTGGTGGGGTCACCATGCTGCAGTTTCACCTGCAGGGCATCGGCGTTGAAGTGCCGCCGCAGTTCCTGACGATGTTGCCCTATGTAGCCACCATCGTGGTGCTGGCGCTGATCTCGCGCAACCCGCAGTGGATCCGTATCAACATGCCCACCAGCCTGGGTAAACCGTTTTACCCAGGAGCCTGAATTTTCAGGTTCATAATGCTTTTTTCTCGTTGTCCAACCCGTCCCTTGATAAGGAAATGACATGACTGATCTGCAAAAACGTTCGCTGCTCAAAGTAGCAGCCCTCACCGCTGTGGCCGTTGCCGCGCTGGTGGGCTGCGGCAAGAAGGAAGAGCCCGCGCCTGCCCCGGCTGCTGCACCGGTGGCTGCGGAACCGGCCAAGCCCGAGCCCCTCAAAATTGCCTTTGCCTACGTCGGCCCGGTCGGCGACGGCGGTTGGACCTTTGCCCACGACAACGGTCGCAAGGCGCTGGAGGCGGAGTTTGGCGACAGGATAGTCACTTCCTTTGTCGAAAACGTGCCTGAATCGGCCGATGCCGAGCGTGTGCTGCGCGACATGGCGGGTCAGGGTAACAAGCTCATTTTTGGCACCACCTTTGGCTACATGGAGCCCATGATCAAGGTGGCGGCTGACAACGCGGGCGTCAAGTTCGAACATGCCACCGGCTACAAGCAGGCCGACAACATGCGCACCTACGACAGCCGCACCTATGAAGGCGCGTACATGGCGGGTGTGATCGCCGGCAAGATGACCAAAACCAACACCCTGGGTGTGGTCGGCTCCATCCCGATCCCTGAAGTGATCCGTAACATCAACGCCTTCACGCTCGGTGCACAGTCGAGCAACCCCAAGGTCAAGACCAAGGTGGTCTGGGTCAACGGCTGGTTCGACCCACCGAAAGAAACCGAAGCCGCCACCAGCCTGATCAATGGTGGCGCTGACGTGCTGTTCCAGAACACGGATTCCCCCGCCGTGCTCAAGACCGCCGAAGCCAAGGGCAAACGCGCCTTTGGTTGGGACTCCGACATGACCGCCTATGGTCCCAAAGCGCACTTGGCCTCTGCGGTGATTAACTGGGGCCCGTACTACATCAAGGCCACCAAGGAAGCGCTCGACGGCAGCTGGAAAGCTGGCGCGGGTGCCCACTCCTGGTGGGGCGTGAAGGAAGGCGCGATCGACATCGTGTCGATCGCCGAAGACGTGCCCGCCGAAACCAAGGCCAAAGTCGAAGAGGTCAAAAAAGGCCTGGCCGATGGCAGCTTTGCCATCTGGAAAGGCCCCATCACCGACAACACCGGCAAGGTGCAGGTGGCCAAAGACACGGTGGCCGACGACAAGTTCCTGGGTGGCCTGAACTTCTACGTCAAGGGCGTGGACGGCAAGGTGCCGGGCGCCAAGTAAACTGAGCCCGAACCCTGACGCAACAAGCCGCCTTCGGGCGGCTTTTTTTAAGCCATGAGGTCACAATGCTGCAAGTCAAACCCGTCCCGCCAGAGCGCTTGCCCGCGCTGCTACGGCGCATGCCCAAGGCCGAGCTGCACATGCACATCGAGGGCTCACTCGAGCCCGAGCTGATGTTTGCTTTTGCCGAGCGCAACGGCATGAGCGTGCCCTACGCGGACGTGGCGGCGCTGCGCCGGGCCTATGTGTTCAACAACCTGCAGGAATTTCTGGACATCTACCACGCGGGCACACTGGTGTTGAGAGTCGAGCAGGATTTCTATGACATGGCCTGGGCCTACCTGCAGCGCGCCGCGGCCGACCAGGTGCTGCACACCGAAATTTTTTTCGACACGCAGACGCATACCGGCCACGGCCTGAGTGCCGAGGTGGTCATCAACGGCCTGCACCGGGCCTGTGTTGACGCCCAAACCGAGCTGGGCATCAGTGCCTCGCTGATCCTGTGTTTTTTGCGCCATTTGTCCGAGGCCGAGGCCTTTGAGGCGCTGGAGCAGGCGCTGCCTTACCGCGACAAACTGGTCGGTGTCGGCCTGGCATCCAGCGAAATGGGGCACCCCCCGGAAAAGTTCGCCAAAGTATTTGCCAGGGCGCGTGCCCTGGGCTTCCGGCTGGTGGCGCACGCCGGCGAAGAAGGTCCGCCGGCCTACATCTGGAGCGCCCTGGATGTGCTGAAAGTTGAGCGCATCGACCACGGCGTGCAGGCCCTGCGCGACCCGGCGCTGGTGGCGCGGCTGGTCCACGACCACATTCCGCTCACGGTGTGTCCGCTGTCCAATCTGAAATTAAAGGTATTCCCGACGCTGGTCCAACACAACCTTGGCCGCATGCTGGAGGCCGGGCTGGTGGCCACCGTCAACTCGGATGATCCGGCCTATTTTGGCGGCTACATCAATGAGAACTTCACGCAGACTTTTGCCGCACTGGGGCTCAATGCCCAGCGGGCTTACCAACTGGCGCACAACAGTTTTGCCGCCAGTTTCATTGACGCATCAACCAAGCAGGCTTTTCAGCACCGTCTGGCCGAAGTCTTTGAGACCTTTGAATGAACCAGGCGGTGGTTGATCAACGCACCGGCACCCAGAGTTGCAGGCGCGGCAGCATCACGCGGTAGGGCGCCAGCAGCACGGCGGCCATCAGCCATTTGATGCCCAGGTCGCCCGTGGCCAGCATCAGCCAGTCCATGTCGGAGCCGGCAAAAGCCAGGTAAAAGAAGATGCCAGTGTCAACCACCGAAGCCACCACCGAGCCGATCAGCGGTGCTTTCCACCAGGACATCGCGCGCAGCTTGTTGAACGCCGCAATGTCAAGCAACTGGCCGACAATGAACGCGATGCCCGAGGCCACGGCAATGCGCCAGGGCGCCAGCGCCAAAGACACCAGAACGGCAATGGAAAAACCGGTCCAGGCCACGCGGCGGGCGGCCTGGCTGCCGACCGCGCGGTTGGTCAGGTCGGTCACCAAAAAGGCCACCGGGAAGGTGAAAGCGCCCCAGGTCAGCCAGTCGTTGATGGGAAATTGCACCAGGTAATTGGACGCAACAATCACGACCAACATGGCCAAAATAGGCCGCCAGAGCGTCAAGAGGGGGATTTGCAGGGATTTTTTCATGCCTTAATTATCGCAACAGCCGAATGTGGCCTGCACAGTCCAATAAGGTTCATAACCGTAGCCCGCAATTTGGGTAAGCTCTACACCCATGAAAGCCTACCGCGCCGCCATCCTCCGCTTCGCCACTGACCGTGACCCTGGCCAGTCTGCCATCTACGAGTCAGACGGCTTGCTGGTGCTTGGAGCCAACGCGCAGGGCAGGGAGGTGGTGCAGGCCGTCGGACCCTGGCACGAACTGCGCGCACGGTTTTCTGATTTGGACGTGACGCATTGGCCCGGTCGCCTCATTGCCCCAGGTTTTGTCGACCTGCACAGCCACTACCCGCAAACCAATGTGATCGGCTCACCCGCCGAAGGCTTGCTGCCCTGGCTGGAAAACTACACCTTCCCGGAAGAAAGGCGCTTTGCGTCGCCCGACTACAGCACCGAGGCGGCGCAATTTTTCATTGCGGAGCTGCTGCGCCAGGGCGTGACCACCGCGCTCACCTTCGCCACCTCGCACCCGGCATCGGTGCAGGCCTTTTTTGCCGAGGCGCAAAAACATCACATGCGCCTGATCACCGGTTTGTGCCTGATGGACCGCCATGCGCCGGCCGAGTTGCTCAACCAGCCCTCCATGCGGGGCGCATCCGATGCCACAGAGCAAAGTCTGCTGGCCTCTGAGGCGCTGATTCAGCGGTGGCATGGCGTCGACCGCTTGGGCTACGCAATCACACCGCGTTTTGCGCCCACCAGTTCCAATGCCCAGTTGCGCGGTGCGGGCGAGCTGGCCGCCCGCCACCCGGAGGTCTGGATTCAGTCCCATGTCGCAGAAAACCACGAAGAGATTGCCTGGGCGCGCGATCTTTTTCCGGCATCCGACAGTTATCTGTCCACGTATGCTGACTTTGGTTTGCTGCGCGAACGCGCCATCTACGCCCACTGCATCCATTTTGACGATGCTGACCGCGCCTTGATGCGTGACACTGGCGCAGCTGGCGCTGTTTGCCCCACCAGCAACCTGTTTCTGGGCAGTGGCTTCTTCGACTATGCCGGCGCCGACCGCGTAGGGTTTCAGTACGGGCTGGCCAGCGATGTCGGCGGCGGCACCAGCTTCAGTCCGTTTCATACCATGCTGGCGGCCTACACCGTGGGCCGGGAAGGGCAGACCAAACCGGGCGTGAGCTTGAGTCCCCAGAACCTGTGGTGGCAGCACACCGCCGGCGCAGCGCAGGCGCTTGGCCTGGCTGGTGTGGTGGGCAACCTGCAACCGGGCTGCGAGGCTGATTTTGTGGTGTTGAACCCGCAGGCCACGCCCTTGCTGGCGCGCAGGACGGCCCTGGCAGAAAGTCTGGACGAACTGCTGTTCGCCATGATCGTGCTGGGCGATGACCGCCTGGTTGAAAGGACCATCATTTCTCAGGCGATTTAGCCGCCATTGGCGTACTTGACGCGTATGAAATTCACTTTTTCGCCCATTTAAAACTTACTTTCCCAAAAGTCGACATAACGCAATGTTGGCCCGCGGTGTCTTGGTGAAAATTCAAAGAGTGTTGTATGACGCATGCGAATTTTCACCCTGCACTGGACATGATGGACACCCCAACTGCCGACCCCCCACTGGTTTTCACGGCGCGTGGCCTGACCAAGGTCTATGGCGCGGGCGACACCGCCGTGCACGCCCTGCGCGGTGTCGACCTGGACATTGTGCGTGGCGAATTTGTCGTGCTGCTCGGCGCCTCGGGCAGCGGCAAGTCCACGCTGCTCAACATTCTGGGCGGCCTGGACTCGGCCACCAGCGGTTCGGCGTGTTGGACGCATGGCGGCAACACCCACGAGCTCATTGGTGCGGGTGATGCCGAACTCACGCGTTACCGGCGCGAGCACGTGGGTTTTGTCTTTCAGTTTTACAACCTCATTCCCAGCCTGACGGCGCGTGAAAACGTGGCCTTGGTCACCGACCTGGCCGAGCACCCCATGAAACCCGAGGACGCGCTGGCGCTGGTGGGCCTGGGTGAGCGTCAAGACCATTTTGTCTCCCAGCTCTCGGGCGGTGAGCAGCAGCGTGTGGCCATCGCCCGTGCCATTGCCAAGCAACCCGAAGTCCTGCTGTGCGACGAACCCACCGGTGCGCTGGATTGCGCCACTGGCGTCATGGTGTTGCAAGCCATCGAGCACGTGAACCGCACGCTCGGCACCACCACCATCGTCATCACCCACAACGCGCCCATTGCCGACATGGCCGACCGCGTGCTGCGCCTGGCCGACGGCCGTATTGTGGAAACCCGCGTTAACGCGCACAAGGTGGCGGCGTCCAGCCTGAACTGGTGACCTTGTCGTGAAAGCCCTCCACATCAAGCTCTGGCGCGACTTGACAAGGCTGCGTGCGCAGGCGTTCACCATTGCGCTGGTGGTGGCGATCGGTGTGGCCGGGTTCGTGGGCATGTTCTCGGTGCACGAATCGCTCAAGGGCTCGCGCGACGCCTTCTACCGCGACAACCGGCTGGCTGACGTGTTTGCCAACGTCAAGCGCGCCCCGATACAACTGCGCGAGCGCCTGGCTGCGCTTGATGGCGTGGCCGAAGTCAAGCTCGATGTGGTGTTCGACGCGCAGGTCGACCTGCCCGGCGTGGTGGTGCCGGTGACCGGGCGCTTTATCGGGCTCGACCTGGCGCGGGTGCACGCCAGTCGCCAGGGGATCAACGCGCTGACACTCAAGCGCGGGCGCTGGCCCGAGCCGGGCGCCACCCTGGAGGCGCTGGTCAGCGACCGTTTTGCCGCCGCGCGCAGCCTGAACCCCGGCGACAGCGTGCACGCCATCCTCAACGGCAAACGCGAACGCGTGTTGCTGGTGGGCACGGCGGCCTCGCCCGAGTACGTGTTTGCCTCACAGGGCGGCGCGCCCGACGACCAGCAGTTTGGCATCTGGTGGATCGAGCGCGTACGCATGACCGACGCCTTTGACATGCAGGGCGCGTTCAATCAGGCGTCCCTGCGGCTCGACGCGGGCAGGGCAGAGACGCCAGTGTTGGAAGCGGTTGACCGGCTACTGGAACCCTATGGCGCCATCGGCGCGGTCGGGCGCGACAAGCAGCTCTCGTCCAAGATCGTGGCCGACGAGCTGTCGCAGCTCAAGGTCATGGGCACCGTGTTGCCGTCCATCTTTCTGGCCGTGGCCATGTTCATTCTCAACGTGGTGCTGAGCCGCCAGGTGGCCACCCAGCGCAGCCAGATCGCCACCCTCAAGGCGCTGGGTTACAGCGACGCGGCGATTGCTTGGCATTACCTCCAGCTCGCCATGCTCATTGCCGGCCTGGGCGTGCTGGCGGGGCTGGGCTTGAGCGTCTGGATTGGCCGGGGCATGCTGAGCCTGTACGACGAGGTCTTTCGCTTCAACGGCCTGGCCTACGTCACCGACGCCTGGCTCATCGTGACCTCGGCGCTCATTGCCGCCACAGCGGCCGCCTTGGGCACCTGGACGGCCATTCACGCCGTGGTCCGCCTGCCCCCGGCGCAAGCCATGCAGCCACCGTCGCCACCGCTCTTCAAGCCCACGTTGCTTGAACAACTGGGGCTGGGCCGTTTTGTCAGCACCGGCGCCCTCATGGCGATCCGCAATTTCGAGCGCCGCCCGCTGCGCGCCGCCTTCACCGTGACCGGCATTGCGCTGGCGGTGGCGCTGCAAATCTCGGGCGCCTTCTGGGTCGACGGCATTGCCCACATCATTGACGTGCAGTTCCGCCAGGTGCAGCAGGGCGACGTTCTGGTCAATTTTCAGCACCCGGTGCCACTGACGGTGGTGCAAGACCTCAAGCGCCTGCCCGGTGTGATCAATGCCGAACCTTATCGCACCGAGGCCGTGCGTGTGCGACTGCAGGGCCGCAGTGTCGACACCGCGCTGACCGGTTACCGCCCCGATGCGCAGTTGATGCGCGTGGTCGACGAGCAGCGCGGTGCCGTGCCCATGCCGGCGCACGGCGTGGTGCTGTCGGCGCTACTGGCGGAGGAACTCGGTGCCCGTGTGGGTGACCGCCTCCAGCTCGAATTCCGCTTGTGGAACCAGGTGCACACCGAGGTTGAGGTCACCGACATTGTGCACACCCTGTTCGGCAAATTGCTCTACATGAATTTGGATGCCATGAACGCCTTGGCCCGCGACGGCGCCGGTGTGGCCGACGCCGTGCTGCAAGTTGACCCCCAGGCCATGGGTGCATTCTGGGCGGCGGTCAAGGCGGCCCCCAGTATCAACGCGGTGTTTGACAAGGCCGGGTCGCTGGCCAACTTCAACAAGACCACCTCGCGCACCATGGGTATCTTCAGCGGCATCCTGACGCTGTTTGCGGTGGCCATGGCGGTGGGCATCATCTACAACGCGGCGCGCATTGCGCTGTCCGAGCGTGCCTGGGAACTCGCCAGTCTGCGCGTGCTCGGCATGACGCGCGCCGAGGTCTCGGTGCTCCTGCTGGCCGAGTTGGGCGCCGAACTGCTGCTGGCATTGCCGCTCGGCGCGCTGGCGGGCTGGGGGCTGGCGTCGCTGATGATGCAACTCATGTCGTCGGACAGCATCGACTTTCCGGTCATCATTGCGCCCGCCACGTACGCCTCGGCCGCGCTCATTGTGCTGGCCGCCGGTGTCGCCAGTGGGCTGCTGGTGCGCCGCAAAATTGACCGGCTGGATCTGGTGGCCGTTTTAAAGGTACGCGAATGAACAACACAAGCCCCTCCAAAAAATACCGGCGCTGGCTCGGCGGCGCGCTGCTGCTTGCCGCCGCCGCGGCGCTGGTCTGGGCCGTGTACCGGCCGCGCCCGCTGCTTGTGGAAGTGGCCCCGGTCAGTCTGGGTAACTTCGAACAAAGCATCGAAGAAGACGGTCGATTGCGCCTGAAAAACCGTTACGTCATCACCGCGCCCACGCAGGCTGAATTGCTGCGCCCCACGCTCAAGGTGGGCGACCCCGTGCGCGCGGGCGAGGTGGTCGCCACCCTGGTGCCGGTGGCGCCGCAAATGATCGATGCGCGCTCGCGCAGCGTGCTGCAGCAGCGCGTGGGCAGTGCCGAGGCCGCGCGCCGTGCTGCCAGCGCGCAGGTGCAGCAGGCGCAAACCGCGCTGGCGCAGGCCACCCTGGAAGCCGGGCGGGCAAGCAAACTGGCGCAAGACAATTTCATCTCTGCTGCCGCGCGTGACCAGGCCGCGCTTTCCCGCCAGGCCGCGCAACAGGCGCTCACCGCCGCACAAGCCGGGCAGGGCGTCGCCGATTTTTCTCTGGCCGAAGCCCGAGCCGCCCTGGCCCGCGCCGAGCCCTCAGGCGGGAGTAGCCCCACCGGCCGCTGGGAACTCAGGAGTCCGGTCGACGGTCAGGTGCTCAAGCTCCATCTGGACAGCGCCGCCCCGGTCACCGTGGGCCAGCCGCTACTCGACATCGGCAACACGGCGGGCTTGGAAGCGGTCATCGACGTGCTGTCAGGCGAGGTGCGCCAGATTCAGCCCGGCGCCCCGGTGCAACTGTCGCTGGGCAGTGGCGCCGCGCCCATGGTCGGCCAGGTCACACGCATCGAGCCGGTGGCCTTCACCAAGGTCTCGGCGCTGGGCATCGAGGAGCAGCGCGTCAATGTGATCGTGGATTTGGTGCAGAGCAGCCCCGAGGTGCAGCGCCTGGGTGATGGTTTTCGGGTGGATGCCCGCATCACCCTGTTCCGACAGGCCAATGCCCTGCTGGTGCCCACCGCGGCATTGGTGCGCGACGGTGACAAGTGGCGCGTCTTTGTGGTCGAAGCCGGCCGTGCCCGCGCCCGGTCGGTTCAGCTCCAGGATCGCAATTCTGAGCTGGCCTGGCTCAAAGACGGCCTGCGTGACGGGGAAACGGTGCTGATGTACCCGGGCAGCATGGTTGCTGATGGGCAGGCGGTTCGGGTGCGCCAACCTTGATTCATTCTGAGTTTTCGCTGCGCCCCAAGCCATGATCTGCCGCGCGCAGCAAAAAAATATCAAGTGACGATCTCTCACGGCATTTGAAGTCCCCACTTGTCATGGACCCCGATGCTTACAATCGGCGCCTACCCCAGGAGTTGACCCCAATGACGATCAAAAGCGATAAATGGATCCGCCGCATGGCCGAGCAACACGGCATGATCGAGCCCTTCGAGCCCGGCCAGATTCGTCAGGACGCGGATGGCAAGAAAATCGTCAGCTACGGCACCAGCAGCTACGGCTACGACATCCGCTGCGCGCCAGAATTCAAGGTCTTCACCAACATCCACAGCACCGTGGTCGACCCCAAGAACTTCGACGAAAAAAGCTTTGTCGACTTCAACAGCGACGTTTGCATCATCCCGCCCAACAGCTTTGCGCTGGCCCGCACCGTCGAGTACTTCCGCATCCCGCGCAATGTGCTCACCATCTGCCTGGGCAAAAGCACCTATGCGCGCTGCGGCATCATCGTCAACGTGACGCCCTTCGAGCCCGAGTGGGAAGGGTATGTCACGCTTGAATTCTCCAACACCACACCGCTGCCCGCCAAGATCTACGCTGGCGAAGGTTGCGCCCAGGTGCTGTTTTTCGAGAGCGACGAAGTCTGCGAAACCAGCTACAAGGACCGCGGCGGCAAGTACCAGGGCCAGCGCGGCGTGACCTTGCCCAAGGCCTGACCCTCATGGGAGCAGCACCATGAAATGGGGCGGCAACCGTCAATCTGACAATGTCGAAGATCGTCGGGGCAGTGGCGGATCATCCGGTGGCGGCTTTGGCGGGCGCGGCATTGGCCTGGGCTCGGTGGCCATCGCGCTGGTGGTGTCGTATTTCCTCGGGATCAACCCGATGACGGTGCTGAACATTCTCAGCGGCGGCAGTCCGGAATCGCAAACCCAGTCGGCACCAGCGCAGAAACCCCCGGCAGATGACCCCATGGCGGCCTTTGTTTCCACCGTGCTGGCCGACACTGAAGACGTTTGGAAAGCGGTATTCGTCCAGGGCGGGTCCATGTACCAGGAGCCCAAGCTGGTGCTGTTTCGCGGCACCACGTCCACTGCCTGCGGCCAGGGTCAGGCGGCCATGGGGCCGTTTTATTGCCCGGCTGACCAGAAGGTGTACATCGACCTTGACTTTTACGAGACACTGAAAAACCAGCTGGGCGCGCCCGGCGATTTTGCCCAGGCCTACGTCATCGCCCACGAGGTGGGTCACCATGTGCAAAACCTCATGGGCATCACCACCAAAATGGAGCAAATGCGCGGCCGCGTCAGCCAGACCGACTACAACGCCCTGAGCGTGCGACTGGAATTGCAGGCCGATTGTTTTTCGGGTGTCTGGGCCAACCATGCGCAGGCGGCACGCCAGTTGCTGGAGCAGGGCGATGTGGAAGAAGCCATGAATGCCGCCGCCCGCATAGGCGACGACGCACTGCAGCGCTCCCGCGACGGTCAGGTGGTGCCCGACAGTTTCACCCACGGCACCAGTGCGCAGCGCCAGCGCTGGTTCGACAACGGCCTGAAAAACGGCAGCGTCAAGGGTTGCGATACCTTCGCCGCGCGTCAATTGTGAGCGTTGTAGGATAATACGGCTTCTTATCAAGAAACCTGCCCCGATTCCCGGGCACCACCAGCTATCGGATTGATAGCAATTGAACCTGAGCTTCAATGACCGAACTGACTCCTGCGAACGCAAACGAATTAACTTCCGACACCCCCATCATGGCCTTTGCCCAGTTGCAGCTGGCCGACCCTTTGGCCCGCGCTGTGGCCGAAATGGGTTACGAGACCATGACCCCGATCCAGGCCCAGGCCATCCCCGTGGTGCTGCAGGGCCGCGACGTGATGGGTGCGGCCCAGACCGGCACCGGCAAAACCGCCGCCTTTGCACTGCCGCTGATGCAGCGCATGCTCAAGCACGAAAACGCCTCCACCTCGCCTGCGCGCCACCCGGTGCGCGCCTTGGTACTGCTGCCCACGCGTGAACTCGCGGTGCAGGTGGCCGAGCAGGTCGAGTTGTACGGCAAGTACACCAACCTGCGCAGCGCGGTGGTGTTTGGCGGCATGGACATGAAGCCGCAAACCCTCGAACTCAAAAAAGGGGTCGAGGTGCTGGTGGCCACGCCCGGGCGCCTGCTGGACCACATCGAAGCCAAGAACTGCGTGCTGAATCAGGTCGAATATGTGGTGCTCGACGAGGCCGACCGCATGCTCGACATCGGTTTTCTGCCCGACCTGCAACGCATCCTGAGCTACCTGCCCAAACAGCGCACCACGCTGCTTTTTTCGGCCACCTTCTCGCCCGAAATCAAGCGCCTGGCCAGCAGTTACCTGCAAGACCCGGTCACCATCGAAGTGGCACGCTCCAACGCCGCCGCTTCCACCGTGGAGCAGCACTTTTACAGCGTCGAGGGTGAGGACAAGCGCCACGCCCTGCACCAGATCCTGCGCCAGCGCGGCATCAAGCAGGCCTTTGTCTTTGTCAACAGCAAGCTCGGCTGCGCCCGCCTGGCGCGCTCACTGGAGCACGAGGGTCTCAAAACCACCGCTTTGCATGGCGACAAAAGCCAGGACGAACGCCTCAAGGCGCTCGAATCCTTCAAGAGCGGTGGCGTCGACCTGCTGGTCTGTACCGACGTGGCCGCACGCGGGCTCGACATCAAGGATGTGCCCGCCGTCTTCAATTTCGACATCCCGTTCCACGCCGAAGACTATGTGCACCGCATTGGCCGCACCGGCCGCGCCGGCGCCGAAGGCCTGGCCGTGACCTTTGTTGCCAAGAGCGACCAGCGTCTGGTGACCGACATCGAGAAGCTGCTCAAGACCAAGATCGAGCTCGAAGGCATCGAATTCGAGGAAAACCTGCCCGACATCCGCAAGCAGGGCCACATCAACGACGGCCGCAGGCTTTACCGTGAAGACGGCAGCGACCAGCGTCGCCCCGAAGACTTTGCCCGCGGCCCGCGTTCCGAGCCCCGCCGCAGCCGGCCCGTGCCGCAAGATCCGTTCTTTGAAAAGCCTTACGAGCCGTCCTTGCCGCCAGAAGCCGCACCGGCCTGGGAGGCCGCCGCCGCGCGCCCGGGTGTGCGCACCATTTCCAGCAACATCAAGACCAAACGCAAGGTCGCCGCGCTGTTTCAGGCGGCCTGATTTTTGCCCCGGCAGCCATCGGCCCGAGGGTGGGCCTCCTACAAAAGCCAGGCCTCCACGCAAGCCAGGCAGTGCAAAAAATATCACCCCGGCTTTTGCGCCTGCTCGCACCTGACTTGAATCAGTTCGTGCGCGGCGGTGCCGGTGCCCAGTTTCAGAGCGCTCAGGCAGCCACCCCAAACGCAGCCTGAGTCCAGCGCGAACAGGTCGTCCCGGCCCAGCCAACCCAGCGTGGACCAGTGGCCAAACGCCACCGTGACACCGGCGGTCTTGCGCCCGGGCACCTCGAACCACGGCAGGTAGCCCGGCGGTGCGGCGTGGGCGCCGTCGCTGGTGTCGAACTCCATCACCCCCTGGGCAGTACAAAAACGCAGTCGGGTCAGGGCGTTCACAATCATCCGCAGGCGGTCCATGCCTTGCAGGCCATCGAGCCATTGGGCTGGTGTATTGCCATACATCTGATGCAAAAAGTCGCTCAGGTTCGGGCCACGCAACACCGCTTCAAACTCGGCCGCCAGCGCCAGCGTCTGCGTGGCCGTCCAGCTTGGCAGCACGCCGGCATGCACCATCAGGTACTGCCGGTTCTGGTGTTCCAGCAGAAAGGCCATGTGCTGCTGGCGCAGCCAGGCCAGCATGGCCTCGCGATCGGGTGCCTGCAGCACGTTGGCCAGCGTGTCCTTGCGGCTGGGTCGGCGCGCGCCCACGCTGGCCGCGAGCAAGTGCAGGTCGTGGTTGCCCAGCAAGCATTTCGCTGAGGCGCCAAAGCCCATCAGGCGGCGCAGCACGCCCGCCGAGTCCGGCCCACGGTTGACCAGATCACCCAAAAGGTAAAGCGTGTCCCTGCTGGGTGAGAAAGAAATGGTGTCCAACAAACCCTGCAAAGCGCTGTCGCAGCCTTGCACGTCGCCAATCAGGTAAAGTGCCATGGTCGTTATTGTCGTCTGAGGTCTATGGAATTTTTGCTGATTGTCTTTTTAACACTGCTCAATGGTGTCTTTGCCATGTCGGAACTCGCGCTGGCCGCCAGCCGCAAGTCGCGCCTCAACGGCATGGCCGACGAGGGCGACAAGGGGGCACAAGCCGCGCTCACGCTGCTTGGCAACCCGAATCAGTTTTTATCCACCGTGCAGGTTGGCATCACGTCCATCGGGGTGCTCAACGGCATCGTGGGGGAGGCGGCTTTCAGTGGTGGCCTGGCGGCCTGGCTACAGGGCTGGGGCCTGTCGGACAAGGCGGCGGCCATCACGGCCACGGCGCTGGTGGTGACCATCATCACGTACACCACCATCATTTTTGGCGAACTGGTGCCCAAGCGCATCGGCCAGCTGTACCCCGAACAAGTCTCGCGCTGGGTGTCGCGCCCCATGCTGTGGCTGGCCCGTGCGGCGGGTCCGTTTGTCAAGCTGCTGTCAGGCTCCACGGCCGCCATGCTCAGGCTGCTGCGCATCGATACCAACGCCGCGCGCGCCATGACCGAAGAAGAAATCACCGCCAGTCTCGAAGAAGGTGTGGACGCCGGCGTGATCGAAGAACATGAGCATCAGATGGTGCAAAACGTGTTCGGACTTGATGACCGGCAGCTCACCTCGCTGATGGTGCCGCGCGCCGAGGTCGACTGGCTCGATGCCGACATCAGCGTGGCGCAGGCGCTGCAGAAAGTCGGAACGGATGGCGCCGAGCGCGCTCATTCCTGGTACCCGGTGTGCCGGGGTTCCATGGACGACGTGGTCGGCAAGGTGAGTGTGGCGCACATGCTGGCGCTCGGCAGCCATGCGCCCGGCACGCTGGCCGACTATGTGACCACGGCGGTGTTCGTGCCCGAAACCCTCAGCGCCATGACCCTGCTCGAGCAGTTTCGCGCCAAGGTCGGCCGCCTGGTGCTGGTGGTGGACGAATACGGTGTGGTGCAAGGCCTGCTGACGCCGCACGACCTGCTGGAAGCCATCACCGGTGAACTGCAGCCCAGCGTCAAATCCGAGGCTTGGGCGGTTCAGCGCGAGGATGGCAGCTGGCTGCTTGACGGCATGATGCCGGTGAGCGAACTCAAGGCCCGCCTGGCCATGGACGAACTGCCGCTGGAGGAGCGCGGCCGCTACAACACACTGGCCGGCCTGCTGATGGCAGTCAGTGGCCACATGCCGGTGACCGGCGAGAAGATCGAGTGCGAAGACTGGCTGTTTGAGGTGGTGGACCTGGACGGAAAGCGGGTCGACAAGGTACTGGCCAGCCAGATGCCATCTGCGTAGGAGGCCCGCCCCGGGCCGATGGTTTTTGGGCTATGGCGGCCTCAGGCACGACCGCTCAGTCGATAAGCCAGCAGCCCGAGCACTTCATGCAGCGCCAGTTTCCATTTTTTAACCCCCTGGACCATGCTGTATTGCGTCCTCGGAGTGGCCAAGCCGGCGCGAAAGTCGACCGGGAAGGCTTGCACGTTCCAGCCGGCTTTCTGAAAACTGGCCATGGCGCGTGGCATGTGCCAGGCCGAGGTCATCAGCAGCCAGTGCTGTGCCGGGTCGATGCCGGGTAGCGCCTTGCTGAGCAGGGCATTTTCATACGTGGTGCGCGAGGCCGACTCGTATAACACCTGACTCGGCCCGATGCCCTGGGCACTAAAAAAGCGTTCGGCGCGCCGGGCTTCTGACAGACTGCCGCCGAACCATTCACCTTCGCCTCCGGTAAACAGCACACGCAATGCCGGCTGGCGGCGCAGCAGCGGCAGCACCTCGGTCATGCGCTCGGCGGCGTCATTGAGCGCACTTTGGTCGGGCTGGGTCCAGACATAAGCCGATTCCAGCGCGCCGCCCAGCACCACCACGCCCGCGTAGCCGTTCAAGTCAGCAGAGGCAGGCAGGGCCGGGTACCGGGTTTCGAGTTGCCGGATCAGTGCATCGGGCAGCGGCTCCCAGCCCAGCAACAGCAGCAGGGTGATGGCACTTGCGCCCACACGCTGGCTGGTTGTGGGGCGACGGCGCACCAGCAGCACGGCCACCAGCATCAGCAATGCCACCCAGGCCAGTGGCTGGGTCAGGAAAGCCAGCAGTTTGGCGGCGATGAACATGGCTGAAAAGCTTACAGAATGAAGGGAATGAAGCGTCGGGTACGCGCCTGGTAGTGCGCATAAGTCGGATGCATCGTTGTCATCCAGCGTTCTTCCAGCAAAGCCTTGGTGAGCAGGACGAGCGACAGCACCAGCCACAGCAGCCAGGCCAGAGCAGAGCCCAGCGCCAGCGCGCAGGCCAGGCCAAGCAGGCTCACTGCCGTGTACATGGGGTGGCGAATCCAGCGGTAGGGACCATGGGCGACGAGTTGGCCGCGCGCGTGCGGGGTGGGGCGAATGTTGAAATTGCCGGGCCGGTTGGCCAGCAGCGCCCACAGGCCAACGCATCCGCTGAGGCCAATCGCCAGCCAGGCCAGGGCAGGAAGGGGTGTATGCATGAGGCCTGGCGCCGCCAGCAACAGCAGGGCACCGAGCGTGCCGAACTGCGCAGCGACAAGCAGGCTACCCAGGGTGTGTGATTTCATGTGGCTGCGCTGTGGTGGCTAAGTTGGAAGACATGGATGTCGCCAAATTGTAGGGTCTGCCTGCAGGTCGGCTGCCCTTGGCGGAACTGGCCCGATACTGGCGTGTCTATGAATGAACGGATCGCAAAAAATGGACTCTGGTAAACCTCTTGCCAAAGGAACGCAGCGTCTTTTCCTGGCGCTTTGGCCTGACGAGGCTGTCCGCGCGCAATTGGCCGCCCATGCCGGCCAATGGCAATGGCCTGCGGGTTGCGCGCGTTACGCACCAGCCGACTGGCATGTCACCCTGCATTTCATGGGTGATGTGGCGAGCGAAAAGGTCGACCTGATTGCCAATTGCGCAGAGGTGCCGTTCCAGCCGTTTGAGCTGGTGCTGGATCAGTCCGGGCTTTGGCCCCGTGGCCTCGTGGTGCTGTGTGCGTCGGAGGTGCCATCGGCGCTGATGCGCCTGCACGCGCAGCTTGGGCACGCGTTGAGCGCGCTGGATGTTGCGCTGGATCCCCGGCCCTATGTGCCTCATGTCACGCTGGCGCGCCATGCCGGGGCAGCGATTGCGCCAGCGGCCTTTGCACCTGTGAGGTGGCCGGTGTCGGGCTTTGCGCTGGTGCTGACAACCGGGCTCAAGGCGCCGCGTTACCGGGTCCTTGGGCAATATCGTCAGGGTCGATGACATGCGCAGCCATCACCCATGCGAAATATCAAGCGCCTCTGCGGCGCGCGGCCTAGAGTGGTGTCACCTCTTCACATCACCCCTGAAACACCATGAACATGCTCGATTCCCTCAAACAAACCGGCCAGACTCTGGGCCGCGAAATTACCCGCGCCTGGGAGTCGCTCTCAGAGGGCTGGCACGAGCTGCTGAGCCGCAGCAGCAATGCCCTGACCCATTTCAAGCGCAACAAAACTGGAACCGCGGAATCCGGTGGCGCGTTGGCCGCTTTTCCCAGCTGGAGCCTGCTGGCCGGCGAGCTCGAGGAAACCGCCAAAGACATGGTGGTGCGCGTTGAGCTGCCCGGCCTGGACAAGGACGACTGCCAGATCCGCATCGAGGGCAACGTGCTCTACCTGAGCGGCGAAAAGCGCTTCGAGCGCGACACCGACGACAGCACCTATCACGTCATGGAGCGGGCCTATGGCGCCTTTCAGCGCGCGATTCCGCTGCCGCGCAACGTGGCCATCGACCAGGCCGAGGCCACTTTCAAGAATGGCGTGCTGACCGTGCGGCTGCCCAAGGAAGGCGGGGACAAGGGCAAGTCGATCGCGGTTTCCTGAGCCATGGCTCCTGCTGAACCGCTTCTGCCGTCCCTGCGGCTCGCGCCTCAGCCGTAGCACCGGGCCTGCGACCCGGCGCAGTTTGGCTTTCAGACCACAGCCGAACTGGAACCGCTGGGCGAGTTGATCGGTCAGATGCGCGCTTTTGATGCCGTGCGTTTTGGTGCCGGCATCCGCCACGACGGCTTCAACATTTTGCAACAACAGCTGGCGCTGGCGGGCAGTACCCGACGGACAGCATCAACAAAAGGGTGGCAACGCGGGTGGCCGAGCTGGGCGCGCTGCGCAAGGTGTTTGCCAAGCCGCCTGAAGACAAGAAAAAAAAACCGCAGCAAGTGAGCGCCCGTGGCTGTGCAAAAGCGCGCCGATTTTGACGCCTGGGGCTTTGACGGGGTCGCCGGTTTCAGGCGTACATGTAGGCGCGTGACCAGGGCGTTGGGTTGAGCAACTCGCGGGTGCCCGCCTTGCAGGCCAGCACCTGGTAGATCGACACCCAGTTCTGCGCAAACGCATGGGCGCAACCGGCCAGGTAAATGCGCCAGACCCGGTAGGTGGTCTCGTCGACCAGGGCGCGAATGGCGTCCTGTTGGTGCTCGTAGTTGTCCGACCAACAGGCCAGTGTGCGCATGTAGTGGCGGCGCAGGCATTCCACATCGAGCGCCTCCAGCCCGGCGCTCTGCATGTCCTTGAGCGCCAGGCTGATGTGCGGCAGCTCACCGTTCGGGAACACGTATTTTTCAATAAAACTGGCTGCCCCCAGCGGTGTGGTGCCGCTGTCCGGATCGGTCGAGGTGATGCCGTGGTTCAGTACCAGGCCGCCGTCCTTGAGCAAAGCATGGATTTTGGCGAAATAGGAAGCCAAGTGGTTCAGCCCGACATGCTCGAACATGCCGATCGAGGTGATCTTGTCAAACTGTCCGTCACCCGGCTCAATGTCGCGGTAGTCCTGCAGCCGAATTTCAACCTGGCCCGCCATACCGGCTTGCGCCACCCGCTCGCAGGCCAGCGCGTGCTGGTTTTTGGACAGGGTCACACCCAGCACCCGGGCACCGTACTTTTGCGCCGCGCGAATCGCCAGCGCGCCCCAGCCGCAACCGATGTCCAGCAGGCGCTCACCTGGCTGGAGCATGAGCTTGCCCAGGATGTGGTCGAGCTTGGCACTTTGTGCGGCTGCCAGTGATTCGGCCCGGCTGGGAAAGTAGGCGCAGGAGTACACCATGGCCTCGTCGAGCCAGAGCTGGTAGAAATCGTTGGAGACATCGTAGTGGTGCGCGATGGCGTGCGCGTCGCGTCCGCGGTCGTGGCGCAGGGCACTGACCAGGCGACCAAACCGGCCGCGCATGGGCACGCTGTGCCGGGCCAGTCTGTCGGCGGTTGCCACAATATCAGCCGCCTGCCCGAGCACGTCGAAGTGGCCGTTGACATAACCTTCAGCCAGGTTGTCCAGGCTGGGCGGCACAAAGTACCTGAGCGCGCCCGGACTCAGGATGTTGACCGTGACGCTGGGCTGCGGCCCCAGATCATGCTGCATGCCGTTCCAGAGTGTCAGACGCAAGGGAATGTCCGATCCTGGCGCCAGGCGGGTCAGGCAATGGGTGAGTCCTTGATGGGCGATGCCCAGCGGGGCAACACGGGCGTCCATCAAACCTGCTCCACGGTGTCAAGCCCCACACTGTCGCCTCGCCCGGAGGGCGAGGCAGGCGAGGGCGGCGAGAACAGACTGAACGCAGCCGAGGTGGCCGCCGCCACCAGGGCGGCGGCGATCAAGGCCAGAATAATTTTGTGTCGATTCATGATGGCTCCATGCGCTGCGGCAGGGTGTGCTACCCATGCCATGGGTCAGGATGCTAGAGCGCCAGCATTCGCGTCGATTGAGAATTGTCATTGGCGCCGCAACTGGCGGGCGTATCCTTGGAATTTGAGATGCCGCCGTTTGAAGGGCGCAAATTGGACAAGAAACAAACCTGGAATGTGGGCTATTGGCTGCTGGCCGCAGTGCTGTTGCTGTGGCTGCAGGGCATCTGGCAAAGCGCCAGCCAGTCCGAGGTGGTGCCCTACAGCGCGTTCGAGCAGGCGCTCAGCGAGGGCCGCATTGTCGATGTCACGGTGACCGACCTCACCATGAGCGGCCGCCTCAAGGCCACCGAGGGGCAAAAGAGCGTGCTCGTGACCGCGCGCATCGAACCCGACCTGGCGGCGCGCCTGGACAAGTACAACGTGCCGTACACGCGCGTGGTCGAGAGCACCTGGCTCAAAAACCTGGCGTCATGGATCGTGCCGTCGCTGGTGTTCTTCGGGCTGTGGTTTTTTCTGTTTCGCAGTTTTGCCGACAAGCAGGGCATGGGCGGTTTTTTGTCGATCGGCAAGAGCCGCGCCAAGATTTATGTCCAGACCAACACCGGCGTCACCTTTGCCGACGTGGCCGGGGTTGATGAGGCGCGCCACGAGCTCGAAGAGGTGGTGGACTTCCTCAAGCATCCGCAGGAATACGGCCGCCTGGGTGCGCACATTCCCAAAGGTGTGTTGCTGGTGGGGCCGCCCGGCACCGGCAAGACGCTGCTGGCCAAGGCCGTGGCGGGGGAGGCCGGCGTGCCCTTCTTTTCGATCTCGGGCAGCGAGTTTGTCGAGATGTTCGTCGGCGTGGGCGCCGCCCGCGTGCGCGACCTGTTCGACCAAGCGCGCAAAATGGCCCCGGCCATCATTTTCATCGACGAGCTCGACGCGCTGGGCCGCGCCCGCGGCGCTTTTCCAGGCCTGGGCGGGCACGACGAAAAAGAGCAGACGCTGAACCAGTTGCTGTCGGAAATGGACGGCTTTGATGCGTCGGTGGGGCTGATCATTCTGTCGGCCACCAACCGGCCCGAAATCCTCGACCCGGCGCTGTTGCGCGCCGGACGCTTTGACCGTCAGGTGCTGGTGGACCGCCCCGACCGCAAGGGCCGCACCGACATCCTCAAGGTCCATGTGCGCAAGGTCAAGCTTGATGCCGCGCTCAGGCTTGAAGACATCGCGGGGCTGACGCCGGGCTTCAGTGGTGCCGACCTGGCCAACCTGGTCAATGAGGCCACGCTGGTGGCCACCCGGCGCAAGGCCGACCAGGTCACGCTGCCCGACTTCACGGCCGCGGTGGAGCGCATCGTGGCCGGCCTGGAGCGCCGCAACCGGGTCCTCAACCCGAAGGAGCGCGAGGCCGTGGCGTTTCACGAGATGGGCCACGCGCTGGTGGCGCTGGCCCAGCCGGGCACGGACCCGGTGCACAAGGTGTCGATCATTCCGCGCGGTATTGGCGCATTGGGTTACACCATCCAGCGCCCCACCGAGGACCGCTACCTGATGACGCGCCCCGAGCTCGAGAAAAAGATTGCCGTGCTGATGGGTGGCCGCGCCGCCGAAAAACTGGTGTTCGAGGTGCTGTCCACCGGTGCCGCGGACGACCTGGCCAAGGCCACCGACATGGCCCGCGACATGGTGACGCGCTACGGCATGGACGAGGGCCTGGGGTATGTTGCCTACGAGCCCAAGCGCCAGCAGATGCTCGAGCTGCCAGCGGGCGTGCTGCCGCAGGCCAGCCCGGTGTCTGAGCACACCCAGCAATGCATCGACGACGCGATTCGCGGCATCGTGATGGCCGGCTTTGCTCAGGCCAGTGCCATCCTGCAGGCCAACCGGGCGGTGCTGGAGCGCGGTGCGCGCGCGCTGCTGGAAAAGGAAACCCTCGACGAGGCAGCCATTCGCGCCTTGGCGCTGGAGCTGAAGCAAATCGATGCTTCTGAGACGCGATCAGGGCCAGCTTGATCGGCGCCGCAGTGTGCGGCTGCCCTGATTCACCACCAAAGACCACCGCCTGCGCGGGTATTTGGCGAATCGAGGGCTGCGAGTGGCAGGTGCCTGGAACACAATCCACCGGCTTCACCGAACCCACCCAAAGAATCATCATGACCGCACGCAATGTGTTGGGCACCGAGCTGCTGCCCTGTTCTTACGATCCGCTCACCGGCTTTTACCGCGACGGCTGTTGCAACACCGACGCACAAGACCCAGGCACGCATGTGGTGTGCGCCCGCATGACGCGTGAATTCCTGGATTTTTCGCTGGCGCAGGGCAACGACCTGATCACCCCCCGGCCCGAATACCGCTTTGCCGGGCTGAAGCCCGGCGACCGCTGGTGCCTGTGTGTGCTGCGCTGGCGCGAGGCCCTGGCTGAGGGTGCGGCGCCGCCGGTTTACCTCAACAGCACCCACAGCCAGGCGCTTCAAAAGGTGAGCCTGGACCAACTTCAAGCCCATGCGGCAGTTTGAGACCACACCATGAATGCTTCTGATAACGCCCGCCCTGCGGTCGTGGCCTGGCTGGGCTACGGCGGCCTGCTGCCGTTCGTGGGCACCGCGCTGCTGCTCTGGCTGGCGCCCGGCCAGCACAGCAGATGGCTTGAGATGCTGCTGACGTATGGCGCCGTGATTTTGAGTTTTGTCGGCGCGCTGCACTGGGGGTTTGCCATGGTGCACCCGGCCACGGTGGCTCGCCCCATGAACGGCATGTATGCCTGGAGCGTGATGCCCTCGCTGCTGGGCTGGGTGGCTTTGCTGGTGCAGCCGGCGGCGGGTGCCACCTTGCTGATTGCCGGCTTTTTGGTGCAATACCGGCAAGACCTGCGGCTGGCCCGGGTGTTGGTCTTGCCGGCGTGGTACTTGCCGCTGCGCCTGCAGCTCACGGTGGTGGCCTGTCTGTGTCTGGCCAGCGTATACGTGTTGGGGCCAGGCCTGCCGCAAGGGGCTTGAACGCATGAGTTATGGCGTGGTCTGGTTCAAGCGCGACCTGCGACTGCACGACCACGCCGCGCTAAACCATGCGCTGGCAACCGGGCCGGTGCTGTGCCTGTACCTCATCGAGCCCAGCCTGTGGGCGCAACCCGATGCCAGTGCGCAGCATTACGCGTTCATCAAGGAGAGCTTGCGCGAGCTGGCCGGTGAACTCAAGCAACGCGGCGGGCGCCTGCATGTGCGCACCGGTGAGGCGGTGGCGGTGCTGGACGAATTGTTTGCGCTGGCGCCGTTTGCCAGCTTGCATGCGCACGAAGAGACCGGCAATGCCGCCAGCTACACGCGTGACCGCGCGGTGGCCTGCTGGTGTCGCCAGCACCAGGTGCGCTGGCAGGAGTCGGCCCAGTTTGGTGTGGTGCGTCGCCTGCGCAACCGCGACCAATGGCTGTCGCACTGGGAGACCCATGTGCGCGCGCCTTGCCATGCGCTGCCCGACCTGAATGCCGCGCACTTTCAGCCTGGCCCCGGGCCACGTCAGGCGGCGCCCGATGCGCAGGCGCTGGGTCTGGACGCCTGGGTGCCACCGCAGCGCCAGCGTGGCGGGCGCAGCCAGGGCGAGGCGGTGCTGGAAGATTTCTTGCTGGACCGCTGCCGGGGATACCGGGGCGGCATTTCGTCGCCGCTGTCGGCGCCCACCGCGTGTTCGCGCCTGTCAGCCCACCTCGCCTACGGGAATTTAAGCCAGCGCGAAGTGGTGCAGGCCACGCGCGCCCAAATCGCCCACTTGAACGCCCAAGGCAGGGGGCAAGGCGCCTATGCGGCCCAAGGATTGACCGCGTTTTTAAGCCGCTTGCACTGGCATTGCCATTTCATCCAGAAGCTGGAAAGCGAACCTGAACTGGAGTGGCGCAATGTGCACCGTGGCTACGACGATCTGCGCGAGCCCGACTGGAATTCGGCGCACTTTGATGCCCTCGGCCAGGGTCGCACCGGCTGGCCGATGGTCGATGCCTGCGTGGCCATGTTGCGTGAGACCGGCTGGCTTAACTTCAGGATGCGCGCCATGCTGGTGTCGGTGGCGGCCTACCCGCTGTGGTTGCACTGGCGCGAGGTCGGCCTGTGGCTGGCGCGAGAATTCCTCGACTACGAGCCCGGCATTCACTGGAGCCAACTGCAAATGCAGTCGGGCACCACCGGCATCAACAGCACCCGGGTCTACAACCCCGTCAAACAGGCGCAAGACCACGACCCCCATGGCGTGTTTGTGCGGCGCTGGTTGCCGGCCCTGCGCCGGGTGCCCGATACCTGGCTGTTCGAGCCTTGGCGCATGCCCGAGAGTGTGCAACTGGCCTGCGGTGTGCGGGTGAGCGTTGATGCGCCCGCTGGCGCGCCGGATGCCTGGCCGCTGCCGCGGGTGGACCTGGCTGGCGCGACCCGCGAGGCCAAAACGCGCTTGCATGCGCGCCGTGCACAGCCCGAGGTGCGCGCCGCCAAAGCCGCCATTGTCGAAAAACACGCCTCCCGCCAGGGCCGCACAGTACGCCGCAAGCCGGCAACTGCGCCCAGCGCCCAACTCAGCCTGGACTTGTCATGAGCATGCGCCGCAAAGTCGATTTGCCGAGCAAGATTTGCCCGGTGTGCCAACGCCCGTTTGCCTGGCGCAAAAAATGGGAACGTGACTGGGAGAACGTCAAGTTCTGCTCGGAGCGTTGTCGCCGAGCGCCTGCAAAGCCCGAGGGCGGCGCATGAGCACCTGCACAGGGTGCCTGTCGCTTCAAGCTGTAAATACAAGCCAATGAGCATAACCGTTAACGCAAGCCCGGCCCACACTCTGCGCCTGATCCTGGGCGACCAGCTCAACCCGCAGCACACCTGGTTTGCCAGTGTGGACCCCGGCGTGGTCTATGTGCTGATGGAGATGCGCCAGGAAACCGACTACGTGTTGCACCACGCGCAGAAAATATTGGCCATTTTTGCCGCCATGCGCGATCTGGCGCGTGTGCTGAAGCAAGCCGGGCACCGGGTGTTTTACTTGGCGATTGATGACCCCGGTAACACCCAGACCTTGCCCGGCAACCTGACCGCGCTGCTGTTGCACCACGACTGCAAAAACTTTGAGTACCAGTCGCCGGACGAATACCGGCTGAGCCAGCAATTGCAAAGCTTTTGTGCCGTTGATCTGGCGGGCTTGGGGCTAAGCAGCACGGAGGCCGACAGCGACCATTTCTACACCCATCGCCATGAGGCTGCCACTCTGTTCGCCAGCCGCAAACAGTGGCTGATGGAATCTTTTTACCGCCACATGCGTGTGCGCCACCGGGTGCTGATCGACGGCCAGGACAAGCCCGCCGGTGGCCAGTGGAACCTGGACGCCGACAACCGCAAACCCTGGAAAGGCACGCCGCCCGAGCCGCCTGACACCCGCCCCTTGCACGACCACAGCGCCCTTTGGCAAACGATTGAGGCGGCAGGCGTCAAAAGCTTTGGCAAGCCGCAGGCGGCGCAGTTTCGCTGGCCCCTGAACCGGCCTGAAGCGCTGCACCAGCTCGACACATTCATTCATCATGTGCTGCCCCACTTTGGCGACCACCAGGACGCCATGAGCGCGGGCCACTGGCGGCTGTTCCATTCGATGTTGTCATTTGCGCTGAACACCAAAATGCTCAACCCGCGCGAGGTGGTGGCCCTTGCCGAGGCCGCCTACCGCAGCGGTGGCGCACCACTGGGCGCGGTGGAAGGCTTCATTCGGCAGATTTTGGGCTGGCGCGAGTATGTGCGCGGCATTTACTGGGCGCAAATGCCAGGTTATGACCAGCACAACGCGCTGGGTCACGACTTGCCCTTGCCGCCCTGGTTCTGGACCGGCCAGACCCGCATGCGCTGCCTGCAGCATGCCATCGGCCAGTCGCTGGAACACGCCCATGCGCACCACATCCAGCGCCTGATGGTGATCGGCAACTTTGCGCTGCTGATGGGGCTGGAGCCGCAGGCGCTGCACCACTGGTACCTGGGCGTCCACATCGATGCCTTTGAGTGGGTGGAGTTGCCCAACACCCTTGGCATGAGCCAGTTTGCCGACGGTGGCTTGCTGGCCACCAAGCCCTATGTGAGCAGCGCGGCTTACATCGACCGCATGAGCGACTATTGCAAGGGTTGCGCGTATGACAAAAAGCAGCGCCTGGGTGAACAGGCCTGCCCGTTCAACGCGCTCTACTGGGACTTCTTCGACCGCCACGGGACTCGCTTTCAACACAATCCGCGCATCGGCATGGCCTACCGTCAGCTCGAAAAAATGCCCGCGTCCGAGCGGGAAGCGATCCGTGCTCAGGCACTCGCCTTGCGCGCGCGAATCGACCACTTGTGAAGTTGTCGCAGTGGTTTCCAGGGCATCACGCGCCAGGAATGCGATTTATCAAGGCTCGGCAGGCCACAAAAGTTACCCTGAAGGCTACGCAAAATCCTGAAGGCGCATCATGCAGAGCACCCACATCCTTGAGCCCATTTCGGACCATGTCTGGCGCACCCGGTACTGTTGGCTGGAGCCTGGCCGGCTACCCGAGCCCTCGATCGAAGTCACCTGGGACCGGGTGGCGTTGGCGGTCTCGGCGGCAGAGACACATCACCGCGATGAATGGCGCGAGCGCTTTTGCACCATCCTGCACGACTTCCGCTTTTTGCCGGGCGGGCGCATTCTGGCCAGTGCCGGCACAGGGCACCACAGCACCTTGTTCAACTGTTTTGTGGCCGGGCCGCTGGAAGATTCGATCCAGGGCATCTTCAACGCCTTGCGCGAAGCCATGGTGACGCTGCAAGCCGGTGGCGGGGTCGGGGTTGACTTTTCCACCTTGCGCCCAGCGGGGTCACCGGCGGTGGCCAGCGCGGGGGTGGCTTCGGGCCCGGTCTCGTTCATGGACGTGTGGGAAGCCGCCAACACCGTGCTGGCGTCGCACAATGTGCGCCGGGGCGCCATGATGGCCACGCTGCGCTGTGACCACCCCGACATCGAAGCCTTCATTGATGCAAAAATGGCGGGTGCAGCCTTGGCGCACTTCAACCTGTCGGTGGCCATCAGCGACGACTTCATGCGCGCTGTCGAAACCGACGGCCCCTGGCCGCTGGTCTTTCCGCTGGGCCAGCGCCCGGTTCCGGTGGGTGTGGAGGTGTGCGAGCGCATCTGGTCCGGCGACACCACCCCCAGGCTTTGCCTGGTGCACCGTCGCGTTCCGGCCCGCCTCATTTGGGACAAGTTGCTGGCCGCGCAACTGGCCTGCGCCGAGCCTGGCGTGCTGTTCATTGACCGCATCAACCGCGACAACAACCTCTGGTACAGCGAACAAATAGCCACCACCAGCCCTGGTGGCGAAGTGCCCTTGCCGCCCCATGGTGGCTGCAATCTGGGGTCCATCAACCTGACGCGCTTTGTGCAGGACCCCTTCGCCGCGCACCCTCAGGTGGATTGGGTCGGCCTGAAGGCGGTGGCCGGCATTGCCACGCGCTTTCTCGACGATGTGCACGACATTTCCCTGCTGCCGCTCAAGGCGCAGGAGAAAACGGTGCGCGCCAGTCGAAGGATCGGGCTGGGTGTGACCGGCCTGGCCGACATGTTGGCGATGCTGGGCCTGCGCTATGGCTCCGAGGCAAGTCTTGACCTGACACGCGCCCTCATGGGCGCGATTCGCGACACTGCCTACAGCACCTCCGTCGAGATCGCCAGGGAGAAGGGTGCCTTCCCCGAGTTCGACAAAATCAAATACGGCGCCAGCCCGTTCGTATTGGGCTTGTCGCACGAGCTTCAGGACGCGATTGCCGAGCACGGCATTCGCAACAGCCACTTGCTGGCGGTGGCGCCGGCCAAGGCCATCAGTTTGCTGGCCAACAAGGTGTCGAGCGGCATCGAGTCCACTGCGGCCGACATCAGCCCCGAAGCGCAGTTGCGCATGATGTCGGTGGTGCAGTCCTGCGTGGACAGCGCCATCAGCAAAACCGTGCACTTGCCGCAAGGCATACGGCCCCAGGAACTGGAACTGGTGCTGCTGCAAGCCTGGGAGTTGGGGCTCAAAGGCTGCGCGGTGTACCGCGAGGGCCGCCGGGAGGGTGAGGCCGTTTAGCCGGGTAATTCCAAAGCCCGATCCACATGCTTTCTCAGCTCGGGGCCGGCAAATTGGGTCAGATCGCTGGCAATGCTGTGCGCCAGTGCATTGCTGGCAGCCAGGTTCAGCAGGGGTTTGATTTCACCCAGCACCTTGCTGCTGGCGATCAGCACGATCGAACTGCAGCGTTTGCCAGCCACCGCGTCGTTGAGGTAATCGGCCAACTGCCGGGCAAAGTTGGTGCGCGCCTTGTCATCGACCTGTGTCTTGGGTTCAAACTGCGTGCCTGCGTGTCCGGTGCGGCCATGGCCCTTGCCGGCCGCGCCGGTCAGGTCACCGCCGCCGGCTTGGCCGCCAAGGCTGGCGTGCGGAAACACAAAGTCGGTCAGCTCGGTGAGCGAATGGTCTGACGGCTGCCGCTCGAAACAACGCGCCCGCTCACTGTTGGCGATCAAAATCCAGGTCTTTTCCATGATGCTCCTCTGGGTGGGTTTGGGTTAATACATCGGGGCCATGCCGCCTTCCGGCATTTGTGCCCCTGACTCGGAAGACGGTTTGGGCGCCGTGGCAATCATGCAATCGGTGGTCAGGATCAGGCTGGCAATCGACGCCGCGTTTTGCAGTGCCAGCCGCGTGACCTTGGCCGGGTCGATCACGCCCATCTGCAGCAGGTCGCCATAGGTGCGCGTGGCGGCGTTGTAGCCGAAGGCCGGGTCGGGCGATTCGTCCACCCGGTTCAGGATGACGGACGGCTCGTCGCCCGCGTTGCTCACGATGCGCCGCAGGGGTTCCTCGACGGCGCGCGCCACCAGGCGAATGCCCGAGGTCTCGTCCAGCGTGCTGCCGGTCAGATTGGCCAGCGCCCGGCGCGCCCGCAACAGGGCCACACCGCCGCCCGGAACAATGCCTTCCTCGACCGCCGCGCGGGTGGCGTGCAGGGCATCTTCCACGCGCAGTTTGCGCTCCTTCAGTTCGGTCTCGGTGGCTGCGCCGACCTTGATCAGCGCCACACCGCCCGAGAGCTTGGCGGCGCGCTCGTCGAGCTTCTCGCGGTCATAGTCGCTGGTGGCAAGTTCGCGCTCCTTGCGGATCACGGCGATCCGGTCCTTGATGGCCTGCGGGTTGCCGGCGCCGCCAATCAGCGTGGTGGCCTCCTTGGTGATCTCGGCGCGGGTGGCACGCCCGAGGTCGCTCATCTTGACCTTGCTCAGGGTCAGCCCGACCTCGTCACTCACCACCTTGCCGCCGGTCAACACCGCAATGTCCTGCACCATGGCCTTGCGCCGGTCGCCAAAGCCGGGCGCTTTGACAGCGCAGGTGCGCAGGGTGCCGCGGATGGTGTTGATGACCAGTGCGGCCAGCGAGTCATTGTCGAGATCCTCGGCGATCACGAGCATAGGCCGTCCGGCCTTGACAATTTCTTCGAGCAAGGGCAACAGGTCTTTCAGTGACGACAGCCGGCCTTCGCACAACAGAATGGCCACGTCTTCCAGCACAGCGCTTTGGCGCTCGGCGTTGTTGATGAAGTAGGGCGACAAACAGCCACGGTCAAACTGCATGCCTTCTACGACTTCCAGCACGCTCTCCAGGCCGGAGCCGTCCTCGATCGAGATCGCGCCCTCGCGCCCCACCTTGTCGATGGCGCTGGCGAGCAGGTCGCCGATGGAGCGGTCGTTGTTGGCCGAGATGGCGGCCACGTGCGCAATTTCCTGCGAGGTGGCGCAGGGCTTGGCCATGCTCTTGAGCTCTGCCACCAGCGTGGTGATGGCCAGTTCGATGCCGCGTTTGAGGTCCATCGGGTTCATGCCGCCAGCCAGGTAGCGCAAGCCTTCCTGGATCATGCCGTGGGCCAACACGGTGGCGGTGGTGGTGCCGTCGCCGGCCATTTCACTGGTGCGTGCCGCCACCTCACGCAGCAACTGTGCGCCCATGTTCTCGAAGCGGTCCTCGAGCTCGATCGACTTGGCCACCAGCACACCCGAGTTCACGATCTGCGGCGGACCAAAGTCGCGCTCCAGAATCACGGTGCGCCCGCGCGGCCCCAGCGTGACCTTGACGGCCTCGGCCAACGCGTCCACCCCACTGCGGATCTTGGCGCGGGCGTCGTCGTGGAACAGCAGTTTTTTGGGGTTCATGGTGCATGCCTTGAAGTGTGACTTGGGACTATGCTAGGTCCGGTTGATTGCGTCGCGAATGAGAAATCTCAATTCAGCAGAAGTTAATGCTTTCAAAATGAGACCATGAATTCAGCAAGAAAGTAGCAGGTGGCGACCATGAAAAATTTTTCCTTCAATCTCGCGCGCGGTGCTGCGTTGGCATCGGCATTGATGCTGGGCGGATGTGCCTTGGAGGTCGAAAACACCAAGGCCGCCGAGGAGCTTGCGCAGCGCGCACAGCCGCCGGGTTCGGTCTACACCGGTTGGCGTGTTTTTCAGGATCGCTGCGCGGGTTGCCACGGCGCACCGGCGACCGGCAGCGTGGCCGCTCCGGACCTGTTGCCCATCGTGCGCAACATGGGTCCGCGCCGCTTTGTCGGACTGGTGCTGATGCGTTACGACTGGAGCCTTCCGGCAGGGCAGTCCGGTGCTGACAGCGCCGCGCGTGACGCCCTGATCGAAGGTGTCATGCAGCGCAAGCAGGGCACGCTCACCATGCCCGCCTGGCAGGGCGAGCCGCGTGTGAACGCCCACATCATGGACCTGTATGCCTATCTTTCGGCCCGTGCTGACGGGTCACAGGGGCCAGGCCGTCCGGCACCGTAGCGTCGTTGAAGTGCTAAGGGGTCATGCCAAGGTCGAGTCTCAAAAGTCTGGCGAATTGTGGCATCGTAATAACGACGATGGCGCTCAGAACTTGCGCTGAATCGGGTCGGTGCCCGCCCAGCGCAGGCTAAAGCCAAGAAGCAAGGCCAAAAAACAGTTTTGATCGAGCAATCAAAGTAAGCCCTGATGCCGTTAAAAACCCGAATTCACCTCATGAAAATCTCATAAGTGCCTGATTTTCAGAGGTTTTCTGACTCATCCAGTTTTTCTGTGGATAACTATGTTGATAGCTCGTCAATAGCGTGCCCCAAGCCTTATAAATCAAGGCTTTCCTTAGACTGCTTAAAAATAAAGCAAAGAAAAAACGCTTTTAAAATCAATAACTTAAATTTTTCCTATGGATCGATAGCATAAGGTCCAGGCGTTTCATCGGTTCCAGAAACCTAGCCTGTTTTTGTGCATAAGTAATAAATTTTTTTAATAAATTTACGACGGAGTGATAGCTAAAAACTGCTGGCTGACATCTGCATGACTACACTGCCCTGGCACAGGGCCGGTCCGCTGCGCCGCGCTGGTGAATCGAGCGGGAATTGAGTTTTTACCAGGGCTGAAACCTCGCGATTGAATGGTTTCAAGCGACCACTGTTCTTCCGCCGTGCTCCCGTTTTTGCTGGTACATCAATGCGTCGGCATCGGCCAAAAGCTCAAGCAATGATTTTTCTTCCTGCGGCAGGCATCGGACGGTGCCAATGCTGAACGACAACGGGTAAGGAGCCGACGAGCACACTTGCGCCGACAAGCATCACGAGAACAGCTGCGCTCTTGGACACCAGGATCGAGAGGGACGCGCGTGCCGACGGACTGGACTTGAGGTTCATGGCGGCGGCATGTGTTCCTGTAAATTGAACACTAATTTATTGGAAACAGAAGATGGGCCTGAGTTTATTCATCAGCTCAGCTGCGCCCTGACGTGCCGCAGCAAACCTTCGCTGGCGTCCTCCACCAGGTCCAGCACCTGCTCAAAACCTTCCTTGCCACCGTAATAAGGGTCTGGCACCACCGGACTGTCAAACTTCAGGCAGAACTCGGTGAAGCGGCGCACCTTGTGTTGATGTTGGGGCGGGCATTCGAGCTGGACCAAAGCCAGGTTATCCCAGTCCATGACCAGAACGAGGTCGAAAGTCTCAAAGTCCCTGGCCTGAATTTGCCTTGCCCTCAAGTCGGACAAGTCATAGCCACGCAACGCGGCATGGGCCTGTGATCGATTGTCCGGCGGGCTGTTGGGGTGGTAGTTGTGTGTGCCGGCAGAGTCCAACATCAGTGTGTTGGCCAGGCCCAGTTCGCTGGCCTTGTGGCGAAAAACGCCGTGCGCAGTGGGACTTCGGCAGATATTGCCCATGCACACAAACAGGACCGAAAAGGGTTTCATAGGCGCAACTCGGAAGGCAGGGCTGGCGCCGTTATGCGGCGTTCAGCGCGGCTGTGATATCGGCGGCTTGCGTTGGGCGCACCAGGCGCGCCACTTCCTGCCCGTCACGCAGCAGCACCAAGGTAGGCCAGAGCTTGACGCGGTAGCTGCGCCCAAGCGGGCGGCCTGGACCATCTTCAAGCTTGAGGTGGCGCCACTGAGGGTGTTTTGACAGCGCTTCTGCCAGTGCAGGTTGGGCGGCGCGGCAATGGCCGCACCAGTCGGTGCCGAATTCGAGCAAGGTCAGGCCCACAAGGGCATCGGTCTCGGCACGGGTCGGGGCTTCGGTTTCTGAGAGGTAAGGTTGCGGCTTGTTCATGTCCGGATTGTGACCTTTTGCAATACACAAGTTAAGGGTCGAGGCGGGCACTCGCTGGGATTTTTTTTCGTCTGCTGGCTTGCTTTTCCGGTGCTGGATTGGGTGGCTACGCGGTCCAAAAACGTGTATTGCTGGCTACATGGTGGCTACATGAAGCACAAAGAGAAAGGGCTCATGGCTAACTTAACAGCAATGAACCCTTATCAATATTGGTGCCGGAGAGATGCATTTATGCACCAAACTGCATCGCCTAAGTTGTTGATTCACAAGGCCTTACCAGAGCGGTATGGGTTGAAGTTACCACGGAATTTACCACGTTTACTTTCGGGCATGTAGTCCGCGTCTGGGCTATGCCGGCCCTTCAGCGATTACAGTCGGTCACCTCGAAATCGGAAACACCCGGTTTGGACCAGTTGCTGACGGTCACGAACGGCGGGCATCCTCCTTTGCTACTTGAGGAGCGCTGTTCAACAACGCCTGAAGTGGCACTTGGATCCACACTATCGATCAAGGGAGGCTGTCACCGACGGACAAAGGGCGGGGAATCGCCTGACTTATCATGGGTCTATCGTGCTTTTGGCGTGCAGCCTTCGCAAAGCCAAAATTTCACCATCATCAAATAAACGAAACCGCAGCCATCCGATGCCCCTACTCTCCAGCTTACTTGCACTGATCGTTACAGCACGCCTTCTCGGCCACCTCTTTGTGAAATGGGGGCAGCCTGCCATCGTTGGCGAAATGATCGCCGGGGTTTTGCTCGGGCCTGGTGTTCTGGGGCTGATACAGCCTGACGCAGCACTTTCGGGCATCGCGTCGTTGGCCATCTTTTTGGTGGTTCTGGCCGCAGGTCTGGAGATGAGCTTGCTCGATGTCGTTGGAGCCATGCGTGGCCGTGGACTCATCATCGCTTTGGCCGCGTTCGCACTACCGTTTGCGGCCGGACTGGGCGTGGCGTGGGTATTTGACCTGGACCTCATGCGTTCCTTGTTCATCGGCTTGTGCATTTCCATCACAGCTTTGCCGGTCGCGGTCAAGATGCTCGATGACATGGGGTTGCTGGCGACAGCAATTGGTCGTTATGCGGTTTCAACGGCTGTGATCAACGATGTCACGGCGCTTTTCATCCTTGGTGTGCTTCTGGCCCTACCTGAACAGACCAGCTTAAAGGAGGTGCTCACCATCGGCTCGGTCGTGACACTCAAGCTGATGGCTTTGGCTGCCGCAGTGATTGGATTGAACGCACTGCTGACCTGGCTGGATCGTCGCGGTATCAATGTTTCTGCCGGGCCTGAACGCTTGGTCGCACTCTTCGGTCCAGAGGCGCTGTTTGGCATCGTGCTGGTGTTTGTTCTGGTCTTCGGATCACTGAGCGAGAGCCTGGGGTTTCATTTTGTGATTGGTGCGTTTTTTGGCGCACTGCTGCTTGATCAGCGCCATTTTGTTGCTTCACGGTATGACGACTTGCGTCTGACGCTCAATTCCATCACCGGGGGCTTCCTGGCCCCGGTGTTTTTCGCCTCGCTGGGTTTGGAATTCCAGTTCGCCGCGCTAACTGATGTTGCTTTCGTGGTCGCTGTTCTGGCCGTCGCCATCGCCACGAAGGTGGCCGCTGGTTGGTGGGGTGGCCGCATGATTGGCATGTCGCACCGCGAGGCTGTCGGCCTGGGCTTCATCCTCAATGGCCGCGGGGCGATGGAACTGGTGGTGGCAGGCATTGCCTATGAGCGTGGGTTCATCGATGCCAACCTGTTCTCGGTTCTGGTGCTGGTCGGTGTGGTGACCACGTTGGTGACACCAATGGCCTTTAATGCGGTGGTATCACGTGCGCAACGTGAGCGCTACCGCGAAACAGGTGCCATGTAGTTCTTGTGGCATCGAAGCGCGAAGCAGTTCATCCGGTCGCCACCAATGAGCAACAGACTGAACAACGGCAAAGGAACGAAGAATTTTGCAAGGTGACTGACGGCAATGGGGAACCTGTCCGTCGCGGCGAAAACCTTAAGGGCTGTTTTGGGTCTAGTGCCGAAATTCTGAGAAAAAATGCGAGGTGACATCCATCGATCAACTGTGTGACTTTTCCCCCGTGGCCCCCTCAGTTCTATCGACAGGTTGCGGATCGTGGGGATGCCGAAGGTGCATACTTCATGCGGCCAGTTACGTGAGGACAGCCCTACTGTTCGTCCCGTGATTCTGGTACCCGACAAGCGCCACAACGACCGACCTGAAGCCGCCGCACTGGGCGAGGTGCCTAAAGTATTGCGCCCACACCATGTCCAGAATCGTCCGGTTACGGACAGCCGCGCCAGCTATGTCCATAAAATAGCTTGACATTGTTTCGGACATGCTGCACAATTCGGACTCCTTATTCGTACATGCCAAAGGAGTCCACCATGTCCCGTGTCTTTGCTTACTGCCGTGTTTCCACCAGCGACCAAACCACCGATAACCAAGTACAGGAGATAGCAGCTGCAGGCTACAAGGTCACACCACAGCGCACCATCACGGAGACCGTATCGGGGTCGCTGGCCGCTGCAGAGCGTGAAGGCTGGGGCAGACTGGTGAACAAGCTGGAGGATGGCGATGTCCTCATAGTCACCAAGCTGGACAGGTTGGGTCGCAATGCGATGGATGTCCGTGCCACGGTCGAGGGCCTTGCAGGTATGGGTGTGCGGGTTCACTGTCTTGCATTGGGCGGCATGGACTTGACCAGTCCTGCCGGCAAGATGACTATGGGGGTCATCAATGCGATGGCTGAATTTGAGCGGGACTTGTTGATTGAGCGTACTCAGGCCGGGTTGTCTCGTGCCAAGGCTGAAGGCAAGACGCTGGGCAGGCCCATGAGCCTGACCCCTGAGCAAGCCAAGGCGGTCCAACAGCGGCTTGATGGCGGGGATGCCATCGCGGCCATTGCCCGGGACCTTGGAACCAGCCGCCAGACCATCATGCGGATCAGGGATGCAGCGGCCACTGTGTAGGACTCGATATTACGTAGTCGGAATGTTGTGGTTGGTCGCTATAACAATGGTAGCATCATGTCTATAAATGGAGAGCTTTGCAGAGGAATTTTGCCTAAAACCCGCCCTTCGCCTAAGCACAATTTGCCAATATCGAAACTCACGAGGTCTCGTGGCAACTGCTGAGAGACGGCGCTAAACCCTGCCTCTCGCTAAAGCAGAAAACCAAACCCCTGTCGGGACTCACAAGGTCTTGGCAGGGGTTTTCCTTTTGGACGCGGCTAAACCGCCATCCTCGCTAAAGCACATCCGCTGAAGTACACCGCCATTCCGGCACAACCTTAACCTTGGAAGATTGAATCAAATGAAAACCACCACCAAAACTGCATCTACGACCAACACCACTAGCGCATTGACTGCGCCTGATGTTTGAATCGCCCCGGGAATTGAGGAGGCTCCAAACTTTGAGAAGATGGAGCCATGAGCAAGAAATCAAATCGTTTTTCCCCTGAAGTGCGCGAACGCGCCGTACGCATGGTGCAGGACCACCGTGGCGAATATGCATCCCT
>NZ_JAURYQ010000030.1 GCF_030653815.1 Rhodoferax sp. | reverse complement strand
GCGCCGAACGCATGCTGGGCTACACGGCAGCCGAGGTGATGAACAAGATCACCCCGGCCGACATTTCCGACCCGCAAGAGCTGATCGCGCGTGCCAACGCATTGAGCATCGAGCTTGACACGCCGATTGCCCCAGGCTTCGAGGCCCTGACCTACAAGGCTGCGCATGGCATCGAGGACATCTACAAGTTGACGTATTTCCGCAAGGATGGCAGCCGCTTCCCTGCAGTGGTATCGGTCACTGCACTGCGCGATGCCGACAACGAAATCATCGGCTACCTGCTCATCGGCACCGACATCACGGCACGCAAGCAGGCCGAGGAGGCCTTGCAGCGCGCCGGTGCCTTGCAGAGCGCGATTTTCAACAGCGCCAACTTCTCGAGCATCGCCACCGACGAGAAGGGCGTGATCCAGATTTTCAACGTCGGGGCCGAACGCATGCTGGGCTACGCCGCCGCCGACGTGATGAACAAGCTCACCCCGGCCGACATTTCCGATCCGCAGGAAGTGATCGCGCGCGCCGAAGCCTTGAGCGCCGAACTCGAAACCCCGATTGCGCCGGGCTTTGATGCCCTGGTGTTCAAGGCGGCGCGCGGCATCGAAGACATTTACGAGCTGACCTACATTCGCAAGGATGGCAGCCGCTTCCCGGCGGTGGTGTCGGTCACCGCGCTGCGTGACGATCAGGACGCCATCATCGGCTACCTGCTGATCGGCACCGACAACACGGCGCGCAAACAGGCGGAAGAGGCTTTGCAGCGCGCCGGCGCCCTGCAGAGCGCGATTTTCAACAGCGCCAATTTCTCCAGTATCGCCACCGATGCCAAGGGCGTGATCCAGATTTTCAACGTCGGTGCCGAACGCATGCTGGGCTATACGGCGACCGAGGTGATGAACAAGATCACCCCGGCCGACATTTCCGACCCGCAAGAGCTGATCGCGCGTGCCAACGCATTGAGCATCGAGCTTGACACGCCGATTGCCCCAGGCTTCGAGGCCCTGACCTACAAGGC
>NZ_JAURYQ010000040.1 GCF_030653815.1 Rhodoferax sp. | reverse complement strand
GTATCTGCAGACCAGTTGGTCATCAAAGTACGCGATCAGGGTTGGGACGTTGTCCACCACCGAACGGATGAGCTCTGGCGTTGCCACATCCAGTGAACCGAATGCGGCCGCTCGATGGGGCGGCGGTGGTGGAGTGGGCATGAACGAATTCAGTGGTGTTCACCTAAGGTACAGAGCCCATAGCATATGCAAAAAACCAAGCTGGCGCCCGTCCGTCAGCACGGCGGAAGCCACCCGCTACCCCGGGCTTTACTCCAGGTCCAACTCCTGGATTTTTCGGGTGATGGTGTTGCGGCCAATGCCCAGCTTTTGCGCCGCATCGATGCGCCGGCCGCGGGTGGCGGCCAGGGCGGCCTGAATCAGGCGCGACTCGAAACGGGCTGTCAGGGTGTCCCAGACGTCGCTGCGATCGGTGGACAGCAGCGTGCGGGCCTCGGCCTCCAGCCCTTGCTCCCAGCCCCCGTCAAAGGCCGGGTGCACTGCGGGTGCATCGGGCCCTGTGGGCGGCGCTGCCACCTCCATCGACGCCTGCACCAAAACGGCCGGTTCAGCGCTGGGCGCGGCCAGAACCGGTGACGTCAGTGGCAACTCCGTGACAGCCACTTCAGGCGGCAGGTCTTTGGGTTCGATCACCTGTGCCGGGGCCATCACGGTGAGCCAGTGGCACATGTTTTCCAGCTGGCGCACGTTACCCGGAAAGGCAAATTGCCCGATCCAGGCCAGCGCCGCCTCAGAGATGCGCTTGGGTTCGACCCCCAGCTGGCGTGCGCTTTGCTGCAGAAAATGGCGCGTGAGCATGGGAATGTCCTCACGCCGCTCACGCAGCGCTGGCAGGCGCAGGCGAATGACGTTCAGACGGTGAAACAGGTCCTCGCGAAACACACCTTCCTTGACGCGCTGCTCCAGGTTCTGGTGCGTGGCGGCAATCACGCGCACGTTGGTCTTGACGGCGCTGTGGCCACCCACCCGGTAAAAATGGCCGTCTGACAGCACGCGCAACAGCCTGGTCTGCAGGTCAAACGGCATGTCGCCAATTTCATCCAGGAACAAGGTACCGCCATCGGCCTGCTCGAAGCGACCACGGCGCATGGTTTGGGCGCCGGTGAAGGCACCGCGTTCATGACCGAAGAGCTCGGACTCCAGCAGGTCTTTGGGGATGGCGGCGGTGTTGATGGCCACAAACGGGCCATTGGCGCGCGGTGAGTGCTTGTGCAGCGCACGCGCCACCAGTTCCTTGCCCGAACCCGACTCGCCGGTGATCATGACGGTGACATTGCTTTGGCTCAGGCGGCCAATGGCCCGAAACACGTCCTGCATGGCGGGCGCCTGACCCAGCATTTCGGGCGCCTCGGTCAGGGCCTCGTCCGCGACTTCTTCGCGCTGGCTTTCTTCGACCGCGCGGCGAATCAGCTCCACCGCCTTGGACAAGTCAAACGGTTTGGGCAGGTACTCGAAGGCGCCCCCCTGAAAGGCCGACACCGCACTGTCAAGGTCCGAGTAGGCAGTCATGATGATCACCGGCAAGCCCGGGTATTTGGCCTTGACCTTGTCGAGCAGATCCAGCCCCGAGCCACCCGGCATGCGGATGTCACTGACCAGCACCTGCGGCGCCTTGTCTTCCTCAAGCGCGGCAATCACATCGCGCGCATTGGTAAAACTGCGACTCGGCAATTGCTCGCGCAGCAGCGCTTTCTCCAGTACGAAGCGAATGGACTGGTCATCGTCTACGATCCAAATGGGCTTCATTACGTTGTCTTGCCTTATAGGTTGGACCCTCGCCACAATCGCCTGCAGTCACCTTGCGGTGCGCTGCAACCCCCTTTTGATCAGGGCAGAGGAATCAGAATCTTGAAATCCGTCGCGCCTGGCACACTGTCACACTCGATCAGACCATGGTGCTGCTGGACAAAGGTTTGCGCCAATGTCAGGCCCAGCCCCGAGCCGCCCTCCCGCCCCGACACCAGCGGGTAAAAAATACGGTCTTTGATCGAGTCTGGCACGCCAGGCCCGTTGTCAATCACATGCAATTCCAATGCCAACCGGTAGCGTTGTTTGCCGAAAGTGCTTTGGCGCGCCACCCGGGTGCGAAAAATGATCTGCGCATCACCCTGGCTGATGCGATCAACCAGCGCTTGGGCCGCGTTGTGGGCGATGTTGATGAGGGCCTGGATGAGTTGCTCGCGGTCGCCCCTGAACTCGGGGATCGAGGTGTCGTAGTCGCGCACCACCTCCAGACCCCTGGGAAACTCCGCCAAAATCAGCGAACGCACCCGCTCGCAGACTTCATGGATATTGACATCGCCAACCACATGGGGCCGGCGGTGGGGTGCCAGCAAACGGTCCACCAGCGACTGCAGGCGATCCGCTTCATGGATGATGACCTGGGTGTATTCAGACAGTTCAGGCTGATCCAGTTCCAGTTCCAGCAACTGCGCGGCACCACGAATGCCACCCAACGGGTTCTTGATTTCATGGGCCAGATTGCGAATCAGTTCCTTGTTGGCCTGCGCCTGCTCGGCCAAGCGCTCTTCACGGTCCTGACGCGCCTGCTGCTCCAGCGGCAGTAGCTCAACGATGATGTCAGCGCTTTCGGTTTGCGTCACGATCACATGCACCGGCAACAGCTCACGCCCCACGCGCAGCAACTTGGCGTCGTAGCGCAGCGCGGCAAACTCGTTGCTGCCCGCGCCCTGCAGCGCCGTTTGAAGGTGGGCGGGCTCGGTAAAGGAGTCAGGCAAGTGCGAACCCACAATGGTGCGCCTGGAAATACCCAGCGCATCTTCCAGGGCGGCATTGGCAAACATGACGGTGCCGTCACTTTGCACCACGGCCACCAGCGTGGCCAATAAATCGAAGGCACCGAAACGCTGGGTCACCGTGTGACCCGGCGCCGCCCGGTATTTGGGAAAAGCCAGCTTCAAGGTCAACCCTGGTGATGGCTAACGCGCCGCCGGACTGGCAGGCAGGCGACCAAGCTCGCGACGAATTCCTGCCATGTCGCTTTCATTACGCGCCAGTTGGGCTTTGAGCTCGGCGACCCGGTCGAGGTAACGCTGATGGTTGCGCGCCTCCCCGCCAATCTTGTCTGGCTCGCCGTTGTTGTACTCCTTGAGCAACTCGGCCTGACGCGCCTCCGCTTTCTTCAGCTCAGCCTGCAAAATCAGGCGGGCATCTGAGTCACGCGACTGTTGTTCCTGCGTATTCACACGCGGGCCAGCACTGGCCGGACTGGCCTGCGCGGGTGCTGCCTTCTGGGCCGGACGCGTGCCCTGCACCACCGTCACGTTGGCGCCCTCCACCAGCTTGCAATTTTTAGCCTGCGCCTCGGTCACCGCATTGGTATAGGCGTTGCCGCAACGATAGATACGGTCCTGCGCCTGTGCATGAGAGCACAGCAGCAACAACAGCACGCCCGTCCAAGTGATTCGTGTCATAAAAGTTCAAGCCCTCTCGCATCAGCAACGGCATGGCAAGTTGCGCCACGATATGGGTTGTGAGTTTCCCACAATAAAAAAGGACGGCCTGAGCCGTCCCCTTTTTTAACCCCAGGGTTGTCCAGCACAACCCGTTGCCGCTGTTTACAGCGAGTAATACATGTCAAATTCAATCGGGTGAGTGGCCATGCGCAAGCGCGTGACTTCGCCCATCTTGAGCTCGATGTAGGCGTCCAGCAAGCCGTCGGTGAACACGCCACCCTTGGTCAGGAAGGCGCGGTCTGCATCCAGGCACTCCAGCGCCTGGTCCAGGCTGTGGCACACGGTCGGGATCAATGCGTTTTCTTCGGGTGGCAGGTGGTACAGGTCCTTGGTGGCGGCTTCGCCAGGGTGGATCTTGTTTTCCACACCGTCCAGGCCGGCCATCATCAGCGCAGAGAAGCCCAGGTAAGGGTTCATCAGCGGATCGGGGAAGCGTGCCTCGATGCGGCGACCCTTGGGGTTGGCCACATAGGGAATACGGATCGAAGCCGAGCGGTTCTTGGCAGAGTAAGCCAGCTTCACAGGGGCTTCAAAACCGGGCACCAGGCGCTTGTAGCTGTTGGTGCCAGGGTTGGTGATGGCGTTCAGGGCGCGGGCGTGCTTGATGATGCCGCCAATGTAGTACAGGGCAAAGTCGCTCAGACCGGCATAGCCGTCGCCGGCAAACAGGTTTTTGCCGTCTTTCCAGATCGACTGGTGCACGTGCATACCGGAACCGTTGTCACCCACGATGGGCTTGGGCATGAAGGTGGCTGTTTTGCCATAGGCATTGGCCACGTTTTGTACCACGTACTTCAAGACCTGGGTCCAGTCGGCGCGCTGTACCAGCGTGCTGAACTTGGTACCCAATTCGCATTGGCCAGGGGCTGCCACTTCGTGGTGGTGCACTTCAACCGGGATGCCCAGGGATTCAAGAATCAGGGACATCTCAGACCGCATGTCTTGGGTGCTGTCCACCGGAGGCACTGGGAAATAACCACCTTTGGTGGTGGGACGGTGGCCACGGTTGCCGCCTTCGATTTTTTTACCGGAATTCCAGGGTGCCTCGTAGTCGTCGATTTTGAAGAAGGTGCCGGACATGTCGGTGTTCCAGCGCACATCGTCAAACAAGAAAAATTCCGGCTCGGGACCGAAGTAGGCCGTGTCACCCATGCCGGAGGCTTTCAAGTAAGCCTCAGCGCGGTGTGCCACCGAGCGGGGGTCGCGCTCGTAGCCTTTGCCGTCAGTGGGTTCAATCACGTCGCAGCTCATGAAAAGGGTGGTCTCTTCAAAGAACGGGTCGATGTTGGCGGTATTGGGGTCGGGCATGAGTTGCATGTCCGAGGCCTCAATGCCTTTCCAACCAGCCACGGATGAGCCGTCAAACGCGTGACCAGACACAAACTTGTCTTCGTCAAAGTGGGACACAGGCACGGTCACGTGCTGCTCTTTACCACGGGTATCGGTGAAACGGAAGTCAACGAACTTGACTTCGTTGTCTTTCACCATCTTCATCACGTCTGGGACGGTCTTGGCCATGAGTTACTCCAAAAGGAACGGTTGTTAAAAGGGATTTGGGACTGGGAATGCAGGTTTTGTGCCAGACCTGTCAACTTTTGACTGGATCCGTCATGGGTCGTATTTTGCCTTGTGTTTCGGCATTTTCAAATAAAGCGACCTGCGCAGGCGGCGAATTAAGCTGCTGGGGCTTGCGCTGCGCTCGCCTCGGATGCACCAAAATAATGCATTCGAGACGAGCGCTGATTTAAAATCCTAGGAACGCACCATTTCAGGGCCCAACTTGACCTGAAATGGTGTCAGGCCGTCACGTAGCGCGGCAAACGCAGCGGCCACGGCCTCAGGCGCACCCTTGACACCCAACTCGATATGACGCCCGAACTCCGGGTGGTCCACACTGGGCAGGCTGAATACCTTGATGCCGCTGAAGTCGCGTTCGATGGTCTCCATCAGCGGCGTCAAGGTGGCCTCCATTGCACCAAAAACGATCACTGAACGCTCAAGCCAGGTGTCCTTGGCAAAGAAAGCAGCGTAATGGGTGTCCAGTACCCACTCAATCATCGGCCAAGCCATCACCGGAAAGCCGGGCACGAAATGAACCCGGCCACAAGTGAAACCGGGAATCTTGTTGTAGGGGTTGGGAATGATCTCTGCGCTCTGCGGAAAAACGCCCATGTTGAGGCGGTGCAGGTTGTCGGCTTGGCTGGGGTCAAAGGGCTTGCCTTGTTCCAGTGCAACCTCCTGCATGCGTTGCTCGATCAGGGCTTTGGCCTGCGGGTGCAGCAACAGGTCCACAGCCAGCGCGCGCGCCGCACACTGGCGCGTGTGATCATCGGGCGTAGCACCAATGCCACCGGTTGAGAACACCACATCGCCGGATGCAAAAGCACGTTGCAAGGCGGCGGTGATGCGGTCCGGGTCGTCGCCCACGTAATCGGCATAGGCCAGGCTCAGGCCGCGCGCCTTGAGCAACTCGATCACTTTGGGCAAATGTTTGTCAGCGCGTTTGCCCGACAGGATTTCGTCGCCAATCACGATCAGGCCGAAATTGGGCACCATGTCAGGGCTGCGCTGGGGGTGGTTGGGTTTGCTTGCTTGCATCGTTCAGGGTCAGAGAGTCGAGATTCAAGGCATCCGGCGGCGTGGGCGCGGCGGCGGCGCGGGCACGTTCCTCACGCAGCAAGTGCAGCGCCGCCAGGCAAAAGTGGGCAAACCACAGCGAGGCAAAAGCAAACACCATGGTGTAGAGCCAGATCGCCAGCGGCACCAGCACAACGAAGGCCGCCACCAGCAGGACACCCGAGGCCCAGATCAGGCTCGGGGCCGCGCCCAGAAAACCGCAAAACAGGCCAATGCCGAGCAGACTGATCCGGTAGCGACGAAAAATTTCTCGCCGCTCCTCGCCGCTGGCATGGTCGGCCAAAGCATCGAAAGCCATGACCCGGTAGGTCAGCCAACCCCAAATCAGCGGTGGCAAAATGAAAATCAGCGGCGGGATCAACCATAGCGGCACCGACACGACCAGTGCCACCAGCGCCAACAGTGTGGACACCAGCGACCACCACAAACTGGCCAGGAAGGAGCCCCCGCGTTTGCGCTCCATCAAGGGAAATCGGTTTTTCGCCACCAGCGAAGTCAGCGCCGGCGTCATCATGAGCGCCACCGTCATCAGCGAAACCACCACGATGAGCGGTGTCACCGCAAAAATCACGATCAGCGGCGCCAATGCCGCCTTCAGATCACCCATGCCAAAGCTTTGCATCCAGGCGGTCAGGCTGGCCATCAGGGTTGACGACTCCAGCCACAGCCGCACGGCAGCCAGCAGACCGTCCCAGTAAAAATAACCCAGACCGAGCGCCAGGCCCGTCATCAGCAGCAGCGGCAAAAACGACAGCGCGACGACCCTGGGCTTCAAACCATAGGCCAAAGCACGCCAAAAGGAATCAAACAACAAGCTCATGCTGGTGAGCATAACGCAGCTTAGCCGCCGGCAATGCTGGCCAGATCGGCCGCACTGAGCCAGCGCCACTGACCTGGCGCCAGGTCATCGGGCAAACGCAGGCCGCCCATTTGCGATCGGTGCAGCGCCTCAACCCGGTTGCTGACGGCAGCAACCATGCGTTTGACCTGGTGGTACTTGCCTTCGGTCAGGGTCAGGCGCAAATGGAACTCGGACACCGCCTCGCAGGCTGCCGCACGCACCGGTTTTGGGTCATCGTCAAGCACCACGCCAGCGAGCAACTGGTCGACCTGGCGCGCATCGAGCGGGTGCTTGACCGTGACCTCATAGACCTTGGGCACATGATGCCGCGGTGAGCTCATGCGATGAATGAACTTGCCGTCGTCGGTGAGCAACAACAAACCGGTGGTGTCCTGATCGAGCCGGCCGACCGCCTGCACGCCCTGCACCGCGCCCTTTTGCGGCCGCAGCCGCAGCGGCGAAGGCAGCAAGGTGTAGATACTGGGGTAAGTGGACGGCTTTTGTGAGCACTCGGTGGCCGTCGGCTTGTTCAGCAGGATGTAGGCCTTCTCGGCATACGGCCAGTCCACTCCCTGCACCTGAAAGCGCAGGCCTTCGGCGGCAAATTCAGCGGCGGCCTGAAGGCACTTGACGGGGGCCTCTGACGGACCCGATTCATAGACTTGAACCAGACCCTGCTGAATCAAACCGGCACACACACGCCGGGTGCCAAAGCCCTGGGAATAAAGAATATCTTGGAGTTGCATGCACCGAGTATCGCAAAGCCCGGCGCGGGCGGGCAAGCCGGCTCAGGCCGCGATCAGTTGCGCGGCTTCGCGCGCTGCCACCACACCTTCGTCGGTGGGTACCACCCACACCTCAACAGCACTGGCTTGCCCGTGGATGGCCATGATCTGGTCGCCGGTGGCTTGCAGGTTCAGCACCGGATCGATCACCACCCCAAGCCAGGCCAGCTGCTGGCCAAGGTCATGGCGCAAGGCGACATCATGCTCGCCAATGCCACCACTGAAGGCCAGCACATCCAGCCCCTGCAAACAGGCCACCAAGGCACCACCTTCACGCAGTACCCGGTGGGTGAACATGTTCACGGCCAACTTGGCGCTGGCTGAACTGTCAGCGCGCAGGCGGCGCATGTCGGCCGAAATGCCCGACACCCCCAGCAGACCGCTTTGCTTGTAAAGCAAGGCTTGGAGTCGGTCATGATCCCAGCCCTGTGCCAGCAAATAAAGCAGCACACCAGGGTCAAGGGCGCCGGTGCGCGTGCCCATCATCAAACCGTCCAGCGCAGAAAAACCCATGGTGGTGGCGCAGCTCTTGCCCTCGCGCGCGGCGCACAGGCTGGCGCCGTTGCCCAGGTGGGCCATCAGCACCCGGCCTTTGGCGCGGCGGCTGTGCGCCAGCAGCGCACCCATCACATACTGGTACGACAGGCCGTGAAAGCCGTAACGGCGCAGACCCTGCTGGGTCAGCGCCTCGGGCAAGGCAAAGCGGTAATCCAGCTCGGGCAGGGTGGCATGAAAGGCGGTGTCAAAACACGCCACCTGAGGCACGTCAGGAAACGCCTTGGCAAAGGCCCTGACGCCGGCCAGGTTGTGCGGCTGGTGCAGTGGCGCCAGGGCATTCAGTTGGGTCAGGTCGGCCAGCACCACGTCAGTGACCAGCACACTGGCACGGTATTGCGCACCACCGTGCACGACCCGGTGCGCCACCGCCTGCATGGCAGGGGTGTCGGGCAGACTCACAAGCAGTTCGCGCAAACTCGACAGGGCCTGGGCAAAGACCTGATCGGTCCCCAGATTCAATTGGCGGCTGTGACTCTGACCTTGAAAGGTCCAGCGCATCTCAGGCGAACCGCCCGGCTCAAGCCCCTCGATATTGCCTGACAGTATCTGAGGCGTCACCTGGTGTTGCGCCAGCGGGTAGAGCGAAAACTTCAGGCTCGACGAGCCCGCATTGACCGACAAAATAGACATGTTCAAACCCTTACCAAACAGGACGGGGGTGATCGCGGCGCGCGTTGTGCGCAACCAGCAGGGCGAGCAACGCCGATGCCACCCGGTTCGAGGGGCCATCGGCCCGGCTGGTCAGCGCAATCGGCACGCGGGCGCCCAGCACAATGCCGGAACCACTGGCACCGGCCAGGTATTCCAGCTGTTTGGCCAGCATGTTGCCGCTCTCGAGGTCCGGCACGGCCAGAATGTCGGCGTGGCCAGCCACCGCTGATTCAATGTTCTTGATTTGGGCCGCCTGCAATGAAATGGCATTGTCAAACGCCAGCGGACCGTCCAGCACACCGCCGGTGATCTGGCCGCGCTCAGCCATCTTGCACAGGGCGGCTGCATCCAGCGTGGACGGGATATTGGAGTTCACCATTTCCACCGCCGACAAAATGGCCACCTTGGGCTCAGTCACGCCCAGCACACGCGCAAAGTCAATGGCGTTCTGGATGATGTCGACTTTCTCTTTCAGGGTGGGGTGGATGTTGAGCGCCGCATCGGTGATCAGCAGCGGCTTGTGGTACAGCGGCACATCAAAACGAAACACGTGCGACATGCGCCGACCCGTGCGCAGGGCCGGCTGGGCCAGCACCGCGGAAATCAGTTCGTCGGTGTGCAGGCTGCCCTTCATGAGCATCTCGACGTCCCAGACGGCCGCCATTTGGGCGGCCTTTTCGGCCGCTGCATGGCTGTGCGGCACCGGCAGGATTTCAACGCCCGTCAAGTCAATACCGGCCTCGGACGCCACATGGCGAATGCGCACCTCGGGACCAATCAGCACCGGCACGATCAGTCCATAACGCGCGGCGTCCATGGCGCCACTGAGCGAGCCCGCGTCACAGGGGTGCACCACGGCACAGCGCACCGCTTCCAGCTGGTGCCCCAACGCCAGCAAGTCATTGAAGCGTGCCAGCGGGTCAAACAACTGGATACGCGGCGCCGCCACACGCGGCAGACGCACCTTGTTGGTCGGCGCCAGCACCTTGGCGACTCCACTCAACACCAATTCACCGCGCTGGTTGAAAACACGGCAGTCCAGTTCCACGCTGTTGTTGACAGGGTTCAATGAGGTCACAGTCACCGTCACCGTGAGCGTGTCACCAACACGAACAGGTTTGACAAAGTGCAGCGCCTGGTCCTGGTAGATGGTGCCCGGACCCGGGAACTGGGTGCCCAGCAAGGCGGATATCAGCGCCCCGCTCCACATGCCGTGGGCGATCACACCATGGAACAGGCTGTCACTGGCATAGACCGAGTCCAGGTGCGCCGGATTCGTGTCACCCGACACGGCGGCAAAAGCCTGGATGTCTTCCAGGGTCAGGGTGCGCAAAAGACGCGCGCTCTGCCCCAGGGTGATCTCGGAAAACGTGTAGTTTTCAATCAGTTCAGTATCCGAAGGCAGGTTCATATCAATCCAAACAATTTATGCAACGTTAAAAAAACCATCCAATCGCAAACCATCGGCTCCCGGCTTGAACCCGTGCCGAAGCAGATGTTCTTCAGCCTGGGCCATCGCCTCCGAGGTGACCACCCAACCGTTTTCATTGAGGCTGCTGGTCTCCATGTGGTAGCGCAAGACCAGCAAGCCACGCAATTCCTCGCGCTCGTGGGCGTGACGACGGTCAGAACTGATGTGGACTCGCGCCAGGTCAACGCTGGTTTTGCGACGCTCCACTGCGACCGCTGGTATCCGGTCAGTTGCCATTAATGCAGCCACAGCCTGTGGGTCATCCAGCGGCACATGCATGGCTGAAGCCAGACGCGCGATGCGCACGTTGAGCATCTCCATCGAAGCACTCAAGCGCTGAATCAAGGCCTGGTTATCCTGCATGGTCAAAATTCGTACCCCAATCAAGAATTTCATCAAAGCACATTTTAGGGTAAACCCTAGTATCCGCCATTCATCAAACACAGCTTTGTTTTTTCTTCGCATTGTCCGGATCCCAGGGGGAAGGCACATCCCATCGCCCATAAAAAAACCCGCCGAAGCGGGTTTTTTTCCTGCGCGCAAAGCGCTAGAGGGCGAACCAATTACTTGGCGCGTGTACCCACAACTTCGACTTCCACGCGGCGGTTCTTGGAACGGCCTTCAGAGGTCTTGTTGTCCGCCACAGGCTGGGCTTCGCCCTTGCCTTCGGTGTAGATACGGTTCTTTTCGATGCCCTTGGACACCAAATAGGCCTTGACGGCTTCAGAACGGCGCACCGACAGTTTCTGGTTGTAACCATCGGTACCCACGGCGTCGGTGTGACCGACGGCAATCACCACTTCAAGGTTGATGTCCTTGGTCTTGGCGACCAGATCGTCGAGCTTGGCTTTGCCTTCAGGCTTGAGCACGGACTTGTCAAAGTCAAAGAAAGCGTCAGCGGCGTAGGTGACCTTGGCAGGTGCCACGGGCGCGGGTGCGGGGGCAGGAGCCGGTGCCGGTGCCGGTGCCGGTGCAACATAAGGAGCAGGCGCAGGAGCCGGAGCAGCAACTACAGGCAGAGGTTTCAGAATGGAGCCGTCGCAACCCGGATAGGCGGTGGCGGGCGTCCAGAAGCTATTGCGCCAGCAGAGTTCGTTGGTCCCGTTCATGACAGGTTTGCCATCGGTTGAACGCCACTGATTTTCACCGGAGGCATACTTGAAGTCGTCAGCTGTCGGGCTGGCGATGGGTTTAGCCGGAAACGGTTGCGCGTTTTGAGCGCTCGAAGCCATGGGTAAGGCGATAGCTGCTGCTGCGAACAGCACTGCCAGATTATTCATTTTCATCATGGTTCTCCTAAAGGGAAAATTGCGCAGCAGCGCAGATTTACATAAAACACTACGCTTGAGGTGCCAATCACCCAAAACGTTAAGGTCATTGTGCCACAACAAACTCGGTCGTTGGTGCGCCAGCACACACAGCGCTTGGCAAAAATAGGACAGCTTAATTTTTCGCAAAGTCCGTTGCGCGAGTGCCACACTTTCGCAGCTTAAAATGTTCAGCTAACTTATAACTTGTATACCCACAAGCCTCTTTCATGACCCAGTTCGCCAAAGAAACCCTGCCCACCAGTCTTGCCGACGAGATGCGCCGCAGCTACCTGGATTACGCCATGAGCGTGATCGTCGGGCGCGCCCTGCCCGATGCGCGTGACGGACTCAAGCCGGTGCACCGGCGTGTGCTGTTTGCCATGCACGAGCTCAACAACGACTGGAACAAGGCCTACAAAAAATCGGCCCGTATCGTTGGTGATGTGATTGGTAAGTACCACCCCCACGGCGACCAGTCGGTGTACGACACCATCGTTCGCATGGCGCAGGATTTTTCCATGCGCCACATGCTGGTGGACGGCCAGGGCAACTTCGGCTCGGTGGACGGCGACAACGCGGCCGCCATGCGTTACACCGAAATCCGTCTGGCCAAAATTGCCCATGAACTGCTGGCTGACCTGGACAAGGAAACGGTGGACTTCGGCCCCAACTACGACGGCTCCGAAAAGGAGCCCTTGGTGCTGCCTGCGCGCCTGCCCAACCTGCTGATCAATGGCTCGGGTGGCATTGCCGTGGGCATGGCCACCAACATCCCGCCGCACAACCTCAATGAAGTCGTGGATGCCTGCCTGCACTTGCTGCGCAATCCGGAGGCGTCCATCGACGAATTGATGGAAATCATTCCGGCGCCCGACTTCCCGACCGCCGGCATCATTTACGGTATCAACGGCGTCAAGGACGGCTATCGCACCGGGCGTGGCCGCGTGGTGATGCGCGCCAAGTGCCACTTTGAGGATATCGACAAGGGTCAGCGCCAATCGATCATCGTCGACGAATTGCCCTACCAGGTCAACAAGAAGACGTTGCAAGAACGCATGGCCGAGCTGGTGCACGAAAAGAAGATCGAAGGCATCAGCCACATTCAGGACGAGTCTGACAAGTCCGGCATGCGCCTGGTGATCGAACTCAAGCGCGGCGAGGTGCCCGAGGTGGTGCTGAACAACCTGTACAAACAAACCCAGCTGCAGGACACCTTCGGCATGAACATGGTGGCCCTGATCAACGGCCAACCCAAGCTGTGCAACCTGAAAGACTTGGTCGAAGTCTTCTTGCAGCACCGCCGCGAGGTGGTGACACGGCGCACGGTGTTCAACCTGCGCAAGGCGCGCGAACGCGGCCATGTGCTGGAAGGCCTGGCTGTGGCGCTGGCCAACATTGACGAGTTCATCCGCATCATCCGCGAATCGCCGACACCTCCGGTGGCCAAGGCCGAGTTGATGAATCGCCCTTGGGACAGCACGCTGGTGCGCGAAATGCTGACCCGCACGCGTGCCGACGGCGGCGTGGTCAATGCCGACGATTACCGCCCCGACGGACTCGAAAAACAATACGGCATGGGCAAGGACGGCCTGTACCGCCTGTCCGACACCCAGGCCCAGGAAATTTTGCAGATGCGTTTGCAACGCCTGACCGGCCTGGAGCAAGACAAGATCGTTGCCGAGTACAAAGAGGTGATGGCCGAGATCGACGACTTGCTGGACATCCTGGCGCGACCCGAACGCGTCTCAGTCATCATCGGTGACGAGCTCACCGCCATCAAAACCGAGTTTGGCATGACCAAGCTGGGCGCGCGCCGCTCGCTGGTGGAGCACAGTTCGTTCGACCTGTCGACCGAAGACCTGATCACCCCGACCGACATGGTGGTCACGCTGAGCCACAGCGGCTACATCAAGAGCCAGCCCTTGAGCGAATATCGGGCGCAAAAGCGCGGCGGTCGTGGCAAACAGGCCACCGCCACCAAGGACGACGATTGGGTCGACCAGCTGTTCATTGCCAACACCCACGACTACATCCTGTGCTTTTCCAACCGCGGCCGCATGTACTGGCTCAAGGTATGGGAAGTGCCGCAAGGCTCGCGTGGTTCGCGCGGCAGGCCCATCGTCAACATGTTCCCGCTGCAAGAGGGTGAAAAAATCACCGTGGTGCTGCCCCTTACCGGCGAAAAGCGCAGCTTTCCCGCCGACCAGTTTGTCTTCATGGCCACCAGCATGGGCACGGTCAAGAAGACGGCGTTGGTGGAGTTTTCCAATCCGCGCAAGGCCGGCATCATTGCCGTGGATCTGGACGAAGGCGACTACCTGATTGGCGCCGCCCTGACCGACGGCCAGCATGACGTGATGCTGTTCTCTGACGGCGGCAAGGCCGTGCGTTTTGATGAGAACGACGTGCGCCCGATGGGACGCCAGGCGCGCGGCGTGCGTGGCATGATGCTCGAAGAGGGACAAAGCGTGATCGCCATGCTGGTCGCCGAAGACGAAACGCAGAGCGTGCTCACCGCCACCCAGCACGGCTATGGCAAGCGCACCAGCATTGCCGAGTACACCCGCCATGGCCGTGGTACCAAGGGCATGATCGCCATCCAGCAGAGCGAGCGCAACGGCAAGGTGGTGGCTGCCACGCTGGTGCACGCTGACGACGAAATCATGCTGATCACCGACAAGGGGGTGCTGGTGCGCACCCGCGTCTCGGAAATCCGCGAACTCGGCCGTGCCACCCAGGGTGTCACCTTGATCGGTCTGGACGACGGTTCCCAACTGAGCGGACTGCAACGCATTGTTGAAAACGATGCCATTCCCGCCGCCGAAGACAGCACAGACGATGACAGCGATGCGAGCCTTTAACTTTTCCGCCGGCCCCGCCGTCATGCCCGACGCGGTGCTGGCCGAGGCCGCCGCCGAAATGCTGGATTGGCACGGCAGCGGCATGGGTGTGATGGAAATGAGCCACCGGGGCAAGGAATTCGGTGCCATTCACGAGCAAGCCCTGGCTGATCTGCGTGAGTTGCTGGCAGTTCCAAAAAACTTCAAGGTGCTTTTCATGCAGGGCGGTGGCCTGGCCGAAAACGCCATCGTGCCGCTGAACCTGTCACAGGGTCAAACGGCTGACTTTGTCGTCACCGGCAGCTGGAGCCAGAAGTCTTTGGGGGAAGCACGCAAATACTGCAACGCGACTGAGGCCGCCAACACCCAGGGCAACGGCCACACCACGCTGGTGGATCCTGCCCAATGGCAGCTCAGTGACAAGCCAGCCTATGTGCACATCTGCAGCAACGAGACCATCAATGGCGTCGAGTACCACACCCTGCCCGACCTGAAGGCGCTGGGCTGCGATGCGCCACTGGTGATTGATTTTTCCTCGCATGTGGCGTCACGCCCGGTGGATTGGTCACGCGTCGGGCTGGCGTTTGGCGGCGCCCAGAAAAATCTGGGTCCAGCCGGCTTGACGTTGGTGGTGGTTCGCGACGACCTGCTCGACCGCGCCCTGCCGGTGTGTCCCAGTGCCTTCAACTACCGCACCGTGGCCGACAACGACTCGATGTTCAACACCCCGCCGACCTATTCGATCTACATCGCCGGGCTGGTGTTCAAGTGGCTTAAAGCCCAGGGTGGCATCGCGGCGGTGGAGGCCCGCAACATCGCCAAGGCCGACCTGCTGTACCACGCCATCGACAACTCCGGGCTGTACCTCAACCGGGTGGCCAAAGACTGCCGATCGCGCATGAACGTGCCGTTTTACCTGCGCAATGAGAGCCTGAACGACGCCTTTCTGAGCGGTGCCCGCGAACGCGGCCTGCTGCAACTCAAGGGCCACAAATCGGTGGGCGGCATGCGTGCCAGCATTTACAACGCCATGCCTCTGGAGGGCGTGCAAGCGCTGGTGAGGTACATGCGTGACTTCGAAACTCAACACGGCTGAAGCCTCTCTTTTACCCAAACCAGCCCATGGCAAAAACCCTTCCTGAATTGCGTATCCAGATTGATGCCCTGGATCTGGAACTGCTCACCCTGCTAAACCAGCGTGCCAGCCTGGCCCATGAAGTGGGCGAAATCAAGCGGCTGGACGGCTCGGCCGTGTTCCGCCCCGACCGCGAAGCGCAGGTCATTGCCAATTTGCAGGCCCACAACGGCGGCCCGCTCAAAGACCAGAGCCTGAGCCTGATCTGGCGTGAAATCATGTCGGCCTGCCGTGCACTGGAAGCGCCGCAACGGGTGGCCTACCTGGGCCCGGCGGGCACCTTCAGCGAGCAGGCCGCGATCCAGTTCTTTGGCGGCAGCATGTCACGCGTGCTGTGCGTCAGCATTGACGAAGTGTTTCGCGCCACGGCGGCTGGCAGCGCCGAATTTGGCGTGGTGCCGATCGAGAACTCCTCTGAAGGCGTAATCTCGCGCTCACTCGACTTGCTGCTCAACTCGCCCTTGCACATCATTGGTGAAACCAGCTTTCTGGTGCGGCACAACCTGCTGCGCCTGGAGCCCTCGCTGCACGATATCGAGGCTGTTTACGCCCACCCACAAGCCCTGGCGCAGTGCCAGGACTGGCTCACCACCCACCTGCCCCATGCCGAGCGACGCGCTGCCGCCAGCAACGCCGAGGGTGCCCGCCTGGCCGCCACCAACCCGGCCTGGGCCGCCATTGCCAGCGAGCGAGCCGGCAGTGAATTTGGCCTGCATATCGCCTCCTACGCGATCCAGGACGACGCCTTCAATCGCACCCGCTTTGCCATCATTTGCCTGCCTCAAACGCTGGCAGCGCCGCAAGCCACGGGCAATGACTGCGTCAGCCTGATCGTGTCGGTCACGAACCGGCCGGGGGCGGTGCATGACCTGTTGGTGCCGCTGAAGAAACACGGCGTTTCCATGACCCGTTTCGAGTCACGGCCAGCGCGCTCGGGCCAGTGGGAATACTACTTTTACATCGACCTGCAAGGCCACCCCAGCCAGCCCCATGTGGCGGCCGCGCTGGAGGAATTGCGCGGCCTGTGCGCGTTTTACAAAGTGCTTGGCACCTACCCGGTCAGCGAATAAGCATGTTTGATCAACTCGGATTGATCGGCTGCGGCCTGATGGGCGGCTCCTTTGCGCTGGCGCTCAAGCGCGCCGGCTTGGTGCAACGCGTGGTGGGTTACAGCCCCTCGGCCGGCACCTTGGAAAAGGCCCTGCAACTTGGCGTCATTGACGCGGCGGCCAGTTCGCCTGAGCAGGCCGCCAGCGGTGCCGACATCGTGCTGGTGGCGGTGCCGGTGTCCGCAACCGAGGCCACCCTGCAATTGATTGCGCCCGCCGTCACACCGCAGATGCTGATCATGGACGTAGGTTCAACAAAAGCCGACGTGATTGCCGCTGCCCAGCGCACGCTGGGCTACGGGATCGGCTCGTTTGTGCCAGCCCACCCGATTGCCGGCAAGGAAATGGCCGGGGTGGAGCACGCCGACGCCAAGCTGTACCAGGGCTGCCAGGTGATTTTGACACCCATGGCCGACACCCTGGACAAGCAGCGCCAGCAGGCGCTGGCGGTCTGGCGGGCGCTGGGTTGCAAGGTGGTGCAGATGTCACCCGAAGCCCATGACGCGGCCTTTGCAGCGGTCAGCCACTTGCCCCATCTGCTGGCGTTTGCCCTGATGAATGCCGTGACGGGCCAGCCCCAGGGGCAGGAATTCTTGTCCCTTGCCGGCCCCGGGTTTCGTGATTTCACACGTATTGCGGCCAGCGACCCGAAGGTCTGGCGCGACATCCTGCTGTCCAACCGACAGGAACTGCTGGCCCAAAGCCAGCACTTTCGTGCGCAATTGCAGGCGTTCGAAGCCCTGATGTCGCAGGGGGACGGTGCGGCGCTGGAAACGCTGATTGCGCAGGCCAGCTCGGCTCGCAGCCAATGGCATCTCAAACAACATCACCACCCCAAACCTGCATGCTGAACACCTTCTTCGTCGACCTGCCACCCATGCTGTCCGCTGGCGGCACCATCACCTTGCCGGGTTCCAAAAGCATCTCCAACCGGGTGCTGCTGCTGGCCGCCCTGACCCCGGGTCGTACCACCTTGCACGATGTGCTTGACTCCGATGACACCCGCGTCATGCTGGCGGCCTTGCGCGCCCTGGGCTGTGACATCGAACAAACCGGCAACACCGTGGTCATTGACGGCCTCGGGGGTCAAGCAAAAAACAGGCAAGCCCAGCTGTTCATGGGCAATGCCGGTACCGCCATCCGGCCGCTCACTGCCGCGCTGGCCCTGATGGGAGGCAGCTTCGAGTTGAGCGGTGTGCCGCGCATGCACGAGCGCCCGATCGGCGACCTGGTGGACGCGCTGCGCCAACTGGGCTGCCAGATCGACTACCTGGGTCAGGACGGCTACCCGCCCTTGCACATTGGCCAGCCAAGTCTCAAGCTCGGCGCGCCGATTCAGGTGCGCGGCGATGTGTCCAGCCAGTTCCTGACCGCCCTGCTGATGGCGCTGCCCCTGGTGGCCCGGCAGGACATCGTGATCGACGTCGTGGGTGAACTGATCTCCAGGCCCTACATCGAGATCACGCTGAACCTGCTGGCGCGCTTCGGCATTGTGGTCAGGCGCGACGGCTGGCAGCGCTTCACGATTCCAGCGGGCAGCCAGTACCAGTCGCCAGGCACCTTTTTTGTCGAGGCCGATGCGTCTTCGGCGAGTTATTTCATCGCCCTGGGTGCCATTGCGCCGGCCACCACGGGCCGCAGCGGCATCCGCATCGACGGGCTTGGAGCCGATTCGATTCAGGGCGACATCCGCTTCATCGAGGCCGCCCAGATGATGGGCGCCCGTGTGGTCAGTGGCCCGAACTGGCTGGAAGTCTCGCGCGGCGCCTGGCCGCTCACCGCCATCGACCTCGACTGCAACCACATTCCCGATGCCGCCATGACGCTGGCCGTGATGGCCTTGTATGCCCAAGGCACCACCACGTTAAGAAACATTGCCAGTTGGCGCGTCAAGGAAACCGACCGCATTGCCGCCATGGCCGTTGAGTTGCGCAAGCTCGGCGCTACCGTGATCGAAGGAGCCGACTACATCCGGGTGACCCCGCCGGCCAGCCCCGCGCAATGGAGAGCCGCCAGCATCCACACCTATGATGACCACCGCGTGGCCATGTGTTTTGCGCTGGCCGCCTTCAACCCCGCGGGTCTGCCGGTCCGCATTGAAGACCCCAAGTGTGTCGCCAAGACCTTTCCCGACTTTTTCGAGGCGCTGTTCTCTCTGGTGCAGGCTGACCCGGCCAAGATTCCTGTCATTTGCGTCGATGGCCCCACGGCGTCGGGCAAAGGCACGCTGGCGGCGCAGTTGGCCAAGCAGTTGGGATACCACCTGCTGGACTCGGGCGCGCTCTACCGTATCACCGCGCTGGCGGCGACGCGCGCACAGTTGCCGCTCGACGCCAGTGGCGAAGACGCTATCGCCAAGCTGGCGCAAGGCTTGCATCTTGCATTCACCGGCGACCAGGTGCTGCTGGCAGGTGAAGACGTTTCCGAGACCATTCGTACCGAAGAAGCCGGCACGAATGCGTCCAAAGTATCCGCCTTGCCCAAGGTGCGCGCCGCGCTGGTGGACTTGCAGCACGGTTTTCACCGCCTACCCGGCTTGGTGGCCGATGGCCGTGACATGGGCACCGTGATCTTTCCCGCCGCCCCACTCAAGGTATTTTTAACCGCAAGCGCCGAACAGCGCGCGCAAAGGCGGTTTAAACAGTTGATTTCAAAAGAGAAATCAACTACACTCGACACTCTTCGCGCCGACTTGGAAGCACGTGATGCCCGGGATTCATCCCGCAGCGTCGCGCCTCTCAAGCCGGCCGCAGATGCCAGGTTGCTTGACAACTCCCATTTATCGGTTGAAGAATCGGTTAAATTGGTGTTGGATTGGTGGCAAGGCAAACAGCCCTTTTGATCCTGTCTCAAGGGCAACAACCGCAACGGCCCTGGCCAATGCACCGGCCCTCATCCGCCCCCTCGCGCTGCACTGGCGCACTGCGGATGAGGCTCAAAAAAACTTAACCCCGCGCTTAAACCCGCGAAATAACCTGCGCTTAACACCGCATCAAAACATGTCTGAATCTTTTGCCGCCTTGTTTGAAGAGTCCTTGCAACGCACAGAAATGCGCCCGGGCGAAGTGATCACTGCCGAAGTGGTTCGTATCGAGCACAGCTTTGTGGTCGTGAACGCCGGTCTCAAGTCTGAAGCCTACGTGCCGCTGGAAGAGTTCAAGAACGACCAGGGCGAAACTGAAGTCCAGGTCGGCGACTTCGTGTCGGTGGCCATCGGCTCCATCGAAAACGGCTACGGCGACACCATCCTGAGCCGCGACACCGCCAAGCGCCTGGCTTCCTGGATGGCGCTGGAAAAGGCGCTGGAAACCGGCGAATTTGTCACTGGCCAGACCAGCGGCAAAGTCAAGGGTGGCCTGACCGTGTTGGTCAACGGCATCCGCGCTTTCCTGCCCGGCTCGCTGGTCGACACCCGTCCGACCAAAGACCTGTCTCCGTACGAGAACAAGACCCTGGAATTCAAGGTCATCAAGCTCGACCGCAAGCGCAACAACGTGGTGCTGAGCCGCCGTGCCGTGGTGGAAGCCTCCATGGGCGAAGAGCGCTCCAAGTTGATGAACACGCTGAAAGAAGGCGCGATTGTTCAGGGCGTGGTGAAAAACATCACCGAGTACGGCGCATTTGTCGACCTGGGCGGTATCGACGGCCTGTTGCACATCACCGACATGGCCTGGCGTCGTGTCCGTCACCCTTCTGAAGTCGTGACGGCTGGCCAGGAAATCACCGCCAAGATCCTGAAGTTCGACACCGAGAAAAACCGTGTCTCGCTGGGTCTGAAGCAAATGGGTGATGACCCGTGGATGGGCGTGAACCGCCGTTACCCCCAAGGCACCCGCATGTTCGGCAAGATCACCAACATCGCCGACTACGGCGCATTTGTGGAACTGGAACCCGGCATCGAAGGCCTGGTCCACGTGTCCGAAATGGACTGGACCAACAAGAACGTGGCGCCGAGCAAGATCGTTGCCTTGGGCGACGAAGTCGAAGTCATGGTTCTGGAAATCGACGAAGACAAGCGCCGCATTTCGCTGGGCATGAAGCAGTGCAAGGCCAACCCATGGCAGGAGTTCGCACAGAACACCAAGCGCGGCGACCGCGTCAAGGGCCCGATCAAATCGATCACCGACTTCGGCGTGTTCGTGGGTCTGGCTGCCGGCATTGACGGCCTGGTGCACCTGTCTGACCTGTCCTGGAACGAGCCCGGCGAAGCTGCCGTGCGCGAGTACAAAAAAGGCCAGGAAGTGGAAGCACTGGTGCTCGCCGTTGACGTCGACCGCGAACGCATTTCGCTGGGTATCAAGCAGCTCGACTCCGACCCCTTCACCACCTTCTCGTCGATCAACGACAAGGGTTCTGTGGTCACTGGCAAGGTCAAGTCCGTGGATGCCAAGGGCGCCGAGATCGACCTGGGCGACGACATCATCGGCTACCTGCGTGCTTCGGAAATCTCCCGCGACCGCGTGGAAGATGCCCGCAACGTGCTCAAGGAAGGCGACGAAGTGAACGCTGTGGTGGTCAACGTGGATCGCAAGACCCGCAACATTCAATTGTCCATCAAGGCCAAGGACGCCGCTGACCAGAGCGAAGCCATGGCAAGCTTGAGCCAGCAGTCGGCCCGTGAAAACGCCGGTACCACCAGCCTGGGCGCCCTGTTGCGCGCCAAGCTCGACAACAATAACTAAAGCGTTATTGCTGAACTGAATGAACGGCCGGTTGCCCTGTGCACCCGGTCGTTTTTTTCTTATTAGTCAGTTGGGGACAGGCTAAAGATCTGTCCCGCAAAGGTATTGGTTTATGACCCGCTCCGACCTCGTTGAAGAACTTGCAGCACGATTTGGCCAGATCACCCAGCGCGATGCCGAATTTGCGGTGAAGGCGATTCTGGAGGCCATGAACGATGCCTTGGCACGCGGCCATCGCATTGAAATTCGCGGTTTTGGCAGTTTTTCAGTGAACTACCGTCCGCCCCGCATGGGACGCAATCCGCGCAGCGGTGAGAGCGTCGCCATTCCAGAAAAAAAAGTGCCTCACTTCAAGCCGGGCAAAGCCTTGCGCTTGGCCGTTGACCAGCGCACCGACGAATTGCTGCCTGCGCCTTGACGCTGCGCCAGCTTGTGCGCTTGCCGGCAAAGTCAGGCGCTAGAATCTTTGCAATCTCTGGGAATCGTCGATGAAACACATCCTGTGGTTGCTTAGGTGGATCCTCAAGATCGCCATATTTTTTACCCTGTTCGCCTTTGCGCTCAACAACCAGCAAATCGCCACGGTGCACTTCTTTTTTGGTCAGTATTGGCTCGCCCCCATGGTGCTGGTGGTGCTGGGTGCCTTTGCCATCGGCGTGGCGGTTGGCGTGCTGGGCATGACCCCGTGGTGGTGGCGCCATCGCCAGGCCCAACAGGCACCTGCCGCACCCCAGACCGCCGCTGAGCCCATGGCGCCAGGCACACCTCCGGTTTACGCTGATGGAATTTGACCTGAGCTGGGTCTTGCTGGGCTTGCCCCTGGCCTTTGTGCTGGGCTGGCTGGCATCTCGGCTGGACCTGCGTCAGATCCGGCTGGAAAACCGCCAGGCGCCCAAAGCCTATTTCAAGGGCCTCAACTATTTGCTCAACGAGCAACAGGACCAGGCCATTGACGCCTTCATCGAGGCGGTCCAAAACGACCCTGACACCTCGGAGCTGCACTTTGCCCTGGGCAACCTGTTCCGCCGCCGCGGCGAGTTTGAACGCGCCGTGCGCGTGCACCAGCACCTGCTGTCACGCGCTGACATCAGCCAGGCGGACCGGCACCGGGCACAGCACGCCTTGGCGCTGGACTACCTCAAGGCCGGCTTGCTGGACCACGCCGAGACCGCCTTGCTCAAGCTCGAAGGTACGCCTTTTGAAGCCCAGGCCCGACTCGCCCTGCTGGCCAACTACGAGCGCAGTCGGGACTGGCCTCAGGCCGCCCTGATGGCGGAAAAGCTGGAAAGTGACGCCCAGGGCAGCTTTGCACCGCGGCTGGCCCACTACCTGTGTGAGCAAGCCGCCGGGCAAGTGGCCCAGGGTCAGCCAGCAGCGGCGCTGGAGTTGTTGCAGCGCGCCATCAGCAAGGCCCCCGAGGCCGCACGTTCGCGCCTGGACCTGGCCCAGCTGCAAGCGCAGATGGGGCACGCCGGTGAAGCTTGGCACACCCTGATGCAGGCGCTTGACAGCACCCCCGCCGCCATCCCCCTGATCGTGCGCCCGCTGGCCGACCTGGCCCTGCGCAGCGACCATGCCGCCCCCACCCTGGCCCGGCTTCAGGCCTTGTATACCGAGCAGGCCTCGCTGGATGTGCTTGAGGCCATCGTCACACTTTCCAACGCTGACCCGGCCGCCCAAAACAGTGCCCGCGACTGGTATGCCCATCATCTGGAAAAAGAGCCTTCTCTGGTGGCGGCCACGCGCTGGATCGCCGGTGAAAAGCTCGAGCACGAACAATTTCACCCCCAGGTGCAACGCGCCCTCGACCATGCCATCAAGCCCCTGCTGCGTTACCGCTGCGCCGCTTGCGGCTTTGAGGCCACGCAACATTTCTGGCAATGTCCCGGCTGCCAGGCCTGGGACAGTTACCCCGCGCGCCGGGTCGAGGAACTATGAGCATCTCCAAAGAAAAAATGTCTGCCGCCCGCGTGCTGGTGGTAGGCGACGTCATGCTGGACCGCTACTGGTACGGCGCGGTGGACCGCATCAGCCCGGAAGCCCCGGTGCCGGTGGTGCGCGTCACACGCGAAGAAGAGCGCCCCGGTGGCGCTGCCAACGTGGCTTTCAACGTGGTCACGCTGGGCGGTCAGGCCTCGCTGCTGACGGTGGTGGGCGAGGACGAGGCCAGCCACAAGCTGGAGGCGCTGGTGGCCGACACCGGCATCCAGACTTGTTTCGGCCGCGACGCGCAACTCAAGACCACGGTCAAGCTGCGCGTCATCGGGCGCCAGCAGCAATTGTTGCGGCTGGACTTTGAGAACACCCCCAAAAACGAGGTGTTGGCCACGCAAACGGCCCGCTTCACGAACCTCTTGCCCAGCCATCAGGCTGTGCTGTTTTCTGACTATGGCAAGGGCGGCCTGGCCCATGTGAGCGACATGATTGCGCGCGCCGTTGAAGCCGGCAAACCCATCCTGATCGACCCCAAGGGCTCGGATTATTCGCGTTACCAGCTGGCCACCGTGATCACCCCGAACCGGGCCGAGCTGCAACAAGTCATTGGCGCCTGGCAAGACGAGTCCGACCTGCAGGTCAAGGTGCAAAACCTGCGCCAGCAACTCGGGCTGCAGGCCGTGTTGTTGACCCGTAGTGAAGAAGGTATGACCCTGTTCGACGCGCAGGGGCGTGCCGACGTCAAGGCGCAGGCGCGCGAAGTGTTCGATGTCACTGGCGCCGGAGACACCGTGATCGCCACCCTGGCCGCGCTGGTGGCAGCAGGCATGAGTCTGCGCGAGGCGCTGCCCTGGGCCAACCGGGCCGGTGGCCTGGTGGTTGGCAAGTTTGGCACCGCCACTGTTTCTTTTGAGGAGTTGTTCGCATGACCCGAATCGTTGTCACCGGTGCTGCCGGCTTTATTGGTTCCAACCTCATCAAGGGCCTCAACGCCCGCGGCCTGACCGACATCATTGCCGTCGATGACCTGACCCAGGGCGACAAGTTTCGCAACCTGGTTGACTTGCAGATTGCCGACTATGTCGATGCCGCAGATTTTTACGATGCCTTTGCCGCCGACGCCTACGGCAAGGTCGAAGCCGTTTTTCATGAGGGTGCCTGCAGCGACACCATGGAGAGCAACGGCCAGTACATGATGCAAAACAACTACAGCACCTCGGTGCAGTTGTACCAGACCTGCCAGAAGCGCGGCGCCCGCCTGCTCTATGCTTCCAGCGCCGCCACTTACGGCGGTTCGGACACCTTCCGCGAAGCGCCGACTTTTGAGCGCCCGCTCAATGTCTACGGTTACTCCAAACTGCTGTTTGACCAGCGCATGCGCCTGGAGTGCGGACCAAAGTTCGAGAACGCCCTGACCGGACTCACCCGCCAGGTGGTCGGCTTTCGCTACTTCAATGTGTATGGCCCGCGCGAACAGCACAAGGGGCGCATGGCCAGCGTCGCGTTTCACCAGTTCAACCAGTTCAGGGCCGAGGGCAAGGTCAAGCTGTTTGGTGACTACGGTGGCTATGCCCCAGGCGCGCAAATGCGCGACTTCGTTTTCATCGACGACGTGGTCGCGGTCAACCTGTGGTTCTTTGACCACCCCGGCATCTCGGGCATTTTCAACCTGGGCAGTGGTCGCGCCCAGCCCTTCAACGACGTCGCCAGTTCGGTCGTCAATGCGCTGCGCCAGGCTGACGGCCAAGCGCCCCTGACGCTGGCGCAGCTCGGCACCGAGGGTCTGCTGGAATACATTCCCTTTCCCGATGCGCTGCGTGGCAAGTACCAGTGCTACACCCAGGCTGACCTGGGCGCGCTGCGCGCCACCGGTTGCGACCATGTCTTTGCGGATGTACAAACGGGGGTAACCCAGTATGTGCAGTGGCTGGCGCAGCAGGGCTAAATCCAAATAACATTCAAGGAGACCGCCATGTTCAAAAAATCCCTCGCCCTCGTTGTGCTGATGTCTGCCCTGTCGTGTCATGCCGCACTCGACATCAACCAAGCCACCGAGGCCGAACTTGACAGCATCAGGGGCATCGGCCCGGGCACCTCGGGCAAAATTCTCCTGGAACGCAAAAAAGGCAACTTCAAGGACTGGAACGACTTCATCACGCGGGTGCAGGGCATCGCAGAAATCAAGGCGGCCAACTTTTCAGGTGAAGGCGTGACCGTCAACGGTGCCGTCTTCAAGGCAGCGCCTGCTGCCAAAAAATAAAGTACAGCGGACCTCATCGCATGCTTTCCGTGCTGGCCATCTGTGTGGGCGCCTGCCTGGGCGCGCTGGCCCGCTGGGGACTGGGTGTGTGGCTCAACCCCGGCGCGGCGCTGCCCCTGGGCACGCTGGCAGCGAACCTGGTGGGAGGCTACCTGGTGGGCGCAGCGGTAGCGGTGTTTCAGGCCCTGCCGCATCTGGATCCGGCCTGGCGGCTGGCGATCATCACCGGCTTTCTGGGCGCGCTCACCACCTTTTCCAGCTTTTCAGCTGAAGTGGTAGGCATGCTCGGGCAACAACGCTACCTGCTCGGTGTTGGTACGGCCGCCCTGCACCTGTTCGGCTCACTGCTGCTCACCGTGGCGGGCATCAGGACAGCCGAGTTTTTCATCAGGGCGTCAGCCTGACCCACCAGGAGCCTGGGCGGCAGAGCGTTCTGCTGCGTGCCCCCCGCCCTGCGGGCTCCTCCTTTCCCTGCGCAGACCGCTCTGCCGCCCAGGCTACCCTAGCCGCCGCCGCGCTGCATGTAGAGATCAAAGCGTTTCATGAAGACGTGACGCGCAGCATCGTCCAGCCCGGCAAAGCGAAAACTCACCTTGAGCACCGGAATGCTGATGAGCCCGATCACCCGGGGCGCGGCTACCTGCCATTTCAGGCCGAGCGCGCCGTCGCCAATGCGCACACCAGCCGCACCTGCCTGTTGTTTCCAGTGGTGGTCGCCAATGGCTTGGGGCAGCCACATCAGCCACTCGGCCTCGGTGCAACCCATCTCGCGCTCGAAGCGCTCGGCATAAAAATCCTGCATGCGTCAATGACCCTCAGCCGCCGGCAATCGGCGGCCAGATAGCCAGCACATCACCTTCGGCCAGGGTTTGCGTTGAGCGCTTTTCGGGTGCGACATAGCTGCCATTCACCAGCACCAGGTGTACCAATTTCTCGGGCAAACGGTACTGCGCCACCAACTGGTCGATGGTGGTGTCCGGCGCAATATCCAGGGCCACGATGTTGGTGTATTTAGACTCGGGCGGCAGGTAGTCGGTCAGTGACGCAAACAGTTTCAGGGTAATTTTCATGCAACAAACTTTAACGTCGGCGCGTGTCGGCTGCACCCGACCAGTCGCCTTGTCCTTGCGCTGCGGCCAGGTAGGCCTCCATCAACAGGGTCGGATCCTGCTTCAGGGTGCTGGCCCAGTCGCCCAATTTGATCTGGCCTTCGACCAAACCGCGCATCACGCCCACATGCTCGGTCCAGCCCACGCTGTTGCAGCCCACCAGCACGTCGTCCTTGAATTGCAGGCTCAGATGGCGGCCCTGGGCCTTGTCGGTCAGTTCCACATGGTCGCCCCCGGGCACACCCTCCCAGTCGCCAAAACTCGCCGAAATCAGCCCCAGTGTGTCGAGCACGTTGATTTGTGTCACGCCCTTCAAGTTGGCCCTGGGAGCCTGGCCGCGCGCGAAGGCCACCATGTTGGTAGCGGCAATCCGGGCCTGCTCGGCGGCGTTGGGCTGGATGGCGCTGACGATCATCTTGCCGCTCACCTTGTCCAGCGCTTCGGCGCAGTCGCCGGCGGCATAAATGCCGGGCACATTGGATTGCAGATGCTCGTCGGTGAGCACACCCAGCAGGCAAGTGATGCCCGAATTTTCCAGGTAGCCAATGGCCGGGCGCACGCCGGCGGCACTGATCACCAGGTCGGCCTGCATGGTCTTGCCGTTGGAGAGCTTGACGGTCAAGGGCTTGCCGGGCTCGATCGACTCGACCCGTGTACTGGTGAACACTTCCACACCCTTGGCCTCGCACCAGTCGCGAATCATGCCACCGGCGGTGGGGCCCATCATGCGCGGCACCATGCGGTCACCCATTTCAACCACGCTCAATTTCACACCGCGCGCCGCCAGCGCTTCCATGATGATGCAGCCAATGAAGCCGGCGCCGAGCTGCAGCACGCGGGCACCGGGCTGGGCCAGCGCCGCAATGGCGCGCGCATCGGCCAGCGTCCAGCACCGGTGCACCCCTTCCGACTTGATGCCGGGCACAGGCGGTGTCACCGGGCGCGAGCCCGTCGCCACCAGCAAGGTGTCAAAACGGATACTTACGCCACCATCCAACTCCACTGTTTTGGTGTCTGCCTGCACCTGCTTTACGTGCGCCACACGCACCTGGATGTTCAGGTCGTCAAAGTGCGTCGGACTTTTGCGCAGGTAAGTGCCGGCCTCGTCGATATTGCCCATCAACAAATAAGGAATGGCCATGCGCGAATAAGCTGGCTCGGGCTCATCGCCGATGATGGTGATGCTGTCGTGGGCGCTGAGCTTGCGGATGGTCTCGGCGGCAATGACGCCGGCCGGGCCGGCACCGAGGATGACGTGGTGGGTCATGATGATTTCTCCAGAAAAAACGGCTCCTTTCAGAGCCGTCTTGTGTGTTGCTATAGACGCTTACAGGCTCAGGCGCTCTTTGGTGGCTGCGGTCGGGCGGCCTTCAGGGTCCCAGCCACGTGCTTCGTAGTACAGCGGCAGCATGGTGGCGAGCTCGTTGAACTTGCCTTTGGCCGGGCCGGTTTTGCAAGCCTCCGCGGCCGTGGTCAGTCGCGCAGGCAAGCTGTCGTCGGCCTTGGTGAAACCGGCACGGTTGTTGAACTCGCGCTCCATGTTCCAGATGCGCTCACCGATCTTGGCCAGCTCTTCAATGGTGTACTGGTCGCCACAGGCCGCCGAGATTTGCGGCGCCAGGTCTTGCAGGCCCCAGGCAAAGGTGGTGAAGATGCACAGGCCACTTGAGTCAAATGCCGCAGTGGCATCCTGGAAGGCCTTGACCAGTTCGGGCTTGCCTTGCGACTCGAGCGGATCGGTCTTGACCGGAATGCCCAGAATCTCGGAGGCAATGGTGTAACCGCGCAAATGGCAGCCGCCCCGGTTGCTGGTGGCATAAGCCAGACCAATGCCCTGGATGGCGCGGCCGTCATAGGCCGGGAATTCCTGCCCCTTGGAGGACATGCTGAGTTCGGGGTGGCCGTACTTGGCGGTCAGGCGCTTGGAGCCCTGGCCAATTTCCTTGCCAAAGCCGCGGCCATTGACGGTTTCCTCGGCCAGAAAGGCCAGCGCGCGAGCCGAGCCAAACGGGGCTTCAATGCCGATTTGCTCCTTGGTCAGCACACCCATGCCGTAGAGTTCCATCACGGCACCCACGGTGGCGCCAAAGCTGATCGGGTCGATGCCTTCTTCGTTGCACAGCAGGTTGGCGTATTGCAGGCATTCCAGGTCGTTGACGCCGTTGGCGGCACCGAGTGCCCAGGCGGCTTCGTACTCCAGGCCGCCGTTGGCACCGCGGTATTGCGGCTTGTTCTCGATGGTGAAGTGGCCTTCGTCCATCTTGCTGATGCGCCCGCAGGCAATGGTGCAGCCAAAACAAGCCTGGTTGGTCACCAGGTGTTTCTTGCCGTCGGTGGCACGCGGCTTGGCCATGGCTTCGGCACCGATGTCCATGGCGCCTTCAAACTGGCTGTCTTGGTGGTTGCGCGTGGGCAGGCCGCCCACTTCGTTGATCACGCTCATCAGCACCTGGGTGCCCATGGCGGGCAGACCCGTGCCGGTGACACCGTTATCGGCCAGCACTTTCTTGGCGGCCTTGGTGGCGGCCATGAAAGCCTTCGGGTCCTTGACGTTGCCCACGCCCTTGGTGCCACGCACCGCAATGGCCTTGAGGTTCTTGCTGCCCATCACAGCACCCACGCCAGAGCGGCCTGCCGCGCGGTGCAGGTCATTGACCACGGCCGCAAACAACACGCCGTTTTCGCCGGCCTTGCCGATGCTCGACACGCGCGTCAGCGGGTCTTGCAGGCCCTTCTTGATGATTTCTTCGGTTTCCCAGACGCTCTTGCCCCACAGATGAGACGCATCGCGCAGCTCGGCCAGGTCGTCGTTGACGTAGAGGTAGACCGGCTTGGCCGACTTGCCTTCAAAAATGACCATGTCCCAGCCGGCCATTTTGAACTCGGCGCCCCAGTAGCCACCCGAATTGGAGCAGGCAATGGCACCAGTCAGCGGGCCCTTGGTGATCACCGTGTAGCGCCCGCCCGTGGAGGCCATGGTGCCGGTCAGCGGGCCGGTGGCCCAGATGATCTTGTTTTCAGCAGAGAGCGGATCGACGGTGGCATCCACTTCTTCGACCAGGTACTTGGTACCCAGGCCACGCGAGCCAATGTAGGCTTGCGCCCATTCCATATTGAGGGGTTCAGACTTGACGGTACCGGCGCTCAAGTTAACGCGGAGGATTTTTCCTGCCCATGACATGTTCGTTTCTCCTTATGCAGCCGAAGGCTGGTTAGCCAATTTATCTGCCCACTGTTCCATCTTGCCCAGACCGGTCCAGTTGGCGTCGATGAAGGTGATGGCGCCGGTGGGGCAGGCGTCGGCACAGGCCGGGTCGCCACCGCAGAGGTCGCACTTTTGCACCTTGCCGGTTTCCTGTACATAGTTGATGGTGCCAAACGGGCAGGCGATGGTGCAAACCTTGCAGCCTACGCAGGTGGCTTCGTTCACCACCTTGGCGCCGGTGGCCTTGTCCAGCGTGATGGCTTCCACCGGGCACGCGTGCAGGCACCAGGCTTCGTCGCACTGGGTGCAGGTGTACGGCACTTTCTTGCCGGTATGGTGAAAGTTGAACACCTTGATGCGTGACTTGGCGGTGGCGAAGGTGCCGTAGTTCTCGAAAGAACAGGCCATTTCGCACTGCAGACAGCCGGTGCATTTGTCTGCGGTGATGTGCAACACCTTTTGCATGTGGAGGTCTCCTGTGGGTAAAAAATGAAACTGGGTGAACGACCGCGTCGCCATTCCTATGAAATCAGTTGCATGGGTATTGTTGGAGTTTGGCGAAAAAATAAGCCTAGGGATAACCCTAGTCGGATAAGGGGCGTCGTCACAAATTCTCAAATTGAGACACGAACACCAAAAAAAAACCGCCGGACTAACCGGCGGTTTTTAATGACGCAAAGACTGAATTATCAGCTACAGCTTCTTGACATCATGACATGCGGCACCGCAGGCATTGGTGTACGGGATCGGCATGGCCGAACCCGGGGCCACACCCTTCACACCGACATTGTCCTTGCGCGGCACGTCATAAATGTGCGAGCTGATGTCGTTGGTCCAGTAGTTCTTGCCATCGGCCGCCGTCAAGCCCTTGCCAAAGCCGGCACCGGTTTGCATGGTCTTGGTGACGTGACAACTGGCGCAGGTGATCTGGGCCGGGTCCACCGTGCACTTGGCCTTGTCTGCCAGGTGCTTCTTCAGGTCCATGGTGTTGACATGGCAACTGTTGCAGGACTCAACCGACTTGGAGTCTGTTTTCATCTGATGCGCAAACTTGGCCGTGCCATGGGTGTCGTGGCAATCCGAGCAGGCCACCAGTTGTGTGCCATTGCGGTACTTGGATGACTTGATGAAGTCGGTGTACTGCTGGTGATGCGACTTGGAATGCAGGCCATCAGCCCAGTAGTCGTTCTTGGCGGCATCCTCACGCGTGGTGTACTCGTTCAGGTACACGTTGCGCGATGTGCCCGGCAGCATCATCTTGTTGTCCTTGTTGACCGGCTGGTCATTTTTCAGGTTGCCTTGAGGCCGGCTATGGCACTGACCGCAGATCATCGAGGCGCGCTCGGCAGCCAGCTTGTTGGGGCTGACAATGGTGGACGGCATGTCGATTTCCTTGGCGGCGTTGTGCACCGAGCCCGGGCCGTGGCAGGTCTCGCAACCCATGTTGATCTCGTTGGGTTTGCCATCCCCATCTGTGTCGATCTCACCATTGCGGTCATTGCTGGAACCGGCAATGTAATCACCTGCCGCAGTCTTGGTCAGGGTGTAACCATTGGCATGGCAAGAGGCACATTCCTTGTCGAACGATTTGGCTTGCGGCGGGTCAGCCAGCTGCTTGGTGGTTTCGTTGTAGAACCAGTCGGCATGGTAATCACGCCATTCCTTGCGGCTGCGGTCGGCAAAGGAGTCGTCGCCGTTCTGGTTGAACTGGACAAACGGGAACAGGTTAGGACCCACACGCACCAGGTAACGTTGTTTGTAAACACCGCCGCCATAAGTCATTTCAACCGGATAAACGCGCGCTGCATCCTGGGGATTCTTGACGTTTTCGGCACGGAACTTCAGCGAGCCGTCCTTGTCCTTGTAGAACGTGGCGGTAAAACTCACGCTGGCAGCATCGGCCGGGGCCTTGGTGCTGATCAGGTACTTGTCAAAGCCACGCTTTGAGTCGTAGCCATGGAACCAGAACTTGGTGCCGGCCATGAGCTTGTCGAGGCCTTTATTGAAGTCCGGGAAGTTGGAAAAATCCTGCAACTTGCTGGGCTTGCCAATCACGGTGATGCCCAGGCGGTGCAGCGTTTTGGTGAAGTGCTTCTGGTCTTCGTGGCATTCAATGCAGGCCGAACTGCCAATGTAGGTGGCGCCTGCCGGCGTATTGCCAGAGACCTTGATCTTCAGCGGCGCCTTGGACAATTCATCGCTGGTCATGGCCACGCGCGACTTGTCACCCCCAGGCAAATACTTGTTGTTGGCAGGCTCCACATAAACGAAGTACTTGCCCATGGGGACAGCGGCAAATTTGAACTCGCCTTTGGCATCGGTCCTCGCTTTGAGGTAACGGTCGCGGTTGGCCGTCAGGTTATCTTCCAGCGGCTCGTCATTTTTGGCGTCTTTCTTGATTTCGATGGGCGTCTTGCCCATGGCCACCACGTCGGACGACGGAATCAACCACACCGTGGCGTTGGAGACCTTCTGGAAAGTCTCCTTGCTGCCATCTTCAACAACACCTGCTACCGGCGCGTTGGCAACGCCTTTGATTTCAGTCTGCGTACAGCCATAAATCAAAAACGTCGAGGCCAGGGCCAGCAGGCTCCCAACAACAGTCTTTCGCATCACGATCTCCTTCATAGAGTGAACATCACCCGATTGAACTAGGCAAGCTTCGTGCCACGACTACTGCATCAGAAGACGCCGCAGAATCCATCCAATGCGCTTAAAAAACTGTCAGGCAATCACGACAGTTGTCATGAATCAGTGACAAAGCCCCAACGCTTCATCCGCACGTAAAGGTTCTGACGGGGAATGCCGCTCAAACGCGCCGCCTCGGAAACATTGCCGCCGGCAGCCTCAAGGAGCCCCTTCAAATAAGCCTGCTCGAAGCTGGCGCGCGCCTCCTGGTAGCCGAGTTCAGCGGCTGATGGCGTCAGGGTGGGCGACGCAGGTGCCATCTGCAAACTGCATCCGGGACCGAGGTGAACAGCGTCAATCACGCCGCCCGGCTGCATGGCAGCCACGCGCTCGATGCAATGCTGGAGCTCGCGCACATTGCCTGGCCAGGAATGGGCTTCCAGGGAAGCCAGCGCGGCCGGCGTGAAAGGGCCACATTGCTTGCCAAACTTGGCGTTGAAAAGTTCAAGAAAATGAACCGCCAGACGAAACACGTCGCCCTCGCGCTCACGCAGTGGCGGTAAAAACACAGCCACCACATTGATCCGGTAGTACAAATCCTCGCGAAAACGCCCCGCTTTGACCTCGCCCAAGAGCGAACGGTTGGTTGCACAGATCAGGCGAAAGTCGGTCGAGCGCCGATGGGTGCTGCCAATGCGGCAAAAGCTGTGGTCTTGTAGTACGCGCAACAAATTGCTTTGCAACTTGGGGCTCATGTCGGCAATTTCATCCAGAAACAGGTTGCCGCCATTGGCCTTTTCAAAATAGCCGGCGGTCGCCTGGGCGGCACCGGTAAACGCGCCCTTCTCATAACCAAACAGCAGGCTTTCCAGCAAGGACTCGGGCAAGCCACCACAATTCACTTCCAGGAAAGCCTGGTCAGCACGCTGGCTGTGCGCATGAATGTACCTGGCCATCACATCCTTGCCGGTGCCACTTTCGCCTTCCAGCAGGACCGTGGTGTCCAGACCGGCCACTTGCTGCAGCTGCCCCAGCAAACGCGTCATCGCGGCTGATTGCCCAACCACCAAAGGTGCGCCCGAAGCTTTGGCCAAGCGGATGCGCAGGGTGTCAATTTCACGGTAGGCGGCGTCAATTTCAAGCGCCTTGCCGATCACGGCCTCCAGCGCTTCCAGGTCTTCAAAAGGCTTGGTCAGGTAATCGAACAGCCCCTCACGCACAGCCGCCACGGCATCACGCACATCGGCAAATCCGGTCATCAGAATGGCCACCATGCGTGGCCGCTGGGCGCGAAACTCGCGCAACAAATCCAGTCCCTGGTGGCTTGGCAAGCGTTGGTCCATCAAGACCAGATTGAAGTCATGCGTGGCGAACAACCGCCGCGCCTCATCCCCCTCACTGGCCAGGTGGACGTGGGCCGAGGTGCGAAGCATCTGCTCCAGCAGTGTCCGGGTGTAACGGTCGTCATCAACGACCAGAATCTTGGGCAACATGAGTGGGCTAGGAGTGGGTATGTACGGGATTGGTCGTGGTGGTTTGCGGCAACCAAACCGCAAATTGCGTGCCACCCTCAGGCAAATTTTCAACGGTGACAAAACCCTGGTGCAGCAAGGCCACATGTTGCACCACCGGCAGCCCCAGGCCCGTGCCTTCGTGGCGGGTGGTGAAAAACGGCGTGAACACCTTGTCCAGGATTTCGGGCGCAATGCCCTTGCCATGGTCGCGAACGGCCAGACGCCAGCCTGGTGCGCCTGTTTCGGGGTGTGGCTGGGCTTGCAGACTGATCACCACCGGGCTTTCATCGTCGGTGGCCTGCGCGGCATTGAGCAGCAAGTTGAACAAGGCATGGCGCAGCAAAATGGCGTCCATCAGCAGCACCACCTTTTCTTCGGGAAACACCAACTCGACAGGCATCTGGTGGCGCAGGGTCTGACGAAACATCAGCACGGTCTCTTCAACCACCTGGGCCAGATCGGTAGGATGGCATTCGAATTTGGACACCTTGGCAAAACGCAGCATGGACGCAATGAAAGCATGACAGTCCTGGCCGGCGTGTCGGATTTCGGCCAGAAGTTCGCGGGTCCGCTGCGGGTTGCCCGTTTCGCGCTGCGCCAACTGGGTCAGGTTCACCACCCCAACCAGCGGGTTGTTGAGTTGGTGCGCAATCTCGCCCACCATAGTGCCCAGCGCCGACAGCTTTTCAATTTGCAGAATGCGGGCATGTTCGGTGCCCACGCGCAGCAACTGGTGTTCCAGATCATGCTGACGCTGGTAGTCGCGCTCCACCCGGTCCAGCGCAAAATAAAAGAGCCCCAGAACAAAAGCGCCCACCAGCAGACTCATCAGCGTCACGCCCGTGATGGAGCGCTGAAAGCTCTTCTGCAAGCCGGTGATGTCGCGCATCACCACCAGATCGCCAATGCGCCGGCCACTCGCATCATCAAGCGACAACATGGCCAGATGCAGGGTTTGATCGTCTTGTTTGAAAACATGGGTGACACCGGTACGCAAGGCGGCCAAGACGGACTCGTTCATGGCCGCCGGGGGATGTTCCCGGGTGTTTGCCACCACGACCTGCTGCTCAAAGCGACTCCAGTTGCCCTGCCTCTGAAGCAGGGCCAAGCCGTGATGCCACTGTTGGGCTGGCAGAAATTCCTTATCCACCAGCACAAACAAGTCAACCGTCAGGGTTTTATGAATTTCATCCAGCAGGTGACCAATTTCCTCGCCCATCTCGACATACCCCACCACCCCTTGTGCACTTTGCCAGGGGGCCACCAGGCGCAGCGTCAGGGTTCCCAGGGCGCCCAATTCCAGGCCATGAATGGGCACATTGAGCTGTCGCGCCTGCACCGTGGTGTCACGCGTGATGACATCGCCGTACTCGTCCGGGCTATGGATCCGCACCAGATTCACCAATTCCGGACTGTTGAAGTACAAGTGGGTGATGCGGTAGTCGTCTTGCAGGCTTTGAAACAGCGGCCCTGCCTCACGCAACAAGGCACGGCGATCCTGGCTGGAAAACGCCGCCGTGAGGGCCGGGATTCCCTGCATGGTGTGCACCACGGCACGCATCAGCTTGGTGTCCTTGTCCAGCTTTTGGTCGACCAACTTGGCGACCGCCGAGACCCGCTCGGACAAGGCGCGGTCGCGGGTCTGCACCTGCAAAAAATACGCCGTGGTCACAAAGGCCATCAAAATGAAGGCCAATACCAGGGCAAACGGCCACATCAAGGCGGCTTTCACACGGCGCGGGGAAGAAACAGATGTTTTTAATTTCACAAGCAAAGTGTGCCTGCAAGCCGGCGCCCTGACAAGCGGGTTCGCCGATGCATTCAAAATACGATAAATTCAGAGCTTAATGGATTTCACCGTGCACCCCACCGACCCCCACACCAATGCCGCGCACAGCCGCCTGGCGCGCATAGCCTTGGCGCGCCAGCGCCTCATGCGCGACGGCCAAGCCGCCACGCCGGGCTGGGTCGCGCCATGGGTTGAACGCTCCTGGCAGCGCTGCCTGAATTCGGGCTTGCAGCCCGCCAGCGCAGTCCAGTTTTCGCAGGTCAGCGCGCCCTTGCTGCGTTACACCCTGGAAGCCAACCACAGCTTGATTGCCGCAGCACAACCCATGCTGCAGAACCTGGCGCGCGCCATTGTCAACACGCGCTACTTCGCCATCCTGACCAATGCCGACGGCGTGGTGGTCGACGCCTGCGGCGCCATCGACCACGCCGACCCGCGCGCCCACCTGATCACCCGTGTCGGCACCGACCTGTCCGAGCGCAGCATGGGCACCACCGCCATTGGCACCACGCTGGCCGAATTGCAACCGGTCTGGCTGCACCGTGGCGAGCATTTTTTTGACCAGACCTCGGCTTACAGCTGCGCTGGCGCCCCGCTGTTGGGTCCCGATGGTGCGTGTGTGGGCATGCTCGATGTGACCGGGGTCGACGCGCAGGAGCGCCCGGAACTCAAGCATCTGGTCATGCAGTCGGCCAGCAAGATCGAAAACGCCCTGCTCACGGCCCAGCCCCACGCCCTGCTGCTGCGCCTGAACTGGCCCGGCAATGCCCTGGGCAGCGACGCCGATGGCCTGCTGTGCCTGGATGCCGAGGGCTGGATCACCGGGGCCAACCCGGTGGCGCGGCAAATGGTGCCTGGCCTGGCCGCACCCGGCCAGGCGCCCATCCACGTCAGCGAGGTCTTTGGCATGTCGTTCGAGCCCTTGTTCGACGCCGCCAAACGCCCCGGAAAGCCGATCGAATTGCCGCTCTGGAGCGGCCTGCGCCTGCAGGCCCAGGCCATCAGTCGCGCCGATGAAGCCCACACGCTGCAGGCCGGCAGCCGTGCGGCGCCAGCGCTGGCGCTGCGCGAGGTCGAGGCCGTGATGATCCGCAAAGCGGTCGAAGAGGCCCGTGGCAATGTCGGCCAGGCGGCGCGCGCCCTGGGCATCAGCCGCGCCACGCTGTACCGCAAACTCGGGCAAAAGCCGGCATGAAGAGCTACCGCTTGTTGCCCCTGCTGCTGGCATTTTTTGCGTTCACGGCAAGCGCACTCAGCCAGGCCGCAACCGCCCGGGTAGCCGCCGCCGCCGACTTGCGCTTTGCTTTCAATGAACTTGCTCCCCTGTTTCAGAAAAGCCACCCCGAGCACCGGCTGGACCTCATCATGGGTTCCTCGGGCAAGTTCATGCAGCAAATTGAAAACGGCGCGCCGTTTGACATTTTTTTCTCGGCCGATGTGAGCTACCCGAAAAAACTGGTGGCCAGCGGCCAGGCAGTGGCACCGGTCACAAGCTACGCGCTGGGGCGCATCGTGCTCTGGAGCGCCAAGGTCGATGCCAGCCAACTCAGTCTGCGTAGCCTGACCCGCCCCGAATTTCGCAAGATCGCCATTGCCTCGCCAGACCATGCGCCCTACGGCGCACGCGCCAAAGAAGCGCTGCAACACGCCGGCCTGTGGACCGTGCTGCAGCCCAGGCTGGTGTTTGGCGAAAACATTTCGCACACCGTCCAACTCGTTGACAGCCAGGCGGCCGAGGTCGGCATCATCGCCCTGTCGCTGGCCCTGAACGACACACTCAAGGCCAAAGGCGGCTACTGGCTGATTCCGGCCGACACCCACCAGCCGCTGGAGCAGGCCTTTGTCATCACGCGCCATGGTCAAAACAACCCGGCCGCCCGGGCCCTGGCCCAGTTCATGGGCACGCCCGAGGCCCGTGGGGTACTGCGGCGCAACGGCTTTGACCTGGTCACCGAGGCCCGGCCATGAATTTTGCCGGCATGACCTCCGGTGAATGGCAGGCGATTTGGCTGACCGCCAAGCTGGCCGGCCTGACCACACTCATCCTGCTGCTGCTGTCGGCCCCGTTGGCCTGGTGGCTGGCGCGCTCCAGCAGCCGCTGGGTCAATGGCGTCACCGCCCTGGTGTCGCTGCCGCTGGTCTTGCCGCCCACGGTGATCGGGTTCTATTTGCTGATCGTGCTCGGGCCCCAGGGGGCGGTGGGCGGCGCGCTGGAACAAATCGGCTTGCAGCATTTGGCGTTCAGCTTCTGGGGCATTCTGGTCGGCTCGGTCATTTACTCGCTGCCCTTTGCGGTGCAGCCCTTGCGCGAAGCCTTCGGTGCCATCGACCCACGCCTGCTCGATGCCGCCGCCACCCTGCGCGCCAGCGCGCTGGACCGGTTTTTCAGCGTGGTGCTGCCACTGTCGCGCGGCGGCATCCTGACCGCCGTGGTCATCACCTTTGCCCACACCGTGGGTGAGTTTGGCGTCATCGCCATGCTGGGTGGCAGCATTGCCGGTGAGACGCGGGTGGTGTCGATCGCCATTTACGACTACACCCAGTCGCTGGAGTACGGCGCGGCGCACCGGCTGTCAGCCGTGCTGCTGGGCTTTTCGTTCCTGACCCTGCTGCTGTTTTATGCCATCAACCAGCGCATGATGAGCCCGCTCAAACCGCGCTGACCGAGCCCCCATGATTGAAGGCCAACTGACCCTGAAAAAAGGCAACTTTGCGCTGCAAAGCGGTGCCTTTTCCTTTGCGGCGCAAGGCATCAGCGTGTTGTTTGGCCGCTCGGGCTCTGGCAAAAGCACGCTGTTGCGCGCCATCGCCGGGCTTGACGGCGACACCCGCGGCCAACTGCGTTTCAACGGCGAAACCTGGCAAAACCAGGCCTGGCGCCTGCCCACCACCCAGCGCAACATCGGTTTTGTGTTTCAGGACGCTGCGCTGTTTCCGCACCTGACGGTGCGCGGCAACCTTGACTACGCCTGCCAGCGCGCCCCGGCAGCGCCCGCTGGTGCGCTGCAAAAAATGGCCGAGCGCGTGGGCATCGGCCACCTGCTGGATCAGGCCGTGACCACGCTCTCAGGGGGCGAGCGCCAGCGCGTGGCCATGGCGCGCGCGCTACTGTCACAACCCCGCCTGCTGTGCATGGACGAGCCCCTGTCGGCACTCGACTGGCAGGCCAAGGCCGAATTGCTGGCCTTGATTGACGCGCTGGCGCAAGAGACCGGCCTGCCGGTGCTCTACATCACCCATGCGCCGCGTGAAGTGGAGCGTCTGGCCAGTCGCGTGATCTTCATGGCGGACGGCCACATCGAGCGCATCGAGACCCTGCGCGAGGCCCTGGCCCGGCCCGATTCGCCGCTGTTTGATGAAGAAGGTCCGGTCAGTGTGTTGCAGGGCACACTGCACGCGACTGACGAGCACGGCCTGACCACCTTCGGCAACGAGGCGTTGCAGCTGCGTTTGAGCCTGGCGCCCGGAGCCAACCCATCGGCTTCGCGTTTGCGCGTACTGGCGCGCAATGTGAGTCTGGCAACGGAGCAACCTCAGGGCCTCAGCATTTTGAACCAGTTACCAATCGCCATCGCAGCCCTTCACCCGGTTGCCCCGGGCCGCGTAACTGTCGTCTGCCTGCTACCCGACGGTCAGCAGTTGCTGGCGGAAATTACCGCCTATTCCTGCCAGACACTGGCACTGAAGCCCGGAATGCAGGCATTCGCCCTGATCAAGTCGGTGGCGTTGATGGAATGAAGCACTGACGCCCACGAAGAACCAAAAAAATTACGGCTTCAGGATTCGTCCTGATCCAGCCACTTCCGGATGCTTGGTGGCTGATAGCTGGCAAACCGATCCAGCAACAGCTGCGGCGTCGGCTCGACAATCAGCAAGGAACGGTGCGGTGGCTTGAGAAATTCCTCCGCCGTCGCGTGATCCAGAAAGGCGGTCAGCGCATCGTAGTAACCCGCCACGTTCAGAAGACCGCAGGGTTTGGCGTGGATGCCAAGCTGAGCCCAGGTCCAGATTTCAAAAATTTCCTCAAACGTGCCGATGCCACCCGGCATGGCGATGAAGCCGTCGGAGAGCTCGGCCATCAGGGTTTTGCGCTCATGCATGGACTGCGTCACGTGAAGTTCGGTCAAATGTCGGTGCACCACCTCCTTGCGCGCCAGACCTTGCGGGATCACGCCCACGGCCCGGCCGCCAAGCGCCAGCACGGAGTCGGCAACCAGCCCCATGAGCCCAATGCTGGCACCGCCATACACCAGCCCCAGGTCGCGCGCCACCAGCGCCTCGCCAAGTGCGCGCGCAGCAGCGGCATAAGTTTCGAGCCGACCCGGGCTGGAGCCACAGTAAACGCAGATATTGTTCATGGTTTGATTATGGCAACGTCGCACCCGCGCGCGGGCCACCTCCGTGGGATGCAGCCAGGGTCGGGCGCGATCACACAGCGCTGGCTGGCACAATCGGCGGCTCTGCCATGGCGCACCTTTTCGCACCATTGCTGCCCCCTTTCTCTTGCTTCATGACCACCTCTTCCAACCCAACGCCAGCCGCGCAGGCACCACCGAGCTCAGTGCTCTCACTCTCGGTGCCGGTGGCCATGGGTTATGTGCCGCTGGGCATGGTGTTCGGCTTCCTGTTTGTGCAAGCCGGCGCACCCTGGTGGCTGGCTGTCATGGCCAGTGTGCTGGTGTTTGCCGGTGCCGCCCAGTTCATGATGGTGCCGATGCTGGCCGCCGGCCTGCCCTGGGCGTCGATTGCGCTGGCCACCCTGGTGGTGAACCTGCGCCACGTTTTTTATGGGCTGTCGCTGCTGGACAAACTGCCTGTGAAGCCCTGGGCGCGCTGGTACCTGGTGTTTGCCCTGACCGACGAGACCTATTCGGTGCTGACCACACTGCCCAGCGGCACCAGCACGCGCCAGATGGTCACCGTGGCCTTGCTCAACCAGGGCTGGTGGGTGCTGGGCACCTTGCTGGGCGCCGTGATCGGCGCGCAGGCGCAAATCTCACTGGTGGGGCTGGACTTTGCCCTGGCCGCCCTGTTTGCCGTGCTGGCGGTCGAGCAGTGGCGCAAAGCGGACTCGGCCGCGCCCCTCTGGGTTGCTGTGGCGAGTTACGCCGTCGCCTGGACGCTGCTGCCGCAACAAGCCTTGCTGACCGCCATCGGCCTGAGCGTGCTGGCCGGGCTGCTCTGGCGCCAATCCGGCACCAGGAAGGTGAGCCCATGATCGACATCCCCTACGCCATCGGCGCCATTGTGGCCATGGCCGTGGTGACCTTTGGCCTGCGCGCCCTGCCCTTTTTGGCCGCGCGCTTCCTGCAAAACAGCCCGCTGGTGCAGCGACTCGGGCGCTTTTTGCCACTGGCCATCATGACCCTGTTGCTGTTGCACACGCTGGTCGGCCATGCCCGAGACAATCTCGCAGGCCCCTGGGCCGAAGCGATGTCCGTCGCCGTGGTGGTGGCCTTGCAGTGGTGGAAAAAGCACCCCCTGCTGAGCATTCTGGCAGGCACCGCGCTGTATGTGTTGCTGCGCAACGGGGGCCGGTAATAAGCTCCGACAAGGGTCTATTTCACCGCATTCGGAAAAAACAGCTGTTCGCCGCCAATTTTGTAGCTGGCAATCGTTGCCTGGCCTGTACTGCCGGTCACCCAATCGACAAACTTCTGGCCATCGACCGCCTTCACGTGCGGATGTTTGGCCGGATTCACCAGCATCACACCGTACTGGTTGAACAGGCGCAGGTCGCCTTCGACCAACACCTTGAGTTCACCCCGGTTCTTGAAGTTGAGCCAGGTGCCACGGTCGGTGAGCACATAGGCGCCTGTGCTGGACGCCATGTTGAGCGCCGGGCCCATGCCGCAACCGCAAGACTTGTAGCCGCTGCCCTGCTTGCCGGCCAGGTCCGCTATTTGCCAGAAGCGCAACTCGGCCGCATGGGTGCCGCTCTTGTCGCCGCGCGAGATGAAACCGGCATGGGCGCCGGCAATTTTCTTGAGCGCGTCGACCACATCCCGGCCTTTGACCTTGACCGGGTCAGCTGCCGGGCCGACCACCACGAAGTCGTTGGTCATCACCTCCAGGCGCTTGACGGCGAAGCCCTCGGCCACCACTTTTTCTTCGGCCGGCTTGTCGTGCACAAACAGCACGTCGGCGTCGCCACGACGGCCCATGTCGATCGCCTGGCCGGTGCCCAGCGCCACCACCTTGACGTCGATGCCGCTGGCCTTTTTGAACGCGGGCAGCAACACCGAAAACAGCCCCGACTGCTCGGTCGAGGTGGTGGAGGCCACCACAATGGACTGCGCCAGCACGCCCATGGACACGAGCACGGACGTGGCGACCAGCGCCAGCTTCACCACGGCTTTCATACCAGTTCTCCCTTGACAAACAAATGGGCCGCCGGGTACTGCATCTGCAGCAAAGATCCACCAAAAAAATCATGCACCGGCAGGTCGGCCAGCACGTGGCCCTGCTCCAGGTAAATCACCCGGCTGGCCAGGCGCTTGACCTGACCCAGGTTGTGGCTGGCAAACACCAGGGTCATGGCCTCTGCGCCGCTGGCAAATTCCTCGATAAGGGCCTCCACCTCGCGCTTGGCGTGCGGGTCCAGGCTGGCGGTGGGCTCATCAAGCAAGAGCACCTTTGGCTGCAAAGCCCAGGCGCGCGCCATGGCCACACGCTGCTGCTGGCCGCCCGAGAGCTGGCGTGCATTGCGCGCAGCCAGCGCCCGCAAGCCGACGCGCGCCAGCGCCGTCAAGGCCTGTTCCTTGGCCTGCTTCCAGGGCGTGCCGCGCAGCCACAAACCCAGCGCAATATTGGCCTGCACCGACAGACGCATCAGGTGCGGTTTTTGAAACAGCATGGCCTGGCGCAAGTCCGCTTGGCTTTGAACCTGCCCTGAAGTGGGCGCAATCAAGCCATGCAGCACGCGCAGCAAGGTGCTCTTGCCGCAGCCATTGGCCCCCACCAAGGCCACCCGCTCACCCAAGTGGATCTGCAAGCTGACATCAGAAAGCGCGCGCACGGCGCGTGCCGGCAGGCCAAAATGCACCGAGGCACTGTTCAGGGCAAACACCGCGCTCATGCCGACACCGCCAGTGCGGCGGCGGGTGTCGTGCCGCCCACCCGTGCCTCGCGCCAGCGCCGCAGCCCGGCAATCAAGGCATTGAGCAGCAGCACCACCGCGAGCAAAATCAGCCCCAGGCCCAGCGCCAGCGGCAGGTCACCCTTGCTGGTCTCCAGGGCAATGGCCGTGGTCATGACGCGGGTAAAGCCGTCGATATTGCCACCCACAATCATCACCGCACCCACTTCGGAGATGGCCCTGCCAAAGGAAGCGATCAGCACCGTGAGCAAGGCATAACGCTCATCCCAGGCCAGCAGCAGGCTGCGCACCAGCGGCCGGGCACCCAGCGACTGCAGTTGTTCGCCGTGCAAATTCTGCGCATCTTCCACCGCCTGGCGCGTCAGGGCGGTGACCACCGGCAGCACCAGCACGGCTTGCGCCAGCACCATGGCCTTGAAACTGAACAACCAGCCCAAAAATCCCAGCGGCCCAGAGCGCGACAGCAGCAGGTAAACCACCAGCCCCACCACCACCGAGGGCACGGCCAAATAGGTGTTGAGCAGCGCCAGCACCGCACCGCGCCCGGCAAAACGTGCCACGCCGAGCCATGCGCCCAGCACCAGCCCCAGGCTGCAGGCCAGCGCGCAGGCGGTCGCGCTCACCGCCAGGGAACGACCCACAATCGTGAGCAATTCGGCGTCCATCGTGGTGATGAGTTGCAGCGCGGTGGCCGCACTTTCGGAAAAAGTGGTCATGAAGAGAAAAATGGCAGGACCGGCTGCAGCCACACAAAGTGCGCAAGCCCTGTCCGTGTTGGATTCGGCTATCCTAGCCACCGATCAAAAACCTGGCGATATGAACCACCGTGCATAGGCTGCAACTCCACTACACCCTCTCCAAAGACAGCAGCCCGGCGCTGCTGCGCAACCCGCTGATCGACCTGCTGCAGGCGGTGAGCAGCCAGGGCTCGATCTCGGGCGGTGCGCGCGCACTGGGTTTGAGCTACCGCCACGTCTGGGGCGAGCTCAAGCGTTGGGAAAACGAACTGGGCAACGAGCTGGTGATCTGGGAGAAAGGCCAGCGCGCCCACCTGACGGAGTTTGGCAGCAAGCTGATGTGGGCCGAGCGCCGGGCGCAGGCCCGTCTGTCACCCCAAATCGAGGCCTTGCGCGCCGAGCTGGAGCGCAGCTACGCGCTGGCCTTTGACAACGGCGTGCATGTGGTCACCCTGTATGCCAGCCATGACGACGCGCTCTCGCGCCTGCGCGAGCACGCCCTGCAGGGCGACCACCTGGCCTTGCCCCAGGAAAGCGGCCGGCTGCACCTGGACATCCGCTTCACTGGCAGTGTCGACGCCATTCGCGCGCTCAACGAAGGCCGCTGCGTGATGGCCGGCTTTCACACCCTGTTGGGAACCGGCAAAAAAACCCTGACGGAGCGCATCTACAAGCCGCTGCTGCAACCGGGCCAGCACAAGATCATCGGCTTTGCCCGGCGCACCCAGGGACTGATGGTGGTGCGGGGCAACCCGCTGAGTTTGCACAGCTTGCAGGACGTGGTGCAGCGCCAGGCCCGCTTTGCCAACCGAACGCTGGGCAGTGGCACCCGCGTGGCGCTGGACGAACTGCTGGCCCAGGCCGGCCTGTTGGCCAGCCAGTTGCCAGGCTATGACCACACCGAGCCCTCACATAGCGCCGTGGCGCAAGCGGTGGCGGCAGGCCAGTGCGATGCGGGCCTGGGCATTGCCGCCGCAGCCCAAGCCGCCGGCCTCGACTTCGTGCCGCTGGCAGACGAAAGCTACCACCTGGTGTGCCTCAAGTCGGCGCTGGCACAGCCCGGCATCGCAGCCCTGCTGCACCTGTTGCAAACTCCCCAATGGCTCGGCCAGATCAACACCATACCGGGCTACCAGGCACAGCAAAGTGGCCGGGTGCAGTCCATGCGCAAGGTTTTGCCCTGGTGGGACTACCGGCAGGACAAAACACCGGCATCACGCCCTAAAATTCAGGGCGCCAGCTTGCTGGCCTTCAACACAATGAAAACACCATGACCCCATTTCTCGCGCTGTCCCGGCTGATCGACCAGATCACCACCTGGATCGGCAAACTCAGCATGTGGCTGATCCTGGCCACCACCCTGATCAGCGCCGGCAACGCCATCGTGCGCAAAATGTTCAACGTCAGCTCCAACGGCCTGCTGGAGATTCAGTGGTACCTGTTTGCCGCTGTTTTTCTGATGGGCGCTGGTTATGGTTTTCTGAAAAATTCGCACGTCCGCATTGATTTCGTTGCCTCCAAATTAACGGCGCGCACGCGCAACTGGATTGACGTGGTCGGCATCCTCATCGTGCTGTTGCCGTTTTGTCTGCTCAGCATCGCCTTGAGCTGGCCGCTGTTCACCAACGCGCTGGCTACGGGTGAAATGTCACCCAACCCCGGCGGCTTGATCCGCTGGCCGGCCTACGGCCTGATTCCACTGGGTTTTTCCCTGCTGGCCCTGCAGGGGCTGTCGGAATTGATCAAGCGCATTGCTTTCCTGAAAGGCCAGGGCCCCGACGCGTTGTCGCATGAGGTCAACAAATCAGACGAGGAAAAACACCTGGAAGAACTCGAGGCCATCGTTGCCCGCAAACTGGCTGAGGGCAAATAAATGCAGACCACCTTTCTGGCACAACAATTTGTGCCGCTCATGTTTTGCGGACTGTTCGCCTTCTTGCTGACCGGTTTTCCCGTGGCGTTTGCCCTGGCCGCGACCGGCCTGGCATTTGGCTTCATCGGCATGGAGGCCGGTATCTTTCCGGCCTCGCTGTTTCAGGCGCTGCCACTGCGCATATTTGGCATCATGCAAAACGACACGCTGCTGGCGATTCCGTTTTTCACCTTCATGGGCATCATTCTGGAACGCTCCGGCATGGCCGAGGACTTGCTTGAAACCGTGGGCCAGGTCTTTGGCCCGCTGCGCGGCGGCCTGGCCATTGCCGTGATTCTGGTGGGTGCGCTGCTGGCAGCCACCACCGGCGTGGTGGCGGCTGCCGTGATTTCCATGGGTCTGATCTCGCTACCCATCATGCTGCGCTACGGTTACAACCGCACCATCGCCACCGGTGCCATCACCGCCTCGGGCACGCTGGCGCAGGCAGTCCCGCCGTCGCTGGTGCTGATTGTGCTGGCCGACCAGTTGGGTCGTTCCGTGGGCGACATGTATGCCGGCGCCTTGTTGCCCGGCCTGCTATTGGTGGGCCTGTACATCGGATTTGTCGTGATCGTGGCACTGGTCAAGCCGGGTTGGGTGCCTGCCCTGCCCCAGGAAGCCCGGATTTACCGCGAGCCCAATGGCAGTTCGGGCCACCGTTCTTTGCTGGTGCTGGTGTTGATTTGTGCGGCGGTGGGCTGGAGCTGGTCCCAGGTGCACAACAGCCTGATGACCCGCTGGCTGGAGCGCAGCATGCCTTCCGCAGGTGACGAGATCGTCATCATGACCCTGACGCTGGCCTCCATCACCGGGCTGGTGCTGGCGCTTTTTAACCGCATCACAAGAATGGGCCTGCTGTCCCGACTGGCCGAGCAGGTCACCTTTGTGCTGATGCCACCGCTGATCCTGATCTTTCTGGTGCTGGGCACGATTTTTCTAGGGGTGGCCACGCCGACCGAGGGCGGCGCCATGGGCGCACTCGGTGCCCTGATCCTGGCCATTGGCAAGCGTCGCCTGTCCATGCCGCTGCTCAGTCAGGCCCTGGAAAACACGGCCAAGCTGGCCTCGTTCGTGCTGTTCATCCTGATCGGCTCCACCGTGTTCAGCTTCACCTTCAACGCAGCCGACGGCCACATCTGGGTGGAGCACCTGTTCACCGACATGCCGGGTGGCGGCTGGGGCTTTTTGATTGTGGTGAACATCCTGGTGTTTGTGCTGGGCATGTTCATCGATTTCTTCGAGATCGCCTTCATCGTGCTGCCGCTGCTGGCCCCGGTGGCCGAGAAAATTCTGCCCGGCCTGGTGCCCGGCATGACGCCTGACATGGCCATGATCTGGTTTGGTGTGATCATCGCCATGAACCTGCAAACCTCGTTCCTGACACCGCCGTTCGGCTTTGCGTTGTTTTACCTGCGCAGCGTGGCCGCCAAGTTCGACTACAAGGACCGCGTGACCGGCCAGACCATCCGGGCCGTGAGCACCAACGAGATCTACAAGGGCTCGATAGCCTTCATCGTGCTGCAGCTCATCATGGTGGTCGCCATCATGGTGTTCCCGTCACTGGTGGTAGGCAACATGGCCACCGACAAGGGCCTGAGCGACGCCGCTGTGATGGAACAACTGCAAATGCTGGATACCGAACCCATGGACGGCGCCGACGAGCCCACAGCCGATGAAGCGACGCCCGCAGAAGAAGCCACACCCGCTGACAACGCCGCGCCCACCCTGGAAGCACCGCCCGCCCTGGACGAAGAAGCCGACCCCATGGCCGCCATGCAGGAAGCCATTGCCAAGGACGGCAAAAAAGCCAAGCCCTGAGGCAGTGCCTCGGCCAATCAGGCCGAGCTGCACAAATAAGAACGCCTCAAACAGCACCCTGGCTGTTTGAGGCGTTTCAGGACCGTCTGAGACTTAGATCTTGACGCCTGCCATGTAACTGTCAAAACGCATTTCAGAGAAACGCAGCCACAGCAGCTGGTCGCGCTGGAAGGCACGCATGTCCTGGTGGATTTTCTTGAACTCTGGCGACTTGGCTTCGTGGGCAGCAAATACTTCCATGGAAGCCTTGAAGCCGGCGTCCATGACAGCCTTGGGGAAGGGCTTGAGCTTGGTGCCGTCGGCCACCAATTTCTTCAGGGCAATCGGGTTGAAGGCATCGTACTTGGCCGTCATGTCGCGCGCCGCCACGGCCGTGGCCACGTCCACCATGGCCCGGTATTCGGGCGGCAGCGCCGCATAGGCCTTGGTGTTGATGAAAAACTCGAGTTCTGCGCCGCCTTCCCACCAGCCGGGGTAGTAGTAGAACGGAGCCACCTTGTTGAAGCCCAGCTTCTGGTCGTCGTAGGGGCCCACGAACTCGGTGGCATCGAGCGTGCCTTTTTCAAGCGCCTGGTAGACCTCGCCGGCGGGCATGTTTTGCGACACCACACCGAGCTTTTGCATGGCTTCGCCAAACAGGCCGCCGCCCATGCGCATCTTCAGACCCTTGAGGTCGTTCACGGTCTTGATTTCCTTGCGGTACCAGCCGCCCATCTGGGTGCCGGTGTTGCCTGCGCTGCGGCTCTTGATGTTGTACTTGGCATAGAACTCGTCCATCAGCTTGCGGCCATTGCCGTGCTCCATCCAGGCATCCATCTGGCGCGCAGTCAGGCCAAACGGCACAGCGCAACCAAAGGCAAAAATGGGATCCTTGCCGGTGAAGTAGTAAGACGCCGTTTGGGCCATCTCGACCGTGCCGTTCTGAATGCCATCGACCACGCCAAACGGAGGCATCAATTCACCGCCCGCATGCACCGAAACTTCAAACTTGCCGCCCGACAATTCCTTAACGGTCTTGGCAAACATCTCGGCACTGCCAAAAATGGTGGGCAATGACTTGGGGAAGCTCGAAGCCAGACGCCAGCGCACAGTGGCGCCTTGGGCATGCACGGCGGGTGCCACACCGGCGGCCAAAACACCCGCGATACCTGCATTTTTGATAAGCGAACGACGATCCATTGATTTACTCCTTGTTTGCAAACTGAATTCCATGTCATGCCATGCAGCAAGGCATGACCATGACGCTTAAGTGTCACCTGATATTCTAAGAAGCGCACCCTCTGCAAGCGGGCGGGTTTACCCTCGAAAAGACTTGCTTTTTCACAAAGCTTGCGCCAACGCAAAGCGGGCACGGACAGCGGCTTCGATCCCGGGTGCGTCCAGGCCTTCCAGGGCCAGCAATTTGGCCGGATCACCGTGCTCGATGAAGGCGTCACGCAAGCCTAATTGCAACACCGGTCGGGTCATGCCGGCGCCAGCCAGCGCTTCCAGCACAGCGCTGCCGGCCCCGCCCATCACGGCGCCCTCTTCCACGGTCACCAGGGCCTCGTGGCCAGCGGCCACCTGCAGCAGCAAGACCACATCGAGTGGCTTGGCCCAACGCATGTTGACCACCGTGGCATCCAGGGCCTTTGCGGCTTCAAGCGCCGGGTACAGCAGCGTGCCAAAGGCCAGAATGGCAATGCGCTGGCCGCTGCGGCGGATTTCGCCCTTGCCAAAAGGCAGTGCGTCCAGCGTATTCCTGACCGGCACACCGGCACCGACGCCACGCGGGTACCGCACGGCCACCGGGCTGTTTTGGGCAAACGCGGTGCTGAGCAACTGGCGGCACTCGTTTTCATCGGCCGGACAGGCCACACTGAGGTTGGGAATACAGCGCAGGTAGGAGATGTCGTAGGCGCCGGCATGGGTGGCGCCGTCGGCCCCCACCAAGCCGGCACGGTCGAGCGCAAACACCACCGGCAGGTTCTGGATGGCGACGTCGTGGACCAGCTGGTCGTAACCGCGCTGCAAAAAGGTGGAGTAGATCGCCACCACCGGTTTGAGGCCTTCGCAGGCCAGGCCGGCGGCAAACGTCACGGCATGCTGCTCGGCAATGCCGACATCGAAATAGCGGTGCGGAAAGCGCTGCTCAAACGCCACCATGCCGGAACCCTCGCGCATGGCCGGGGTGATGCCCACCAGCCGGTCGTCAGCGGCGGCCATGTCACAAAGCCAGTCACCAAAGACCTGAGTGAACGTGGGTTTGCTGGCCGACGTTGATTGTTGCAGGCCCACCGCCGGGTCGAACTTGCCGGGGCCATGGTAGGCCACCGGGTCGGCCTCGGCCAGCTTGTAGCCCTGGCCTTTTTTGGTGACCACATGCAAAAACTGCGGACCCTTGAGGTGCTTGATGTTTTCCAGCACCGACACCAGCGTCTGCACGTCGTGACCGTCGATCGGCCCGACGTAGTTGAAACCGAACTTCTCGAACAGGGTGACCCGGCTGACCATGCCCTTGGCCGATTCTTCGATGCGGCGCGCCAGTTCCAGCAGCGGTGGCGCACCGCGCAACACGTTCTTGCTGGCGCTTTTGGCAGCCGCATAAAACTGGCCGCTGAGCAGCTTGGCCAGGTAACGGTTCAGAGCGCCGACTGGCGGGCTGATCGACATGTCGTTGTCGTTCAGGATCACCAACAAGTTGCAGTCTGACACCCCGGCGTTGTTCATGGCCTCAAAAGCCATGCCAGCGGTCATGGCGCCGTCACCAATGACGGCAATGGCATGGCGGTCCTCACCCTTGAGCCGCGAGGCCATGGCCATGCCCAGGGCGGCCGAAATGGAGGTACTGGAATGCGCCGTGCCAAAAGCGTCGAATTCGCTCTCGGCGCGCTGCGGAAAACCGCTCAGACCACCCAACTGGCGCAGCGTGCCCATGCGCTCACGCCGGCCTGTGAGGATTTTGTGCGGATAAGTCTGGTGTCCCACGTCCCAGACGACCCTGTCGTACGGGGTGTTGAAGACATAGTGCAGTGCGACCGTGAGTTCGACCGTACCCAGGTTGGAGCTCAGGTGGCCACCGGTCTTGGACACGCTCTCCAGCAAAAAGGCACGCAGCTCGGTGGCCAGGGCGTCGAGTTGCTCGCGCTGCAAATGCCGCAGGTCGGCCGGCGCCTGGATGGTCTGCAACAAGGGATAGGGGTTATTCATCAACATAGGCTCGAATTTTGACAGGGTGCAGCGCGTCAGCTGGAACGCTGCACCAGCAGACTTGCCAGGCCTTGCAGCGCGCGGGTATCGGGTAAACCACTGGCAGCCAGCGCCACCAACGCCTGCTGAAAGAGGGTCTGAGCATAACGCCGGGCGGGCTCCAGCCCCATCAGCGACACATAAGTGGGCTTGTCCTGGGCCTGGTCCTTGCCCGCCGTTTTACCCAGCGTGGCGGAATCGGCCGTGACATCCAGAATATCGTCGACCACCTGAAACGCCAGGCCCATGGCCGCGCCATAGGTCTGCAGGGCTTGCCGCGCCTGGGCCGTGGCGTCGCCGCAGGCGGCGCCCATCATGACACTGGCCTGCAACAGGGCGCCGGTCTTGAGCTGGTGCATTTCACGCAACTGGTCTTCGCTCAGGGCGCGTCCGACACTGGCCAGGTCAATGGCCTGGCCGCCGGCCATGCCAGCACAACCCGCCGCACGCGCCAGCAAACGGCACAGGCAGGCCTGCCGGCTGGCGGGCACGGCAGCATTATCCGGGGTCAACAATTCAAAGGCCAGGGCCTGCAGCGCATCACCCGCCAACAAGGCGCTGGCCGAGCCAAATTCCACATGGACCGTGGGCTTGCCACGGCGCAGCACGTCGTTGTCCATGCAGGGCATGTCGTCATGGACCAGGGAGTAGGCGTGGATCAGTTCGACCGCGCAAGCGGCGCGCAAGGCCAGCTCTTCGTCAGAAGCCGCCACCGCCAGGCCGGCCTGGCGCATACCCTGGGTGACGGCCTCAAAGGCCGCCATCACCAGCAGCGGGCGCAGGCGCTTGCCGCCATCGAGCACCGCATAGCGCATCGCCACCATGAGCTCGGCGGGTGCCGCGTGATCCAGGTCGGCGGTCGCGTCGACACTGACCCAAGTGTCCAGTGCCTGTTCAACGCGTTGCAGGTGGTGCGCACACCAGTGGTTCAGATCAAAGGGTTCCGTCATGCTGATTCACCGCTCCAGGCCTTGAGCGTGCCCTGGTCCAGCACCTTGATCTGGTCCTCGACCGCGGCCAGCCGGTCGCGGCAAAACTTCAACAGTTCTGCGCCACGCTGGTATTGCGTCAGCAATTGTTCCAAAGGCATATCGCCGGACTCGAGCCTGGCCACCAGCTGCTCAAGCTCCTGCAAGGCAGCCTCGTAGTGCGCGGGCGCAGCAGGTCCGTGTTTCGAGGCAGTAACCATATAACGCAACACTCCCGGAATCAAAAGTGCGATTTTATGCCTTGGCGCGCGCTGCGGATCCGCCCGGGTAACTTTTCCAGCAGCAGGCCTGACATCAAGCCCGGCGCGGCGACCGGGCCATGCGCATGCGGTTTTGGGAGCAAATCACGCACGAAATAGAAGGCGCCTATCGCCGACCTGCTGTCTGCGCGCGCCTTTGCCGCCAAAGCCCGGTCGCATGACCCAATCCCCGCACCTGTGCGCCCATATGGCAGCTTATTTTTACCGAATGACGCTGCAAGAATTTCCTCTGCGGGGGATCGACTCACCAGCGCATCAAATCAGCCGGGTGATGGGGCAAGCACCGTGATGCCACCTTGGCCCCGGCAGTTCACCCACTTCGTTTGAACCGCACCCGCCAAGCCACGCCCCAAAGGTACAATGCCCTACCTTGCGCCAGCCCAGGCTGGATTCTTTTGTTTCGCGCATGACTCCGGTCACCCGCGCATCTCCCTGTGGGGAGTCTTTAGGTCAGGTCACCCATGTCTGATTTAAGTCTTCAACTGCAGCAGGCCACCGGCCAACTACCAGTTAGTTCTTATTTTGATCCCGCGCTTTACCAGCGCGAAGTGCAGCAACTTTTCCAGCGGGGACCACGCTATGTGGGTCACGCCGCCAGTGTGCCCAACGTGGGCGACTACGCCACGCTGGCGCACGAGGCCGAGGGCCGCGCGCTGGTGCACACGCCCAATGGCATCGAGCTGATCTCCAACGTCTGCCGGCACCGCCAGGCCATCATGCTGAAAGGGCGGGGCTCGCTACAAAACGCCTCGGCCGGCAACATCGTCTGCCCGATTCACCGCTGGACCTACAGCGCCGGTGACCGCAGCGGCCAGACACCCGCGGGCAAGCTCATGGGCGCGCCTCACTTCCCCACCGACCCCTGCCTGAACCTGGCCAACTACCCGCTGCGCCAATGGAACGGGCTGCTGTTTGAAGACAACGGTCGCGACATTGCCGCCGACCTGACCGGCATGGGCGAGCAAAGCGCACTGGATTTTTCGGGTTATGTGCTCGACAAGGTGGAGTTGCACGAGTGCAACTACAACTGGAAAACCTTCATCGAGGTCTATCTGGAGGACTACCACGTGGGGCCGTTCCACCCCGGATTGGGTCACTTTGTCACCTGTGACGACCTGCGCTGGCAGTTTGGCGAACAGTTTTCGGTGCAAACCGTGGGCGTTTCCAAAGCCTTCGGCAAACCCGGGTCGCCGACCTACCAGCGCTGGCACGATGCCCTGCTGGGCTACCGCAACGGCACGCTGCCTGAGCGCGGTGCCATCTGGCTCACCTACTACCCGCACATCATGGTCGAGTGGTACCCACATGTGCTCACGGTGTCCACGCTGCACCCGATGGGCCCTGACAAGACACTGAACCAGGTGGAATTTTTCTACCCCGAGGAAATTGCCGCCTTCGAGCGCGAATTTGTCGAGGCCCAGCAGGCCGCCTACATGGAAACCTGCCTCGAAGACGACGAGATTGGCGAGCGCATGGACGCCGGGCGCCGGGCCCTGCTGGCGCGCGGCGACAACGAGGTCGGCCCCTACCCGAGCCCGATGGAAGACGGCATGCAGCACTTTCACAACTGGTATCGCCGCGAAATGGGACCAGAAGGCCTGTAAGCATGCAAGCGCTCTGGATGGTGTTGGCGTCCTTCTTCTTTGCCACCATGGCGGTCGGCATCAAGGTGGCCTCAAGCAGTTTCAGCCTGCCCGAACTGGTGTTTTACCGCGGCCTGGTCAGCGTCATTTTCATGGTGCTGGTCTTGCGCGCAAGAGGCACACCACTGGCCACGCCGGTGCCCATGATGCACGCCTGGCGCGCCGTGATCGGGATCTTTTCATTGGCCGCCTGGTTTTATGCGATTGCCCACTTGCCACTGGCCACCGCCATGACGCTCAATTACATGAGCGGCGTCTGGGTGGCGGCTTTTGTGGTGGGCGGCGCCCTGATGTATGGCAAAGGCAGCCGCCAGGGCGCCCTGATGGCCACGGTGCTGGCCGGTTTTGCCGGCGTGGTGATGATGTTGCGCCCCACGCTCGACCAGAACCAGCTGTTTGCCGGCCTGGTGGGCCTGCTGTCAGGCATGGGCGCGGCCATGGCCTACATGCAGGTCACCGCTTTAGGCAAGGTCGGTGAGCCCGAAGGCCGCACCGTGTTTTACTTTGCGTTCAGTACCGCGCTCGTCGGGCTGGTGGGGGTGCTGTGGGATGGCTTTACGCCCTGGACCAGCGTGAGCTGGCAGGCAGCAGCCTGGCTGATTCCGATCGGGGTGCTGGCGTCACTGGGCCAATGGGCCATGACGCGCGCCTTCAGCCGCGGTGCCACACTGCTGGTGGCCAACCTGCAGTACGCCGGCATTGTGTTTGCCGCCTTTTACAGCCTGTTCCTGTTTGGCGACCAGATCGCCCCGATGGGCTGGGCGGGTATGGCGCTGATTGTGGCCAGCGGCGTTGCCGGCACCGTGTTGCGCACCCGCGCCCTGCCCGATACACCCGCCGAAGAACATTGATCAGTCACCCAAGACACACCAAGGAGCCCACATGTACAGCACCCTGATTTCCGCCCCCCAACTGCAAACCCTGATGGCCAGCGGCCAGCCACTGATGGTGTTTGACTGCAGTTTCGAGCTGATGCAGCCCACTGGCGGCGATACGCAATACCTTGAGCAACACCTGATGGGTGCCGTGCGCGCTGATCTCGACCGCCACCTGAGCGCCAAGGGCGCACCGGATGCCGCCAGTGGCGGCCGCCACCCGCTGCCTGCTCGTGAGGCTTTTGCCGCCTGGCTGGGTAGCGTCGGCTTGGCAGCGGACATGCAGGTGGTGGTGTACGACCGCCAGGGCGCCAATTACTGCGGACGGATGTGGTGGATGCTGAAATGGCTGGGCCATGAAGCGGTGGCGGTGCTGGACGGCGGCCTGCAGGCCTGGGTGGCGGCGGGGGGAGCGGTCGAGGCCGGCATCAAGCAGGCGCAACCCGCTGGCAGTTACCCCTTGAGCGCGCCCAAGGCGGTCCTGGCCAGCACCGAGATGGTGCTTAACCAATTGGGTCGCCCTGGCCAGACCATCCTGGATGCGCGTGCGGCACCGCGCTTTCGGGGCGAAGTGGAGCCGCTCGACCCAGTGGCCGGTCACATTCCGGGTGCGTTGAATCGCCTTTTCTCCGACAACATCGGGCCGGACGGCCGTTTCAAACCGGCCGCACAACTCAGGGCCGAATTTGACGCCCTGCTGGCTGGCCGCGACCCGGCCAGCGTGGTGCACCACTGCGGCAGCGGTGTGAGCGCGCTGCCCAACCTGATCGCCATGGAAGTGGCCGGCCTGGGCCGCGCCGCGCTTTATGCCGGCAGTTGGAGCGAGTGGTGCAGTGACCGCAGCCGGCCGGTCGCGCGGGGTTAGGCTACGCCGTTGGCCTTGAACCAGGCCAGCGCACGCTTGAATCCGTCTTCGGCGGCGTCTTTGCGGTAGCTCGGGCGGTAGTCGGCGTGGAAGGCGTGGGGCGCATCCTTGTACACCACAAATTCCGAGGCTTGGGCAGCGGCGTTGCCCTTGGCACCGGCCATGGCATCCTTCATCTGGTTGACCGTGGTCAGCGGAATGCCGCCGTCCTGGCCACCGTACAAGCCCAGCACCGGGGCATTCAGGTTGGCAGCGAGGTCCAACGGGTGCTTGGGGGTGAGCGCGGTGCCATTGCCCACCAGACGGCCGTACCAGGCCACACCGGCCTTGACGTTCTTGCTTTGTGCGGCATACAGCCAGGTGATGCGGCCACCCCAGCAAAAGCCGGTGATCGCCACTTTGTTCAGGTTGCCGCCGTTGGCACCAGCCCAGGCCACGGCCCCGTCGAGGTCTTTCATGACTTGCGCATCAGGCACTTTGGAGACCACTTCGGCCATCAGTTTGGCCATTTCCCCGTAGCTGCTGGGGTCGCCCTGGCGTGCGAACATCTCGGGTGCAATCGCCAGGTAACCGGCCTTGGCAAAGCGACGGCAGGTGTCGGCAATGTACTCATGCACGCCAAAAATTTCCTGAATCACCAGCACCACCGGCAGGTTCTTCTTGCCGGCGGGGGCAGCATGGAAAAACGGCACCGAAAAGCCGTCCACAGTGAAAGTCGATTCGCCCGTGGTCAAACCGTCGGCAGGGGTTTTGATGGCCGTTTGCGCCATGATCGGCATGGCGGTGGCCGCATAGCCCACGCCCAGAGCCACTTTCAGTGCGGTACGACGACTGGCACCGTTCACCGTGGATTGGCCTGGCAACAAAGCGTCAAAGTCTTGGGATTGATCCTGATTCAGCATCTGCGGTCTCCGTTGGGTTTAAAGCTGGTGAGCTTAAGCGCGAATGCCCCGAAAGGTTGCCCAGAACGTGCAAATCCTCACAAATCAGACTGGTGATGGGTCGGTGCCCATCGGCTATGATTTGCCTTAATGCCAAACGCCGCGGTGATCCCTTGGCTTTTGGCAGATTGAAGTGGCCTAGGTGCTTAACCCGATGCACACCAGGCCGATTAACACGTATTCTTTGTTGGACCACAAGTCCGCCAGGAGATTGATCCCATGCCACAGCGCAAGCCTTTGCACCTGCACGTGCCCGAGCCCACCGGGCGTCCTGGCCACGACACCGACTTTTCTTACCTCCCGCTGTCCGCTGCTGGCGTCAAACGCCGCCCGCCGGTCGATGTGGCGGCGGCCCAGACCAACGACCTCGCCTTTGCGCTGATCCGCGTGCTCGACGACAACGGTCAGGCCGTCGGTCCCTGGGCCCCGCAAATGGATGTGGCACTGCTGCAGCGCGGCTTGCGCGCCATGCTGCTGACACGCGCTTTTGATGCACGCATGTTGATTGCCCAGCGCCAGAAGAAAATGTCGTTCTACATGCAGTGCCTGGGCGAGGAGGCCATTGCCTGCGCCCACGCGCTGGCCATTGGTGACGGCGACATGTGTTTCCCCACCTACCGCCAGCAGGGCCTGCTGCTGGCCCGCGAGGACAACAACATGGTGGACATGATCTGCCAGCTCTACAGCAATGCCCGTGACCCGATGCAGGGACGGCAACTGCCAGTGATGTATTCCAGCAAGAAGCAGGGCTTTTTCTCGATCTCCGGCAACCTCGCCACCCAGGTCATCCAGGGGGTCGGCTGGGCTATGGCCAGCGCCATCAAAGGCGACGACAAGGTGGCCAGCGCCTGGATCGGTGACGGCGCCACCGCCGAGGCCGACTTTCATACCGCGCTCACCTTCGCCCACGTCTACCGGGCGCCGGTCATCATCAACGTGGTCAACAACCAGTGGGCCATCTCCACCTTCCAGGCCATTGCCGGCGGTGAAGGCACCACCTTTGCCGCGCGCGGTGCCGGTTGCGGCATTGCCTCGCTGCGCGTCGATGGCAACGACTTCCTGGCGGTGTACGCGGCCTCCAAATGGGCACTGGAGCGGGCACGCTCCAGCTTTGGCCCGACACTGATCGAGTGGGTCACCTACCGTGCCGGACCGCACTCCACCAGCGACGACCCCAGCAAATACCGACCCGCCAATGACCCTGCGCGCTTTCCGCTGGGCGACCCGATCGAGCGCCTCAAAAAACATTTGATCGGCTTGGGCGCCTGGTCCGACGAAGAACACGAAGCCGCAAAAAAAAAGTTGGAGGCGCAAGTGGCCGCGGCGCAAAAGGAAGCTGAAAAATTCGGCACGCTGGCCGATGCGCACGACCAAAGCGTGGCCACCATGTTCGAGGACGTGTACGAACAGATGCCGGCGCACCTGGTGCGGCAACGGCAAGAACTGCAACATGGAGTGGGAGCCTGATCATGAGCGCCACCAACACCATGAACACGATGCCCATGACGATGATCCAGGCGCTGCGCTCGGCCATGGACGTGATGCTGACGCGTGACCCCAATGTGGTCGTTTACGGCCAGGACGTGGGCTACTTTGGCGGCGTCTTTCGCTGCACCGAGGGCTTGCAGCAAAAACACGGCAAACAACGCGTGTTCGACGCCCCCATTTCCGAAGGCGGCATTGTCGGCACGGCGGTCGGCATGGGCGCCTACGGCCTGCGCCCGGTGGTCGAGATCCAGTTTGCCGACTACGTCTACCCGGCCACCGACCAGATCGTGTCGGAGGCGGCACGCCTGCGCTACCGCTCGGCGGGCGACTTCACCTGCCCCATCACCATCCGCATGCCCTGTGGCGGCGGCATTTATGGCGGCCAAACCCACAGCCAGAGCCCCGAGGCCATGTTCACCCAGGTCTGCGGCCTGCGCACGGTGATGCCATCCAACCCCTATGACGCCAAGGGACTGCTGATCGCCTCGATTGAAAACAACGACCCTGTGATTTTTCTGGAGCCCAAGCGACTCTACAACGGTCCGTTCGACGGCCACCACGAGCGCCCGGTGGTGCCCTGGAGCAAACGCCCGCTGGGCGAGGTACCCGAGGGCTACTACACCGTGCCGCTGGACAGCGCCCGCGTCACCCGGCCCGGCAGCGCGGTGACCGTCATCGCCTACGGCACCATGGTGCATGTGGCCGAAGCCGCGGCCGAAGAGTCGGGCGTCGATGCCGAGGTGATCGACCTGCGTAGCCTGTGGCCGCTTGACCTCGACACGCTGGTGGCTTCGGTCAAGAAAACAGGCCGCTGCGTCATCGTGCATGAAGCCACGCGCACCAATGGGC
>NZ_JAURYQ010000024.1 GCF_030653815.1 Rhodoferax sp. | reverse complement strand
TTGCGTGGGTTCGATGTCCACATGGACAAAGGTGCGGCCCTTGCAATACACCTCAGTGCTGCCGGTGTGGCGGTTCGCCCAGCGGTTGCCTAGCCCCAGCACAAAGTCGCTGGCCAGCATGGTCGCGTTGCCATAGCGGTGGCTGGTTTGCAGTCCGACCATGCCGGCCATCAAGGGGTGGTCATCGGGAATCGTGCCCCAGCCCATCAGGGTGGGAATCACCGGCACGCCGGTGAGCTCGGCAAACTCGACCAGCAGGTCGCTGGCGTCGGCGTTGATGATGCCGCCGCCGGCCACGATCAAGGGTTTGCTTGACGCCATCAGCATATCAAGGGCCTTCTCAATCTGCTTGCGGGTGGCCGCTGGCTTGTACACGGGCAGCGGCTCATAGGTGTCAATGTCAAATTCAATCTCGCCCATCTGCACATCGAACGGCAGGTCGATCAGCACCGGCCCCGGGCGGCCCGAGCGCATCAGGTGAAACGCTTGCTGGAAGGCGCGCGGCACCAGTGCCGGTTCACGCACCGTGACACTCCATTTGGTCACCGGCTTGCTGATGCTCTCGATGTCTACCGCCTGAAAGTCTTCCTTGTACATCCGGGCGCGTGGTGCCTGGCCGGTGATGCAGAGAATCGGAATGCTGTCGGCAATGGCCGAGTACAGGCCGGTGATCATGTCGGTTCCGGCCGGCCCACTGGTGCCAATGCAAACACCAATGTTGCCAGCGGCGGCGCGGGTGTAGCCCTCTGCCATATGCGAAGCCCCCTCCACGTGGCGCGCCAGAATGTGGGTGATCGACTCGCGCTCGCGCAGCGCCGAATACAAGGGGTTGATGGCGGCGCCGGGCACGCCAAAGGCGGTTGAGATGCCTTCTTTTTCCATCACCAGCACGGCGGCCATTGCAGCTTTCATCTTTGCCATTGTCATCTCCAGTCGGGGTTGTTGATGGCCTGAAGTATTTCCCGGCGCAAGTCTTTCTGGAAGTCGGTCAGGCAGCATTACGCTTATTCCCAGCCGGAATATTGCCAATGGCCGCCATCCATGGTCTACTCTCGCGCCATGGACCGACTTGAGGCCATTCGGCTGTTTATTCGCGTGGTGGACCTGGGCTCTTTCAGCAAGGCGGCTGCCGAGCTGCGCATTGGCCAGCCCGCGGCGACCAAGCGCGTGGCGCAACTGGAGAAGCAGCTGGGCGCACGCCTGCTGCACCGCTCCACCCACGGCGTCACCCCCACCGAAATTGGTTTGCTGTACTACGAAAAATGCCGGCTGATCGCGCACCATGTCGATGAGGCCGAATCTGTGGCTGGCCTGCTGCAGTCCCAGGTGCATGGCGTGTTGCGTGTCAGCACCTCGGTGGCTTTCGGGCGCCGTGTGCTGGTGCCCTTGCTGATGCGCTTCATGCGCGAGCACCCGCAACTGCAGGTCGAGCTGAACTTTGATGACCGCTATGTGAATCTGGTGGAGCAGGGCATGGACGTGGCCATTCGCATGGGCCGGCTCGAGGACTCGACGCTGGGTGCGCGCTACCTGGGGCTCAACCCGTGGGTGCTGGTGGCCTCAAACGACTACCTTGCATTGCGCGGCACGCCTCAGACGCCCAATGAGCTGGCAGCGCATGACGCGCTGATCTACAGCACGGTGCAGGGCGATGCGCGCTGGAATTTCACCAGTTCGGAGGGCGACATGCTGTCGATCCCGGTCAAGGGCCCGCTGCGCTCCAACAGTTTGTCGGCTTTGCTGGCCGCCGTCCGCGATGGTTTGGGTGTGGCGGCCTTGCCACGCTATGTTGCCGAGGAATCGCTCAAGACTTCGGCCGTGACGGAACTCCTGATGGACTGGACCCTGCCGGTGCAGGAAATTCACGCGGTCTACAGTTCACCCCGGTTGATTCCCGCCAAAGTGAGCACCTTCATTGCCTGGATGCAAGGCGCCTTTGGCGAGGCCTGGTGGACCGGGCCGATCAAACCATACTCTGCCTGAGCCAGTCGGCAAAGGCCACGCATTCCCAACGCTCCATCATGCCGGTGCGCCAGCACAGGTAGTGCGCGTGCGGACTGGGCACGTTGGTGCCAAAGACATCGCTGGTCCCCAGTCGCACCAGCGAGCCGTTTTCCAGCCAGGGCACGGCCAGCTTGAGACGAATCAGCGCAATGCCCATGCCAGCCGCGGCGCCGTCACACATCAGTCCGACATCGTTGAATTGCGAACCTTCCAGCGGTTCGGGCCAGTCCAGTCCGCGGGCGGCAAACCAGGTGCGCCAGGGCTCCAGCGGGCTGCGCAACAGCTCTTCGCCCTCCAGGTCTTGCGCCACGTCAAACGGCCCGTGTTCGCGCACAAAGGCGGGGGATGCGAGCGGCGTGACTTCGTCCTTGAGCAGGCAGACATGCTCGACGTCGGCATAACGGCCGGTGCCAAAGCGGATCATCAGGTCGGCGTCTTCGGCCACCACATCCAACAGCGGAATCGAAATTTGCAGGGTCAGGTCGATCTCGGGGTAAGCCTCGGTGAACTGGCGCAGGCGGGGGATCAGAATGGCGCGCGCAAAGGTCGGCGTGACCGCCAGACGCAGCTTGCGCTTGCCCGGAGTCGTCGCCGAACTCGGGAATTTTTGCAGCATGCTCAAGCCGTCGCGCACATGCGCCAGGTAGGCGGCGCCTTCGGTTGTGAGAGAGAAATCGGCCCGGCCAAACAACTTGGTGCCAATGATTTGTTCGAGCTGCTTGACCCGGTGGCTCACGGCGCTGGGCGTCACGCAAAGTTCCTCGGCGGTTTGTGTCACGCTGCGCAAACGCGCCAGCGCCTCAAAAGTCAGCAGGCATTGAATGGGAGGGATACGGGCGATGGACATCACAAGATTGTGGCAGGCTGTGGCTCGAAGGCACTGCGTAGAATCCCTGCCTTATGACTGACCGCACCGCCGTACTTGCCCAATACCTGATCCCCAAGCAGGCCATCACTTTGCTGGCCGGGCGCATCGCACGCGCCCAGGGTGGTGCGCTCACCACGCGGCTGATCGCCTGGTTTGTGCAGCGCTACCGCGTCAACATGGCGGAGGCTGCCAACCCGGACATCGCCAGCTACGCCAGTTTCAACGACTTTTTCACCCGTGCCCTCCAAACCGGCGCGCGCCCTCTGGCCCAAGCGGAGCTGATTTGCCCGGTCGACGGCGCCATCAGCCAGTTTGGCCGCATCGAAGGCCAGCAAATCTTCCAGGCCAAGGGCCACCACTACAGCAGCATCGCGCTGGTCGGCGGCGACGCCACGCTGGCCGCCCAGTTTGACAACGGCCACTTTGCCACGCTGTACCTGAGCCCGCGCGACTACCACCGCATCCACATGCCCTGCGCCGCTCGCCTGACCCGCATGATTTATGTGCCGGGCGACCTGTTTTCGGTCAACCCGACCACGGCGCGCGGCGTGCCGGGGCTGTTTGCGCGCAACGAGCGCGTGGTCTGTGTGTTTGAAGGCACGCATGGCCCGTTTGTGCTGGTGCTGGTCGGTGCCACCATCGTCGGCAGCATGGCCACCAGCTGGCACGGCGCGGTCAATGCGCCGCGCCCGGGGCGTTTGAGCGAATGGCGCTATGAAGATCAGTCCATTGAATTCAACCAGGGTGACGAGATGGGCCGCTTTTTGCTGGGCTCCACAGTGGTCATGCTGTTTCCTCCGGGCTCTTTGCGGTTCAACCCGGCATGGCAGCCGGGGGGGGCGATCCGGCTGGGTGAGGTGATGGCGCAAGGCGCTTAACAGGCAGATCAACCATCAGCCTCCCGGTGCGCGTGCTCAAAGCTTGAGCAAGACGACAAAAATTTGGGGAATCCGTGCCAGCTTTGGTGACCGTGCTGCAGCGGAAGCCTGCCACCACACTCGGCAGCTTGCGACACTCATCACAGCAACCAATCAGGCCGCAGTAGAAGAACCAGGCCTAGCGCCAGCATCACCAGCCCACTAAGCAGTTTGAGCCACCTGCCGGTGTTTTCGGTCAGCTTGCGGTGGCTCAGGGCCACCACGGCGACGGTCACCATCAGGGTGTCATCGGCCAGGTAACCCAGGATGTACAGACCCAGATAGGCGTAGTGCGCCGTCGCGCCAACGCCCTGTTGGGTCAGTACGGCGGTATAGAGTGCAGGCAAGCCCGCAGTGCACAACAGCTCGACGAAATTTACCACCACCGCCAGCACCGCCACCGCCAAGAGTGAACTGGGTAAAGTCTGCGCCCCCAGCACGCCACGCACCCGGCTGTAAATACCCGGCTTGGCAGACTCGGGAATCGACAACGAAAACCCCCGGCCCCAAGCCATGAAGTCCTTGACGTTGACCCCACCGATCAGCAAGGCCAGACTGGCCAGCGCCCAGCGCACGGGGGTGGACATACCGACCGCCAGGAAGATATTCAGCCAGGCCGCCATGAAGGCGTAGTAAACGGCACCGCTGACCAGTACAAAGGTGCCGGCCACCATTGCCATGCGTTGCCGGTTCTGCAATCGCATCAACAAGGAGAGCAAAAACAGCAGTACCCACATGGCACAGGGGTTAAAACCATCTAGCAGGCCCAGCGCTAACGTGAACAGTGGCAGGCCCAGTTGCGCGGCGCTGAGTGTGCCAAACAGGCGGCTTTTGACTTGGTCGGGAGGCTGCGGTGCGGCTTGGTCGATCCAGGCCAGCAGGTCAGGGCCGCTGTCAGCCGCGCTGCCAAAGCCAACCAGCACGCGCCCGGCCATGCTGAAAGTGGGCACGCCCGGCGGCCAGACACCGTTGCTGCGTGACAGCGCAATCAATTCGTCGCGCGCAGCAGGGTCCTGATCCACTGCCCTCAGCGACACCTGCAGATGTGGCCGTTCGCGAGCGATCTGTACCAGAAACTGTTTGGCATCGGCGCAATGCGGGCAGCCGTCGCGCACGTACACAACCAGTTCGTGGGTGGCTGAATGCACCGAAGCATCGGCCTTGGCTGGCTCTGTGCCGGCCAGTGCCATGCCAAAGATTACCCCGGCCAATGCCAAGCCAAGCCAAAAAGTTAAAAGCCGATGAAGCATCGATAACACCTCTCAGAAGTGTCATTTTTAAACAAAACAGTCGGTTTCTCAATGAAATAGGGCTGATCCATCGGGTGCGTACTGAATCCAACCGCTGTGCCAGCCCTGCTGTGTCAATTTGTAAGTGGGCTTGACTTGTTGGCCTGATGCGGATTGAATCGCAGCTTTTCGACCCCACCACAAAGGCAAACCATGAAAAGCTTCAAAAAATTCGTCTCCGCGAGCATGATCGTCTGTATCACTGCCGCCGGTCTGCCCCTCAGCGCGCAAGCCCGCATCGTGGCGACCGAAGAAGTCACGGCACCGGCGACCACGGGCACCTTGAGCGCCAGCCGCGACGCGGTGAACCAGTTTCTGGTGCGCGATGACGTTCGCCAGGCCATGCTGGGCCAGGGTGTGACCCCGCAAGCCGCGCTGGAGCGTGTGGCCGCCATGTCCGACGCTGAAGTGGCCCAGTTGGCCGGTCGCATCGACCAGGCTCCAGCGGGTGCCGGTGTAGTGGGCGTTTTGTTCACCGTGTTCATTGTGCTGCTGGTCACTGACATCATGGGCCTGACCAAGGTGTTTCCGTTCACACGATCGGTGCGATGACCGGTCGAGGCGCTCGTCTTCGAACCCCCGTTTTGACGGGGGTTCTTGTTTGGGTGCTGCTGCTGAGTGGCTGCGCCACGCCCCAGGTGGCCAAGCTGGATGCCGCTTGGCCAAAAGACCTCCCGGCGCGTGTTGAACTCGCACACGTGCCATTTTTTCCGCAGGAAGAGTTTGAGTGTGGCCCGGCGGCGCTGGCCATGGTGGCCCATGCCGCGGGCGTCAAGGTCAGCCCTGAGGCGCTGGTGGAGCAGGTTTACCTGCCAGGACGTCAAGGTTCGCTGCAGCCTGAAATGATGGCTGCAACGCGTCGGCAGGGCTTGCTGGCTTACCCCTTGCACCCCAAACTGGAGGACCTGTTGCGCGAAGTGGCGGCGGGCCACCCGGTGCTGGTGTTCCAGAATCTGGCGTTTTCCGTTTATCCGCTTTGGCATTACGCCGTGGTGATCGGTTTTGACCAGGAGCGCCGTGTGCTGTTGCTGCATTCCGGGGTCACGGCGCGCATGGAAATTTCGCTGTTTGCCTTCGAGCGCACCTGGGCGCGCGGGCAGTATTGGGCCATGCTGGCGCTCAAACCCGGGCAACTGCCCGCCACCGCCGAGCCCGCGGCTTACACTGCCGCCGCCGCCACACTGGAGCGCACCGATGCCCGTGGCGCGCAACAGGCTTTTGCCGCCGCGTTGCAGCGCTGGCCCGACGACCGCGCCGCCTTGCTGGGCGCGGGAAACACGGCCTATGCGCTGGGTCAGCACGAAGCCGCCGCCAAGGCCTACCGGCAGACGGTGCTCAAGCACCCAGACTTTGCCGATGGCTGGAACAACCTGGCGCAGGTGCTGATGGCGTTGAATCGCCACGCTGAGGCCAGCCAGGCCATTGCCCGCGCCGTGGCATTGGGCGGGGTGCGGCTAGCAGACTACCTGGCGCTACAGGCGCAGATTGACAAAAAGTAGGGCATCCGCCCTGTTTGATCCAGCGCGGTCGGCTATTTGAAAATCACCGTCTTGTGCCCGTTGATCAGCACCCGGTGCTCGCTGTGCCATTTCACGGCGCGGGCCAGCACCTGGCTTTCGGTGTCGCGGCCCAGCGCCGTCAAGTCTTCCACCGTTTTGCTGTGATCAACCCGCGCCACGTCCTGCTCGATGATCGGACCTTCGTCCAGGTCGGCGGTGACATAGTGGGCGGTGGCGCCGATCAGCTTGACGCCCCGGTCATGCGCCTGGTAATAGGGCTTGGCGCCCTTGAAACTGGGCAGGAACGAGTGGTGGATGTTGATGGCACGGCCACTGAGCTTGCGGCACAGGTCGTCTGACAAGATTTGCATGTAGCGCGCCAGCACCACCAGTTCGGCACCTTCGGCGTCGATGATCTCGATCTGTTTGGCTTCTACCTGCGGCTTGCTGGCGGCGCTCACCGGCAGGTGGTGAAACGGCACGTTGTAGCTGGCCGCCAGCTGGTAAAACTCGCGGTGGTTACTGATGATGGCGCAAATGTCCACGGGCAGCAGGCCGCTTTTCCAGCGAAACAGCAGGTCGTTCAAGCAATGGCCTTCCTTGCTGACCAGGATCACGGTACGCATTTTTTGCGCCTGGGCGTGCAATTTCCATTGCATCTGGAAGGGGGCGGCAAATTCGGCCAGTTGGCTTTTGAGTTCGTCAAAGCTGTGCTCGCCACAGGCAAACTGCACGCGCATGAAAAACAGGCCGGTGTCGTTGTCGTTGTATTGCGCGGCTTCTTCGATGTTGCCGCTGCGCGCCAGCAAAAAGCCGGACACGGCGTGCACCAGGCCCAGGCGGTCGGGGCAGGACAGGGTGAGGGTATAAACAGGATGCATAGGGGCGATATTGTCGCAGCCTTGCTTCATCTTCATTCATCAGGAATAAATCACATGGACCTCCCCGCACTGCAACAAACCTTGCGTGACTTTGCTGCGGCGCGCCACTGGCAAGCCTTTCACACACCCAAGAATCTCAGCACGGCACTGCTGGTGGAAGCTGCCGAATTGGCCGAAATATTCCAGTGGATGAGCGCCGAAGAGTCGCAAGCCGCGGCGCAGGATCCCGTGATGAAAGAGCGTATTGCCGACGAGGTGGCCGACGTGTTGCTTTACCTGCTGCAGGTGGCCGATCAGTGCGCCATCGATATTCCCGGCGCGGTGGCCAACAAGCTGGTCAAGAATGCCGTCAAACATCCGACACCACAGTAGGGTTCGCGTAGCTAATCAGTGCAATGAATTGTCAATTTGTGGTAACGTTGCTACATTGAATTATCTAAGCAGGAGGCCAAGATGATCATTTGCACACTTTCAGCGCGCCAGTTTAATCAGGATGTCAGTAAAGCCAAGAAGGCTGCCATGGCAGGGCCCGTGTTCATCACAGATCGGGGCGAGCCAGCCCACGTCTTGCTGACCTTTGACGCCTACAAAAAAATCACGTGTGGTCCCGCCAAAATCGCCGATTTGTTAGCCATGCCTGGCGTTGAAGATGTACCGTTTGACGCGCCGCAGTCGCGTGAGGTGGCGCAGGCGGCAGATTTTTCATGATGTATTTGCTTGACACGAATGTGGTGTCCGAGTTGCGCAAGGTTCGCTCAGGCAAGGCGGATGCGGGGGTCGCCTCTTGGGCCGACAACGTCGATACTGCCGATTTGTACCTGTCGGTGATCTCGGTTCAGGAGTTGGAAATTGGTGTGCTGCTGTCCGAGCGTCGCGATCCATCGCAGGGTGTTGTTCTGCGGGCGTGGCTGAGTGGGCATGTGTTGCCCGCCTTTTCGGGGCGGATTTTGAGCGTGGATGCTGCGGTGGCGCAGTGCAGCGCGCGCTTGCATGTGCCAGATCCGCGCCCCGTGCGTGATGGGCTGATTGCTGCGACGGCCCTGGTTTACGGCATGACGGTAGTCACGCGCAACGTGGCCGATTTTGAGCCCACTGGGGTAAAAATTTTGAACCCATGGGCAAGCCGCTGAGCGCCAGAACGCTGTCCGGTGAGCTGCCGCAATGGTTGCAGCCGCGTAGATAATGAACCCATGCGAATTCCCTTTACCAAAATGCAAGGTGCCGGCAACGACTTTGTGGTGCTTGACGAGACCCGGGCCCGCTTTGGCTTGGGCACGGCGCAGTACCGGTTTCTGGCGGACCGCCACTTTGGCGTGGGTGCCGACCAGATCCTGACGGTGCGCCCGTCCCCCGCGCCAGGCATTGATTTTGAGTACGTCATTCATAACGCCGATGGCGCCGAGGTCGAGCAGTGCGGCAACGGGGTGCGTTGTTTTGCGCGCTTTGTGCGCGATGCCGGTCTCACGCAAAAAGACGCGATCCGGGTGCAGACCCGGGGCGGGGTGATCGAGCCGGTGCTGAAAGCCGATGGCCGCGTCACGGTCAACATGGGGGCGCCGGTGTTTGAGACGGAGCGCATTCCGTTTACGCCCGGTCCTGTGCCGGCACAGCCCAGCGGTTCGTGGCAGCAATGGCCGCTGGCGCTGGCGGCACCGGGCCAGGACACGGTGGTGCTGGTGGCTGTGGTGTCGATGGGCAACCCGCACGCGGTGCAATTGGTGGACGATGTGGCTACGGCACCGGTCTTGCAGCAAGGCCCCTTGATCGAACACCACCCGTTTTTCCCAAACCGTGTCAACGCCGGCTTCATGCAGGTGCAGAGTCGCCAACAGATTCGCCTGCGGGTGTTTGAGCGCGGCGCCGGCGAGACGCTGGCTTGCGGCTCGGGTGCCTGTGCCGCTGTGGTGGCGGGCATCCGGCTCGGGCTGCTTGACCCGCAAGTGGATGTGCAAACCCATGGTGGTGTGCTCACCATTGCCTGGGCCGGTGGCAACGCACCGGTCATGATGACGGGCCCGGCCACCACGGTTTTCCGCGGTGACATTGACATTCCCAACGACCTTTCCAACGCGTCCTGACCATGCCTAATTCAACCCTGCCCAGCGCCATCAACAACCCGATCACCGAAGACGATATTGCCAATTACCTGGCCAATACGCCTGATTTTTTTGAACGCCACGCCGAGATGCTGGCGGCCGTGCAGCTGACCAGCCCGCACAGCCAGCGCGCCGTGAGCCTGCAGGAGCGTCAGGCCAACATGTTGCGCGACAAGATCAAGATGCTGGAGTTGCGCATCATGGACATGATCCGCAATGTCAATGAGAACATGGTGCTGTCTGACAAGCTGCTGCAGTGGGCGCGTACCTTGTTCTTGAACACCGACCCTGCCGCGTTGCCCGGGCTCATGACCGACGAGTTGGCCGACCAGTTTGCCGTGCCGCAGGTGGGCATCAAGGTCTGGGGCGTGGACGCCGCTTATGCCGACGCGCCTTTTGCCCAAGGGGTGAGCGAGGACGCCAAGGTTTTTGCGAGTTCGTTGACCGAGCCCTTCTGCGGTGTCAACACCGGTCTGGAGGTCATTCATTGGCTGCCGGACCCGAGAGCGGTGGCCTCGCTGGCCATTTTGCCGCTGCGCGCCGGCCCTATCGGCAGCACAGCGCCGGCGTTTGGCCTGCTGGTGCTGGCCTCGCCCGATGCCCAGCGCTTCAACAGCACCATGGGCACCGAATTTTTGGCCCGGGTCGCCGAACTGGCCAGCGCCGCACTGTCGCCGCTGCGCTAGCCCCATCACGGCTTCGTCATTGCGAGCGCAGCGTGGCAATCCATGAATCTGATGATGCGTTGGTGCAGCGCTACCTGGACCATGTGCGTTTTGAGAAGCGCCTGGCCGCGCGCACCGTGGCGCTCTACACGCTGGACCTCGAAAAACTGGCAACCCATGCGGCGCAGGTGGGTGTCCCCTTGACGGCGGTGGAGGCCAGTCATATCCGGCGTTGGGTGGCGCAAATGCACAGTGGCGGGCGCAGTGGCCGGGGCATCGCGCTGATCTTGTCAGGCTGGCGTGGTTTTTATATCTGGCTTGGGCGCAAAGGGCTGGTGGCTGCCAACCCGGTGCTGGATGTGCGCGCGCCCAAGGCCGCCAAACCCCTGCCCAAGGCCTTGAGCGTGGATGACGCCGTGCAACTGGCGAGCTTCCAGGCCGCGGACGCCGACCCCTGGTTGGAAGCGCGTGACGCGGCCATGGTCGAGCTGCTCTACGGCGGTGGCTTGCGCGTGGCGGAATTGACCGGGCTCGATGTCCAGGCCAGCGCTACGGCGCGCGGCTGGGTCGATTTGGTCGCCGCTGAAGCCCATGTGCTGGGCAAGGGCAGCAAGCGGCGCATTGTGCCGGTGGGTGCCAAGGCAGTGCAGGCACTCAGAGCCTGGCTGCTGGTGCGCGACCAGGCTTTGTCCGGCGTGCCGGCTGCGGCCGCAGCGGGTGCGTTGCCCCAGGCCGCGCTGTTCATGGGGCGCAACGGCACGCGGCTGACCGCGCAGTCGATCTGGCAGCGCGTGCGCCAGCGCAGCCTGCAGGCCGGACTGGCCGCACCCGTCCATCCGCACATGCTGCGGCACTCGTTTGCCAGCCATGTGCTGCAGTCGAGCAGCGACCTGCGCGGCGTACAGGAACTGCTGGGCCACGCCAACATCAGCACCACGCAAATTTACACCCGGCTCGATTTTCAGCACCTGGCCAAGGCCTATGATGCAGCCCATCCGCGTGCCCACCTGAAAACGGGTGGCTCAGGTGGTTCAAAATAGCGGCTGGCGACAAATTTTCTCAAGAGGTGACTTATGCAAAAGCAGATCAATGTGGTGCTGGAAAAGGGCGTCGAGTTTTCCTTTCATGTACCCGACGGCGCGCCGCTGTCCCACGATGCCGCGCGGGCCTGGCTCGACCACCAGTTCCTCGCGCTCGACTGCGAGCCCCTGCGCGCCAGCGGCAAGGTGCTGACCGCTGACAAGGTGTTGGTGGTGACCCAGGCCGCCGGGCCTGCCTTGTTGGGCGACGCCAAGTGGTCGGCTGACTATGTCGCCGCGGTCAGTGCGGCGTTGGGCAAACCGATGATCCGCGTCGATGTGCCAGCCATGGCGATCACCTATTGAAAGTCGTTCGCCTGCGCGCTGGCAAAGAGCGCTCGCTGCTACGCCGTCATCCCTGGATCTTTGAGTCGGCCATTGCCAAGGGCGGGGGCGATGCCGGTGAAACCGTGCAGGTCGAGTCGGACCAGGGCCAGTTTTTGGGCTGGGCGGCTTTCAGCCCGGCCTCGAAAATCCGTGCCCGCGTCTGGAGCTTTGACGAGGCACAGCGCATTGACGCTTCGTTTTTTACCGCCGCCTGTGCCCGCGCCGTCCAGGCCAGAACCCGCTTTGACATTCCGAGCAATGCCATGCGGCTGGTGCACGGGGAGTCGGACGGTCTGCCGGGCCTGATTGTGGACCGCTATGGCGACACGCTGGTGGCGCAGTTCGCCTCCAGCGGCGTTGAACGCTGGAAAGATGCCATAGCGGATGCCTTGCTGGCCGCGACCGGCTTGCACAAGTTGTACGAGCGCAGTGACGCCAGCAGCCGTGCCCTGGAAGGCTTGCCCGAGGTCACCGGCTGGCTGCGCGGCCAGGGCGATGTGGAGTTGCTGCTGCAGGAACACGACTGGGAACTGGCGGTCAACATCGCTGATGGCCACAAAACCGGCTTTTACCTGGATCAGCGCGACAGCCGCAAGCGTTTCAGTGACTACGCGCGTCGTCTCAGATTCGAGCGCGTACTCAACTGTTATTGCTATACCGGCGGTTTCACAGTGGCGGCACTCACCGGCGGCGCGACCCACGTGACCTCGATTGATTCGTCCGGCCCGGCGCTGGAAAAAGCGGCCGCCAATGTGGCCCTGAACGGCTTTGATGCCGGCCGCGCCAGCTTCATGGATGCCGACGTCAACGCCTCTTTGCGTCAATTCATCGACCAAGGCCGCAGTTTTGACGCCATCGTGCTCGATCCACCCAAGTTTGCGCCCACCGTGGCCCATGCCGAGCGCGCCGCGCGGGCTTACAAGGACATCAACCGGCTGGCGTTCAAGTTGTTGGAGCCCGGCGGCGTGTTGTTCACCTACAGCTGCTCCGGCGGCATCAGCGCTGATTTGTTCCACAAGATTGTGGCGTCCGCAGGCTGCGACGCCGGGGTTGACGGCTACATCCATGAGCGCATGGGTGGCGCGCCCGACCATCCCATGACGGTCAATTTTCCCGAGGGCGAATACCTCAAGGGTTTGGTGGTGATGCGCAAGTGAGTTTTAAGCCCGGGTCGTTACACTCGCACCCTTTGCTCCTGCCCTGATATGAGCCTCATTCCTGCCACCATCCTGACCGGTTTTCTGGGTTCCGGCAAAACCACGCTGCTCAAACGCGTGCTCTCGGAGGCCCACGGCCAGAAGATCGCCATCATCGAAAACGAGTTTGGCGAAGAAAACATCGACAACGACATTCTGGTGACCGACTCCAAGGAGCAGATCATCCAGATGAGCAACGGCTGCATTTGCTGCACCATTCGCGAAGACCTGCGTGAAGCCCTGCAGCTGCTGGCGGCCAAAAAGCGCCAGGGACTGCTCGACTTTGACCGCGTGGTGATCGAGACCACCGGCCTGGCCGATCCTGGCCCGGTGGCGCAGACCTTTTTCATGGATGACGAGATTGCAGAGAGCTACCTGCTGGACTCCATCCTGACGCTGGTCGATGCCAAGCACGCCAACCAGCAGCTCGATGACCGCCAGGAAGCGCGCCGCCAGGTCGGCTTTGCCGACCAGATCTTCATCAGCAAGACCGATCTGGTCTCAAGTGAAGAAACGGCCGACCTGATGCACCGGCTCAAGCACATGAACCCGCGCGCGCCGCAGCAAGCGGTGCATTTTGGCGAGGTGCCCTTGAGTCAGGTATTTGATTTGCGCGGCTTCAACCTCAACAGCAAGCTCGACATCGACCCCGATTTCCTCAAGGAAGAAGATCACGCAGGGCACGACCATGCGCATGACCACGAACACGGCGAGCATTGCGATCATCCGTCGCACCAGCACGGCCACCATCACGCCCATGAAGACGATGTCAAAAGCTTTGTGTTCCGTTCGGAGCGCCCTTTTGATCCGGCCAAGCTGGAAGACTTTTTGGGCGCCATTGTCAATATCTACGGCCCGCGCATGCTGCGCTACAAGGGAGTGCTGTACATGCAGGGTACCGACCGCAAGGTGATTTTTCAGGGCGTGCACCAGTTGATGGGCAGTGACCTGGGCCCGGCCTGGGGTCCCGAGGAGACGCCGTGCAGCAAAATGGTCTTCATTGGCATTGACCTGCCCAAGGATATTTTTCTGCAGGGCATGGCGCAAAGCCTGGTGTAAGTTTGTGATGTAACCCGAAGTCAAGCACGCATGTTTGTCTCGCTTTTGCAAATGATGGGGTTTTTGCCGGCCAAGACGGTACACTCGCCCGCCAGTGAAAAATCCTTGCCTGAGCTTGTCAGCATGACAGACCAGACGCCCATCGTTCAGGATAATCCCGCCAGGAGGTCACCCGTGAAAGCGCAAACTGCCAAACCCCAAGCGACTGCCAAAAAAGCCGCCGCACTTGTTCAGCCTGCGAAAGTTGGCAAAGCTGTGCAAGCTGGCAAGCCTGCCAAGTCAGCAGCCTCCGTCAAGATGACGGCGCCCGCCAAGGTCCAGCCGGTCAAAGTGGCGGCAGTCAAACCTGCGGCAGTCAAGCCGGCCGTTGTCAAGGCAGCCAAGGCAAGCGTCAACCTGGTGGCCAAGCCTGTGAAACCCGCCCCCAAGAAAAAGCCCCAAGAAGTGACCACTCAAACTCCCGTATCCCCCAAAGTGACCGCACCAGCGGCTGTCAAACCTGTCGCCAAAGTCGCCGCGCCCACCACCCAGATGACACCCTCCGGCGTGCCGGTGCGTACCGGCCGGCCTTCTTCGCGCCTGGCGCAATTGACCGTGCCATCCATGGCCCAGGCCGTGGCCTCCACCGCCGCCAAGTCCAGCTTTACCCAGATGACCAGCGTCATGCCCATCGTGTCACCCCTGGCTTCATCGGTTAAAAAAGACAAGAAGCTGGCCAACAACTGGAAAACCAAGCCGGTCAGCGAACTGGTCGATGCCGAGATCCTGGCCATGTCGGACGACGAGTACATGAACGACACGCAGTTGGCGTACTTCAAGCTGAAACTGGTTCAACTCAAGAATGACATGCTCAGCAATGCCGGTGAAACCACCGAGCATCTGCGCGAAGACACGGTGGTGGTGCCTGACCCTGCCGACCGTGCCACCATCGAGGAAGAGCATGCCCTGGAATTGCGCACCCGTGACCGTGAGCGCAAATTGCTCAAGAAGATTGAGCAGTCGATCACCCGCATCGATGCCGGCGACTACGGCTACTGTGATGAAACCGGCGAGGCCATTGGTGTCGGGCGACTGCTGGCACGGCCCACTGCCACGCTGTCCCTGGAAGCGCAGCAGCGCCGCGAGCTCAAACAGAAAATGTTTGGTGACTGAGCATGTCTGAAGGTTCCCGGCGTCGGTTTGATTGATATGGCTACGCTACCCACCGGCTCACGATTACTGGCCAAGGTCGCCAAGTTTGTTCGCAATCCAAGCGTGCATTGGAGCGACCTGGACAAGATCGAGGCCGAAGGCGAATCCGGATCAGCATCAGACGCCGAACCCGAATCCGAGTTGGCGATCGAGCCGACCCTGGCACATAACCGCCAGACGCTCAAGGACATGATCGATCGCAAGCGCCATGAGGATGCGATTCGCAAGTGCGAGTTCGATGAGTTGCGCCAACTGCGGCGCCAGGCCTCGATTGCCAAGCCCGATGCGGGCGACAAACCCACCTCCTTTGGCGCGCCCACGAACCTCAGCGATCTGGATGAGCGGGCCATGACCCTGCGCAAAATTGACGAGATTGAAGCCCAGATGTCGCGCCAGTGGTGGAAGGGGCAAAAGCCGGGGCCCGTGACCGAGTCGGAGCCCACCCTGACCGGCGCGCAGGCCCCGGATGCCAGCGATGACAGCCTGTTTGCCTCGACTCAGGTCAAGCACAGCCGGATGGATTTTGACGATATTCCGACCTTGCTGGGGCAGGTGCCGACGCTGCAGACCGGGACCTCTTCTTTCGGCGCTGACCTGTTCCCGGACGCGGAAGTGCCGCCGCGCCCGGTGACCGACGCGCATGGCTTTGATGCAGCCAAATTGTTGGTCTCGGAGCTCAATGACAACCTGGCCGACCCGGATCTGGAAGAGGCCGCGGTGCGCTTTGCCAATGGCGACGACGCCGGTGCAGAGTCGGTATTGTTGACCGCCTTGCGGGCCCAACCCGCGCTCACGGTCGTGGTTCAGGCCCAGGCCGAAGCCCTGTTTGATCTGTACCGCAGTCTGGGGCAGCAAGCCAGTTTTGCCCGTGAAGCGGAAAACTTTGCACACCAGTTTGCCTGTCCGGCACCCGTCTGGACACCCTTGTTCAAAGCGCCTGAGCCCGCGCCATTGGCTGCGCCGCAGCCTTTGGTCTGGCGCAGCCCGGCGCTTCTTGATGCGTCGGCGCTGGCCTCTTTGCCCGACGTGCTGCCTGTGACGGATTGTTTGTCGCTGGATTGGTCGGACCTCAGGGAGATCACGGCCGCCGCGGCGCAGCGCCTGGCCGCCTTGTTTGCCGCCTGGAGCACCCAGCCGGGCTGCCTGGAATTTCAGGGTGAGCAGGTGTTGGTGCAATTGGTGCGCGCTGCCACGCCCCGAGGTGCCCGTCAGACCGCTGCGTACTGGTGGGCTCTGCGCATGGACCTGTTGCGTGTCCTGCAGTGGCAGGATGATTTTGAATTGGCGGCGTTTGAATTTTGCATGACGTTCGAGACGGCCCCCGGTGCCTGGTCACCCGCAAGCTGCGTGTTGCGCCAGCCCGGGGTCGACCTGTCCAGCGCAAGCACGCCCGCGGCGCCAGCTGCCCCGTCAGCGCCTGCGCAGGCTGTGGCTTTGGTGGGTGAGCTTTACGGTGACGTGGTCACTGGCTTGCCGGTGTTGGACAACGCCGGCAAGCCCAGGCAGACCCTGGTCATTTCATGTCAGCAGCTGATCCGGGTCGATTTTTCTGCCGCTGGCAGCCTGCTGAATTGGGTGGCCCGGGGTCAGGCGCTGGGGCATCAGATTGAATTCAGGGACGTGCCGTTTTTGGTCGCCGCCTTTTTCAATCTGATTGGCATCAACCAGCACGCCCAAGTGCTGACGCGAAGCCATTAGGCCTCGATCAACAAAGGAATTTCATGGAGCAATTTCACGGCACCACCATCATCAGTGTGCGCCGCAAGACCCCTGAGGGGGTGCAGGTCGCCATTGGCGGCGACGGCCAGGTGACGCTGGGCAACATTGTGGTCAAGGGCACGGCACGCAAGGTGCGCAAGCTCTACCACGGCAAGGTGTTGGCCGGTTTTGCCGGTGCCACGGCCGACGCCTTCACGCTGTTTGAGCGCTTTGAGGCCAAACTGGAAAAACACCAGGGTCATCTGGTGCGCGCCGCCATCGAGCTCACCAAGGACTGGCGCACCGACCGCGTGCTGCGTCGTCTGGAAGCCATGCTGGCGGTGGCCGACCTGGAGGCGTCGCTCATCATCACTGGCAACGGCGACGTGCTGGAGCCCGAGAACGGCATTGTCGCCATTGGGTCGGGCGGTGCCTATGCCCAGGCGGCGGCCATTGCCCTGCTCAACCACACCGACCTGTCGGCCACCGACATGGTCAAAAAATCGCTTGAAATTGCTGGTGAGATTTGCATCTATACCAACATGAACCACACGATTGAGTCACTTTAATTCATTGCGGGTCAGATCAAGAATTGCGCAGCAATTTTGCTCTGACCCCAACAGATCAAACAATGTCTAGTCTTACCCCCCAGCAAATCGTCGCCGAGCTCGACAAACACATCGTCGGCCAGCAGCAGGCCAAGCGTGCGGTGGCCATCGCCCTGCGCAACCGCTGGCGCCGCCAGCAGGTCGGCCCCGAGTTGCGCAGCGAGATCACGCCCAAGAACATCCTGATGATCGGTCCCACGGGTGTGGGCAAAACCGAAATTGCACGCCGCCTGGCACGGCTGGCCGATGCGCCCTTCATCAAGGTCGAGGCCACCAAGTTCACCGAGGTGGGCTATGTCGGCAAGGACGTCGACGCCATCATCCGTGACCTGGCCGACATTGCGGTCAAACAAACGCGCCAGGTTGCAACCAAACAGGTGCGCGAGCGCGCCGCCGACGCCGCCGAAGACCGGGTGCTCGACATCCTGATACCGATGCCGCGCCAGGAGTTTGGCGTGGTGGAAGGTGGCGAACCCGAGAGCGTGGCGCGTCAGACCTTCCGCAAGAAACTGCGCGAAGGTCAGCTCGATGACCGTGACATCGAGCTTGACGTGGCGCAAAACACGCCGCAGCTTGAAATCATGGGGCCGGCCGGCATGGAAGAGATGACCGAGCAATTGCGCGGCATGTTTGGCCAGCTCAACCAGAACAAGGTGCACAAGCGCAAGCTCAAGATTGCCGAAGCGCTCAAGCTGTTGACAGAAGAAGAAGCGGGCAAACTGGTCAATGAAGAAGAGATCAAGCTGCAGGCGTTGCAGATGCTGGAACAAAACGGCATTGTCTTCATTGATGAAATCGACAAGGTCACGTCGCGTTCAGAAGGCAGCGGTGCCGAGGTTTCGCGCCAGGGCGTGCAGCGCGACCTGCTGCCGCTGGTCGAAGGCACCACGGTGTCGACCAAGTACGGCATGGTCAAGACCGACCACATTTTGTTCATTGCCTCGGGTGCGTTTCATTTGAGCAAGCCCAGTGACCTGATTCCCGAGTTGCAGGGGCGCTTCCCGATCCGGGTCGAGTTGCAGTCCTTGTCGGTCGCCGATTTTGTCTCGATCCTGACGCAAACCACGGCCTCGCTGGTCAAGCAGTACCAGGCGCTGCTGGCGACCGAGCAGGTGACGGTGGAATTTTCCGAAGCCGGTATTCAACGCTTGGCGCAGATTGCCTTCGATGTCAATGAGCGCACCGAAAATATTGGCGCCCGCCGCCTGTCCACCGTGATGGAGCGCCTGCTCGACGAAGTCAGCTTCAACGCCGCCAATCTGACCGGCCAATCCATCCAGATCGATGCGGCTTATGTCGATGCACGCCTGGCCGAGCTCAGCCAAAACGAAGATTTGAGCAGGTATATTCTTTAAACCTGAAACCTTGCGGGCCAGACCAAGATTTGCGCAGCAAATTTGCTCTGTCCTCAACTGATTAGGATTCAGACCACTCGCAACGCGACGTGCTCTGACCCCAACCGATTAGAGTTTTCCTCACACATCACATTCACTTAGAACGCTAAGTGCTTCATTTAGAACGATATTTAACCTGAATCAAGGTTCTGAATCGCTTCTAAGTCTTTGATTTCATTGTAAAAATTTTTCGCAAAGAGGTTTGCACACGCAGTTTTTACTGCTACAGTGCAAAAAAGTGCAATTTAGTGGTGAATTGTGCTTTTACACCACCGTTTCCCCGTTCAATTTGAAAATCAAAGGCCAGCTATCGTGTTTCAAGGGGCTTCCTCATTAAGTCTTGACGCAAAGGGTCGGCTGTCTGTGCCGACCCGGCATCGTGACGTCTTGAACGCCCTGGCCGCGGGTCAGCTCACCATCACCAAACACCCGCACGGCTGCCTGATGATTTTCCCGCGTCCCGAATGGGAAAAGTTCAGTGCGCGCATTGCCGCCTTGCCCATGTCGGCGCAATGGTGGAAGCGTATTTTTCTTGGCAACGCCATGGACGTCGAGCTCGACAGCACCGGGCGTGTGCTGATTTCGCCCGAACTGCGCGCAGCGGCCGGCATCACCAAGGAATCGGTGTTGCTGGGCATGGGCAACTCTTTCGAGTTGTGGGACAAGGCCACCTATGACGCCCAGGAGGCGCAGGCCATGCAGGGTGACATGCCCGATGTCTTCAAGGACTTCTCTTTCTGAAGGCCCGTGGTGGAAACTGCATGGACCCATACCACCGTCTTATTGAGTGAAGCAGTCGACGCTTTGCTCGGGGTGGCCGACGCTGCACGTCAGACGGCCGAGCCGCAGTCTGCTGGCCAGGCGCCGGTCTTTGTCGATGCCACCTTTGGCCGCGGTGGTCACAGCCGCCTGATCCTGTCGCGTTTGCCGGCCAATGCCCGCCTGATTGCCTTTGACAAGGACCCGGACGCGCTGGCCGAGGCTGCCAGCATCACCGACCCCCGTTTTTCCATTCGCCACCAGGGCTTCAGCCATTTGGGCGAATTACCGCCTGCCAGTGTGGCCGGCGTGTTGCTCGACCTGGGTATCAGTTCACCCCAGGTGGACAACCCGGCGCGCGGTTTCAGTTTCAGGGGCGCAGGTCCGCTGGACATGCGCATGGACACCACGCGCGGGCAGAGCGTGGCCGAGTGGCTGGCGCATGCCGAGCTGGATGACATTCTGGAGGTAATTCGTGATTATGGTGAAGAACGGTTTGCTGGCGCCATTGCAAAGGCGATTGTTGCGCGCCGACAGGCACGGGGCCCCCTTTCAACCACCACTGAACTGGCCCAGCTCGTGGCTGACACGGTCAAAACCCGCGAGCCGGGCAAAGACCCTGCAACGCGCACATTTCAGGCTTTTCGGATTTTCATTAACGCCGAGCTTGAAGAGCTGCAACAGGCGCTAGCAGCCAGCCTCAAGGTGCTGCAACCGGGCGGACGGCTGGTGGTGATCAGTTTTCATTCGCTGGAAGACCGCATCGTCAAGCAGTTCCTGGCCAAGCATTCACGCGAGGTGTTTGACCGTCGGGCACCTTTTGCCGCTCCCCAGGTGATGCAATTCAAGGTGCTGGCACGGGTCAAGCCCGGCGCGGTCGAGGTGGCCGCCAACCCGCGTTCGCGCAGTGCCATCATGCGGGTGGCCGAGCGCATCGGGCCAGTCGCCTCGGAGTCGCGCCCATGATGCGGCTCAACCTGGTGTTGTTGCTGGGCGTGCTGCTCAGTGCCCTGTACCTGGTCAATGTCCAGTACGAGTCGCGCCGGGTCTACTCCGAGCTCGACCGGGCCAAGTCGCAAGCGCTGAAGCTGGCTGCAGAAAACGAACGGTTGCAGGTCGAGAAGCGGGCCCAGGCCACTTCGGCGCGGGTTGAAAGTCTGGCCAGCTCAAAGCTGCAAATGCGTGCGGCAACCCCGGCCGTCACGGCCTATGTCACCTACACCGAGCGCCCGGCCAGTACGGTCCCGGGAAGCCAGCCATGAGCCGCAGCATTGCCTACACCTCCAGCCCCTTGCTGGCCAGTCCCACGCCGGTGTGGCGCAGCAAGTTCATTGTGGCCGTGATTGCCTTGTCTTTTGCTGGCCTGGTGGGGCGGGCGGTGTACATCCAGGTCATTGAAAATGAGTTTTTCCAACGGCAGGGCGAGGTGCGCTTTGCCCGCACCCTGGCGCTGCCAGCCAGCCGTGGCCGCATTCTGGACCGCAACGGCATCGTGCTGGCTTCCAGCATTCCGGTCCCCAGCATCTGGGCGATTCCGGAAGACGTGCCACGTGATCCGGCAGGTCTGAAAAAGTTGGCCAAGCTGCTCGACCTACCGCTGGCAGAGCTGAACAAGAAACTGGAAGACGAAGACAAGACCTTTGTCTGGCTCAAGCGCCAGGTTGATGAGTCGGTCGGCAATGAAATCGCCGCCCTGGGCCTCAAGGGCGTTTACCAGCGCAAGGAATACAAACGTCAATACCCCGAGGGCGAAGCCGCCGCCCATGTGGTGGGTTTCACCAACGTGGAAGATCAGGGACAGGAAGGCATGGAGCTCACCTTCAACAAGGCGCTGGGTGGCCGCGATGGCTCGCGGCGTGTCATCAAGGACCGCATGGGCCGGGTGGTGGAAGACGTGCGCGAGCAGATTGCGCCGGTCGATGGCCGTGACCTGCAGCTCAGCATCGACAGCAAGGTGCAGTTTTTCGCCTATCAGACGCTCAAGGAGGCGGTGCTGGCGCACAAGGCCAAGGCCGGCAGTGTGGTGGTGCTGGATGTGCAAACCGGCGAGGTGCTGGCCTTGGCCAACTACCCCAGTTTTGTGCCCGACAAGCGCCGCAACCTGAGTGGCGCGCAGTTGCGCAACCGGGCCCTGACCGACACTTTCGAGCCGGGCTCGACCATGAAGCCGTTCATCATTGCCGCGGCGCTGAACCAGGGCATGGTGACGCCGGAATCAAAAATTCAGACCGCGCCCGGGCGCATGAGCATCGGCAGCGCCACCATCAGTGATACCCATCCCAATGGCCTCCTGAGCGTGACCGAGGTGATCCAGAAGTCGAGCAACGTGGGCACGGTCAAGATCGCCATGCAAATGGCGCCCCGCAAAATGTGGGAGATGTACAGCCAGGTCGGCTTTGGCCAGAAGCCGGAGCTGCCCTTTCCTGGGGCCGTGAGCGGTCGGCTGCGACCCTACAAGAGTTGGCGCCCGATCGAACAGGCCACCATGAGCTACGGTTACGGCGTCTCGGTCAGCCTGTTTCAGCTGGCCCACGCCTACACCATCTTTGGTCGCGACGGCGACCTGGTACCGGTGACCATGTTCAAGATGAACGCGCCTGCCGTGGGCGTGCCGGTGATTGAAGCCCGCCATGCCCGCGACGTGCGCCACATGCTGCATCTGGTGACCGGTCCGGGCGGCACGGCGCAAAAAGCGCAAGCCATGGGCTACTCGGTGGGCGGCAAAACCGGCACCGCGCACAAGGTGGAGGGCAAGGGTTATGCCGACAAAAAGTACCGCGGTGTTTTTGCTGGCCTGGCGCCCATCGATGCCCCCCGCATTGCCGTGGCAGTGATGATTGATGAGCCCAGCAATGGTCAGTACTACGGTGGTCTGACCGCCGCCCCGGTGTTCAGCCAGACGGTGCAGCAAACCCTGCGCGTGTTGGGCATTGCGCCCGACCAGTCGGTGGTGCCGCAGGTGATCACCGACGCCGTGGAAGAAAGTTTCTGATGCTGCAGCAGCTGCTCAACCCCCAAGACGCTGCGGCCTGGTTGCGTGCGCGCGTCACCGGTGTCTTGCGCACCGACGGCCGCCAGGTCCAGCCCGGCGACGCTTTTCTGGCCTGGCCGGGTGCCGCCTTCGACGCCCGCGCCCAGGTGGCTGCGGCGCTGGCGGCGGGCGCCGCAGCCTGTCTGGTGGAGCAGGACGGCGCGCAGACCTTTGCCTTCAGCGACGCGCGTGTGGCCACGTACCCAGGTCTGAAAGCGGCCAGCGGTCTGGTGGCGGATGTCTGGTTTGGCAGCCCCAGCCAGCGCCTGGCGGTGTTGGCAGTGACCGGCACCAACGGCAAGACTTCCAGCACCTGGTGGCTGGCGCAGGCCCTGTCGAACCTGGCATCGACTGCGCCCATTCCCTGTGCTGTGGTGGGTACCCTGGGTGTGGGTGTGCCGCCCGCTTTGGTGAGCACCGGTTTGACCACGCCGGACCCGGTCGCGCTGCAGGCAGCATTTGCCACATTTGTCCAGCAAGGTCTGCAAGCCTGTGCCATCGAGGCCTCGTCCATCGGCATTGAGGAGCAGCGGCTGGCGGGCACCCGGATTCACACCGCGGTGCTGACCAACGTGACGCAGGACCATCTGGACTACCACGGTGACATGGCCAGTTACTGGCAGGCGAAGGCCAGCCTGTTTGCCTGGCCCGCTTTGCGCGCGGCCGTGGTCAATGTCGACGACCCCTACGGTGCCGAACTGGCCGGGCGATTGTCGGCTGGCGCGCTTGACCTCTGGACCCTGTCCATTGCGCCCGCTGCGACCAATCGCGCCCGTTTGCAGGCGCACGACATCCGTTATGAAGCGCAGGGCGTGGCCTTCACTGTGGTCGAGGGGCCGCAGCGCCTGCCGCTGGCAACCCAGCTCATTGGCGCCTTTAACGTGAGCAATGTGCTGGGCGTGATCGCCGCCATGCGCACGCTGGGTGTCGCCCTGGCGGACGCGGTGCAAGCCTGTGCCCACCTGACGTCGGTGCCCGGGCGCATGGAATGTGTCGGTGCGCCCGGGCAGCTCCTGGTGGCGGTTGACTACGCCCACACCCCCGATGCGCTGGCCAAAGCGCTGGCGGCGCTGCGGCCCCAGGCGCAGGCGCGGGGCGGCAAGTTGTGGTGTGTGTTTGGTTGTGGTGGCAACCGCGATACAGCCAAGCGCCCCTTGATGGGGGCGGTGGCCGCGGCCCATGCTGACCGCGTGGTGGTGACCAGCGACAACCCGCGCGGTGAGGCCATGGACGCCATCATCAGCCAGATTTTGCTGGGTTTGACCGGGGTGGCCGGCGTGCAGGTGGAGCCGGATCGCGCGCGCGCCATTGCCCAGACGCTGGCGCAGGCCAGTCCCCTGGATGTGGTCTTGCTGGCTGGCAAGGGTCATGAAAATTACCAGGAAATTGCCGGCGAGCGTCTGCCTTTTTCTGACATTGAACACGTCAAGCAGGTCCTGGCCCGCCCGGTGATGCGCCAGCAGGAGCAAGGCCGATGAGCGCCATGATGACAATGCAGCAAGTGGCCGCCTGGCTGGCCCCCGCACCATGGCAGACCGACGGGCTGGACCCTGCCCAGGTGGTCATCCAGCGCGTGCACACCGACACGCGCACGCTGGCCCCTGGCGACCTGTTTGTGGCCTTGCACGGCGAGCGCTTTGACGGCAATGACTTTTTGCAGGAGGCGCGCGCCAAGGGCGCAGTGGCCGCGATCTGCCAGGGCGCGAGCGCGCTGGAGAAGCTGCGCCTGGCCGATTTGCCGGGTGTGGTGGTGCCCGATGCCCGGCTGGCGCTGGCGCAACTGGCCACGCACTGGCGCAAGCAGTTCAGCCTGCCGCTGATCGCCGTGACTGGGTCGAACGGCAAAACCACGGTGACGCAGATGATCGCCAGCATCCTGCGCGCCCAGGCTCCCGAGGCCTGTCTGTCGACCCAGGGCAACCTGAACAACGACATCGGTGTGCCGCTGACCGTGCTGGGCTTGCGCACCCACCATCGCCTGGCCGTGGTTGAGCTCGGCATGAACCACCCCGGTGAAATTGCCGCCCTGGCTGCCATCGCCCAGCCCACGGTGGCGCTGGTCAACAACGCCCAGCGGGAGCATCTGGAGTTCATGCAGACGGTGGAAGCCGTGGCGCAGGAAAACGGCGCGGTGATTGACGCGCTGCCGCCCGATGGGTTCGCGGTGTTCCCAGCCGATGACGCCTACAGCGCGTTATGGGCGGACAAGGCGGGATCGCGCGCTTGTTTGTGTTTTGGCCAGTTAGAGTCGACCGAAGTCGACCCCACAAAATGCGTGCACGCCACGCAAGCGGTCTGGTCGGGCGCGGCCTGGCAGGTCAGCGTCATGACACCGCGCGGCGCGCTGCATTACGCGCTGCACATTGCCGGCGCGCACAACGTCAAGAATTCCCTCGCGGCGGTGGCGTGCGCGCTGGCCGCTGGCGTGCCGCTGGTGGCGATTTCCGCCGGGCTGGAAGCCTTCGAGCCGGTCAAGGGCCGCTCACGGGCGCTGCTGGTACGCCACAGCGGCCGGGCCGTCACGCTGGTGGACGACAGCTACAACGCCAATCCGGACTCGGTGCGCGCCGCCATCGAGGTGCTGGCGGCACTGCCCGGACCCCGCCTGCTGGTGCTGGGCGACATGGGTGAGGTGGGTGACCAGGGACCACAGTTCCATGCCGAAGCCTTGCAATTGGCGCTGGCCATGCAGATCGAAAAAATCATCGTGACCGGCAACGCGTCTGCGCAAGCCGCCAAACCCTTCGCCGCCATCGATGTGCATGCCGACATGGACGCTGTGCAGGCGGCCGTGCTGGCGGCGCTGCCCACGGTGGCCAGCGTGCTGGTCAAGGGCTCGCGCTTCATGAAGATGGAACGGGTGGTCGAGGCCATCGTGCAGGCCGCAACACAGGACAAGGAGACCGCCCCATGCTGATCTGGCTCGCCCAATGGTTGCAAAGTCTGTCGCCTGATCTGGGTTTTTTACGGGTCTTTCAGTACCAAACCTTTCGCGCCGTGATGGCGGCGCTGACCGCGCTGCTGATGGGCCTGGCCGCCGGCCCCTGGGTGATCCGGCGCCTGACCGCACTCAAGATCGGCCAGCCGATTCGTGGCTACGGCATGGAAACGCACCACGTCAAAAGCGGCACGCCCACCATGGGCGGCGTGTTGATCCTGCTGTGCATCGCGATCTCGACGCTGCTCTGGTTTGACTGGAGCAACCGCTTTGTCTGGATTGTGCTGCTGGTCACGCTGGGCTTTGGCGCCATTGGCTGGTCGGACGACTGGCGCAAGGTGGTCAACAAGGACCCCGAGGGCATGCCCTCGCGAGAGAAATACCTGTGGCAGTCGCTGATCGGCCTGCTGGCGGCGCTGTACCTGGTGTTCAGCATTTCCGAGAACACCAACTACCGTGTGCTGGAATTGTTCTTTACCTGGGTGCAGTCCGGCTTTGACTTGAGCCTGCCGCCCAAGGCCGGCCTCATGGTGCCGTTTTTCAAGGAAATCAGCTACCCGCTGGGGGTGCTGGGCTTTGTCGTTCTGTCTTATCTGGTGATCGTGGGGTCCAGCAACGCGGTGAACCTGACCGACGGCCTGGACGGCCTGGCGATCATGCCGGTGGTGATGGTGGGCGCTTGCCTGGGGGTGTTTGCCTATGTCACGGGCAACTCGGTGTTTGCCCGTTACCTGTTTTTGCCGCACATTGCCGGCGCCGGTGAATTGATGATTTTTTGCGCCGCCATGGCTGGCGCGGGGCTGGCGTTTTTGTGGTTCAACACGCACCCGGCGCAGGTCTTCATGGGCGACGTGGGCGCGCTGGCGCTGGGCGCCGCCTTGGGCACCATTGCCGTGATCGTGCGTCAGGAAATCGTGCTTGCCATCATGGGCGGCATTTTCGTGGTCGAGGCGCTGTCGGTGATGCTGCAGGTGAGCTGGTTCAAGTACACCAAGAAGCGTTTCGGCCAGGGCCGGCGCCTGTTGAAGATGGCCCCGTTGCACCACCATTTCGAGAAAAACGGCTGGAAGGAAACCCAGGTCGTGGTGCGTTTCTGGATCATCACCATGCTGCTGTGCCTGGTGGGTTTAAGCACACTGAAGCTGCGCTAAAGATGAACACGCTGCAATCCCACCCTGTGCTGATCCTGGGCCTCGGCGCGTCCGGCCTGGCCATGGCACGCTGGTGCGCGCGCCGTGGCGCTCAGGTCACGGTGGCCGACACGCGCACCGCACCGCCGCAGTTGGCAGCCTTGCAGCGCGACGTGCCGACTGCGCGTTTTGCGACCGGGCCGCTGGATGCCGAGCTGTTGCAGGGCGGCATCACGGCGGTGTTCAAGAGCCCCGGCCTGAGCCCGGCGGACATTGCACCTGTGTCAGCGGCCGCCCAGGCCCTGGCGATTCCGCTGGCTGGCGAGCTGAGCTTGTTCGCGCAAGCGCTGGCCGAGCTCGCGATCGACCGCGACTATGCGCCCAAGGTACTGGCCATTACCGGCACCAATGGCAAGACCACGGTGACCTCGCTCACCGGTCAATTGGTCGAGCGCGCCGGCAAAAGCGTGGCGGTAGCGGGCAACATCGGCCCGACCCTGCTCGACACGCTGATGGTGCGCTTGGATGCCGATGACCTGCCCGAGGTCTGGGTGCTGGAGTTGTCAAGCTTCCAATTGGAAGGTGAGCGCAGTTTTGAGCCCACCGCCGGTGCCGTGCTCAACATCAGTCAGGACCACCTCGACTGGCACGGCTCGATGGCCGCCTATGTGCAGGCCAAGGCCGCCGTTTTTGGCCAGCAGGGCCTGATGGTGCTGAACCGTGAAGACCCGGTGGTGATGGGCCTGTTGGCGGCCGAGCCGCAAGCGCCAGCGGGCACGAAGGCACCCGCGGCCCGCGCCAAATTCAAAAAACCAGCGCCACGCGAGGTCGTCACTTTTGGCGGCGACATGCCGCAGCGTCCTGGCGACTTTGGCATCGAGATCGTCAATGGCATGGCCTGGTTGGTGCGCGCGCTCGAAGCGGACGAAACCATCAAGCCGCGCAAGGGCGAAGCGCCCGAGCTGTTCTTCCAGCGCCTGATGCCCGCCGATGCGCTGCGCATTCGCGGTCGCCACAACGCCATCAACGCCTTGTCTGCCCTGGCTTTGGCCTGTGCTGCCGGCTGCGCGTTGGGCCCCATGCTCTTCGGCCTGCGCGAGTACGCCGGTGAGCCGCACCGGGTACAGCCCGTGGGCATCGTCAACGGCATCGAGTTTTTTGACGACAGCAAAGGCACCAACGTCGGGGCCACGGTGGCGGCGTTGCAGGGCTTGGGCGCGGAACGCCGCCTGGTGGTGATTCTGGGCGGCGAGGGCAAGGGCCAGGACTTCAGCCCGCTGACCGGACCGGTGCAGCGCAGCTGCCGGGCTGTGGTGCTGATCGGGCGTGATGCGCCCTTGATTCGCGCGGCCTTGGCGCAGGCCCAGGTGCCGATGTTTGACGCGGCCTCGATGCAGGACGCCGTGTACCAGGCCAATGCCCAAGCCCGACCTGGCGATGCGGTGCTGATGTCGCCAGCCTGCGCCAGCTTCGACATGTTTGACAACTACGAGCACCGCGCACGCATGTTCGTGCAGGCCGTGCAAGCGCTGGCGTTGGACGCCGGCGTGATGCTGGAGGGCAGCCTGTGAGCGCGCTTGCCGTCCGTTTTCAAGGTCTGATCGGCTGGCTGAAGGGCGTCCGGGCCCCGGCCAGCGATGTGCTGCCGGTACGTCTGGGCGGCTCACGCCTGTGGTCCACGGCCAGCCGGCCGTCGCAAGCCCAGGGATTCGATGAGCCGTTGGTCTGGGTCACGGTGGCGCTGCTGTTGTGGGGGCTGGTGATGGTCTATTCGGCCTCGATCGCGATGCCGGAAAACCCGCGCTTTGCCCGCTACACCCACACCTATTTTCTGGTGCGCCATGCGATGTGGCTGGTGATCGCCTTTGCGGTGGCGCTGCTGGCGTACCAGGTGCCGGTGTCGAGTTGGGAAAAGTTTGCCCGGCCGCTGTTCTTGTTCTCGCTGGTGTTGTTGGCGCTGGTGCTGATCCCGCATGTCGGCAAGGTGGTGTATGGCGCGCGGCGCTGGATCAGCCTGGGGCCGCTGAGCTTTCAGCCGTCCGAGCTGGCCAAGTTCACCGTGCTGCTGTATGCCGCTGACTACATGGTGCGCAAGATGGATGTGAAAGAGCGCTTCTTCCGCGCCGTGCTGCCCATGGGCGCTGCCGTCGCGGTGGTCGGCGTGCTGTTGCTGGCCGAACCCGACATGGGCGCCTTCATGGTGATTGCCGTGATTGCCATGGGCATTTTGTTTTTGGGCGGTGTCAACGCCCGCATGTTCTTTTTGATTGCCGCGGTGCTGGTGGTGGCTTTCGGTTTGATGATCATGGCCAGCGAATGGCGGCGCGAACGCATTTTTGCCTACCTTGACCCCTGGAGCGAGGAAAACGCGCTGGCCAAGGGTTACCAGCTCACGCATGCCCTGATCGCCATTGGCCGCGGTGAGATCTTCGGCGTGGGCTTGGGCGGCAGCGTGGAAAAGCTCAACTGGCTGCCCGAGGCGCACACCGACTTTTTGCTGGCGGTGATCGGTGAAGAGTTCGGCTTGATCGGTGTGGTCACCGTGATCTGCCTGTTCTTCTGGCTGGTGCGCCGCATGATGTACATCGGCCGCCAGGCCATTGCGCTGGACCGTGTGTTTGCCGGCCTGGTGGCGCAGGGTGTGGCCATCTGGATGGGCTTTCAGGCCTTCATCAACATGGGCGTGAACCTGGGTGCCTTGCCGACCAAGGGCCTGACGCTGCCGCTCATGAGCTACGGCGGCTCGGCCATCCTGATCAACCTGGCCGCCATTGCCGTGGTGCTGCGCATTGATCAAGAGAACCGCACGCTGATGCAAGGAGGCCGGGTATGAACGCCAAAAGCAAGTGCGCGATGATCATGGCGGGCGGCACCGGTGGCCACATCTTTCCGGGTTTGGCCGTGGCGCAGGTCTTGCGTGACAAAGGCTGGCAAGTCCATTGGTTCGGTGGCGCAGGCAGTCCCGGTCAGCCCAGCATGGAAAGCCAATTGGTGCCAGCGCAGGGTTTCGCCTTTGAGTCCATCGACTTTGGCGGCGTGCGCGGCAAGGGGCTGGTGACGGTGGCACTGCTGCCCCTGCGCCTGCTCAAGGCCTTCTGGCAGAGCCTCCAGGTGCTGCGCCGCGTCAAGCCCGACGTGGTGCTGGGGCTCGGTGGTTACATCACGTTTCCGGGCGGCATGATGAGCGTGCTGCTGGGCAAGCCACTGTTGCTGCACGAGCAAAACTCGGTGGCGGGGCTGGCCAACAAGGTGCTTGCCGGCGTCGCCGACCGGGTGTTCACCGCCTTTCCCGAGGTGCTCAAGCGGGCCCGCTGGGTCGGTAATCCCTTGCGCGCGGCGTTCTTGAACCAGCCCGATCCGGCGCAGCGTTTTGCCGGCCGCACTGGGCCCTTGAAATTGCTGGTGGTGGGCGGCAGCCTGGGCGCCAAAGCCTTGAACGAGATCGTGCCGCAGGCGCTGGCCTTGTTGCCCGAGGCCAGTCGCCCTGAGGTGATCCACCAGAGCGGCGCGAAACAGATCGAGGCGCTGCGCGCCAACTATGCCGGCGCGGGCGTGCAGGCGCAGCTGACACCTTTCATCGACGACACCGCGCAGGCCTTTGCTGACGCCGACCTGGTGATCTGCCGTGCCGGCGCCAGCACCGTGACCGAAATCGCCGCCGTCGGTGCGGCCGCACTGTTCGTACCTTTCCCCTCGGCCGTCGATGACCATCAGACCAGCAACGCCCGTTTCCTGGTGGACCAGGGCGCGGGCTGGCTGGTGCCCCAGGGTCAGCTGACGCCAGCGTCGCTGGCCGTTCAGCTGCAAAACCTTGAACGCGCCAGCCTGCTGCAAAAGGCGCAGGCGGCCAAACAAATGCAACAACTGGAAGCCACCCAAACCATCGTGGCGGCCTGTGAGGAACTCTGTCAATGAAACACGCCATCCAACACATTCACTTTGTCGGCATCGGTGGTGTCGGCATGTCCGGCATTGCCGAGGTGCTGTTCAACCTGGGCTACACCATTTCGGGCTCGGACCAGTCGGACAGCGTGACGTTGCAACGGCTCAAGGCGCTGGGCATCACCACCCATATCGGTCATGCCGCCGGCAATGTCAGTGGTGCCGACGCCGTGGTCATTTCCACTGCGGTACAGGCTGACAACGCCGAAGTGATCGCGGCGCGCGCGATGCATGTTCCGGTGGTACCGCGCGCCCTCATGCTGGCTGAACTGATGCGCCTGAAAAAAGGCATTGCGATTGCCGGTACGCACGGCAAAACCACCACCACCAGCCTGGTGGCCAGCATCCTCGCCGAGGCGGGTCTGGACCCGACCTTTGTCATTGGCGGTCGCCTGAACAGTGCGGGTGCCAATGCGCGGCTCGGCCAGGGTGACTACATCGTGGTGGAGGCCGACGAGTCGGATGCCTCGTTCCTGAACTTGTTGCCGGTGATGGCGGTGGTGACCAACATCGACGCCGACCACATGGAAACCTATGGCCATGATTTCGAGAACCTGAAAAAAGCATTCGTCGACTTTTTGCACCGCATGCCTTTTTATGGCACGGCCATCCTGTGCACCGACGACGCCGCCGTGCGGTCCATCGTGCCGCAAGTCACCTGCCCGGTCACGAGTTACGGCTTTGACGAAGGCGCCGAGGTGCGCGCCGTGAACGTGCGTGCGGTGGACGGCCAGATGCACTTCACGGTGAGGCGGCGCAATGGCCTGGTGCTGCCCGACCTGGAGGTGGTGCTGAACTTGCCCGGTCGCCACAACGTGCTCAATGCCCTGTCGGCGATTGCCGTGGCTGTGGAGCTGGGCATTGACGATGCGGCGGTGGTGCGCGCCCTGGCCAGCTTCAAGGGCGTGGGCCGGCGCTTTCAGGCTTATGGTGACCATCCGGTGAGCGCAGCCCACGGCGGTGGCCGCTTCACTTTGGTCGACGATTACGGACACCACCCGGTGGAAATGGCGGCCACGCTGGACGCTGCCCGCGGTGCCTTCCCGGGGCGGCGCTTGCTGCTGGCCTTTCAGCCGCACCGCTACACCCGCACCCGTGACTGTTTTGACGACTTCGTCAAGGTCATTGGCCGCGCTGACGCGGTGCTGCTGACCGAGGTGTATGCCGCTGGCGAGACGCCGATCGTGGCGGCTGACGGCCGCAGTCTGGCGCGTGCCCTGCGCGTGGCCGGACACATCGAACCTGTATTCGTGGCCGACGTTGTCGAACTGCCGCAAGCCATTGCGGACGCGGTGCGCGACGGTGATGTGGTCTTGTGCATGGGCGCGGGCTCCATTGGTGCCGTGCCGGCCAAGGTGGCCAGCTTGTTGAAGAACCAGGCCTTCGTTGCCCCTGAAGGACAGACGCTATGAGTGCATTTGATTTGACAACCGAGAAAGTGGCGGTGCTCATGGGCGGGGCCTCGGCCGAGCGCGAGGTCTCGCTGATGTCGGGCGCTGGCGTGTTGCAGGCGCTGCAAAGCCTGGGTGTGCAGGCACAGGCCTTCGATCCGGCCGAGCGCGAGCTGGGCGAGCTGAAGAAAGAAGGCTTCACACGCTGCTTCATTGCCTTGCACGGTCGCTTTGGCGAGGACGGCACGGTGCAGGGCGCACTGGAACTGCTGGGCATTCCCTACACCGGTCCGGGTGTGATGGCCTCCAGCATTGCCATCAACAAGCTCATGACCAAGCACATCTGGCGCGCCGATGGCCTGCCCACCCCGGCCTGGAAAACCGTTGACAGCGCCCAGGCCACCCGCGAAGCGTTCCAGGCGCTGGGTAGCCCCATGATCGTCAAGCCCGCGCGCGAAGGCTCATCGCTGGGACTCACCAAAGTCACGGCACTTGACCAGTGCGAGGCCGCTTTTGCGCAGGCGGCGGGCATGCATGACGTGGTGTTGTGCGAGCAGTTCATTGCCGGGGACGAGGTGACCGTGGCGGTGTTGGGCAGCGGCGCACAGGCGCGCGCCCTGCCGGTGATCCGCATCGTGGCGCCCGAGGGCAACTACGACTACCAGAACAAGTACTTCACCGACACCACCCAGTACCTGGTGCCCTGCGGCCTGCCTGACGACGAGGAGTCGGTCATTCAGCAACTGGTCTTGAAAGCCTATAAAAGCCTGGGCTGCCGGGGCTGGGCCCGTGCCGACGTGATGATCGACGCCGTGACGCGTCAGCCTTATTTGTTGGAAATCAACACCTCGCCGGGCATGACCAGCCATTCGCTGGTGCCGATGGCCGCCAAGGCGGCCGGCATCGCTTACCCCGAGCTCTGCCTGCTGCTGCTGCAATCGGCCTCGCGCGACTACGCCCTATGACCAACGCCGCGCCCCTGCCGCTCGACATCCGGCTCATGAACGGGCTGGCCAGCGCCCTGTTCGGCGTGCTGGCGCTCATGCTGCTGGGCGCTGCCCTGGCCTACGTGCTGCAGTTGCCCCGCTTTGCCATCCGGGGCGTCACGGTGGTCGGCGATGTGTCGCACTACAACGCGATTTCGCTGCGCGCCAACGTGATGCCACGCCTGAAAGGCACTTTCTTCACGCTCGACCTGCAAGCCACGCGCCAGGTGTTCGAGACCATGCCCTGGGTGCGGCAGGCGGTGGTACGGCGTGATTTTCCGAACCGGCTCAAGGTGCAGTTGCAGGAGCATGCGCCGGTGGCTTATTGGGGTGTGGAAGGTGACTCGCGCCTGGTTAACAGTTTTGGTGAAGTGTTCGAAGTCAATTTGGGGGAGCTGGAGCAGGACCAGTTGCCACGCCTGAATGGCCCCGAGGGCCAAAGCGCCCGGGTGCTGGCCACCTACCAGACGCTGCAGCCGATGCTGGCTCCGATGGAGCTGACGCTGGAGCAGTTGGAGCTGACAGCGCGCGGCGGCTGGCGCGCGCAGCTGGAGTCGGGCACCACGCTGGAGCTGGGCAGCGGCAGCACCGAGGAACTGTTGGCGCGGCTGGAGCGATTTTTGAAGACCGTGACCCAGGCGACAGCGCGCTACAACCGCGGTGTCGATCAACTCGCTTCGGTCGACTTGCGCCATACCGATGGTTATGCCATCCGGTTGAACGGGGTGAGCACGGTTGAGGCGGCGGACATGAAAAAAGTAATCAAGTGAACAGGTGACGCAATGGCAAAAGAGTACAAGGATTTGGTCGTCGGTCTGGACATCGGCACCGCCAAGGTGATGGTGGTGGTGGCCGAGGTCATGCCGGGTGGCGAGCTCAAGCTGGCCGGCCTGGGCGTGGCGCCGAGCAACGGGCTCAAACGCGGCGTGGTGGTCAACATCGACGCCACGGTGCTGAGCATTCAGCAGGCGCTCAAGGAAGCCGAGCTGATGGCCGACTGCAAGATCCAGCGGGTCTACACCGGCATCACCGGCAGCCACATTCGCGGCATGAACTCGCACGGCATGGTGGCCATCAAGGACCGCGAGGTCTCTGCCGCCGACGTGGCGCGGGTGGTCGAAACCGCCAAGGCCATCAACATCTCGACCGACCAGCGTCTGCTGCTGGTGGAGCCGCAGGAATTCATCATTGATGGCCAGGACGTGAAAGAGCCGATCGGCATGAGCGGCATCCGGTTGGAGGCCAAGGTGCACATCGTCACCGGGGCTCAGAGCGCGGCCGAGAACATCATCAAATGCGTGCGCCGCTGCGGCCTGGAGGTCGAACAGCTCATGCTGAACCCGCTGGCCAGCAGCCTGTCGGTGTTGACCGAGGACGAACGCGAACTCGGCGTGGCGCTGGTCGACATCGGTGCCGGCACCACCGACCTGGCCATTTTCACCAACGGTGCCATCCGCCACACCGCCGTCATTCCGATTGCCGGCGATTTGATCACCAGCGACATCGCCATGGCACTGCGCACGCCGACCAAGGATGCCGAGGAAATCAAGGTGGAAAACGGTTACGCCAAACAGTTGCTGGCCGACCCCGAGGCGCAGGTGGAGGTGCCCGGCCTGGGCGACCGCGGCCCGCGCATGCTGAGCCGCCAGGCGCTGGCCGGCGTGATCGAACCGCGGGTGGAAGAAATTTTCAGCCTGGTGCACCAGGTGATGCGCGAGTCGGGTTTCGAGGAAATGCTGTCCAGCGGCATCGTGCTCACGGGCGGCAGCTGCGTCATGCCCGGCATGGTCGAGCTTGGCGAAGACATCTTTTTGAAACCGGTGCGCCGTGGCCTGCCCAAATACACCGGCGTGTTGTCCGACATGGTGGCGCAGCCGCGTGCCGCCACGGTGATGGGTCTGCTTGAAGAAGCCCGCATGGCGCGCTTGCGCGGCATCAAGGTGGGGCAGAAAAACGGTTCGGTGAAAACCGCTTTCAGTTCCGTCAAGGACTGGTTTGTGGGGAACTTCTGATCATGAAAAACACCCTGTGGCACTGCCGCGCCAGCCCGCAACGACGATGGCGGTGCATGGACCCGCCAGTTAGCCCCAAGAACCCATTTCAGTCAGTTATGTCCAGTTATTTTTTATTCATTGAAACCCAAGGAGAGCACCATGCCCATTGAACTCATCGACGAAGAAGGCTTTAACCAAGGCACCCAGATCAAGGTGATCGGCGTCGGCGGCGGCGGCGGCAACGCTGTTGCCCACATGATTGCCAGCGCTGTCCAGGGCGTGGAATTCATCTGCGCCAACACCGACTCGCAGGCGCTCAGCACCAGCGACGCCCACCTCATCATCCAGCTCGGCAGCACCGGACTGGGCGCCGGCAGCAAGCCCGACAAGGCGCGTGAAGCGGCGGAACTGGCCATCGAGCACATCCGCGAAGCCATTGACGGCGCGCACATGCTGTTCATCACGGCCGGCATGGGCGGTGGCACCGGCACCGGCGCAGCCCCCGTGATTGCGCGGGTGGCGCGTGAAATGGGGATTCTGACCGTGGGTGTGGTGACCAAACCCTTCGAGTTTGAAGGCAAGCGCCGCATGGACAACGCCGAGAGCGGCCTGGCCGAACTCGAAGCCAATGTCGATTCCCTGATCGTGGTGTTGAACGAAAAGCTGCTCGACGTGTTGGGCGAAGATGCCACCCAGGACGAGGCTTTCGCCCACGCCAACGACGTGCTCAAGAACGCCGTGGGCGGCATTGCCGAAATCATCAACGTGCCAGGCCATGTGAACGTCGACTTTGAAGACGTGCGCACCGTCATGGGCGAGCCCGGCAAAGCCATGATGGGCACGGCCGTGGCGGCCGGTCCGGACCGCGCCCGCATTGCCGCCGAGCATGCCGTGGCCTGCCCACTGCTCGAAGGCATCGACCTGTCAGGCGCCAAGGGCGTGCTGGTGCTGATTTCGGCCGCCAAGGGCAGTCTGAAACTGTCCGAGTCCAAGGTGGCCATGAACACCATCCGTGACTACGCCTCGCAGGATGCCCATGTGATCTACGGCACCGCTTACGACGACAACCTGGGTGACCAGATTCGCGTCACCGTGGTGGCCACCGGCCTGAGCCGCCAGGCACAGCGCCCGAAACTGGTGGTGACACAAACCCAGCCCGAGATGGGACTGCGCACCGGCACGCACGACGCACCGTTCCATATCCCGACCTTGAACAACCCGGTCGGCATGGGCCAGGCGACCAGTTCCATGGCGACCAGCAATGCGGGGCGCACCCAGACCGACTACGGATCCCTGGCCACGCCCAGCGTCTGGCGCAATCGCACTTCGGCGGCGGCCAAGGTCGATGCCTTGAGCAACGGCGGCATGGACGACTTCGAGATCCCGGCGTTTTTGCGCAAGCAGGCGGATTGAGGGCTTTGGTAGCCCGGATGAAGCGCAGCGCAATCCGGGGTATCCCGTGCAGGTAATCGGTCGCCAGTCATGGCCGATGCCGGCGGCAAAAGTAAAATCCTTCTGTGCTTAAACAACGAACCCTCAAAACATTGACGCGTGCCGTCGGCATGGGCCTGCACAGCGGCCAGCGGGTGGAGATCAGCCTGCGCCCGGCGCCGCCTGACACCGGCATCGTGTTCCGGCGTGTCGACTTGCCCGAGCCGGTCGACATTCCGGTGACGGCGCTGGCGGTTTCTGACACCCGCATGGCCTCCACCATTTCCACGGGCGATGTCAAGGTGCACACGGTCGAACACCTGATGTCGGCCTGTGCCGGTCTGGGCGTGGACAACCTGTATGTGGACATCACCGCCGAAGAAGTGCCCATCCTGGACGGCTCGGCGGCTTCGTTCGTGTTTTTGCTGCAAAGTGCCGGCATTGAGCTGCAAGACGCGCCCAAGCGTTTCGTTCGCGTGCTGGCGCCGGTGGAAGTGCGCCAGGGCGAGGGTGACAACGTCAAATGGGCGCGGCTGGAGCCCTATCACGGCTACCGGCTCAGTTTCGAGATCGACTTCAGCCACCCGGCGGTGGACTCGACCGGCCAGAGCGTGCTGTTTGACATGAGCACGGGGTCGTATTCCCGGGACATTGCCCGTGCCCGCACCTTTGGTTTTACCAAGGATGTCGAGATGATGCGCGCCAACGGCCTGGCCCTGGGCGGGGGGCTGGACAACGCCATCGTGATGGACGACTACAAGGTGCTCAATGCCGGTGGCCTGCGTTACGACGACGAGTTTGTCAAACACAAAATCCTCGACGCCATGGGCGACCTGTACATTTTGGGCAAACCCCTGCTGGCCAGCTACAGCGCGTTTCGCTCGGGCCATGCGCTCAACAACCTGCTGTTGCGCGAGTTGTTGAACCACCCCGAAGCCTGGGATGTGGTGACGTTTGAGAACGAAAAGCAGGCGCCGGCCGGCTTTGCGCAACTGGCGCGGGCCTGGTAGGCGCGACCGACCATGCTGCTGTTTCGCTGGCTGGTCTTGCTGATGCTGTTGGCTGCCCTGGTGTCGTTTGGTTTTTACGCCGGCACCGGTGACCCGCGGTTCAAGCGCTATGGCTGGATGGTCCTGAAATGGGCCTTGCTGTCAGCCTTTGGTTTTTTTGCTGTGCTGATTCTGGAGCGGGTGGTCTGAGTCTGGTGCCCCTGGCAAATCAGGTCGCTGATGTCGGGGTTGTCATCGGTCCGTCCACGCTTAAGTTGTCCCGCCCTATTTGACCAGCGCCCGCGCCGCCGCCCCATCCAGTGCCTTCTGCGCGAACTCGGCGCGCAAGGCCTTGAGCTTTTCGCGCGGGTCTTCTTTCACGGTGTTCTGATCCAGCCCCATCTCGGCGATGAAGCGGCTGGGCTGGGCGGCGATCATCTCGCGGCCTTTTTTGCGCTTGCGTGTCCAGCTCACGGCCAGGCTGCGCTGGGCCCGGGTGATGCCGACATACATCAGGCGGCGCTCTTCCTGCAGGTGGGTGGTGAGGGTGGCACTGGCGGCCTCCTGCGCAGCGGCACGCAGCGCACTTGACGCGTTACTGGCGGGGGCCTCGTCCGGGTTGTCGCGCAGCTTGAACGGCAGCATGCCCTCGGTCACGCCCACCAGCATCACATGCGGCCATTCCAGCCCCTTGGCGGCGTGCAGCGTCGACAGCGTGACCACGTTCTGGTCGGTCTCGCGTTCGCTGATGGTGGACAACAGCGACACGGTTTGCGCCACTTCCAGCAGTGACTTGACCTCGCCCGCCGTGCTGACGCCAGCGGCGTCGTCAATCTGGCCGCCGCAGCGCCCGCTCATCCAGTCGACAAAGTCCAGCACATTGCTCCAGCGCGCGGCAGCCACTTTCTCGCTGTCCTCGCCGTCGAGCAGGTATTGCTCAAAACCGATGTCCTTGAGCCAATCGAGCAAAAAGATTTTGGCGGCCTCGGCGCCCAGCGTGTGGCGGGCGCGAAACTCCAGGTCGTTGATCTCGCGGCCGAATTCATGCAGGCTGCCCAGCGCCTTGCCTGAGATCACTGCCCCGAGGCTGCTGGAAAACAACGCCCCGAACATGCTGACCCGGTATTTGGTGGCAAAGTCACCGAGGTGAGCCAGCGTCTGATGGCCAATGCCACGTTTGGGCGTGGTCACGGCGCGCAGAAACGCCGGGTCGTCGTTGTTGTTGATCCAGAGCCTGAACCAGGCGCACAGGTCCTTGATTTCGGCGCGGTCAAAAAAGCTGGTGCCACCCGACACCTTGTACGGAATGGCCGCCTTGCGCAGCGCCTTCTCAAAAGTTTTGGCCTGGTGATTGGCGCGGTAGAGCACGGCAAAGTCGCGGAATTCCTTGAACTGCGGCCCGGCCTGGTTCAGACCACTGGCACGCAGGCTCTGGATGCGCGCCACGGTGCGCTCGGCCTCGTGTTCCTCGGTGTCGGCATCGACCACCCGCACCGGTTCGCCTTCGCCCAGGTCGCTCCACAGGTTCTTCGGGTAGAGCTTGGGGTTGGGCCCGATCACGTTGTTGGCGGCGCGCAAAATGGCCCCGGTGGAGCGGTAGTTTTGCTCCAGTTTGATGACCTTGAGTGCCGGGAAATCAACGGGGAGTTTTTTCAGGTTGTCGAGTGTGGCGCCGCGCCAGCCGTAAATGGACTGGTCGTCGTCGCCCACGGCGGTAAAGCGGGCCTGTGCCGGGTCCTTGCCGCCCACCAGCAGTTTCAGCAGGTCGTATTGGGTGGCGTTGGTATCCTGGTATTCGTCCACCAGGATGTGCCCGACCTGTTTTTGCCACTTTTGCCGCACCGCCTCGTGGTTTTGTAGCAGTTTCAGCGGCAGGCTGATCAGGTCGTCAAAGTCGACGCTTTGGTAGGCGGTGAGCCGTTCCTCATAGTGCGCCATCACGCGCGCGATGATGCGATCAGAGTCGTTGCTGGCTGACGCCAACGCCGCTGTCGAGTTCATTCCCTGGTTTTTCCACAGACTGATGGTCCACTGCCAGCTGCGCGCCGTCGCAGCATCGACACTGCCACCGGCATCTTTCAGGATGCTGTTGACGTCGTCGCTGTCGAGAATGGAAAACTGGGGTTTGAGTCCCAGTGCGGCGCCGTCCTCACGCAGCAGGCGCACCCCCAGGGCGTGAAAGGTGCAAATCACCGCATCCTTGGCCGCTCGCCCAATCAGGCCGCGGGCGCGTTCGCGCATCTCGGCGGCGGCCTTGTTGGTGAAGGTGATGGCAAAGATGTTTTTGGCTGCCACCCCGGACTGGATCAAACGGCCAATCTTGTGGGTGATGACGCGCGTTTTGCCCGAACCGGCGCCGGCCAGCACCAGGCAGGGACCATGCATGAAGTTCACAGCTTCCTGCTGGGCCAGGTTGAGGCCGGTATTGGGGGAGGGGGAGGACATCAGGAGGCAATTTTCGCGAAGGGGCGAATCATAACCAGTGCCGGTGCGCTACAGCTTCTTCAGCGCTTTGGCGCTTTGTTCGCCAGAGCACCGACGGGTCTGCGGTATGCGACTAAATTGTGCTGCTAACGCGTGTTGAAACACCCTTGTCGAGGGTGGGCATGGCGGTGGAGTCAGCTATGTATATCGGTGTCGGCACTATTTTGTTCATCATTATTCTTTACGTCTTGTTGCGCTGATCCCTTGCATCAATCGCTGGGCGTCAAGTCTGGGCGTTGACCACCGCCGCCTCGAGCGCCTGCACGAACATGGCGGCCACGTCAAAGCCGGTCTGGTCAAAAATTTCCTGGAAACAGGTCGGGCTGGTGACGTTGATCTCGGTCAGGCTGTCGCCGATCACGTCCAGGCCCATCAGCAGCAAGCCGCGCCGGGCCAGCACCGGGCCGATGGCCTCGGCAATGTCGCGGTCGCGCGCGCTCAAGGGCTGCGCCACCCCCTTGCCGCCTGCGGCCAGGTTGCCGCGCACTTCGCCACCTTGTGGAATGCGCGCCAGGCAATAAGGCACGGGCTGGCCGCCAATCACCAGAATACGCTTGTCACCTTCTGAGATGGCGGGCAAAAACTTTTGCACCATCACGGTCTGGGCGCCTTCGCGGTTGAGTGTTTCGGTGATGGCGCCCAGGTTCAGGCCGTCCGCCTTGACCCGGAAAATGCCCGTTCCGCCCATGCCGTCGAGCGGTTTCAGGATGATGTCGTGGTGCTCGGCGTGAAAACGTTTGATGTCCTGCGCGTCGCGCGTGACCAGGGTCGGTCCGATGAACTGGGGCCATTCCATGATGGCCAGCTTTTCGGGGTGGTCACGCAGCGCGCGGGGCTTGTTGAACACCTTGGCGCCCTCGCGCTCGGCCTGCTCCAGCAGGTGCGTGGCGTAAAAAAACTCGCTGTCGAACGGCGGGTCCTTGCGCATCACCACGGCGTCGAAGTCCTTGAGCGCCTGCCCGCGCTCATCAGGCTTGTGCTGGGCGGCGTTGAACCAGAGCACCGGGTCGCCGGTGAGGGTGATGTCGCGCACAAACGCGGTCACGGGCGCGCCGCGCTGCCACATGATGTCTTTGGGTTCGCACGCGCTTAAAACATGGCCGCGGGCCTGCGCCTCGCGCATCATGGCGAAGGTGCTGTCCTTGTAAATCTTGAAGGACTCAAGCGGGTCGGCGATGAATAACAGGTTCATTTGGGCTCTTTAAATTTCTATCTTGCTGCCCAATTCCACCACCGAGTTGCTGGGCAGCTTGAGGAAGTTGGCTGCGCCGCTGGCGTTCAGGTGCATTTGGGCAAACAGTTTTTCCCGCCAGTGTGCCATACCACCGCTCAGCGTGGGTGCGATGGTGTCGCGGCTCAGGAAATAGCTGGTGCTCATGGGGTCCAGTTCGAACCCACGACCGGTCATCAGTTGCAGGGCGCGTGGCAAATCGGGTTCGTTCTTGAAGCCATAGTTCACCACCACCTGCCAGCAATCATGCCCCAGCGCTTCAAGCTCCAGGCGCTTGTTCATGCCGATCCAGGGCACCTCATGGTTGACCACGGTGACAAACAGGTTGACTTCATGGAGCACCTTGTTGTGCTTCAGGTTGTGCAGCATGGCGTTGGGCACGGTGCCGGGCGCAGCGGTCAAGAATACGGCGGTGCCCGACACGCGGGTGGGCGGGCTGACAAACACCGCTTCCAGAAAGCTGGTCAGGTCAATGGCATCGGCCGCCAGTTTTTTGTTGAGCAGACGGCGACCGTCTTTCCAGGTGAGCATGACCGTGAACACGCCCGCTGCAATCAGCAAGGGGAACCAGCCGCCATCCGCCAGCTTGAGCAAATTGGAGCTGAAAAAAGCCAGGTCCACCACAAAGAAAACGCTGGTGGCCGCCAGGCAGAGCGCCAGCGGGTAACCCCAGGCGTAACGGATCACAAAGAAGGTCAGCACTGTGGTGATCAGCATGTCCAGCGTCACGGCGATGCCATAAGCGGCGGCCAGGTTGCTGGAGGACTTGAACAACAACACCGCCAGCACAATCAGGACGAACAGACCCCAGTTGACAAAGGGCATGTAGATTTGACCGGTTTCCTTGACGTTGGTATGCAGCATCTGAAAGCGCGGCAGATAACCCAGTTGCACCACCTGTTTGGTGACGGAAAACGCGCCCGTGATCAGCGCTTGCGAGGCGATCACTGTGGCCATCGTGGCCAGGCAGACCAAGGGAATCAGTGCCCAGGCCGGCGCCATCATGAAAAACGGGTTCTTGACAGCTTCCGGGTTGCTCAGCAGCAGGGCGCCCTGGCCAAAATAGTTCAGCGTCAGGCAGGGCATGACAATGAAAAACCAGGCCAGCCGAATCGGCTTCTTGCCAAAGTGGCCCATGTCGGCGTACAGCGCCTCGCCACCCGTCACGCACAGCACCACGGCCCCCAGGATGATGAAGGTGGTGAGCGGCTCAGCCCACATGAAAGCCAGCGCATGGTGCGGGCTCAGCGCCCACAGAATCTCGGGGTTGTGCATGATGTGGGACACGCCCAGCACCGCAATGCTGATAAACCAGACCAGCGTGATCGGGCCGAAAAATTTGCCGATGTCGGCCGTGCCGCGTTTTTGCACCGCAAACAGGCCAAACAGGATCACCAGGGTGAGCGGGATCACGGCCTTCTTGAAGTTGGGCGACACCACCTCCAGGCCTTCAACCGCCGACAGCACCGAGATGGCGGGGGTGATGACGCCATCGCCATAAAACAGGCAGGTGCCAAAAATGCCCACATACAGCAGCACCCGGCGTAATTTGGGCTTGTCCTTGACCGATTGGGAGGCCAGCGCCAGCATGGCCACCAGGCCGCCTTCGCCATTGTTGTCGGCGCGCAGCACCAGAGTCACGTATTTCAGGGAAATGATGACGGTGAGGGTCCAGAAGAAGATCGACAAAATGCCCATCACGTTGTCGACCGTGAAAGGCACATGGCCCGAGCCAAAGACTTCCTTGACGGCGTACAGCACGCTGGTGCCGATGTCGCCATAGACCACACCGATGGCGCCCAGGGTCAGGGCGCGAAGCGAGGTTTGAGATGTTGCCAAATAGTCACCCGCAGGCCTCAGGCCGCCGGGCTCCGTGTTTTGAGAGGCCGCTATTTTGCGTCAGAAACGCAGGCTACTCGAAATCCTGCGCATCGGGGTCGGTGGCTTCCAGTTCATAACTGGCGGCCAGCATGGCCAGGCGGCCGACCACGCCGTACATGTAAAAGCGGTTGGGCACACTGGCACCGGGTTTGACACCTGGCTGGGGCAACTGGGTGCTGTGCTCGAAGGCCAGCGGCACGTAACCGGCACCGGGGGCGTTCAGGTTTTCGTCGATGCCGCGCCCGGCGTGCACCCGGTAGAAGCCGCCGACCACGTAGCGGTCCATCATGTAGACCACCGGTTCGGCCACCGCATCGTTGACACGTTCCTGGGTCAGGACACCTTCCTGCACCATGAAGTCATGCGGCAGGAAGGGTGATTTGCGGCCCTTGTTCAGGCTCTGGATGCGTTCCTGCAGCGCCTGCATGTCACGGGCGTCGCGCACCGTGACGATGCCCAGTTCGTGGGTGCCGTGGTCGGCCTTGACCACCACAAAGGGCTTTTCCTTGATGCCGTACTCTTTGTACTTGCGCTTGACACGGGTCAGCACGCTGTCGACCTGGGTCTGCAGGCAGTCAAAGCCGCTGCTCTGGTCGAGGTTGACGTTTTCGCAGCGGTCAAACAGCGGGTGAATCAACCAGGGGTCGACGCCCAGCAGCTTGCCCAGGCGTTTGGACACCTCTTCGTAGCATTTGAAATGCGTGCTCTTGCGCCGGGTGGGCCAACCCGCGTGCAGCGGCGGCAGCAGGTATTGCTCGTAGGTTTCTTCCAGTATCCCGGGCACACCGGCGCTCAGGTCGTTGTTGAGCAAAATGGTGCAGGGGTCGAAATCTTTCAGGCCGAGGCGGCGTTTGCTGCGAATCACCGGCTCCAGCATCACCTTGTCGCCGTTTTGCAGTTCAAACGTGGTGTTTTTCTTGATCGCCGGGTCAATCGAACCGAGCCGCACGTTGAGGCCTGCCATGTTGAAAATGCGCTGCAACTGGGCCAGGTTGGCCAGGTAAAAGCTGCTGGGTTGGCCGTTTTCAGGAATCACCAGCAGGTTGCGCGCTTCGGGGCAAATTTTTTCGATCGCGGCCATGGCGGCCTGCACCGCCAGTGGCAGCATTTCTGCAGTGAGGTTGTTCCAGCCGCCGGGGTACAGATTGGTGTCGACCGGGGCCAGTTTGAAGCCGGCATTGCGCACATCCACCGAGCTGTAAAAAGGGGGGGTGTGCTCCATCCATTCCAGCCGGAACCAGCGCTCGATGGCCGGCATGGAGTCCAGCACGCGCTGCTCCAGCTCGTTGATGGGGCCTGTCAGGGCAGTAATCAGGTGCGGGACCATAAAAAACCTTGCATAGTGTGGGCGTTGATTTTAAGCGGTCGCACCAAGGCTCAATTGCGTACTTCCCCTTCGCCCAGCACCACGTACTTGAGCGAGGTCAGGCCCTCGATGCCGACCGGGCCACGGGCGTGAAACTTGTCGGTACTGATGCCAATTTCGGCCCCCAGACCATATTCGAAGCCGTCGGCAAAGCGCGTGCTGGTGTTGACCATGACGCTGGCCGAGTCGACTTCGCGCAGGAACTGCTGCGCGTGCATGTGGTCCGTTGTAAGGATGGCATCGGTGTGGTGGCTGGAATACTGGTTGATGTGATCAATGGCCTCATCCACACCGGCCACCACCTTGATGCTGATGATGGGCGCCAGGTATTCCTCGAACCAGTCGGCCTCGGTTGCGGGCTGCAGCATCATCTTGTCGGGGCAGGTCTGCAGCAAGGCCAGGGCCTCGGCGTCGCAGCGCATCTCGACCCCTTTGGCTGCATAAATGGCGCCGATCAAGGGCAAAAACCGGACCGCCACACCGCGCGCCACCAGCAGGCTCTCGGTGGCGTTGCACGGGCTGTATTTGCTGGTTTTGGCGTTGTCGGCCACGCTGACGGCCATGGCCAGGTCACAGGGGTCGTCCACGTAGGTATGGCAGTTGCCGTCCAGGTGCTTGATCACCGGCACTTTTGATTCGCGGCTGATGCGCTCGATCAGGCCCTTACCGCCGCGCGGAATGATCACATCCACGTACTGCGGCATGGTGATGAGCTCGCCCACCACGGCGCGGTCGGTGGTTTGCACCAGTTGCACCGCATGGGCCGGCAGGCCGGAGTCGATCAGGGCTTGTTGCACCAGCCGGGCCAGCGCTTTGTTGGAGTCGATGGCCTCCGAGCCGCCACGCAGGATGCAGGCATTGCCGCTCTTGATGCTCAAGGACGCGGCTTCGATGGTGACGTTGGGTCGGCTCTCGAAGATCATGCCGAAAACGCCAATGGGCACGCGCATCTGACCCACCCGGATGCCGCTGGGCTGCTGGCGCAGCGCGGTGACTTCGCCAATGATGTCGGCCATCGCGGCCAGTTGCTCGCAGCCCTGGGCGCAGGTTTCGATCACCTTGGGTGTGAGCTTGAGTCGGTCCACCATGGGGGCGGACAGGCCCGCCGCCACAGCGCGGGCCAGGTCTTGGGCGTTGTCAATCTGCAGCGCATCGACATTGGCGCGCAGCAACTGGGCAAGCTTGCGCAGCGCCGCGTTGCGGGTGGCTGCGGGCGCTTTGGCCATCAGGGCAGAGGCCTGTTTGGCCTGCAGTCCCAGGGTCTGGGTGGCAGTGGGCGTGTGGGGTGTCGTCATGGACGTTCTCGGGGTGTGATTTCGCTTGATTTCAGGCTGGGAATCGTACTTGATTTGCGCGCGCGGCCGCTTTGGCCACCGGCGTGGCAAAATAAGTCCGCTTTCTGGGGGAAAACACCAGCAGACAAGGCCGGCAAATGGGGCAACAATCAATGCACGTCGTTATTTATTCCACCTGCTTACCTATTGGAGATTGACCCCATGCGTCTTGTCAAAAAAATCACCCTGGCCCTGAGCCTGGGGGCCGCCCTCATCAGCAGCAGCGCGCTGGCCCAACAACAATTTGTCAATGTGCTCACCGGCGGTCAAAGCGGTGTGTATTACCCCCTGGGCGTGGCACTGTCGCAAATCTACGCCAAATCCATTCCCAACGCGCGTTCAACCGCCCAGGTCACCAAGGCTTCGGCTGAGAACCTCAACCTGCTGCAAGCCGGCCGTGGTGAACTGGCGCTGGCCTTGGCCGATTCGGTGTCTGATGCCTGGAAGGGCGACGCCGAAGCCGGTTTCAAGACCAAGCTCGACAAACTGCGTGGCCTGTCTGCCACCTACAACAACTACATCCAGATCGTGGCCAACGCCGACTCCGGTATCAAGACCGTGGCCGACCTCAAGGGCAAGCGCATCTCGGTGGGGGCTGCCAAGTCCGGCACCGAGCTCAATGCCCGCGCCATTCTGAAGGCCGCCGGCCTGTCGTACGCCGACCTCGGCAAGGTCGAATATTTGCCGTTTGGCGAGTCGGTTGAACTCATGAAAAACCGCCAGCTTGATGCCACCTTGCAGTCGGCCGGTCTGGGTGTGGCGTCGATCCGCGACCTCGCTACCGCCATCAAGATCGTGGTGGTGCCGGTGCCGGCGGACGTGGTCGCCAAGGTGGGTGACGCAGCCTACCAGCCCGCCGTCATCCCGGCCAACACCTACGCAGGCCAAACCGCTGACATTGCCACCGCCGCCATTCCCAACTTTCTGGTGACGCATTCGGGCGTGTCCGATGAGCTGGCTTACCAGATGGCCAAGACCATGTACGACAACCTGGATACCCTGTATGCTGCCCACAACGCAGCCAAGGCCATCAAGCGCGAGAACGCCATCAAGGGCATGCCGGTGCCGCTGCACCCGGGTGCCGAGCGCTACTACAAGGAAGTCGGCTTGATCAAGTAAGCGGCTTGCGCCTTGCTGCGGCCCCACTGCTGGGGCCGTTTTCATTTCAGATTTCTGCGAGATACCCATGAGCCACGACCACGAATCCCCAATCAAAACCATGGGCCGGGCCATCTTCTGGGCGGCGCTGCTGTTTTCCAGCTTTCAGCTCATCACCGCTGCGTTCAGCCCCTTGTCCAGCCAGGTGGTGCGCGCGGTGCATGTGGGCTTCGTGCTGCTGTTGATTTACGCGCTGTTTCCGCCCTTTGAGTACAGTGAGCGCCATGCCGCCAAGGGCCGGGTGCTTGGCTGGTTGCTGGGCCTGACCGGCTTTGTTTTCAGCCTGTACCATTGGCTGTTCGAGGCCGACCTGACCCAGCGCGCCGGTGAACTCATCGCCATGGATTGGGTGATTGGCGTGGTCACGGTGGCTCTGGTGTTTGAGGCTGCCCGGCGCGTCATGGGCTGGGGCCTGCCCATCATTTGCGGCGTGTTTTTGTTGTATGGTCTGTTTGGCCAGTACCTGCCGGGCGATCTGGCGCACCGGGGCTTTGGCGTTGACCAGATCGTCAGCACGCTGGCCTTCGGCACCGAGGGTATTTACGGCACGCCCACTTACGTGTCGTCGAGCTACATTTTTCTGTTCATCCTGTTTGGCGCTTTTCTGGAACAGGCCGGCATGATCAACCTGTTCAACGACTTTGCCATGGGCATGGTCGGCCACACGCGCGGCGGTCCGGCCAAGGTGTCGGTGATCTCGTCGGGGCTGATGGGCACCATCAACGGCTCGGGCGTGGCCAATGTGGTCACCACCGGTCAGTTCACCATTCCGCTGATGAAGCGCTTTGGCTACAGCCCGGCTTTTGCCGGCGGTGTCGAAGCCACCTCAAGCATGGGCGGCCAGATCATGCCGCCGGTGATGGGCGCGGTGGCCTTCATCATGGCCGAGACCATCAACGTGCCCTATGTGGCCATTGTGAAGGCGGCGCTGATCCCGGCTATTTTGTACTTTGTCACCGCCTTCTGGATGGTGCACCTGGAGGCCGGCCGCAAGGGACTCAATGGCCTGCCCAAAGACCAGTGCCCCAACCCCTGGACCGCAGTGCGCTTGCGCTGGTACCTGCTGCTGCCACTGGTGGGTCTGGTGGTGCTGCTGTTTTCGGGCTACACGCCGCTGTTTTCCGGCACCGTGGGGCTGGCGCTGACCGTGGTGCTGATCTTTGGCGCGGCCGTCATGACCGGGGTCAGCAACCTGGCCCTGCGCGGCCTGTTCTGGGCGCTGCTGGGGCTGGCCAGTGCCGGTTTCTTTGAGTTTGGCGTGGGCACGTTTTTTGTCATCGTGGCCTTGCTGGTGGCCTTCACCCTGATCCGGCGCGTGGGCGGTGATGCGCGCAGACTGGCGGTTCGCGCCATGGTCGACGGTGCCCGCCATGCGCTGCCGGTGGCCATTGCCTGTGCGCTGGTGGGGGTCATCATCGGCATGATCAACCTGACCGGGGTCGCTGCCGAACTCGGCGGGAAAATCATCGCGGTGGGCGAGGAAAGCCTGTTTCTGGCGCTGCTGCTGACCATGCTGATCTGCCTGGTGCTGGGCATGGGCATTCCGACCATTCCCAACTACATCATCACCAGCTCACTCGCCGCGCCGGTGCTGCTGAAGCTGGGGGTGCCGCTGCTGGTGTCGCACATGTTCGTTTTTTACTTCGGCATCATGGCCGACCTGACACCACCGGTGGCGCTGGCGGCGTTTGCGGCCGCGCCCATTGCGGGGGTCAGTGGCCTCAAGATCAGCATCCAGGCGCTGCGCGTGGCGATTGCCGGTTTCATCGTGCCCTTCATGGCGGTCTACAGTCCGGCACTGATGCTGCAGAGCGGCGACTGGCTCGACACGACCTGGATTGTGTTCAAGGCGCTGGTGGCCATTGCCATGTGGGGTGCGGGTGCCATCGGCTTTTTGATCACACGGCTCAACCCGGTGGAGCGGGTGGTGGCCATTGGCTCGGCCAGCCTGCTGGTGGTGGCGCTGCCCTTGACCGACGAACTCGGCCTGGGGCTGATTGCTGCCTTTGTCGCCTGGCACGTCTGGCGCAGCCGCGCCAAATGAGCGCCGGGTGTTACTCCTGTGATGGTCACACTGGGCATCTGCCTGAGCCTGGCTTCCGCGCTGCAGGCCAGTCCGGTGGCGTTTGTGCCGGTGACCGAATTCACGCTGGCCTGGACCCATTCGATTGAAAAAGTGCGCTGGGAAGAAGACTACGCGGTGCGCTTGGACGCTGTGCGTGGGCAGCCGGCGCTGCACGCGGTACAAGCCCGGGTGCGCGGTTCCGCCGCCGGTATGGAGCCGCCGCCTGACGCCGTGCTGCGCCAGGGCTGGTACCACTACACCCCGGCCATCATCGACCCGCCCGAGCTGCGCCTGACGCGCTCGGAATTCACGCCCGATTACGAGGTCTGCATGCAGGGCCGCTGCCAGCCCATGGCCGACTGGATGCCGTCAGACGGCGGTGTCACGCTGCTCAAGGCCTGCCGCAATCCCGGGTAGGCCCGCGGCATCAACGTGTCGCAGGCAAAAACAGCGCCTGCAGGTCATTCAAAAAATCAAAGCCGCGCACGCTGGGCTGGACGTGCGCGCCGTCCACAATCAGCAAACCCTGTGTTTGGGCCTGTTGCAACCCTGCTTGCAGGGCAGACAGTGGCATGCCGGTGCGCTCGGCAAACAGACCGATATCGAAGCCACCGGCCAAGCGCAACGCGTTGAGCATGAACTCGAAGGGCAGCTCGGCGCGTTTGACGTCGCTGTCCTGCACCACGCACTGCCCGGCCAGCGCCTGGGTCATGTACAACTCCGGGTTGCGGGCGCGCACTTGGCGCACCACCCGGTGGGCAAAACTGAGCTTGCTGTGGGCGCCGGCGCCCAGCCCCAGGTAGTCGCCAAACTGCCAGTAGTTCAGGTTGTGCACACTGGCGTGGCCGGGCAGGGCGTAGGCCGACACCTCGTAGCGCTGCAGGCCTGCAGCGCCGGTCAGGTCGGTGATCAGGTCGAGCATGTCGGCAGCCAGATCGTCCTCGACGGCGGGCGGCGGGAACTTGGCGAAGTAAGTGTTGGGCTCGATGGTGAGGTGGTAAATCGACAGGTGCCGGGGGGCCAGCGCCAGCGCGGTCGTGACATCGGCGCGCAGCTGGTCTAGTGTCTGGCCCGGCAGGGCGTACATCAAATCCAGGTTAAAGGTGTCAAAGGCAAGTGCCGCTTCTTCGACCGCCGCGATGGCTTGGGCGCGGTCATGGACCCGACCCAGCGTGCGTAAAAAATCGTCATTGAAGCTTTGCACCCCCACCGACAGGCGCGTGACACCGGCGCTGCGGTAGGCCTTGAAGCGGTCTTTCTCAAATGTGCCGGGGTTGGCTTCCAGTGTGATCTCGGCGTTCGGCGCCAGTCGCAATCTGGCGCGGATGCCGGCCAGCAACTGGTCGATGGCTTGCGGCGAGAACAGGCTGGGCGTGCCGCCGCCCATGAACACGGTTTGCACGCTGCGGCCCCAGATGAGCGGGAGCGCGGCCTCGAGGTCGGCCATCAGGGCGTCAATGTAGCGCTGCTCGGGCAGCGCCGCGGCGCGCATTTCATGCGAGTTGAAGTCGCAATAAGGGCATTTCTTGAGACACCACGGCAGGTGGATATACAGCGACAAGGGTGGCAGGCTGCCCAATTGCAGCGTGCCGGGGCGCATGTAGTGCTGGATGTCGCGCGTTGTGACAGGCGCATCCGTGGAGCTGGTTTCTTGGTGGATCGGGATCATGGCGTGGCTGCGAGATAGCAGGGTTCAATGCGTTTGGTGTGTGTGCCGCGCAGCAGCCCGATGGGGCGACCGCCTCATACTGGGGTACCAGAAATCGGCGATCACCCCATCGGGCTGCTGCGCTGAAAGGGCGGAGCGCTTGCAAAGGCTTTTTTGGGCCCAACAGCCTAAATAACGAATGGCGGCCGATGTTTCTGATCGAGTGTCTAGCGGGGTGGGCTCTCTGGGGGGCTGACGATTTCTGGTACCCCAGTATGAGGAAGCCGCCCAGAGAGCCCGCCCCGCGGGTTTGGGTGTCAAGGTTTCCGGTACCTTAACTCTCACAACCACCGCTCGCGCATCAGCGCCACCATGGCCGCCGCAGCACGTCCCCTGTGACTGTGAGCATTCTTGACTTCCACCGGCAACTGGGCAAAGGTCTTGCCAAACTCGGGGATGAACATCACCGGGTCAAAACCAAAACCGTTGGACCCCAGGGGCTCGCGGGCAATCTCGCCCACCACCCGGCCCACCGCCACCAAAGGCTCAGGGTCATCGGCCGAGCGCAGCGCCACCAGCGTGCTGACCATCGCCGCACGTCGGTTAGTCACGCCCTGCATCTGCTCCAGCAAGGCTCGAACATTGTTGTCGTCGCTCTTGGGGTAGCCGAATTGGGTGGCATAAAAAGCGGTTTGCACGCCCGGCAGACCACCAAAGGCGTCCACACACAGGCCGGCGTCATCGGCCACAGCGGGCAGGCCGCTGAGCCGGGTGGCGTGGCGCGCCTTCGCCAGCGCGTTTTCAATAAAGGTGTGAAACGGCTCCTCGGCTTCGGGAATGCCCAGGCTGCCCTGCGGCACCAGCTCGAAACCCAGTGGCGCAAACATGGCGTGTAACTCGGCCAGTTTGCCGGCATTGTTGGAGGCCAGCACGATTTTCATGATCGCGAGGTCCCGGTGAGCGCCGCTCGCTGCAAATCAATCAGTTCCCGAATACCCTGGTCGGCCAGCGCCAGCAGCGCATCCATTTCAACGCGGCTGAAGGCTGCGCCTTCGGCTGTGCCTTGCACCTCAACGTAATGGCCGCTGGCGGTCATGACCACGTTCATGTCGGTGTCGCAGGCTGCATCTTCGGTGTATTCCAGGTCGAGCAGCGGTGTGCCTTGAACGATACCGACCGAGATCGCGGCCACGGCTTCACGAATAGGGGAGAGGAGCAGCTTGCCCTGGGTCAGCAAGCCATTGACCGCGTCCTGCGCCGCCACAAAGGCGCCGGTGATGGCGGCCGTTCGGGTGCCGCCATCGGCCTGGATCACGTCGCAATCCAGGTGCAGCGTGCGTTCGCCCAGCAACGTCAGGTCGAACACCGAACGCAAGGCACGGCCGATCAGGCGCTGGATTTCCTGGGTGCGCCCGCTCTGCTTGCCACGCGCGGCTTCGCGGTCACTGCGGCTGTGGGTGGCGCGCGGCAGCATGCCGTATTCGGCCGTGACCCAGCCCTGGCCGCTGCCCTTTTGGTGCGGTGGCACCTTGTCGAGCACCGAGGCATTGCACAACACCCTGGTGTGGCCAAACTCCACCAGCACCGAACCCTCGGCGTGGCGGGTGTAGTGGCGGGTCAGGGTGACCGGGCGCAGGGCATTGGCGGCGCGGGCGCCGGTTCGGACAAATTCAGTCATGTCGGGGATTACCTGGAATGGTGTTGATGGGGGCAGCGGGGGTCAGCCAGTTGAGCGCAAGACAGCTCACGTTGTCGCTGCGATCACCCGCCTGTTGCAGCGCTTTTTCGACCAGGTCGGGCACCGCCTTTTCTGCGGGCTTTTGATTCAACACGGCCACAATGTCCTGCTCGGGCACGCTGGCCCACAAGCCATCGGAGCAGAGCATGAGGGTGTCGCCCTGCTGCAATGACAGTGGCTCGGTCACGCTGAAGACCGGCCGGATGGGTGAGCCCAGGCAGGTGAAGAGCACGTTGCGGTTGGGCTCCGCCGGCCCGGTCGTGGTGATGCCATACGGGTGACGGCCACGCTCGGTAAAAGAATGGTCCTGGGTGCGGGTCAGCAGTTGTTGTTGGCGAATCAGATAGAACCTGGAGTCGCCGCAATGGGTCCAGCGCACCTGGCCCGACTGGATCACCGCCATCACCAGCGTGGTGCGTGGCGTGTCTGACATGTCGCGCTCGGCGGCGTAGTGCAGCAACTGGTCGTGCGCCGCCATCAGGGCTTGCGTCAGAAAATCAGCCACGTCGTCAAGCTGGGGTTGCGCCATTTTTTGGAACAGGCCGGCCACCGTTTCCATGGTCAAAGCGGCTGCCACTTCACCGTCAGGGTGTCCGCCCATGCCGTCAGCGAGCATCAGCAAGACACTGTCGCTGGTGTAACTGTAGCCCATGCGGTCTTCGTTCTTTTTGCGCCCACCCTGGCGACTGACCTGGAAGACTGAAAAACGCATCAGACTTTTTTGCCGCCTTCGAGCAGGCTGCCTAGTTGCAGCTTGACCTTGTCGCCCACGGTGAGTTGGGTGTAGCGGCGGGCACCGGCGCGGTTCAATTCCTTTTGCAGGGCAAACACCGACTGCGGCCGTTCCAGCGGGTCAAGCGCCATGCACCATTGCACGATTTCCACCAGGTCATCGGAGTAGACACCCCTGAAACGCTTCAAGGTTTGCACGGTCTTGTCTTCAGGCACGCGTTGCGGTGCCTCGTTGGGCGGGAAGCCGTGCATGCAGGCAAACATGCAGGCACCAATGGCGTAGATGTCGGTCCAGGGCCCCATGGTGGTGTCGCGCCGGTACATTTCCGGGGCGGCAAAACCGGGGGTGTACATGGGGCGCACGAAGTTGCCCTCTTTGGACAAAACCTCGCGCGCCGCGCCAAAGTCGATCAGCACGGCGCGGTTGTCGTCGGTGATGAAAATGTTGGCAGGCTTGATGTCCAGGTGCAGCATTTTGTGCTGATGCACGATGCGCAGGCCGCGCAGGATTTCATCAAACAGCGAGCGGATTGTGGACTCGCGAAACACCTTGTCTTTTTTCAGGTCACGCGCCACCACAATGAAGTCCTGCAGGCTGGCGCCCTCCAGAAACTCGGTCACCATGTAAACAGTTTCGTTTTCCCTGAAAAAATTCAGTACGCTGACCACCGAAGGGTGGGAGATTTGCGCCAGCGACCGCCCCTCTTCGAAAAAGCTTTTCAGGCCCAGCCGGTACAGCGACAGCTTGTCTGGCGCCACTTGCGGCGCCAGCAGGCCCGGTTCGCGGGTGACCAGCGACGAGGGCAGGTATTCCTTGATGGCGACCTGTTGCTCGTCGGCGCCGGCGGCGAGGTACACCACGCCAAAACCACCCGCGGCGACCCGGCGGACCACCCGGTAGCCACCAATCTGGGTGCCGGGCGGTAGCGGGGACGGTTTGGCTTTGGACATGGCTTCAAAGAAACAAGGTTCGGTTTTTGCTGGAGCCGGGTGTTATTCTTGCGACCACTTAACACCACAGATGATTGATATGTCAGTTTACAGCATGACCGGTTATGCCAGTGCCCAGCACAGCGCTGGCGCCACTTCCTCCACGGCCGACAGCACGCCTTCGTCAGCGGCCCGTCTGGGGCTGGAAATCCGCTCGGTGAACAGCCGATACCTTGACCTGACTTTCAAACTGTCAGAAGAGTTGCGCGGCTTCGAGCCGGCCTTGCGTGAGTTGCTGGTGCGCCGCCTCAAGCGCGGCAAGGTCGAGGTGCGGGCCGCGCTGGAAAGCAATGCCGCCAACCAGGTGGCCGAGCCCTCTGCAAGGCTGCTGCAACGCCTCAACACCATCCAGGACAACGTCCGGACCTGGTTGCCCTTGGCCACCCCCTTGAGCGTGGCCGATGTGATTCGGCTGACAGCGGGCGGCGCGGGCGTTGAGCGCGATTGGCAGGCCGACCTGCTGGCGCTGGCCGAGCAGGTGCTGCAGTCGCTGATGGCAGCCCGCGAACGCGAAGGCGCCCGTCTGGTGCTGATGCTGCAGGATCGCATGGCGCAATTACGCAGCCTGGCGGCGCAGGCGCAACCGCTGGTGCCACAACTGGTGGCGCAACAACGCCAGCGTTTTCTGGACCGCTGGCGTGATGCCATGGGTCTGGTCGAGGGCGGCGCTCTGCCCGAAGCCGCGCAGGACCGGGCGCTGGCCGAGGCCACCGCGTTTGCCATCCGCATCGACGTGGCCGAGGAGCTGACCCGGTTGAGCTCGCACCTGGATGAGCTTGAGCGGCTGCTGGCCAAGGGTGGCGAGGTCGGCAAGCGGCTCGACTTTCTGATCCAGGAACTGCACCGCGAAGCCAATACGCTGGGCTCGAAGTCGGCGGCGCTGGAGCTCACGCACATCTCGGTCGACATGAAGGTGCTGATTGAGCAGATGCGCGAACAAGTCCAAAACATAGAATAAGCCCCATTGCCGTCTTTTCAAAAGAGCCCCGCCGTGATCGACTACCCCGGAAATCTGTTTGTTGTGGCCGCCCCGAGCGGCGCTGGCAAGTCCAGCCTGGTGAAAGCCTTGCTGGAACTCGATGCGCTGGTGCGGCCTTCGGTGTCGCACACGACGCGGGCGCCGCGCGGCCAGGAAAAACATGGGCGTGAGTACTTTTTTGTCTCCGAGTCCGAGTTTGATGCCATGGTGCAGGGCAATGCCTTTGTCGAGTGGGCCCATGTGCACAAGTACCGTTACGGCACCTCGAAAAGAGCCATCGAAGAGCGCATGGCGCAGGGCTCGGACGTCATTCTGGAAATTGACTATCAGGGCGCCTTGCAAATCAAGAAAATCTTTGCCAATGCCGTCACCATTTTCATTTTGCCGCCCAGTTGGGACGAGCTGCGCTCGCGCCTGGAGCGTCGGGGTGAAGATGCACCTGATGTGATCGACGTCCGGCTCGAAAATGCGGCAACAGAGATGGCACAAGTGGCGCAATTCGACTTCGTTATAATCAACGAGCTGTTCGATCGCGCCGTGTTTGACCTCAAATCCATTGTGCACGCACAGCGACTCAAGTATCTGGCGCAGCGCCGCGCCAGAGCAGACACCTTTCAAGCACTGCATATCGCCTAGTGCGCCCCACCTGGTTTTGGAGAATTCATGGCCCGTATCACTGTTGAAGACTGCCTGTTGCAGATCCCTAACCGCTTCCAGCTGGTGTTGGCGGCATCCTACCGTGCCCGCATGCTGAGCCATGGTCACACCGCCAAGGTCGAGAGCAAGAACAAGCCCGGCGTGACGGCCTTGCGTGAAATCGCAGCCGGCAAGGTCGGCATTGAAATGCTGAAAAAAGTGCCCTTGTAAAGCGCGCTTTCCGGTCCTGTCGAAAAAGCACCGCTCGCGGTGCTTTTTTGTTGGTGCTGCTCAAATCTGCATCAGGCGCGCTATATTCATGGCATGCGCGCCGCCATCAACAAGACCCCGTCAGATGCCACCCCAGGGGCTGGCGCGCCCACGCCCTTGAGTTCTGCCGGATCGAACGCAGCGGCGGCCAGTTTTGCCGGCCTGACCAGTAAACTCGATTACCTCAGTGCCAGCGATCTGGAAAGTGTCCGGCTCGCTTACCGGTTTTCCGACGAAGCCCATCTGGGCCAGCTGCGCAACAGCGGCGAACCGTACATCACCCATCCGATCGCCGTGGCGGCCCAATGTGCTGAATGGAAGCTGGATGCCCAGGCCTTGATGGCCGCCCTGTTGCACGATGCACTGGAGGACTGCGACGTCACCAAGCCGGATTTGATCGAGCGTTTTGGCTCGCCTGTGGCCGAATTGGTGGACGGCCTGACCAAGCTCGAAAAGCTGCAATTCAACACGCGTGAGGAAAACCAGGCCGAATCGTTCCGCAAGATGCTGCTGGCCATGGCGCGTGACGTGCGCGTGATCCTGATCAAGCTGGCCGACCGCACCCACAACATGCGCACGCTGGCCGACGCGCCGCGCGCCAAGTGGGGGCGCATTGCGTCGGAAACCCTTGAGGTCTACGCCCCCATTGCCCACCGGCTGGGGCTCAACCAGACCTACCGGGAGTTGCAGGACTTGGCGTTCCGGTTTTTGCGGCCCTGGCGCTACGCCATTTTGAGCAAGGCGGTGGCCAAGGCCCGCGGGCGCCGTCGCGACCTGATCCAGAAAGTGCAAGCCGACCTCGAAGCCCTGTTTGTCCGCCATGGCATGACGGTGCGCATCTCCGGCCGCGAAAAAACCCTGTATTCGATTTATCACAAGATGACGGACAAGAACCTGAGCTTTGCCCAGGTGACCGACATCTATGGGTTTCGGGTCATCGTGCCCGACCTGATTGACTGCTACACCGCGCTGGGGCTGCTGCACCAGCTCTACAAACCGGTGCCGGGCAAATTCAAGGACCACATTGCCATCAGCAAGATCAATGGCTACCAGTCGCTGCACACCACCCTGGTGGGGCCATCGGGCATCAATGTCGAGTTCCAGGTGCGCACCGAGGCCATGCACCTGGTGGCCGAAACCGGGGTGGCCGCGCATTGGCTGTACAAGGAAAGCCCTGGCGATGCCAATGCCAACCCGGACCGCCTGGGGTCCAAGTGGTTGCAGTCACTGTTGGACATCGGCGACGAAACCCACGACGCGGCCGAGTTCTGGGAGCATGTCAAGGTCGACCTGTTCCCTGATGCGGTGTATGTGTTCACGCCCAAGAGCCGCATCATGGCGATGCCGCGCGGTGCCACCGTGGTCGACTTTGCCTACGCCATTCACAGCAATGTGGGCGACCACGCGGTGGCGGCCAAGGTCAACAACGAGCAGGTGCCCTTGCGTACCGAGGTCAGAAATGGCGATGTGATCGAGGTCATCACCGACAAGGCTTGCTTCCCCAACCCGGCCTGGCTGGGCTTTGTGCGCACGGCACGGGCACGCTCCAAGATTCGCCAGCACTTGCGCACGCTGGCACAGGGCGATTCGGAAAACCTGGGTGAAAAAATGCTGGTGCAGGCGCTGCGCGCCGAAGGCATCGAACAGTTGCCCGATGAGCAGGGCCTCATGGCGGAGGTCTGGGACAAGCTGCTGCGCTTCAGCGGCAATCGCACCCGTTCTGAGTTGCTGGTGGAAATCGGCCTGGGCCGGCGCATTGCCAGCATTGTGGCCAAGCGCCTGACCAAGTTGCTGTCCGATGTTGGCGCCAAGCCCGATCCCCTGCTGCTCACGCGCGAGCGTTTTACCGCTGGCGAGTCGCTGGCCCAGGGCAGCGTGGCCATTGATGGCAGCGAAAACACCTCGGTGCGTTTTGCCAGCTGTTGCCGCCCCGTTCCGGGCGACACCATTGTGGGCTATCTGGGGCGCGGCGAAGGCCTGACCATCCACAACAGCGATTGCCCGTTGGCCGTCAAACTCAACAACAAGGACAGCGAACGTTTCATTGCGGTGGAGTGGGCCGATGAACCCGTGCGCGCTTTCGAGACCGGCATTGTGGTCACGGTCAACAACGGCAAGGGCGTGCTGGCCAAAGTGGCGGCAGCCCTGGCCGCCGCTGAGGTCGATATCACCCAGGTGACCATGGCCGACGAGTCACCGCAGGGCGCCATTGACATGCGCTTCATCATTGCCGTGCGCGACGTGCATCAGCTGGACAACGCACTGCGCAATTTGCGTCACACCCCGGTGGTGCTCAAGGCCCAACGCAGCAAAAATCACAATTAACCGGGCGGCGGCGGGCCGGCGCCTTTGCGCCATTCCGGCAAATACTGGCGATAGCGCCAAAAGCGGCCCAGCAGCGGTTTGACGCTGGTGCCATGCACAAAAATGGACAGGGTGACCACGATCAGCGTCAATTGCATCAGCTCCAGCGCCAAGCCTTCGGGCAGGCCATGCTGGATGGCATACATCAGGTAGTACAGCGAGCCAATGCCGCGCACGCCAAACCAGGCCACCAGGTTACGCAGCGTCCATGGCGTGCCAGTGCCCGTCAAGCCCGCCAGCACGCTGACGGGGCGCACGATGGCAAAGACGAAGAACGCCAACGCCACGGCACGCCAGCTCCAGGAATCAAGAAACAGCGAGCCACCGATCAGCAGCACCAGCACCATTTCCGAGAGCCGTTCCAGGTGCTCCTTGAAGACCAGCGATTGCGCACTGATGGTTTCTGTGACGGCCTGAGGTTCGGTCGCGGGCGCTGCTGTTGCGGGAGCCCGCTCGGGCTCCTGAGCCACGCTGGCCAAGCGCGCGTTAAGGTGTTTGACTTCGGTCTGTCGTAGCGCCACGGCGGCAAAAAACACCGCCAGAAAGCCCCAGGCATTCACCAGCACACTCACGCCGTACACCACCCCGATCAGCCCGAGCCCGAGAAAGTCATTCATGAGGGCGTGCGCCGGTGCCAGTTGACGCAATTTGCGGCCCGCATGCGCCAGTGCCACGCCGGCGGCAACCCCGATGGCAATGCCGGCTGCCGTGGCCCACAGCACATCGACCAGCACCCAGCGCAGGCCGGAGTCACCGAGCTCGTGCAGCCCGAGCAGCCCCAGCCCCAGCATCACGAACGGAAAAGCACTGCCGTCGTTCATGCCGGCCTCGCAGGTCAGGGTGAAACGCAGTTGGTCACGGTCTCCCGGATGACGGGTCTGCACATCGGTGGCCAGCACCGGGTCAGTGGGCGACAAGATGGCGCCCAGCAAAATGCCGGCGCCCAGAGGCAAATCCAGCAGGTAGTAGGCAAAGGCCGCGATCAGTGCGACGCTGGCCACCATCGACAGCGAAGCCAACAGGATCGGTGCCCGCCAGCGCGTCAGGCTCACCGGTACCGGCATCTTGACACCCGCAGAAAACAGCGAGACCAGCACCACCACTTCGGTCAATACCTCCAGCAGCGCCGACTCCTTGAGCGGATTGAAGTGAAAGAAATTGAACACCGTCGGCCCCACCAGCAGCCCCACGGCCAGATAGACGATGGCCGGGGTCACGGGCAGGTTTTTGAGCAGGGAGGCCGTCAGTCCCCGGGTCAGCAGCAGGGAGCCCACCAGTAAAAACCACAGGGCGTTGGTCATGAAGTCGATTTGTAAGTTGGCACGACCCACTGTACACCCTGCGCTTCAGTCGATTGTGAAAGTTGGGTACCATTCACCCTTTCTTACATTTTTTTCGCCATGCCTGACATCAGTTCCTCCCTGTTCTGGATTGCCGTGCTCCAGATCATCGCCATCGACATCATGCTCGGTGGCGACAACGCCGTGGTCATTGCCCTGGCCTGCCGCAAACTGCCACCTGAACAACGCCGCAAAGGCATTTTCTGGGGCGTGGTCGGCGCCATCGGCCTGCGCGTGGTGATGATCTTCTTCGCGCTGCAACTGCTGGCGCTGCCCTACCTCAAGATTGTTGGCGCGCTGCTGTTGCTGTGGATCGGCATCAAGCTGTTGCTGCCCGAGCATGACGACGAACATGGCAGTGGTATTGACGGCGGCACCACGCTGATGGCCGCCATCAAGACGATTGTGGTGGCCGACGCCGTGATGAGCCTGGACAACGTGATTGCCGTGGCGGGTGCCTCGCACGGCTCCATGGTGCTGGTCACCTTCGGTATTCTGGTGTCGATCCCGATCGTGGTCTGGGGCAGCAAAATCGTCCTCACCCTGATGGACCGTTTCCCCATGGTGATCACCCTGGGCGCAGCGCTGCTGGGCTGGATCGCCGGCGGCATGATGGTCACCGATCCGGCCATGCCGCCCACGGTGGCCGCAAGCATTCCCTATGCCAGCCAGGTCTTCGCCGTCACCGGTGCCCTGCTGGTGGTTCTGGTGGGTAAATGGCTGGGCAGCCGGCGCACGCCGCCCAAGGCGGTGGAACTGTCCGCCGAGTCCGTCAACGCGAAACACTGAGGAGCACTGCAATGAACACATCCTGGCTGATTGCCATTGACGGCTCCGAGCCGTCGCTCAAAGTCATTGACTACGTGATCACCGAAGCTGCCAATCGGTTGACACGGCCGCAACTGCTGCTGGTCAATGTGCAGCCGCCGCTGTCCAATGACATCACCCGCTTCATCGAGGAAAAAGTGGTGAATGATTTCCACCGCGAAACGGGCGATGCAGCGCTGGCGCAAGCCCGGCAAAAGCTCGAGTCTGCCGGACTGGCCTACTCGGCTCACATCATGCTGGGCGAGGCTGCGCCAACCCTGGTCGAATTCGCCGCGGACAAAGGCTGCAGCCTGATTGTCATGGGTGCCCGTGGCTTGGGCAGTGTCGCTGGCCTGCTCTTGGGCTCGGTCGCCACCAAGGTGGTGAAGCTGTCCACGGTGCCGGTGCTGCTGGTGAAGTGAGTCTGGCGGCCTCGGCCTGTTGCTGAACGGGAAGATCATGAAACCCCTGCTTTTCTCCTGGGTCAAAGAACGGGCCTGCCTCGCCGTGTTGGTCCTGACGATCGCTGGCTGTGCCACCCGACCCGCTGACGTGCCTCGCCCCGCGGCGACGCCAGCACCCAAGCTGGAAAAACACCAGCTTGAATTGGGGGGGGGTGTCAGTGTGAGTTATCAGATCGAGCGGAAAATTTCCACCATCAATGGCGTGAGCTGCTTTGCCTTTGTTTCTGGCACGCTCAACAACGACTCACACCAGATTTTGGGCCGCCGCACTGTCATCGATTTCAATTTTTTCAGTGACGGCAAGCAGTCCTTCCGTGACCTGACTTCGCCGGTCGCCGACATTCCGCAGGGCAGCCGCGCCATGTTTGAGATGGTGGTTTCACCGGTGCACAAGGACGGCTGTGTCAGTTATGACCGAATTGATGTTTCACTGAGAAAAGTTGTTCTGAACCGGATCGACTGAATCAGGCCAGATCGAAGCGGTCAGCGTTCATCACCTTGACCCAGGCCGCGATGAAGTCCTGCACAAATTTGGCCTGGTTGTCGTCCTGGGCATACACCTCGGCGTAGGCGCGCAGCACCGAATTCGAACCAAAAACCAGGTCAACCCGGGAGGCCGTCCACTTGACCGCGCCGCCCTTGCGCTCGCAGATGTTGTACAGGTTGCGCCCAGCGGGTTGCCAGGAGTAAGCCATGTCGGTCAGGTTGACGAAGAAGTCGTTGCTCAAGGTACCCACCCGCTCGGTCAGCACACCATGCTGGCTGCCGCCATGGTTGGTGCCGAGCACGCGCAGGCCGCCCACCAGTGCGGTCATCTCGTGGGCGGTCAAGCCCAGCAACTGGGTGCGGTCGAGCAACAACTCTTCGGCATTGACGACAAAGTCTTTTTTGAGCCAGTTGCGGAAACCGTCAGCCAAAGGCTCCAGCACCGCGAACGACTCCGCATCGGTCATGTCCGGCGTGGCATCGCCCCGGCCCGGCGCAAAGGGCACGGTCACGTCAAAGCCGGCCGCCTTGGCTGCCTGCTCGACGCCGACGTTACCCGCCAGCACGATGACATCGGCCACGCTGGCCCCGGTTTGCGCCGCAATGCCTTCCAGCACGGCCAGCACCCGCGCCAGGCGGGCGGGTTCATTGCCGGCCCAGTCCTTTTGCGGCGCCAGGCGGATGCGCGCGCCGTTGGCGCCACCGCGCTTGTCCGAACCGCGGAAGGTGCGGGCGCTGTCCCAGGCGGTGGCCACCAGGTCACCCACGCTCAGGCCGCTGGCGGTAATGCTGGCTTTGACCGCCGCCAAGTCGTAATCGGTGCGGCCAACGGGCACCGGGTCTTGCCAGATCAGACTTTCCTGTGGCACGTCCGGGCCGAGGTAGCGGACCTTGGGGCCCATGTCGCGGTGCGTCAGCTTGAACCAGGCACGCGCGAACATGTCTGAAAAGTACGCCGGGTCCTGCTGGAAACGTTCCGAAATCTTGCGGTAGGCTGGGTCCATCTTCATGGCCATGTCGGCATCGGTCATGATCGGGTTGCAGCGGATCGACGGGTCTTCGACGTCCACTGGCCGGTCTTCGTCCTTGATGTTGACCGGCTCGTACTGCCAGGCACCGGCCGGGCTCTTTTTGAGCGCCCAGTCGTGGTTCAGCAGCATGTCGAAGTAGCCACCTTTGCCCACATTCCACTGGGTCGGGTGCGTGGTCCAGGCGCCCTCGATGCCGCTGGTCACGGTGTCGCGGCCCACGCCACGGCTGCTGTGGTTGATCCAGCCCAGGCCTTGCTCCTGGAGCTCAGCGCCCTCGGGAGCCGGGCCCAGCTTGGCCGCGCTGCCATTGCCGTGGGTCTTGCCCACGGTGTGGCCACCGGCGGTCAGGGCCACGGTTTCCTCGTCGTTCATGGCCATGCGCTCGAAGGTGACACGAATGTCCTGGGCGGTCTTGAGCGGGTCGGGTTGGCCGTCCACGCCTTCCGGGTTGACGTAAATCAGGCCCATCATCACGGCCGCCAGCGGGTTGTCCAGGTCGCGTTCACCCGAGTAACGGCTGTTGGCGCCACCGCTGGGTGCCAGCCATTCTTTTTCAGCGCCCCAGTAGATGTCTTTTTCGGGGTGCCAGATGTCTTCGCGGCCAAAGGCAAAACCAAAGGTTTTCAGGCCCATCGACTCATAGGCCATGTTGCCAGCCAGGATGATGAGGTCGGCCCAACTGAGCTTGTTGCCGTATTTTTTCTTGATCGGCCACAACAGGCGGCGCGCCTTGTCGAGGTTGGCGTTGTCGGGCCAGGAGTTGAGCGGCGCAAAGCGCTGGTTGCCCTTGCCGCCACCGCCGCGGCCATCGGCAATGCGGTAGGTGCCGGCCGAATGCCAGGCCAGGCGGATCATCAGGCCGCCGTAGTGGCCCCAGTCGGCCGGCCACCAGTCCTGGCTGTCGGTCATCAAAGCCTTGAGGTCTTTTTTGAGCGCATCGACGTCGAGCTGCTTGACCTCGTCGCGGTAGTTGAAGTCCGCGCCCATCGGGTTGGTCTTGCTGTCGTGCTGGTGCAGGATGTCCAGGCTCAAGGCCTTGGGCCACCAGTCACTCTTGGTCATGCTGGCCGAGGTGGCGCCGCCGTGCATGACGGGGCATTTGCCTGCTGAACTCGGGTTGTTGTTTTCCATTTCGCGCTCCTTGCGTTGCGTTGTTGAGCAAACCACTATAGTCCTGAATGCACCTTGCCGGGATAACCGGACACGACATTACCGGATATGACGTAAGGAAGCAAAAGTTGCCTTTGCGGGCGTCCAACTGTTGGTACGACTTTTTGGAATCCATTTATGACATCGTGTTTTCCCCTGCGCCGAGTGGCCGTGGTCACGCTGGCCGTATTGAGTCTGAGCACCAGCCTGGGTGCCAGCGAGCAGCCCTTGTTGCGCGCCGAACCCATCGAGCAGTTCATGCCGCCCGAGCCACCCTCCGGCTACACCGCCAAGCTGATCGCCTATGCCCATCATGACATGGTGGCGGCTGCCAATCCGTTGGCGGTGCAGGTGGGCGTGGACACATTGGCGCGCGGTGGCAGCGCGGTGGATGCGGCCATTGCGGTGCAGATGATGCTCAACCTGGTTGAGCCGCAGTCGTCCGGCGTTGGCGGCGGGGCCTTTATGCTGCACTTTGACAAGTCAGCCGACAGGCTACTGGCCTATGACGGGCGCGAAACAGCACCGGCGGCGGCTTCGGCCAAGCTGTTTCAGGATGCCAGTGGCAAGCCACTGGGCTTTCTTGCGGCAGTCGATGGCGGCTTGTCGGTCGGCACGCCCGGTCTGTTGCGCATGTTGGAGGCCGCACACCAGGCGCATGGCAAGTTGCCATGGGCGGATTTGTTTGGGCCGGCGATTCAACTGGCTGAAGACGGCTTTGCCATCAGCGAGCGCATGCATGTGTCCGTTGTCGCCAGCGCCGCGCGCATCAAGGCGCAAGGCGAGCCCGCCGCCAGCCACTTCCTGAATGCCGACGGCAGCGCCAAGGCCACCGGTACCTTGCTGAAAAACCCCGAGCTGGCCGCCACCTTGCGCAGCATTGCCAGCGGCGGTGCCAACGCCTTCTACACCGGTTCATTGGCACAGGACATGGTCAACAAGGTTCGCAGCCACCCGACCAACCCGGGGCGTCTGACCCTGGCTGACCTCAACGGCTACACCAGCAAGGTGCGCACGCCGGTGTGCGCGGTGTACCGCAGCCGCTACAAGGTCTGCGGCATGCCGCCACCGAGTTCGGGCGGCATCACCACCTTGCAAACGCTGGGTATGCTGCAAAACTTTGATCTGGCCGGCTTCAAGGCCAACACCGCTGATTCGGTGCACGTGATTTCCGAAGCCTACCGACTGGCCTACGCTGACCGCGCCAGGTACATTGCCGACCCGGACTTTGTCACGCTGCCGCAGGCCGGCATGCTGGACCCGGCCTACCTGAACCAGCGCGCCAGCTTGATCGACATGAAAAAGTCCATGGGTACCCCTACCGCCGGTGAGCCCGCGGGAGTCTTCCATCCGGCCGGCACCGACAGCTCGGCCAACCTGCCGTCCACCAGCCACCTGTCGATCGTGGACCGCCATGGCAATGCCGTGGCCATGACCACCACCATTGAGAATGGCTTTGGCAGCCTGCAAATGGTGCGGGGCTTCTTGCTGAACAACCAGTTGACCGATTTCTCGTTCACTGACAAAGACACTGATGGCAGTTGGGTGGCCAACCGGGTCGAGCCGCTCAAGCGCCCGCGCAGCTCGATGGCGCCCACCATGGTGTTCAACGCCGCCTCGGGAGACCTGGAGGCGGTCATCGGGTCACCCGGTGGCAGCGCCATCATCCAGTACACCACCAAGACCGTGATCGGTATGATTGACTGGAAGCTCAACGTGCAGCAGGCCATCAACCTGCCCAACTTTGGCGCCCAGACCAACGCCACGACCTCGCTCGAAAAAGGTTCGTTGATCGACACGCCGGCCATTCGCGACGAGCTGAAGGCGCGTGGCCACACGGTGGTGCAAACCACCAGCTTTTCCAGCGGCTTGCACGGTGTGGTCTTCAACGGCTTCCGCGCCGATGGCCAGCCCGGTCTGCTGTCACGCCATCCGGCAGCCGGCAACTACGCGGGGGGTGCCGACCCGCGCCGCGAAGGCAGCGCCAGGGGTAACTGAGGCTCTGTCGGGGTCACTCGACGGTGACGCTCTTCGCAAGGTTCCTGGGCTTGTCCACATCGGTCCCGCGCGCGCACGCCGTGTGGTAGGCCAACAACTGCAGCGGCACCACATGCAGCAGGGGTGAAAGTTCGCCGTAGTGCTCGGGCATGCGGATCACATGCAGGCCCTCGCCACTGGCAATGTGCGAGTCGGCGTCGGCCAGCACATAGAGCACACCGCCGCGGGCGCGCACCTCGTGCATGTTGCTCTTGAGCTTTTCCAGCAGCGCGTCGTTGGGCGCCACGGTCACCACCGGCATGGCGCTGGTGACCAGCGCCAGCGGGCCGTGTTTGAGCTCGCCTGCGGGATAGGCCTCGGCGTGGATGTAGCTGATTTCCTTGAGTTTCAAGGCGCCTTCCAGCGCGATCGGGTAATGCAGGCCGCGGCCCAGGAACAGTGCGTTTTCCTTGGCGGCAAAGTCCTGTGCCCAGGCAATGACTTGCGGCTCCAGCGCCAGCACCGACTGCAAGGCGGCGGGCAAATGCCGCATGGCCTTGATGTGGCGCGCTTCTTCTGCGTCGCTGAGCAAACCGCGCGACTGCGCCAAGGCCAGCGTCAGCAAAAACAAGCCAGCCAGTTGGGCGGTGAAGGCTTTGGTGGAGGCCACGCCAATTTCCACGCCAGCGCGGGTGATGTAGGCCAGTTCACATTCGCGCACCATGGCGCTGGTGGCCACGTTGCAAATGGTCAGGGTGTGTGTCATGCCCAGACTTTGCGCGTGGCGCAGCGCGGCCAGGGTGTCGGCGGTTTCGCCCGACTGGGTGATGGTGACGATGAGGGTGCGTGGGTTGGGCACCGAGTCGCGGTAACGGTATTCGCTGGCCACTTCGACCTGCGTCGGGATCTTGGCGATGCTCTCCAGCCAGTACTTGGCGGTGCAGCCGCTGTAGTAGCTGGTGCCGCAGGCCAGAATCAGCACCGCGTCGATGTCCTTGAAGACGCGTGCCGCGCTGGCGCTGGCGCCATCGAACAGTTCGGGCACGATGCCGTCCACGCCTTCCAGCGTGTCGGCAATGGCGCGCGGCTGCTCGAAAATTTCCTTTTGCATGTAGTGGCGGTAGGGGCCCAGTTCGGCCGCGCCGCTGTGCGCATGCACCGTTTTGACCGGGCGCTGGGCCGGGCTCAGGGGCTTGAAGGCCTTGTCGACCAGCCAGTACTTGCCCAGCTGGATGTCGGCCACATCGCCTTCTTCCAGGTAAACAATCTGGTCTGTCACGCCGGCCAGGGCCATGGCGTCGCTGGCCAGGTAATGCGCGTCGGTGCCGACGCCCAAAATCAGCGGCGAGCCGGCGCGGGCGCCAATCAGGCGGTGCGGTTCGTCTTTGCAGAACACCGCAATGGCGTAGGCGCCTTGCAGCGATGCCAGTGAGGCCTTGACGGCTTCAAACAGGTCGCCGTCGTACAGGCTGTCGACCAGATGGGCAATGACCTCGGTGTCGGTCTGGCTCAGAAACACGTAGCCCTTGGCTTGCAGGGCGGCGCGCAATTCGTCGTGGTTTTCAATGATGCCGTTGTGCACCAGGGCAATACGCCCGGGGCGGCTGGCGGCGTCCAGGCCGGGCCCGTGGCTGAAGTGCGGATGCGCGTTGTGCACGGCCGGTGCGCCATGGGTGGCCCAGCGGGTGTGGGCGATGCCGGTGGTGCCCTGCAACCCGGTGGTGTTGATTTGTTCCATCAGCTCCGAGACGCGGGCGGTGCTGCGGGCGCGCGTCAAGCCCTTGGCATACACCGCCACGCCGCAGGAGTCGTAACCCCGGTATTCAAGCCGGGCCAGGCCTTGCACCAGGATGGGGACGATGTTGTGATGGGATACCGCGCCGACAATGCCACACATAGACTGCTCCAAAAATGAGTGGACTGATGGTACGCGTGTTGATGGGAAATAATTGGTCATTTATATTTCTTTAATGCAACGTTATTTCGTTTTGTATAAAAATATAAAAAAGATTTCAAAATTTAAATGTTTTTGAAATAATTAAATTAATTGATAGGCTTTGTCACGGGTGTGTCCTGGGTTGACGCAGGGCGGTAAAACTACCTAAGTGATTACCCGGTAACCAGTTGCTCTACAACTCGTTAGCATGCAATTTCGTGTTGACGGACCCCGTTCCGATCGACTTCAACCAGTTAGATGGAGCGCAATTTGTCAGTGGATTTCATTCTTGAGACCCGTGGTTTGACCAAAGAATTCAAGGGATTTGTCGCCGTCAACCGGGTGGACCTGAAGGTTCGCCGTGGCCAAATCCATGCGCTGATTGGTCCCAATGGCGCCGGCAAGACCACGTTCTTTAATTTGCTGACCAAGTTTTTACAGCCCACCGCAGGCAGTATCCTGTTCAATGACACCGACATCACGCTGGAAAAACCGGCGCAAACCGCGCGTCGCGGCATTGTGCGATCGTTCCAGATCTCCGCCGTCTTCCCGCACATGACAGTACTGGAAAACGTGCGCGCCGCGCTGCAGCGCAATCTGGGCACGTCGTTTCATTTCTGGAAACCAGAGAGCACGTTGTTGCCGCTGCACGAACGTGCCCGCCAATTGCTGGCCGAGGTCGACCTGCAGGACTTTGCCAATGAGATGACCGTCAATTTGCCTTATGGGCGCAAGCGTGCGCTCGAGTTGGCCACGACACTGGCACTGGAGCCGGCGCTGATGCTGCTGGACGAGCCCACGCAGGGCATGGGCCACGAAGATGTGGACCGGGTCACGCAGCTGATCAAAAAAGTGTCTGCCGGGCGCACCATCCTGATGGTGGAGCACAACATGAATGTGGTGTCCAAAATTGCCGACCGCATCACGGTGCTGCAGCGCGGTGCCATCATTGCCGACGGCCCTTACGCCGAGGTGTCCAAAAATCCGCTGGTGATCGAAGCCTACATGGGTTCGGTCAACACTGAACTTCAGGGTGCCCACTGAATGAGCACTGAATTTTTACGCATTGAGAATCTGCAAGCCTGGTACGGCGAGTCCCACATCCTGCATGGTGTCAACCTGACCGTCAACCAAGGTGAAGTGGTGACGCTGCTGGGGCGTAATGGCGCTGGCCGCACCACCACCCTGCGCGCTATCGTGGGTTTGACCGGCAGCCGTAAAGGTTCCATCAAGATCAAGGGCGTCGAGACCATTCGCATGGCGCCGCACAAGGTGGCCCACCAGGGTATTGGCTACTGCCCGGAAGAGCGCGGCATCTTTGCCAGCCTGACCGCCGAAGAAAACCTGATGCTGCCGCCTACCCTGGCGCCGGGCGGCATGACCGTGGCAGAGATTTATGCCATGTTCCCCAATCTGGAGGAACGCGCCAACAGCCCCGGTACCCGCCTGTCGGGTGGCGAGCAGCAAATGCTGGCCGTGGCGCGTATTTTGCGCACTGGCGCGCGCTTGCTGTTGCTCGATGAAATCTCGGAAGGGTTGGCGCCGGTCATTGTGCAAAAACTCGCAGAGATGATTCTGGCGCTCAAAGCCAAGGGCTACACCATTGTGTTGGTCGAGCAGAATTTTCGTTTTGCCGCGCCGCTGGCTGACCGTTTCTACGTCATGGAGCATGGCAGTATTGTGAAAGACTTTGCCCAATCCGAACTGAGCCAAAACATGGGTATGTTGCAAGAGTACCTGGGCGTTTGACGCCGCGTTTGCCAGCCCTTCACCCCTTTTTTCCGCCCTGCAACAACAACTCAACCCCTCAGGAGACACCATGAAACTCAAGACACTCGTTACCGCCCTGGCCGTCGGCTTTGCCGCTGCTGCCTCCGCCCAGAACACCGGCCCGGTCAAGATCGGCTTCATCACCGACATGTCCAGCGTCTATGCTGACCTGGACGGTCCTGCTGGCGGCGAAATGGTCAAGTGGGCGGCCCAGGATTTCGGTGGCAAGGTCTTGAACCGTCCGATTGAAGTGCTGACCGCCGACCACCAGAACAAGGCCGATGTGGCCAGCTCCAAGGCCCGCGAGTGGATCGACAAGGATGGCCTGTCGATGCTGATTGGCGGCACCAATTCGGGCACCTCCCTGGCCATGGCCAAGCTGGCAGAGGAAAAGAAGCGCCCCTTCTTTTCAATTGGCGCCGGCTCGGCTCGCCTGACCAACGAAGCCTGCTCGCCCTACACCGTGCATTACGCCTACGACACCGTGGCGCTGGCCAAGGTGGGCGCCTCCGCCCTGGTCAAGGCCGGCGGCAAGAGCTGGTTCTTTCTGACGGCCGACTACGCCTTTGGCCACTCGCTGGAAGGCGACGCCTCCACCATCGTGAAGGCCAACGGTGGCACGGTGGCAGGTGCGGTGCGCCATCCACTCAATGCCTCCGACTTTTCTTCGTTCCTGCTGCAGGCGCAATCGTCCAAAGCCCAGGTGCTGGGCCTGGCCAATGCCGGCGGCGACTTCTCCAACGCCATGAAGTCGGCCAAGGAGTTTGGCATCACCAAGACCATGAAGCCGATGGGCCTGCTGGTGTTCATCACCGACGTGCACAGCCTGGGTCTGGCCAACGCCGAAGGACTGCAAGTGGCCGACAGCTGGTACTGGAACCAGGACGACGCGTCGCGCAAATTCGCCAAGCGCTTCTTTGAAAAATTCAAGCGCATGCCTACCAGCGTGCAGGCTGCCGATTACTCCGCCGCCTCCAACTACCTGAAGGCCGTGCAGACTGCCGGAACCACCGACGCCGACAAGGTCATGTCGACCCTCAAGAGTATGAAGATCGATGACTTCTACAACAAGGGTCAGATTCGCGCGGACGGCCGCATGATCCACGACATGTACCTGTACCAGGTCAAGTCATCCAAAGACTCGACCACCCCTTGGGACTACTACACCATGATCGCCAAGGTTCCTGGCGACCAGGCCTTCACCACGCCGGCCGAGTCCAAGTGCGCGTTGCTTAAAAAGTAAGCGCCTGCCCAGGGTACAGCGTCTCATGTCGTCATTGACCGCCTTTCACAGCAGGAAGTAAGCAGCTTTCATGGAAATTTTCGGTATTCCCCATCAAGCTTTTCTCGGCCAATTGCTGCTGGGGCTGGTCAATGGCGCTTTTTACGCTCTGCTCAGCCTCGGGCTGGCAGTTATTTTCGGCCTCCTGGGCATTGTCAATTTTGCCCACGGTGCGCTTTACATGTTGGGCGCCTTTGCCGCCTGGATCATGTTGGACCAGTTTGGCATCAACTACTGGTGGGCGCTGCTGCTCGCACCTTTGAGCGTCGGGCTGCTGGGCGTGGTCATCGAGCGGCTGTTTCTCAAGCACCTCTACAAGCTCGATCCGCTCTACGGCCTGCTGCTGACTTTTGGCCTGGCGCTGATTGCCGAAGGCATTTTCCGTGAGTTGTATGGTGTGTCGGGTCAACCCTACAACGTGCCCGAACTGCTGTCGGGTGCCACCAACCTGGGCTTCATGGTGCTGCCGAACTACCGCGCCTGGGTGGTGCTGGTGTCGCTGGCGGTGTGCCTGGGCACCTGGTATCTGATTGAGCGCACGCGCCTGGGGGCTTACCTGCGTGCCGGCACCGAAAATGCCGCGCTGGTGCAGGCCTTTGGCATCAACGTGCCCCTGATGGTCATGCTCACCTACGGCGCCGGTGCCGCCCTGGCCGCGCTGGCCGGTGTGCTGGCCGCGCCCATCATCCAGGTCAATCCTCTGATGGGTTCCAATTTGATCATTGTGGTGTTTGCCGTGGTGGTGATCGGCGGCATGGGTTCCATCATGGGCTCGATCCTGACCGGTTTGGGGCTGGGCGTCATTGAAGGCCTGACACGTGTGTTCTACCCTGAAGCCTCCAGCATTGTGGTGTTTGTCATCATGGTCATCGTGCTGATGATTCGCCCGGCTGGCCTGTTTGGCAAGGAGGCCTAAGTCATGAACCCGATAACCGACAACAAGCGCATGAACCGGGCAGCCAGGCTCCTTCAGCTCACTTACTTTTTATTGCTGATGCTGGCACTGCTGGCGCCCATGCTCGGGCTGTACCCGGTTTTTGTCATGAAGCTGCTGTGCTTTGCCATTTTTGCCTGTGCCTTCAACCTGCTGCTGGGTTTTACCGGCTTGCTGTCGTTTGGCCATGCGGCGTTTTTTGGCTCGGCAGCGTACATCACCGGTTACCTGATCAAGTCGCAGAACTTCACACCCGAACTCGGCATCCTTGCCGGCATGATCGGTTCTGGCCTGATCGGCCTGGTGGTGGGTTTGGTGGCCATCCGCCGCCAGGGTATCTATTTCGCCATGATCACCATGGCCATTGCGCAGATGGTGTACTTTGTCTGCCTGCAAGCGCCGTTTACCGGGGGTGAGGATGGCCTGCAGGGGGTGCCGCGCGGCGCGCTGTTTGGCGTGTTTTCGCTGCAGTCGGACACCGCCATGTATTACCTGGTGGTGGCCGTCTTTGTGGCGATCTTTCTGGCGGTCTCGCGCATCGTTCATTCGCCTTTTGGGCAGGTGCTCAAGATGATCCGGGAAAACGAGCCGCGTGCCATCTCGCTGGGCTACCAGGTGGACCGCTACAAGCTGCTGGCCTTTGTGCTGTCTGCTGCGCTGGCGGGGCTGGCGGGCTCGCTGAAGACCCTGATCATGGGTTTCGCCACCTTGTCCGATGTGCACTGGACCATGTCCGGTGAAGTGATCCTGATGACGCTGCTGGGCGGCGTCGGCACTTTCTTTGGCCCGGTGATGGGTGCTGGCATTGTGATTTCCCTGCAGAACACGCTGGCCGACAAGGTGGGCTCCTGGGTCAACGTGATCATTGGCGTGATCTTTGTGCTGTGCGTGCTGGCTTTCCGCAAAGGGGTGATTGGTGAGCTGCAGGCCTGGCTGGAGCGCCGCCGCGCGTGAACCTGCCGCTAGCTGAACTCGACGCCATCGACCTGCAGCTGCTGGAAAGCCTGCAGCTTGACTCGTCGCTGAGCAACCAGGCCTTGGCCGAGCGGGTGCATGTGTCGCCACCCACCTGCCTGCGCCGCGTCAAGCGTCTGCGCGATGCGGGTTTGATCGAGCGTGAAATTGCCGTGCTCAGTGTCGATGCCCTGGCGCCCATCATCGGTCACGGCCTGTGTGCCGTGGTCGAGATCACGCTGGACCGACAGGACCAGGCCGCGCTGGAGGCGTTCGAGTTCAAAGTGGCGCAGGACGACGCGGTGCAGCAGTGTTACCGCGTGTCGCCGGGCCCTGACTTTTGCCTGGTAGTGCACGCGCGTGACATGCCCGACTATCTGGCGCTGACCCAGCGTCTGTTCACGTTCGATGCCAACGTGCGCAACGTCAAGACCTTCTTCAGCATCAAACGCAGCAAGTTCGGCGCGCGTGTGCCGTTGCCGTAGCGTTTACTTGCTCGGCCGCTTCCAGTTCGGGATGCTGATCTGGCGCCCGCGCGCCACGGTCAGGGCCAGCGGCGCGGTGTTTTTGGTCAGCGTCGAGCCGCCCCCCACGGTGCCACCGGCGCCAATGGTCACGGGCGCAATCAGCACGCAGTTGCTGCCAATGTGGACGTCGGCTTCGATGATGGTGCGGTGTTTGAAAGCACCGTCGTAGTTGGCGGTGATGGAGCCGGCACCATAGTTGACGCGTTCGCCCAGCGTGGCGTCGCCCAGGTAGGCCAGGTGGTTGGCCTTGGCGTCCTTGGCCAGGGTGGAGTTCTTGACTTCGACAAAATTGCCGATGTGCACCTCGGCC
>NZ_JAURYQ010000014.1 GCF_030653815.1 Rhodoferax sp. | reverse complement strand
TCAACTTCACGCGTTAGCTTCGTTACTGAGTCAGTAAAGACCCAACAACCAGTTGACATCGTTTAGGGCGTGGACTACCAGGGTATCTAATCCTGTTTGCTCCCCACGCTTTCGTGCATGAGCGTCAGTACAGGTCCAGGGGATTGCCTTCGCCATCGGTGTTCCTCCGCATATCTACGCATTTCACTGCTACACGCGGAATTCCATCCCCCTCTACCGTACTCTAGCGATGCAGTCACAAATGCAGGTCCCAGGTTGAGCCCGGGGATTTCACATCTGTCTTACATCACCGCCTGCGCACGCTTTACGCCCAGTAATTCCGATTAACGCTCGCACCCTACGTATTACCGCGGCTGCTGGCACGTAGTTAGCCGGTGCTTATTCTTACGGTACCGTCATGAGCCCTCTTTATTAAAGAGAACCTTTTCGTTCCGTACAAAAGCAGTTTACAACCCGAAGGCCTTCATCCTGCACGCGGCATTGCTGGATCAGGCTTGCGCCCATTGTCCAAAATTCCCCACTGCTGCCTCCCGTAGGAGTCTGGACCGTGTCTCAGTTCCAGTGTGGCTGGTCGTCCTCTCAGACCAGCTACAGATCGTCGCCTTGGTGAGCTTTTACCCCACCAACTAGCTAATCTGATATCGGCCGCTCCAATCGCGCGAGGCCCATTGCTGAGTCCCCCGCTTTCATCCAGAGATCGTATGCGGTATTAGCACAGCTTTCGCTGCGTTATCCCCCACGACTGGGCACGTTCCGATATATTACTCACCCGTTCGCCACTCGCCACCAGGATTGCTCCCGTGCTGCCGTTCGACTTGCATGTGTAAGGCATGCCGCCAGCGTTCAATCTGAGCCAGGATCAAACTCTATAGTTCGATCTTGATTTTTTTCGCTCTTTCGAGCAACTCATAAATTGGAATCGACGTGAATATCATCTCTGACTTTCACATCTTTTTTACTTCATGAGCGTTTGTTAGTCAATTAAGACTAAGTTCCGTAGAACTTGGTAATTACCTTCAAACGCCCACGCTTATCGGCTGTATATTTTTAATGATCTAAAAGCAGCTTTAACACCGCTTCTTGTTTGCTTCACCGTGATCAGCGAAGCCTTGTATTCTAGCACGCCTTTTTTGCGTTTTTCTTAGAAATTTTTAAGATTCCTAATTTTGCCAAGAACTTCTCGAAAGAGCAATTTTTGCAGACCTATTGAGTCTTGTCCTTGCCATCCGAGTCGGCTATGGTACCACTTAATTCTTCCATTTCAAGCGATGCACTTCACCGTTATGATCATTTAGCTGATCTACCGCATTGACCGCGTCAGAGAGACCAGCCAATACAGCAACGAAACCGCTCTATGGCCACGAGGCGCAGCTCAGCACAGATTTTTCATTTTCAAAGCATCCCATATGTCTACACTCGTTTTGATCCAACCCGTTGTTTTATCCGGCGGCTCCGGCACGCGCCTGTGGCCGCTATCGCGAGAAAAATACCCTAAACAATTGCTCAGCCTGATCGGGGAAGACTCACTTCTGCAGGCCACAGTGCGTCGCGTGCAGGGCACACCCGGGATCGAGCTGTCGCCTCCCATGGTCGTCTGCAACGAGGAGTATCGCTTTGTCATCGCCGAGCAACTGCGGCTGCTGGGCCAAGGCGGCACCGTAGTGCTTGAACCCTTTGGGAGAAACACCGCGCCAGCCCTGACCTTGGCTGCGCTTTCAGTCCATCATGGCCAAGCCGATCCCGTGCTGCTGGTCATGCCGGCGGACCACGTGATCACGGATGTGCCTGCATTTCAGCAAGTGGTGAGTCAGGGCGCAACACTGGCAGCCAGCGGTGCCGTGGTAACTTTTGGCATCCAGCCTGATGCACCGGAAACCGGCTACGGCTACATCCAATCCGGAGAATCTTATGGCGCAGCAGACGGCACAAACGCCCGTCTGATCGCCCGCTTTGTTGAAAAACCTGACCTGGTGACAGCGCAGTCTTATCTGGCCGATGGCAGTTACTTGTGGAACAGCGGTTTATTCATGATGCGCGCCTCTGTGTGGCTGTCCGCCATGGGCGTTTGCCGTCCTGACATTCTCAAGGCCTGCCAGGCCGCCTGGGACCAAGGCAAAGCCGATGCCGAGTTCGTTCGCGTGGGTCGGGAGGCTTTTGCAGAGTGTCCGAGCGACTCGATCGACTATGCGGTGATGGAGCGATTGACCGGTGCCAAAAGTCCAAACGCTGCCACACTGCCCCTTGGCGTGGTGCTGCCCTTGCAGGCGGGGTGGTCCGACGTCGGCGCCTGGGATGCCTTGTGGCAAGTGCTGCCCAAGGACAGCCAAGGCAACGTGTCGCAGGGCGACGTGCTGCTGCAGGACTGCGAAAACACACTGGCCTTGTCAGAAGGCCGCTTGATCGCCTGTGTCGGGGTCAGCGATTTGGTCGTCGTTGAAACAGCGGATGCCATTCTGGTTTCGCACAAGGACAAAACCCAGAACGTCAAAAAGATCGTCGATGCGCTCAAGGCACAGGGTCGATCCGAGGGCAGCATCCACCGCAAGGTGTTCCGTCCCTGGGGCTGGTACGACGGGATCGATGCTGGAGAGCGTTTTCAGGTCAAGCGCATCGTGGTCAAGCCGGGCGGCACCCTGTCGCTGCAAATGCACCACCATCGCGCCGAACACTGGATTGTGGTCAGTGGCACGGCCCGCGTCACCTGCGGTGAAAAGATCTTCCTGCTGTCAGAAAACCAGTCCACTTTCATTCCACTGGGCACAACCCACCGGCTGGAGAACCCGGGTCGGGTTGCGCTGGAGATGATTGAGGTGCAGTCGGGGTCTTATCTGGGTGAGGACGATATCGTGCGGTTCGAGGACGTCTACGGCCGCTGAACCCATCAACCGTTATGCTGCCAGCCCCAGCCGCTGGCAGATCTCCAGCGTGGCCGCACTCTGATTCATGCTGTAAAAATGCAAGCCGGGTGCGCCACCCGCCCGGAGTTGCTCGCATAAATCCGTCACCACATCCAGACCGAACGCCTTGATCGACGCGGTGTCGTCGCCGAATCCCTGCAACCGCAGCCGGATCCAGCGTGGAATTTCGGCTCCACAGGCGTCACTGAAACGCATCAACTGCGACGAGCTGGCAATCGGCATGATGCCCGGCACCACAGGAATCTGCACGCCCAGCGCATCGGTATCTTCGACAAACCTGAAGTAGGCGTCTGAATTGTAAAAATATTGGGTGATGGCCGAATTGGCACCTGCCTGCACCTTGGCAGCAAACGCTTTCAGGTCGCTCTCGGCTGACTTGGCTTGTGGATGAATTTCAGGGTAAGCCGCCACTTCGATGTAAAAGTCGTCGGACATCTCGGCGCGAATAAAGGCTACCAGATCGCTGGCGTAATGAAACTCGCCTCCTGTGCCATAGCCGCTTGGCAAGTCGCCGCGCAAAGCGACCAGACGCTTGACACCCATGGCTTTCAACGTAGCCAGTTGCTCGCGCACCCCAGCGCGCGTGGCGCCAATGCAGGAAAAGTGCGATGCGGCACTCATCCCTTCGCTCAAAATGTCACGCACCGTGCTGAACGTACCCTCCTGGGTGGAACCGCCAGCACCAAAGGTCACCGAGCAAAACTCGGGCTTGAGCGCATACAGTTGCTGACGCACAACGCGCAGCTTTTCGACACCTTCCGGCGTTTTCGGCGGGAAAAATTCAATGCTGACAGGAAAACGTACGGAAGAAGTCATGGCGAACGCCTTCAAAAAATATTTAAAAAGTACCGCCGTCAAAAGTCATGTAGTACGGATCAAGTCCGCAACGACACACCCGCCTTGCGGTTCGGTACGGGAGGAAATTCAGGCTTTGATCGCGCAAATGAAAAACTCGCGATTGCCATCACCACCGGTGATCGGCGAGTCAAACCAATCGGTCACTTTCAGTCCCAACTCGGCACAGGCTTCACGCAAGCGCTGTTCAACAACAAAGTACATCTCAGCGTCTTTCACAATGCCGCCCTTGCCCACCTGACCCGGTTGCAATTCAAACTGGGGTTTGACCAGGGTCAGCAGCGTGCCACCCGCATTGAGAAGCGGCACCACCGCCGGCAACACCAACGTCTGGGAAATGAACGACAGGTCGGCCACGATCAGGTCAAACTCGGGAACAAAATCAGAAGCGGCTTCGCCATCAGCGTCAGCTTCATCACGATCAAATTGGCCATCGGTTCCGGTGCTGTCCTCAAAAGCCGCCACCAGGTCAGACGCCTTCAGGGCACGCGCATTGACACCCTCAACGCACAACACCCGGGGGTCCGCGTGCAGTTTCGGGTGCAACTGGGCGCTGCCCACATCGACACCCACGACAAAAGCCGCGCCTTGTTGCAGCAGGCAGTCGGTAAAACCGCCCGTGCTTTGCCCCACATCAAGGCACTGAAAACCGTTCACAGACAGGCCCACATGTCGCAGGGCTGCCTCCAGTTTGAGACCCCCACGTGACACGTAGCGCGCCTCGGAATCGTCGAGCAGGCGCACTGGCGCGTCCTCTGGTACGTCGTCGCCATTCTTGGCGACACGCCGCCAGGCATCACCTTGCTGCCATTCCACGCCGCCGGCAATCAGACGCTGCGCCTGAGAGCGGGTGCTGGCCAGGCCACGCTGTGCCAAAAGTTGGTCAATGCGCATGGGTGACTTAGTAGCGGTAGCTGTCGGCTTTGTACGGGCCGGCCTTGCTGACGCCAATGTAAGCGGCTTGCTCGTCGGTCAGCTCGGACAACTGGGCACCCACTTTGGTCAAGTGCAGGCGTGCCACTTTCTCGTCCAGATGCTTGGGCAACACGTAAACCTGTCCGACCTTGTAGCTCTTGGGCTTGGTGAACAGCTCAATCTGCGCAATGGTCTGGTTAGCAAAGCTGGAGCTCATGACAAAACTGGGGTGGCCGGTACCGCAGCCCAGGTTCACCAAACGGCCCTTGGCCAGCAGGATGATGCGCTTGGCCGGCGTTTTGCCCTTGGCCGGGAAGATGACGTGGTCCACCTGCGGCTTGATCTCCTCCCACTTGCATTTGGACAGCGATGCCACGTCGATTTCATTGTCAAAGTGACCAATATTGCAAACGATGGCCTGATCTTTCATTGCGGCCATGTGCTTGTAGGTGATCACGTTCTTGTTGCCGGTGGCCGACACAAAGATGTCGCACTTGTCAGCGGCATATTCCATCGTCACCACTTTGTAGCCTTCCATGGCCGCTTGCAGGGCATTGATCGGGTCGATCTCGGTCACCCACACTTGGGCGCTCAGGGCGCGCAGAGCCTGGGCCGAGCCCTTGCCCACGTCACCATAACCAGCCACCACAGCCACCTTGCCCGCAATCATCACGTCCGTGGCGCGCTTGATGGCGTCCACCAAAGACTCGCGGCAACCGTACAGGTTGTCAAACTTGCTCTTGGTCACCGAGTCGTTGACGTTGATGGCACGCAGCATCAGCTCACCCTTGGCCGACATCTCATTCAGACGCAGCACACCCGTGGTGGTTTCTTCAGTGACGCCAATGATGTTTTTCAGGCGGCGGCTGTACCAGGTGGGGTCGATAGCCAGCTTGGCCTTGATGGCGGCATACAGGCAGGTTTCTTCTTCACTGGCGGGTTTGTCGAGCAGGCTGGCATCTTTTTCGGCCTTGGTGCCCAGGTGCATCAGCAGCGTCGCGTCGCCGCCATCGTCCAAAATCATGTTGGGGCCTTCGGCCGCAGTGCCCTTCTTGCCACCGAATTCGAAAATGCGGTGGGTGTAGTCCCAGTAATCGCTCAAAGACTCGCCTTTGTAGGCAAACACCGGCGTGCCATTGGCCACCAACGCTGCGGCAGCATGGTCTTGGGTCGAAAAAATATTGCACGAGGCCCAGCGCACGTCGGCGCCCAGCGCTTGCAGTGTTTCGACCAGCACGGCGGTCTGGATCGTCATGTGCAGACTGCCGGTGATGCGCGCGCCTTTAAGCGGCTGCTCCTTGGCGAATTCTTCACGGATCGCCATCAGGCCCGGCATCTCGGTCTCGGCGATATTCAGTTCTTTACACCCCCAGTCTGCAAGGCCGATGTCGGCAATGATGTAGTCGTTTTGTTTGACAGCTTTAGATGTAGCGCTCATGGTTCACTCCAGAAATTAAGATTTGAACCACGACATACAAGGGGAAAAACTCACCTCACATGCAGTGGGTGAGCGCCGTTGTGAAACGCCAGGCCGTTGGCCAAAGCGGGTTCCGAGCCTCACTCAGCGCAGAGCTTTCGCCCCTGCGTGAGCTGCAACGCTCCTCGGAATGGCCGCGATTATAGAGTCGCGGCAAAACCCTTGAAGTGCTGCAAGTAACCCAGCTGTAAAAACCAAAGCCAATGACGTGCAAAATACGAACTCAAACCCAATCAGTCCACGCCCCAAGGAATCCACTTGAACGTCTCCGCCACGCCATCCACCGCAAGCCCTGCGGAACAAATCAACGCCCACCTGCTGCACACCGTTGGCGTGGCGCCCGATCGCGCCTCTCCCAGCGACCTGATGCTGGCGACCGCACAGCTGGCACGCGCGCAACTTTCCAAACGCTGGGTCGCCACACAGGAAACGGAACGCAGCCAAAAGGCACGTCGCGTGGTCTATTTGTCGATGGAGTTCTTGATGGGGCGCACCCTCTCGAACGCCCTGGCCGCGCTGAACCTGACCGAAGGTGCCGCGGAGGGCCTGGCGCAACACGCGCAAAATCTTGAAGACATTGCCAGCCAGGAACCCGACGCTGCCCTCGGCAACGGCGGCCTGGGTCGCCTGGCGGCCTGCTTTCTGGATTCCATGGCGACCCTCGGTCTGCCCTCGTTCGGTTACGGCATTCGGTATGAATACGGCATGTTCGCGCAGGAAATTCAACAGGGCAGCCAGATGGAACACCCGGACTCCTGGCTCAAGGACGGTACGCCCTGGGAATTTCCGCGGGCAGACCTGACTTACCCGGTTCGTTTTGGCGGCTGGGTCGCCCACGTGAACGACAAGGCCGTCTGGAAGCACGCCGGCGAAGTGGCCGCCAAAGCCTACGACATGGTGGTGCCCGGTCATGGCACCGACAAGGTCAGCACGCTGCGCTTGTGGAAAGCGGTTGCACCCGAGCACATTGACCTGGGTGCCTTCAACACCGGCGACTATGCGCGTGCCGCCTGCGCCAAAAATGAATACGAAAACATCTCCTGGGTGCTGTACCCCAATGACAGCACGCCGGCCGGCCGCGAGTTGCGACTCAAACAGGAGTACTTCTTTGTTGCCGCATCCATGCAGGACCTGATCAAGCGCCACCTTGACGAACACCCCACACTCAACAACCTGGCCGAGCACGTCGCGATTCACCTCAACGACACCCACCCTGCCATCGGCGTGGCCGAGTTGATGCGGATTTTGTGCGACGAACACGCTTTTGACTGGGACCGGGCTTGGGCACTGTGCGGCAAAACATTCTCGTACACCAACCACACCCTGATGCCGGAAGCACTGGAGACCTGGCCGGTCTCGCTGCTGCAGCATGTGCTGCCGCGGCACCTGGAAATTATTTTCCGCATCAACAAGGAGTTCCTGGACCATGCCGCGCGCTTTCGCCCGGGCGACCAAGAGTTCCTGAAACGCTTGTCGCTGATCGATGAAGTCGGCGAGCGGCGGGTGCGCATGGCCCATTTGTCGGTGGTCGGCAGCCACCAGGTCAACGGCGTCTCGGCATTGCACTCTGAACTGCTGGTGCACACGATTTTTTCGGACTTTGCAGCCTTGTGGCCCGAGCGCTTCACGAACATGACCAACGGGGTCACCCCGCGACGCTGGTTGGCACAGGCCAACCCGGGACTCTCCGGCCTGCTCGACGACACTCTGGGCAAGGCCTGGCGGCTCGACCTGACTCAGTTGAAACGCCTTGAGGACCGTCTGGACGATGCTGCCTTCATTGAGCAGTTCATGGTTATCAAGCGCGCCAACAAAGTGCGTCTGGCGCATTACATTGCCACCACCACGGGAGTTCAGGTCAGCCCGGACAGCCTGTTTGACGTGCAGGTCAAACGCATTCACGAGTACAAGCGGCAATTGCTCAACGTGCTCCATGTCGTCAGCCGCTACCAGGCCATTTTGGCCAACCCGAACGCCCCCTGGGTACCACGCACCGTCATTTTTGCCGGCAAGGCCGCGTCAAGTTATGTGGCCGCCAAGTCCATCATCCGCCTGATTCACGACATCGGTCAGACCATCAACAACGACCCACGTGTCGGTGACAAACTCAAGCTGGTCTTCATCCCCAACTATGGCGTCTCGGTCGCTGAAATCATCATGCCCGGCGCTGACCTGTCAGAACAAATATCCACCGCAGGCACCGAAGCCTCGGGCACCGGCAACATGAAGTTGGCGCTCAACGGTGCACTCACCATCGGCACGGACGATGGCGCCAACATTGAAATCCGGCAACAGGTCGGTGATGAGAATATTTTCATCTTCGGTCTGAAAACGCCCGAGGTGCGCCAGCTCCGGGTCGAGGGTTACCACCCGCTGCACCACTACCAAAACAACCCGGCGCTCAAGGCCGTTCTTGACGCCATTGGCGAGGGCCAGTTTTCCCCGGATGAACCCGAGCGTTACCGCGCCCTGGTGAACTCGCTGGTGTGGGGCGGCGACCACTACATGCTGCTGGCCGACTATGCCTCTTATGTGGCCACTCAGGGGCAGGTCGATGCGCTCTACAGCCAGCCTGCCTCGTGGAGCCAGCGCGCCATCCGCAACGTGGCCGGCATGGGGGTGTTTTCATCTGACCGTACCATTGGCGAGTACGCTCGGGACATCTGGCACATCCAGCCCGACAATCACTGAGAAGCGCGTCCGGCCCACCGCCTTACCGAAGAACTGCTTGCCATGCTGCACCAACACACCATTCAAATGATTTGTCACGCCAGTCACGGCGATCCGTTTTCCGTGTTGGGGCCTCATGCGGCGACTGCCGGTCAGGCCTCTGTGCGCTGTTTTTTACCCAATGCCACCCAGGTCACGGTGGTCAATGAGCAAAATCACAAGCTGGGCCAGCTCAAGGAACGTAGCAGCGGTTTTTTTGAAGGCAAGGTGAAGTTCGCGCCGACAGAAACCTACCGCTTGCAAGTGCAATGGGCCGACGGTCAGCAAAGCACCCTGGAAGATCCCTACCGCTTCCCCCTGGTGCTGGGCGACATGGACGTCTGGCTTTTGGGCGAAGGCACCCATTTGCGCCCCTTCGAGGTGCTGGGTGCGCATCCGGGCACGATGCTGGGCGTGGCCGGCACGCGCTTTGCCGTCTGGGCGCCCAACGCCTCGCGCGTCAGCGTCGTGGGCGACTTCAATTTTTGGGACGGCCGCCGCCACCCGATGCGCCTGCGCCGCGAATGTGGTGTCTGGGAGTTGTTTTTGCCTGGCGTGTCCGCGGGGTCACTCTACAAATTCGAGATCCGAACACAAGGCGGCGATGTCTTGCCAGCGCGCTCTGACCCGTACGCCCTGCAAGCCGAGCTTCGTCCCGCCACGGCCAGCGTGGTCGGCCAGTTGCCGGCCAAGGTCTCGCCTTCGACGCAACGGCTGGCGGCCAACGGGCTGGACGCCCCCGTGAGCATTTACGAGGTGCATCTGGGCTCGTGGCGGCGCAAGGCGGATGACGGCAACCGCTGGCTGACCTGGGACGAACTGGCCGACACACTGATTCCTTACGCGCAAGACATGGGTTTCACCCACCTGGAACTGATGCCGGTGAGCGAACACCCGTTTGATGGTTCCTGGGGCTACCAACCCATTGGTTTGTACGCGCCCACCTCCCGGTTTGGTGATGCCTCTGGTTTTGGCCGCCTGGTGCAGCGTTGCCATGCTGCCGGCATTGGCCTGATATTGGACTGGGTCCCGGCGCACTTCCCGTCCGATGCCCATGGGCTGGCCAATTTCGACGGCACCCATCTGTACGAATACGCCGACCCGCGCGAAGGTTTCCATCAGGACTGGAACACGCTGATCTACAACCTGGGCCGCACCGAGGTCAGCAACTTCCTGGTTGGCAACGCCCTGTATTGGCTGGAGCGTTTTGGCGTCGATGGCCTGCGCGTCGATGCGGTCGCCTCCATGCTTTACCGTGACTACAGCCGCAAAGCCGGCGAATGGGTTCCCAACGTGTTTGGTGGACGCGAAAACCTGGAAGCCATTGCCTTTCTGAAACGCGTCAACGAAGTCGTGGGGGTCGAATGCCCGTCGGCCATCACGCTGGCCGAAGAGTCCACCGCCTACCCTGCGGTCTCGCGCCCCACCTATGCCGGAGGACTGGGCTTTCACTACAAGTGGAACATGGGCTGGATGCATGACACCCTGGCTTACATGGCGCGCGACCCGATCTACCGCCAGCACCATCAGGGCGAAATGACGTTCGGCCTGGTCTACGCCTTCAATGAAAATTTTGTGCTGCCGATCTCGCACGACGAAGTGGTGCACGGCAAGGGCTCGCTCTTGACCAAAATGCCAGGCGACCGCTGGCAACAATTGGCCAATGTGCGCGCTTTCCTGGGCTACATGTTTGGCCACCCCGGTAAAAAACTGCTGTTCATGGGCTGCGAGTTTGCCCAGGAACGCGAATGGAATCACGACCAGAGCCTGGACTGGCATTTACTCAACGATCCAGCGCATGCCGGCGTGCAAAGCCTGGTACGCGACCTCAACACGCTGTACCGCGCCAGCCCCGCGCTGTACCAGCAGGACTTTGTGCCGGCGGGCTTCGAGTGGATTGACCACAGTGACGCCGCGCACTCGGTGCTGAGCTTTGTGCGCCACGGGCATGATGCCGACACCTTCACAGTGGTGGTGTGCAACTTCACGCCGCAGGTCTGGCAAGGCTATCGACTGGGCGTGCCTCAGCCTGGCTGCTACCGCGAGGTGCTCAACACCGACTCCGCCCATTACGGTGGCAGCAATGTGGGCACGCCTTTAGGTGCAGCCAACACCGAAGCCTTGCCCTGCCATGGCAAACCACATTCCGTCCTGCTGACGCTGCCCCCACTCGCCACGGTATTTTTCGAATGGACCGCCTGACACCTCAGCCGCTGCAAGCCGGCCACCCCTGGCCCATGGGGGCCCACTTCGATGGCCACGGGGTGAATTTCGCCGTGTTTTCAACCCATGCCCAGGCCATGGATCTTTGCCTGTTCGACGCCGATGGCCAGCACGAACTGGCACGCCTGCCCTTGCCATGCCATACCGTCGATGTTTGGCATGGCTACCTGCCAGGGGCGCAACCCGGCCTGGTCTACGGCCTGCGCGCCCATGGCCCCTGGTGGCCCGACAAGGGCTACCGTTTTGACGCCAGCAAACTGCTGCTCGACCCCTATGCGCGCGAGATCGTCGGCCACTTTGAATGGCGCGATGAGCACTTCACGCCGGACCGGCATTACCCGGGGCACAAGCTCAGCCACGACAACGCCGCCCTGGCGCTCAAGGCCCGCGTCATCCATGACCAGTTTGACTGGGGCGATGACAGCCCCCCGAGCATCACCCTGACCGACACCGTGTTGTACGAATGCCACGTCAAGGGTTTTTCCAAGCTCAACCCCTTGATCCCACCTGAACGGCGCGGCAGCTACGCCGGGCTGGCCCACCCTGCCTCGATCAGCCACCTCAAGGGTCTGGGCGTGACTGCCGTCAGCCTGTTGCCAGTGCACTACAGCCTCAGCGAAGAGCGCCTGGTCAGGCAGGGGCTCAGCAACTACTGGGCTTACAACACCCTTGGTTTTTTCTGTGTCAACCCGCAACTGGCCAGCGCGGGCGACGGCAAGGCGGCGCGCGACGAGTTCCGCACCATGGTGCGTGCTCTGCACCAGGCCGGGCTCGAAGTCATTCTGGATGTGGTTTACAACCACACCGCCGAAGCCGACGAGACCGGCCCGACGCTGAGTTTCCGCGGACTCGACAACGCCAGTTATTACCGCTTGCCGCCCGATGATCCCAGTCGCTATGAAAACTACAGTGGCTGTGGCAACACCCTGAACCTGCGTCAGCCCAAGGTACTGCAACTGGTGATGGACAGTTTGCGTTATTGGGTCGAGGACATGCATGTCGACGGCTTCCGCTTTGATCTGGCTCCCGTGTTGGGCCGCACCGACACCGGCTTCAGTGCCCAAGCCGCCTTTTTTGTCGCCATGGCGCAAGACCCGGTGCTGTCGCGCGTCAAGATGATTGCCGAACCCTGGGACACCGGGCCCGGCGGCTACCAGGTGGGCGGGTTTCCACGCGGCTGGCTGGAGTGGAACGATAAATTCCGGGACTGCACGCGCCGGTTTTGGGTGCAGGGCGCCGCCGCTGGCGAAGAGATGCCCGCGGGCTGCACGCGCGGCGACTTTGCCATGCGCCTGTGTGGCTCGTCCGACCTTTACCAGGAGCGTCGTCGTGCGCCAGCCAAGTCGGTGAACTACGTGGTGTCCCATGACGGCTTCACCCTGCTGGACCTCGTCAGCTATAACCAGCGCCACAACGAGGCCAACGGCGAGGACAATCGCGACGGCCACAACGACAACCTGAGTTTCAACTGTGGCGTCGAGGGCCCCAGCGACGACCCCATGGTTGTGACCCTGCGCGAGCGCTTGCAGCGCGCGCTGCTGGCCAACACGCTGCTGGCCCAGGGCACACCCATGCTGTGCGCCGGCGACGAGCTGGGCCACACCCAAGGCGGCAACAACAACCCCTACTGCCAGGACAACGCCACCACCTGGATCGACTGGTCGGCGACCAACACGGACCTGCTGGCGTTCACCCAGCATCTGGTGGCGTTGCGCCACCAACTGCAACCCTTCGCCAACAAATGGTACAGCGGCATTGCCGATGGCAATGGGCTCTATGACGTGTCCTGGTGGAACGCCGACGGCACGACGCTGCAACACGAGGCCTGGCACCATGCCACGGACCGCAGCCTGGTTTGTCTCATTGGCAAACCCGGGCGCAGCGCGACACCCCTGCTGCTGCTGTTCAATGCCGGTGCCCGGCGTGAGAACTTTATGCTGCCACCTGGCGAATGGCAAGCGCTGCTGGACACCAGCCAAGCGCGTGGTCAAAGCCAGGCCCGGAGCGTGGGCGGCGTCTCTTTTCCGGTCCCGGCGCACAGCATGATGCTGCTGCAGAAAAGTGCGAACCCGGCTATAACTTCAGCCGATTGAATCCGGTGCGACCACTGGCGGCCGTGATGTTCGCCAAGCGCTGCGCCAGGTCGGGCCCCACCCAGTCCCAGCTGAAGCGCCAAGTCCAGCAACCCAAGGTACCCGGTGTGTTCATGCGGTGCGGGCTGCCCAGGCCCAGCACGTCCTGAAACTGGCACAGCGACAGGCGTGCCACCGAAAAAGACGCCGCGCGCACCATGGCCCAATGCGCCTCATGGCCGTCGACGCCGAGATAGTGCGCGGCAAAAGCGCGCTCATAGGCACTGCAATTGGCCCACCAGCCGGGTGCCGTGTCATTGTCATGGGTGCCGGTATAGACCACCGTGTTGGGCTCGAAGTTGTGCGGCAGGAAAGCGTTGCCCGCATCGCCCGAAAACGCAAATTGCAGCACCCGCATGCCCGGGAACCCGGTGCGCTCGCGCAAGGCATTGACTTCAGCCGTGATGATGCCCAAGTCTTCCGCAATGATGGGCAAGTCACCCAGGGCGTGTTCCAGGGCATCGAACAAGGCCATGCCCGGCCCCAGTCGCCAGCCGCCTTTGATCGCGGTGGGCTCGTCGGCGGGAATTTCCCAGTAATCGACAAAACCACGAAAATGGTCTATGCGCACCAGGTCGGCCAGATGCAGCTGTCGGCGCACCCGCTCGATCCACCAACGGTAACCGTCCTGCGCCATGGCGTCCCAGTTGTACAGCGGGTTGCCCCAGCGCTGACCGGTGTTTGAAAAGAAATCAGGTGGCACACCCGCCACCACACGCGGTCGGCCTGAGGCATCCAACAGGTACAAATCAGGCCGCGCCCAACAATCGGCGCTGTGGTGCGCCACAAAGATCGGCAGGTCACCGACCAGGCGCACACCCTTGCTGTGGGCATAGCTTTTGACCGCCTGCCATTGCAGCTCGAACTGCCACTGCACAAAACACCAAAAGGCAATCTCCTGCGCATGACTGGCCCGCGCCATGGCCAATGCGGCAGAGTCACGCTGGGCCAGCGCGGGCGGCCAATCGGGCCAAAGTGCCGGGCTGTGCGCCTGATCCAGTGCCATGAACAGGGTGTAATCAAGCAGCCAGGCCTGCTCACTCAACACCCAGGCAGTCAATTCGGCCCGCTCCTCAACTGTGGCCTGCTGCTCGAACCCGGCAAAAGCCTCACGCAGGCGTTGCATGCGCCAGGGCGTCACGGCCGCATAGTCCACCCGCGCGGAGTCCCAATCGGCAGCCACACTTGACCCCGCCAGCCAACCGCGCTGCACCAGAGGCTCCAAGGCCACCAGCAAGGGATTACCAGCAAAGGCGGAACTGCCCATGTAGGGTGAGTCGCCCGACCCGACCGGCCCGAGCGGCAAGGTCTGCCACAAGGCCTGACCCGCGCTGTGCAGCCAGTCTATGAAGAAATAGGCATTCGGCCCCAGATCGCCCACACCATGCGGCCCGGGCAAAGAGGTCGGGTGCAACACCACGCCAGCAGCACGCTGCACCATCCATGAGTCAGCCATGCGTCAAAAGCTCCAGAAAGTAAGAAAAATCAGTGCCCGACCCGCTCAAGCGAGCAGGCGCCTGTACAGCGCCACATACTGCGCGGCCGCCTTGTCCCAGCCCAGCGGCTGCTGCATGGCGCGCTGGCGCACGGCGCGCCATTCGCTTTTGCGGGCATACAGCGCCAGGGCGCGGCGCACGGCACGGTCCAGCGCCTCCGGCGTGAATTCGTCAAACACGAAACCGTTGGCCGAGCCATCGGCCAGATTTTCCAGCGCGCAATCCACCACCGTGTCGGCCAGTCCGCCGACACGGTGCACCAGCGGCAAGCTGCCGTATTTCAGACCGTACATTTGCGTCAGGCCGCAGGGTTCAAAGCGCGACGGCACCAGCGTCACATCGGTCGCCGCAAACACCCGGTGGGCATAGGCTTCGTCATAGCCGATGCGCACCGACACCGCTTGCGGGTAGGAAAAAGCGCGCGCCTTGAACGCCGCCTCGAAGGCAGCATCCCCAGCACCCAACACCACCAGTTGGCCACCGCGGGCAATCAGCGCATCGAGCACTGCCAGCACCAGGTGCAGCCCCTTTTGTTCGGTCAGGCGGCTCACCACACCAAACAGCGGCGCATCGGGCTCTGGCGCCAGACCCAGCTCTTGCTGCAAGGCGGCCTTGCAGCGCGCCTTGCCCGCGGTCTTTTGTGCATCAAAACCGTACGGAATCGCGGCGTCAAGGGCGGGGTTCCAGACCGCCTCGTCCACCGCGTTGAGAATGCCGCTGAGGTCGTGGGCACGGGAACGCAGCAGGCCGTCAAGCCCACAGCCCTGCGCCGGGGTCTGGATTTCCCGCGCGTAGGTTGGGCTCACCGTGGTGATGTGGTCGGCAAAATAAAGCCCCGCCTTCATGAACGACAACTGGCCATGAAACTCCAGCCCGTTCACCGAAAATGCATGCGTGGGCAGCCCCAGGTCAAAGAAATGGATCGGCGCAAAAACACCCTGGTAGGCCAGGTTGTGCACGGTGTACACACTGGCCACACGGCGGCCCTGGACCGGCCCGAACGCAAGGTAAGCTGAGGTCAGCGCGGCGTGCCAGTCATGGCTGTTCACCACGGCAGGCTGCCAAGAGGGGTCAAGTCCGCATGCCAGTTTCGCCGCCACCCAACCCAGCAGCGCAAAACGCAGGTGGTTGTCATGGTAGGGCTGGCGCTGCACGTCTTCGTAAGGGGTGCCGGCGCGCACATAAAGATGGGGTGCGTCGATCACATAGGCGCGCACACCCAGACTGGCCAGCACACCGTGGCGCAGCGCCACGCGCTCACCCCAGGGCGCCGTCAACTCGGCCAGCATCTCTCCGGCTTGCAGGTCGGCCAGGATGGGCGCGAAGCCCGGCAGCAATACGCGCACCTCGCAACCCGCCGCATTCAAGGCCGCAGGCAAGGCGCCGGCAACGTCTGCCAGGCCACCGGTTTTGAGCAAGGGAAAAATCTCGGCACTGACCTGCAACACGTTCATCGACATCTTTCTTTACTTCAGCCGGGCCAACATCTCACGGGTGATCAAGACCACGCCACCTTCGCTGCGATCAAAGCGCTGGGCATCCAGGACCGCATCTTCTCCCACCACCGTGCCCTCGGGAATCACACAGCCGCGGTCGATGACCACTTTGCGCAGGCGGCAATGGCGGTTGATGGTCACATTAGGCAACACCACGGCCTCGTCAATCAGGCAGTCCGAATGCACCCGCACTTCAGAAAACAACACCGAGTGCGCCACGTTGGAGCCGGACACAATGCAGCCCCCCGACATCACGGTGTTGGCATAGACGCCATGGTTGCCATCCTTGTCCGGCACGAACTTGGCTGGCGGCAGCTGGCGCTGGTAAGTCCAGATCGGCCAATCAGTGTCATAGATGTCGAGTTCGGGCACGGTCGAGGCCAAGTCCAGGTTGGCTGACCAAAACGCGTCGATGGTGCCGACATCGCGCCAGTAGGGCTCGACATCCTTCACCCGCGAGACACAGGACAGACCGAACGGATGGGCGATGGCCCTGCCGTCAGCCACCGCCTGGGGAATCACGTTCTTGCCGAAGTCGTGCTCGGACTGCGCATTGGCCAGGTCGGCGTCGAGCAAGTCGTAGAGGTAATCCGCATTGAAAATGTAAATGCCCATGCTGGCCAGCGACACCGTGTCATTGCCCGGCATCGGTGGCGGGTCGGCCGGTTTCTCGATGAAGGCGGTGATCTGGCGCGCCGCATCAATGGCCATCACCCCAAACGCACTGGCCTCGGTGCGTGGCACCTCGATACAGCCCACCGTGCAGCCGGCGCCATTGGCCACATGGTCCTTCAGCATGATCGAGTAGTCCATCTTGTACACGTGGTCACCCGCCAGGATGACAACGTACTCCGGCTTGCTGGAGCGGATGATGTCCATGTTCTGGAAGATGGCGTCGGCAGTCCCGCGGTACCAATGCTCCTCGCCAGCGCGCTGCTGGGCCGGCAGGATGTCCACCATCTCATTGAGCTCGGCCCGCAGAAAACTCCAACCCCGCTGCAAATGGCGCATCAGCGAGTGCGACTTGTACTGGGTCACCACCGCCATGCGCCGAATCCCCGAATTCAGGCAGTTGGACAGTGCAAAGTCGATGATGCGGAACTTGCCACCAAAGTAGACCGCCGGCTTGGCACGCGTGTCGGTCAATTGCTTGAGCCTGGAGCCGCGCCCACCCGCCAGGATCAAGGCCACCGTGTGCCGCACCAGTTGGTGGGTTTCGGGGGATCGTTTTTCAAAATGCACCATGAAAGACTCCTTGTTGCTTGTTCTTGTTGACACTGATGGGGGCGAAATCACCCTGCTCCCAATCTGCCGCTGCACTCAGGTTGCCACCGTCGGGCCGGCCATGCCGGTGCGGCCGCTGATGCCGGCCACCTGCTCGGCCACCGCCGCCAGTTCAGCCAGCGCGGGTTGCACGGGCTGGTCCTGCTTTGCCGAGTCGGCTTCATAACGTTCCAGGTACAGCCGCAGCGTGGCGCCTTCGGTGCCGGTACCGGACAGCCTGAAAATGACGCGCGCGCCATCATCAAAAATCAGCCGGATACCTTGCTGGCCCGAGACCGAGCCATCCACCGGGTCGGTGTAGGCAAAGTCATCGGCCAACACCAACCGACGTGTGCCGAACTGGCGTCCGGGCAGGGCAGGCAGGGCGGCGCGCAAATCCTGCATCAGCGCCTGGGCCACGTCCACCGCAATGCCCTCGTAATCGTGCCGGGTGTAGTAGTTGCGGCCGTAAATGCGCCAATGCTCGCGCACCAGCGACTCGACCGAGCGCCCGGTCGCGCCCTGCAGGCTGAGCCAGAACAAGATTGCCCACAAGCCGTCCTTTTCGCGCACATGGCTGGAGCCGGTGCCGTAGCTTTCCTCGCCACACAGGCTCACGCGCCCGGCATCGAGCAAGTTGCCAAAAAACTTCCAACCGGTGGGCGTCTCGAAGCAAGGCAAGCCCATGACTTTGGCCACCCGGTCCACCGCCGCCGAGGTCGGCATGGAGCGCGCCACGCCGAGCAAGCCATCTTTGTAGCCCGGAATCAGCCTGGCGTGCGCCGTCATCAGGGCCAGACTGTCGGAAGGTGTGACCACAAAGTTGCGGCCCACCACCATGTTGCGGTCGGCGTCACCGTCCATGGCGGCGCCAAAGTCGGGCGCATCGGGCCGCTGCATGTGGGCAATCAGGTCCTCGGCGTTGACCGGGTTCGGATCCGGGTGCAGGCCGCCAAAGTCTTCCAGTGGCTCGGCATTGACCACGGTACCTGCCGGCGCGCCCAGTTCGCCTTCCAGAATCGCCCGGGCATAAGGGCCACCCACGGCGTTCATGGCATCCACGCGTACCCTGAAACCGCGCTTGAACATGGTGCGCAGCAGGTCAAAGTCGAACAGCACACGCATCACCGCGGCGTAATCCGCTACCGGGTCGATCACGTCCACCTGCATTTGCTCGATTTGCTGCAGGCCCAAGCGATCAATGTCGACGTCCGGGACATCACTGATGCGCAGCTCGCGCAAAACCTGGGTGCGGGCATAAACCGCTTCGGTCAGGGCTTCATTGGCCGGGCCACCGTTGCCGGCGTTGTACTTGATGCCAAAGTCGCCATCAGGTCCGCCGGGGTTGTGACTGGCCGACAGCACAATGCCGCCGAAAGCCTGGCGGCGGCGAATCACGGCACTGACTGCCGGCGTCGACAAAATGCCGCCGCGCCCCAACAGCACACGCGCCACACCGTTGGCAGCCGCCAGTTTCAGGATGGTTTGCACCGCCGTGCGGTTGTAAAACCGGCCATCGCCCCCCAGCACCAGTGTCTGGCCTGTCAAGGCCTGGCCGTCGGGACCCGAGGCATTGAGCACGTCCAGCAGCGTCTGGACAAAATTTTCCAGGTAGTGCGACTGGGTGAACGCCGTCACTTTCTTTCGTAAACCTGAAGTACCGGGACGCTGCCCGGCAAAGGGCTGAGTTGGGATTGTCTGGATAGCCATGATGAGAAACACCTGCTGCAACTGTGACCACTTGAATTTAGCACCAATTGGGGCCGTAAACCGACGCCGCACGCCCTTTAAAATAGCGCCATCCCCCCTTGGTTGAATCGCCCGCCCTGGCCACACCCGGCCCGGTCCAGATCGGCCGCGCAGGCAAGGCCAAACGGGCCTGCGTCAACCCCAGACTTGAGAACTCCCAGTGACCTACGCTTTTGAAACCCGCCGCCGCCGCACCTTTGCCATCATCTCGCACCCCGACGCGGGTAAGACCACGCTGACCGAAAAACTGTTGCTGTTCTCGGGTGCGATCCAGATTGCCGGCTCGGTGAAAGCGCGCAAGGCCACGCGCCATGCCACCAGCGACTGGATGGAAATCGAGAAACAGCGCGGCATCTCGGTGGCCAGTTCGGTCATGCAGATGGTCTACCGCGACCACGTCATCAACCTGCTCGACACCCCGGGCCACAAGGACTTCTCCGAGGACACCTACCGCGTGCTCACGGCCGTGGACTCGGCACTGATGGTGATCGACGCGGCCAACGGCGTCGAGTCACAGACCCGCCGGCTGATCGAGGTCTGCCGCCAGCGCGACACCCCCATCATCACCTTCATCAACAAGATGGACCGCGAGGTGCGCGACCCGCTCGACATCCTGGACGAGGTCGAGCGCGAGCTCGGCATGCCCTGCGTGCCCATGACCTGGCCGGTGGGCCAGGGCAAGACCTTCGGCGGCATCATCAACCTGCGCACGCAAGCCATGACGGTGTTCGAGTCGGGCAGCGAGCGCCTGCCGCATGACTTCGAGTCCATGCCTTTGAGCGACCCGGCGGCCTTGCAGAAACGCTTCGGCCATGAATGGGACACCGCCCTGGAAAGCATGGAACTGGCCACCGGCGCCAGTCCCGAGTTCGACCGCGAAGCCTTTTTGGCGGGCAAACAGACCCCGGTGTTCTTTGGCTCGGGTGTCAACAACTTCGGTGTCATGGAAGTGCTCGAGGCGCTGGTCGACCTGGCGCCCTCGCCGGGTCCACGCACCAGCTCGTTCGTGGTCAACAAGCAGCCGGTCATCAAGCAGGTGCAGCCCGAAGACGATGCTTTCTCAGGCGTGGTGTTCAAGGTGCAGGCCAACATGGACGCCAACCACCGCGACCGCATCGCGTTTGTGCGAATCGCCTCGGGCAAATACACCCCCGGCATGAAACTCAAGGTGATGCGCACGGCCAAGGAGCTGCGCCCAACCAGCGTGGTGACCTTCATGAGCCAGCGCCGCGAAGCCGTGCAGGAAGCCTACGCCGGCGACATCGTCGGCTTTACCACCCACGGCGGCGTGCAGCTGGGCGACACCATCACCGACGGCTCGGTCAACCTGCTGTTCACCGGCCTGCCGTTTTTTGCGCCCGAGATGTTCATGACCGTGGTGCTGAAAAACCCGTTGCGCACCAAACAGTTGCAGCAAGGGCTGGCGCAGTTGGGTGAAGAAGGCGCGATCCAGGTGTTCAAGCCCGAGATGGGCGGCAACATGCTGCTCGGCGCCATCGGCCAGCTGCAGTTCGAGGTGGTGCAGCACCGCCTCAAGGGCGAATACGATGCCGATGTGCGGCTGGAGGGCAGCCAGTACACCGGTGCGCGCTGGATCACCGCCGACTCGCCCGGGGAATTGAAGGACTTTGTCTACGCCTACCCGCAACGCATGGCGCGCGACGCAGCCGACACCCTGGCCTACCTGTGCACCAGCCCCTACGACGTGCGCCTGGCGCAGGAGCGCTTTCCCAAAATCCACTTCCACCCGCTGCGCGAGCACGCCGGGCTGGCGCTGCAATCGGCGGGATAAACCTTGCGACAAGGTTTGCTGAGCGTTTTCGGCTCAACGCTGTTCCAGCTGTCGGGCATCTTCATGCTGTCGCCGTTGCTGTTGTTGCTGCTCAAGCAAGCCCAGGTTTCCACCACCGTGGCCGGGTTGTTTGCCGCCACCACCTGGCTCGGCATTTTCGTCATCACGCCCTTTGCCTCGGTCATCACCCACACCCTGGGGCGGCGGCCCACCATGTGGCTGGCCTCCACCTTGCCGATGGTCGCAGCGCTGGGCTTTTTGCTCACCGATGTGCTGTGGGTCTGGTTTGCGCTCGAGCTGATGGCCGGTGTGGCGGGCGGGCTGCGCTGGGTGCTGGCGGAAGCTTTCATTGCCGAATTTGCACCCCCCGGCAAGATCGGCCGCTACATTGGCGCCTATGCCACCATGGTCGGCCTCACCTTTGTGATCGGTCCGGCGCTGCTGGCCTGGGTGGGTCCCGACAACAGCCACGCCCTCTGGCTGGTGATCGCCCTGCTGGCCATTGGCCTGGCCTGGACCGCGCTCATTCCCCCGCTGCCGCCAGACCCTGACCGCCATACCGCAAGCATCGGCCTGGCTGGACTCTGGCGCGCCGTGCGCGCCCATCCGGTGATCATGCTGGCCGGGTTTCTGGGCGGTTTTTTCGAACTGGGCCTGGCCTCCATCCTGCCACTGTACGGGCTCACGCTGGGTCTGGGCGCCAGCACGGCGGCACTGCTGGTGTCGGTCAGTGGCATGGGCGGCACGCTGGCGGCACTGCCTGCGGGCATGCTGGCCGACCGCTTTGATTCCCCCGCTCAGGGCCGGCGCACCCTGATGGCCGTGTGTGCCGCATTGATTTTTCTGTCGGCTTGCGCCAGCCCCTGGGTCGGTCACGCACCGTGGCTGATCTGGCCCATGGTGGCCATTTGGGGCGCCTCGGGCGGCGCCCTCTACACGCTGGCCATGGTCGACATTGGCTCGCGCGAAAAAGGCATGACACTGGTCAACGCCACGGCCGTGCTGGTGCTCACCTACACCCTGGGCGGGCTGATAGCGTCCAGCGTCTCCGGGGCCATGCTTGACGTCTCGCTCGAACTCGGTTTTCCGGCCCTGTTGCTGACCGCGGCCAGCATCGGGCTGGCCGCCTTGCTCAAAAACCGGCACAAACGCTTGCCCTGACGTTACAGTGAGGCCCTGTGCAACAGCGAAAAGCTGCTGTTTTTACATCAAAATATAGCCGAAAATCGTATGCTACGCCCTCACAACCTTGAGTGATCTGTCATGCCCTCCACGCCCAAGCACCCGCCCCTGCTCATCAGCCAATTGTCCCAGCAGCGGGTTTTTTCCCAGCTCAGTGCCAAAAGTCGTGACACCTTGGCGGGCCAATTCACGCTGGCCAACGCCACGGCGGGGGCCACACTGGCGGCGCAAGGCCGCCTGCCAGACCAGCTGGGCCTGATCCTGAGCGGCACCGTGCGCTTGAGCGATCCGGACCTGAACCTGTCGGTTCAACTTGAAGTCGGCAACCTGTTCGGCTTTGGCGTCACGCCAGCACCCCAACTGGCGACCTGGCAGGCCGTGGCTGCCGCCGATTGCGAAGTGGCCTGGCTAGCGGCTGACGTACTGGCACAACTGTGCACCAAACATCCCCAACTGGCGTTTTTCCTGCCCTCACTGCAGCCAGCGCATCAGCCACCGGCGGTGCCGGCACCGCCGGTCAGCGAATCCAGCAATGCACTGAACCTGCTGGGAACGCCCATTCGCAGCCTGATCAAACGCCCACCCATCACCGTGGCCCCCGATACCTCGATCCAGGCGACCGCCGTGCTGATGCGCGACCGGCGAGTGTCCTCGGTGCTGCTGGTCGAACAAGGCCTGCTGTTTGGCCTGGTCACCGACCGTGACCTGCGCAACCGTGTGGTGGCCCTCGACCTGGACATCAGCCGCCCGGTTTCCGACATTGCAACGCTCGCGCCCATGACGGTCAGCGCCAACAGCCCGGCTTTTGAGGCCCTGCTGCTGATGGCGCGCCACAACATCCACCACATCCCGGTGATGGAAGGCGGCGACATTCTGGGCATGATCACGGCCACCGACTTGACCGAGCAGCACAGTACCTCGGCGGTCTACCTGGCCGGCGACATCTACAAACAAAGCTCACTTGATGGCCTGAAAAGCATCAGCACCCGGGTGCGCCAACTGCAACAACACCTGGCCGCGGCCGACGCCAGCGCCTACAGCACCGGCCACATCATCACCGCCATCACCGACGCCATCACGATTCGGCTGATTCACCTGGCCGAAGCGCAACTGGGTCCGGCCCCAGTGGATTACGTGTGGGTCGCCGCCGGCAGCCAGGCGCGCAATGAGCAGACCGCCAAGTCCGACCAGGACAACTGCCTGATCCTGGACGATGCGTTCGACGAAGCAGCGCACGGCGCCTACTTCAAGACTTTCAGCAAATTCGTCTGTGACGGCCTGGCCGAGTGCGGCTACATCCACTGCCCGGGCGAGATGATGGCCATGACCGACATCTGGCGCCAGCCGCGGCGGGTCTGGGCGGAGTACTTCCGCAAGTGGGTCGACAGTCCCAAGCCCAAGTCCTTGATGTTGACCTGCGTATTTTTCGACCTGCGCGCCATCCACGGCCAAGCCGCGTTGCTCGATGGCCTGCGCCAGCAGGTGGTGCAACACACCAAGGGCAACAGCCTGTTTCTGGCGCACATGGTCAGTAACGCCCTCAAGCACCGGCCACCGCTGGGCATGTTTGGCCAGATCACGCTGATCAAGGGCGGCGACAACCCGCACACCATCGACCTCAAACATACCGGCATCGTGCCCATTGTCGACCTCGCGCGGGTCTATGCGCTGGCCGCTGGCGTCACCGTAGCCAACACCCATGACCGGCTAGAGGTCTCGGCCCAGGCCGGCGAAGTGACCGAGCAAAGCGCGCGCGACCTGCGCGGCGCGCTGGAATTTTTAGGCAAATTGCGTATTGCCCACCAGGCGCGGCAAATGGCACAGGGCCAGGCACCTGACAACTTTCTGGCACTGGAAGAACTCAGCAACTTCGAGCGCAGCCACCTCAAGGAGGCTTTCAGCGTGGTGCAAACCCTGCAGGGCGTGCTGGGCCAGCGCTACGCCGGCGGCCGGTTCTAGTCGTCAGTATTTCAGCCGCGCGTAATAGGTCTTTTGCGCAGCCACCCTGGCCTGGCGCAGGGTGGTGATGCCCATCGCCTGTAGCAGGGGCAGCAGGCGCAACCAGACTTCAGCGGTCACGATGGCATCGCCCAAAGCGGTGTGGCGCCCCAGCACGGTGATGTTGAAGCGCTCGGCAATCGCCTCCAGGCGGTGCGACTCCTGGTTCGGATGCACCACCGCCGACAGCAGCAAGGTGTCGAGCACCGGGTGGTTGAACACCAGGCCGGTGTGGCGCTCCTGCAGTTGCAGGAACTTCATGTCAAAAGCGGCGTTGTGCGCCACCAGCACGGTATCCTGGGCAAAGGTGTAGAAGGCCGGCAGCACTTCGGTGATGGGGGGCTTGCCCCTGACCATGTCCTGCGTGATGCCGTGAATCGGCACCGTGGCCGCCGGAATCAGGCGCCCGGGGTTGACCAGTTGCTCAAAACTTTCCTGCCGCAACAGTTTGCCATTGACAATGCGCGCCGCGCCGATCTGGATGATCTGGTCGCCCTCGGACGGATTCAGCCCGGTGGTCTCGGTGTCAAACACGGTGAACGACAGCTCACCCAGCAGGCGATCCTCAAGCGCGCTGCTCTGGTCGGTGGTCTGAAACAGGTCGAAATCGTAGAACTCGGGCCGGCTGTCGTTGTGCAAAATCTGTGTGGCTTCCAGTTGCTCCTGCACACTCGCCATGGGCAACAAAAATCTGAAAAACGCCTCGTGGCGCACGCGCTCCCGTTCAAACCACATCTCGCCGCCATGGCGCTCGATGACATCGCGCACGGTGAGCGGCGTGCTCTCGGCACCAAAACGCATGCTGTCCATCTCCCAACTCATGACGGTCTCGGTGCTCATGGCCTGGCCGGTCCAGATCAGGTCAAGCTGGGCCCGGTTGCCGTTGGCCTGCAGGCGCAAGCGGAAAAACTTGATGTCGAACTCGTCGACCAGGCGCAGCGCCAGGTAATCCAGCGCCTGCGTCAAACTGAAACTGTCGACTTTGAGCCAGACACTGGCGTCCAGGTTTTCCAGCGTGACCGGGCGTTGGCTGCGCACCTCGATGCGGCGCTGGCAGGCCAGCAGCACGTCGGCACCCAGCATTTCCTCCATCGGCCAGCGCGCCTTGAGGCCTTGCGTGGCCTGTTGCGTCATGGTGTTGATGCGCGTGCTCATGCTGCTGACTTCTTCGCGCACCACGGCCAGAAAGCGCTCGCGCATGGGCGCCTCCAGGTCAGGGTAAGCCAGCATCTCGACCGCCGCCTGAATGTTGGCCAGCGAAGAGCGGCTGCCCTCGGTCAGGCCGTGCAGCAACTGGTCGCGCAAATGCTCCTCTTCAAACGCCCGGGTCACGTTGTCGAGCATCAGCACAAAGCCACTGATCTCGGTGGCCCCCCCGGTGGCATCGACACTGCGCACCGGCGCCATTTGCACCTTGAGCAACTGGCCCGCTTGCGTGGTGGTGACAAATTGGGCCGACGGACTGCCGGCACCGCGGCTGATGCGCTGCTGGATGCTCTCCAAAGCGTGCGCCACCAGCTGCCGATCGAACACCGCATAAATGGAGCGCCCGATGCCCACCAGTTCGGCGCCACCCGCCAGCGTGGGCGCCACCGAGAGCGTCTTGAACTGCAGGCGGGCACGGTTGTTGTACAAAATGATGCGGCCGTCCAGATTGCACACCACCACGCTCTGGGTGAGCTCGGACATCAGCGCAGCCAGCCGGTTTTTTTCCTGTTGCACGCTCAGGCTGGCCTGGGCAATCTGGCTGGCCACGTCGGCGCGCAAGCTGTCGCGCTGGGTCGCCAGCTGAAAAATCACTTCGGCCAGCGCCTGGGTCTCGGTGGTGCCCTGGTGGTTCATGGGCGCGGCTTGCGGCGCCGCCAGCAGCACCTGGGTCTGCTCCAGCAATCGCCCCGGCGCACTGGCATAACGCCGGAACAGCCAGCGCAGGGTCGAGCCGATCACCACCAGGCCAAAAATCCAGGTCAGGCCAATCAACACGAAGCGGGGCGCCAGTTGGTCCGCCAGCAAAGCACGTTGTTCGGGCTCCAGGGTCGACGCAATCAGGCCGATCGTGAGCAACAGCCAGACCACCGTGGCCAGGCCGATGACGGCAATCGCCAGCAGCAGGCGGCGGTCGATCTTGGGTCGGTTCATGTTGCGGATCCCAGCATCTCGGCCACCTTCTGCACCAGTTCACGGGTGGCGAAGGGTTTGGTCATGTAGGCATCGGCCCCCAGCGCCAGCCCCTTCGCCACATCGGTGTCACGCCCCTTGGCGGTCAGCATGAGAATCTTGGTGCCCTGCACCGACTCGATGGCGCGGATTTCCTGGCACACCTCGAAGCCGGTCTTTTTGGGCATCATCACATCGAGCAGCACCAGGTCGGGCTGTTCCCGGACGATGGCGTCCACCGCCTCCTGGCCGTCACGTGCAATCACCACGTTATAGCCTTCGCGCTTGAGCAGGTACTCCAGCGAAATCACGATGTTGGGCTCGTCGTCAGCCACCAGTATCTTTGGACTCATCTCGGTCTCCTCTTATATTTTGAATGGCAAGTAAAAGCAAAACGCGGCGCCCTGCCCGGGGTGTGATTCCAGCCACAGCCGGCCACCGAAATGCGCCACGATCTGGCGGCTGATCGGCAAGCCCAGACCGGTCCCCTGAGGGCGGTTGGCGGCATCGCCGCCCTGGCGAAATTTCTCAAAAATCAGCGCCTGCTGCTCAGACGACACACCCGGGCCGTTGTCACGCACCACCACGGTCGCACCAGCATCGTCGCCGCTCAGGCTTACATCAACCCGACCACCAGGCACCGGCACAAATTTGGCGGCATTCGACAGCAAATTCAGCAGCACCTGGGTCAGGCGGTCGGGGTCGGCCAGCAGGACCAGCGGCAGCTCTGGCAAACTGACGGTGACCTGGGCTTGACGCTCACGGAACAACTCGGAGGTGGTCACCACCGCCTGCTGCACCAGCGCGCCCAAATCCACCTCGGCGTTGTGCCATTCGGCATGACCCGACTCGATCTTGGCCATGTCCAGCACCTGGTTCACCAGCCGGGACAAGCGCTCGGTTTCGCTGACGATGATGGCGATGAACTGACTGCGCTGGGCCTCGCCCATGCCGGGGTCGTCGCGCATCAGCTCGGCCAGCGCCCGGATCGAGGTCAGTGGCGTGCGCAGCTCATGGGTGACCGAGGACATGAAGTCATCCTTGAGCCGGTCCAGGCTCTTGAGTTGTTCGTTGGCTGCGCGCAGCTCGCGGGTGGCGCGCTCGAGCGAACTGGATTTTTCTTCCAGCTCCAGCGAGTGCGCACGCAGTTGCGAACTTTCGTCCAGGATACGCAACACATCGTCGGGTGTCAGGGTTTCTTCATCAACACTGCTGGCCACCAGCACCCGCGCCGAGGCGCTGCCCACCGCACCCGACAACTGGGTCTCGACAAACTGCACCAGACGGGCGTCGGGCGTGATGCCGGTCAAACTACTGGCCCCCGCCTGGCGCGCATAGTCGGCAAACAAGGCCTGCGCCCGCTCTGCGCCCATGAAACGTTCGCACAGGCGCAACAAATCCGGCACCGTGGCACGGCCACGCCAGAACACCGGCCGCGCGCTGCTGGTGCGCTCGAACACATCGACGAACAACAGCGCCTGGCTGGCCTCCTGACCATTGGGCGCGCGCCACAGCGACAAGCCCACATAGGCGCCCACATTCACCAGCAGACTCCAGAACAGCGAATGCGTCAGGTTGTCCAGCCCCTGCAAGCCAAACAGTTGCTCGGGCCGCAACCAGTCCAGGCCCAACAGGCCCTGGCTCAGGAAGGCATCCGGCAGCCAGCCCGACTTGGCCAAAGAGGGCAGCATCAGCGTGTAGCACCACATCACAAAGCCGGCCAGCAAACCCACCAGCGCACCCCGGCGCGTGGCGCCTCGCCAGTACAGGCCACCCAACACCGCCGGGGCAAACTGGGCCACGGCGGCAAAGCTGATGAGCCCGATGCTGACCAGCGCGTAGGCTTCACCGGCCAGATGAAAGTAGACGTAGCCCAGCACTAGCACGCCGAGAATGGCGGCACGCCGAATGAGCAAGAGCACACGCGTCAGGTCGTGCCCGGCCTCGGACCTGAAATGCCGGGTGCGCAGCAACAGCGGCATCACCAGCTCGTTGCAGACCATGGTGGACACCGCAATGGTTTCCACAATCACCATGCCGGTGGCCGCCGACAGGCCGCCAATGAAGGCAAACAGCGCCAGCGCGGGCTGACCCGCAGCCAGCGGCAGCGACAAGACAAAATTGTCGGCATTCATCTGCCCCGGCCCGAAATACAACAAGCCCCCGAGGGCAATCGGCAAGACAAACAGATTGATCGCCAGCAGGTACAGCGGAAACACCCAGACCGCCCGACGCAGGTGGCTCTCGCGCACGTTCTCCACCACCATCACCTGGAACTGGCGCGGCAAGAAAATCACCGAAAACATCGACAGCAGCGTCAGGGCAAACCACTGGGTCCAGGCAAAGTTGCCACCCTGCTCAAGCCGCAACAGCTTGGCCAGCTCGGGCACCGCGTGCGCACGCGCAAAAACGTCGGTCAAGCCGTTGAACAAACCGTAGACCACAAACAGGCCTACTGCCAGAAAAGCAATGAGTTTGACCACCGACTCAAAGGCAATGGCCGCCACCAACCCTTCGTGGCGCTCGGCCGAATCCAGATGCCGGGCACCAAACACCATGGTGAAACCCGCCAGCGCCAGCGCCAGGTAAAACGTGCTGTCCTGGGCCCAGTGCACCTGCACCGGCAGTTCGCTCAGTGAGGCCGCCGTGAGCAAACCATAACCCGCTGAAATCGCCTTGAGCTGCAGCGCGATGTAAGGCACGATGCCCACCACCGCAATCAGCGTGACCAGGCCGGCCAGCAGCGGGCTCTTGCCGTAGCGACTGCCAATGAAGTCGGCAATCGAGGTGATGCGGTAGGTCTTGGCAATGCGGATCATCTTGCGAATCACCAGCCAACCCAGAATCATGGCCAGTGTCGGCCCCAGATAAATCGGCAGGAACCAGATGCCGCCCGATGCGGCGCGACCAACGCTGCCAAAATAGGTCCAGGCCGTGCAATAGACCGCCAGCGACAAGGCATAAGTCCAGGGGTTGGCAATGATCGAGCGGCCGCGGGACGCGCGCCAGTCACCAAAGCTGGCCACGGCAAACAGCAGCAGCAGGTAAGCAAACGAAGCCCCGACGACCAGCAGGGGTGACAGCATGGCTAGTCGTCCCCGTCAGCGGCGTGCTGCCGTTCCATCAACCAGGCCACCGCCGCAATCAACAAGGCCCACAGGGCCATCAGGGCGGCCGGCAACAAGGGCACGCCAAGCACGGTGGTGTCCACATCCCACAGCCCCAGCAAGGGAAAGTTAAGCAGTACCCAGCCGCAGCCAAACAGGGCCACCAGGCGCTGGGACGTCAAGCCCTCGGCCATGTCGCTCAGACCTTGCCCTTGAGCCAACTGGCGTGCGCATGGCGACTGAGCGCAAAACTCGCAATGAATTTGCACCAGATGGTGCTGCCGGCAATGGCGCTCCAGGTGCTGTATTCCCACACCCCGGCCAGCACGGCCACAATCACGCACACAATCACCACCCCGGCCACCAGGTTGATGGCCATCTCATAGGGTGCAAATTTTTCCGGGTTGGGCGGTGCCTCGCCACGCTTGATACCCACCTCGGAAAAATCACGGTTCGCCACAATGCGCCAGGCCCGGCGCAACCAGACAAAGCTGATCGGAAACAGCGCCAAAAACAAAATCCACGTCATTGCGACGCTGATATCAAACACCATGGAAGGCTCCAGTTCAAGAAAAAAGCCCCGCCAGCATGACCGACAGGGCTTTCATTGTCACCCCTGCCCACCGAGGCAGGCAAGCGGGTGACTCAGATCATCAAAGCACCTTTTAGTGGGCGCCATCCACCAGCTTGGAGCCACGCGGAATACGCACAGCTTCCACCATGTGCTGGATGTGCTCAGGTGGCTCGGGCGTCACTTTGTCCACAGCGAAAGCCACCGCAAAGTTCACCATTGCGCCAATGGCACCGAAGGCTTCAGGCGTGATGCCGAAGAAGGGGTTCGGACCACCAATGAGACCGAGGTACTCGGTGCCCTTGATGAAGAAGATACCCTTGTGCGCAAACACGTAGAACAGGGTGATGAACAGGCCAGCCAGCATACCGGCCATGGCGCCTTCCTTGTTCATCTTCTTGCTGAAAATACCCATCATGATGGCAGGGAACAACGAACTGGCCGCAATACCGAAGGCCAGGGCCACCGTGCCCGCCGCGAACCCTGGCGGATTCAAGCCAAGGTAACCCGCCACCACGATCGCCACGGCCATCGAGATCTTGCCAGCCATCAGCTCACCCTTTTCAGAGATCTCCGGCGCAAAGATGCCCTTGATCAGGTCATGCGACACGGCCGAAGAAATCGCCATCAGCAAACCGGCAGCCGTCGACAGCGCAGCGGCCAGACCACCGGCAGCCACCAAACCAATCACCCAGTTGGGCAGCAAGGCAATTTCAGGGTTGGCCAACACAATGATGTCGGCGTTCACTGTCAGCTCATTGCCCTTCCAGCCCGCAGCTGCGGCTTTGGCAGCAGCGGCTTCGTTCTTGGTCTTGTCGTTGTAGTACTGGATGCGGCCGTCGCCGTTCTTGTCTTCAAACTTCAGCAGACCGGTCTTTTCCCAGCGCTTCATCCAGTCAGGACGGGCTTCAGCTTGAATACTGGCTTCTGGTGCATACAGGTCACCACCGGCAGCCACCGCACTGTTCACGGCAGAGTGCAGGTTCAACTTGGCCATGGCGGCCACGGCAGGAGCCGTGGTGTACAAAATCGCAATGAAGACCAGCGCCCAACCAGCCGATGAACGCGCGTCTTTCACGGTAGGCACCGTGAAGAATCGCATGATCACGTGGGGCAGACCGGCAGTACCAATCATCAGCGACAAGGTGTAGACAAACATGTTGAGTGTGCTGCCCGCCGTGGTGGTGGTGTACTTGCCAAAGCCGAGGTCAGTCACGACAGAATCCAGCTTCATCAGCAAGGACACATCGGTACCCACCAGGGTGGAGCCCAGACCCAATTGCGGCAGGGCGATACCCGTGAACTGCAAGGAGATAAAGACAGCCGGCACGGTGTAAGCCAGAATCAGCACGATGTACTGCGCCACCTGGGTGTAGGTGATGCCCTTCATGCCGCCGAACACGGCGTACATGAACACGATGCCCATACCGACATAAATGCCGACTTCGCTCGACACGCCCAGGAAACGCGAGAACGCCACGCCCACACCCGTCATCTGACCGATGATGTAGGTGAGTGAAGCGGTCAGCAGGCACAACACGGCAATCACGGCAGCGCCCTGGGAATAGAAGCGGTCACCAATGAACTGCGGCACGGTGAACTTGCCGAATTTGCGCAGGTAGGGTGCCAGCAGCATCGCCAGCAGCACATAGCCGCCGGTCCAACCCATCAGGAACAGGCCGCCGCCGTAACCCATGTTGGCGATCAGGCCGGCCATGGAGATGAAGGACGCCGCACTCATCCAGTCAGCGCCGGTGGCCATGCCGTTCATGATCGGGTTGACGTTGCCACCCGCAGAATAAAACTCACTGGTGGAACCGGCACGTGCCCAGATGGCAATACCGATGTAGAGCGAAAAGCTCAAGCCCACCATGATGTAGATTGTGGTTTGAAGATCCATGTTTTAGTCCTCAGTCTTCATGAACATCAAATTTGATGTCCAGGTTGTTCATGCGCCAGGCGTAGTAAAAAATCTGCGCCACAAAGACGTACATGGAGCCCTGGTGTGCAAACCAGAATCCCAGCGGATAGCCACCGAGGTGGAATTGGTTGAAAAAGTCAACGAACAAAATGCCCGCCCCGAAAGACACCAAAAACCAGAGGATCAGCACGTTCCTCAAAAGTTTGATGGTTTCCTTCCAGTAGGCACCACTGTCATAGTCATGCTTCATGAAGTCTCCTAAGTTTTAATAAGACAAAGCAGCTGAATCAGCTGCGCCTTTACAGTGCGCGGCTTGAACCCGCGCTGATGCAGGGGGGACTATTAAGGCGCTTGCTTACAGTTTTCTTATAAAGCGGGCCCCAGCGCATCAAACGAGGGTAAACACTTAGCGAATAAATTGGGCTTTTTTGGCTAACCGGCTTCACGGGCAAAAACCGCACTTGCCAGCGCACGAATAAGCACCCGGTAAGCGCTGGGTAAGCGCGAGGTAAGTGCTTGGTAAGTACTAACCCTTAGTCTCACTCTCGTCGCAATTTACGAGGAGACATAGTTCATGCAAGATGATTTGATAGAGCGGGTTGTCAACAATCCCCAATACCAGGAGCTCAAGCGCAAGCGCAGCAGCTTTGGCTGGACGCTGACCTGGGCCATGATGATCGTTTACTACGGTTTCATCATGCTGGTGGCGTTCAACAAAGAGTTCCTCTCGCAGAAGCTGGGCGCAGGCGTCATGACCATTGGCGTCCCCATCGGTTTCGGCGTGATTGTGTTCACCGTCATCATCACCACCATTTATGTGCGCCGTGCCAACAGCGAATACGACGACCTGACTGCCGCCATCACCAAGGCGGTACTTAAATGAACTACAAAACTGAACACACACGACGCATCCTCACGCTGCTGGCCCTGATGGGCGTCTCGGCAGCCGTCTGGGCCGCTGGCGCTGACCTGGGTCAGGCCGAAAAGCAAGCCACCAACTGGACGGCCATCGGCATGTTCGGGGCTTTTGTGGTTTTTACGCTGTTCATCACCAAGTGGGCGGCGGCCAAAACCAAGTCGGCATCCGACTTCTACACCGCAGGCGGCGGCATCACCGGCTTCCAGAACGGTCTGGCGATTGCCGGCGACTACATGTCGGCCGCCTCGTTCCTGGGTATTTCCGCGGCCGTGATGGCCAGCGGTTTTGACGGCCTGATCTACTCCATCGGCTTCCTGGTGGGCTGGCCCGTCATCACCTTCCTGATGGCCGAACGCCTGCGCAACCTGGGCAAGTTCACCTTTGCCGACGTGGCCGCTTTCCGCTTCGAGCAAAAGCCGGTGCGCATTTTTGCGGCCTCGGGCACGCTGGTGGTGGTGGCTTTCTATCTGATTGCCCAGATGGTGGGTGCCGGTCAGTTGATCAAGCTGCTGTTTGGTCTGGAATACTACGTGGCCGTGATCATTGTGGGCGGCTTGATGATGGTGTATGTGCTGTTTGGCGGCATGACGGCCACCACCTGGGTGCAGATCATCAAGGCCTGCCTGTTGCTGGGGGGCGCCACCTTCATGTCCCTGTCGGTGTTGTGGCACTTTGGTTTCAGCTTTGAAGCCATGTTCGCCGGCGCCGTCCAGATCAAGACCGACCTGGCCCTGAAAGACGGCAAGATAGCCGAAGTGGCCGCGGCCGCTGGCCAATCCATCATGGGCCCGGGCAACTTTGTCAAAGATCCCATTTCCGCCATCAGCTTCGGCATGGCGCTGATGTTCGGTACCGCCGGTTTGCCCCACATCCTGATGCGCTTCTTCACGGTGCCCAGTGCCAAGGCGGCGCGCAGCTCGGTGATGTGGGCCACCGGCTGGATCGGCTACTTCTACCTGCTGACCTTCATCATCGGTTTTGGCGCCATCACCTTTGTGCTGACCAACCCCGACTTTCTGGACGCCAAGGGCGGCTTGATCGGCGGCGGCAACATGGCGGCCATTCACTTGGCCAACGCGGTGGGCGGCAATGTGTTCCTGGGCTTCATTTCGGCGGTGGCCTTTGCCACCATCCTGGCCGTGGTGGCTGGGCTGACACTGTCTGGCGCCTCGGCTGTGTCGCATGACATTTACGCCACCGTGATCAAAAAAGGCCAGGCCAACAGCGCCGACGAGCTGCGCATCTCCAAGATCACCACCATTTGCCTTGGCATTCTGGCGGTGACCCTGGGCATCGTGTTCGAGAAACAGAACATTGCGTTCATGGTGTCTTTGGCCTTTGCGATTGCCGCGTCGGCCAACTTCCCCGTGCTGTTCATGTCGGTGCTGTGGAAAGACTGCACCACCAAGGGCGCCGTGATTGGTGGCTTTTTGGGCCTGATCTCGTCGGTTGGCCTGACCGTGGTGTCGCCTTCGGTGTGGGAAGCCACGCTGGGCAACCCCAAGGGCTCAGCCTTGTTCCCGTACACCTCGCCGGCCCTGTTCTCCATGACCATCGGCTTCGTGGGTATCTGGCTGTTCTCGGTTCTGGACAACAGCGCACGTGCCAAAAAAGACCGTGCAGGTTTCCTGGCGCAGCAAGTGCGCTCTGAGACCGGCATTGGTGCTGACGGCGCGTCAGGCCACTGACCTGGCAACAACGGCATGGCCCCTGTCCGGGTAGCGATGCGATAAGCTCAAGGGGCTGCAGGCAAAGTGTCTGCAGCCCTTTTTTATTTTGAGAAGCTGACCGTGTCAGACCATTTTTCATTTGCATCAGCGCCGTTCAACGAACTGGGTGCAACCGAACGAGGCCAGTTGCAAGAGCTGACAAGCCTGGTGCATTACCACCACGGCGAGGCCATCCTGCGGCCCCAGACGGAGCCACCGTCTTGCCTGTGGGTGCTGCACAGCGGTCACGTGCAGCAGGAGGAACAGGGCCACGTGCATATTCTGGGCGCGGGTGAATGCTTCAGCTGGCGCGCTGTGTTGACCGGGCACAACCAGGCCAGCGTGACCGCGCTCGATGCGGTGCAGGCATGGCAACTGCCCGCGCAAACCTTGCGGCAACTGCTGGCCCACAATGCCCGCTTCAGCGCCAAGGTATTCAGCGAGGTCGCGGGCCACCTGGCCGACGACGAAGAGATGGACCAGCACCGCGAGTTGCTGTCGCTGCTGCTGGTGCGCGTGCGGGACGCCTACCTGCAAAAGCCGTTTTATGTGGACGGCCGGCTCGACCTGGTGTCGGTGTGCCGTCTGCTGTCCGGGCAAAAAACCGGCAATGCGCTGGTGCGCGATGTGCATAACGGGGTGGAACGCATTGGCATGTTCACCACCACCGACCTGCGCGATGCCCTGCTGCAGCCTACGCCGCCAGCCCACCTGGCGGTGCGCGACGTGGCCCGCTTCGATCTGGTCACTGTCGCGCCCGATGCCGAACTCTTCGATGCGCTGCTGATCATGCTGCGGCATCGGGTGCACCGGGTGCTGGTGAAAGACGGCGACACCATCGTGGGGGTGCTGAGCCAGCTCGACCTGATGAGCTTCATGTCGAACCACTCGCACCTGATCATGCTGCAGGTCGAGCAGGCGCGCAGCGTGGCCGAGCTGCAGGTGGCGGCACTGCAGGTGGACAACACCATCAAACTGCTGCAGCGCGGCGGCCTGCGCATCGAGATCATCTCGCGGCTGGTGAGCGAGCTCAACAGCCAGATCTTTGCCCGGCTCTGGGCGCTGCTGGCACCGCCGGAACTGGTGCACAACAGCTGCCTGCTGGTGCTGGGCAGCGAAGGCCGCAGCGAGCAAATTTTGAAAACCGACCAGGACAACGCGCTGCTGCTGCGCGACGGCTACCTGCCCCCCCACCTGACCGACATCACCCAACAGTTCAGCACCGCGCTGTTGGGCTTTGGCTACCCGCCGTGCCCGGGTCACATCATGGTCACCAACCCGATGTGGTGCCAGAGCCTGGGCGCCTTTCGGCAAACCATTGGTCAGTGGCTGTATGCCGACAACCCCGAGGGCAAGATGCACCTGGCCATCTTCATGGACGCGCGCGCCGTCGCCGGTGACGCCACGCTGCTGCAAAACGCACGCGACTTTGCGTTGAACCGGGCCATTGGCAGCAACACCTTCATCAGCCGCATGGCCAGCGCGATCGACCAGTTTGCGGAACCCAGCAGCGCTTGGTGGAGCCGCCTGCCGCTGCTGGGCAGTCGCGAATCCGAAACTTTTGACCTGAAGAAAATCGGCACCTTCCCCATCGTGCATGGGGCGCGGGCATTGGCCCTGGAATACCGTCTGGAAGCACTGGGCACGGTGGAGCGCTTGCAGGCCCTGGCCCATCTGCAGGTGCTGCCCGCCGCACTGGAGCGCGACCTGGTGGAGACCCTTCACATGCTCATGACCCTGAAGCTGCGCAACAACCTGCGCCAGCGTGCACTGGGCCAGGCCATCAGCAATCTGGTGGAGCTGAACAGCCTGGGCACGCTGGAACGCGACCAGCTCACCGATGCTTTAGGCATCATCCGCCAGTTCAAGCAGTTCTTGCGCCAACACTACCGGCTTGAATCCTGATGCCCCCCGGTCTGGGTGCCCGCTGCTGCGGGCGCTGCTGCGGGCGTTGCTGGCTATTTTTTGGGCGCAGCACCGGTCGGTTTGGCTGCGTTGGCGCTTGCCGCTGGCGCAGCCAAACCAAGGTGCTTGTCCATGGCCATGGCCAGCGCCTTGACCTTGGGGTCGACGGCGCTCTGCATGTCGGTCACCAGTTTGTCCGCCAGGACTTTCTGCATCTCACCACCCATTTGCAAAAATTTGCGGTTCACCGGGGACTCGATGATGGCAATGAGCTGCTTGAGCTCGTCTTCGGTAAATTTTTCTGCCAGCATCACCCCCACCGTGGCGGGCGCGAGCTTGACCGCCTGCTGTTGCATCAAAGGCACCACCTCATCGGCATATTTTTTCAGATCGGCCTGAATGTCCTTGGCCACCGTCTCACGCTTTTCCGGGGCCACACGGGTTTGCAGGGCGACACCCGCCTGCTGCATCATTTGCAGCGCCGGGCGCTCGGCAAGCGCCTGCCCCGTTTGCTCGATCGCGGGGCGCTGCAGACTCAAGAGCTTGTCAATCAGTGCCTGCTTGGCCGGGCTGGTCTGGGCAAAGGCGCCCGCACTGGCCAACAGCAGCAAGGCCACAAGGGTTTTTTTCATCCGGATCTCCGATCAATGACGCGCGTTCAACAATGGGGGCTCGGTGGCGCCAGGCGCGTGCCTGGATTCCACTATGCTCATGGTTAACAAGCTTAACCGATCACTGGGACTGGCACCGCTTAGCCTGGCAGTCTGTAAGAATTTCCGCCGCGCACCGACTCAACAACTTTAGCCCACGGCCTTTGAACCATGTTTGACCGCTTCGTCAGCCAGATGATGGCCCCCTCGATCCAGCGCCTGGCGCGCCAGACCAGGCGTCTGGGGCTCACGGCCAACCAGCTCACCCTGCTGGGTTTTGTGCTTGGCTTGTTGGCCGCATTTTTAATCGCCTTCGAGGCCTACCTGGCCGGGGCCGTCGCCATCCTGGCATCAAGGCTGCTGGACGCGCTGGATGGGGCCGTGGCGCGCCTGACCCAGGCCACCGATGCCGGTGGTTTTCTCGACATTGCCCTGGACTTTGTTTTTTACGCCAGCATCCCGCTGGCTTTTGCCGTCAGCGACCCGGCGCGCAACGCGCTGCCCGCCGCCGTGCTGCTGGCCGCCTTCATCGGCACCGGGTCGAGCTTTCTGGCCTTTGCCGTGATGGCCGCCAAGCGCGGCTTGCGTAACCTGGCCACCCCCAACAAGTCGTTTTACTTTCTGGGTGGCCTGACCGAAGCCAGCGAGACCCTGCTGTGTTTCATGGCCATGTGTGTCTGGCCCGGCCTGTTCATCGAGCTCGCCTATGGCTTTGCTGCGTTGTGTGCCATCACCACCGCCACGCGCATCTGGTGGGGCTGGAAGACATTTCAATGAAAATTCGCAACAAAACACCGGCTTGGGTCAGCTTCTTTTTTGGGCTGCTGGGCAGCCAGCACGGCGGGGCTCAAACGGTATCAACCCCACCCGCCACCGCCCTGGCGCCGCTGGTTAGTCCGGGCAACCCGGCACCCCACCCGGTCTGGCAGCTCAGTGGCCTGCCCGACAACAAGGCGCCGCGCAGCACGTTTGAAGCGCTTGCCCTGAACGGCGAAACCGTGCTGGGGCTGCGCACCCAAGGGTCTTATGGCGTGCTGACCCACGCCTGGCAAGGCGCGGCGCCACCGTTTTTGAGCTGGCGCTGGCGCCTGGAGCAGCCGCTGGCAGCGGCCGACATCAAGACCAAGGCCGGTGACGATGCGGCGCTCAAGGTCTGTGTGATGCTGAACCAGCCGCTGGCCGACATCCCTTTCGTGCAACGTTCGGTGCTGGCCCTGGCGCGCTCGGTCAGTGGGCAAAACTTGCCCAGCGCCACCCTGTGTTACCTGTGGGACAGCCGCTACCCGGCAGGCACGCGTGGCGCCAACCCCTACAGCGCACGAGTGCGCTACATGGTGCTCAATGGCGTGGAATCCGCCACCGGCCAATGGATCAACCAGCGCCGCAACATCGCCGAAGACTTTGCGCTGCTGTTCGGTCAGGAGAGCCTGGCCATGCCGCCGGTTACCGCCGTGGCCGTGGGGGCCGACAGCGACAACACGCAGGGCAGCAGCCTGGGCTATGTGACCCAGCTGCGCTGGCTGCCGTGAGCCGGCCAGCCCAACGACCGAAAAACCAATGGGTTCACAGCACCAGATGGGTCGCGCCGTTGAAGGCAATCGCCCCACCGATGTCCGCCGCATCGGCAAAACCATGCGCCCGGAAGATCGCCATCACCTGATCGACCTCCGACGGCGCACAGCTCACCAACAGGCCGCCACTGGTCTGCGGGTCGGTCAGCAGGGCTTGATCGACCGCTGAAAAGCTGGCGGGCAAACTGACCTCATGGCCATACGCCGCCCAGTTGCGGCTCGAGGCGCCGGTGATGCAACCCTGCTGTGCCAGCTGGCGCACGCCGCTCAAAAACGGTACGTTGTGCCAGTCCAGCTGCACCGTGCACGCGGCACCGCGCGCCATCTCCAGCACATGGCCGGCCAGGGCAAAACCGGTGACGTCGGTCATGGCGTGCACCCCGTCAAGCGCGGCCAGCGCCGGGCCGGGCGTGTTGAGCTGGGTGGTGACACGGATCATCTCGGCGTAGCCTTCTGGCCCGAGCTTGTCTTTTTTGAGCGCGGCCGACAGCACGCCCACACCGAGCGGCTTGCCCAAAATGAGCCGGTCGCCTACTTGGGCGCTGGCATTGCGCTTGACCCGCCCCGGGTGCATCAGGCCCATGGCCACCAGGCCATAAATGGGCTCGACCGAATCGATGGTGTGGCCTCCGGCAATCGGAATGCCGGCGGCGCGGCAGACACTGGCGCCGCCATCAAGAATCTTGCCAATGGTCTCGACCGACAGCACATTGATCGGCATGCCCACCAGCGCCAGCGCCATGATCGGCGTGCCGCCCATGGCATAGACGTCGCTGATGGCGTTGGTCGCGGCGATGCGACCAAAATCATACGGATCATCGACGATGGGCATGAAGAAATCGGTGGTGGCAATCAGCGCCTGTGTGTCGTTGAGCTGGTACACCGCCGCATCGTCGGCGGTCTCGATACCCACCAGCAGTTCCTTGGGCATCGGCATGGCGGTGGTGCCCTTGAGGATGCTGGACAGCACGCCAGGGGCGATCTTGCAACCGCAACCGCCGCCGTGCGACAGGCTGGTCAGGCGCGGCTCGGCGCGCGTGGGGGCGGGCGTCAACAGTGGATTTTCAAAGGTCATGGACGTGTTCAGCGGGCCGTGAACTTGCGCCACAGCCGCACTGCCAGCAACACGATGGGCGCGCTGTGCAGCAGCAAATCAAAAATATCGATTGGCTTGACCAGCGTGCCCTGGCTCAGCATACGCAGTTTTTCAATCAGATGCGGCTCAGGGCTGATCGGCGCCACCGCCATCCAGGCGGCCAGCGCAATCAAAATGGCGAGCGGAAATTTATCGAGCCAGCTCATGCGGTTGCCGCCTTCACACAAGCTGCGCACAGGCAAGCCACACCCCGCGCTGCCTCGGGAATTTTGTTCAGCAACTCGGCGCTGAACTGCGCCTGGGTGCACCAGCAGGGCGGTTGCGGGATGCCGGTGGCAGCCTGCACCTCCATGGCACATTGGTTGGGCTGGCCGCACAGGGGGCAGTTTTGGGGATTGAGGGTTGGGGTGGGATTCATGTTGAGTTCACTTGAAAAAAAAGCTGCCAACGTCATCATAGACGCTGGCAGCTTTTTGCCTGATCGTGACTTAAGCCGCCAGCGCCGCCTTCACCTTCAACCGCCAGCCATGCAGCAGCGGCTCGGTGTAGCCACTGGGTTGCGCCAGGCCCTTGAAGACCAGATCGCACGCCGCTTGGTAGGCCATCGAGGTGTCGAAGTGGCCGGCCATCGGCTTATAGAGCGGGTCACCCGCGTTCTGGACGTCGACCACGGCGGCCATGCGCTCAAAGGTTTCCTTGACCTGGGCTTCGGTGACCACACCATGATGCAGCCAGTTAGCCATGTGCTGGCTGGAAATGCGCAGCGTGGCGCGGTCTTCCATCAGCGCCACGTTGTGGATGTCGGGCACCTTGGAGCAGCCCACGCCCTGATCGACCCAGCGCACCACATAACCCAGGATGCCCTGAGCGTTGTTGTCGAGTTCCTGCTGCTTCTCGGCCTCGCTCCAGTTCGGTGTGGCGGTGACAGGAATGGTCAACAGGCCATTGAGCAGCACGTCGCGCTCTTTGTCGGCGCTGATTTTTTCCAGTTCCTTTTGCACGTCGCTCACCAGCACCTGATGGTAGTGCAGCGCGTGCAGCGTGGCACCGGTCGGGCTTGGCACCCAGGCGGTGTTGGCGCCAGCCTTGGGGTGACCAATTTTTTGCTCCAGCATGGCCTTCATCAGGTCGGGCATGGCCCACATGCCCTTGCCGATCTGCGCCTTGCCGCGCAGGCCGCAACCCAGGCCCACCAGCACGTTGTTGCGCTCGTAGGATTGGATCCAGGCACTGCTCTTCATGTCGCCCTTGCGGATCATGGGGCCGGCCTGCATGGCGGTGTGCATTTCGTCGCCGGTACGGTCGAGGAAGCCGGTATTGATGAAGGCGACGCGGCTGGCCGCGGCGGCAATACAGGCTTTCAGGTTGACGCTGGTGCGGCGCTCTTCGTCCATGATGCCGAGCTTGACCGTGCTATCAGGCAGACCCAGCATGGCTTCGACGCGGCCAAACAGTTCGCCGGCAAAAGCCACTTCAAACGGACCGTGCATCTTGGGCTTGACAATGTAGACCGAGCCCTTGCGCGAGTTGCGGATGGCGTCCTTCTTGGTCTTGGCCAGGTCGTGCATGGCGATGGTGGTGGTGACCACCGCGTCCAGAATGCCCTCGGGGATTTCACGCACGGTGCCGGCCTTGTCGGTGTACAGAATGGCCGGATTCGTCATCAGGTGGCCGACGTTGCGCACAAACATCAGCGAGCGGCCGTGCAAGCGCACTGACTTCTTGCCGTCGGGGGCGGTGTACAGGCGGTCGGCATTGAGACCGCGGGTGAAGGTTTTGTCGCCCTTGGCGACTTCTTCGGTCAACGTGCCTTTCAGAATGCCGAGCCAGTTGCTGTAGGCCAGCACCTTGTCGTCGGCATCGACAGCGGCCACCGAGTCTTCGAGGTCGAGGATGGTCGACAGGGCGGCTTCCAGCACCAGGTCGGAGACACCTGCCGGGTCGCTGGCGCCAATGGTGGTGGCGCGGTTGATGATCAGGTCCAGGTGCAGGCCGTTGTGCGCCAACAGCACGCTGGAAGGCGCCTTGACGTCGCCCTGATAACCGACCAGCTGGCTGGCGTCCGCCAGGCTGGTGTTGCTGCCGTCGGCCAGTTTGATGGCCAGCTTGCCGGCCTTGATGCGGTACTCGACCGAGTCCACATGCGAGCCCTTGCGCAGTGGGGCGCAGCGATCCAGCACGTTGCGCGCATAAGCGATCACCTTGGCGCCGCGCTTGGGGTTGTAGCCGCCTTTTTTCCCGACCTTTTCGCAGCCCTTGGCTTCATCGATCGCGTCGGTGCCATAAAGCGCGTCATACAGGGAACCCCAGCGCGAATTGGCAGCGTTGAGCGCGTAACGCGCGTTCAAAATAGGCACCACGAGTTGCGGGCCAGCTTGCTTGGCCAGTTCGGCATCGACGTTCGAGGTGGTGATGCGGGCCTTTTTGGGGGCTTCGACCAGATAGCCAATGCCCTCCAAAAAATCGCGATAAGCCGGCATGTCGGCGATGGGGCCGGGGTGTGCCTTGTGCCAGGCATCCAGCTCGGTCTGCAGGCGGTCGCGCTCGGCCAACAGGGCGATGTTCTTGGGGGCCAGGTCGGCCACGATGGCGCCAAAGCCTTTCCAGAATTTGGCAGGCGTCACGCCGGTGCCGGGCAGCACCTGGGTTTCAATGAATTGGCACAGATTGCTTGCGACCTGCAGGCCGTTCTTGGTGATACGTTCAGTCATGATGGTGAGGCTCAGAGTTAAAAATCAGAAAAATGGTCAGGAGAAAAAGTCGAGCACGGCGCGCAGGTCGACGCCTGTCCGGGTGGCCTGGGTGCCCAGCTCTTCAAAAGGCAGCTGGTACCGGTTGACCCACAGCGTGGTGTAGCCATACCAGGTGGCGCCCAGTGCGTCCCAGGCATTGCAGCTGACGAACAGGATGTCACGCGCCGCAAGGCCGGTGACCTGCTCACCCAGGGCATAGGCGTCGGGGTGGGTTTTGAATTTTCGAATCGGGTCGACGCTGATGATGTGATCGAGCAGGCCATCAAAGCCCGCCGAGTGCACGGCGGCCTGCAGCATGGCAGCGTCGCCATTGCTCAAGAGGCCGACCGGAATGCCCTGGCGTTTAAGCTGCTGCAGCACCGCCAGGTTTTCCGGGAAGGCATCCAGATGCTGGTACTGGGCCAGAAGCATCTCGATGGCGGGCTCGTGGTCCAGCAAAAAATCGTCTTGCGGCAGCGTTGCGCCAGGGCCGACCACCAGTTTCTTGATGGCGTAAATCAACGCGGCCCGGGTCAGCACGCTGAACGGCTGGTAATGCGCACCATGGTTGCTGGTGGTGACCAGTCGCGTGTATTCGATCTGCTTGTCGCGCCACAACACACTCAAGGCCTGGCCGTGACCGGGGAACAGTTCCTCGGCCAGTTGCGCCACGCTGTAGACGTCGAACAGCGTACCGTAGGCGTCAAACAGCACGGCGCGCGGCGGTTTGCGGCCGGGCACTGTGCTTTTTGCGAGGATGGAGGAGGACGAACTGGGCATAGCAGAATTTTAAGGAAGGATGCTGACGCCAGTCTTTGGCCGGCCATGCAAGAGCTTTGACCAAAATGCGGGTAATTCAACTGAAAGATGGCAGCAGCGGTAGTGAAAACGCTGCTGCTTGGACCAGATAGTGTTGAAAAACGCCATGAACCCGCTGAATTCTTGTGGCCAAGCCGCTATTCAAGCATGACTTTTCCATCCAGGATTGCATGCAAGTAACTACGCCCATTGACCGGTTTAAGAAAATGCCGGTACGCCTGCACTCCGAATCTCATGGGATCAGCCATGTAGATGGTGGTACCCATCTGCCAATCGCCGTCGTAGCCATGTCCTGGGGATTTCCTCAAAATGCGCGCTCGTACTGCGGGCGCCATGGTGGCAAACATCGTCACGTAAGCCATGTACTCTTTTGCCTGAATGGTGGGTCTGGCAAGCTTGAAGTTGCAATCACTGATTGCATGAGCGACTTCGTGCGCGGCGAGGCTGCGGTAGAGCGAAGACTCGATTGGAATGTGAAACCAGTTTTTGAATTTTTTGAATTCCGAATATGACAATATATGCACCACGTGGGCCGTGTCACTATTGCAATCGTCCGGCGAATCCAGATAGAGACCGCCTGTGGTGGCCGTCCCAGCGAGCGGCAGTTTCTGTGCGATCACAATCAAAATGGGATTGGCCATGATGAAGCCCTGCGCTGTAAGAAAGAAAGCGGCGGCGAGCGCGCCTTCGCATGCGAGCTTTACATCCGCCGGTTCACATGAATGAACAAGTTTGTCTTTTGTGGGACATGCGACTTCAATCCGTTCCATCGCAAGGGTGGGGCACAAAACAGTTGTTGTGGCCCGAACGGGTGATGCACTACTTGTCCATAGACCGCCCCCCATGGCCACGGCCGACACAGCACAAGCCACTGCGTCGCACGATTGAAACCAGTGTTTCATAACAATCCCCCTGTACCCTGCTCAATCAGCATCGATTCACTGTGAGCTTGCAGCAAAATGATCTGTTGATAATTGTCAATGCTCAGCCACGCCACCAGAGCCTGTTACAACCCTCTTCGAGTTGCCCGGAGCAGGTTGTAATCCAGGCAGTACAGGCTGATTTCAGTGCGGACAGCAATGTGACCTGGCCATGGTCACTAACTTAATGGGTGTTGGGATTTGCTTTTGGTCAGTCAGCAAAGTTTGCGAAATAATCGGTTTAATCCAGAAAGCGCATCGCCATGAACCCAAGCCCAGACAACAAACCCCACCCCCTGCCACTTGACGGCCTGCGCGTGGTCGAATTCACCCACATGGTCATGGGGCCCACCTGCGGCATGGTGCTGGCCGACATGGGCGCCGAAGTCATCAAGGTCGAACCCATCGAAGGTGACCGCACCCGGCATTTGCTCGGCGCGGGGGCCGGTTTTTTCCCCATGTTCAACCGCAACAAGAAAAGCATCGCCATCGACCTGCACAAGCCCGAGGGTGCGGCCCTTGCGCGCCGGTTGGCGGGGAGTGCCGACGTGGTGCTGGAAAACTTCAAGCCCGACACCATGGCCAAGTACGGGCTGGACTACGCCGCTTTATCGGCCCAAAACCCCAAGCTGATTTACGTCAGCCACAAAGGCTTTTTGCCCGGTCCCTACGAGCACCGCACCGCGCTGGATGAAGTGGTGCAGATGATGGGAGGCCTGGCCTATATGACCGGCCGACCCGGTGACCCGCTGCGCGCCGGCACCAGCGTCAACGACATCATGGGCGGCATGTTTGGCGCCATTGGCACGCTGGGCGCGTTGATCCAGCGCGGCATCACCGGGCGTGGCCAGGAAGTGCAAAGCGCGCTGTTTGAGAACAACGTGTTTCTGGTCGGCCAGCACATGCTGCAGTACGCCATGACCGGCCAACCCGCCGCGCCCATGCCGGCGCGCATCTCGCCCTGGGCGGTGTATGACGTGTTCACCGTGAAAGACGGCGAGCAGATTTTCATCTCGGCGGTGAGCGACACGCAATGGGCCACTTTTTGTGAGGTGTTCGGTTTTGCTGACCTGAAGGCGGATGCGCGTTATGCCAGCAACAACGACCGCGTGCGCGAACGCCCCACGCTGATGCCGATCCTGCGCGAGCGCCTGGGCCACTACAGCGCCGCTGAGCTGGCTAATCTGATGGAAGCCAACAAATTGCCCTACGCACCGATCCGCAAACCCGAGGAACTGTTTGACGACGAGCACCTGCTGGCCACCGGCGGCCTGGCCGACATCACTCTGCCCGACGGCGAACGCGCCGGACAAACCAGCAAAGCCACGCTGTTCCCCTTCACCATGGACGGCCAGCGCCTGGGTGTGCGCTTGAGCCCGCCAAAGCTGGGCGCGCATACCGATGAGCTGTTGAACGCGCTGGGTCTGGAGGCGGATGCGGTGCAGGCGCTGCGCCAGGCCGGTGCCGTGGGCTGAGTGGTCAGGCCGACAAAGGCATCGCCTGCTCCGCCAGGCTGGCGTGCAGGGCGGCACCGAGCGGCAGCACCTCGTCATTGAAGTCGTAGCGGTTGTTGTGCAGGTGGCAACTGCCCAGGCCGTTCTCCGTGCCCTGGCCGAGGCGCAGGTAGGCCCCTGGCTTGACGCGCAGCATGAAGGAAAAATCTTCGGCGCCCATGCTTGGCTCCAGGTCGCGCACCACGTTGGCAGCGCCCACCAGGCTCTCCGCCACATCACCGGCAAAGCGGGCTTCCGGCGCCGTGTTGACCGTGGCCGGGTACATGCGCTGGTAAGTCACCACTGCTGTGGCGCCAAATGCCTGCGCCACCGAACTGCACAACTCATGAAGGCGGCGCTCGATCAGCGCCTGCACCTCCACCTTGAAGGTGCGCACCGTGCCCACCAGGGTCGCGCTGCCCGCCACCACGCTCATGGCATTCAAATCACCCGCCTGCATGGCACACAGGCTGATCACGGCGCTGTCAACCGGTTTGACGTTGCGCGACACAATGCTTTGCACCGCAGTGATGATGTGCCCGGCCACCAGCACCGGGTCGACCGTCTGGTAGGGGTGCGCGCCATGGCCGCCCTTGCCGGTGATTTCAATCTTGATGCGGTCTGCCGCGGCCATCATCGGGCCGGAATTGAGGCCGATGGTGCCCGGGCGCATGGCCGGCCAGTTGTGCATGCCATAGACCGACTGCACCGGAAAACGCTCAAACAGGCCGTCGTCGATCATGGCCTGGGCGCCGGCGTAGCCTTCTTCGCCAGGCTGGAAAATCAGCACGGCAGTGCCGTTGAAGTTGCGCGTCTCGGCCAGGTAGCGTGCCGCACCCACCAGCATGGCGGTGTGGCCGTCGTGGCCGCAGCCGTGCATCAGGCCGGGACGCGCAGACTTCCAGGCAAAGTCATTGTGCTCGGTCATGGGCAGCGCGTCCATGTCGGCGCGCAGCCCGATCATCCTGCCGCTGCTGTTGCGCTGGCCCCGGACCACCGCCACAACACCGGTCTTGCCGATGCCGGGATGAATTTCATCGACGCCGCACAGTTGCAGCGCCTGCTGCACGCGTCTGGCCGTGTAAACCTCTTCAAAGCCCAGTTCCGGGTGCGCGTGCAGGTCGCGCCGCAGGGCAGTCAGCTCCGGGTGAAAAGCGGCGATGTGGGCAAAGGCGCGGTTACTCATAGCGCCCCAAACAATTCCCCGCCGGCTTGGTCGGCCGGTGGCGTCACACCCAGATGGCGGTAGGCGGCCAGCGTGGCGATGCGGCCGCGCGGGGTGCGCTGCAGGTAGCCCTGCTGGATCAGGTAGGGCTCGATCACATCCTCAATGGTCTCGCGCTCCTCACCAATGCTGGCTGCAATGTTGTCCAGGCCCACCGGGCCGCCGTCAAAGCGGTGGATCACCGCCTCGAGCAGTTTGCGGTCCATCAGATCAAACCCTTGCGGGTCGACATCGAGCATGGCCAGCGCGCGGTTGGCAATGTCGAGGGTGATTTCGCCCACGCCTTTCACATCGGCGTAGTCGCGCACCCGGCGCAACAAGCGGTTGGCAATGCGCGGCGTGCCGCGCGAACGGCGCGCAATCTCAAAGCCACCTCGTTCATCGGTGGTCACCTTGAGCAGGCCGGCGCTGCGCTTGACGATGCGCGCCAGCTCCTCAGGGGTGTAAAACTCCAGCCGCGCCACAATGCCGAAGCGGTCGCGCAGCGGGTTGGTCAACATGCCGGCGCGGGTGGTGGCACCCACCAGCGTGAAGGGCTGCAGGTCGAGCTTGATGGAACGCGCGGCCGGACCTTCACCGATCATGATGTCGATCTTGTAGTCTTCCAGCGCCGGGTACAGAATTTCCTCGACGACCGGGCTCAAGCGGTGGATTTCGTCGATGAACAGCACATCGTTTTTTTCCAGGTTGGTCAGCAGCGCGGCCAGGTCCTTGGGCTTTTCCAGCACCGGGCCGCTGGTCTGGCGCAGGTTCACGCCCAGCTCGTGCGCGATGATGTGGCTCAAGGTGGTCTTACCCAGGCCCGGCGGGCCAAACAACAGCACATGGTCGAGCGCCTCGCTGCGCATCTTGGCGGCGCTGATGAAAATTTCGAGCTGTTCGCGCGCCTTGGTCTGGCCCACGTACTCCTGCATCAGCTTGGGCCGCAGCGCGCGCTCGATGGCCTCCTCGTTGGGCGAGGCGGGCGCGTTGGACACCACCCGCTTGGGCGGCGCCGGGGCAAAGTCGTCGGTTTGAATACTCAAGGCGGGCTCAATTCAGCAGCAAAGAGAGGCACTATAGCGCCAGCCGGGTCGCCAGCCACTGGCTTAAAGAACTGGCGGGGTCTTCAAAGCCGTGGATGCCGATGTAATGGTCGGCGCCGGGCAGCGCGCTGAGCTCGCCGGCATTGCCGGCGTCTTGCCATGCCGCCAAAAAACTGCTGGCCTGGCGCGCAAACTCCGGCGTTTCCTCGCTGCCCCAGTTCACCCAGATCGGCGTTTTGCACGGCCGCACGCCGAACATCGGCGAGTTGCGCCGGATGAGGCCCTCGTCGAGCTGGATCATGGGCTGCAAGTAGCTGTAGCGCAGCGGTGCAATGTCATAGACGCCACTCACCAGCACCGCAGCCGCCAACGGATCTGGTGGCAGTCCGTAGTCCTCGGCCCAGCGCGTTTGCAGGCACATGGCGGTCAAATGGGCGCCAGCCGAATGGCCGCCCAGCGCCAGCCGCGCCGGGTCACCACCATAAGCGGCAATGTGGCGCTGCGTCCAGGCCACGGCCGCACGCACCTGGCGCGTGATTTCATCCAGGCTCACAAAAGGGCACAGGGCGTAATTCACGACCACGGTGGTGATGCCCAGTGACTGCAGGCCCAGCGCCACACAGCTGAATTCCTTGCTGGAAAACGCGCGCCAGTACCCTCCGTGAAGGAACACAAACACCGGCGCGTTGGGCACATCGGCTGGAAAAATGTCGAGCGTCTCGGCCAGCGTGGGGCCGTAAGGCACATCGAGCACACAGCGCAAATTCTGCCGAGCCAGCGCCGACTGCGCGATGTAGTGCTTGGCCGGCACCAAAGGGTCCGGCAGCTTGATGGCAGGGTTGTACTGCGCATCAATTTGGGCCTGGCTTGCAAATTCACGGTAGAGAGTGGTCATTTTTTTAAACTCAACAGGTGGGGAATCACACGCCAATATAACGCTGCCACAGGCCCGGCTCAGCCGCCAGCTGCTCGGAGTCGCCCTGCCACACGACCTGGCCGCGCTCCAGAATGCTGTGGTGATGTGCCAGTTTGATGAGCCGCTGCACGTATTTGTCGATCACCAGAATGGTCTGTCCCCGGTGGCTCAACTGGTGCAGGCATTGCCAGATGTCTTCACGCACCAGCGGCGCCAGGCCCTCGGTGGCTTCGTCCAGGATCAGCAGATACGGGTTGGTCATGAGGGCACGGCCAATCGCCAGCATTTGCTGCTCGCCGCCCGAGAGTTGGTTGCCCATGTGGCGCACTCGCTCGGCCAGGCGCGGGAACAAGTCGAACACCGACTCCAGCGTCCACGGGTCTGCGGCGCTGTTGCGGTTGTCGGCAAACGCCAGCAGGTTTTCCCGGACCGACAGGTTTGGAAAAATCTGCCGGCCCTCGGGCACCAGCGCCAGCCCCATGCGGGCGATGCGGTCGGGCGTCAGACGGTCGATGCGCTCACCAAGAAAACGCACGCTGCCACTGCGCGCCGGGGTCAGCCCCAGAATGGAGCGCACCGTGGTCGTTTTGCCCATGCCGTTGCGCCCCAGCAGGGTGGCCACCTCACCGGGCTGCACGGAAAAACTCACGCCAAACAGCACCTGGCTGGCGCCATAGGCGGTTTGCAGACCCTCCACTTCCAGCAGCGCGCTCATGCCGTGGCTTCCTCGTCGTCGCCCAGGTAGGCCAGCCGCACCTCGGGGTTCTGGCGTATCTCCTGCGGGGTGCCGCAGGCGATGACCCGGCCAGCCACCAGCGTCGAAATTCGGTCCGCCAGCCGGAACACCGCATTCATGTCGTGCTCCACCAGCAGCAGCGTGGTCTCCCCGCGCAGACTTTGCAGCAAGCTCAGCATGCGCTCGGATTCGTCGGGCCCCATGCCGGCCATGGGCTCGTCGAGCAGCAGCAATTTGGGCCGGGTGGCCAGCGCCAGGCCAAGCTCCAGCTGGCGCTGCTCGCCATGCGACAGGGCGCCGCCAAGCCGATGGACGTGCAAACCCAAACCGACCCGTTGGGCCACCTCGGCTGCCAGCGCGTAGCGTTCGGCATCGCGCCGCGCGGGTCGCCAGAAGTTCAGGCTGTGGCCGGCGTGGGCCAACACCGCCAGCGCCAGGTTGTCGAGCACCGACAGTCGATGGAAGATGCTGGTGATCTGGAACGAGCGCGCCAAGCCGTGCGCCACCCGCGCATGCATGGGCATGCGGGTGATGTCCATGCCGTCAAACTCGATGCGCCCGGCGCTGGGCGCCAGGGCGCCGGAAATCAGCTGGATCAGGGTGGTTTTGCCAGCGCCGTTGGGGCCGATCAGCGCATGAATCTCACCGGTGAGCACGCTCAGGCTGGCGTGGTCGGTGGCACGCAGGCCGCCATAGGACTTGACCAGATCGTCGACCTGCAGCAGCGTGCTGTGGCTCATGGCGCTTTCCTTTTCAAGCGCAAGCTCAGCAGGCCGTTGGGTGCCAGCAGCACCACGGCCAGCAGCACGGCGCCCAGACCAAACTGCCAGTGGATGGTGCTGCTGCTCAGGAGTTCTTCGAGCGCCAGAAACACCACGGCGCCAACCAAACCACCATAAAGGTGCCCGACCCCGCCCAAAATCACCATCACCATCAACATGCCGGACTCGCTCCACTGCATCATCGACGGGCTGACAAAACCACCCTGGTGCGCCAGCAGGGCACCGGCCAGGCCGGCCAGGGCACCGGCCAGCACAAAGGCCACCAACTTGAAACGGTACACCGGGAAACCAATGGCCGCCATGCGTGTCTCGTTGTCGCGAATCGCCTGCAGCGCATGGCCAAAACGGGAGTTCAGCAAGCGCTGCACTCCCAGGAAAATCGCCACAAAAAGGGTCAGGACCAGGTAGTAGAAGGTGGCATCCTGGCTCAGGTCCAGGTTGAATCCCAGGTCAAAGCGACCGCTCAGCGACAGGCCATCGTCGCCGCCATAGGTTTTGACCGACACCATCAGGTAGTACAGCATCTGCGCAAAGGCCAGCGTGATCATGATGAAGTAGACGCCCCGGGTGCGCAGACTGATGGCCCCGATCAGCAAGGCAAAAGCGCCCGCGGCGACAAAGGCCAGCGCCAGCGCCAGCCAGGCCGACGCAATACCGTGCTGCATCAAGATCCCCGCCGCATAAGCCCCGACACCGACAAACGCCGCGTGACCAAAACTGACCATGCCGCCAAAACCCAGAATCAGATTGAGGCTGGTGGCCGCCAGCGCAAAAATCAAAAACCGGCTGGCCACGCCGACATAAAACTCCTGGCCCCAGGCGTGCGCCAAGGTGGGCAGCAACACCAGAGCGATCAGCAAACCCAAACCGGTGCGCCAACGCAACGGGTGGTCGAGCAAGCCGGGTTTTGCATCCATCTTAGCCATGGGCAGGAAACAAGCCTTGCGGCTTGAAGAACAGCACGGCAGCCATCAGCACGTAAATCAGGATGGCGGCCACCGCCGGGCCGACGTTGGTGGCCAGCTCCGGCCCCGCGATGCGCTCAAAGACAAAAGGAATCAGCGTGCGCCCGGCGGTATCCACCACGCCCACCAACAGGGCCCCCAGCAGCGCGCCGCGGATCGAGCCGATGCCGCCGATCACGATCACCACAAAGGCCAGAATCAAAATGCGCTCACCCATGCCGACCTGCACCGCCAGCAGCGGCCCAAGCATGCCGCCAGCCAGCGCGCACAAACCCGCGCCCATGGCAAACACCAGGGTAAACAGGCGTCGCACATCGACCCCCATGGCCAGCGCCATCTCCCGGTTCGAAGCACCGGCACGCACCTGCATGCCCAGGCGGGTGCGTGACACCAGCAGGTACAACAAGCCCGCTGCAGCCAAACCCACGGCAATGATGAACAGGCGGTAGGCCGGGTAGCTGAAACCCGCCAGCAACGCCACCGGGCCAGCCAGCGCAGCCGGCGGGTTGAGTTCAATGGGCTGCGACCCCCAGAGCATGCGCACGGCCTCGTTGCTCATCAGCAAAATGGCAAAGGTGCCCAGCACCTGCGACAAATGGTCACGCTGGTACAGGCGGCGCAACACGCTGAGCTCCAGCAGCGCGCCAATGGCCGCCGTTGCGACGATGCCCAGCGCCAGACCCAGCCAGAACGAGCCGCTGGCCAGCGCGATGCTGGCAATCAGGTAGGCCCCGATCATGTAGAGCGAGCCGTGCGCCAGGTTGATCATGTCCATGATGCCGAACACCAGCGTCAGCCCGGCGGCCAGCAAAAAAAGCATCAGGCCGAACTGCAGGCCGTTGAGCGACTGCTCCAGGACCAGAATGGCGGTCATTGCGCGCAGTACACCTCAGCCGGCATCAAAGCGCGGGCATCTTGCATTCGCCCACATAGGCATCGGCGTGGTTTTTGAACACCGTGCTCAGCGTGCGGTTGGTGACGCGGCCCTGGGCGTCCTTGGTGATCACACGCAGGTAGTAGTCCTGGATCGGATAGCCGTTGGTGTTGAACTTGAAGGCGCCACGCACCGAATCAAACTTGGCGGCTGCAATGGCTTTGCGCAGGGCGGCTTTGTCGCTCAAATTGCCTTTGACGTCGCGCACGGCGGCATCCATCAAACGCGCAGCGTCGTAGCCTTGCGACGCGTACAGCGTGGGCAGGCGGCCGTAGTCTTTCTGGAAATCGGCAACAAAGCGTTTGTTGACCGGATTTTGCATGTCGTGCGCCCACTGGGAGCTGTTGAACATGCCCAGCATGGGCTCGCCCACGGCACGAATCACGTCTTCATCGGCCGAGAAACCCGGGCCAAACAGCGTCATGTCCTTGGACAAACCGGCGCCGACAAACTGCTTGATGAAGTTGATGCCCAAGCCGCCCGGCAAAAAGATATAGACCGCATCGGCCCCCGAGGCGCGCATTTTGGAGAGCTCGGCGCCGTAATCCAGCTGACTTAAAGGGGTGTAGGCTTCCGAGGCAATTTGCCCCTTGAAATAACGCTTGAAGCCGGCGAGCGCGTCCTTGCCTGCGGGATAGTCGGGCGCCAGCAGGGCCACCTTTTTAAAGCCCTTGTCCTGCACCGTCTTGCCCACCGCTTCGTGCAGGTTGTCGTTCTGCCAGGCCACGTTGAAAAAATAGGGGTTGCATTGCGCCCCCGCATACTGCGACGGACCCGCGTTGGCGCTGATGTAGAAGGTTTTGGAATCAAAAATCGGCTTGCCGACAGCCAGCATCACGTTGGAAAACACCACGCCGGTCATGAAATCCACTTTATCCTGCTTCACCAGCCGGTCGGCGGTCTGGCGCGCTGCGTCGGGTTTGGCCTGGTCGTCGGCCACGATCACCTCGACCGGCAGCCCACCCAACTTGCCATTGGCGTGCTTGAGCGCCAGGTTGAAGCCGTCGCGAATGTCAATGCCCAAACCCGCACCGGGGCCGGACAAAGTGCTGAGCAGGCCCACCTTGACCTTGTCGGCGGCCTGAACAGGCCCGGTCAGACACAGCAGGGCGGCGGCCACTGTCAAAGTACAGCGCAGGGTTTTAAGACCAATTGTTTTCATCAAAATATCCTATCAGGGGTTGAACCGAACGTGAGACCAAGGGAAATTCAGGCCGCCATTGTCGCGGAGCTTTGAAGCTATTTCGCCAGCGCCTTCAGCGCCAGCTTGATGCCATCACTGACGCCAATGTCCTTGGGCAGGGCTTTCAGCGCGGCAGCGGCCTCCTTGTCGCTGTAGCCCAAGGCCAGCAGGGCCTGCAAAATGTCACCCTGGGCGTCGCTGGCCAGGCTGCTGGGCACGCCAATGTCGGGCCCGAGCTTGCCCTTGAGTTCCAGCAACAGGCGCTCGGCGGTTTTCTTGCCGATGCCGGGCACCTTCATCAGCCGCCCCCCCTCCTGCAAGGTCACGGCTTGTGACAACTCGGTCACACCCATGCCCGACAGCACCGAAAGCGCCGTGCGCGGCCCGACCCCCGAAATCTTGATGAGTTCACGAAACGCGGCGCGTTCGGCCGTGGTGGCAAAGCCGTACAGGATCTGCGCATCTTCGCGCACCACAAAGTGGGTCAACAGCGTCACCTTGACACCCAGTTCAGGCAGGTTGTAGAAGGTGCTCATGGGCACAAATACCTCGTAACCCACGCCGTGGCAGTCGACGATCACCATCGGCGGATTCTTGTCGTCCAGAGTGCCTGTCAATTTACCGATCATTTTGTGCCTATCATCGAGAAGTATTTATGGAATTATCAACGTGATCCTCCGACATATCTTTTCCCCACCCAACAACACCCGCCTGGGCCACCTGTGCGGCCCCATGGACGAGCACCTGCGCACCATTGAGGGCGCGCTGCAGGTCAAAATTGCGCACCGCCACGAACAATTCAAGGTCGACGGCCTCAAGGCCAACGCCAAGCGCGGCATGGAAATGCTGCAGGCGCTGTACGAGATCGCGGCGCGCCCGATCGAACCACGCACCGTGCAACTGATGCTGGCCGGCGACGGCGACCCGCACGGCGCGGAAGGCCCGTCACTCAAGACCAAACGTGCCGACCTGAAACCCCGCTCGCTGAACCAGGCGCATTACCTGGACAGCATCGTCAGCCACGACATCACCTTCGGCATTGGCCCGGCCGGCACCGGCAAGACCTACCTGGCGGTGGCCATGGCGGTCGACGCGCTGCAGCGCAGCACGGTGCAGCGCATTGTGCTGACCCGCCCGGCGGTGGAAGCCGGTGAGCGCCTGGGCTACCTGCCCGGCGACTTGGCGCAAAAAATCGACCCCTACCTGCGCCCACTTTATGACGCGCTTTACGACCTGATGGGCTTCGAGGCGGTGCAAAAAGCCTTTGAGCGCCAGACCATCGAGATCGCGCCGCTGGCCTTCATGCGCGGGCGCACGCTCAACACTGCTTTTGTGATCCTGGACGAGGCGCAAAACACCACGCCCGAACAGATGAAGATGTTTTTGACACGCATCGGTTTTGGCTCCAAGGCCGTGGTCACCGGCGATGTCAGCCAGATCGACCTGCCCAGCACCCAGCTCAGCGGCCTGATTGACGCCGAGCGCGTGCTCAAGGGTGTCGACGGCATTGCCATGTGCCGTCTGACCAGCGCGGACGTGGTGCGGCACCCGCTGGTGGCGCGCATTGTCGACGCCTACGACGCCCCCGGGCGCATCGGCATCCTGCGCCGCGACGACGCCGAGCCGCTCGCCGTCAAACGCCCCGCCCGCAGCCTGAAACGCTCTGACCTATGAACCAACTCACCCTCTCCCTGCAATTCGGCAAGTTTGAAGACGTGGCGCAGCACCGCGCCGCCCTGCCCCGTCACAAAGTCATGCGCTGGCTGCGCGCCGCGCTGCAAGACGACGCCGAGCTCACCGTGCGCATCGTCGATGCCGCTGAGGGCCAGGCCCTCAACCGGGATTACCGCCAGAAAGACTACGCCACCAACGTGCTGACCTTCGACTACACGCAAGAACCGGTCGTCACCGCCGACCTGGTGTTGTGCGCGCCGGTGGTGGCCGCCGAGGCGAAAGAACAGGGCAAAACCCTGGAAGCCCATTACGCCCATCTGCTGGTGCACGGCGCGCTGCACGCGCAGGGCTGGGACCACGATGAAGACGAAGACGCCCAGGTGATGGAGCTGCGCGAGAGCGAGATCATGGCGCGGCTGGGGTTTGACAACCCGTATTGAGTCAGTTTCATTTTTAAGGATCTGCCATGTCCACCAAAAAAACACCTGTGTCCAGCCCACCCAGCCCCAAGCTCAACCAAATCCTGGCCATGCTGCCAGCGGCGGAGTACGAACGCCTGCTGCCCGATTTGCACCTGGTCGAGATGCCGCGCAAATGGACCCTCTCGGAATCGGGCGACCATGTCAATTTTCTGCACTTTCCCACCTCCGGCATCGTGTCGCTGATCTACGACCTGGAAGATGGCTCGTCCAGCGAAGTCGCCCTGGTCGGCAACGAGGGGCTGATCGGTATCTCGATCTACATGGGCGGTGACAGCCTGCCCAGCAGCACCGAGGTGCAAAGCGCTGGCAGTGCCTACCGGCTCAGCCGCAAAGTCATGAAACACGAATTTGCGCTGGGCGGCAAACTGCAACATCTGGCCTTGCTCTACAGCCAGGCGCTGATCTGCCAAACTTCGCAAACCGCTGTGTGCAACCAGCACCACTCGGTGGAGCAACGTTTTTGCCGCTGGCTGTTGATGAGCCTGGACCGCTTGCACAGTGACAAAATGGCCATCACCCAGGAACAGATTTCGCACTTGCTGGGCATCCGCCGCGAAAGCGTCACACAAACCGCTGGCAAACTGCAAAAAGATGGCTTGATTGCGGTGTCGCGCGGCTGCCTCACCGTGGTGGATCGCCCGGGGCTGGAGGCGCGTGTCTGCGAGTGCTACGCGGCCGTCACCGAGGAATGCGAGCGCTTGCTGCCTGCCCCCAAAACAAGTCACTAACCCACCCGCATGGTCCGTGCTTGCGCGCTGCGCAGGGCTTGGGTTTTGGCGTGCGGACTCAGTCGACCAACCAGCAACTGACCAGCGCCGGGATGGTGATCGTGTCGTGGTCAACCGTGATGCGCTCGCCCGAACAAAGCTCTTTCATGGCCTCTTGCTGAAACAAACCATAAGGGCGCAGTGCGCCCAGCGGCAAGCGTTGCGCCACGGTGTTGAAGTTGCTCACCACCAGCACCCGGTTGCGCGCGTTGTGCATGTCCGTGCGCAAAAAAACCAGCAGGTTGGGGTTGTCGACACTCAGCAATTGGCGGTTGTCGAAGTCGGCAAACGCACTCAGCTCCTTGCGCAAGGTGATCATTTTCTTGAGCGCGCTGAAAATGCGCTGCTCCACCGTGCCGGTCTGATGGCGCAAGGCGGCCTTGGTCCAGTCAAAATACGAGCGGTTCACCCAGCGACTGTCATCACACTCTGCGGGATCGGTCAGATAGGCCAGGCTGTTGAGCGTGCCGATGGCATCGCCGTAGTAAAACAAGGCAATACCGCCAAAGGACAGGATCAGGCTGTGCAGCAACAGAATGGTCTTGATGGCCTGATCGACGGCTTGGGGGTCCTGGCTTTCCAGCGCCGCCTCAAGCCCGGCCAGCGAGGCCAGCGAGCCCGAGATACGCGCATCACCGGTCTTGGGATTCTCGCCAAACGGCAGCCCCCGGGCGAACGAACCGGGGAATCTGCCGGTGAAGTAATCGATCAGAAAGCGCCGATGCTGTACCGGATCGTAGCCTGACAGGCGCACGTCATTGTCATCAAAACCCAGGCCGATGTCGTCGTGGCAACGCACATAGTTGAGCCAGGTGGCGCGCTCCAGCTTGACCGGCAAATGCTTGATACCCTGGTTCAGCAACACGGCATTCTTGGTGGCCACCCCGTCCCACAGCAGGGACATGAAGGTGGCGTTGTAGGCAATCTCGCACTCCTTGGCGTTGATGGCGTCTTCACCAAAATACTTGGCCACCTCGCTCGGCGCCACGATGGCCTCGGCAATGAACAGCACACCCGGCGCAGTCACCTGGCAGCAGTCTTTCATCAACTGCAAGAGCAGGTGCGCCTCACGCTCATTCTGGCAAGTGCTGCCAATCTTTTTCCACAAGAACGCCACCGCATCCAGGCGCAAAATGTCCGCGCCTTTGTTGGCCCAGAACAGAATGATGTCGATCATTTCGATCAACACGGCCGGGTTGCGGTAGTTGAGGTCCCACTGGTAGTGGTTGAACACCGTCATGACCCACTTGCCCATGGCCTCGTCCCAGGTGAAATTCCCGGGTGCCGTGGCCGGAAAGACCTCGGGCATGGTCTCCTCGAAGGTGTCGGGCATCTCGCGGTCGTCAAACACGTAGTAGTAGTCCTGGTATTTTTTGTCGCCACTTTGCGCCCGTTGCGCCCAGTCGTGCTCGTTCGAGGTATGGTTGACCACCACGTCGAGCACCAGCAGCATGTCGCGCTTCTTTAACGTGGCAGCCAGCGCTTCCACGTCCTCGGTGCTGCCGTAGCGGGGGTCCACCTTGAAGAAATCCCTGATGGCGTAGCCGCCGTCGGCATGGACTGGCGGGCAATCCAGGATCGGCATGATGTGCAGCATGTTGATGCCCAGATCCTGCAGGTAGGGCAGCCTGGTGCGCAGGCCCTTCAGGTCATCGGCAAAGCGGTCGCAATACAGCGCCATGCCAACCCATTTCTGGCTCAGGAACCAGTTGTAGTCGCGCTCCCGCGTCAGGTCTGACTTGCGCAAGGCCGGGCTGCGCTCCATGTAGCGCACCGCCAGCGTCTCGACCAGGCTGACCATCTGCGCCTTGAAATCCGGCCGGTCACCGTAAAGCAGATGAAACAGGGAATGGATGGCATAAAAATTGGCGCCCAGCCGGGTGTAAAAATGGCGCAGCCGAAAGTTGCCGATCTCGGGCTTGAGCTCCCGCAGGATGTCGTTCAACACCGCATGTGACGCTTGTTCGTACATCAGTGGTCTCCCAAAAATTTCTGTTGTTGCGCGCGTAACCAGGCGTCCAGCGCCGGGTGGTAATGGGCCACGCCCTCCAGAATACCCGCACTGTAGTTGCCATTCATGCCCAGGTAGCCGCCTTGCGCCAGATACAGGGTGCCAGGCTTGGCGGCAGCCGCCTGACTTTTGACCTGCGGGTCGGCATTGGCCACCAGCACGGCGGGGAGGCTGCTGAGCAGCACCTCCAGATCGTTGCCGCTGTCACCTGCAAAAATGACGTCACCCTCCTTCAACCCGGTTTGTTGCAGCAGGAATCGGATGGCCTGCAGCTTGTTGGCACTGGCGGGCAAGACATCGAGCAAACCCAGCCCGGCGGGTTCATCGATGCTCCAGATCAGGTTCGCCTGAATCTGCGCTTCTTTCAGGCGGACGTCCACCTCGCGCAACAGGCTGTGCGCGTCTTCTGTCAATGCCACGTGGTAGCTGAGCTTGTGGCGGTTCTGCTGCGCCGGGGGCTGCAACTGCAGCGCCGGAAAAACAGCCAGCAGGGCCACCAGATCAGCATGCGTCAGGTCGCGCCAGTCCGGGGCCATCTGCGCACGCCATGCCACGTCTTCCGACCAGCCAGCGGGCGAGACCTGGTAGATCGTCGAACCCACATCGGCGATGGCAAAAGCAGGTTGCGGCAGGTCGAACTCACGCATCGCCTGCGCCATCAGTGCCTGGTGCCGACCGCTCACGTAGGCCAGCGTCACGTCCTCGCGGCGCACCAGTTGCCGAAACAGCGCCAGCGCGCCGGGTGCGGCGTGTTGCGCACCGTTGGGGATCAGGGTGCGGTCCAGGTCGGTGCACAGCAGCAGGCGCCTCATGCGGCGGCTCCGGCCTTGGACTCGTCGGCAAAAAACTGGTAATGCGTCATGGCCTCCAGAATGCCGGCCGCGTAAGCCTGCCTGGAAAAATAGATTTTTTCGATGTTGGCCAGGTCCGCCAACTCCGCCAGGTGGCGGTTGTCCACCACCACGCCCAGGGTGTTACCGCGCAACATGTCGGCGTCGGCACCGGTGACGCCCGCCACCAGTGTCTTTTCCAGCGCAAAACCAAACTGCTCGGCGCACCAGCGCAGGGCCAGCCCCTTGGAGGCGCGCTGCGGCAGCACGTCAAGAAATTGTCCGAACGAGAAAATCACATTCACCGCCTGTTCGTTGCGCAGCAGGAGTTGCCGGATGTCGTTGGCGCTGGTCACGCGGGTGTCAATGAAATAGCTCAGCTTGAACGCGCTTTGGTGGCTTTGCGGCTGCAGCGTCAGCCCCGGCACGTCCTCGAGCAGCTCGCGCACCGCCTGGCGATGCCACAGGTGGTCGATATGGCGCGCCCAGACCGCGTCCTCGGTCAGGTGGGGGGCGTAATGGATTTGCGTGCCCTGCCCGGTGATCAGCACATCGGGCTGGGGAATGTTGTAGCGCTTCAGGGTGCTCAGCGCATCGTCCAGACTGCGCCCGGTGGCTATGCCGAAGATGATGGCCTTGCGGTGCGCGTGCATGGTGTGCATGAAGGGCGCGAGCGAAGCCGTGTCGCCAATCAGGTTCAGGTCCAGGGTGGTGAAAATCGCCTGCTCACGGAACGTGCCCGGGCGCCGGCGCAAGGCCATGCGAGTCACCGGCTCGGATTTTTCCACCAAGGGCCGCACCACCGCCAGGTAGCTCTCCACATGCGCCGACCACGCGTAAAACTGGCGCACGCCGGCCATGCCCTTGCGGGCCAAACGCCGCCAGGCCGTCTTGTCGCTCAGGGTCTGCAGCAGCGTGGCCGCCATCGCCACCTTGTCAAGCGGGTTGATCAGATGGCCGTTCTGGCAATTGCGAATGATGTCGCTCGGGCCGCCGTCCTCGGTGGCCACAATCGGCAGGCCGCAGGCCGCCGCCTCGATCAAGGTCAGGCCAAAGGGCTCGGTCAGCGCCGGGTTGACAAAAACACCGCGCGAGGTGGCAGCCAGCCGGTAGAGCACTGCCACCTCTTCCTGTTTGTGGTGCTTGGGGTAGGCCACCTTGCCGTACAAATCGTACTTGTCGATGGCCAGCAGGATGTCGGTCCACACGGTTTTGGCGACGCTCTCCAGCTCCTGAATGTCGTCGCGGTTGCCGGCCACGAGGACCAGGTTGGCGGCTTGCTGCAAGGCCGGCGACTCTCCGTAGGCTGCAATCAAGGTCAACAGGTTCTTTTTGGGGTCTGGCCGGGCCAGCGCCAGAATCATCGGCTTGTTGGGCTGCGCCAACTGCCTGTCAAGTGCCAGCGCAATCGGGCTCTTTTTTTCATCACCCTGGGGCGGGAAGAATTGCGTCAGGTCGGTGCCCGGCGGGATGACCCGCATGCGCTCAGGCTGGTAGAAGTCGTACAGGCCGTACTGCTGCTCAATTTCCTGCTGGGTGCTGGTGATCACGCGGTCGGCCGCGCCCAGCGTGGTTTCTTCGGCCTCGATGCGGCGCGAGATGCAGTAGGTGGCTTCGATCTCGCTGCGCTTGATGCCGCTGGCCAGCAACTGCTGGCGTTTATTGCGGCCCAGCGAATGCCCGGTATGCACCAGCGGAATACCCAACTGGTGCGACAGGCGCGAGCCCACGTAGCCGGCATCGGCGTAATGGCTGTGCAACACGTCCGGCATGCGCGGCTGGCTCTTGAGGTAGGCCAGCACATTGTCGGAAAAGTTCTCCAGCGTGTCCCACAGCATTTCCTTGCGCAGGTACTTGTCTTCACCGCAGGCAATGCGCACGATGCTGGCTTTGTCGGACAGCGGCTCAAACACTTCGGCATAGTCGGGACTCACCTGACTGTCGACCACGCGCCGCGTCAGCAGCACCACCCGTTCAACGTCGCCGCGTTCACCCAGCGCGCGCGTCAGCTCCACCACGTACTTGGTCTGGCCGCCGGTGTCGGCATCGCGCCCGAGCTCCAGGTCGTGCCCCCGGATCAAGCCGTGAACGCTGATCAGTACGATGTACAAAGGTTTTTTTGCCGCCAAGCTTCGCTTTTTCATGGCACGACTCCTGCAAGATGCGCTGGCAACAATTCAATCACCAAACAGGGCATCCAAAAAATTACATTTTAACAAATATATTTTCAACGGGATGCCAGCCTGAAACAGGCCGCTGGCGGGCGTACCGACAACAGCAGCAAGCCATGGGACAATTCGCCGATGTACTTATTATTTGAAGAAACCGGCAAATTCCTGGCCGGGCGCATCCTCTCCGAGGCCGACACCTCGGCGCAAGTCGAGCTGGACTCGGGCAAGCGCGTCAAGGTCAAGTCGGCCAACATGCTGCTCAAGTTCGACAAGCCCACACCGCATGACTTGATGGCCGGCGCGCAGGCCGTGGCCGCTGGCATCGAGCTCGACATGGCCTGGGAATTTGCCCCCGAGGGCGACTTTGCCTTTGCCGAGCTGGCGCGCGACTACTTCTCGGAACACGCCACGCTGGAGCAGCAAGCCGGCACCCTGATGGCGCTGCAGGAGGCACCGCACTACTTTCGCCGCGCCGGCAAGGGCCGCTTCAAAAAGGCCTCGGCCGACATCCTGGCGCAGGCCCTGGCGGCCATCGAAAAAAAGAAACAGTTGCTGCTGCAGATTGAGGCCTGGGTCAAGGAACTGAGTGAAGGCGTTTGCCCGCAGGCCATCCGCGACCAGCTTTACAAGATCCTGTTCAAGCCCGACAAGAATGCGCCCGAATACAAGGCCGTGGTCGAGGCCTCGCGCGCCACCCATCTGGGCCCGCTCGACCTGCTGATCAAGGCCGGCGCCATTGACTCGCCCTACCAGTTCCACTGGAAACGGTTCCTGCTGGAAAACTTTCCCAAGGGCACCGGGTTCCCGAAATTTGACGCGCCCCCGATCAAGGACGAGCTGCCGCTGTCCCCGGCGCGGGCCTTTTCGATTGACGATTCGGCCACCACCGAGATCGACGATGCGCTGTCGGTGCAGGGCCTGGGCACCGGCACCGTGGTGCTGGGCATTCACATTGCCGCGCCCGGCCTGGCGATCCAGCCCGGCAGCGCGGCCGACCTGCTGGGCCGCGCGCGCCTGTCCACGGTCTACATGCCAGGCTACAAACTCACCATGCTGCCCGACGAAGTGGTGCAGAATTACACGCTGTCAGAGGGCTGCGACTGCCCGGCGGTGTCGCTCTATGTGACGCTGGATGAAGCCACGCTGGAGATCACGGCGACCGAGACCAAGCTGGAGCGGGTGCACATTGGCGCCAACTTGCGCCACGACCAGCTCGACAACGTGGTCACGCTGGATTGGCTGCAAGACCCGGCTTTCATGCACGACACCGACCCGCCGCCGCTGCAGCACAAACGTCCGCAACTCTCTTTTCTGTACCGGCTGGCGCAAGACCTGAAGGCCAAGCGCGAAGTGGTGCGCGGCAAGCCCGAAAACTTCAACCGGCCCGACTACAACTTCCGGCTGGTCGGCAACAACGGCGCCGAGCCGCAGGGCACCGAGCAGGTACAGATCAGCGTGCGCCAGCGCGGCGCGCCACTCGATTTGATCGTGTCGGAAGCCATGATCCTGGCCAACAGCACCTGGGGCAACTGGATGGCCGAGCTCGGGGTGCCGGGCATTTACCGCAGCCAGGCCTCGATGTTGCCCGGCGTCAAGGTGCGCATGGGCACCCGGGCGTTGCCGCACGCCGGCATTGGTGTCAAGAGTTATGCCTGGAGCAGCTCGCCGCTGCGCCGCTATGTGGACCTGGTCAACCAGTGGCAGATCATTGCCTGCGCCCGCCACGGCAAAACGGCCGCGCTGGTGGCACCGTTCAAGCCCAAAGACGCCGAGCTGTTCTCGATCATCTCCAGCTTTGACGCCGCCTACTTTGCCTACAACGGCTACCAAAACGCCATCGAGCGTTTCTGGACGCTGAAATACGTGCAGCAGCAGGGCATCACCGAGATCGAGGCCACCTTGTTCAAGGACAATTTGGTGCGCGCCGACCACCTGCCGCTGGTGCTGCCGGTGATGGGCGCGCAAACCTTGCCGCGCGGCGCACGGGTGCTGGTGAAGCTGGGCGACATCGACCTGGTGTCGCTCGACATCCACGGCACCGTGCTGGAGCGCCTCGACGCCGAGCCCGAGGCCTTTGACGCCGACGAAGAACAGGACGAGGACAGCGTGGCCGGCCCGATTGCGATTGCCGTGGACCTCAACGATGCCGAAGCCAAGCCGGCAGCCACCGAGCCCGAGGCCCTTGACACGCCGTGAAGCTGCTGCCCCTTGGAACCCTTCAGCTGGCACTGGGTGCGTCCATCGCGGTGCACGCCGCCTTGTTGACCGTGCGGCTGGTGGAGCCCGGGGCTTTCAAGCGCATCATGCAGGACAGCCCGCTGGAGGTGATCCTGGTCAATACCAACCCGCAGGAGCGGCCAGACAAAGCCCAGGCCATTGCCCAGTTTGCCATGGCGGGCGGCGGTGAGGCGGAGCGTGGCCGGGCCAAAAGCCCGCTGCCACCGGCCATGACGGACCTGGACGGTCAAGACAAGGCGCAAGAGCAGGAGCGCCAGCTGCGCGAAATGCAGGAACAGCAAAACCTGCTGCTGCTCAAGGTCAACCGCCTGCTGAGCAGCCTGCCAGACACCGAGTCCCGCGAGCAAACCCTGAGCGCCGAACAGGTGCAACGCGAGCAAAAGCAGAAACAGCTGGTCAAGCTGCTGGCGGAAATTGAGCGCCGCATCAACCTGGAAAACGCTCGCCCGAAAAAGCGCTACATCAGCCCGGCCACGCGTGAGGCGGTGTACGCGGTTTATTACGACCACCTGCGCCGCAGCATCGAAGACCGCGGCACGGTGAATTTCCCGCAGGCCAACGGCCGCAAACTCTACGGCGAACTCACCATGGTGGTCACCATCAACCACACCGGCGAAGTGCTGTCGACCGAGGTGGTGCAAAGCTCAGGCAACCTGGCGCTGGACGAGCGCGCCCGCGCCATCGCCAACAGCGCCGGCCCATTTGGTAAATTCAGCGCGTCCATGCGTGTGCAATCCGATGAAATCGCCGTGGTGTCGCGCTTTAATTTCACCCGCGACGACACCCTGGAAACCCGAGTCAGCGCCAAATAAACCCATCCTCCGAAACACCCAATGACCACCGACCACTACTGCGTGATGGGCCATCCGGTCGCTCACAGCCGATCGCCCTGGATTCATGGCCGTTTTGCCGAACTCACCGGCCAGCAACTGCACTACGACAAACGCGAGATCCCGCTCGACCACTTTGACCGCAGCGTGCGGGCCTTCATCGCGGACGGTGGACTGGGCTGCAACGTCACCGTGCCGTTCAAGTTCGAGGCCGCCAAGATGGCCACCCAGACCAGCGAACGCGGTTTGCTGGCCCAAGCCTGCAATGTGTTGACATTCAAGAGCGGCCAGATCCTGGGCGACAACACCGACGGCATCGGCCTGGTCGATGACATTGAACGCAACGCCGGCTTGTCCCTGAAGGGCCTGCGCCTGCTGCTGATTGGCGCTGGTGGTGCCGCAGCCGGCGTGCTGGGCCCGCTGCTGCAGGCCGGCCCGGCGCACATCAGCGTGGCCAACCGCACGCTGCACAAGGCCACCGAACTGGTGGCGCGCCACATGGCATTGGCCGCGCAACACAACACCGAACTTGAAGCGCACACCCTGCACGGTTTCGAGGCGCCTTTTGACGTCATCATCAATGGCACAGCCACCAGCCTGAGCGGCGCGTCGGTGCCGGTGGCAGCCCGCTCCCTGAAGCCGGGCGCCCTGGCCTACGACATGATGTACGGCCCCGGTGCCCAAGGCTTCATGGACTGGGCGACAGCCCACGGCGCCGTGCCGCGCGACGGCCTGGGCATGCTGGTGGAGCAAGCCGCCGAAGCCTTTTTGATCTGGCGCGGCGTGCGGCCACCGTCTGGTCAGGTGCTGGCGGAATTGCGCAAGGTCATTTCGGGGTAACGCCATGAAACCGTTTTGGCGCTGGCTCAGCTTGGTGGCTCTCGCCCTGGTGCTGTTGCAACTGTATTTTGTGCTGCGCATCGTCGCCATGCTGGTCATCGACCCGCAGTCCACCGCCTTTCAGCGCTCCGAAGCCTGGCGCGTGGCCACCCAGAAAGACGCCCTGCGCTGGCGCCAGCAATGGCTGCCTTATGACAAGATTTCCAACAACCTCAAGCGCGCGGTGATCGCCAGCGAAGACGACGGTTTTGCCAACCACGACGGCGTCGACTGGACAGCGCTGGAAAAAGCCTGGGAAAAAAACGCCAAAGCCGAAGAGCAGGCCGCCCGGGCGCAGGCCCGGCTGGACGCCCGCAACCCGCCCAAGGTGGCCGCCAAAACGCCACCCGCCAAGGTGGTCAAGCCGCCCAAGGTGGTGGGCGGCTCCACCATCACCCAGCAACTGGCGAAAAACCTGTTTTTGTCGGGTGAGCGCACCCTGCTCAGGAAAGGCCAGGAGTTTGTGCTCACGCTGCTGCTGGAAGCCGTGCTCAGCAAGGAGCGCATTCTGGAAATCTACCTCAACAACGTGGAATGGGGCGAAGGCGTGTTTGGCGCCGAGGCCGCCGCGCGCCACTACTTCCGCAAGTCTGCCGCCCAGCTCAGCACCTATGAAGCCGCGCGGCTGGCGGTGATGCTGCCGCGCCCCAAGTATTTTGAAAAGCTGCCCAACTCCAGCTACGTGGCCGGGCGCGCAGCCCGCATTGCGCGGCGCCTGGAGGGGGCTGAGCTGCCATGAGCCAAGCCCAGCCCGACCCCTGGCGCCAGCGCACGGCGGCCTGGTTGTCGCCGCTGGCCGCCACGGCGGTCAGCCTGTTTTTGCTCGGGCTGATTCGGGTGCTCACGGGCGCCCAGGCGCGCTGGTGGGGTTGCCCGCCCAAAGCCGAGCAGCGCATTTACTTTGCCAACCACCAAAGCCACGCCGACCTGGTGATGATCTGGGCAGCGCTGCCCAAGGAATTGCGTCGCGGCACCCGGGCGGTGGCCGCGCGGGAGTACTGGACCAAGTCGCCCTTCAAGCGCTGGATCACCACGGCGGTGTTCAACGTGATTTATGTCTCGCGCGAGCGCAACGCGCTGGAGGACCCGCTGGAGCCGCTGGTCGAAGCCCTGGCGGCGGGCGACTCGCTCATTTTGTTTCCCGAAGGCACGCGCGGCCACTTTGACGACCCGCAGGCCTTCAAGGCCGGGCTGTACAACCTGGCCATCAAGTTCCCCAATGTGGAGCTGATCCCGGCCTGGATCGCCAATGTGCAGCGCGTCATGCCCAAGGGCGAAGTGGTGCCGGTGCCGGTGCTGTGCTCGGTGACCTTTGGCGCGCCCATGCAGGTGCAAGCCGGTGAAGACTGTCACACTTTTTTGCCACGCGCCCGCAGCGCCGTCATCGCCTTGCGCGACATCTGAACCATGTCCCTGTACCAAACCCTGAAAAACCTCAGCGCGGCGCAGCAGGTGGGCGCCATGTTCGTGCTGGTGTTCGGCCTGCTGGTGATTGCGTCCTTGACCCTGTTTTTGCTGTCGATGCGCGAGCAGGAAGACGTGCAGGCGCAGCAAAACCACCAGGACCGCATCAGCGATTTGAGCCGGTTGCTGCGCACCAGCTGGGCGCTGATCTTTGTTTTCTGGGTGGCCTGGCTGGCGGGCGACATCACCCGGCTGGTGCTGTTTGCGCTCGGTTCCTTCTTTGCCCTGCGCGAGTTTCTGACACTGTCGCCGACGCGCCAGGGCGACCACCGCAGCCTGGTGCTGGCTTTTTTTGGCGTGCTGCCGTTCCAGTACTACCTGGTGGCCACCGAGCACTTTGACCTGTTCACGGTGTTCATCCCGGTCTATGTGTTTCTGGCGCTGCCCGTGGCCAGCGCGCTGGCCAACGACCCGGTGCGCTTTCTGGAACGCAACGCCAAGCTGCAATGGGGCATCATGGTCTGCATTTACGGCATGAGCCATGTGCCGGCGCTGATGCTGCTGGACTTTCCAGACTACGACAAGAAAAACGCTTTTCTGGTGCTGTTTCTGGTGCTGGTGGTGCAAAGCTGCATGGTCACGCAGCATCTGGTGGCCCGCTACCGGCCCAAAACTTCGGCGGCGCCCAACATCAGTCAGAGTTTTACCTGGCACAGCTGGGGCTGGGGCATGGCCGTGGGCAGCCTGCTGGGTGCCCTGCTGGCGGGCATCACGCCCTTTGTGCCGGGCCAGGCCTTTGCCCTGTCATTCATTGCCTGCGCGGCGGGGTCGCTCGGGCACCTGGTCATGAAAGCCCTCAAACGCGACCGCGGCATCCCCATCTGGCAAGGCCAGGTCAAAAGTGTGACCGGGGCCGGCGGCATGCTGGACCGCATCGACTCGCTGTGTTTTGCCGCGCCGGTGTTCTTTCACTCGGTGCGCTGGTACTTCGGCCTATGAGAATCCTCGGCATCGACCCCGGCCTGCGCACCACCGGTTTTGGCCTGGTCGACGTGGACGGCGCCGAACTGCGCTATGTGGCCAGCGGCACCATCAGCACCACCCACCTCGACAAGGACCTGCTGCCCGAGCGCCTGAAGGTGATTTTTGACGGCATTCGCGAAGTGGTGGCGCGCTACGAGCCCGACGCCGCCACCGTCGAAATCGTGTTTGTCAACGTCAACCCGCAGTCCACCCTGCTGCTGGGCCAGGCCCGGGGTGCGGCCATCACCGCGCTGGTGTTTTCCGATTTGCCGGTGTCGCAGTACACCGCGCTGCAAATGAAACAGGCCGTGGTGGGCTGGGGCCGCGCCAGCAAGGACCAGATTCAGGAAATGGTCAAGCGCCTGCTGAATCTGCCCGGCCTACCCGGCCCCGACGCCGCCGACGCGCTGGGCCTGGCCATCACCCACGCCCACGCCAACAAGGCCATGGCCCGGCTGGCGCTGGCTGATGGGGTGATTGGTGCGGGCAAGGGGAAATACAAGGCGGGCAGGAGCCGGTGAGTTGGTGTTGAGCCCTAAATGGCTGTCGGCTTCTTCAATCGTGCGTAAGGAGAGACGCTCGAAAGAAGGTACTTATACTTGGTTATTTTTTGAGTTATAAGTTTTAATAGCCCAAATAAGTTCGCCTAACTGGAGCAATGACATGTCACACCAACCCTTCAAGTTTCATCGCCCCGAGTTAGCGCGTGGGTACTGCGAGGCCCTACAAGGCACGGGCATCATGGATGCGCGCTCGGGCTTATTCCTGGCCGCGCCTCGCCGAACTGGCAAAAGCACTTTCTTGCGTGAAGACCTCCTGCCCGCTCTGGACAAATTGGGCTGGACGACTGTTTACGTCGATCTGTGGACCGAGAAGGAGACATCTCCGGCAATTCTTATTGCTCGGGAGGTGCGCAAATCCTTGTTCAAGTTTTCCGGTGCCATCACAAAACTGGCCAAGGCCGCAGGACTTGAACGAGTCACAGTTTTCGGGGCTCTGAGCCTGAGCATGGCCTCGCTGTCTTTGCCGGAAAACGTGTCCCTGGCGGATGCGTTGGAAGCCTTGGTCGAGGCATCGGGAAAGCCGGTCGTGCTCATCGTCGATGAGGCCCAGCATGCGCTCAATTCAAAAGAAGGCATGGACGCCATGTTTGGCTTGAAGGCAGCTCGGGACAGGTTAAACCAGGGTGCCGGGGGACAACGGCTATTCCTGGTATTTACCGGCTCTAATCAGGACAAGCTGACCCAATTGGTCCTGAAACGCAATCAACCATTTTTTGGTTGTCGCATTACAAAGTTCCCCAAACTTGGGAAGGAATTTTCTGATGCCTATACCGATGACATTAACCTGAAACTTGCCGCCACCAATCAATTCAATGCAGACGATGTTTTTGAAGCCTTTAAATTGGTCGGACACCGACCGGAATTGCTGCGAGGCATCATTGCTGACTTGGCGCTTGACGGCGCAGCCGAGAATCTTGCGGCTGAACTGAAGGCAGAGGCGTCCTCCTTTCGGGAGCACGTCTGGGGTGCCATGGAAAGTGAGTTTGCCGCGCTATCGCCGGCACAGCGGGCTGTCCTGGAGCGCATGCTGCAGACCGGGGCCAAGTACGCCCCGTTCACCGAGGATTCCTTGAAGGCCTATTCCGCCCTGGCCGGCCAGGAAATAGATGCAGCGGCCGCGCAAGGCGCACTGAAAGGCTTGCGCGACAAGAACCTTGTTTGGCAAGCAGCCTACGGTGACTATGCCTTGGAGGACGAGAGCATGGTCACTTGGTACCAGCACCGCACCAAAGACAAAAGTCTTTAATGACAATGTGGCGCCAGATGTGCCTGCTCAATTGAAAGACGAGCAGGCGTAAGCATTGAATAGATTCACATGGATATTTTGGAGTCTGGATCCGAGATTTCCATGTCGTCATTAAGGCAAGAGGAAATGCACAGTGTGTGGGCCCGGCTGGCGCTGGCCGACGGCGTGATTGGTGCGGGCAAGGGGAAATACAAGGCGGGGCGGAGTCGGTGAAAAGCAACTCTAGCTCAGGCCGCAAGCGCCAAAGGTTCAATTTCAGCTTCGATTTGTTTTGCCTTGTCGCGTTCAGCAAGTTTGAGGTCATACATTTGCTGCAAATTCAACCATGACTGCGCGTCACCGCCAAAATAACGCGCCAGACGCAAAGCGGTGTCAGGCGTGACGCCGCGCCGCTCCAGCACGATGTCATTGATGCGCCCGGCAGGCACATGCAGTGCCTTTGACAGCGCATTGGCTGTCATGCCCAATGGCTTCAAATAGTCTTCACGCAGGAACTCGCCCGGGTGAATTGCACGCATACCGTTTTTAATCATGTTGCCCTCCGTGGCAGAAAAAATCAGTGGTAATCAACAATCTCAACATCACAAGGCCCCTCTGCAGTCCAAACGAAGCAAACGCGCCACTGCTGATTGATGCGAATGCTGTACTGCCCCTCACGATCACGCGTCAGTCGTTCAAGATGGTTACCAGGTGGCGACTTGAGAAACTCCAAAGTCATGGCAGCCGCCAATTGAGTCAACTTGCGCTCGGCGACATCCCGGACGTTGCCAAAACGCTTGGACTTGCCTGTTTCAAAAAGCAATTGCGTGTCCTGGCATTTAAATGACTGAATCATGAGCGGGCATCATATACCGCTTGCCGGTAAGCGGCAAGCACATCGACAGCAAATGTCGGGACAAAGGCAAGATTCAGGAAATGGTCAAGCGCCTGCTGAATCTGCCCAGCCGGCCCGGACGCCGCCGACGCCCTGGGCCTGGCCATCACCCACGCCCACAAGGCCATGGCCCGGCTGGCGCTGGCCGACGGGGTGATTGGGGCGGGCAAGGGGAAATACAAGGCGGGGCGGACCCGGTGACCGTGCGTGCCAGCTGCTAGTCTGTCGTTTTGACTGGCCAAGGAACGGCTGCAATTTGGGGATACTTCAATGCTTGCCTTGCCCAAATTTCCTTGACAGCCTTGCAATCGGCTTTTGGAATGGTCTTGCACATCCGTTTAAGCCATAGTTGAGCCTCTTCCGGGCGCTGGTTAAAAGCCAGAACCGTTGCAAATTTATGGAGAGTGATGCCACTGGGAAATAGTCCGGTGATGTTTCTCATCCGCGCCAATTCGTCATCACTCAGATTGCTTTTGGGATCTACCCGCGCGAACTTGATGAAGTCATGCCATTGTGTCAACAGCAGCACATCAGGTGGCCCGACAGGTATCGTGATTTTGATGCGCGACCATTCCAGGAACAGTGTTTGATAGCTTGACTCAACGCGCCCGTAATCTCGAATGATGAGCGCGAGAAGCGCAGTCGTTGCCAGCCACAAGCCCATTGCCAACTTGCGCCCCATCGCAATGACTGGCCGCGCCCCTAGCCGAGTGTTGAGTGCCCCGATCACCATCCCGACAGGTAGTAAAAAATAAGCGTAAAACAAAGGCAGTTCCAGCATCGCGTGATTGGCAATCACAAGCAAGAACAATATGAGCACAGCGTCGTCCGCCTTCTTGACAGCTCGCACCCGCTTCCAAAACCACCAGAGCAAGGCCGCCGACACAGTGAATCCCACCGGAATGCCGCACCACAACACCAGATCAAGGAACAGATTGTGCGAATAGGAAAAAATGTTGTGCAATGACGGGTGCGCTGTTGCCAGGTCCAAGTGCGCCAGCGCCGTCTGGTTCCAGCCGTAGCCGAACCAAGGGCGCTGCCAAGCGGCGTCCAAGAAAACAGCCCAGGCCAGAGGACGCAACTCGCTGCTCATGCGAACCAAGTCAGTGGGTGCTGCTCCATCCAAAGCATGCCACCAACCCTGAACCACAACGCACAACACAAAATAACCGCCCAAACTAGTGGCGATCCAAGGCAGGCGCGCGCTGCGCCACAAGGACCGCCACCACCAGCTGGCAACAACCAGTAAGGCCACGCCGATCCAGGCCGTTCGGGAGCCGGTCAAGGCGACTCCAAACAGCAAATAGACCATCAGCAATACTGCCACTTTGCCACTGATGTGGTTTCGAATATGCCCCCACACACCAGCCAACAAACCCCACAGCAACAAGGTGCCTAACTGGTTGGGTTGACCCAAGTTGGCAAACGGTCGGTCCGGACCGCCGCCCATCGTCCAAATCTCCAGACCTTCGAGCACAAACCATTGCCGCAACTGCAAACCCACAGAAAGAACGGCTGCGATACCGATCGCCAGAAACAGGCCATCAACAACTTGCCCAGGAGAGAACTTTTCCCAATGTGCCCCTGTCAGCAAGGCCAACAAGAACCCTAACAAGTAAGCTGACGAAATCCAGGCATTGCCAGCCAAGGGGACCAGGTCAAACGCATATTGCAGCCAGGGGATGCAGACCAGAAGTGCAGCTAGTACGGTAATTCGGTGCCATGCCAGCGGTTCGCGCACGCGAATGAAAACCGCCGCAGAAGCCAATAAGAACGCCAACGCGACCCACGCATCCGAATGAAACGCTGTCCATGGCCGCTGATGGTTGGGTAACACCCAGCCAAAGGCCAAAACAAATGACCATAGAACTAGCCAGAAAGGTGACATCACCAGTTTTGAAATATTCACATTGTTACGAATCGAGCAAAAATTAGTAAAAAAAAGGCACCCTGAAGGGTGCCTTTGATACCGAAAAACTGAGTCGGCGTTAGTAAAAAGATGAAATTTCTACTTAGATTTTAGGCAGGTATTTTGTTGCAATTGGACTAACTGTAGTAGGCGCAATAGCCCAAGTCATGCCAGCATCATTGCATGTACCTGTGTACAGGATGCCATTAGTAGTACTGGTAACGGATGTTCCGATAGTTGCAATCCTGATTGTAATCGTCGCAGCAGTTGCACTTGAAGCTGTAGCATCCACAGAGGTGACGTACGTGCTAGTAATGGAGGCAGGCAGCCCCAAAGACGTATGCGTAATGCCGTTCGCCAAGGTTTGCTCACTGCAAGCAAGCGCCAACGCTGTACGCGCTGGTGCGGAAATGCCCACGGCTTCAGACACTTTCGCCTTCACCGTGTAGTCCTGATAAGCCGGCAAAGCCACGGCAGCCAAAATACCGATGATCGCAACCACGATCATCAATTCGATCAGGGTAAAACCCTTTTGCATAGAACGTTTCATACTTACTCCTTCAGGTTAAAAAATCTATCACGGGAACACTCGGCCAAGGCACGCAGACTTCGTGCCAGGTCTACAGACTTCCAATCAAGCTGATTTTTAGCGTTTATCGGCGAGAAGGATCCGAAAACGTGACACATCCCGTCACCCCGTATTGCATGGATTGACATTTTTGTCACAAAATTCTGAACTTCGTTGGCCACAAAACAGATTGGCCGCACAAGCCGATCAGCGTGGCTGTCGTTCGTCCTGTAAAGTGCATCCTCCACCCATACACATCCGCCATGCCCCGCCCCACCCAACTGCTGCACCCTGCCCGCCCTCCCGCGCCCACGCGCGATGCCGCCACCGTGCTGCTGCTGCGCCACACGCAGCAAGGGCTCGAAGTGCTGATGACGCGGCGCTCCAGCACCGCGAGTTTTGTGCCGGGCGGCTATTAACTGCACAAAAATTCGGCTTGAATCGATCTGATGCTCAAAATAATTGCTGCCCAATGTCGCGTGCGTGGTGCAGTACGCGAAGCACAGTCAGGCTCGAATGACCTACTTGATAGAACAAAACATAGGGTGTCGAAGTTGGCCAGCTACGCACAGCTTTACCCAGCTCCGGCCGAGATCGTCCCATCTTGGGTTGAAGCGATAAAGTTTCGGCCTCGTGCTCAATGGTCTCAATGGTCCGATCCGCCGCAGGCATGTTTTCTTCTGCAATAAACAGCCAAGCCTCAAGCAAATCAGTTTGAGCACTTTGCGCATACAGCACTTGCGTCATTGCTTGGCGGTTCTGGCCTGCAAGGCAGCGCGCCCTTGTGCCTGGATGGCGGCAACGTCAAGTGAAGACACACGCCCGGCTTGCACATCAGCCAAGCCCATTGCGATATCAGATTTCAAAGAGCTCAAGTTAGCGACCTGCACCGATTGATAGGCTTCAAAAAGGCGCAAAGCCTCGCGAATCACCTCGCTGGCAGAACCATACAGGCCAGAAGCCACATGGTCACGGACGCGATTTTCAAGCTCAATAGGGAGGGAAACATTGAGGGACATAAAAGCCTCCTTGGAATGGCAGAGTTTGCCATTCTATGTGTAAGGTACTTTTCGTCAATTCCAGCCTGATATCCTCTGCCCATGCCCCGCCCCTCCCAACTCCTGCACCCTGCCCGCCCTCCCGCGCCCACGCGCGATGCCGCCACCGTGCTGCTGCTGCGCGACACGCCCAACGGGCTGGAGGTGCTGATGACGCGACGCTCCAGCAACGCGAGTTTTGTGCCGGGCGCCTATGTGTTTCCGGGCGGCGGCATTGATGCGGCAGACGCCTGCTGCCATGCCCTGACGCAACGCCGCGCCACGCAAAGCGCGCAGGCGCTGACCGAGGCGATTGCCGCCATTCGTGAAAATTTTGAGGAGCTGGGCATTCTGCTGGCGCGCCATGCCGACGGCAGCTGGGCGACGCAGGCCGAGATTGACGCGATGGACCGGCAGGGCGACCTGGGCGCGCAGTGCGCAGCGCGCGGGCTGACACTGGCCGCCAGCGACATGTTTGTGCTGGCCCGCTGGATCACTGACCGCGACCTGCCCAAGCGCTTTGATGTGCCGTTTCTGGTGGCGCGCGTGCCGCCCGGGCAAACGCCCGTGGCCGACGAGACCGAGCAGTTCGAACCGGTGTGGGTGCGCCCGGGTGATGCGCTGGCGCGGCATCAGGCGGGCAACTTTTTCATGATTTACCCGACCATCATCACACTGGAGCGTCTGCAAGACCTGGCCACGGTCGATGCCGTGCTGCAGGCCTGCGCGGTGTCTGAGGAGCCGCTGTGGTCCAGTTGCCCGCGCACCGGGCTGCTGGCCGGGCGCGAGCAACGGCACATGGAACCTGAGTCGGCCTATGGTGAGCTGGCGCTGGTGTGCCCGGACGGGCAAATCGTGCACCCGCTGGACTGGCAGAGTGAACAGCCCGTGGCCCTGCTCAAGAACGTGCTGCGCCTGACCGCGCCCAACCCCGGCGCCATGACCGGCCCGGGCACCAACAGCTATCTGGTGGGCGACCCCAGCACCGGCTACATTGCCATCGACCCCGGCCCGGCCGACGACGAGCACCTGGCCAAGCTGTGGCGCGCCGCGGGCGGCGACATCCGCCTGATTGTCTGCACCCATTCGCACCCGGACCATGCCCCCGGCGCCCGGCCGCTGCAGGCCATGTGCGACACGGTGCCGCCGATTTTGGGGCTGGCAAGCGCGGAGACAGCGCGGGCGAACAGTGCTTTCACGCCCGACCGGGCTCTTTTGAACCATGAACGGCTGACGCTTTCAAGGCATGGTGGCGGCTCCAGTGGGGTCGACTTCAGTCGACCATGGCAGACTGAAGTCTGCCCCACAGCGGAAGACACCCGCCACACGCTGCAGGTCATCCACACCCCTGGCCACGCGGCCAACCACCTGTGCCTGATGCTGCTGGAAGACGGCTTGCTGTTCAGCGGCGACCACATTCTGAACGGCAGCACCACGGTGGTCGACCCGCCCGATGGCGACATGAGCGACTACCTGAACTCGCTGGACTTGCTGCACGCGGCCTGCACCGAACACCAGCTCAAGTACATCCTGCCGGCCCATGGTTATGTGATCGGCGGACCGGACGACGAGGCGCAAGTGGCCATCACCCGGCTCAAGGCGCATCGCCTGCAGCGCGAAGCCAAGGTGATGGCCGCCATGCAGGCGCAGCCTGACGGCACACTCGACGACTGGCTGGCGCTGGTGTATGCCGACGTGCCGCAGCGCATGTGGCCGGTGGCCAAGCGCTCGCTGATGGCGCATGTGGCGCGTATCACGTCGCTGATGCCCTAGGCACTGTTGCGGCATGCCAGCGGTCATCATTGCTTGCCTGGCCCTGCTGGTGGTGCTGTGGCTGGTGGGCGCGCCCTGGCTGCTTGAGCGCAAGCGCCAGCACCTGCGTGCCCAGGCCTTTCCGGCGCCCTGGCGCGCGGTGTTGCAACAGCGCGTGCCCTATGTGCGCCGGCTGCCCGCCGACCTCCAATTGCGGCTCAAGCAGCACATGCAGGTGTTTCTGGCCGAGAAGGCGTTCATTGGCTGCAACGGGCTGGAAATCAACGACGAGATTCGCGTCACGATTGCCGCCCACGCCTGCCTGCTGATTTTGAACCGCCCCAGCGGCTACTACCCCAATCTGCGCCAGATTCTGGTGTACCCCGACAGCTTTGTGGTGCAGCGCGACCAGCTGGACCACATCGGCCTGGCGCACCGCACGCGCGAGGTGCTGGCGGGTGAATCGTGGTCAGACGGGCAGGTGATTTTGTCGTGGCAAGACACGCTGGAGGGTGCGGCGGTGGTCGACGACGGGCAAAACGTGGCCATTCATGAGTTTGCGCACCAGCTCGATCAGGAAAGCGGCAGCGCCAACGGCGCGCCCATGCTCGGGCAGCACGCGCAACAAAGCTGGTCGCGCGTGCTGGGCAACGAATTCATGACGCTGCAGGCCCGCGTGATGCGGGGCGCGCCATCACTGTTCTGCGACTACGGGGCCACCGACCCGGGCGAATTTTTTGCCGTGATCTCCGAGGTGTTTTTTGAGCAGCCCGAGGCCATGGCGCAAGAACACGCCGCGCTGTACCGGGAACTCAGCCAGTTTTACCAGCTGGACCCGCTGAGCTGGTAGCCAACACATCATTGGTTACCATTGCGGCCAATGATCAAACCTCACAAACCCGCGCCGCCGCGTAAAGCCGCGCCACCACCCAAGCCGCCCGCCCAGGACGGCGAGCGCCTGTCCAAACATGTGGCGCACCTGATGCGCTGCTCGCGCCGCGAGGCCGAGCAGTACATCGAGGGCGGCTGGGTCAGCGTGAACGGCAAAGTGGTCGAAGAGCCCATGGCGCGGGTGACCGACCAGACCGTGGTGGTCGACCCGCACGCCAGCCTGATGACACTCACCGACGTCACGCTGCTGCTGCACAAGCCGCCCGGCTTCGAGGCCATGGCCCTACCCGGTGAAGCGGGCAAACGCGTCAAACCCGCGCACCAGTTGTTGCTGGCCGCGAACCACTGGGCGCAGGACGCCTCAGGGGTGCGCCTGCTGAAGCACCACTTTGCCAAGCTCAGCGCCTGTGTGCCGCTGGAAGTGGCTGCCAGCGGGCTGGTGGTGTTTACCCAGGACTGGCGCGTGCTGCGCAAGCTGACCGAAGACGCGGCCCTCATGGAACACGAACTGGTGGTGGAAGTGGCCGGCGAAGTGGCGCCCGAGCTGCTGCTGCGCCTGAACGCCGGACTGAGCAGCGACGGCCAGCCGCTACCGCTGGTGAAGGTCAGCATCAACAGCACCTCGGACACGTCGACGCGGCTGCGTGTGGCCCTGAAGGGCGCGCACCCCGGGCTGATCGCCTACCTGTGCGAACGCGTCGGCTTGCACATCCAGAGCATCAAGCGCCAGCGCGTGGGGCGCGTGGCGCTGTCGGGCTTGCCCGAGGGCCAGTGGCGGTATTTGCACGAGGGCGAGCGGTTTTAGTCCATCAAGAAGCTGCCCTCGGCGCCGTCGCTGAGCGGTGGGTAGCGGGTGGGATCCGGCAGGTTGTAGTGCCACCACTCGTAAGGGTGGTGCGTCCAGCCGGCCAGGGTCATCAGGCCCAGCAGCAGGCAGCGATGGCGCTGGGCTTCAGCCGCAATGCTGGTCGCATCATGAAAGGATTGCTCGGTCATTTCATCAAAGGCGGTGCCCATGTCCAGCGGCACGCCGCTGGCGTCACACAGGGTCAGGTCCACGGCCACGCCGCGCGTGTGCATGGACCCAAGGCGCGGGTCGGCGACAAAGCGCGGGTCGGGCAGCGCTTGCCACAGGCGCCACTGCGCGGCGGATGGCCGGTAGGCATCGAGCACCCGCAGGCGCAGGCCCTGGGCCGCTGCCAGCTCGGCGGCGCGCACCAGCGCCACCAGGGCGTCCTGATGCAGGTAGGCCACTGCGTGGTCGTAAATGGTTTTGCCGGTGAAGTTGTCGGGCGTGGCGTAGCGCAGGTCCACGTCGATGGCGGGGTGGCTGATTTCTCTGAGGGGCATGGGGGCATTATCCGGTTGCAGCGGTCTGAAAAAATCACACGCTGAACAACTGGCCGCGCGCGGCGTCGGTGATGGCCAGCACGCAGGGGTGGCTGATGCGCCGCTCGACCGATATCGCATAAAACTCTTCGACCAGTTCGGCGGTGTGGCCTATCACCTGCACGCCAAATTGGGTACAGGTTTCTTCTTCGAGCACGCGCGGGGCCATGAACACCCCCTGACCTTCGCGGCCAAAGGCTTTCATCAGCGCGGCATCGTCAAACTCACCCACCACCACGGGCGCAATCTGGTGCCTGGCAAACCAGCCTTCCAGCTGCTGGCGCACCGAGGCCGTGGCGCCCGGCACCAGCATGGGCACACCATCCAGACAGGCGGGAAACTTGCCTTGAATGCCTGGCAACAGGACCGGGGCCGCAAAAAAACTCATCACGCTGCTGCCCAGCGCATGGCTGTAGGCCTTGACGCTGACGCGCCTGGGCATGGGCTCGTGGGCAATCACCAGGTCGAGCCGGTGCAGGGCCAAGGCGGCAAGCAGGTCGTCAAAACTGCCCTCGCTGCACAACAACTTGACCGGTTCAGCAATGGAAAAAGCAGGCTCCAGCAACCGGTAGGCGATGGATTTGGACAACGAGTCCGCCACCCCCACCCTGAAATCCAGCCGCCGCGCGGCGCCACGCACCTGGCGCAGGCTGCTTTCCAGTTCACTGCCCAGGCTGAAGATCTGATCGGCATAACCCAGCGCCATGCGGCCGTGCTCGGTGAGCTCCAGCCCGCGGCCGCTCTTGCGAAACAGCTTGCGCCCCAGCCAGTCTTCCAGCAGCTTGATCTGGCTAGAGAGCGTTTGCGGCGTGGTGTGCAGCTGCTCACCAGCGCGCATGACGCCGCCAGCCCGCGCGGTCACCCAAAAATAGTAAAGGTGCTTGAAATTCATGCGAATGCCCTCAGTTATTCACCCTATTGTTCATTTTTTTCGAAGTAAATTAGTCGATTATTCGAATTTACACGAAGTGATTTGAACCTTATAGTTTGCACTGTGTCTGATTTAGCGACACTGACAGGAGGATTTACCATGCGATTAAGTACCAAAGGCCGTTTTGCCGTGACCGCCATGATCGACGTCGCCCTGCGCGAAAAGCTGGGTCCCGTGCCGCTGTCTGACATTGCCACACGGCAGCAAATTTCGCTGTCGTACCTGGAGCAAATGTTCAGCAAATTGCGCCAGCAAGGCTTGGTGACCAGCACGCGCGGGCCCGGTGGCGGCTACACCCTGGGCCATCGTGCGGATGCCATCACAGTGGCGGACATCATTGGCGCGGTAGAAGACGAGGCACCCGCCAAATCCAGCACCGAAACGATGTCGACCACCCCCGACATGGCGCAAGACCTGTGGGACACCATGAACGCCAAGGTGCTCGACTTCATGCAGTCGGTCACGCTGCGCAGCCTGGTGCTCGACCAACTGGCCAAGGGCGTCAAGATCGAGCAAAAGCCGGCACCCAATCGCGGTGTGTTCAAGAAGCCGGCGCACCAGCCGGTGCGCACCAACGCGCCCAACTCGGTGTTTGCGCTGGGCCAGTCACTGCTGGCACGCGGATAAGTTGTGAAGCCCACCGATAAGCCGGATTCTGTGCGCCGAAGTTGCCTTCAGCGTGACTGCCATTAATCTGGGCCACGCATCACTGCGTGGCTCGGTGCTACCTACCCGCACACTCCGGGGGCCCCATCAACGTGTGCCTATTTGGTATTGCTGCGCGTAGAGATTGCCCGTTTCACCCGAACTCAATCGGCTCGTCTCTGTTGCTCTGATCCTCACCTTATACCCAGGGCTTGCGCCCCGGGCTTTCAGTGGACAGCCGTTAGCTGCTACGCTGCCCTATGCAGTCCGGACGTTCCTCCAGTGCTCTGTTTCCAGAATTGCACCAGCGGCAGTCTGGCGGGCTTCACGCCTTGATTATCGCGGCATCCCAGCGCTTGCAACCCGGGCATTTAAGCTTATGCCGAAAACAATCGATCAAGTGGTTCAAAATGACTGCTCCATCAATTTGAGGAGCCCCGCATGAAAGTCGACAACGTCCTGCAAACCATAGGCAACACGCCGCACATCCGCATCAACCGCTTGTTTGGCGACACGCACCAGGTGTGGGTCAAGTCCGAGCGCGGCAACCCGGGTGGTTCCATCAAGGACCGCATTGCGCTGGCCATGGTCGAAGCGGCTGAAAAATCCGGCGCGCTCCAGCCCGGCGGTACCATCATCGAACCCACCTCGGGCAACACCGGTGTCGGTCTGGCGCTGGTGGCGGCGGTCAAGGGCTACAAACTCATTCTGGTGATGCCCGACAGCATGAGCATCGAACGCCGCCGGCTGATGCTGGCCTATGGCGCCAGCTTCGACCTGACGCCGCGTGAAAAAGGCATGAAGGGCGCGATTGCCCGTGCCGAAGAACTGGTGGCCGCCACGCCGGGAAGCTGGATGCCGCAGCAGTTCGAGAACCCGGTCAATATCGAGGTGCACGCGCGCACCACCGCTGAAGAAATCCTGGCCGACTTCTCCGATGGCCTGGATGTGATCATCACCGGCGTGGGCACCGGCGGCCACCTGACCGGCGTGGCGCAGGTGTTGAAGGCCCAATGGCCCAAGCTGAAAGTGTTTGCGGTCGAACCCGTGCTCTCGCCGGTGATCTCAGGCGGCACGCCCGGCCCGCACCCGATCCAGGGCATCGGCGCCGGCTTCATCCCGAAAAACCTGCACACCGACCTGCTCGACGGCGTGATCCAGGTTGATGCCGAACCCGCCCGCGAATACGCCCGCCGCAGCGCCACACAGGAAGGTCTGCTGGTCGGCATTTCCAGCGGCGCCACACTGGCCGCCATTGCGCAGAAATTGCCCGAGCTGCCAGTTGGCGCCAAGGTGCTGGGCTTCAACTACGACACCGGTGAGCGTTATCTGTCGGTGGAAGGTTTTTTGCCAAGCTGATTTAAATTTGTGGGGTCGACTTTTCTAAAATGCGTGGCTTCTGCTTGATAAACACAAGCCCAACCGGTACGCACCATGATCCGACTCTCTGAACTCAAGCTCGCGCTTGACCACACGCCCGACGACCTCAGCACGTTGATCCTGCACACACTGGCGCTACAGCCGGCGGATCTGCTTGAGTGGCACATTTTCAAACGCAGTTTTGATGCCCGCAAGGCGCAGGTGCGGGTGGTTTACATCGTCGATGTGACGCTGGCCAAGCCCGAACAAGAAGCCGCCTTGCTGCAACAGCATACGGGTAACCCGCACATCATTGCCACGCCCGACATGGCTTACCGACTGGTGGCGCAAGCCCCGACCGATCTGGCGCTACGGCCGGTGGTGGTGGGTTTTGGCCCCTGCGGCATTTTTGCAGCGCTCATCCTGGCCCACATGGGTTTCAAGCCAATCGTGCTGGAGCGCGGCAAAAAGGTGCGTGAACGCACCCAGGACACCTGGGGCCTGTGGCGCAAACATGTGCTCAACCCCGAGAGCAATGTGCAATTTGGTGAGGGCGGCGCCGGCACGTTTTCCGACGGCAAGCTGTGGAGCCAGATCAAGGACCCGCGCCATCTGGGGCGCAAGGTGATGGAAGAGTTCGTCAAGGCCGGGGCGCCGCCCGAGATTCTGGTGGAGTCACACCCGCACATCGGCACCTTCAAGCTGGTCAAGGTGGTGGAAAACCTGCGCGCCCAGATCATCGCGCTGGGCGGTGAAATCCGCTTTGAGCAGCGCGTCACAGATGCGCTGGTGGAAGACGGCGCACAAGGCCGGCAGCTGCGCGGCCTGACCGTGTTGGACCAGGCTACTGGACAAACGTATGAGATACGCGCCGACCAGGTGGTGATGGCGCTGGGCCACAGCTCACGCGACACCTTTGCCATGCTGCATGAACGTGGTGTGACGGTGGATGCCAAGCCGTTCTCGGTGGGGTTTCGCATCGAGCACCCGCAAAGTGTGATCGACCGCGCCCGGTGGGGCCGCCACGCCGGCCACCCCAGCCTGGGCGCGGCCGACTACAAGCTGGTGCACCACGCCAGCAATGGCCGCGCGGTGTACAGCTTTTGCATGTGCCCCGGCGGCACCGTGGTGGCGGCCACCAGCGAGCCGGGCCGCGTGGTGACCAACGGCATGAGCCAGTATTCGCGCAACGAGCGCAACGCCAATGCCGGCATGGTGGTGGGCATCGAGCCCGCAGACTTTTGCCAGGATGAAGCGGCCTTTGTGCAGGCCTTTGGCGCTGCGGCGGGCCAGCGATATGCCGAAGAAGCCGAGCAGATGAAAGCGGTCAGTACCGGCGCCACACACCCGCTGGCGGGCATCAACCTGCAGCGCCAGCTCGAATCCGGCGCGTATGTGCTGGGTGGCAGCAACTACGAGGCGCCCGGGCAACTGGTGGGGGACTTCATCGAGGGCAAGGCATCGACCACCTTGGGTGCTGTTGTGCCGTCCTACCAGCCCGGTGTGAAGCTGGGCGACCTGCACCCTGCCCTGCCGCATTACGCCATTGCCGCGCTGCGCGAGGCGCTGCCGGCCTTTGGCCAGAAGATCAAGGGCTTTGACATGCCCGATGCGGTGTTGACCGGGGTAGAAACCCGCACCTCGTCACCCTTGCGCATGCCGCGCGGCGATGATTTTCAGAGTGTCAATACCCGCGGCCTGTATCCGGCGGGTGAAGGCGCGGGCTATGCCGGCGGGATTTTGTCGGCCGGGGTCGATGGCATCAAGGTGGCCGAGGCGCTGGCCATCAGGCTTGCGCGTTCTGCAGTGCGCTGATACGGTCTTCGAGGGGCGGGTGGGTCGCGAACAACTTGCCAATACCGCCTGTGATGCCAAAAGCGGCGACGCTCTTGGGCAGTTCGCCGGACTGCAAGCCGCCCAGGCGCGCCAGCGCGTTGATCATGGGCTGGCGCCGTCCCATCAGTTGCGCGGCACCCGCGTCGGCGCGGAACTCGCGGTGGCGGCTGAACCAGGCAACCACCATGGCGGCGGCAAAACCGAGCAGGATGTCGAGCACGATGGTGGTCACCATGTAGCCAATGCCAGGGCCGGAGTTCTGGCTGTCGCCTTTGCGCAAAAAGCTGTCGATGGCATACGCAATAACGCGGCTCAGGAACACCACAAAGGTGTTCATCACACCTTGAATGAGCGTCATGGTGACCATGTCGCCATTGGCCACGTGCGCTACCTCGTGAGCAATCACGGCCTCGATTTCCTCATGCGTCATGCCTTGCAGCAAGCCGGTACTCACCGCCACCAGGGCCGAATTCTTGAAAGCACCGGTGGCAAAGGCGTTCGGGGCTCCCTCGAAAATACCGACCTCGGGCATGCCAATGCCGGCCTGGTCAGCCAGCTTGCGCACGGTCTCGACGATCCAGGCTTCGTCCACGTTGGCCGGCTGGTTGATGATGCGCACACCCGCTGTCCATTTGGCCATGGGCTTGCTGATGAGCAGCGAGATGATGGCGCCGCCAAAACCCATGATCAGCGCAAAGCCCAGCAAGGCGCCCAGGTCCAGACCGTTGGCCGTCAGGTAGCGGTTCACGCCCAGCAGGCTGGCCACAATGCCCAGCACCGCCACGACCATCACATTGGTCAGAACAAACAACATAATGCGTTTCATGTTTTCCTTTTTTCACTAAGTCAAACGGAATCCCCGTTCAAGGGCTCGAATGGTAGTGGTGAAGCGCTGGAAATCAAGCCGGGGAGGGATTAATTCCCCCACATCAAGTGCCCATTTAGCGGGCGGCCAGCCCCTCAGGCCGTCATGCCCATGGCGTCGAGCGCTGCCGCAAGCTGCGCCACGCTGCGGTCGGCGTTGTGCAGCTTTTCCAGGCCGAACAGGCCGACGCGGAAGCTCGAAAAATCAGCCGGCTCGTCACATTGCAAGGGCACGCCGGCGGCGGTTTGCAAACCCAAAGCCAGAAACTTCTTGCTGTTCTGGATGTCGGCGTCAGTGGTGTAGCTCACCACCACACCCGGGGCCTTGAAACCCTCGGCAGCCACGCTTCGGATGCCGCGGCTCTCGAACAAGGCACGCACCTTGGCGCCCAACGCGGCCTGCTCGGCCTTGACCTTCTCGAAACCGTAGGCGCGGGTTTCCTGCATGACCTCGCGCAGGCGCACGAGGGCATCGGTCGGCATGGTGGCGTGGTAGGCGTGGCCACCTTTTTCATAGGCTTCCATGATTTGCAACCATTTTTTGAGGTCACAGGCAAAGCTGGTGCTGCTGGTGGCGTCAATGGCCGCGCGAGCGCGGGCGCTCAGCATCACCATGGCGCAGCAGGGCGAGCCGCTCCAGCCTTTTTGCGGTGCGCTCACCAGCACGTCCACGCCAGTGGCCTCCATATCAACCCACATGGCACCCGAGGCAATGCAGTCGAGCACAAACAGGCCGCCCACTTCATGCACTGCATCGGCCACGGCTTTGAGGTAGTCGTCGGGCAGGATCATGCCGGCAGCGGTTTCCACATGCGGGGCAAACACCATATCGGGCTTGTTGGCGCGGATACTGGCGACCACCTCGTCGACCGGGCAGGGCACCCACGGCGCCTGCTGGTTATCACCCTCGCGGCGCGCCTTGAGCACGATGGACTCGCTCGGAATCTGGCCCATGTCAAAGATCTGCGTCCAGCGGTAGCTGAACCAGCCGTTGCGAATCACCAGGGTCTTCTTGCCAGTGGCAAATTGCCGCGCCACCGCCTCCATGCCAAAGGTGCCGCTGCCCGGTACCAGTACCGCTGAAGGGGCGTGGTAGACCTCTTTCAAGATGCTGGAGATGTCTTTCATGACGCCTTGAAAGCGTTGCGACATGTGGTTGAGCGCGCGGTCGGTGTACACCACCGAAAACTCGAGCAGACCGTCGGGGTCGATCGTGGGAAGAAGTCCGGGCATGAAAAACGCTCCTGGGTATGGGTTATCTACGAACCGGTTGTCAATGGCGTTTAGCTTAGCACGGAGGGGACGCACTGAACACCCGGACAAGTCCTTGGCCCGACAGCCCATGCGGTGAGTCACGTCATTCATTTTGGGGGGGCCACCGCATAATCTGCGTCAAGATGAACCTGAACCTCGACTTTCTGAGCCTGCCCTTGCTGGGTGCCTCCGCGCTGATTTTTACCAGCGTGCTGGTGGGCGTGTTCTCGAAAAGGGCGGGGTTTTCTTTTCTGCTTGCTTTTCTGGTGACCGGCATGCTGGCTGGCGTGGACGGGCCGGGCGGCTGGGAGTTCAGCGACTACCGCGTCAGTTTCTGGGTGGGCAATATCGCACTGGTCATCATCCTGCTCGACGGTGGTCTGCGCACCGACTACCCGCGATTTCGCACCGGCTTGAAACCCGCGCTGCTGCTGGCGTCGCTGGGCGTTGTATTGACGGCGGGCTTCACCGCCGTGGCTGCGGTCTGGCTGCTGAAACTGAACTGGACCAGTGCCTTGTTGCTGGGCGCGATTGTCGGCTCCACTGACGCGGCGGCCGTGTTCTCCTTGCTCAAGACCTCGGGCGTCCAGTTGAATGAGCGGGTGGCCACCACGCTGGAAATCGAGTCGGGCATGAACGACCCGATGGCGGTGTATCTGACCCTTGCGCTGATCGGCTTGGCGGCTGCGGCCAGTGCGGGTACCGCCGCCGATTTTTCGTTCGCTACCGTCGGGAGGTCCATGCTGGCGCAGTTTGGCTGGGGCGCGCTGCTGGGCATCGGGATTGGCCGGGTGTTTGCCCTGGTGTTGCCACGCATCCATCAACTGGAAGAGTCGGGCGCCGTCATTGCCCTGCTGCTGGCGATGGCCGGCCTGAGCACTTTCGCCCTGACCACCTGGGTCGGCGGCTCGGGCTTTCTGGCGGTGTACCTGCTGGGCATCGTGCTGAACCGGCGGGCGCCGGCCATTGTGCAATCGGCGCTGTCGGCGCTCGACGGTTATGCCTGGCTGTCCCAGGCGCTGATGTTCGTGCTGCTGGGTTTGCTGGTCACCCCTTCGGAGATCGAAGGCTTTGCCTGGCCCGCGCTGGGGGTGGCTGCCGTACTGATGTTTGTGGCCAGGCCGCTGGCGGTGGGTTTGTGCCTGGCGCCCCTGCGCTTCAAGCCCAAGGAAATCGTTTATATCGCCTGGGTGGGCCTGCGCGGCGCGGTGCCGATTGTGCTGGCGATCTTTCCATTCATGGCCAACCTGCCCGACGCGCGCCTGATTTTCAACGTGGCGTTTGTGGTGGTGCTGGCGTCGCTGTTGCTGCAAGGCAGCACGATTGGCTGGTTCGCACACCGCATGGGCGTGATTCTGCCCGACAAGAACGACGCCTCTGCCGTGCGCGCCACGTTTGGCGACTTCGCCCTGCAGGCCAACACCCGGGTGGCAGACTTGTGCGAGGTTTACGGGCTACAGCCACCGCCTGATGCCGACCTGCGCGTGGACACCTGGCTGGCCAAGGCCATCATGCGCCCGGTGGTGGTGGGCGACCAGGTGGCGCTGGATGGTGCCAAATTGAGTGTACGAACCATGTCCGAAGGTGTTGTGACCAGCGTCGGGCTGAAGCTGCCGTCATCGTCAGAACCCTTGGACGAATCCGCCTGAATCCCGCTCACGGGTGTGCTGCAGCAACCAGTCCAGAAAAATCTGCGATGCCGGCGGGTTATCGCCGCCATCGGGTCGCACCAGGTAATACGCACGCTGATTCGCGAGCGGCCGGTCGCAGGCCACCACCAGCTCGCCGCGCGCCAGCTCCTGGGTGATCAGCAAGCGCGGCACCAGCGCCAGGCCCATGCCGTGCACAGCGGCGGCCACCGTCATCGAAAACAGTTCAAAACGCGCGCCTGCCAGTGCCTGCGACGCGGCGACGCCCTGGGCCTCGAACCACTGGCGCCAGGCGTCGGGGCGGGTGCTTTGCTGCAGCAGCGGCAGCTCCGCAAGTGCTTCAGGCGTCCCGCGGCCATGGCCTTGCAGCAGGCTGGGGTGGCACACCGGCAGCACCACTTCATCGAGCAGTTTGGTGGCCAGGGTGCCGGCCCATTGGCTGACCTGCTCGGGCGTGCCGGCAAACAGCGCGCAATCAAAGGGTGTGTCGGCAAACATGAAGGGGCGGGTGCGCGTCTCGATGTGCACGGTGAGTTCGGGCTGCACCCGTTTCAGGTCCGGCAAGCGCGGAATCAGCCAGCGCGTGGCAAAGGTGGGCACGGCCGCCAGATGCAACACGCTGCCACGCCCCTGCGTGCTCATCACGTCGAGCGTGTCCTGCTCAAGTGCCTGCAGGCGCAGCGCCACCTGCACCGCGTAGTCGCGCCCGCGCCCGGTCAGCGTGACGCCATGCCGGGTGCGCTTGAACAGCGCCACGCCGACAAAGTCTTCCAGCGCGGTGAGTTGGCGTGATACCGCGCCCTGGGTCAGCGCCAGCTCCTGAGCGGCGCGGGTGTAGCTTTGGTGACGCGCCGCGGCCTCGAAGCAGGCCAGCGCCTGCAGGGACGGGATTTTTCTGCGCATGATGTGCGTAATGTACACATAAAGCCTGCTTTAAACGCACTTTTTAACAATTTCAGCTTCAATATATGAGTTTTACGCAAGTCAAAGTGAGAACAAGTCGTTTGCCAAAGAGCCAGCTTGGACGCTACCATTGACCCATTCAACACGCACTGGAGAACCCGCATGGCCCACGCAAGCTTCAACTGGCAAGATCCTTTTTTGCTCGACAGTCAACTCAGCGACGACGAGCGCATGGTCAAGGAGGCCGCCGCCGCCTACTGCCAGGACAAACTGCAGCCGCGCGTGATCGAGGCCTTTCGCAAGGAGCAAACCGACGCCGGCATCTTCCGTGAAATGGGCGAACTGGGCCTGCTTGGGCCCACCATCCCCGAAGCCTATGGCGGCCCCGGCCTCAACTACGTGGCTTACGGCCTGATTGCGCGCGAAGTCGAGCGTGTGGACAGCGGCTACCGCTCCATGATGAGTGTGCAAAGCTCGCTGGTGATGGTGCCCATTTTTGAATTCGGCAACGAGGCCACCAAACAAAAATACCTGCCCAAGCTGGCCACTGGCGAGTGGATCGGCTGCTTCGGCCTGACCGAACCCAACCACGGATCCGACCCGGCCGGCATGCTGAGCCGCGCCGTCAAAGTGCCCGGCGGCTACAAGCTGTCTGGCAGCAAGATGTGGATTTCCAACAGCCCGATTGCCGACGTGTTTGTGGTCTGGGCCAAAGAGGTGTCAGAGTCCGGCCAGGTCGGCCCGATCCGCGGCTTCGTGCTTGACAAGGGCGCCACCGGCTTGAGCGCGCCAGCCATCCACGGCAAGGTGGGCCTGCGTGCCAGCATCACCGGCGAGATCGTCATGGACGGCGTGTTCTGCCCCGAAGAAAACGCCTTCCCCGAGGTACAAGGCCTGAAAGGCCCGTTCACCTGCCTCAACAGTGCGCGCTACGGCATCGCCTGGGGCGCCTTGGGTGCGGCCGAAGACTGCTGGTTCCGCTCACGCCAGTACGTGATGGACCGCCAGCAGTTCGGCCGCCCGCTGGCTGCCAACCAGCTGATTCAAAAGAAGCTGGCCGACATGCAAACCGAGATCGCACTGGGCCTGCAAGGCTGCCTGCGCCTGGGCCGCATGAAGGACGAAGGCACGGCGGCGGTGGAGATCACCTCCATCCTGAAACGCAACAGCTGCGGCAAGGCGCTTGACGTGGCTCGCCTGGCGCGCGACATGATGGGCGGCAACGGCATCAGCGACGAATTCGGCGTGGCGCGCCACTTGGTCAACCTGGAAGTGGTCAACACCTATGAAGGCACGCACGACATCCACGCACTGATTCTGGGCCGCGCACAGACCGGCATTCAGGCGTTTTGCTGATTCCCATGAGCACCCAAGCCGCTGCCCTCGCCCACCTCAAGGTCCTCGACCTCTCGCGCGTGCTGGCCGGCCCCTGGTGCACCCAGATGCTGGCGGATTTGGGCGCCGACGTGATCAAGGTCGAGCGCCCCGGCGCGGGGGACGACACGCGCCACTGGGGGCCACCGTTCCTGAAAGACGCGCAGGGCGATGACACGACCCAAGCCACCTATTTCACCGCCTGCAACCGCAACAAGCGCGCCATCACGCTCGACATGGCGCAGGCCGAGGGGCAGGCGCTGATCCTGAAAATGGCTGCACAAAGCGACGTGCTGGTGGAGAACTTCAAGGTCGGCGGACTGAAACAGTACGGGCTTGACTACGAGAGCCTCAAGGCGGTCAACCCGCGCCTGATTTACTGCTCGGTCACCGGCTTTGGCCAGGACGGGCCGTATGCCGAACGCGCCGGTTACGACCTCATGATCCAGGCCATGAGCGGCTTGATGAGCATCACCGGCCACGCGGACGGCGAGCCCGGCGGCGGCCCGATGCGCATGGGCGTGGCGCTGATCGACGTGCTCACCGGCATTTACGCCTGCAGTGCCATTTTGGCGGCGGTCGAGGTGCGGCATCGCACCGGTGAAGGTCAGCACATCGACATGGCGCTGCTGGACGTCGGCATGGCGGTGCTGGCCAACCAGGCGGCGGGCTTCTTGAACACCGGCAAGGTGCCGCAGCGTCAGGGCAATACCCACCCGAGCCTGGCACCCTACCAGACCTTCGAGACGCTGGACGGCAGCATGCTGCTGGCGATCGGCAACGACGGCCAGTTTGCGCGCTTTTGCGAGGCCGCCGGTCACGCCGAATGGGCCGCGGATGCACGCTTTGCCAGCAACACCTTGCGCGTGAAACATCGCGAAGCCTTGATCCCTGTGCTGCAGGCCGTCACACGCACGCGCAGCACGGCGCAGTGGATTGCCCTGCTGGAAGACAAGGCGGTGCCCTGCGGCCCGATCAACGACATGGCTCAGGCCTTTGCTGATGCCCAAGTGCAGGCGCGCGGCCTCAAGGTGACGCAGGCTGTCACCAGCAGCCAGCCTGTCTCTGGTGCGGTGGCATCCATCACGACGGTGGCCAGCCCACTGCGCCTGATGGCAACGCCGCCGGTGTTGCAGCGCCCGCCGCCCGCCTTGGGCGAGCACACCGACGAGGTGCTGGCGGAACTGGGCCTGGATGTGCGCCAGGTGGCGAGCTTGCGCCAGCGCGGCGTGGTTTGATCAGTTCAAGCCCCAGGCGAAGGACGCCATCGACAGCACGCCGTAGGTGATGTCACCGGCAATGGCCTGCGCGGATTCCGCCTCATGGCTGGCACCCAGCGCCACCAGCAGGGGCAGCAAGTGCTCCTCGGTGGGATGGGCGCGCTCGGCGTGCGGCGCCAGCCGGCGGTAGTCCAGCAGTGCCGCCACATCGGCCCGGCTCACAGCCTGGCGAATCCAGTGGGCAAACTCCACCGCGTAAGCCACTGCGGGTGTGGCGGGGGCTTGAAGATCGTACAGGTTGTGCGTCAGGCTGCCGGAGCCGACGATCAGCACCCCCTGGTCACGCAGCGGTGCCAGGGCCCGGCCCAGCGCCAGTGCACCAGCGGTATCCAGCCGGTGCGGCATCGACACCTGAAACACCGGCACAGTCGCTTGTGGCAACAAGTGAAACAGCGGCACCCAGGCACCATGGTCCAGGCCACGGTTGGCGTCCATGGTGACGGGCCAGCCCGCTTGCTCCAACAGGCGCATCGCTTCCCGGGCCAGCTCAGGCTGGCCTGGCGCCGGGTACTGCAGTTGGTAAAGCGCAGCCGGGAAACCGCCAAAATCGTGAACCGTCTCAGGCTTGGCTGTGGTCAAGACCTGCAGTTCGCGGGTTTGCCAATGCGGCGACACCACCAGCACGGCCTTGATTGCTGTGAGCTGCTGCCCCAAGGCACGCAGATTGGCGCCCAGCTGGCCGGGCTCCAGGGCAAACGTGGGGGCACCGTGCGAGATGAAAAAAGCGGGGGCGCGCGGCAAAGTCGTGTTCATGGCAGTTTTCTGGGTGTTTCAGGAATGGGAAGTTGGCCAGTATGCAAGAACACGTCACACCATCGTTGAAATAAATCGAATTTCAACGTCAATCAAATTGAATCCATTTGGATAGTCCGACTCCTAAACTTTATCCCACACATCAGGGAACACCCTGACCACCCCATTTCCGGAGAAGCATTTTGACCACAGCCCTGCCCGACCACGCCGCACAGCCAAGGCGCTACAGCACGGTGGCCATCGTCTTGCACTGGTTGCTGGCGCTGGTGATCCTGGCCATGTTTGCGGTCGGCCTCTACATGACCGACCTGCCTTTTTCACCGCAGCGCCTGAAGCTCTACAACTGGCATAAATGGGCCGGCGTGACATTTTTGGCACTCACGTTGTTGCGCCTGGTCTGGCGCCTGACACATCGCCCGCTGGCGCTGCCCGTCGCAGTGACCCGGACCATGCCGGGCTGGCAACACCGCGCCTACCACGCCACGCACCACCTGATGTACCTGCTGTTCTTTGCCGTGCCACTGGTCGGTTGGGCCTACAGCTCGGCCGCGGGTTTCCCGATTGTCTGGTTCGGCCAGCTCCCGCTGCCCGATTTGCTGCCGGTCAACAAGGAGTTGGCCGAGCTGATCAAGCCGCTGCACAAATATTTGGCGCTCGCGCTGATGGCGCTGGCGGGTCTGCACATTGCTGCGGCCATCAAACACCAATGGGTCGACCGGGACGGGCTGCTCGAGCGGATGCTCCCGGGCGGCCGGTAAGCGGGTGCCACCACGAAGATCCCCGGATGGCAACCGGGCTACAGAACCTTTTTTTTGGAGTTACTCACATGAACGTTCGTCATTTCATGCCCGCCTTGCTGGTGGCCACCCTGGGCACTGTCGCCCTGCCCGCTGCGGCCCAGCAAAAGCTGCTGCCGGCGCAAAGCAGCATCAGCTTCGAGATCAGACAAATGGGGGTTCCGGTGCAGGGGCACTTCAAAAAGTTTGACGCCCAGATCAACTTTGATGCCGCCAAACTGGCCGCCAGCAAGGTGCATTTCACCGTGGACATTGCCAGCACCACACTGGGCGCACCTGAAATGGATGCCGAGTTGCCCAAGCCGACCTGGTTCAACACCGCCAAATTCCCGCAAGCCCAGTTCACCTCCTCGGCTTTCAAGTCCCTGGGCGGCGGCAAATACGAAGTGTCCGGCAAGCTCGCCATCAAGGGCCAAAGCCAGGACGTGACGGTACCGCTGACCATGACCCAAGCCGGTGCCGCCACCACAGTCAGCGGCGTGCTGCCCATCAAACGGCTGGCTTTCAGGATCGGCGAAGGCGACTGGGCCGACACCTCGATGGTGGCCGACGACGTTCAGGTCAGGTTCAAGCTCGCACTCAGCGGCGTGGGCAAGCTGTAAGCCACCCACTTCATTTTTCCCTCAACCTTTCCCTTAACTGTCCTTTGGAGTTTTCCATGCGTTTATCCCTCCTCTCTGCTGCTGCCCTGTCCCTGCTCGCCTTGGGCTCGCAAGCCCAGGCGGCCAACTACGCCATCGACCCGGCCCACACCTACGTGACGTTTGAGATTGGCCACTTTGGCACCTCGACCAACCGCGGCCGTTTTGACAAAAAAGAAGGCAAGGTGGAATTTGACCGCGTCGGCAAGACCGGCAAAGTCGAGATCGCGTTTGACACCAACTCGGTCAACACCGGCTTTGGCGCCTTCAACGAGCACCTGCAAGGCGCTGATCTGCTGAACGCCGCCAAGCACCCCAAGATCCGCTTTGTCTCGACCCAATTCAACTTCAACGGCGACAAGCTGGCTGACGTGACCGGCAACCTGACCCTGCTTGGCAAGACCCAGCCGGTCACGCTCACCGCCACCAACTTCAACTGCTATGACAACCCGATGCTCAAGCGCGAAGTGTGCGGTGGCGACTTCGAGACCACCATCGACCGCACCCAGTTTGGCGTGAACTACGGCATTGACTGGGGTTTCCCGAAGCAAGTGCGCCTGTTGATCCAGGTCGAAGCGGTCAAGCAGTAAGCGCGCAGACCTTGCGGCCAAAGGCCTCCACCTGAGCCCAGTCGGTGAACTCCACCACTGCCTTGGGGTTGGTCGGGCCTTTGGTGATCAGCATGATGAGGCGGATCATCTGGCGATCAAAGAAACCATAACTGGGGTAGTCCAGTTTGCCGGCAAACACCGCCGTCAAGCGCGGCTGCCAGGCGATACTTTTGAGAAACTTGCGGCAATACGGATTGGTCTCGGGTGTGTTCTTGTTGGGCTTGCGCGCCACAATGTTGACCGAAAAGAAGGCGCTGGGCCGGCTCTCCAACAGCGCCTGATGCCGGCCAATGAACTCGGCCACGACGGACTGGTGGTGACCATACCGGATGCTGGCACCGATCACCACGCGGTCGAAGTCGCGCACATTCAGCGCACCGGCCTTTGACAGCAAAACCACGGTGACCTGCCGCCCCAGACCTTCCATGACCCGTTTGAGCCGCTCACAAATGTGTCGGGTGTGGCCATCGGTGGTGGCATAGGCGATCAAAATACGTTCCGCAGCGGGTTCTGTCATGGTTGAACTCCGATTCACAAGGGGTGTTCGGTAAAAAATTTGCCCCCGTGGTAAAGCAAGGGTGAGACGCCGGTGCGGTGTGCGCAGTGCTCGACCTCGCCAACAAAAATCACATGATCACCCTCGGTGTAGCGGCTGCGGTTGAAGCATTCAAAGGTGGCCACGGCACCGGCCAACAAGGGCGCACCGCAGGCGCCCTCGACAAATTCCACATCGGCAAATCGATCTGTTCCCCGCGTGGCGAAACGCAGTGCCAGCGCCTGCTGGTCGGCCGCCAGGATGTTGATGGCGTAATGCGAACCTTTGCGAAACGCCTCCATCGAGCTGGCTGCCTGCGACAGGCTCCACAGCACCAGCGGCGGTGCCAGCGACACCGAGTTGAAGGAGTTGGCGGTCAGCCCCACCAGATGGCCGTCGGGTGCGCGCGCCGTGACAATGGTGACGCCGGTGGCAAACATGCCCAGGGCGGTGCGAAATTCGGTGCTGGAAAAAAGGGGGGGGCGGGCGCTCAGGCCCTGGGATTTCAAAAACATCCCCCGCAATTTAACCGATAACGCATCCACGCTGCACGCCTCAGGACAATGCGAGGAAAAATACCGTGCGCCAGGCGTCTTTTCAATGCGACCGTCCACGCTAAGGGTATTCACTGAATCAGCGATGCATTTGGTCAAATACAATGGAATGGCTGTTCAATATTCTGCGATCTGGACAGCAAGCGAGTTGGAGCCCTCCGGGGCTCCTTTTTTTTATGCGCCCGTGGTTTTTGGCAGGCGCTGTAATTGCAGCTGCGCCAGCGCGCTGTACAAGGGCACGGACAGCAGACGCGAGATCCCGCTGGCCACCACCGCCGTGGCCATCAGGCTCAGCACCAGTTGGTGGCCGGCCACCATTTCCATGACGATGATGAATGAGGTCAGCGGCGCTTGCGTGACGGCCGCCAGAAAACCCACCATGCCGAGTGCGATCAGGGTGGGGGCATTGGCATAACCAATGAACTGCGCCACGTCGTTGCCCAGGGCGCCGCCAATCGACAGCGCCGGCGCAAAAATGCCACCGGGCACGCCGGACCAGGCCGTGATCCAGGTCGCCATGAACTTCAGCAGCACATACAGCGGCGAGGTGTCATCGTTGCCTTCCAGCATGGCACGGCTGTGGGCATAGCCGGTGCCAAAGGTGTTGCCGTGGCTGACCAGGCCAATGACGGCAATGGCGAGGCCGCAGCCCGCGGCAAAGGCCACCGGGCTGCGTTGGCGCCAGCGACTGAAACGGTCGCCTGAATCACCCCGGATCGACACCAGCAAGACACGGGCAAACAGGCCACCTGCCAGGCCGCAAAGCACAGCCACGGCCAGGCCAGGCAGCAGCAGCGCCATGCTCAGGTTGTCCACCCGGATGACCCCAAAGTAAGTGGCGTTGCCGTAGACCGACACCGCCATCAGGCCGCTCAGCACGATGGCCGCCAGCAGCAGACCACTGGAGCGCTGCTCGGGCTTGCGCGACAGCTCTTCAATGGCAAACATGACACCCCCCAGCGGCGTGTTGAAAGCCGCCGCTATGCCAGCCGCGCCGCCGGCCATCATCAGGCCGTGTTCGGACACCTGCGACTTGTCAGGCAACCAGCGCCGCGCGTGGTGCATGACGCCAGCCGCAATCTGCACTGAAGGCCCTTCGCGCCCCAACGACAAGCCGGCCAGCAAACCCCAGGTGGCGAGCGCCATTTTGGCGAAAGTGAGCTTGAGCGAGACAAACAAGCCTCGGTTGGCCGGCGCCACACTGCCGTCCAAAGCAGCCATCACCTGCGGAATGCCCGAGCCCGCGCTGCCCATGGCATAACGGCGCATGACCCAGACAATGGCCGCAGTGCACACCGGTGTCCACAGCAGCGGCGACCACCAGTAAAGCTGCTGCACCTGTTCGAACGCACCAAAAGCCAGCTCGGTCATCCAGGTGAACGCCACCACCGTCAGTCCAGCCAAAGCGGCAAAGACCATCACCAGCACACGCCCGGTCCAGGCGCGCCAGTCGATCACCTCCTTGTGGATGGCATTCAGGATTTCATCGCTGTTGACGTCAGAATTCATCGGCTTCATGGGGTGGGTCGCAGGCCTCGGGCACAAACATGTCAGGACAGATTGTGGGGGCAAAGAACATTGAGACAAACGTATTTAAGGATAATGTCCGCGAGAAGGTCACCGTGTTGGACAGGTGCCACAGTCAGCAACAAGGAGGAGCGACATGGTCAAAGTCGGTTTGATAGGTTACGGTAAGGCGGGACAGGCGGTGGCGCAGGTGCTGCAAGACGACCCGCGTTATGAATTGTGCTGGATTGCACGCCGCTCTGCTGCCGATCCCGCCAAAGCCGCGCCGACCCCGGACGTGCCCATGGCCGCCCTGGCCTCGACTGAGGATTGGGGGCACTGGCTGGACGCCCACCCGGTCGACGCACTGGTGGACTTTTCGCAGCCCGAGAGCCTGCACCTCTACGGTGAACCGTTGCGCCAAAGGGGACTCATGCTGGTCAGCGCGATCTCGGCCTACAGCGCCGCCGACCTCGACTACGCGCAGTCCCTGGCCAAAGATGCACGCGTGCTGTGCTCGCCCAACATCACCGTGGGCATCAACTTTTTGATCATGGCGGCGCGGCTGTTGCGCAAGATCGCGCCCTTTGCCGACGTCGAAATTGTCGAACAACACTTCCGGGAAAAACCCGAGGTCTCCGGCACGGCGCGCAAAATTGCCCAGAGCATCGATGTCGACGAGGACCGCATCACCTCGCTGCGGCTCGGCGGCATCGTCGGGCACCATGAGGTGATCTTTGGTTTCCCGTACCAGACCGTGCGGCTGATTCACAACTCGATCGAGCGCCGCGCCTTTGGCACGGGGGCCGCCTTTGCCCTGGCAGAACTGCAACAGTGCGAAAACGGCTTCTACACTTTTGACGACCTGATGATGCGCATGGTGCGAAAAGAACTGCTGAGCGCAGCTGACCACTGAAACTTGCGCCGCGCTGACGCATTCGGCCCTATGATTCCGGGTTAACGCTTTAGCCCAAGAATTTCTATGCCGCGCAAAAATGCACAAGACAGTCAAACCATCCCATCCAGCCAGGTGTTACGGCGTTTTAGGGTGGTTTTCAACGCCATACGCAGCCACTTCAAGCAAATTGAAAAACAGGTTGGACTGGGTGGCGCACAGGTCTGGGCGCTGAGCGTGATCCGTGATCAGCCAGGCATTGGCATGGGTGACTTGGCCAAATGCATGGATGTGCACCAGTCCACCGCCAGCAATCTGGTGCGTGCCCTGCAGCAAAAAGAGCTGCTCCGCATGGACAAGGACGAACACGACAAACGCCATGTGCACCTCTACACCACGCCCGCGGCGCTGGCACTGCTGGCCAAGGTGCCGGGTCCGCTTGAAGGCGTATTACCGGCTGCACTCGACGAGTTGAGCCCGCAAACCCTGCAACGACTGGATCAGGACCTGGCCGAACTGATCACGCTACTCAAAGCCGATGAAAGAGCCGGGAGTATTCCGCTGGCGCAGCTGTAACACGGCCATATCAGGACACCGGACCGGCGATTGCGTCAGGCCGGCGAACCCAGTATTTCCCAACGCTCCAGCGCGGTCATCAGCGCCTCGTCAATCTGGGCGCTGCGGGTGGCCAGTTTCAGGGCGCGGGCATTGTCAATGGCGTACAGGCTGCCATCGGCCAGCAATTCGGCAATTTCCTTTTGCTCGTTCTCCAGCGCCGCAATCAGCTCGGGCAAGGCATCCAACTCGCGCTGCTCCTTGAAGCTGAGCTTGCGGGTTTTGGCGGGCGTGGCACTGGCGGCAGGCGCTGGGGTGGGCGCAGCGGCGCTGCTTGATGCCGCCACTTGCGCCTTGGCTGCCGACTCGCGCTCATAGTGAAACGGCTGCGCGCCTTTTTGGCCCTTGCTCTTGGCAATCTCGTTGGCGCGCTTGGTCTGGGTCAGCCAGTCGGTCACGCCGCCCTCGTACTCGCGCCACCGTGCATCGCCCTCGTAGGCAATGGTGCTGGTGACCACGTTGTCGAGAAAGGTGCGGTCGTGGCTGACCAGGAACACCGTGCCTTCGAAATTTTGCAGCAGCTCTTCCAGCAGTTCGAGCGTGTCGATGTCAAGGTCGTTGGTGGGCTCATCGAGCACCAGCACGTTGGCGGGGCGGGCAAACAGGCGCGCCAGCAGCAGGCGGTTGCGCTCGCCACCGCTCAGGGAACGCACCGGCGAATTGGCGCGCGCCGGTGAGAACAAAAAGTCGCCAAGGTAGCTCTTGACGTGCTGGCGCCGATTGCCAATCTCGATCCACTCGCTGCCCGGGCTGATGAAGTCTTCCAGCGTGGCATCCAGGTCGAGCGCGTTGCGCATCTGGTCGAAATAGGCCACCGTGATGTTGGCGCCTTGGCGCACCGTGCCCCAGGCGCTCTCCCCAGGACCCGGCCTGGGCGCGTTGGCTGGCGCGGGGTCGGCCTTGAGTTCCCCCAGAATCAGTTTGAGCAAGGTGGTCTTGCCGGCGCCATTGGGGCCGAGCAGCCCGACCTTGTCGCCGCGCAGGATGACGGTGGAGAAGTCGTCGACAATTTTGCGATCACCGAAGCTTTTGGAAACATGGGTGAGTTCGGCCACCAGTTTGCCGCTGACGGCACCGCTGGCCACGTCGAGCTTGACGCTGCCCAGCGCCTCGCGCCGCGCTTCGCGGTTGGCGCGCAGCACGGCGAGCTGGTTGATACGGCCCTGCGCCTTGGTGCGCCGGGCTTCCACGCCGCGGCGGATCCACACCTCTTCTTGCGCCAGCAGTTTGTCGGCGCGCGCGTTGATCACCGCCTCCTGGGCCATCTGTTCTTCTTTTTGCACCAGGTAGGCGGCAAAGTTGCCGGGGTAGCTCAGCAGCTTGCCCCGGTCGAGCTCGACGATGCGGGTCGCCACATTGTCCAGAAACGAGCGGTCGTGCGTCACGGTGACGATGCTGCCCTTGAAGTCACACAGCAGGCCTTCCAGCCACTCGATGCTGTCCAGGTCCAGGTGGTTGGTGGGCTCGTCGAGCAGCAGCACGTCGGGCGCCGCCACCAGTGCCTGGGCCAGCGCCACGCGCTTCTTGTTGCCGCCGGACAGCGTGCTGATGCGCGCATCGGCGTCCAGGTGCAGCCGGTGCAGGGTCTCGCCCACGCGCTGCTCCCAGTTCCAGCCGTCCAGCGATTCGATTTCGCTTTGCATCGCGTCGAGGTCGCCGTGGCCCTGCGAATATTCGTCAATCAGTTCCCGCACCCGGGCCAGGCCGGCGCTGACGGCCTCGAACACAGTGGCGTCGGAATCGAGTTGCGGCTCCTGCGCCACATACGAAATGCGGGTGTTGCCCTGCACCTGCAGCGTGCCGTCGTCGGGCTTTTCCAGCTCGCCCAGAATCTTGAGCAGCGAGGATTTGCCCGCGCCATTACGCCCGATCAGACCGACGCGCTCCTGCGTTTCGAGTGAAAAAGTGGTGTGATCCAGCAGCGGGACGTGTCCGAAAGCCAGTTGTCCGTCAAGGAGTGTGATAAGTGCCATGTGGCGCGCATTATCCCCTGCCCTGCCTGCCCCTTCGGCTGGCTCAGCCCAGCAGCGAATCCGCCGGCACGTAGGCGTAACCCAAAGCGCGCGCCACCGCCTCATACGTGACGTGTCCGTGAGCCACATTGAGGCCGTTTTTCAGGTGCGGGTTGTCCTTGAGCGCCTGCTGCCAGCCCTTGTCCGCCAGCGTCACGGCATGGGTGATGGTGGCATTGTTGAGGGCAAAGGTGCTGGTGCGCGCCACCGCACCGGGCATGTTGGCCACGCAGTAATGCACCACACCGTCGACCACAAAGGTGGGCTCGGCATGCGTGGTGGCGTGCGAGGTCTCGAAACAACCGCCCTGGTCAATCGCCACATCGACCACCACGGCACCTGGCTTCATGTTTGAGATCATGCTGCGCGTGACCAGCTTGGGCGCGGCGGCACCCGGAATCAGCACACCACCGACCACCAGTTCAGCGTCCAGCACCGCCTCTTCGACACTGTGGGAGCTTGAATAGAGGGTGCTGATGCGGTTGCCAAAGATCAGGTCCAGCTGGCGCAGTCGGTCCACATTCTTGTCGAGCACCGTCACCCGGGCGCCCATGCCCACCGCCATTTGCAGCGCATGGGTGCCGACCACACCGGCGCCCAGAATCACCACATGGGCGGCAGGCACCCCGGGCACGCCACCCAGCAGCACACCCATGCCGCCCTTGGACTTTTCCAGATGCGCGGCGCCGGCCTGCACCGCCATGCGCCCCGCCACCTCGCTCATGGGCGCCAGCAGCGGCAGACCGCCACCGGGGCCGGTGATGGTCTCGTAAGCAATACACACCGCACCCGACTTGACCAGGGCGGCGGTTTGTTCCGGGTCGGGCGCCAGGTGCAGATAGGTGTACAAGATTTGCCCCGGGCGCAGCAGGGCGCACTCGTGGGCTTGCGGTTCCTTGACCTTGACGATCATCTCGGCTGCCGCATAAACCTGCGCCGCATCCTGGGCCAGCGTGGCGCCGGCAGCCAGATACTGGTCATCGCTCAAGCCGATGGCGGCGCCGGCCCCGGTTTGCACCAACACCCGGTGGCCGTGCTGGGTCAGCTCGCGCACGCTGGCCGGCGTCAGGCCGACGCGGTATTCATGGTTCTTGATTTCCTTGGGTAGTCCGACCAGCATGCGCGTCTCCTTGCAATGGAAAACCCGAAGTGTGCGTCAAACCACCTGACAATGGCGATCTGTTTGTTCAAACCACACCAAATTTTGTCGCCCATCCTGCCACCTGCTTTGCCACCACCGTCACGCCCTCGCTGGGTGCGCTGGTTCTGGCTGATTTGCGGCGCGCTGTGCCTGCTCCTGGGCGTGATTGGCATCGTGCTGCCGCTGCTGCCCACCACCCCCTTTGTGCTGCTGGCCGCCTATTGCTTTTCACTTGGGAGTGCGCGCTACGAGCAGTGGCTGCTGGCGCACCCGCGCTTCGGCCCGATGGTGCGGGATTGGCGCAGCCAGCGCGCCGTGCCGCTGCGCGCCAAGCAGGTCGCCTGGGGCACCATGACAATCAGCTCGTTCATCGCCTGGTGGTTCATGCCCACCAACATCGGCTGGATTCCCGGCGCCTGCTGCGCGCTGGTGGCGCTCTGGATGTGGCGCCTGCCCACGTCGGACAGGCGCTGATCCTCTGTCCTTTAGCGGCTGCTCGGAAAACTGAACACCGCGCCCTCGCGCACGCCGGCACTCGGCCAGCGCTGGGTGATGGTTTTGCGCTTGGTATAAAAACGCACGGCATCCGGGCCGTAGGCGTGCAAGTCGCCAAACAGCGAACGCTTCCAGCCGCCAAACGAGTGGTAGGCCACCGGCACCGGCAACGGCACGTTGATGCCGACCATGCCGACCTGGATGTGGTCACTGAAGAAACGGGCGGCCTCGCCGTCGCGGGTAAAGATGCAGGTGCCGTTGCCATACTCGTGGGCATCGATCATTTCCATCGCTTCCTGCAGCGTCTTGACGCGCACCACACCCAGCACCGGGCCGAAGATTTCTTCCTGGTAGGTGACCATGCCGGGCTTGACGTTGTCAAATAAACAAGCGCCCAGGAAATAGCCATTCTCATGGCCGGGCACACTGATACCGCGACCATCGACGACCAGCGTGGCGCCCTCCTTCACACCCTGATCGACATAGCCCTTGACCTTGTCGAAGTGCGCCTTGGTCACCAACGGGCCCATGTCGCAGGCGGCATTGGTGCCGGGGCCGACCTTCATCTTGGCGATCTCGACCTTGAGGCCGGCCACCACCGCGTCAGCGGTCGCATCACCCACCGCCACCACCAGCGGAATCGCCATGCAACGCTCGCCGCAAGAGCCATAGGCCGCGCCCATCAGGGCGTTGACCGCGTTGGCAATGTCGGCATCGGGCATCACCACGGCGTGGTTTTTGGCACCACCCAGCGCTTGCACACGTTTACCGTGGGCACAGCCGGTGGAATAAATGTATTGGGCAATCGGCGTCGAGCCGACAAAACTCACGGCCTTGACGCGCGGGTCGGTGAGCAACGTGTCGACCGCCTCCTTGTCGCCATGCACCACGTTGAGCACGCCCGGGGGCAGGCCGGCTTGCAGCGCCAGTTCGGCCACCAGCAAGGTGCTGGACGGGTCGCGTTCGGACGGTTTCAAAATGAAGGTGTTGCCGCAGGCCACGGCCATCGGCCACATCCACAGCGGCACCATGACGGGGAAGTTGAACGGGGTGATGCCGGCGGTCACGCCCAGCGCCTGGAACTCGCTCCAACTGTCAATGTTGGGGCCGACATTCTTGCTGTGCTCCCCCTTGAGCAGCTCGGGCGCATAAGAAGCGTATTCGACGTTTTCAATGCCGCGCTGCAGCTCGCCCATGGAGTCTGACAGCACCTTGCCATGCTCGGCGGTCACCAGTGCGCAAATAGCGTCGGCGTTTTCTTCGAGCAGCACCTTGAGCTTGCTCATGACGCGGGCGCGCTTGAGCGGCGGCGTGTTGCGCCAGGCCGGGTAGGCCGCGTGCGCGCTGGCAATGGCTTGCTCCACGGTGAGCTTGTCGGCCAGCAGCACGCGCTTTTCAGCCTGGCCGGTGGCGGGATTGAAGACATCGGCCTGGCGTGTGCCGCCAGCGACCAGTTGGCCGTCAATCAGGTGGTGGATTTGCGGAAGGTCTTGAATGGTGGGAAGGGTTTGCATGGGTTTGTCTCTGTTATTTGAAAAATGATGCTTGGCTATTGTCGCTGTCTCGTCAGGCCACGGTTTTGTCAGGCGGTGGCGTTGATCGACTCACCCAGGGCATTGACCAGGCTGTCAATCTGCGCGGGCGTGGCAATGAAAGGCGGTGCCAACTGGATGGTGTCGCCACCGTAGCGCACATAAAAGCCCTTGGCCAGCATGGCCATGGCAATCTGGTACGGGCGTTTGGCTGGCTCTCCGGGCAACGCGTCAATGGTGAAGCCGGCGGCCAGGCCATAGTTGCGGATGCTGGTCACGTGCTTGGCCCCCTGCAGGCTGTGCACCGCGTTCTCAAAGTACGGGCTCAAGACTTTGACGCGCTCCACCATGCTTTCGCGCTCCAGGATGTCGAGCACCGCCAGACCCACGGCACAGGGCACCGGGTGCGCCGAGTAGGTGTAGCCGTGGGCAAATTCGAGCATGTAATCGGGCCCGCCCTGCGCCATGAAGGTGTCGTAAATGTCCTTGCTGGCCAGCACCGCGCCCAGCGGCTGCGCGCCGTTGGTGATCTGCTTGGCCACGTTCATGATGTCGGGTGTGACACCAAAGGCCTCGGCCCCAGTGTTCGCACCCATGCGGCCAAAGCCGGTGATGACTTCATCAAAAATCAGCAGGATGTTGTGGGCGGTGCAAATCTCGCGGATGCGCTGCAGATAACCCACCGGTGGCACCACCACACCGGCCGAACCCGACATCGGCTCGATGATGACGGCAGCAATGTTGGACGCATCGTGCAGCGTAATCAGCTTGAGCAGGTCCTCGGCCAGCACCACGCCATGCGGACCTTCCGCCGGCGGCATGCCGCGGTGGAACACACCGGCGGGTGGCTGGGTGTGCGGCAGATGGTCGGCCGCAATGCCCTGGCCAAACATCTTTCGGTTGGCGCCGATGCCACCCACCGAGATACCGCCGAAGTTGACGCCGTGGTAACCCTTTTCGCGGCCAATCAGCAGGCTCTTGCTGGCCTGACCTTTGGCGCGCCAGTAGGCACGCGCCATCTTGAGCGAGGTGTCGGCCGACTCCGACCCCGATCCGGTGAAAAACACATAGTCCAGGCCGGCCGGGGTGAGCTCTTTCAGCTTGTTGGCCAGCGCAAACGACAGCGGGTGACCGAACTGGAAGGCCGGCGAGTAGTCGAGTGTGGCCAACTGGCGGCTGGCCGCTTCGACAATCTCAGGGCGGCCATGGCCCAGGCCACAAGTCCATAAGCCTGACAGGCCGTCAAAGATCTGGCGACCGTCGATGTCGGTGTAATAACAACCACTGGCCGAGGCCATCATGCGCGGGTTGGCCTTGAAGTCGCGGTTGCCGGTGTAAGGCATCCAGTGGGCATCGAGCCAGGCCGCATCGGTACGGGGGCGGGCCAGGACTTGGGCATCGGTCATGTTCATAAGGACTCCAAAAAAGCAATTTGCCGATTTTGCGTGACTCTGTTACTCTTATAAATGCTTCACTATCACAACTTGGTTGCCAATTTATGCAAGTAAAAACCCGCGCCGCCCTGGGTCAACTGAGTGACATGGACATCCGCCTGCTGCGCGTTTTCAAAACCGTGGTGGACTGCGGCGGCATGGCGGCAGCCGAGCTGGAACTCAACATTGGCACTTCCACCGTGAGTCGTCACGTCAAAGACCTGGAAACGCGCCTGGGCCTGAGCTTGTGTCGCCGGGGTCGCGCCGGCTTTGCCCTGACCCCCGAGGGTGAGCAGATCTATGCCGAGACGCTGCGCCTGTTGGCCGGGGTCGATGCCTTTCGCAGCCGCGTCGACGAGATTCACCAGCGCATGGGCGGCGAGCTGCACATTGCCGTCTTTGACAAAACCGCCAGCAACCAAGCTGCCCATATCGGCGACGCGATCCGGCGCTTTGTGCAGTTGGCCCCGGACGTGCGCCTGCACCTGCATGTGGCGCCACTCAACGCGATCGAGCGCGGCGTGCTCGACGGCCAGTTCCAGGTGGGCATCATCCCCGGCCACCGCAGCTCGGCCGTGCTGACCTATGACGAGCTCTTCACCGAGACCATGTACCTGTATGCCAGTGCGGGCCACCCCTTGTTTGCGCCGGATGCCAGGCAACAGCCGCACAACTGGGAGTCGCTGCAGGATTACGCTTTTGCCGGTCTGGGCTACCACTCGCCCAACATGGAACTGACCCAGCAGGTCAAACTCAGCCGCGCCGCCACTGGCTACGACCAGGAATCGATCGCGAATTTGATCCTGTCCGGTTGTTTTTTGGGGTTTTTACCCGACCACTACGCCGAGTCTTTTGTGCGTCAGGGTCGCATGCATGCAGTGCAGCCCGAGCTGTTCACTTACCACTGCAGCTTTTTCAGCATTGTGCGGACTTCGCCGCAGCCAGCACGTGTGACGCAGGCGTTTCAGACGGCCTTGCGCCAGGCACATTAGCGGCCCCGCCTTACGGCTTGCCCGAGTCCCGCTGCTTTTTTGCCTGAATCACGGTCCAGGCCAGGCGGCCGGCGGCGACCACGTTGACGGCGATCACGGCCATCGCCGGCCAGAAAGGCAACTCATAACCCGAGACGGCGGACGACACGAGCAAGCCGCCCAGCACCAGCGCAGCGATCAGCATGGTGACCGTGGCGCCGTTCAAGGCGCCACGTTGCAGGTGTTTTGAAGTCATGGTGCATTTATAAAAAGGTTAAAGTTGGGCGCAATTCTACGGACTGCCCAACCCACCCCATGACACCCGAACACAGCCTGACCGACTGGGGCATTGTGGCAATTTTTGTCACCGTTTATATCGGCATGATATTGGGCGGCCTGCCGCGCCTCAAGCTCGACCGCTCGGGGGTGGCGCTGCTGGGCGCCATTGGCGTGATCGGCCTGGGCGCGATGAGCACGACGCAAGCGGCCAGCGCCGTGGATTTGCCCACCATGCTGTTGCTCTTTGCCTTCATGGTGGTGTCGGCGCAAATGCGCCTGGGCGGTTTTTACACCGCCGTCACGCGCCAGGTGGCGGCCCTGCCGCTGGGGCGCAACGCGCTGCTGGGCGCCCTCATTGCTGTGGCCGGTGCCTTGTCGGCGGTGTTTTCCAACGACATCATTTGCCTGGCCATGACCCCGGTGGTGGCGCAACTGTGCCTGCAGCGGCGCCTGAACCCGGTGCCGTTTTTGCTGGGGCTGGCCTGCGCCGCCAACATCGGCTCGGCGGCGACCCTGATCGGCAACCCGCAAAACATGCTGATTGGCTCGGTGCTGCAATTGCCCTTTGGCGCTTATGTGCGCCAGGCGCTGCCGCCAGTGGTATTGAGCCTGGGCGTGTTGTGGGCCTGGCTGGTGTGGGGTCCGGGCCATGCCGAGTCCACGGCGCCGGCCAAACCGTCAGCGGCCATGCCCGTCGATCTGCCCTCCGGTTACGGCCCGCTGCAGGCACCGCCGTTTGACGCCTGGCAAACCGCCAAGGGCCTGGCGGTTGCGGGCGCGCTGCTGCTGGTTTTTTTGTTTACCGACTGGCCACGCGAAGTCGCGGCATTGGTCGGTGCGGGGGTGTTGTTATTGAGCCGGCGCTTGCACTCGTCCGACGTCATGGGTTTCATCGACTGGCAACTGCTGGTGCTGTTCACGGGCCTGTTCGTGGTCAACCACGCGTTTGAGTCGACGGGTCTGGCAGCACAGGCGGTGGCCTGGCTGGCAGCGCAGGGTGTGCAGCTGGCCGACCCCGGCGTGCTGTTTGTGGCCGGGGTCGGTTTGTCCAACCTGGTGTCCAACGTGCCCGCCGTGATGCTGCTGCTGCCGCACCTGCAAGGCCCGGATGCGGGTGTCATGCTGGCGCTGGTGAGCACGCTGGCGGGCAATTTGCTGCTGGTGGGCTCGATTGCCAACCTGATCGTGGTGGATCTGGCGCAAAAAAGCGGAGTGACCATCAACTGGCGCATGCACGCCCGCGTGGGTGTGCCAGTCACGCTGATAACGCTGGGCTTGGTGTGGGCTTGGCTGCGCTGGCTTTAACCCCTAGGCCCGCGCATCACCCCAGCGCAACTGGGTGGCGTCGTCATCGTGGTAAAGCGTGTCGCCATGGCGGTCGACGCAGTAGTCGGGCGACACGATCATTTCGTTGATGCGCATGTCGGCGGCAATGCGGGTGTATTCAAACAAAATGCTGCGCACCAGCTTGCAGCCGGTGCGCAAATGGCAGCCGTGGCCGATCCAGGCCGGCCCCACGATCGACACGCCGGGCTCGATGCGCACGCTGGAACCAATATAAACCGGCCCCTCGATGTTGACCTGATGCCAGGGGATGGAGGTATTGATCCCGACCCAGATGCCCGGTTTGATTTCACGCCCGGGCATGGTCATGTCGGCCACTTCGCCACTCAGCACCCGCTGCAAGACCGACCAGTAGTCTCCCACCCGGCCGATGTCGAGCCAGTGAAAAGGCCGGTTTTGCACATAGAACGGCAGCTCATGCGCGACCAGATCCGGGAACAGCTGGGAACCAATGTCATACACCTGACCCGGCGGAATAAAGCCGATCACGGCGGGCTCAAAAATATAAATGCCGGTGCTTGCCAGCGTCGACTTGGCTTCCGCCGGCTTGGGTTTTTCCTGGAACGAGGCAATACGTCCGTCAGCCCCCGCCACCACCACGCCATAGTTTTGCACGTCGACCAGCGGCACGTCCATGGCCACCACACTGGCCATGGCGCCTTTGGCCTGGTGCTCGGCCAGGGCGGCGGTGATGTCGAGGTCGATCAGGGCGTCACCGCACAGCACCAGCGTGGTCTCGTCAAAAAAGCCGCTGAAGTCCTGAATACGCCGCATGCCACCGGCCGAGCCCATCGGCCGCGGCAAGATCTCGCCATGGTCGCGCACGCCTTCGTAGGCATAGCCAATCTGCACACCCCAGCGCCTGCCGTCACCAAAATACTCTTCAATTTTTTGATGGTGCCAGGCCACGTTGACCATGATCTCGGTGATACCGTGACGCGCCAGGTGCTCGATCAGGTATTCCATCACCGGTTTGCCCAGAATGGGCACCATGGGTTTCGGTAAATCGCGCGTCAGGGGCCGCACGCGAGTGCCTTGCCCGGCAGCCAAAATCATGCCCTTTGCCATTGTGACTCCCTTTTGAATTGTTTTAATGAGCCCCGGGCCCTATCCGAAACCTGTCGGAAAAATACACGGCTTGCCCTTGGGCAAGCCCTTAGCGCACGATCAACACCGGCACCGTGCAGCTGGCCAGCACCTTGGTGGCCACCGAACCCACCACCAGATTGGCCAGGGCGCCCCGTCCGTGGGAGCCCATCACCACCAGATCAAATTTATCAGCCTCGGCCAGCTTGGCAATCAACTCACCCGCATTGCCGGTTTTCCAGACGCCCTTGGCCTTGACACCTTGACGCTCGAGGAATTTGTGCACGGGATTCATGATGCGCTGGCCTTCGTCCTCGTAATATTTGGCGACCAGTTCCTTGCCCAGCGCGGCGCGCGCCTGGCTGGGCAGCATCAACTGGGCGGTGAAGGCGGTGTATTCATTTTTAGGCGAAAACATCTCGTGGGCAGCCAAGTAGGCCAGCATCTTTTTGGTGTACGAACTGCCGTCAACGGCGAGAAGAATCTTCATGAGGGAACTCCTTAAACAGGTCGCCAGTTTACCCAAGCGGCAACACAGCGTGTTGCCTATTGTCAAGGGATCAGGGTAAACGAGACGGCCTTGCCGCAACGGCCACCCCGTCATCGGCGCCGCCCCAAAGAAAACGTCAGGCGTTCAGGCGCTGCTCCAGCACCGCCTTGGTATCAAGCAGGGCCTGTGGCAAATGGTAGGACAACTGCTCAAAATGGGTGGCGTGCAGCTTGAGCTCCTCAGCCCAGGCCGCCTTGTCGATGCTGGTCACGGTGCTGAACTGTTCGGCGCTAAAAGGCAGGCCGGTCCAGGTGAGTTCATCGAACAGCGGTGCCACACCAAACATGGTCTCCACGCCCTGCGCCGTGCCCTCCAGGCGGTCAATCATCCACTTGAGCACACGCATGTTTTCGCCGTAGCCGGGCCAGACAAATTTGCCAGCGGCGTCTTTGCGGAACCAGTTGACGCAGAAAATCTTGGGCAGGGTGTGACCCTGCGCTTCGAGCTTGTGCTCCATGTCGAGCCAGTGCTGGAAGTAGTCGCTCATGTTGTAGCCACAGAACGGCAGCATGGCAAACGGGTCACGCCGCACCACGCCCATCTGGCCGACAGCCGCTGCGGTGGTCTCGGAGCCCATGGTGGCCGCCATGTAGACGCCTTCCATCCAATTGCGAGACTCGGTCACCAGCGGTACCGTGGTGGAACGGCGACCACCAAAAATGAAGGCGTCGATGGCGACGCCGGCCGGGTTGTCCCACTCGGGGTCGAGCGCCGGGTTGTTGCCTGCGGCCACGGTGAAACGCGAGTTGGGGTGGGCCGCCTTGGCACCGGTGGCCCGGGCGATCTCGGGGGTCCAGTCCTTGCCCTGCCAATCGATCAAGTGCGCGGGCAAACCACCGCCGTCCTGCTCCATGCCTTCCCACCACACGTCGCCGTCGTCGGTGAGTGCGACATTGGTGAAGATCACGTTCTTGTCCAGGCTGGCCATGCAGTTGGGGTTGGTGTGAAAGTTGGTACCCGGGGCCACGCCAAAATAACCGGCTTCCGGGTTGATGGCGTACATCTTGCCGTCGGCGTGCGGCTTGATCCAGGCAATATCGTCGCCAATGGTGGTGACTTTCCAGCCTTCAAAGCCGGCCGGCGGCACCAGCATGGAGAAATTGGTTTTGCCACAGGCGCTGGGGAAAGCCGCCGCCACATGGTATTTTTTGCCTTGCGGGTTGGTCACGCCCAAAATCAGCATGTGCTCGGCCAGCCAGCCTTGGTCCCGGCCCATGTTGGAGGCAATGCGCAGCGCAAAACACTTTTTGCCCAGCAGCGCGTTGCCACCGTAGCCCGAGCCGTAAGACCAGATTTCACGGGTTTCAGGGAAATGCACGATGTATTTGGTGCTGTTGCAGGGCCATTTCACGTCAGCCTGCCCGGCTGCCAGCGGCGCGCCCACGGTGTGCATGCAGGGCACAAACGCACCATCGGCGCCGAGCACGTCGTACACCGCCTTGCCCATGCGCGTCATGATTTTCTGATTGACCGCCACGTAGGCGCTGTCGGTGAGTTCGATGCCGATGTGCGAAATGTGCGAGCCCAGCGGTCCCATGCTGAAAGGCACCACGTACATGGTGCGGCCCTTCATGCAGCCTGCAAACAGCGGTTGCAGGGTGGCGCGCATCTCCAAGGGAGCCATCCAGTTGTTGGTCGGGCCGGCGTTTTCTTTTTTCTCGGAACAGATGTAAGTGCGGTCTTCGACGCGCGCCACGTCGCTCGGGTCAGAGCAGGCCAGGAAGCTGTTGGGGCGCTTGGCAGGGTTTAACTTCTTGAAAGTACCGGCATCGACCAACTGCTGGCACAGGCGGGCGTATTCTTCGTCGGAACCGTCACACCAATAAATGTTGTCCGGCTGGGTCAGGGCGGCCATGTCCGCCACCCAGGCGATGAGTTTGGCGTTCTTGACAAAACTTGGTGCGTTTGTTTGCTGGCTTGGCATGGCGGATGAGTCCTCTGGATGTTGTGAAACTGACAGGGTGTTCGGCTTTCGGGGCGACCACTCAAAATAATTGATTTTAGGGAAAGTGGCCCACAGTTACCTGACGGTTACAGCAATAGTTGAAGGCTTATTGATCCAAACCAAGAAATGCGTCGATGCATCAACCCGGCTCTGCGCCGGGCTCATTGCACCAGTTGCGCCTGCAGACCGGCCTGTTGCAGGGCGTCCAGCACCTCGGTGATGTGCTGCGGGCCACGGGTCTGGATGACCAGCTCGATCTCGACGTTTTGCGCCGCCAGCGTGGTGAAGGCGCGCTGGTGATGCACCTCGTTGATGTTGGCCCCGGCATTGGCCACGGTGGCGGTGATCAGGGCCAGCGTGCCGGGCACGTCGCGCGCGCTCACCTTCAGGCGCGCCAGCCGCCCGGCCCGCACCATGCCGCGCTCGATGATGGCAGCCAGCAGCAGCGGGTCGATGTTGCCGCCGCACAGCACCACACCCACCTTTTTGCCCTTGAAACGCTCAGGGTACTTCAGCAGCGCCGCCAGGCCAGCGGCACCGGCGCCTTCGACCAGGGTTTTCTCGACCTCGAGCAGCATCACGATGGCCTGCTCGATGTCGCCTTCATCCACCAGCACAATGTCGTTCACCTTATCGCGAATGATGGCTTGCGGCAACACGCCAGGCGTGCCCACTGCAATACCTTCGGCGATGCTGCTGTTGCCCTGCGGCAGGTGGGTGCCCTTGATGGCATTGAACATGGCGGGAAACCGCGCGGCCTGCACGCCGATGATCTCGATGCCGGGTTTGAGCGCCCGGGCCGCTGTGGCCATGCCGGCAATCAGACCGCCACCGCCAATCGCCACCACCAGGGTGTCGAGGTCGGGCTCGTCTTCCAGCATCTCCAGCGCCACCGTGCCCTGCCCGGCCACGATGTCAGGATCGTCATAGGGGTGCACAAACACCAGCCGCTGCTGCCCGGCCAGCTGCAAGGCGTGGGCGCGTGCCTCATCCAGCGTGTCGCCATGCAGCACGATTTCGGCGCCAAAACCACGGGTGCGCTCGACCTTGACACCCGGCGTGAAACGCGGCATGACGATCACCGCCCGAATGCCGAGGCGCTGCGCATGGTAGGCCACCCCCTGCGCGTGGTTACCCGCGCTCATGGCGATGACACCGCGGGCGCGCTCCTCGGCATTGAGTTGTGACAGCTTGTTGCAGGCACCGCGCTCCTTGAACGAGGCCGTGAACTGCAGGTTTTCGAACTTCAGCACCACCTGCGCCCCGGTGATGTCCGACAGTGTTTTGGAGGCCACGCAGGGGGTGCGCAGCAGGTGACCTTGCAGGCGCTCGGCGGCTTGCTGAATGTGGATGAGTTCAATCATGGCCGGATTGTGCACGGTCAAAGCGTGCTTATTTGACGCGTGTTCCCAGCCAGGCCGCGCCCACAATCAGCACGCCCGCCAGCGCCACCGGCCAGGTCAAAGCCCGGTCGCTGACCCACAGCAGCAGCGACGTGGACAGCAGCGGCGTCAGGTAACTCAGCAGGCCGATGTGGCGTGCATCACCCATCTTGAGCGCCTTGTCCCACAAAAAGAAGGAGCCGCCCAACGGCCCCAGGCCCAGCAGGCCGATCAGCGCCCAGTCGCGCGGGCTCAAGCTCACCGCAGGCTCCATCAGTGCGTGGCACAGCAGGGCCAGCAGGCCCGAGATCCAGGCAAAGGTGCCAATCGCGGCGGTGTGGAAATGCGGCACCCGGCGCGTCAGCAGCGAGTAGGTGGCCCAGATGACGGCGGCCACGGCGGAGGCCAAGTAGCCCCACAGCCACTCGGTCTGCAGGCCGGCGGATGCCTGGGCGCCGGCGTCGCCAGCGCCGTCAACGCCCGCCAAAATCACCACGGCGGCCCCGACAAAACCAATCAGCCCGGCCACAATGTGCTGCCAGCGCACCGCCAGCCCGGGCAACAGCACCGGCGCCAGCACCACAATCAGCAGTGGCCACAGGTAATTGACCAGATTGGCCTGCACCGGCGGTGCGTTTTGCAGACCGACAAAGAGCAAAAAGTGGTAGCCGAACAGGCCATAGACACCGAGTGCCAGCGTTGGCAGCGGCACCCGCCACGCCGCCAGCTTGAAGTTGGACAGCGGCAGCGCGATCAGGCCGCCCACCAGCAACGACAGTCCGGTGAGCAAAAAAGGCGGCACATGGCGCAAGGCCACCCCGAGGGCGGCCAGACTGCCCCACATGGCAATGGCGGCCAGCGCCAGCAGCTTGGCGCGCGCATGCAGATCGGGCTTCAAGGGCGCTGGTCGGTCGACGGTTTTTGCCACAGGTTGATGCCACCCTCGACCGCATGCTGGTCAATGGCCTGCAGTTCCCCGGCGCTGAACGACAGCTGGCGCAAGGCGCCGGCCAACTCGGTGATTTGCGCGGCCGAACTGGCCCCGATCAGGGCACTGGTGACGCGGCCATCACGCAGCACCCAGGCGATGGCCATTTGCGCCAGACTCTGGCCGCGTGCTTGCGCCAGGTCGTTCAGGGCGCGCACGTGTTTGAGGTTGGTTTCGCTCAAAAAGTCGGGCTTGAAGGAACCACCGCCAGGGCGGTTGATGCGCGCATCGTTGGGGGTGCCGTTCAGGTATTTGTCGGTCAACAGGCCTTGCGCCAGCGCGCTGAAGGCAATGCAGCCCATGCCGGTGTCATCCAGCGCGTCCAGCAGATCTTCCTCGATCCAGCGGTTCAGCAGGCTGTAGGACGGCTGGTGAATCAGCGGGCGCACACCCATGCTGCGCAACAAGGCCGCAGCTTCACGCGTCTTGCTGGCCGAATAGCTGCTGATGCCCACATACAGGGCCTTTCCCTGCTGCACCGCGCTGGCCAGCGCACCCATGGTTTCTTCCAGCGGCGTGTCGGGGTCGAAGCGGTGCGAATAAAAAATGTCGACATAGTCCAGCCCCATGCGCTGCAAGCTCTGGTCGAGGCTGGCCAGCAGGTACTTGCGCGAGCCGCCGCCCGAGCCGTAGGGGCCGGGCCACATGTCCCAACCCGCCTTGCTGGAGATGATGAGCTGGTCGCGGTAGGGCTTGAAGTCGCGCTTGAGGTGTGCACCAAAATTGGTCTCGGCACTGCCATAGGGCGGGCCGTAGTTGTTGGCCAGGTCAAAGTGGGTAATGCCCAGATCGAAGGCGGTGCGCAGCATCTCGCGCTGGCTGGCCAGCGGCGTGGCATCGCCAAAGTTGTGCCACAACCCCAATGAAATGGCGGGCAGCTTGAGGCCGCTCTTGCCGCACAAGCGGTAAGGCATGGTGTTGTAGCGCGCAGGACTGGCTTGGTAGGACATGGGGAGTAATGCAGCTTGAAGGGCTGCATGCTAGCACCCGCCTTCAAGCGCGTCTGGCATCCTGCTTAATCAGGTCGGCGGCTTTCTCGGCAATCATGATCACCGGCGCATTGGTGTTGCCGCTCACGATGCGCGGCATGATGGACGCATCGACCACGCGCAAACCCTGCAGCCCATGCACGCGCAGCTCGGCATCGACCACATCCATGGCACCCGGGCCCATGCGGCAACTGCCCACCGGGTGGTAGATGGTATCGGCCAGGTTACGGATGGTCTGCGCGATCTCATCGTCGGTTTGCGCCTTGGCCGTGGCGGCCAGCTCGCGCCCACCAAATTGCGCCAGCGCGGGTTGCTGCAGGATGTGGCGCATCAATTTAAAGCCGCACACCATGCGCGCCATGTCGTCGGGCTCCCGGAAAAAAGCCGGGTCCACCAACGGCAGCGCCTGCGGGTCCTTGCTGGACAGGCGCACGCTGCCACGGCTTTGCGGCTGCAGCAAGCACACATGACACGAGTAGCCATGGCCCAGCGCGGTAGTGCGGCCATGGTTGATGAGCTTGCCAATGACAAAGTGCAGCTGCAGGTCGGGGATGGCCGCGGCGGGTTCGCTCTTGATGAAGCCACCGGCTTCGGCAAAATTGGTGGTCAGCATGCCACTGCGCTGCTTGCGCCACTCAAAAATACCTTTCAACATGCGCCAGGCGCCGCGGGGCGAGACGCCAAACAGGTCCTTGGCCCGCGGCGCGTCGACCACCTGCACCATGTCGATGTGGTCGTGCAAATGCTGACCCACACCTGGCAGGTGGTGAACCGAAGCGATCTGGTGCGCCAGCAGGTGCTCACGCGGGCCGATACCCGACAACATCAAAATCTGCGGTGACTGGATGGCCCCGGCGCTCAGCAGCACCTCGCGGCGGCATTTCAGGCGCCGGGTCTGGCCCTCGTGCAGGTACTCCACACCCACCGCACGCTTGCCATCCAGCAGGATGCGGGTGGTCAGTGCGCCGGTAAACACCTTGAGGTTGGGTCGTGACAAATTGGGTGTGACATAGGCTTTGGCAGCGCTGCAGCGCTCGCCGTTCTTGTGCGTGACCTGATAAGGACCCACGCCTTCCTGGCTGGCGCCGTTGAAATCGGCATTGCGCGGGCAGCCGGCCTGCTCGCCCGCCTGGACAAACAATTCGCCAAAGCGGTTCGGACTGCGCAAGTCCATCACATTGAGCGGGCCGCCCACGCCATGAAAGTCATCAGCGCCGCGTTCGTTGTGCTCGGCTTTTTTGAAATAGGGCAGCACTTCGGCATAAGACCAGCCGGGGTTGCCCTGGGCGGCCCAGAAGTCGTAGTCGGCCGGGAAACCACGGGTGTAGACCATGGCATTGAGGGAGCTGGAGCCGCCCAACACCTTGCCCCGTGGCTGGTAGCCGCAGCGGCCGTTCAAACCCGCTTGCGGCACGGTATGAAGGCCCCAACCCAACAGGCCGAACTTGGCCATCGCCGCCAGCCCCGCCGGGCAATGGATCAGCACGCTGCGGTCTGCCGGACCCGCTTCGAGCAGCGCCACCGTGACGCCAGGGTCTTCTGAAAGGCGACCGGCCAGCACACAACCCGCCGAGCCGCCGCCGATAATGAGGTAGTCAAACATGGAACTATTCTGGTGGTACAAGCCTTAACGCGTTGGTTCACGTTAGCGCAAAATAAACCATGCTGGTAGAGGTTGGACCCAAAATTGGCCGCAAAATGGCTTTTGTAACGACAAACTTTTTGATGTTGAGGCGAAGATGACCCTGGCCGACACCCTGTTCCCCAAAGAAGATGCAAAAACCCCGCACCACGGGCTGCCCAAAACCCCCGCAGCAGGCCAGGACAAGGCACAAGCCCAGGCCTTCAACTGGCCGGCACCGCCCTTTGCCATCTACCAGTCGCCACAGTCCTGGCGCGAGCCCGAGGAATGTGACATCGAAGGGCTCAATGGCGCCATCCGTCGCTGCCTGTTGATCACGCTGGACCCGGGCCGCAAGGTGGCTGTGATCCAGATCGAACAGAGCAAAACTCCGGTGTCGCTGCCGTTCTCACAGTTTTTGCGTATCACCCTGAAGAAACTGCTGCACCCCCAGGAGATCAGCACCAGCGAACAGTTTTCCGATATTCTGGGGCACCGCGCCATCGTGGACTACCACCTGCAACTGAAGAACAGCACGAAGGTTTCGGGCCTGACCATCGGTTGTGTCGAAACCGACTATGGGCTGTTCCTGTTTCCGCCTGTCGGCCAGGAAGGGACGATTGAACGCGTCTTCATGCCGCACGAAGCGTTCACCAGTTTCACGCTGGGCAGCCACATCGGGAAAGTGCTGGTCGACCACCAGATCGTCACCGAGCAGCAAGTGGAACAGGCTGCAGAAGAGCAAAACTACTTGCGCAATCGCAAACTGGGGGATTACCTGCTCGATACCGCCGTGCTGTTTCCCGAGCAGTTGATACAGGCCCTGGCGCAGCAGTCCAAGATGCCGATGATCCGGGTCGGTGAAGCGCTGACCCTGCTGGGTTACATCAGCGACGATCAACTCAAACTCGCACTGGAAAAACAAAAGACCGAACGCTCGGTGCCCATTGGCGAGCTGCTCGTCAAGATGGGTTTTCTGACGCGGCACGACCTCATCACCGCCCTGGCGCGCAAGATGGGCTACCCGGTGGTCGATGTCAAGCAGTTTCCCATTGAAGACGCCGCCCTGAAAAAGATCCCGATGTCCACCGCACTGCGCCTCAACGTGATGCCGCTGATGCTGCGCGACAACATGACGGTGGTGGCCGCAGTGGACCCGACCCAGCGCAAAATGCTCGAAGAACTGGAGTTCCTGGTGCAGGGCCGGGTCATTGCCACGCTGGGCGATGAAGTCCAGATCCGGCAGAAGATCCGCGAGACCTACGAGAAATTCGGCTTGCACCACAACGTGGTCGACGGAGAACTGGACCTTCTTGAAGAAACCAGCGCGGAGCGATCCAGCTCCAGCGAATTACTGGAGTCCATGGAGCTCAATTCCGGTGATGAAGCGGCCGAAGAGGAAGAGAAAGCCATTGAGCAGTCTGACAACACGCTGGTGCGCCTGATCAACACCATGATCATCGAGGCCCACGCCCGGGGCGTGTCCGACATCCACGTCGAATCGCAACCACGGCGCGCCAAGGTGCGCATCCGCTTCCGCAAGGACGGCATGCTGTCACCCTACCTGGAGTTGCCGCACACCTACCGGGCCGCGCTGGTGGCCCGTCTCAAGATCATGGCCGACCTGGACATTTCCGAGCGGCGCAAGCCCCAGGACGGCAAGATCAACTTCAGCAAGTTTTCCAAGAAACACCGGCTGGAATTGCGCATTGCCACCATCCCCACGGCCAACGGCCTCGAAGACGTGGTGATGCGCCTGCTGGCATCCAGCAAACCCATTGCCATGAACAAGCTCGGACTGACCGAGGTCAATTACACCCAGTTGCACGACGCCATTTCACGGCCTTACGGCATGGTGCTGTGCGTGGGCCCCACGGGTTCGGGCAAGACCACCACGCTGCATTCGGTGCTGGGCTTCCTCAACACGCCCGACCGCAAGATCTGGACCGCCGAAGACCCGATCGAAATCACCCAGCCCGACTTGCGCCAGGTGCAGATCAACCCCAAGATCGACTGGACCTTTGCCAAGGCCCTGCGCTCCTTCCTGCGTGCCGACCCCGACATCATCATGGTCGGTGAGATTCGTGACGCGGAAACGGCCCAGATCGCCATCGAGGCCTCGCTCACCGGGCACATGGTGCTGTCCACCCTGCACACCAACAGTGCGGCCGAAACCGTGACCCGGCTGATCGACATGGGCATGGACCCATTCAATTTTGCCGATTCCCTGCTGGCGGTGCTGGCGCAACGGCTGGCGCGCAAGCTGTGCACGACCTGCCGCACCTCCGAACGCGCCACCGACGACTACGTCGATGAGCTCTTGCATGATTACCTGCACGCTTTCCCGGAAGCCTTGCGCCCCACCCGCGACGACATGCTGGCGCAGTGGCTGCACGACTTTGGCAGCGACGGCAGCCTCAAGCACTACCATGCACCGGGCTGCCCCAAATGCATGGGCACGGGCTTGTCGGGGCGCGTCGGCCTGCACGAGTTGATGAGCGTGAACCCGGGCGTGAGGCGTTTGATTCAAACCGGTGCACGCTCGGAGCTGGTGCAGCTCGAGGCCTTTCAGTCGGGCAAGTTCCGCACCTTGCGCCAGGACGGCATTGGCAAGGTGCTGGCCGGGTTGACCACCATCGAAGAGGTTCGGGCCAACAGCAATGCCTGAGCGCACAGCGGCCGCTGGCCACCCCTACCAGTCGCTCACCCCGGATGTGGTGATGGACGCGCTGGCCAGCGTGGGGCTGTTTGGCGACGGGCGGCAAATGGCCCTGAGCTCCTACGAGAACCGCGTCTACCAGTTGCACCTGGAGGATGGTGGCGTGGTGGTGGTCAAGTTTTACCGCCCACAGCGCTGGTCTGATGCGCAGATCCTTGAGGAACACGGTTTCGCGCAAGCGCTGATGGACGCCGAGATCCCGGTGGTCGGGCCGCTCGTCTTGCAGGGCAGCACACTGCACCACTTTGGCGACTTTGCCTTCAGCGTGAGCCCCTGGCGCGGCGGCCGCCTGCCCGAGCTGGACGACCCCGACGTGCTGGAATGGGTGGGCCGCTTTCTGGCGCGCATTCACGCGGTGGGTGCGGTGCAGCCCTTTGAACACCGGCCTGCGCTCGACCTGGCCAGCTTTGGCATGGCCTCGCGCGAATGGCTGCTGGCCCATGACCAGGTGCCGCTTGACGTGCAGTCCCGTTGGGCCCAGGCCTCGCAGCAGGCACTGGACCTGATTGCCGGCCATGCCTGCCTGACCGGGGCGCCCAGCCAGGGCGAGGCGATCCAGCGGATTCGCCTGCATGGCGACTGCCACCCCGGCAATATTTTGTGGACGCCGCTGGAACTGCCCGCCAGCGCCGGGCCGGGACCGCATTTTGTCGACCTGGACGATGCCCGCATGGGGCCGGTCGTGCAGGACCTGTGGATGCTGCTCAGCGGTGACCGGCAACAACGGGCCCGCCAGTTGGGCACCCTGGTGGATGGCTACGAGCAGTTTCGTCCTTTTGACCGGCGTGAACTTGCTTTGATCGAACCTTTGCGCACCCTGCGCCTGTTGCATTACAGCGCCTGGCTGGCGCGGCGCTGGGACGACCCGACCTTTCCCAGGCACTTCCCCTGGTTCGGCTCCAGCGATTACTGGCAAGGCCAGGTGCAAATGCTGCAGGAGCAGATCGAGGCCATGCAGGAAGAACCGCTGGTGGTGTAACAGCGGCTCCGGCCCAGGAATCTGACCAGGAGCCAGGGCGGCAGAGCGTTCTGCCGCCCTGGCTCCTAGGGGTTTACCCGAAAAACCCCTAGATAAGACCATCTAAAGTACCGATTCGGGCAGCACCGGACAGTGAACTGCTGCAAAATAGCACGATCGTACTATTTATACAGCACCGCCATGAACCCTTTGACTCCCACCGCCACCCCTGAGCGCTCCGGCTTGCGCACCAACAGTGCGCGGGCGTTGCAAAAAGGTCAGCAAACCAAGCAGGTCATCATTGATGCCGCGCTCGGCCTGGCGGAACAGATCGGCTTGGAGGGCCTGAGCATTGGCGCCCTGGCCGAGGTGACGCGCATGAGCAAATCCGGCGTGTTTGCGCACTTCGGCTCGCGCGAGGAGCTGCAGATCTCGGTCATCCGCGAGTATTACCAGCGCTTTTCCCATGAAGTGTTTTTCCCGGCCATGAACTTGCCGCGCGGCTTGCCACGGGTGCGCGCGCTGTTTGCCAACTGGATGAAACGGGTTGCCGTCGAGATTCAGTCGGGTTGTGTTTTCATCAGCGGTGCGGTCGAGTTTGACGACCGTCCCGGCCCGGTGCGCGACGCCCTGGCGAGTTCGGTGCAAACCTGGCTGGCGGCCTTGCACCGCGCCGTGGCGCTGGCCAAGCAAGAGGGTCACCTGGTGCCCGATGCCGACGAGGCCCAAGTGGTGTTCGAAATCCATGGCCTGATCCTGTCGCTGCATTACGAGGCGCGCTTCCTGAAACATCCGGGTGCCATTGAGCGCGCCCACACCGGCTTCGAGAACATCCTGCTGCGTTACGGCAAGACCGTCAAACACAGCCCCATCCCATCCATCTGAATTCATCATTGCTTTAGGAGAACCCACCATGGCCGTCTATACCCCACCGCTGCGCGACATGCAGTTTGTCATGCACGAAGTCCTCAAGGTCAGCGCCGACCTGCAGGCCATGCCGGTGCATGCCGACATGGATGCCGACACCATCAACGCGGTGCTCGAAGAGGGCGGCAAGTTTGCCGCTGAGGTGCTGCTGCCACTCAACATCAGTGGCGACACCGAAGGCTGCAAGTACGATGTTGCCAGCCACGCCGTCACCACCCCAACAGGATACAAAGAGGCTTACGCGCAATACGTGGCAGGCGGCTGGGCAGCGCTCGCCTGCGAGCCGGAGTTTGGCGGCCAGGGCTTGCCCTTGATCGTCAACCAGTGCTTTTACGAGATGATGAATTCGGCCAACCAGGCTTGGGCCATGTACCCGGGTCTGACCCACGGCGCCTATGCCGCGCTGGCCACCCACGGCACCGCAGAGCAAAAGGCCACCTACCTGCACAAGATGACCAGTGGCGAGTGGACCGGCACCATGTGCCTGACCGAACCCCATTGCGGCACCGACCTGGGGCTGATGCGCACCAAGGCCGAACCGCAAGGCGACGGCAGCTACAAGCTCACCGGCAACAAGATCTTCATCAGTGCCGGTGAACACGACCTGACCGACAACATCATCCACCTGGTGTTGGCGCGCCTGCCCGATGCGCCCCCCGGCATCAAGGGCGTGAGCCTGTTCATCGTGCCCAAATTCCTGGTCCATGCCGATGGCACGCTGGGCGCGCGCAATGACATTTACTGCGGCGGCCTGGAGCACAAGATGGGCATCAAGTCCAATTCCACCGCGCAGATCGTCCTTGACGGCGCCATCGGCACGCTGGTGGGTCAACCCAACAAGGGCATGCAGGGCATGTTTGTGATGATGAACGCGGCGCGCCTGGGTGTCGGCAACCAGTCGCTGGGCCTGACCGAAGTGGCGTTCCAGAACGCGCTGGCCTATGCCAAGGACCGCCTGCAGATGCGCTCCCTGTCCGGTCCCAAGGCGCCAGACAAGGCCGCCGACCCGATCATCGTGCACCCCGATGTGCGCAAGATGCTGCTCACCGCCAAGGCCTACGCCGAAGGTGGACGCGCCCTGATGTGCTTTAGCTCCATGCTGCTCGAAAAAGAACACCACCACCCCGATGAGTCGGTACGCAAGGACTCCGGTGAGCTGCTGGCCATGCTGACGCCCATTGTCAAGGCCTTCATCACCGACAACGGCTGGACCACCACCTCGGGCTGCCTGCAGGTGTTTGGCGGCCACGGCTACATCAAGGAATGGGGCATGGAGCAGTTTGTGCGCGACGCCCGCATCAACATGATTTACGAGGGCACCAACACCATCCAGAGCCTGGACCTGCTGGGCCGCAAGATTCTGGGGAATAACGGCGCCACCCTCAAGAAGTTCGGCAAGCTGATTGGTGAACTGGTGGCCGAGGAAGGCGTCAACGAAAAGATGGCCGAGTTCATTACCCCGATCGCCATTCTGGGCGACCAAATGACCAAGTTCACCACCGAGATCGGCTTCAAGGGCTTCCAGAATCCCGACGAAGTGGGCGCGGCCGCCGTGGACTACCTGCGCGTCGCCGGTCACCTGGTGTTTGGCTACTTCTGGGCGCGCATGGCGCAGGCGGCCTTGCGCCAGATTGCTGCCGGCAACACCGACCCGTTCTATGTCGCCAAGCTGCAAACCGCGCGCTTTTACTTTGCCAAACTGTTCCCCGAGACCGCCACCCTGATGCGCACCGCCCGCACCGGCAGTAAAGTGCTGATGGACACCGACGCGGCGCTGGCCTGAACCAGCGCCTACCCTGACCTGCTTCTTATAAACCGGAGACTGACATGACAACACCCCAAAGCCTCAAATCCCTGCTGATCGCAGCGGCCACCTTGCTCACGCTCGCCAGCGCCCAGGCGCAAATGACGCCCGTGGGCAGTTGGCACAGCATGGATGAAAAAACCGGTGAGCTCAAAAGCCTGATCGTGATCGCCGACAAGGGTGGCGCCTTGAACGGTCACATTGAAAAATTGCTGCGCAAGGAAGCCGACCAGAAAGGCGTGTGCAAGGAGTGCAGTGACGACCGCAAGGACAAACCCATGCTGGGCCTGGAAATCATCCGCGGCGCCAAGCAGGCAGATGGCAAGGAAGTCTGGGAAGGCGGCAAGATTCTGGACCCTGAAAACGGCAAGGAATACACCTTGCGCATGACCCCGATCGAGGGTGGCAAAAAGCTCGAAGTGCGCGGCTCGATCGCGTTCTTTGGCCGCACCCAGACCTGGGTACGGGTTCAATAAGCTTACCCGTCATTGCAAACGCAGTGACGATGTTGATCAAATGAAATAGTCAGGAAAAAACATGTCTCGTTTCAATGTCAGAAAAGTCGCCGTGCTCGGTGCCGGTGTCATGGGCGCACAAATTGCCGCGCACCTCGTCAATTGCAAGGTGCCCGTGATCCTGTTCGACTTGCCGGCCAAGGAAGGCGCCAAGAACGGCATCGTGACCCGCGCTGTGGACGGCCTCAAAAAGCTCAAGCCGTCGCCACTCGGGGTGGCCGACGACGCCGCGCTGATCCAGCAGGCCAACTACGAAGAGCACCTGGAACTGCTGAAGGGTTGCGACCTGGTGATCGAAGCCATCGCCGAGCGCATGGACTGGAAACTCGACCTGTACAAAAAAATTGCGCCTTTTGTGGCGCCGCACGCCATCGTCGCGTCGAACACCTCGGGCCTGTCCATCACGAAATTGAGCGAGGTGCTGCCCGAGGAAATCAAGCCGCGCTTTTGCGGCATCCATTTCTTCAACCCGCCGCGCTACATGCTGCTGGTGGAGCTGATCAACACGCCCACGACCCAAGCCCACATCCTTGACGACCTGGAGGCCTTTGTCACCAGCGCTTTGGGCAAGGGCGTGGTGCGCGCCAAGGACACACCCAACTTCATTGCCAACCGCGTCGGTGTGGCCGGCATGCTGGCCACCATGAAAGAGGTGCAGAACTACGGCCTGAGTTATGACGTGGTCGATGACCTGACCGGCAAAAAGCTGGGGCGTGCCAGCTCGGGCACCTTCCGCACCGCCGACGTGGTGGGTCTGGACACCATGGCCCACGTCATCAAGACGCTGCAAGACACCTTGAGTGGCGACGCAGCAGCAGGGGCGGAAAAGTTTGATCCGTTCTACGCCAGCTTTGCCACACCCGAGGTGCTGAAAACGCTGCTCGAGATGGGTCACCTGGGGCAAAAAACCAAGGCTGGTTTTTTCAAGAAAGTGGGCCGCGATATTTTGCGTTTTGACCTGGCGTCCAAGACCTACGTGCCGGGCGGAGAAAAAGCCGACGAGGTCTACAGCCGCATGTTGAAAAAACCCGCCGATGAACGCCTGCAACTGCTGCGCAATGCCGAGGGCGCGCAAGGGCAATTCCTGTGGGCAATTTTGCGCAACGCCTTCCACTATGCCGCCGTGCATCTGGCCGATGTCGCCGACAACGCGCGCGATGTCGACTTGTGCATGCGCTGGGGCTTCGGCATGAAGCAGGGCCCGTTCGAGCTCTGGCAGGAAGCCGGTTGGCTCACCGTGGCCAACATGGTGAAAGAGGACATCGACGCCGGCCGGGCGCTGTGCAATGCGCCACTGCCGGATTGGGTCTTTAGCGGCCCGGTGGCCGACGCGGGCGGCGTGCACACGCCGCAGGGCTCATGGAACCCTTCAGCAGGCCAATTTGTGCCGGTGCGAAGTCTGCCGGTCTATGCGCGCCAGCACTTCCCCGAGAGCGTGCTGGGCGCCCAAGCGCCCTCCGCCGCCAAGGCCGGCACCACCTTGTTCGAGGACGACGCCATCCGCCTGTGGACGCTGGACGACGAAGTCGTCATTGCCAGCATCAAGACCAAGATGCACGCCATCGGCCCGGCCGTGATCGCCGGCCTGCTACACGGTGTGGCGCTGGCCGAAGCGCAGTACAAAGGCCTGGTGATCTGGTCCAACGAGGAGGTATTCTCGGCCGGGGCCGACCTGCAGGCCATGCTGCCGGCCTTCATGATGGGCGGTGTCAAAGCCATCGCGGAGGCCGAACTGGAGATGCAGCAAGCCATGCTGAAGCTGCGCTATGCCAATGTGCCGGTGGTCTCGGCGGTGCGCGGCCTGGCGCTGGGCGGCGGCTGTGAACTGGCCTGCTACACGGCCCGGCGAGTGGTGGCCATGGAGAGCTACATCGGTCTGGTCGAAGTGGGTGTAGGCCTGGTACCCGGCGGCGGCGGTCTGGCCTACGTTGCCCGGCGCGCAGCCGAAAATGCCGCGCTGTCCACTGGCAAAGACCTGTTGCCGTTTTTGACCGAGGGCTTCACGGCCGCTGCCATGGCCAAAGTCGGCACCAGCGCCCACGAGTCACGCAAACTCGGTTATCTGCTGGACAGCGACGTGATCGTGCCGCACAAGGACGAGTTGCTGTTTGTCGCCCTCAACGAGGCCCGCGCCATGTTCGATTCAGGTTACCGGGCCCCGCTCAAGCGCCAGTTCCCGGTGGCAGGGCGCAGCGGCCTGGCCACCATCAAGGGCAGCCTGGTCAACATGCGCGACGGCGGTTTCATCAGCGCCTACGACTACTTCATCGGTTGCCAGATCGCCTGGGTGGTGTGCGGCGGCGACGTGGATGCCGGCAGCCTGGTCGACGAAGACTACCTGATGACCCTGGAACGCCAGGCCTTTGGCACCCTGCTGGGCAACCCCAAAACGCAGGAGCGCATCATGGGCATGATGCAAAGCGGCAAGCCGGTTCGAAACTAATAACCTTGCGGGACAGACCAAGATTTGCGAAGCAAATTTGCTCTGTCCCCAACTGATCAAGAGACCACCATGAAACAAGTTCAAGAAGCCTACATCGTCGCGGCCACGCGCAGCCCCATTGGCAAATCGCACCGCGGCTACTTCCGCAACACCCGCCCGGATGACCTGCTGGTCAAGGTGCTGCAGTCGGCGCTGGCGCAGGCTCCGGGGCTCGACCCCAGCGCCATTGAAGACATCATCTGTGGCTGCGCCATTCCCGAAGGACCGCAGGGCCTGAACATTGCCCGGATTGGTGCGGTGCTGGCCGGCTTGCCGGTGAGCGTGGGTGGCGTCACCATCAACCGGTTTTGCGCCTCGGGTGTCACGGCGATCCAGATGGCCGCTGACCGGATTCGGGTGGGCGAGGCCGACGTGATGATCGCTGCCGGCGTGGAGAGCATGAGCATGGTGCCGATGACTGGCAACGCGCCGTCGTTCTCGCCGCTGATGTTCGAGCGCGACGAAGACATCGGCATTGCCTACGGCATGGGCCTGACCGCTGAAAAAGTGGCCACCCAGTGGAAGGTCAGTCGCGAGGCGCAGGACGCCTTTGCCTTGCAGTCGCATCAGCGCGCGCTGGCGGCCCAGGCCGCGGGTTATTTCACCGCCGAGACCACCCCGATCGAAGTCACCGACCGCTCGCCGAATCTGGCCACCGGCGAAGTGATTGAGAAAAAGCGCGTGGTGACACTGGACGAAGGCGCCCGCGCCGACACCTCACTCGAAGGTCTGGCCAAGCTGAAAAACCCGTTTGCCGCGCGCGGTACGGTCACGGCGGGCAACAGCTCACAAACCTCGGACGGCGCCGGCGCGCTGATTCTGGCCAGTGAAAAAGCGGTCAAGCAGTTCGGCCTCAAGCCGCTGGCGCGTTTTGTCAGTTTTGCCGCCAAGGGTGTGCCGCCACAGTTCATGGGTATTGGTCCGATCGAGGCCATTCCCGCGGCGCTGCGCAACGGTGGCCTGACGCTGGACCAGATCGACTGGATCGAGCTCAACGAGGCCTTTGCCGCACAGTCACTGGCCGTCATCAACACGTTGGGGCTGGATCAGGCCAAAGTGAATCCGATGGGCGGCGCCATTGCACTGGGCCACCCGCTGGGCGCCACCGGCGCCATTCGCGCTGCCACCGTGGTGCATGGCTTGCAGCGCACCGGCGGCAAATACGGCATGGTCACCATGTGCATCGGCATGGGCCAGGGCGCCGCCGGCATTTTTGAGCGTGTCTGAGCCGGGAACTTGAGTCTGATAACCTACGGCCCATGAAAAATCCGACCTCTGACCTCTTGCTCGACACCGCCGGCGGTGTCACCACCCTGACGATCCACCGGGTGGCGAAGAAAAACTCGTTCACCACCGCCATGTACGCCGGCATGGCCGATGCGCTGGACCAGGCACAGGCCGACCCGGCCGTGCGGGTGCTGGTGATTCAGGGCCATGAGACCATTTTCAGCGCCGGCAATGACATTGCCGACTTTCTGCAAACGCCGCCCACCACGCTGGACGCGCCGGTGTTTCGCTTCATGCGCGCCATCAGCAGCTTCACCAAGCCCATCGTGGCGGCGGTGTGCGGCCCGGCGGTGGGCATCGGCACCACCCTGCTGTTCCATTGCGACCTGGTTTATGCCGGCGACAACGCTGCTTTTTCCATGCCGTTTGTGAACCTCGGTGTCTGCCCCGAGGCGGCCAGCAGCCTGTTGGCGCCGCAGCGCATGGGCTACGGCCGCGCCGCCGAGGCGCTGCTGCTGGGCGATCCCTTCATGGCCGAAGCGGCTCTTGAGATGGGACTGATCAGCCGCATCGTGCCCCCAAGCGAGGTCAATGCCCTGGCCCAGCGCCAGGCCCAAAAACTGGCCGCCAAGCCCATGAGTTCGGTGCTCGCCAGCAAGCGCCTGATGAAGCAGGGACAAGCCGATCTGGTGGCGCAACGCATGGCCGAAGAAGGCACGCTGTTTGGCCAGATGCTGGCCCAGCCCGCCGCGCAGGAAGCTTTTGCCGCGTTCATGGAAAAACGCAAGCCGGATTTCAGCGCTTTCTAAAAGAATGCGCACCGTCTTTGCCACCGTCGCCCTGGCGCTTGGGCTGACCCTGGGTGCCGCCGTGCACGCCCAAACGCCCGGCGAAGTACCCGTGGGCAGCGTGCTGCGCGAAGCCACCCTGCGCGGACTGAACGGTCCGGACCAAAAACTCTCAAGCTTTCGCGGCAAGCCCCTGATCATCAACGTCTGGGCCAGCTGGTGCCCGCCCTGCATTGCCGAGATGGGTTCGCTGGAGCGACTGGCCTGGAGTGAGCTGGGCCAGCACTTCACCGTGATCGGCATATCGACCGACGACTACCCGCAAAACGCCAAGGCTTTTCTGACCAAGAGCCATGCCACCCTGAACCATTACATCGACCGCCAGCTGGAACTGGAAAACATGCTGGGTGCCAATCGCCTGCCGCTCACGCTGCTGGTCGATGCCAAGGGCCGGGTGCTGGCCAAGGTGGTCGGCGCGCGCGAGTGGGACGGCCCGCAGGCCATGGCCCTGATCCGCAGCAACTTTCGGCTGCCAGCGGCTGCGCCGTCGCTGCTGAAAAGGTAACAGAGACAATCAACGCATGCCCCACACCATCACACCCCCTGCCGACGTCGAGTTTGAAGACGAGTTCATCGCTGGCGTCAAGAGCATCTTTGAAGAAATGATCGTCTTCAACCGCATGCTGGGCCTCAAAATCACGTCGGTGGCACCGACCCGGGTCAGGGCGCGCATCGACATGCGCAACGAGTTGGTCGGCCACTTTGCCTACAACCGCATTCACGGTGGCGTCATCAGCGCCAGTCTGGACGCCATGGGCGGCCTGGCCGTGATGGCGGCCATTGGCGCGCGCCACATGAACGAGACACCGCAACAGCGCCTGCAGCGCTTTGCCAAACTCGGCACCATCGATTTGCGCATTGACTACCTGCGCCCGGGCATTGGCGAGTGGTTCGAGTTGCGCGCCGAGGTGATGCGCCTGGGCTCGCGCGTGGCCTCCACCCGGATGGAATTCCTCGGGGCTGACGGCAAGCTGCTGTCCACCGGCTCGGCCGCTTACATTGTGTCCTAGGAGCTAGGCGGGGGACACGCAGCAGAACGCTCTGCCGCCCAGGTTCCTGGTCAGCCCACCGGCCGGGGTACCTCGCGCGGCCGGCCCTGGTCGTCGATGGCCACATAGGTCAGCGAGGCTTCCGTGACCTTGGTGTACTTGCCCTGCGCTGCGATGTGCTCGGCATAGACCTCGATCTTGACCGTGATCGAGGTGCGGCCAATGCGCACCAGCTTGCCAAAGAACGACAAGACATCGCCCAGGCGCACCGGTTGCTTGAAGATGAATTCGTTCACCGCCACCGTGGCCATGCGGCCGCTGGCATAAGGCGCAGCCATCACGGCGCCGGCCAAATCCACCTGCGCCATCACCCAGCCACCAAAAATATCACCGTTGGCATTGAGGTCACCCGGCATGGGAATGACCTTGAGCACCAATTTTTCGTCCTTGGGCAGTTGCACGGGGTTGGAGTCGGTGTTTGCAGACATGGGCACAATCCTGGGGTATGAAATTTAATTGAGATTGTCCCCCATGAGCCGCCATTCATCCGCCTACCAAAGCGGAACCCCATCCCAAAGCCCCTCTGACTCCCAGACTGCAACCCCCACCCGCTCGGACTGGGCCACCCTGCAGCGCCTGTTTCCCTACCTGTGGGAATACAAATGGCGCGTGATCGCGGCACTGGCCTTCATGGTGGGCGCCAAGCTGGCCAACGTGAGTGTGCCGCTGCTGCTCAAGGAACTGGTCGACACCATGAACCCCAAGGGCCCCATCGGTGTCGAAGCCCTGCTGGTGGTGCCGCTGGGCCTGCTGGTGGCCTACGGACTGCTGCGCCTGTCGACCACGCTGTTTGCCGAGCTGCGCGAGCTGATTTTTGCCAAGGCCACCGAAGGCGCCTCGCGCTCCATCAGCCTGCAGGTGTTCCGGCATTTGCACGCCATGAGCCTGCGTTTTCACCTGGAACGCCAGACCGGCGGCATGACGCGCGACATCGAGCGCGGCACCCGCGCCGTGCACTCGCTCATCAGCTACTCGCTCTACAGCATCTTCCCGACGCTGATCGAGGTGGCACTGGTGCTGAGCATTCTGGCGGTCAAGTTCGACATGTGGTTTGCCTGGATCACCATCGCGGCACTCGTGCTCTACATCACCTTCACCATCGTGGTGACCGAGTGGCGCACCCAGTTTCGCAAGGTCATGAATGACCTTGATTCGACCGCGCACAGTCGGGCGATCGACTCGCTGCTGAACTACGAGACGGTGAAATACTTCAACAACGAGGAGTTCGAGGCGCGCCGCTATGACGACAACCTGGAGCGCTACCGCAAGGCGGCGCTGAAGAGCCAGACCACGTTAAGCCTGCTCAACACCGGCCAGCAGCTCATCATTGCCGCCGGCCTGGTGGCCATGCTGTGGCGCGCCACCCAGGGCGTGGTCGACGGCCGCATGACGCTGGGCGACCTGGTGATGGTCAACGCCTTCATGATCCAGCTCTACATTCCGCTGGGTTTTCTGGGCGTGCTGTACCGCGAGATCAAGCAGGGCCTGACCGACCTGGAAAAGATGTTCACCCTGATGGAGCGCGAGCGCGAGATTGCCGATGTGCCCGGCGCGCCCGCCCTGACGCTGGCACCCGACAGCGCCAGCGTGCGCTTTCAGCATGTCAACTTTGCCTACGACCCGGCGCGGCCGATCCTGCACGACATCAGTTTTGACATCCCGGCGGGCAAAACCGTAGCGGTGGTCGGACCCTCGGGCTCGGGCAAGTCGACGCTGGCGCGGCTGCTGTTTCGCTTCTACGACGTGCAAGGCGGACAGATCCTGATCGCCGGGCAGGACATCAAACAGGTGACGCAGGCCAGCGTGCGCCAGGCCATTGGCATCGTGCCGCAAGACACCGTGCTGTTCAACGACACGGTCGAATACAACATCGCCTACGGCCAACCCGGCGCCACCCGCGAGCAGGTGATCGAGGCGGCCCAGTCAGCACACATCCACCGCTTCATTGCCGCCACCCCCAAAGGCTATGACACCATGGTGGGTGAGCGCGGCCTGAAATTGTCGGGCGGCGAAAAGCAGCGCGTGGCGATTGCCCGCACGCTGCTCAAAAACCCGCCGATTTTGATCTTTGACGAGGCCACTTCGGCGCTGGACTCGGCCAATGAGCGCGCCATCCAGGCCGAGCTGCAAAGCGTGGCGAAAAACAAAACCACGCTGGTGATCGCGCACCGCCTGTCCACCGTGGTGGATGCGCACGAAATCCTGGTGATGGAGGCCGGTCGCATCCTGGAGCGCGGCACCCACGCGGAGTTGCTGGCTTCAGGCGGACGCTACGCGCAAATGTGGGCGCTGCAGCAAAGCGCGGAGTAGCCTACTGCAGCGTGCGCGATGGCAAGGCGCGCTTACTTGCCGCGTCCGCCACCGCCGCCATTGCCACCGCCGTTACCGCCACCGTTGCCACCGCCCTTGCCACCAGAGCTGCCGGCACTGGTGCCGCTGCGACTGATTGCGTTGGCACTTTGGCCGTACTGACCGGTTGCTGCAGCCTTGTTGGCTGCGTTTTGCGTCGCCGGCTCGGCACGGTTGGCGGCACTGACCACGGCACCAAGGTTCAGGCCCAGGGCGTTGGCGATCTGGCCCCAGCCCATGCCGTCATCGCGCATCTTCTGAATGTCCGCCTCGGTCTTCACACTGTCGCCGCCCTTGGCCAGACTGGCTTTGGCCAGATCGGTGGTGAAGCTTCGGCTGGGCGAGGTTTGCGCCGAGACACCATAACTGCCAAGCAAGGCGGCTGAGATGAGGCAAACGGCCAGGGATTTTTGAGTGAATTTCATAAGCTACTCCGTGGATTTGAGGAAAAGCCCAGTCTATGCCCGCTGGGCTGCGCCTGGAAACAGCTTTGTAAGCAGTTGTTCCCCGGGTGTCGTCAGGGCCGCATCAGGTCCTCGATGGCGTCCACCACCATCATGGTGCCGATCGCCACCAGCAGCAGGTCATTGGCCACGCGCACATATTTGTACCCCGCAGGCGGCAGTCCGATTTGGGTAACCACGCCCCGGGGCACGGGATAGTAGGTGAGCGTTCCAGGCAGCGGTTGCCCTACGGACCATTTCTTGGCCTGACCGGGCGGCATGCAGCCGTTGTTTTTCTTGGCCAGCCCGGGGGGACAGCGCCCTTTGGCCTGCTGGCTGCCGTAGTACTGCAACACCGCCTGGCGTTGCCTGTCTTGAAAGTAGGCGCCGATCGGGACTTCTGGTTTCGCTTGCGCAGCAGGTCGTGACTTGCCCGCCCCGGCCTGCCCTGCCCCTTCGGGTGGCGCCGCAAAGACCAGGCCCGCGCTCGCCAGCAGCGCCGCCAACGTGAGGGATTTCATCGATTTGGATGTCATGGTTTGCCTTTCAAAGAACAAAAATCAACCCGAACGTATTCTGCGCCAGCAAAACTCAAGCAACAATGAGGATCCGCATGCCGCAACGCATTTTTGTCATTGACATCCACTTCAACGAAAGCCCCACCATGCACTACCGTCACCTTGGTAAAAGCAATTTGAGAGTCTCGGCGCTGTGCCTGGGCACCATGATGTTTGGCGACCAGACTGCGCTGGCAGAAGCCGCGTCCATCGTGGCAGACGCCCGCAGTCACGGCGTGAACTACATCGACACCGCCGACAATTACAGCAAAGGTGGTTCGGAAACCATGGTGGGCCAGTTGCTCAAGGGACAGCGCCATGACTGGGTGCTGGTCACCAAAATGGGCAACGCCATGTCGGACCGGGTCAACGAGGGGCATTACTCGCGCAGCTGGATGCTGCGCGAAATCGCAGCCTCGCTGGCGCGCCTGCAAACCGACTACGTCGACATCCTGTACCTGCACCGTGACTTTGACGGCATGAACCTGGAGGAGCCCTTGCGCGCCCTCGACGCCATGCTGCGCGCGGGCCAGATTCGCGCCTGGGGCGTGTCCAATTTTCGGGGCTGGCGCATGGCCGAAATGGTGCACCTCGCCGCACAACTCGGCATGCCGGGGCCGGTGGTGTGCCAGCCCTATTACAACCTGCTCAACCGCATGCCCGAAGTCGAGGTGCTGCCGGCCTGCGCCCATTACGGCATTGGCGTCACGCCCTACAGCCCGGTGGCGCGCGGCGTGCTCACCGGCAAATACCTGCCGGGTCAAACGCCCGCCCCCGACAGCCGCGCCGGCCGCGGTGACCAGCGCCTGGCCCAGACCGAGTTTCGCGAGGAATCCCTGCTGATCGCGCAACAGCTCAAGGTGCACGCCGAAAACCGGGGCATCAGCCTGGCCCAATTCGCCACGGCCTGGGTGCTGGCCAACCCGGTGATCAGTTCGGTCATCGCCGGGCCGCGCACGCTCAGGCAGTGGCAGGACTACCTGCCCGCGCTCGACTACGTGTTCACCGCGGAAGACGAAACCCTGGTGGACAACCTGGTCCACCCCGGCCATCCATCCACACCGGGTTACACCGACCCGATCTACCCGCCCACAGGCAGGCGTCAAGCAGCCGGGGGGTGATTCAAACTGACACGCAATCAGTTGGGGTCAGAGCACATCGCTGCACAAATGGTCTGATCCGCCAACTTTTCCGACAACAGGCTTGACGCCAAACCCGGTGCGGCGACCGGGCCATGCGCATGCGGTTTTGACGGACTAGCCTGCAAGAAGTCCCATTCTGATCGACTCACCAGCTCATGAAATCAGTCGGGTGATTGGGCAAACACCGTCATGCATCCTTCGGCCCGACCTCTCCGCCACAACTCTTTGAATCGCAGCCCAAGCAGCCTGAACGTCAGCCCGGCCCACTACACTCAAGTGGCTTTTTATCTCCCCGCACTTTCCCCATGGATACTTTTGTTCTCTTCATCCTGCTGGCCATTGGCATGCATGTTCTTAAAACGCGAGAGCAAGCGCAGCGCATTGCCCTGCTGGGCGGTTACCTGGGGCAATTCCAGATTGAGAAGCTGATGCAGGATGTGCTGGGCGGCTACCAGCGCGCGCTGAGTGAGACCGACGAACAACGCCAAACCCAGGTATGGCGCCATCTGGAAACCGCAGAACAAACGCTGAGCGAGCAGTTCAGCCGTTTTGTGCTCGAATTTGCCAAGGTCCCCGAGCCGCAGGCCCGGCTCAGCCGACTGCCGCTGGCCCTGCCTTTTGTGTCGCAGTACTTCCCCGCCAGCACGCTGGACCTGCGCAAATTACTCAGCCTGCATGCCCATGGCATCAGCCAAGCCGTGCAAAACGACCCGACCCAGCCCGCCAAGCGCAGGGCATTCACCCTGTCGGCCGAGCTGATGCTGATGCAACACAGTTGCCACTGGTTTTGTCGCTCCAAAATGGTGGCCTCGGCGCGCTTGCTGGCACGCCACCAAACCGCTTATGCCCAGGTGCTGGACGCCGTGGCGCCGTCCACCCGGCATGCCTACCTCCAATTAACCGGAAATTGAGTTGTGGGCATCGTAATCCATCTGCTCTGGTAGACAATCCCGCCTCATGGAAACCAAATGGCTTGAAGATTTTGTGAGCTTGGCTGAAACCCGCAGTTTCAGCCGCTCGGCGCAATTGCGCCATGTCACGCAACCGGCGTTTTCCCGGCGCATCCAGTCACTGGAAGCCTGGGCCGGCTCCGATCTGGTGGACCGCAGCAGCTACCCCACGCGCCTGACACCGGCGGGTGAAACGCTGCATGACCAGGCGCTGGAGGTGCTGCAGGCGCTGCAGACCACGCGCGCCATGTTGCGCGGCCACGCCACCGCGGCGCAGGACGTGATCGAGTTTGCCGTGCCGCACACGCTGGCGTTCACTTTTTTTCCGGCCTGGATGTCCACCCTGCGTGAAAGCTTCGGCCCCATCAAAAGCCGGCTGATTGCGCTCAATGTGCATGATGCGGTGATGCGCCTGGTGGAGGGCAGCTGCGACCTGCTGATTGCCTACCACCACCCGTCCCAGCCCAACCAGCTTGACGCAGACCGCTACGAGATGGTGAGCCTGGGTGAGGAAACGGTCGCCCCCTATGCCAAACCGGACGCGCACGGCAAGCCCCTGTTCGAGCTGCCCGGCAAGGCCGGCCGCCCGCTGCCCTACCTGGGCTACGCGCAAGGCGCCTACCTGGGCCAGATGGTGGAGCTGATCCTGAAACACAGCAGCGCCCCGATCCACTTCGACCGGGTCTACGAGACCGACATGGCCGAAGGTTTGAAGGCGATGGCGCTGGAAGGTCACGGCGTGGCGTTCCTGCCCTTGAGCGCGGTGCGCAAGGACCTGCGCGCGAACAAGTTGGTGAGCGCCGCCCCGCCCGAACTCAAGGACCTCAGCATCACCATGGAAGTACGCGCCTACCGCGAACGTCCAACGCATCGCGATGCGCACAAGCCCGCCCATGCGGGCGGTCGCCCCGACCCTGAGGTTCACAAACACAACGCACAAGCCCTGTGGGACTACCTGATCGCCCACCATGGCGCCCTTTAAGTTACTTCATGACAACCCGCACCATGACCGACACCCTGACACTGACCCGCCCCGATGACTGGCACCTGCATGTGCGCGACGGTGCTGCACTTGGCACCGTGGTGCCGCACAGCGCAGCCCAGTTTGGTCGCGCCGTCATCATGCCCAATTTGCGCCCACCGGTGACCACCACCGCCCAAGCCTTGGCCTACAAGGCGCGCATCCAGGCCGCCGTACCGGCCGGACTGGCGTTCGAGCCGCTGATGACGCTTTACCTCACCGACATCCTGCCGCCCGACGAAATCGCCCGCGCCCGCGAGGCCGGCATCGTGGCCGCCAAGCTCTACCCGGCTGGCGCCACCACCAACAGCGACGCCGGCGTGACCGATCTGCGCAAAACCTACGCCACGCTCGAAGCCATGCAGCGCGCCGGCATGCCGTTGCTGGTGCACGGTGAAGTGACCTCGCCCGACATCGACCTGTTCGACCGCGAGGCGGTGTTCATCGACACCCAATTGATCCCGTTGCGCCGCGATTTTCCCGAGCTGAAAATTGTCTTCGAACACATCACCACGCGCGAAGCCGCGCAGTACGTGGCTGAAGCTGACCAGTTTGTCGCGGCCACGGTCACTGCGCACCACCTGCTGTACAACCGCAACGCCATCTTCACCGGCGGCATCCGCCCACACTACTACTGCCTGCCGGTGCTCAAGCGTGAAAGCCATCGCCAGGCCTTGCTCAGCGCGGCGGGCAGCGGCAGCCCGAAGTTTTTCCTGGGTACCGACAGCGCGCCGCACGCGGTGCACCTGAAGGAACACGCCAGCGGCTGCGCCGGCTGCTACACCGCGCATGCGGCCATGGAACTTTATGCCCAGGCATTTGACGCCATGGGTGCACTTGGGCAACTGGAAGCCTTTGCCAGTTTCTACGGCGCCGACTTTTACGGCCTGCCGCGCAACACCGGCACGCTCACGCTCAAGCGCGAAGCCTGGACGGTACCGGAAAGTTTTGCCTTTGGTGAAGCCGAACTCAAGCCGCTGGGGGGCGGCGAGTCACTGGCTTGGCGGGTGGTTTGAACCAGGCGGAAGCGGTGCGTTCAGTATGCGCCAGCGGACGACTTGGGGGCGGACGACTTGAACTTGGCCAGCAGGCTGCGTGCTGCATCTGACAACAGCATGGTGTCCACACCCACAGCCACGAACAACGCGCCAGCCGCCAGCCATTTGCGCGCCTGCTCCTCCGAGGTGGCGATAATGCCAGGGGCCTTGCCGGCTTTGAGAATGCGTGCGATGCCATCCGCAATGGCGGCCTGCACCTCGGGGTGACCCGGGTTCCCGAGATAACCCATCGACGCCGACAGGTCGGCCGGACCGATGAACACGCCGTCCACGCCCGGTGTGGCGGCGATGGCGTCGAGGTTGCGCATGGCCTCCACCGTCTCAGCCTGCACCAGCAGACAGACCTGGGCATTGGCCTCATGAATGTAGTCGGGATAGCCCTGCCAACGCGAAGAGCGGGCCACGGCGCTGCCCATGCCGCGGACGCCGTCAGGCGGGTAGCGCATGGCCCGCACCAACTGCTCAGCCTGCGCGGGCGTGTCCACCATGGGCACAAGCAGGGTTTGCACGCCAAGGTCGAGAAATTGCTTGATGAGTGAGGTTTCGCCCACTGGCACGCGCGCGATCGGATGCGTGACCAGGCCGGGAAGGGAGCCCTGTGCACTGGAGACGCCCTGCAATTGCGCCAGCATGGTGCGCAGGTCACTGGGGCCGTGCTCGCCATCGAGCAGTAGCCAGTCATAGCCGATGCCGGCGACCAGTTCGGCGCACAAGCCATCGGCCAAATTCACCCACAAGCCGATTTGGACCTGCTGCTTTTGCAAGGCGTTTTTGAAGGTATTGACAGGTGTTTTCATGAGGTCTTATCGCTTGTAACCCATAGGATGGTACGCATTCAACGAAACTCCTTTGCTGCCCGCATGAAATAAGGGGTTCTGGCGGAAGCGGTGTCTGTAGAACAGTCATATTAAGAGCTCTCACAGCGTCTTATTTACTTGGCATTCACAAGGACCGCGATCCGTGACTGACATTTTACATGTGTCTTGGCATACCACTTAATCTCAACTTTAATGGTCTCTGGCGCTTCGTTAAGGCGGAGAGCCACTTGCCAGCATCAGGCCATTTTTGTCGATCACGTAGACATAAAGCTCGCCATCAAGAAACTCGCCCGCGCGGGAGAAAGCTGCAAGGGCTGGTTTACCATTCTTCCTGTGCTACACCACGGCACGGTCCAGCATCGCCTGGACGCGCGCTGCTTCTTTGCTTTCCTGACTGGCGACCGCAGAAGGTGGCTGCTGCGCAAAGGAAGGTAGAAAAAAAGCCCACGCCATGCCCCAGAGGCACAGCGTACCCACCCAACTCATGGCCTAAATGTATAACGCTTGATTCTGCTCAAATCACTCTGAGTCGCTTCTTGTCAACTTTGTTGGAGGCGTTCACAGGCAGCGACTCCAGGAACCGGACCTGGCGTGGCACCTTGTAGTTGGCCATGTTGTCACGCGCCCAGGCAACAAGCTCTTTCTCTGTGAGCGTAGATCCTGACCGTCGCACGACGCAAGCACACCCCACTTCGCCCATGCGCTCGTCAGGCACGCCAATCACCGCCACTTGGGCAATGTCCGGATGCGGGCTCAGCAAGCGCTCGACTTCCGCCGGGTAAACATTGAAACCGCCCACAATGAACATATCCTTGAGGCGGTCGGTGATGCGCAAGTAACCGCGCTCATCAAGCACGCCGACGTCGCCGGTATGCAGCCAGCCATCAGCGTCTATTGCTTCGGCGGTCGCCTTGGGATCTTCAAAATAGCCCTGCATTACGTGGTAACCGCGCAGCAGCACCTCGCCGGGCTGACCCGCCGGCACACGGGCCCCTTGCTCATCGACACAGCACACCTCGGTGCCAGGCAAGGCGCGACCACAAGTGCCGGCAACTGTTTCAACGCTGTCACCGGGGTCACAGACCGTGGCACAGCCACCGCATTCGGTCAGACCATAAGCGGTGGTGACGCTGGCGATGCCCAGCTCATCACGCATGCGGGCGATCAGCACCGGTGGCACCGTGGCCGCCCCGGTGACCGTGGCCCGCAGCGAGGAAATATCAAAGTCTTTCAGACCCGGATGGCCCAACATGGTCAGGAACAATGTCGGCGGCCCGGGCATGAAGCTGATGCGGTCACGCTGGATGCGTGTGAGTACCTTTTCGGCGTCAAACACCTGCTCGGGGTACACCGTGGCGCCACGAATGAAGGCCGCCACCCAGCCCGCCTTGTAGCCAAAGGTATGAAAGAAGGGGTTGACGATCAGGTAGCGATCGCCCTCACCCAGGCCCACCACCTCCGACCAGGCATAAAAAGCCCGGATCGTCGGACCATGCGCCGCCATCACGCCTTTGGGGCGGCCGGTGGTTCCTGAGGTGAACATCAGGTCAGCGGTGCTGTCCGCACTCAGGGCCTGCTCCCGTTCCAACACGCGTTGTCGATCGACCGCACGGCCTGTCGCCAGGAAGTCGTTCCAGCACAGGTCACCGGATTGCGCGGGTGACTCGCGAAAACCCTCTCTCAGGACCACAATGTGCTCAAGAGTGACCGGGCGTTGATCCATCAGCAGCGAGGGGTAATACTGACCCAAAAAATCACCAATACAAAAAAGAACCCTGGCACCACTGCGGCCCAGGATGTCGGCGGCTTCAGCCCCCTTCATGCGGGTATTGAGAGGCACCAGCACGGCACCGGCAGCGTGTGTGCCGCAGGCCGCCAAGATCCACTCATGCACATTGGGTGCCCAGATGGCGACACGGTCACCCGCTTGTACCCCCTTGGCAATCAGACTCCGCGCAACGGTCTCGCTGGCGGAAAGCAGCTCGGCGTAGCTGATCGTGAGTCCCTCGTCCACAACGGCAGTACGCTGCGGAAACTGGGCTGCCGCCTGGCGGATCAATGCGGGCAAGGTAGCCGGTAAGGTGGTCGACGCGGATGCCGACACGGTGTTTGAACTCATTTGATTACTCCGGAAACTTGATGCGCAGATGGGTGCTGGTCGGCACCGCCTGGCAGGCCAGCGTCCAGGACTTGGCCAGATCTTTTTTGTCCAGCACCTCGTTATGGCGCAGGTGCACGCTGCCCTCCACCACCTGGCACATGCAAGACGCGCACAGACCGGCCTGACAGGAATACGGTGCCTTGATGCCGGCTGCCAGCGCAGCGTCCAGCAGGGTCTGGCCGCCGCCACATTGAATCTTGTGTATGGTTCCATCGAGTGACAGCTCGACTTCGGCTTCATCAACCGACGGCGCAGGCGCATCGGCCGCCACCGTGGCGTTTAGCGCTGCCGCGTCCTCCTCGTCAGGCAGGGACGCAAAACGCTCCACATGAATCTGCTCGGGCGCCATCTCCACCGCTTGCAGCGCGGCGACGGCCGCATCCATGAATGGACCAGGGCCACAAATGAAGGCCTGGGCCAAGCGGAAAGGCTTGGCCAACTCGGCCAGTTGTGCCACCGAGGGCACGCCCTGCACCGAATCGAGCCAGTGGATCACCTGCAGCCTGGACGGATGGGCTGCCGCCAGCGCCTTCAGTTCGTCACGAAAAATCACCGAGCGTTCGTCGCGGTTGGCATACAGCAGCGCGATACGGCCTTGACCCTGAAACAGGGCCGAGCGCAGGATGGAGAGCACAGGCGTGATGCCACTGCCGCCCCCCAACAACAAAAAATCGCCGTCCAACGAGCGCGGCGTGAAGACCCCGGCTGGCGGCATTACCTCAACAGGGTCACCGATTTTGAGCCTGTCGCACATCCAGTTCGAGCCGCGCCCCTGCTGGACGCGCTTGACCGTCACACGCAAGGCACCGTCCACCATCGGCGCGCTCGACATCGAATAACAACGCGGCACATGACGACCTTCTACCGGCAGGCGAAGCGTCAGGAACTGTCCCGGCTTGTAGCGATAGAGGTCAGCCAACTTGGTCGGCACGTCGAAGACGAAGGACTTTGCATCAGGTGTCTCTTCGATCACCGCACTGACGCGAAGCGCGTGGTAGCGGGAAGCTGCAACAGCTTCCATGATCAAAGCCCCATACCCAGAATGGCGTTGTCGGCGTGCAGTTCGCTGCCACTGATCACACTGGACTCGTCCGAAGCCAAAAACAGGACCAACGGGGCAATGCGCTCGGGCATGTAGGCACGGCCACCGCGGTTGCGCGTGGCATCGTGTAACACCATCTCCTTGGTCACGCCCCTGGGCAGAGTAGCCGCCATCATCGGCGTGTAAATCCCGTCAGGGTGGATCGAATTGACACGGATTGAATAGCCTTGTTTGCGGCATTTGAGCGCGGCGGCGCGCGTCAGCGCCGAAACTGCAGCCTTGGTGGCACTGTAGCCAGCATAGTTCTCCACCGGCAACCAGGATGAAATCGAGGCCATGTTGATGATGCTGCCACCCTGCGCTTTCATCGCCGCGATACCCTGCTGGCAACCCATAAAAACGGATTCGGCGTTCACCTGAAACAGCCGGCGGAAGTCCTCGATGCGGCCGCTTTCCATGTCGCCGGCGATCAGGATACCGGCGTTGTTGACCAGCACGTTGAGTGCGCCAAAACGTTGCTGCACAGCGGTGATGGCAGTTGTCCAGTCGCTCTCACAGGTCACATCATGGCGCACGAACAGGGCACGCTCGCCCAACTCAGCGGCCAGTTTCTCGCCGGTCTCGATATTGATGTCACTGATCGCCACCTTGGCACCTTCGGCCAGGAGCAGCTTGACAACCTCCAGACCCACACCACTGGCGCCGCCGGTCACCAGCGCCACCTTGTCTTTTACACGTCCTGTCATTACCTTCTCCTCATTCATTTTTTCAAACACCTGGTCGAAGGCACCATCATTCGCGTGCCGCTGCGCGCCCGGCGCGCCGACCAGAAAAAATACAGTCGGCCAGCGACAAACCACTGACATAGCGGGACGAAGCCAGACCGATGGCTGTGCGGCCAGCCGCAAACAGACCCGCAATGTCCTGGCCCTGCGCATTGCGCACATGGCCATCAAGCTCGTTGACCTGCAGGCCGCCCAGCGTGAGCGTGGCCAGCGGAAACATTTTCTGGTCGATCGAAATGTCGATCGCGAAGAACGAGCCGTGCTTGAGCTCCTGACGCATGTCGGCCGACTTGCCGAAAGCGTCCTCGCGCTCGCCCCGTGCCGCCGCATTGGCCGTCTCGACCTGGGTGCGTAGCCTGGCGGCATCAACACCGATGTGGCGCGCCAAGTCCTCCAGTGTCCTGGCTTTTCTGGCCACTTTGAACATCAGCATGAGCGCGGGCAGGAATTGAAAGGCCCACAGGCCCCCAAAGAGGCATTGGCGCACCGCCTCCCAGCGCAGCTTGCTGTCGAGCAGCAGCCAGGCTTTGCCGCCTTGGTTCTCCACCATCTCATAGCCCAGTTTGGCGCCATAAACTTGCTCGTTGCAAAACCGTTCGCCGCGCTGGTTGATGACCAAGCCCTTGGGCCAGGCGGCTGGCGGTGTGATGAAGCGCCAGGCCGACACGTTGTTCAACTCGGCATCACTCGCCCCGACACTCTGACCCAGGCGCAAACCCGAACCGTCGCAACCCGCGCCGCCCACAGGCCAACCTTTGCGGTAATGCGGGGCGTGCTGATCGATCAAGGCCGGGTTGTAGATATAACCCCCGGTTGACAGCACCACGCCACGGCGCGCGCGCACAAAACGGGGGCTGCCAAGCGCCTGCTCAATACCAGCCTGCTCGCGCCGCGCTGCATCGGCCTTTTTGGACTGGTAGAGTCGCCATTTGGCCACCAAGCCATCCAGCTCGGCATGACGCAGCGTCTTTTCATGACCTGCCGGCAATTGCCAGATCTCGACGCCCAGCACCCGGCCGCTGCCTTGTTCGCGCACCAGTCGACGCACGCTGGCCTGCGTGATTGGTTGGACACCGGCGCGCAGCGTGGCGCTTTTCAGTGCTGCAAACAGTGTGGCCCCCGACTGGCCTTTGGCGACCACGCGGTGGCCGCGCGGTGCTGGCTTGGCGGTACTTGCCGGGTTGCCATAAGCGGGCACAAGCTCGTTGCCGGAATAGTACAAAAAAACGCCCTCCGGCGGGTAGGAGGTCTTGTACCTGGGCATGGTTGCCGCAAAACGTGCCCCCTGGGCCTCCAGCCATTGCAGGTTGGCCACACTTTCATTGCAGAATTTCTGCACCGTGTCGTCCGACACGACACCATTCACCTCGTGCCGCAAATAGTCGGCCATGGCCTGCGGACTGTCGTCATAACCCGCCTGCTGCTGGTACACCGTGCCACCACCGGCATAAACCACGCCGCCGGACAGCGCGCTGGCGCCACCACCACCAAAGCGGTCGATCACGATCACATCTGCGCCCTGGCTGCGCGCCTCGATGGCGGCACTGGCACCGGCCGCTCCCCAGCCGACCACCAGCACGTCGGCCTCTTCATGCCAGGGCACATCAGCAGCACTGGCGACCACCAGTGCGGGCGCAATCGGCGTAACCGTGCTGACCCTCGTCTTTGGGGTGCCGTTCATGCTCAGACAGACAACAGATCGGTGCGCTGCAGTGCCATCGGCTTGCCGGTCATCTCGGCGATGGCACGTAAAGCGAAGGCCATCGCCGGTCCCAACGTTGAGCCGGCGCCCGGGTAGGCAGGCCCCATGACCGAGGCCGAATTGTTGCCCACGCAATAAAGACCCTTGATGATTTGTCCCTGGTCGTTGAGCACACGCGCTTCGCGGTCGGTCAACAGACCGCCCTTGGTGCCAATGTCACCCGGAAACAGTTTCATGGCATAAAACGGACCCTTGGCAATCGGACCCAGATTTGGGTTCTTCAATCGTGGGTCGCCGTAGTAACGGTCAAACGCATTACCGCCACGGTCAAAGTCCAGGTCTTTGCCGGTGGCGGCGAATTCGGTCATGCGCGCGGCGCTGCGCTTGAGTCCAGCAGCATCAACACCGATCTGTTGCGCCAGGGCCTCCAGCGTCTCGGCTTTCCAATAAACCGTGTTCAACCAGCGCTTGCGCAGCTTGCTGTCGGGCACGGCCGAGCCGGGCATCAGCGGGCCGATCGGCTGCTTGGCACGGAAGTCGGCATCAAACACGATCCAGGCGGGAATAGCGCCACCCGTCGCCGCATGGTTGGCAAACATGGCCTGCTGAAATTCGGGGTAGGGGCCGGACTCATTGAGAAAGCGTTCACCCCGGGCATTGACCACCATGCAGCCCGGCAGCGAACGCTCGACGAACATGGCTCGGTACTTCTCCTCACCCGGCACCTCCAGCGTGGGCGCGCCCCAGGTGTGCGCCATCAGGTGCAGGGCAGCGCCCACCTCGGCCCCGGCGCGGATCGCGTCACCGGTGTTGGCATGGGGTGGCGTGGCAGGCCAGTTGGCGTCGGTCGGTTTGGGAAGATACTGCTCTCGCATCGCCGCATTGCGCTCAAAACCCCCGGCACCCAACAATACGCCGCGGCGTGCGTGCACTGTCACCGCCCTTCCCTCTTGTTCAACCACAATACCGACCACACGCCCGTCTTCAAACACCAGCGACTGCAACGGGCTTTTGAGCCATAGCTCGATCTTGCGCTGGCGCAACGCGGCCAGCAGACCACCCAGCAAGGCCTGCCCCCCGGTCAATCGACGATCGCGCCTGGTCTTGTTGCGCCACGGGTAATCCAGAAAGTAGCGCAGCATCATGCCCGCCAGGGTGAAGTGCGACTTGAACTCGCGTGCCAACATGGAACGCGCCTCGAAGGCATTGATGTGCATACGGCCAAGAATGAGCTGTCCGGGGCTGGTCGGACGCAGCAAGGGCAGCGCCTGCAAGCCCAGCTTGGCGGCGTTGTAGTCCACCGGGTCCATGGTTCTCCCGCCGGGCATGGCCCCCGGCATGTCCGGGTAGTAGTCGCTGTAGCCCGGCACACAGCGGTAAGGGATACCGATCTGCTTGAGGTACAGCGCCATCTCGCGCGCCGTCTCGACATAAGCCAGCACGCGGTCATCACTGGCCAGGCCCTTGGCGCAGGCCTTGACGTAACGGTAGGCCGCGTCGATGCTGTCCTTCAGGCCGGCCTTGGGCATGTCGTAGTTATCCGGGATCCAGATGCCACCGCCCGAGATGGCAGAAGTTCCGCCCACGAGCTCGGTCTTTTCGACCACCAGCGTGCGCAGCCCCTCGTCCGCCGCGCGCACCGCCGCCAGCAGCGCGCCAGCGCCTGACCCCACCACAATCACATCGTATGTCTGCTGCACGCTTCCACCTCGGTTTTATTGATGTCCATCGGCCAATTTCTGATCGCTCAGACGAAGGCATCCATATTCGGCAAGCCCAGCATCACCCCGCCATGCGCACGCGCATAAGCATCGGTATTGTTGGCGATATGGCCACGGCCCTGGTGGATGTCGCGGAATATGCGCTCGATCGGATTCGTTTTGTAGGTCCCCGAAGCGGCGCAGGCGCGCATCAAGTCATTGACGCGCTCGCCCGTGATCTTGGGCACAGCAGAGGCCTGGGCGCGCTGCATCAGACGTTCCTCGACCGGCATTTTCTCGCCCGTCTTGGCGCAGTGCACGATGCGGGCATAGTTGCGAAACAACACCAGACGCAACTGGTCGGCTGCCATCATGGCCTCGGTCACTGCCATCTGGGCGTTTGGATCCTCGGCCATCTTGTTGCCATGTTTGCCGACGTGGGACGCTGAACGCTCGCGGAAACTGGTAATCGCACCTTCCAGCGCACCAATACAGGCACTCGAGACCGCACGCTGGAACACCTGGGTAAACGGCACGCGGTACAACCAGCCGGGGTTGGTGGCGCGGCCCGGGCAGCCGGCATCGCTATGGTCATTGGTGCGGTGAATGCGGTGCTCGGGCACGAAGGCGCTGCCGATCACGATGTCGTGGCTGCCCGTGCCACGCAAACCCAGCACATCCCAGTTTTCCTCGACCTTGACATCCGCCTTTGGCAACAAAAAGGTCGCATGCTCGAGCGCGCCAGAGCCATCTTTTTTGGGCAACAGGCCACCCAGAAAAACCCAGTCGCAATGCTCGATGCCCGTGGAAAAACCCCAGCGTCCACTGAATTTGTAGCCACCCTCAACGGGTTCCGCCTTGCCGGTGGGCATGTAGGTTGAGGCGATGCGGATGCCGCTGTCTTCGTGCCACACATCCTGCTGCGCCTGCTCGGGGAACAGCGACAGCTGCCAGGGGTGGACGCCCACCACGCCGTACATCCAGGCGGTGGACATGCAGCCCTCCGCCAGGGCCATTTGCACGGTGTAGAAAACGCGTGGGTCCAGCTCATAGCCACCCCAGCGCCTGGGCTGCAAGATACGAAACAAGCCTGCAGCCGCCATTTCAGCAATGGTTTCCTCGCTGACACGCCCATCGCGATCCGCGGCACACGCACGCTCGGCCAGCTTCGGGGCCAGGGCTTTGGCGCGGGCGATCAATTCAAGGGCTTCAGGGGTCAAATAGTCTTCATTCGTTGTGTTCATTTCTGGTCTCCGGTGGCGCATGAAATCTGTGGGACAAGGAGGATGCCTTGCGGACTCTATCGTCCCACCGAGCGCAACTGACCATCATCGTCCACTTGGACTAAAGTCAAGCCGCGTAAACCCTGCACCCAATCTAGTCCATGTGGAGGATTTGGCAGCGGGAACAACATCGCACACTGCGGGCAACACAGGAGACAGCATGGACGACAACACCACACACTTCGACCCGAAAGACTTCCGCCGTGCACTCGGCATGTTTGCCACGGGCGTGACCATTGTCACGACGCAGGCCGGGGACGGCACGCCGGTGGGGGTCACAGCCAACAGCTTCAACTCGGTCTCGCTGACACCCCCGTTGGTGCTCTGGAGCCTGGCCAAAAGCGCGCGCAGCCTGCAGGCCTTCAGCGACGCCAGCCACTGGAATGTGCATGTGCTGGCCGAAGACCAGGTGGCCATGTCCAACCTGTTTGCCCGCGCCGGCGAGGACAAGTTCAGCGGCCTGCAGCTCGACACCGGGCTCAACAACACGCCGCTGTTGCACGCCTGCAGTGCACGCTTCCAGTGCCGCACCATGTTCCAGTATGAGGGCGGTGATCACATTATTTTTGTCGGCGAAGTTCTCGGCTACGACCGCAGCGAGCGCCCACCCCTGCTTTACGTGACCGGCAATTACGCGCTCGCCACCCCCAAAGCCGAACCGGTCTCGACCGAGCCGCTCGCCGATATCGGCGCCGCGCTGTACTCCGAGGAACTGCTGGGTTACCTGCTGGGGCGCAGCCATCACCAGTTCATGGCGGGCTTTCGCTCCCGGCTGAATGAGCGCCAGCTGAGTGATGGCGATTTTTATGTGCTGTCCACGCTCAGCGTGCGCGAACCGCTGAGCGCTGAAGAAATCGCCCAGCATGTGGCCTATACCGCAGTCAACCTGGACCAACATGCGCCAGAGGCCTTGTGTGAACGCGGCCTGCTGCAGCACAGCGGGGCAGCAGGCACGAGCTACACCCTCAGCGCCAATGGTCGCGATGCTGTGCTGCATATTCTGGCGGCCGCCAAAGACGTCGAGGCCAGTGTGGTGGACCGCCTCGGCGAACAAGAAGCGTCGCTGCTGCGCAACCTGCTCAAGCGACTGATCCTGGCGACCGACCCGGGCCTGCCCAAACTCTGGACAGCCACCGCACCCACTTCCTCCCATTAACCAACACATTTCCCATGAACCACGACTCTCCCATTCCGGTCGGCCATTACGCCGACATTGGCTCTATTGCCGGCGCAGCACAACGTGTCCACTACCATGATCAAGGCACGGGCGAAGCCGTGATCTTCCTGCACGGCGCAGGGGGTGGCGCCAGCGGCTACAGCAATTTCAAAGGCAACTGCCCGGTCTTCGCCGAGGCGGGTTACCGCACCATCGTGCCCGACCTGCTGGGTTATGGTCTGTCGAGCAAGACCGAGTTGCCGCTCCAGTACGACCTTGACTTTTTCATTGCCGGCGTCAAGGGCCTGGTTGACAAACTGGGGCTGACAAACATCACCCTGCTCGGTAATTCGCTGGGTGGCGCGGTGGCACTGGGCTACGCGCTGGCCTACCCTCAGGACGTCAAGCGCCTGATCCTGATGGCGCCAGGCGGCGTTGAAGACCTCGACACCTACCTGGCCATGCCCGGCATCGCCAACATGTTTGCCATTTACAAGTCCGGCAAAACCGGCGCCGAGGCCATGCGCTCTGTCATGACCATGCAGTTGTTCGACCCGTCCTTGCTGACCGACGACATCATCAATGAACGGGCCCCGATTGCCGCGACCCAGACCAACGCCGCCCGATCGGTGCTGAAAGTGCCCAACATGACCGCACAACTGCACTCCTTGGCCTGCCCGGTGTTCGGCTTCTGGGGGGTGAACGACCAGTTCAACCCGGTTGGTGGTGCCATGAAGCTGGTGGAAAACTGCCCGAACGCCCGCATCACACTGGTCAACCGCTGCGGCCACTGGGTTCAGGTAGAACACCGAGACATGTTCAACCGCGCCTGCATCGATTTTCTACAAAACGGTTAAGCCTGTGGATAACAGCCTCATCCCCACACTCGGTGAAGAACTTTTTGACGCACTTCGCCAGCGACACACTGTTGCGCCGCTCACTGAGCGCCACCCCGATATCAGTGTTGAAGATGCGTACCGTATCTCGCTCCACATGTTGCGCTTGCGCGAGGCCAGCGGCGAGCGTGTGATTGGCAAAAAAATCGGCGTTACCTCCAAGCCGGTGCAGGACATGCTGGGCGTGTTCCAGCCCGACTTTGGTTTCCTCACCGATGCCATGCAATGTGCCGACGGCGCCACCGTGTCAATCCGTCGGACAGGCCTGATTCAACCCAAGGCCGAGGGCGAAGTTGCGTTCATGCTCAAGTCAGATTTGCAAGGCCCCGGGGTCACGCGTGCCGACGTGCTGGCAGCGACCGCCTGGGTGGCCCCATGCTTCGAAATTGTTGATTCGCGCATCCGGGACTGGAAGATCAAGATTCAGGACACGGTGGCCGACAACGCCTCGTGCGGTGTGTTTGTGATTGGACAACAGCACACCGACCCAGCGGCACTGGACCTGGCAACGGCCAACATGCAGCTCTGGAAAAACGGGCAACTGGCAGGCTCCGGCCTGGGCTCGGCGGTGCAAGGCCATCCGGCCGAAGCAGTCGCCTGGCTGGCTAACACGCTGGGCGCTTTCGATATTCCGTTCAAGGCGGGAGAGATTATTCTCTCGGGCTCACTCGCACCCCTGGTCACCGCCGTGGCGGGTGACCGCTTCACGATGCAAATTGAGGGCCTGGGTGGCTGCTCAATCAACTTTTCAGACTAAGGAAGAACAATGACGCAAAGAAAAATCAAATGTGCCCTGATCGGGCCAGGCAATATCGGCACCGACTTGCTGATGAAGCTGCAACGCAGCGCGGTGCTGGAGCCGGTCTGGATGGTGGGCATTGACCCCGAGTCCGACGGCCTCAAACGTGCCCGTGAGATGGGCATCAAGACCACCTCCGACGGGGTCGACGGCCTGCTGCCCCACGTGCTGGCTGATGGTGTGCAAATTGCCTTTGATGCCACCAGTGCCTATGTGCATGCCGAAAACAGCCGCAAACTCAATGCCCTGGGCGTGATGATGATCGACCTGACACCCGCCGCGATTGGCCCCTATTGCGTGCCGCCGGTGAACTTGGCCGAACACGTGGGCAAGCGTGAAATGAATGTCAACATGGTCACCTGTGGCGGCCAGGCCACCATTCCGATGGTGGCCGCGGTGAGTCGGGTGCAAGCAGTGTCTTACGGCGAGATTGTGGCCACGGTATCGAGCCGCTCGGTGGGACCCGGCACGCGAAAAAATATCGACGAATTCACCCGCACCACAGCCGGTGCCGTCGAAAAAGTGGGCGGAGCTGCCAAGGGCAAGGCCATCATCGTGATCAATCCGGCCGAACCACCGCTGATCATGCGCGACACCATTCACTGCCTGACGGTGGACACCCCAAAAGCCGCAGAAATTGAGGCCTCGGTGCATGCCATGCTGGCGGAGGTGCAGAAATACGTTCCGGGCTACCGCCTGGTCAACGGCCCGGTCATCGACGGCAACCGGGTATCGATCTACATGGAGGTCGAAGGCCTGGGCGACTACCTGCCCAAGTACGCGGGCAATCTGGACATCATGACGGCCGCGGCTGCGCGTACCGCCGAGATGTTTGCGCAAGAAATTTTGTCCGGCGCACTGACGCTGGCACCCGTTGAGGCTTGAAGGAGAACACCATGAATTTGCAAGGCAAGAAAATTACCGTTCACGACATGACCCTGCGTGACGGCATGCACCCCAAGCGCCACCAGATGACGCTGGAACAGATGAAGTCGGTGGCCTGTGGCCTCGACGAGGCGGGCGTTCCCTTGATCGAAGTCACCCATGGCGACGGTCTGGGTGGCAGCTCGGTCAACTATGGGTTCCCGGCCCATACCGACGAGGAGTACCTGAGCACAGTGATACCACTCATGAAGCAAGCCAAAGTGTCAGCCCTGCTGCTGCCGGGCATTGGCACCGTCGACCATCTGAAGATGGCGCACGGTCTTGGCGTACACACCATCCGTGTGGCGACCCACTGTACCGAGGCCGATGTCAGTGAACAACACATCAGCCTGGCTCGAAAAATGGAGATGGACACCGTGGGTTTCCTCATGATGGCGCACATGAACAGCCCCGAGGGCCTGGTCAAGCAAGCCAAACTGATGGAAAGTTATGGCGCCAACTGCCTGTACATCACCGACTCGGCCGGCCACATGCTGCCCGACGACGTGCGAGCCCGATTGGGAGCGGTGCGTGACGCACTCAAGCCTGAGACCGAACTGGGCTTTCATGGCCATCACAATCTGGCCATGGGCGTTGCCAACTCGATCGCTGCCATTGAAGTCGGCGCCAACCGCATTGATGCGGCGGCGGCCGGCTTGGGCGCTGGCGCCGGCAACACCCCCATGGAAGTGCTGGTGGCAGTGTGCGCCCGCATGGGCATCGAAACCGGCGTCGATGTCTGGAAGATCCAGGACGTGGCCGAGGATCTGGTGCTGCCCCTGATGGATTTCCCGATCCGCATTGACCGCGATGCCCTGGCCTCCGGTTACGCCGGCGTGTACGGCAGCTTCTTGCTGTTTGCAAAACGTGCCGGTGCCAAATACGGTATTTCGCCACGCGACATCCTGCTGGAATTGGGTCGGAGAAAAATGGTTGGCGGCCAGGAGGACATGATTGAGGACGCTGCCCTGACCATGGTCAAGGAGCGCAATAGGCGCAACGCAGCCTGAGTGGGGCCATCAGTATGCCGATCCACAGCAAAGCGGCATGCTGATCGGCATGTCCGGCGGTGGCGACAACTCAAGAGTTGGTCAATGGCATGAAAGCGAGTCTGGCAGCCATCACGAGGATTCACAACCAGACTCGTGATGCTGCGCTTACATGTAGAGCATCACCAGGTCGTTGATGACAGAGGGCCGGTCCTGGCCGACCACGTGAATATTGATCTCCATCGTCACCTGCACACCGCTCTTGAGCTGCTCAACCGCCTTGATGCGGTAGCGTCCATGAATACGGCAGCCTGAAGGGACGATGCTTGGAAAACGCAGACGATCCGAGCCGTAGTTGACGATATTGCCGAAATCAACGATCTCGAAGTCCATCGGCATCTTGAGCCGACTGGCCAGCACCTGGACCAGAGAACCGTGCGCAATGGTGGTTCCAAACGGACTGTCACGGCGCGCCTTTTCGGGGTCGGTGTGAATCCAGTAGTCATCCCCGGAGAGCGCCGCAAACTGGTTGATCAGCTCCTGCGTCACCTCAACCTGGTTGGACCAGCCCGAGTACTGGTCTGATATCAGCGACTTCATGGCCTCCAGGTCCTTGCAGCTGACCTGCCGCTTGGGCGCAGCAGGGACGAGTTCGGGCGCCGGTGCAGCGTCGACGACATCAACGGCCATGACGTTGGCATGCGCTGACTCAGCTGGCGTGTAGCGCAGCAGGGTCACCTCGCCCGGCCGATCATCAAACACCGGGCGCACACGCATGCCGATTTTCAGCGCCGCCGGGTCAACCCCCACCAGGGTGGTGTTGATGTGCACACCTTCGTCCAGTTCAACCACGGCCAACAGTTGCGGCATCTCGTCGGTGAATTCGGGCAAGGTGGGGATGCGCCCGACGGTGAAGGTGTAAAGCGTGCCGGCGCCTGAGACGGTGCGCCAGGCCAGTTGGCGCGAGCCGCAGGTGGGGCAGTGGGTGCGCGGGAAAAACAGCCAGTGGCCGTGCGCTTCGCATTGCTGAAGACGGATTTCGTGGGCTTTGAGGCCATCCCAGAAGGGGGCCGAAATCGGGGTCGGATGCGGCAGGGGTTTGTTCCAGGCCATGATCAGGCTCCTTGCAGAATGAGTGCGCCCTGCTCGCTCATCACGCCACCGGTACCGGAGACGTAAGCGAGATCGTGGCGGGCCAGTTGGCGCGCACCGGCGCGGCCCTGAATCTGGTGCATGGCTTCGATCACCTGTGTCATGCCACCGGCACTGCCGGTTTGGCCAAAGCTGAGCTGACCCCCGTGGGTGTTCATCGGAAAATTGCCTTTGAAGGTGAAATCATGTTCGCGCAGGAAACGCATGCCCTCGCCCTTGGCGCAAAAACCTGCGTCCTCCAGCGTCAGCATGACGGTGATGGTGTAGCAGTCATACACCTGGGCCATGTGCATGTCGGCAGGTGTCAAGCCGGCCATCGAAAACGCCTTGCGCGACGCCGGGCCAATCGGCGTGGCCAGCATGTCAGCCGCATAGGTCGGCGACTTGCTGTGCACATGTTCGCCGCAGCCAATGATGTTGACACCCCGGTGACGGCAGCTTTTGGCCTTGTCGGCGCGGGTCACGATCATGGCGCCCCCGCCAGCCACCGGCATGACAATTTCCAGCATGCGCAGGGGCTCTGCCACCATGCGTGAATTCAGCACGTCATCGACCGTGATCGGCTGGCCATAGAACATGGCGTCGGGGTTGTGGCAGGCGTTAAAGCGCTGGTCAACACAGATGCGCGCCATGGCGGCAGCGTCATAACCATATTGGGCGGCATAACGCTGCGCAATCATGGCGTAGCCGGTGTTTTGTGCCATGTGCCCATACGGCAAATCCATCTCGGCCTCGGGGGCGCCGTAACGCGTGCTGTGGCCGCCAAAACGGCTGGAGCGCATCACCTCCAGCGCGTGGTCGTCATGCACTGACATGGGCGCCAGGCGCGACGGAATCACGCACAGCACGGTGTCGCACAAGCCCAGTTCAATCGCGGCCGCCGCGCGCCAGACCATGCCCACCGAGCTGGCCCCGCCAAGGTCAATCACCTCGGCAAAGTTGAGTGGCACGCCCAGGTACTCACCCACCATGGCGGGCACAAAACTGCTGGCCTCATGAAAATAGGCGCCCGTGGTAATCAGGCCGTCGATGTCCGGCAGCTGGAGCCCGGCATCGTCAAGTGCCTGCGTGGCCAGGTCGGCCACCTGCTCCAGATGGAACATCCGCGGCGCGCTGGCATATTTCTCCGGCTTGTATTGGGCGGCGCCGACCAGTGCCGCCTGTCCTTTAAGTCCCATGCGATCTTTCGGTAATATGAATGCTTTGATTCTTGCAACACAAAGTGTCTGTCTCATCGTCCGACAAGACTACCTTTTGAACCCCTGCAAGCCGACCCATGATGGTCCTTTCGGACGATGCAAGAATGACTGCAGCGTGAAGAATACGGCCTATTCAAGCTGCCTGACACACGTCACGGCCAAATTCGAAGGAGACAATTCGTGAGAACCCTAGTTGGATTGGCCATGGCTGCCCTGGTGGCCCTGGCGGCGGCCCAGGCCTTTGCGCCCCGCAACACACCGCCGCTGGCAGCAACCCGGCTGGCAGTCGACAAAATGCACTTCAACACCCTTGCAACGTCCTCGGCAGGCCTGCTGGCGGGCGGCGAACTTGGGCATATTCTGATTTCCAGGGACAAAGGCAAAAGCTGGCAGCCCACGCAGCTGTCGCATGACCGCCAGGCCCTGATCACCCAAATTGTGTTCGACAAAGACGGGCTGACCGGCATGGCCGTCGGCCACGAGGGCTGGATTCTCGGCACCCGCGACGGTGGTCTGAGCTGGAGCGAGCTGCAATTCCAGGAGAAAAACGGCGAACCACTCATGAGCGTGGCGCGACTGCCTTCCGGCAACTGGATCGCAGTGGGTTCCTTTGGCCGCGCGATCCAATCCAGCAACGAGGGCAAGGACTGGACCGCCCTTGAGTTTCCGGATGCCAAAGTAGACGACAAGCACCTCAACCGGATCGTCGGTTCAGCCGACGGCCAGCATTGGCTGATCGTGGGTGAGCGCGGCCTGGTCTTGCGCTCGGACAACCAGGGTCAGGACTGGAAAACTGTGCCCGAGTTCTACAACGGCTCTTTTTACAACGCACTGTCGCTGCCCAATAGCGGCTGGCTGGCTTATGGCATGCGCGGCAACGCCTATGTCAACCAGGGCGACGCCCTCTGGACCCAAGCCACCATCCCTGCTCCGGTGGCTTTCTTTGGCCACGCGGTGTTGCCCGACGGCCGGCTTCTGCTGGTCGGACAAGGCAGCATGCTGGCGACCAGCAGCAACCAGGGGGCGGCATTCAGCCTGACCCGACTCAAGGGCCGGGCCACGCTCACCGACATTCAATTACAGCCAGACGGGACGGTCTGGATCGCAAGCGATGCAGGCCTGCAAATGCACCGCACTGACACCACTGAAACTGCCAAAGCCACCACTGGAGTTGCACCATGACCCTCAGAGCACCCGCGACCCGCATCGAGCGGCTGATTGCAACCATCGCACATCAGCTGATCAACTGGCGCAAATCCATTCTGGTCCTGACCGTTTTGCTCAGTTCGCTGCTGGGGGCTTCGGCCCTGCGCACCCACCTTGATGCCGGCTTCAACAAGCTGATCCCGATGAGCCACCCGTACATGCAGGCTTTCCTTGAGCATTCCAGCACTTTTTCCGGCGCCAACCGCGTCATGGTGAGTGTGAAATGGAAGGGCGAAGGCGATATTTTCAACGAGCGCTTTCTTCATGTGCTGCGCAACGTGACCGACGAGGTGTTCTTTATCCCAGGCGTCAACCGTGGCCAGTTGTATTCGCTGTACACGCCCAACGTGCGCTACGTGGAAATCACGGAAGACGGGTTTGTTGGTGAAGTCATCATTCCGTCACGCTTCACGCCCGATGTCCAGGGCTTGGCGCAGGTGCGGTCCAACGTGGCCAAATCCGGCCAAATTGGCCGACTGGTCGGCAATGACCTCAAATCGGCGCTAGTGCGTGCGGACCTTCTGGAAATCAACCCCGAGACGGGTGACCGCCTGGACTACAGCGATGTGGCGAAGCGCCTGGAAGACATCCGGACCAAGTTCAATGGTCCCGATATCGAAATCCATATCGTCGGATTTGCCAAGGTGCTGGGAGATGTCATGGAAGGGCTGGTCATCGTGATCAGCTTCTTTGCGATTGCCTTCACCATCACTGCCCTGCTGCTGCTGGCTTACTCACGCTCGCTCAATCTCACGCTGCTGGCACTGGTAGTGGCCTTGCTGCCGGTGCTCTGGCTTCTCGGCCTGCTGCCACTGGGCGGCTATGGCATTGACCCCATGTCCATCCTTGTGCCATTCCTGATTTTCTCGATCGGGGTATCCCATGCGGTGCAGATGACCAATGCCTGGAAATACGAGGTCAGCATGGGCGTTGATTCAAAAAATGCTGCCAAGAATTCTTTCCGGCGGCTGGCAGTTCCAGGCACCTTGGCACTCTTGACCAATGCCCTTGGCTTTATGGTCATCATGCTGATCGACATCCCGATCGTGCACGAGTTGGGGGTGACCGCCTGCCTTGGCGTCACGCTGATGATTCTCACCAACAAGGTCATTTTGCCAGTCGCTCTTTCCTACCTGCCCGGACAGGCATCAAAGGACAAGGAGCCCGCCGACAGCATCAAGCTGCATCCCGTCTGGTGGCGGGTGTCCGCCCTGGCCGAGCCCAAGCCCGCCTTGATCACACTGCTGGTGTCGGTGCTACTGCTGGTCGGTGGCACCGCCCTGTCACGCCACCTGCTGACCGGCGACATTGGCGCAGGTGTGCCCGAATTGCGCGAGGAGTCGCGTTACAACCGCGACAACAGCGCCATCGTGCGCGACTATTCCATTGGCATGGATGTGCTCTCGGTCTATGCGGAGACCCAAAATCTTGATGAAGCTTGCCTGAACTGGCCAGTGATGAATGCCGTGGAGCGCTTTGACCTGACCATGCGCGGTGTTGACGGCGTTCGCTCCGTCACCACGGTGGCCGGCCTGGCCAAACTGGCCACCGGCGGCAGCAACGAAGGTAACCCGCGCTGGGCCGCGCTGCAACGCACCGAAGCGGCTTTGCGCACTGGTGCCAAGGCAGCCAACCCCGAACTCGGCATGAACAACGAGAGCTGCAAGGTCATCCACCTGCAGCTCTATCTCAAGGACCACGAAGGCGCCACCCTCAAGCATGTCGTCACGGAAGTGAGCAAGTTCATCGAAGCCGACAAGACGCCCAACGTCAGGTTCCGTCTTGCCGGCGGCAACGCTGGGGTGGCCGCCGCAACCAACGAAGCCGTCGAACACGCCGAGGTCAACATGCTCGCCGCCATCTTCGGCGCCATCGCGGTGCTGTGCTGGCTGACCTTTCGCAACTGGCGCGCCGTGCTCTGCATCGTGGTGCCCTTGACCCTGGTCTCGATTCTGTGCAATGCCTTGATGGCCGTCGCCGGCATTGGCCTGAAGGTGGCCACGCTGCCCGTGGTGGCGCTGGGCGTAGGCGTGGGTGTCGATTACGGCATCTACCTGTTCGAACGTATTCAGCACGAGATCGACGATCTGGGTGCCACCTTGCGTCACGCCTTTTACGAGGCCATGGTGCAACGCGGCACCGCTGCCGTGTTCACCGCCATCACCATGTCGATCGGCGTGGGCACCTGGTTCTTCTCGGCCCTGAAGTTCCAGGCCGACATGGGCATCCTGCTGGCCTTCATGTTCCTGGTCAACGTGCTGGGTGCGATCTTCCTGCTACCCGCCATGGCCTGCTGGCTCGGGGTGGGCAAGCCCGAAAAAGCCGGCAAGCAATAGAAACCTGCCTTGAACGATCTGGAACACCTGCTGCTCGAACGCGATCTGCACGAGGTGCTGTGCCGCTATGCCCGGCTCTGTGATGAACGCGACTGGTCGCGGATAGACGCGGTGTTCAGCGACAGTGCCCATGCCGAATACGGCGGCTGGCCCTTGCGGGATCGCGCGGCCATTCTCTCGATGCTGCGCAAACACCTGGGTGGTTGCGGCCCGACCCAGCATCTGCTGGGCAATCTGCAGGTCGATGTGACCGACAGCCATGTCAGCAGCCGAATTTCAGTGCGTGCAGCCCACCGCGGCAGCGCCGAGCTGGCACCGCTGTACTATGAAGCCATTGGTGAATACCATGACCAATGGGAACTCACCCCGGCAGGTTGGCGCATTTCGTTTCGACAGATGCACCTGCTGCTGGAAACCGGCAACCGCGCGGTCTTGCGGCCAGCACCCTGAACACCTTGCTTGCGGCCGCCCTGCGCAACTGGCGATGACCTCGCACTGCACTTGCTTCAGTTGCACAAATTTTGAGTCAAAAAAAGCCCGGTTTCCCGGGCGTTTTTTTAATTCATAAATCCTCAGAACGAGTATTTCGCGTTGAAAGACAATTGGTCGCGGTCGGTGGACAGCCGGTTGCCCGGTGTTGCCGTGGAGGCACTGCCGTTGTAACCCAGGTAAGTCACGCCCAGCGACAAATTACCTCGGCGCGTGAAGGTGGCGCCAATGCTGTAGCGTTCATCTTTCTCGCCATTCAGGGAGGTGCCAATCAGCGTGCGGCCATCAAGCTGCCTGGAGTAGCTGATCGGCACGCTCAGGTCCCAGCCCTCAAAGATGCCGGGCCAGGAAAGGGCCACCGTGCCTGCAAAAGCAAGGCCCGAATCGGTCTTGAAAGTCAGGCCGCTTTCGGGCACACCGTAGTTGCTGTACTTGACCGATGAAAGTTCGCCCAGCACCGTGATGGCATCCGCAAAGCTGGTGCGGCCCACGTTGTACATGGTGCCGATGTTGATCTGGGTGGCGTCAGCACGCTGGGGTGTTCCAAGGGCGCCCACCAAAATCGGAGTGTCCTTTCGCAAGCTGACTTCGCCGTAGGTGGTGAAGCTGCCAAACGTGGTGCTGACCGTGCCGGCCAGCATCTTGACATCGTCATGGTAGCGAATGTTATAGCTGCCGGTCGTCGGGCCAGTAGGCTTCATGATCGGTAGCGGCATCCGGTCGTTGTAGCTCAGGTAGTACAGTCCGGCCTCGGTCTCGTCGGTGACGCGAAAACGTGTACCAATGCCCCACTGGCCGGTGTCGCCAGGAACAATATCGGCCTGGCGGGTCATGCCGAAGCACGTCGAGCCAAAGTACACACCAGCACACACGGCGCCATTGCCAGTGACATCCGAGGTGCTCATGAACGAGCCAGCGGCTGGCGCCAGCGTCTCGTGAAAGCCGTATTGCGCCTGCGCCACCACCGTCCAGCGCGGCGAGATCTCGAAGCTGGCCGAGATCTGGTCCTCGGGCAGGATGGAGTCTTTTACCTCGGTCCCGGGAACGGCTGCCTTGGTGCCATCAAACGGGCCTTGAGCCGCAGCGATGTTGGGAAAGTACAAGGCCTCGCCCCAATTGACCACGTGGCGCCCCAGGCGCACGGTCGCGCGACTCGTATCGCCCAAGTTAAAGGATGTGTAACCGTACGCATCCAGGATGCGGCTGTAACCGCCGTGGTAGCGTTTGGTGTCGTTCGTAAATTCATTGAACGGAGCCGGTTTGCTGACCCGGTTGGGGTTCGCCGCAGACGGATTGTTGTCATTGGTGCCGTGGTAAACCGCATCATAGAAGCTGCTGGCCGACAGCACAAAACCGCTGTCCCCCTTGGACAACTTGCTTTCGAACAACAGGGCGAGCCGGTTGGCCGTGAGTGCGCCCTTGGCAAAATTGTTGTTGCCGTCATTGCCCGCGGCACTGGCGGCGAGCACGGCGTCGGGGCTTTCCATGCGCTGCGCCAGGGTGTAGTTGGCGTTGACACGCCATTCCAGCTTGGCACCGTTTTCGAATTCAATGGTTTCACCGGCATGGGCGGCGGCACCGGCTGTCAGTGCCAGCACCGCGGCGGCGACAGGGGTAAAGAGGAGACGAGTTTTCATAATGAGTAGTCCTTGAAGGGGATCAGTTGCCTGCCGAGCGAGCGGATTCAGGAGTGAACATGGCGTCCTTCAGGTCGCCCTTGTTGAGCACCGGACCCTTGTCACGTTCCTGGAACAGGTTGTAGCCGATGTAGCTGCCTGCGTTCAGGTCATGGTAGAAGCTGGTACCCGCCTGCCAGCCATTGATGTCGAAGGCGTAGTAGTAGTTGATGTAGGCGTACTGCCACAACTGGCCACGGGCGTCATAAAAATCAGACATCACGGCATGCCAGGTGTCCTCGTCGAAGTAGATCACGCGTTTGGCATACAGGTGGCGGTAACCTTCCTTGACGGTGCCTTCCACCACCCACACGCGGCGTGCTTCCCAGCGTATGAAATCGGGGTTGGGCACACCGACTTTGAGCAGGTCTGCGTACTTGACGTCCTTGCCGTGCACCTTGTAGGCATTCGCCGGAATGAACACCTCGCGCTTGCCCACCAGTTTGAAGTTGTAGCGCTCGGGCGAGCCATTGAACAGACGGTCAGAGTCAATCGTCATCTTGCCACCGCTGCCGCCAATAGGCTGGTCAAAACCATATTCGGGCACGATGCGAACGCGACGTGTGCCAGGATCGTAGACCCAGGCCAAACGCTTGTCTTTGCCAAAATCCAGCGGCTCCTGCGACACACTCATGCCGCCCTTGTCGCGCTCGGGCAACAAGGTCTTGACGCGGCTCTTCGCCATCAGTCCTTCGAGCGGTTTGCCGATCTCGCCCGGCGCGCCAACAATGTTCAGGCTACTGTTGTCCTGGCGGCCCCACGTGATGTTGCCATTGGACAGGACGCCGGCAAAATCGCGCACTGTGGTTTCGGTGAACGCGCGGTAGGGCGTCATGTTGTTCATGATGACCTCGTTGCCGTTCTTTGGCATCGGGAACGGAATCGCACCCTTGAAGCCGCCCTTGACGCCCATGCCTGTTTCAGTGAGCTCCGCGCTCAGGGCGTTCTTCTTGGCGATCTCACAGACGGAATCGGGGTGGCGGAAGTCGCGGCGGCTCTGGTACACGTCCATGCGCGCAGCTTTTGGAAACTTCGCAAAAAGTGCCTTCTGCCCCTCGGTCAAGCGGTCCGCATACTGGGCCATGTTGTCGGCCGTGATGCTGAACAGCGGTTTGTCATTCGGGTAGGGGTCCACCGGGTGCTGACCCACGTGCGGGGTGTACTGGATTCCCGGTGGGGTACCCAGCCACTTGCCGGAGAACTCGGGGATTCTGCCGTCTTTGCTGGCCGCTTTTTCAGCACCGAGACAGGTCAGCTCCTTGCCAAGTTTGTCGGCTTCAGCGGCGGGCACTTTGGCCAGTGCTGCGCCAGCAGTTAGCAGGCTCATCGCAACGACGATGGGCGCGTAAGTCATCACATTTTTCATTCAAGTTTCCTTCGGTAGGGATAGCTGATCATTTGCCGCTGGATGCGACTGTCGATACAGTTGCTGAAGCTGGCAGGCATCCTGCGCATACAAATGTTTCGACCTTGTTATTGTTGGCGCGGTGGTCCGTCGCTTCATCGTCTAATTAGACTAATGGTGGACCCTAATCCCGCAATACTCAAGTTTTTAGCAATTCGCGTTTGAGCACGGTCTTGAGCATCTTGCCTGCCGGATTGCGAGGCAAGGGCTCATCGCGCAAGTACACCCGAACTGGCACCTTGTAGGCGGCCAGATGCGCGGCAACGTGGTCACGTACGGCGGCCTGCGTCAAGACAACACCTGGTTGCGTCACCACCACTGCCACCACCGCTTCACCAGTCACGTCATCAGGCTGGGCAAAGACGGCTGCCTCGACCAGTCCGGGGTGTTGCAACAGGCAGGACTCGACCTCGGCGGCGGCAATTTTTTCGCCATTGCGGTTGATCACGTCCTTGATGCGGTCCACCACGCGAATGAAGCCGTTGGCATCCAGAAAACCAATGTCGCCGCTGCGCAACCAGCCATCGCTGAACACGGCGGCAGTGGCTTCGGGTTGGGCCCAATAAGCCTGCATTACTGTCACTCCGCGCAACCACAACTCGCCGGCCTCGCCGGCAGGCAAAGGGGTGCCATCGAATTCAGCCACCCGCAGCTCAATGATGGGCGACAGCAAGCCTGATTTATCCGGGTAGGCCTTGAACAAGCTGCCCGCTGCAGCTGCGCCGACACCGTTGGTCTCGGTCATGCCAAAACCAACGCCGTTCATGCCGTCGCCACGGCGCTTGAGCACCTCGTCAATCAGGCGCTGCGGCAAGCCGGCGCCGCCAAACCCGATGCCCATCAGCGTGCTGGTAAGTGCGGGGTCGTCAAAGCCGGGTTGGGCCAGCAATTGCTGAACCATGGCCGGTGCCCCATTGAATTGGGTGATGCGCTCGGCCCTAATTGTTTCGAGCGCTGTGGCTGGATCCCAACGGTGCATGAACACCAGGCGACGGCCGTGGCGCAAGGAGGCCAGCAACTGCGCATGTAAGCCGCTGACATGGAACAGCGGCACAGCCGTCAAAGTGGTGGGCTGCAACCGGCGCGCCATCATCACCGCGATCACTGCGGGCGAAGTCATGGCCGAAATCGCCCCGATGTAGTCAATATTGAAAAGTGCCTGACACACGGCGCGCTGGGTAGAAAGCACCCCCTTGGCCTTGCTGCTGGCCCCCGAGGTAAAGAGAATCAGCGCGGGATCATCGGCCTGCAAAGCTGGGCTGACCATCACGGGCCCGCCCGGACTGATCAGGGCCGCCCAGTCCGGGGTGCCGGACGACGGCGCATCGACCACGATGGAACGGCATCCGATAGCAGGCAGATCAGCAGCAACACGCTCATGACGGACCTGGTCGCAGACCAACAGCACGGGCTGAACATCGCGCAGGTTGTCCATCAATTCGTCATGCAAGCCAAAGCTGTTCAGTGGCACCGGTATCGCACCCAGCAGTGCCACGGCCGCAAAGGCCACAGCCCACTCAGGACGGTTGCGCATGGCAATCGCCACCCGGTCTGCCTTTTGCACGCCGTGATCGGCTTGCAAGCGCCCGGCCAGCGCATCGACGGCGGCAAAGAATCGGCCGAAGCTCCAGCGATCACCTTCATAGACCATGAATTCGAGATCAGCATGGACACGCCCGGCATTGATCAATGCGGGCAAACTGCTGGAGGCATGGCGGTAGACCTGCATCGCCTGGCCATTCACCGCAATGGTTTCAAGCTCGAACGGGGCACCTGGCCCGGTCAGTTGGGCGCGGCATTGCGCCGCGCTGGCGAGCAAATCAGAATGAGACAAATGGGTCGTCATGGCTTTAAAACCTTTTCAGTTGAGCATAGCGATTGCGGTGATACAAACCGTCGCCCAAGCTTTGTTGCAACACCCGGGCACGCTTGACAAAGAGGCCCAGGTCAAACTCGTCGGTGACGCCAATGCCACCGTGTAATTGAATAGCCTCGTTGGCGATTTTTTCACACAAATCGGCGGCCCGTGCCTTGGCCAGGCTGGCCAGCAGCGGCAACTCAGGGTCCGCCGCGTCGATCGCCGCCAGTGCAGCACGGACACAGCTCTCCAACATTTCCAGCTCGACATACAGCCGGGCGACCCGGTGCTGCAAGGCCTGAAAGCTGCCGATGACCACGTCAAACTGGACCCGCTCCTTCAGGTAACTGACGGTGCGCTCAAAGACCTCGCGCACCACGCCAAGCGCCTCGGCCGCCAGGCAGGCGCAAGCCCGGTCAAGCGCCGCATCAAGCGCCTGTTTGACATCGCTGGCCTCATTCAGGCGGTGATCGCCCGCGACTTGCGCACCCGTCAGGGTCAGCCGGGCATAATTTCGGCTATCGGCCAGACAGGTCGGCGCCAGCGTCACGCCGGGCTGATCGGTCTCAACCACAAACAGGCCCAGACCTTCGTCTTCGCCTGCTGCGCCGAGCACACGGGCCACCACCATCAGTGCCTGGGCGCCGATACCGTCCATCACAAACCACTTCTCGCCATCCAGCACCCAGCCGGCATCCTGGTGCCGGGCACGGGTGGTAATGCGCGTCGGGTCGTGGCGTCCACGCTCATCGAGCGCCAGCGCCATGCGCGCTTCGCCGGTCATGAGGCCGGGCAGCCAGCGCGCCCGTTGCGCCGCGTCACCGGCCGCCAGCAGCAACTCGCCACACAGGGCCACCGAGGACAGCAGCGGCAAGGCGGCCAGCGTGCGCCCCATGGCCTCAAAAACGGCACCCAGCCCCATGTAACCCACAGCCAGGCCAGCCTCGTCTTCCGGAAAAACGGCTGCAGGCCAACCCAGATCAATCACCTGTTGCCACAGCGCCGTGTCATAAGCCAACGGCGCACGGGTGTCGCGCAGGCGGCGCTGCAAGCTCACGGGCGACTGGGCGGCGAGGAATTCGCGGGCACTGTCAGCGAGCTGTCTTTGTTCATCATTCAGCAAAAAATTCATCACATGGCTCTCTGTTGTGTTGTGCTTGCATCATTTGTTTTAACCCGGCATCCCCAACACGCGCTTGGCAATGATGTTGAGCTGTACCTCACTGCTGCCGCCCGCAATGGTGGTGGTCTTGGCCAGCATCCACTGGCGGCCAATGTCATGCTCGTCCTGGCTGAACTCCGGCCCCTCCCAGCTCAGGCCGCGCAGCCCCATGACTTGCATCAGCAACTCGTACTTGGCTACCTCTTGTTCGGTTTGCACCAGTTTCATGATGGAGAGCGGGCCGCTGACATCCATGCGTGCCATACCCTGCGCCATGACCCGGCGATGGGTCAGCGAGAACGCATGGGCATCCATCAGCAGTCCGGCCAGGCGGTCGCGCAACACGGGCTCGCAAACGGCACCGGTCTCGTCGAGCAGGAAGGGCCGTGCCACCGCCAGCGCATCGTGAGAGGGCGCTGCACCCTCGCTGAACTTGGACATGGCGGCACGCTCGTGTTGCAGCAATTTCTTGGCCACGGTCCAGCCGCCATTGAGCGGGCCGACCAGTTGTTTCGCTGGCACCCGTACCTCGTCAAAAAATACCTGGCAAAAACTCGACTTGCCGCTGATGAGTTCGATCGGCTTGACGGTGATGCCCGGGGCTTTCATGTCGATCAGCAGGAAACTGATGCCTTCTTGTTTACGCACCGTGGTGTCGGTGCGCACCAGGGCGTACATCCAGTCGGACTTGTCGCCGTAAGAGGTCCAGATTTTTGAGCCATTCACGATGAAATCGCCGTGCTCGTCCTTGCGCGCAGACGTCTTCAGGCTGGCCAGGTCGGAGCCGGCATTGGGCTCGCTGAAGCCCTGACACCAGCGCGCCCGACCCTGCATCATCGGCACCAGGTGTTCCAGCTTTTGCTCTTCGGTGCCCAGCTCCAGCAGTACCGGACCCAGCATCCAGACCCCCAGGTTGAACTGGGGTTGGCGGCAACCCAGGCGCTGCATCTCTTCATCCACAATGCGCGCCTGCTTGGGCGACAGGCCACCGCCGCCATAAGCGGCAGGCCAGCCTGGCGCAAACCAGCCGCGGTCGCGCATGCGCTCGAACCAGACGCGCTGGTCCTCGTTACCAAACTCAACTAGCGAACCGCCCCAAACCATGCCATCGGCGGTCAGCGGCTCACGCATGGCGATCGGGCAATTGGCTTCCAGCCATTGCCTGGTTTCATTGCGAAATGTATCCATGTCTTGCATAAAAGCTTCCTTGCGTTTTGTTAAGCCAGCCTGAAACGGTAAACACCATCTTCATCGAGCACACGACGCAGCACGCCAGCGTAGCGCAGCCACGACAGGTGCGCAATGGTCTCGCCCAGGGCCAGCATGTCGTCCACCGGCCCCCGCAAGCGCGGAAACAGGCACAGCATGGCCTCAAATGCGGTGCAAGCCTGGTGTTCGGCCAGGTGCTCCCGCAGCATGTCGAACTGGCGCTGATGGTGTTCGCGCAGCTCCTGGGTGCGCGCATGCAGCCCGCGAAATACCCGCTCGTGTGAGGGCAACACCAGCGTGTCGGGCGCCAGCCCCTCCAGACGGGACAGCGAGTCTAACCACAGCTGCAGCGGATTGGCCTCGGGCTCGATGCTGGTGACCAGCACGTTGGAGCTGATGCGTGGCAGCAGCTGGTCGCCCGCAATCAAAATGCGCTCCTGCTCGCAGTACAGGCAGGCATGTTCAGGCGAGTGGCCTTCGCCAATGACCACACGCCAGTCGCGCGTGCCGAGCCGAATCACGTCGCCCCCGCGCAGCCGCGTGAACGACTGCGGTTGCGGGGCCCGGAACGGGTCCTGACGCATGGCGTTCCACATGCGGTCCAGCCGCTCCTGGGGCAGCCCGGCACGTTGGTAAAACAGCATTTGCGACGGTGGCAGGGGGTCGGGTATGGGCTCGGACAACGCACGCATCATGAAGTATTCACCATGCGTCATGTGCAGCGGAATGTCAAAGCGTTCGCACAGCCAGCTCGCCAGCCCGGCATGGTCATAGTGCATGTGGGTGCAGACCAGACGAACGATGGGCAGGCCTTGCAGGTGCTTGGCCGCGATATGTTCCCAGCGCGCGCGTGCGGTGTCGGTGTTCAAGCCGGTGTCGATCAGGGTCCAGCCCGCGTCGCCGCGCAGCAGGTACACGTTGATGTGGTCCAGCGCCATCGGCATGGGCATGCGCGCCCACAAGATGCCCGGTGCAATTTCGACCACCGAGCCATCGGTGGCTGGTGCCTCAAACGGGTAGTCAAGCACGGCGCTGGCATGCAGGCGCGTCATGCCGAAGTGCTCCGCAGCAGGCTGGCGGTTTCCAGCGGCACATAGGTTTTGGCCTTGTCGTCGCGCACAAACAACGGGTCGCGTACGAGCGCCTGGTCAAAGCCCTCGCGCTGCAAATCGACCTTGCGCAACTTGTAATTGCCCGTCATGTCGGCGGTGGCGGCAAGGCGCAAAAACAGCGGTGCGGCGTAGCGCGGCAGGCGCGCCAGCGCCAAGGCCCAGAACGCCGCCGGGTCAAAGCTGGCGCCCGGATGCAGCACCAACGCAGCCATGCCGGCGCGCCCGTCATGGCCCGGCACACGTACGCCGTAAATGGTCAGGGCATCCAGACCCGGAAAATCTCCCAGGGCATCAGCCACCTCAGTGGTCGACACGTTCTCGCTCTTCCAGCGGAAGGTGTCGCCAATGCGGTCGACAAACCAGCAATAACCGTCGGCATCGCAGCGCAGCATGTCGCCTGAGGACCACCAGGCATCACCTTTCTGGAAGACGTCGCGCAAGATTTTCTTCTCGGTCGCCTCCACGGAGGTATAGCCCTCAAAGCGGCCCGCCACGATGTCGGGGTAGTCATAAATCATGCCGATGGCCTCGCCCGGCTCGTCGATGTCGGCGAGTTGCATGAAGCCGTTGGCGTCGCGCGGGTGGCTATCGGTCTCAATGTCGTAACGCACCAAACGCAGATTGGTCTTGTCCCAAAATGGGACACGGCCACAGGAACCGATCCGGTTGTCCAGGTTGATGGTGCTGGCATTGGCTTCCGTCGACCCCCACCCCTCAAAAATCTGGGTCTCACCAAACCGATCCACCCATTGGTTCCAGACCTCGGGCGCCATACCCGTGCCGGTCATTTTTCGCAGGGTGTGATTCTTGTCGTCCGGACTAGCGGGCGTGCTGAGCAGGAAACGGCAGATTTCGCCCACATACTGGCACATGGTGACACCATAACGCCTCACGTCACCCCAGAATTCACGCCGGCTGAACTTGCGCCGCACCGCCAGGCTGGCACCCGCAGCCAGGGCCGTGGCGGTGGCCGACATGGAAGCGGCACCGTGGTACAGCGGCAGGAAGCAATAAATGCAGTCTTCAGGCTTAACCTCCCAGACCTCTTTCATGCTGGCACCGGCCATCAGCCAGCGCGCATGGCTGATGACGGCAGCCTTGGGCAGGCCGGTGGTGCCCGAGGTAAAGACGTACTGGGCGGTATCACCCGCCACCAGGCCGGCGCGCCACGCAAGCGGCGGGTTGGTCCGTGGTGCCGCCTGGACCAACGCGCCCAGGTCAAGCGCGCACAGGGCACGCTGCGCGGGTGTGGCGGGATGCTCCACGTCAGGCCAGAGCCAGCAACGCAGATCTGCGGGCAAGCCAGGGGTCGTGGCGAAGTGGGGCAGGCACTCTTCGCCGACGATGACCGTTTTGGCCCCCAGCACGTCCAGGGCGTGTGTCAGCACTTTGCCACTGACATGGGTGTTGATGAAGGCCACCACGGCGCCGAGCTTGCTCAGTCCCATCCAGGCAAAGAAAAATTCAGGCCGGTTTTCCATGGCCAAAGCCACGGTGTCGCCCTTGCGCACGCCCAGTGCCTGCGCCGCGTGGGCGACCTGGTTGACGGCTTCATTGAACTGGCTGTAGTTCCACCGCTGGTCACCGTAATAAATGCAGGGGCGCGCACCGAACTGCTGCGCACACGCCTCGACACGCTCGGCGGTGGTGTCCGTTTGCGAGGCCCGAAAGGCCATGCTCACTGCCGCACGGCGGTCGAGCTTGGCCTGTGTCACTTCACGCGGTACGGTATTTGCTGCTGTCACGTGATCTCCTTTTTTAACGGCTTCAATGTCAGCGCACCGGGCGCGGCATACCCAGGCCAAACTGCGCGATCAACTCGCGCTGGATTTCATTGGTGCCGCCGCCAAAGGTGTTGATGGCGGCCGAGCGCAGCTCGTACTCCAGCTCACCCATCAAAAAGGCGGCGCTGGAGCCGTCACGCACCAGGGCGCTGGATCCGACGATGTCCATCAAGCGGCGCAGGATGTCCACCATGCCTTCCGAGCCATAGACCTTGGTGGCAGACGCCAGCGCCACGTCCATGCCGCCCGCGTCCAGACTGGCCGCGATACGGAAATTGATCAGGCGCATGGCCTCCATCCGCGCATAACATTCAGCCAGCGCGCGACGCACCCAGGGCTGATCGACCGCGCGGCGGCCCTGCTCATCACGGGCCTTGGCCCACAACAAGACTTTGCGAAACGGCCCAAACACCTTGTCGGCCCAGGAACCCAGGCCGAGGCGCTCATGGTTGAGCTGGGCGGTGATCAATTTCCAGCCACCATGCAACTCCCCCACCAGCCGGTCGGCGGGCACCTCGACGTTGTCGTAGTAGGTGGCCGAGGTGTAATTACCCACGGTCTGGATCAGCGTGTGCGACAAACCCGGTGCGCCGGTGTCCAAAATGAGCAGCGAGATGCCCTTGTGACGCGGCAGGTCCGGGCTGGTGCGGGCCGCCAGCCAGACATGGTCGGCCGCCTCGATGCCCGAGGTCCAGAGCTTGGCGCCATTCACAATGAAACGGCCGGTGGCCAGATCGCCCTCCAGGCGGGCCTGCGTTTTCAGGGTCGCCAGGTCAGAACCGGCCTGCTGCTCTGAGTAACCAATCGCAAAAATCGTCTCACCCAGCGCCATGCCCGGCAGGTAGCGCGCCTTTTGCGCCGCGGTACCGAACTCCATCAGGGCCGGCCCCACGGTGCTGATGGTCACGAAGGGCAGCGGTGCGCCCGCGATATTGGCCTCTTCAAAAAAGATCAGCTGCTCCGTGGCCGAAAGACCCTGGCCACCAAAAGCCTTGGGCCAGCCAATGGCCAGCCAGCCGTCCTGGCCCATCTGGCGAATGGTCTGGCGGTAGTCGTCGCCGCTTTCGGCGCCGCGCAGCGTGACGCGCAACTCGGGCGTCATCAAGGCATTGAAGTAGTCACGCACCTGCAGACGCAGGCGGTGCTGTTCGGGGGTTAAATCGATGAACATGGGTGTTGCTCCTGCTGGATGAATCAGTCGACGCCAAGGATCAGGCCGCTGGTCGGCACGCCGGTACCGGCCGTGACCAGCACGTTGTGCACATTGGCCACCTGGTTGACGGCACTGCCACGCACCTGGCGCACGCCTTCGGCGATGCCATTCATGCCGTGGATGTAGGCTTCGCCGAGCTGGCCGCCGTGGGTGTTGATGGGCAGGCTGCCGCCGCGTGCATGCTGGCCGGCACGGATGAAGTCTTTCGCCTCGCCCCGCTTCACAAAACCAAACTCTTCGAGCTGGGGCAGCACAAAGGGCGTGAAATGGTCGTAAATCACGGCGGTCTGGATGTCCTGCGGCGTCAGGCCGCTTTGCTGCCAGAGCTGCCTGGCGACCAGGCCCATCTCGGGCAGGCCGGTGATGTCCTCGCGGTAGTAGGAGGTCATGATTTGCTGGCCATCGCTCATGCCTTGCGCCGCGCCCTTGATGATGACGGGCTTGGCGCGCAGGTCACGGGCCCGCTCAGCAGACGTGATGACCATGGCCACCGCACCGTCAGACTCCTGGCAGCAGTCCAGCAAATGCAGCGGTTCACAAATCCAGCGCGAGGCCTGGTGGTCGGCCAAAGTGATCGGCTTGCCATAGAAGAATGCCGCCGGGTTGGTGGCGGCAAAATCACGCGCTGCCACCGCGACCCGGCCGAAGTCTTCGCTGGTCGCACCATACGTGTGCATGTAGCGCTGGGCAAACATGCCGACCCAGGCCGCCGGGGTGTGAAAGCCGTAAGGCATGTACCAACCGTAATTGACGTTCTCGACAATCGGCGAGGAACCAAAGCCGTAATTGCCGTTGCCAAAGCGGTACCAGCTGCGCTCGTTCATGGCACGGTAGACCACCACGGTCTTGGCAATGCCGGTGGCGACCGCCATGGCGGCATGTAACACCGGGGCGCAAGCCGCGCCACCGCCGTGCGGCACCTGGGAGAAGAACTTGATGTTGTTGGCGCCCAGCAGGCGGGCGATTTCGTACTCGGGCACCTTGTCAATCGAATAGGACGAAAAGCCGTCCACTTCAGAAGGGTCAATGCCCGCCTCGGCCAGCGCCGCCAGCGTGGCCTCCATGGCCAGTCTGATCTCGGTGCGACCCGAGTTCTTGGAAAATTCCGTGGCGCCAAGCCCAACAATGGCGGCGCGACCGGAGATGTTTGTGTCGTTCATAGAGGGAAGATTCCTGGTCATGCCACGTCAGGGAAGGCGCACACGCACCGTGCCGGTGACGTGATTGCCCATCGAGTTTTTGCCTTTGAGCGTGATCTCCACACTGCGGTCGGCATCGCGCTTGTCACTGACCGTGCCGCTGAAGGTCATGGTGTCCCCCGGAAAATTGGGCGCGCCCAGTTTGATTTTCAGATCACAGAACACGCCGCCCGGACCACACCAGGCTTCCACAAAGCGCTGCACCAGCCCGTTGGTGGTCAGGATGTTCATGAAGATGTGCGGTGTGCCCAAGCCACGCGCGGCTTCCAGGTCGTGATGGCCCGGAAAATAGTCACGTGTGGCAATGGCGCCACCCGCGATCAGCGGCACCGTGATGGGCACGGCCAGCGGCGGCAACTCAGTGCCAAGCGCCACACTGTCAAAGCCTTGGGTCATGAGATCAGTTTTCGGCGAGGTCATATTTCCATCCCAGGGTGTCGTTGTCCGCCAGCCAGTTGCCCAGCTTTTCGAGGTGCTGTTCGGTACCGCCCAGCGTGCTGCCCAGCGCGCGGCTCCAGTACAAAAAGCGGTGGATCGGGTACGTGAGATCAACACCAATGCCACCGTGCACATGCTGTGCCATATGGCCGACGCGGTGGCCGGTGTCGTTGGACAGGGTGCGTGTGGCCAGCGCCTGCGGCTCACAACCCAGGCCGGCATCCAGGCGATACACCAGCTGGCTCAGCGAACTGCGCAGCGCCTCTAGCGCGATGTAGCCATCGGCCATTTGGCCGGCCACCAGCTGAAAGCTGCCAATCACCCGGTCAAACTGTTTGCGCTCGCTGACGTACTCGACCGTGCGCCGCAGTTGCTGCTCGGTCACCCCCAGCTGTAATGCCGCCAGTGCGGCAATCGCGCGCTGCTCGACCCAGACGGTGGCCTCAACAGGTAGCAGCGCCAGCACGGCAGCAGCATCACAATGCACGTCCGCCAGTCCCAGGTGGTGCTGACTCAAACCCGTCTCAAGCCGAACTGCTGGCTGGCTCAGATCAACCAGAGCAAGGCGCAAGCTGCCCGCATCGTCGGCAGCCAGCAGGGCAAACGATGCCTGCCCAGCCAGCGCCACCGCCGGTGCCAAGCCAAGCAGTTGGCCATCCCGCACCTGCAAGGCCGGCCCCCGGGACGCCGACAAGGCGGCCAGCGACAGCGCCAGCGGTTGACCCGCCAGCGCCTGCGCCAGTGCGTCAGCACTGGCTTGCGGTGCGAACCGGGCCAGCGCCGCCGCCGCCACCTGCTGTTCCCACAAGGGCACCAACGCCAAGGCCCGGCCCTGCTGCTCCAACACGGCCAGCAGTTCGGTCATGCCCAGCCCCAGACCGCCGTCAGCCTCAGACAGAATCATGGTGTGCAAACCGGCCGCGACGCATTGCTGCCACAAATCGTGCATGAAGGGCGCGCCAGAAACGTCATGTTTGCGCAGTTGTTCATCGCTGCAAAAATCAGCGAACAAGCCTTGTGCCATGTCGGCAAAGGCGCGCTGGTCCTCGGAAAATTGAAAATCCATCTTGGAGGTCCTCAGTCAGCGGCCACCGGCCGGAATTGGGGCAACACCAGGTCGCCATCAAAGGTATTGAACTCAACTTGCACCGTAGCGCCAATCTGCACAGCGCCGGGCTTGACACCGACCAACTGCGAAATCAGCCGCACCCCTTCCTCAAGTTCGATCAGGGCAATCGGGTTCGGGTGATCAAACGGTGGCACCTCGGGGTAATGCATGACCACAAAGGAATAGACCGTGCCGCGACCGGACGCTTGCAGCGTGTCCCACTCAAACGAGTGGCAGCTCGGGCACACCGGGCCGGGCGGGTGACGCAATGCACCACAGCTTTTGCAGCGCTGGATCAGCAGCTTGCCTTCGCGTGCGCCGTCCCAGAAAAAGCGTGTGTCGTCGCTGATGCCCGGACGCGGGCGTTTGACGACCGGTGCAACAGCTGGCGCCGCCTGATCGGTGGCGGGCTTGTTCGCAGCCGCCGGACGAAACTTGAAGACACGGAACAACAGCTGCCCGACTTGCTCGTCCGCGCCCTCGCCTTGCTCTGAAAAGAAGGTCATGATCAGCGTGACGAAATAGCCGGTGCCCAGACCAGTGGTTTTTTCTTCCCCCACGCTCTCCAGCAGGGTCGTGTAATAAACGCGCTCGCCCTCGTGCAGGTAGCGCGCGAAGCTCAAGTCAGAGTTCACCGCCACCACGGCCGGGAAGCCCTGCGCTTCAAACAGCTTGAGCACCTCATAGGGGTTCTCGGTAGTGGAGCCAGGCGGGTAGTTGTTGGCGTGCATGCCCTCCATGCACCAGACCTGCAGCATGGCAGGCGGCGCCAGCACCAAGCCTCGTGGCGCCTGGTGCGCCGAGCTGGCCACAAACGCCGGGTCGGTGTAGAGCGGGTTGTCCACCCCCATCACCTCGCACCATTGCCGGATCATCGGTGCATTCACCTTGTCCCATGCATAGACACGCCCATACACCTTGCCCACGAGTGCGCGGACATCTTTCATAAACGCTTGTTCAGCCAAGACTTTCTCCTTGTTGTGAGGCCATTGCCATTGCCATCGTCATGCCTTGCCCTTTTGGGCCGCCTCCAGAAACGCCGGCTTCTCGCCGCCGCCATGCAACAGCAAATTGGTGCCGCTGAGGTAGGAAGCGCGCGATGAAGCGACAAACAAACACGCCTGCGCCACATCAGCCGGCTCTGCGAGGCGACCGGCGGGAATCGTGGCAGCAACCGCCGAGATTCCCGCGGCATCGCCGTAATGCAAATCGGATTGCTCGGTGCGCACCAGCCCCGGACTCACCGCCACCACGCGCACCTTGGGCGCCCATTCCACGGCCAGTGACGAGGCCAGACTCAGCACCGCCGCCTTGGCAGCGCCATAAGCCGCCGTACCGGGCGAGGGGCGCATGGCGCTGACACTGCCAATCAAAACAATGACGCCGCCTTGCTCCTGGCGCTGCATGACCCGATTGGCGGCCTGCGCCGTGTGCAGCGCGGCAATGAAGTTCAGGCGAATCACACCCTCGTGAAAACGTGGCGACACCGTGGCCGCCTCCACCGATGGACTGCCGCCCGCGTTATGAATGACGACATCGAGCCGGCCATGCTGCTGCACGATCGAGTCCATCAGCGCCGCCAGCGCCTCAGCGTCCCGTACATCACAGGGCAAAAAACTGGCGCTGCGCCCTTGGGCCGCGGGCAGGGTCTCGGGCGTGCTGCGGGCGCAGACCACTACGGTGGCACCCGCGGCCAAAAAGCCTTCTGCAATGCCGCGCCCGATGCCCTTGGTGCCACCGGTGACAAGAACCACACGCTGATCAAAATCTGGATTTGTATTCATATGGTCTTGAATTTAAGTGCTGCAGCTGTTGCCAGATACGTCCAAAAGGACGATGTCGCGGCACTTTGGAAGAACGACGATCCGGTGGTGCCATCACCCACAGGACCTCTGCATGATTTCCAGCGCCCCATTGCCACCGTCTGCCAGCCCGACAGCTCCAGAAATTCTTCTCGACTACCCCAGCGACGGCGTGGCCGTGGTGCGGCTGAACCGCCCTGAGGCCACCAACGCGCTCAGCCTGACGCTGCAGGCCCAGCTCTCAGAGGTCTTTGGCACACTGAGTGCCGACGAGCGCGTGCGCGCCATCGTGCTGACCGGTGGCGAACGCGTTTTTGCCGCCGGTGGCGACATCAAAAGCATGGAGGGTTGCGGCGCCATCGAGATCATGCAGCGCCACACCGAGCGCGTCTGGGCCCCGATTGAACGCTGCCCCAAACCCATCATCGCCGCCGTCTGCGGCTACGCCTTTGGCGGCGGGGCCGAATTGGCCATGCACTGCGACGTCATCCTGGCCGGCCAAAGCGCCAGCTTTTCCCAGCCTGAAATCCGCATCGGCATCATGCCCGGCATCGGCGGCACCCAGCGTCTGGTGCGCGCCGTGGGCAAGTTCAACGCCATGCGCATCCTGCTCACCGGCAAAGCGGTCAGCGCCGAAGAAGCGCGCATCATGGGGCTGGTCAGCCAGGTGTTGCCAGATGACCAGGTCTTGCCCGAAGCGTTGAAAATGGCGCAGCTGATTGCGGCCATGCCACCACTGGCAGCCATGCAAATCAAGGAGGTGGTGCTGGCGGGCGTGGATGCCTCGCTGGAGGCCGCCCTGATGCTGGAGCGCAAGGCCAACCAGTTGCTGTTTGCCACCCGCGACCAGAAAGAGGGCATGCAAGCCTTCATCGAGAAGCGCAAGCCGGAGTTCAAGGGCAACTGAAACGGCGATAGGGTTGTTGGCCACGGGTAAAAGAACAAAAACAGTGTGTCGATTAAATAGTCGCTAAGATATGCGCATCATTTAATGCGCATTGAGAGTCAATATGTCTGCCATTCAAACCACCGCAGCAAAACGCAGCGTCCGAGTTCGTCAACCCTTAAAAAGAGCCACCAATTTGAGCTTGAGCGCCGACGTACTCGACGCAGCCAAGGCCCTTGAACTCAATATCTCGCAGGTCTGCGACAGCTACTTGCGTGAACTGGTGGCGCAAGAACAGCGGCATCGCTGGCGAAGTGAGCATGCTGATTTCATTGCTGCCTATAACGCCACGATCGGAACTGAAGGTCTGCCGCTGGATCAGTGGAGAACTTTCTGATGGCGCGTTTTGATGTGTACCCCAACCCGGGTGCACAGACCAGAACCACGCCGTATTTACTCGATGTCCAAAGCGATTTGCTCGACAGCCTGGACAGCCGCATGGTGATTCCGCTACGCAGCCTGGATCACTTTGCACCAGTCAAACTCCCCACCCGATTGACACCGGTGTTCAACATCCTGGGCAAGGACTACTTGCTGGAGACACCCAAAATGGGTGCAGTGCCCCAGCGCATCTTGAAAGACTGCGTCGTTTCACTGGGTGATGATCAGGCGCGCATTACCGCTGCGTTGGACTTTTTGTTCCAAGGTTATTGAACGCGAGCGTTGTCACCCCCCAAAAAAGGCCCGCATCTGCACGATGCGCCCGGCCTCATTGAAGCGGAAATGGTCAATCGGGCGAATCACCACCGGCTGGCCATTGAACACCAGCGACACGCTGAATGGGAAAACCGCCTCATTGGCCACCGCCCGCACCGGCCCTTCCAGCGCCACCACCAGTTTCATGGCCACCGAGGCGGCATAAAAGTCTCGGATCGCGGCAAGGCCGCGCCGGGGCTCGGAGCCCACCGGGTCCTCCACCACCGCGTCGTCAGCAAACAGGGCGACGATGGCGTCCAAGTCGGCGGCGTTGAGCGCCCGCACGTACTCGTGCACGGCAGCCTGCATCTGCTCGGGGTTCAGCATGGTTGGCTCCGGTCTGTCAGAACTGCGTCGGACGCATCAGCGCGTCCACGCCACCATCGACATAGAACTGCGCACCATGCACAAAGCTGGCCTGCGGACTCATCAAGAAGGCGATCACCGAAGCCATCTCGCTGGGGTCGGCGCGGCGCGCGATCGGGGCGACAAAGTTCTTGATCGATTCGCTGTAGCGCGGGTCGTCCAGGCCGGCCTGCAACAGCGGGGTTTCCGTGGCACCGGGTGCCACCGTGTTCAAGCGCACACCGGCCTTGCCCCAGGCGGCGGCGCGGCGGCGCACGGCCACGGTCAGGGCATTCTTGGAGCCGGCGTAGGCCAGATTGCCACCGTGTTCTCCGGCACCGTTGACGATGGCGTTGACCCGGGCCTCGTCACCGGCCTCGCAGGCGGCGGCCAGCGGATTTTTGTCCCAGGGCAGGTGCGCCGAGGCGACAGAGGAAATCACAACCGCCGCCGGATTAACGCCTTTTTGCAACGCCGGCAGCAAGGCATCGAGCAACTCGACTGCGCCAAAGTAGTTGACCGAGGCCACCAGGCTGACCGGCTTGGTCTGCACACCAAGCCCCGCGCACAGGACCAGTCCGTCGAGCACGCCGCCACAGCGCGCCAGCGCCTCGGCAATGACGGCCTTGCGGCCCTCGGCGCTGGAGAGGTCGCCGATGATATCGGCATTGCGCAAATCGACGCCAATGACGATATGGCCAGCCGCCAGCAGCGCTTGACGGGCCGCAGCGCCGATGCCGGAAGCAGAACCGGTGATGAGGGTACAGGGCATGAAATGACTCCTTTGTGTGATTGAAATGATGACTCGCGACCAGGGCGACAACAGACCAGGTTCAGGCCTCAGTGTGCCAGCGCCTGGGTGAGTTCAGGCACGGCCACAAACAAGTCAGCTTCCAGGCCGTAATCGGCCACGCTGAAAATCGGCGCCTCAGGGTCCTTGTTGATGGCCACGATGACCTTGCTGTCCTTCATGCCGGCGAGGTGCTGGATGGCACCACTGATGCCCACCGCAATGTAGAGCTGGGGCGCCACGATCTTGCCGGTCTGGCCCACCTGCAGGTCGTTGGCGGCG
>NZ_JAURYQ010000039.1 GCF_030653815.1 Rhodoferax sp. | reverse complement strand
GTCGCCGTGCCACTGATCGACCGCAAAGGTGATCTGGTGGGCGCCCTCAATGTGACCATGCCGATGGGCCATGAGAGCAGCGACGACGCGGTTGCACGCGTCTTACCAGTGTTGCTGGAAACCGCGCGCGCCCTGCGCAACCTGATTTGACAAATCGACGCCTAGCCGCCACGCTTGCATTTCATCATGTTGCAACCCAACCCATTTGAACGTTACCAACGTGAAGCCCTGCGCATTGCGCTGAGCCATTACGTGACCAATGGACTGTCGGCGGCACTGGGTTTGCTGTTGATCGCGGGCAGCATTCATCTGCTGCTGGGCGAATTCGCCGCAGCTGCCGCGTCCGTGGGTGTGGTGGTGTGTGTTCCGCCCGATCAACCCGCGCCCAAACGTGGCAAGTTCTGGCAATTGTTGCCGGCCTTCCTGCTCGGCTTGCCGCTTTTCTGGGCGGTGCAGGTGTTGCACGCCGCCCCCATCCTGCTGGGCCTGCTGCTGGTGCCGGCCAGCTTCCTGGCTTTTCTGGCCGGGGGCTGGGGCAACCGTGGCCTGCCGATTTCGGTCTCGGTCATGTTTGCCATGGTGTTCTCGATGGCAGTGCCCGACCACAGCAACAGCGCCACCAATCTGACCACCTGCCTTTACTTCACGCTCGGTGCGGTGTGTTATCTGGCCTGGGCGACGTTGGCCAACGCGCTGCTGAACGCGCGTTATCGGGTGCAAATGCTGGCCGACACGCTGATGGCCCTTGCCACCCTGATGCGTTCGCAGGCGCAACAATTCAGTCCCGACACTGTGGACGAAACCGGCCGGCGGGCGCCGCTGGTGGGCACGCTGCTGCAACAGCAGGCGGCGCTGGCTGACCAGTTGCAGGCGGCGCGCAATATTTTGCTGGAATCTCCCAGCACCCTGCGTCGCCAGCAGCTGGCCGATATGCTGATGGCGGTGCTCGACATGCGCGACCACCTGCTGGTGTGCAACCTTGATCTGGACACGCTCAAAAACCATCCGGGTCATGAACCGGTGCTGAGCACCTTGCGTGACATCCTGGCTGCACTGGCCGATGAAATCGATGCTTTGGCCGATGCCCTGATGCTGGGCCGCGCGCCTGTGCCCTTTGCCAGCCATCGACCACAACTCGAAAACCTGCAGTGGGGCCATGACAGCACGGTGTCGGCCCGTGGTGCGGCACCCACGCCTGCCATTCTGGCCATGGGCATGTCAAGCCGCATCGGCCTGATGAATGACGACAGCTTGCGTTTGGTGGCATTGGCACGCGCTGAAATGGCCCCCAATGTGGACCTGGTACGCGCCAACTGGCAGCTGTTTGTCAGTCCCACGGTCTGGTCCTGGGAACCCTTTTACGCGCTGTGGCGCTGGAACGCGCCGCCCCTTCGCCACGCCATCCGGGCGGCTCTGGCCATGGGCACGGCTTATGCCATTTCGCTGGCGTTGCCTTGGGGTAGCCACGATTACTGGATCTTGTTGACCATCGTGGTGGTGTTGCGCGGTAGCCTGGCACACACGCTGGAGCGACGCAACAGCCGCGCCATCGGCACGCTGATCGGCTGTGTGCTGGCGGGTTTGCTGCTCTACGCGCACGTCCCGGTAGGGGTGCTGCTGCTCGTGGTCACGCTGGCGCAGGCCCTGGCCCACGGCTTTGCAGTCAGAAAATACCTTGTCACGGCGATTGCCGCCACGGTGCTGGGCCTGTTGCAGGTGCAGATGCTCAACGCCGGCCCGAGCCCGGTCTTTGATGTGGTGGAACGCATGGCCGACACCTTGCTGGGTGTCGCGATCGCCTGGGCTTTCAGCTACGTGCTGCCGTCCTGGGAGCGTGGCCAGATTGCAGCCCTGGTCAAACGCACCCTGGCGGCGCAGGCCCGGCACGCGCGCGTGGCGCTGGGCTTGTGGCAGTTGCAGGCCGTGGACAACGCGCCCGAGCTGCAATGGCGGTTGGCCCGGCGCGAAGCTTTTGACAGTCTTTCGGCTTTGGTGCAGGCCACCCAGCGCTCCTTGTCAGAGCCGCGTGCTGTGCGCCCGCCGCTGGAACCACTGGGGCGTTTGCTGGCCCTGAGTTACCAGCTGCTGGCCCAGCTGACCACGGTCAAGACCATGCTGTTGCAACAGCGTGGCCGCCTGACGCCGCAAGACGTTGAGCTGCCATTGCGGCAGGCGGCACAAGCCATCGAAGCCGCACTGGGGTCAGGTTCCTTGCCGCCGCAGATCGGCACACCCGCCACCCCAGCGTTGGAATGGTCGGTGCTGGGTGACCCTTTTGATGGTGACCTCAGCCCGTGGCTTTTGCGCCGATTGCAATTGGCCGACCATATTGCGCGGCAATTGCAGGCCAACGCGGAACAGGTGCTGCGTGAGCTTGCTGCACCCTGACTGATTTTGTCGTCAGCACCTTGCAAGACGCTGCGCACCATGCTGTCGAACAAACATTGTTTTTGCCACTGGCCAGCGCCCGCAGCGCTGGTGCAGGCGCTACATATACAGGAACGGTTGGTGCCAAATGGAAGCTTGCTGTCCCGCTGCGGGCTGTGGCGTTTTCAGGTCGCACGCCAAGCGTGGAGCCAACTGCCCGTAGGAATTGACCAGACCGGCAATGGCTGGTGACGACCACGTCTAGCCATCTGAGCGTGCGCTTCAAAAGGCGGGTCAAGACCCATTGCTGACCTTCAGCTTTCCAGCATGAAGGGTTAGTCTCGACCCCATTGCAGTCAGTCACCTGACAGAATTGTTCTGCCCTTT
>NZ_JAURYQ010000033.1 GCF_030653815.1 Rhodoferax sp. | reverse complement strand
CGGGTCGCGTGGCAGCGCACGAGATCATGCTGGGAACCAGCGCCATCCGAAACCTGATCCGCGAGGCCAAGGTGGCGCAAATGTATTCCAGCATCCAGACCGGTAACAACGTGGGCATGCAGACCCTCGACCAGAACCTGACCGACCTGGTGCGGCGCAACATCATCAGCGCGGCCGAAGCCCGCACCAAGGCCAAAATCCCAGAAAACTTCCCAGGGTGACCATATGGAACGCGATCAAGCCACTTCTTTCATTACCGACCTGCTCAAGCTGATGACCGGGCGCGGCGGCTCCGACCTGTTCATCACCGCCGAGTTTCCCCCCGCCATCAAGGTCGATGGCAAGGTCACCAAGGTGTCGCCGCAACCCCTCAACGAGGGCCACACGCTGGCGCTGGCGCGCTCGATCATGAGCGACAAACAGGTGGCCGAGTTCGAGCGCACCAAAGAGTGCAACTTCGCCATTGCGCCGCCCGGTCTGGGCCGCTTCCGGGTCAACGCCTTCATGCAGCAAAGCAAGGTGGGCATGGTGCTGCGAACCATCCCCATGACCCTGCCCAGCATCGACAGCCTCAACCTGCCACCGATCCTGAAAGATGTGGTCAACACCAAGCGCGGCCTGTGCATTCTGGTCGGCGCCACCGGTTCGGGCAAGTCAACCACGCTGGCGGCCATGGTGGACTGGCGCAACCAGTCCACTTATGGCCACATCATCACCATCGAGGACCCGATCGAGTTTGTCCACCCACACAAGAACTGCGTGGTGACGCAGCGCGAGGTCGGCATTGACACCGACAGTTGGGAAGCGGCGCTGAAAAACACCTTGCGCCAGGCCCCTGATGTGATCCTGATGGGTGAGATCCGCGACCGCGAGACCATGGAACACGCCGTGGCCTTTGCCGAAACCGGCCATCTGTGCCTCGCCACGCTGCACGCCAACAGCGCCAACCAGGCGCTGGACCGGATCATCAACTTTTTCCCCGAAGAGCGCCGCGCCCAGTTGCTGATGGACCTGTCGCTCAACCTCAAGGCGCTGGTATCGCAACGGCTGATTCCCAAGCAGGACGGCAAGGGCCGTCTGGCGGTGGTCGAGATCCTGCTTAATTCGCCGCTGATTTCCGACCTGATCTTCAAGGGTGAAGTGGCCGAGATCAAGGAAATCATGAAGAAAAGCCGCAACATCGGCATGCAAACCTTTGACCAGGCGCTGTTCGACGCTTACGAGACCAACCAGATCAGCTACGAAGACGCGCTGCGCAACGCCGACTCCATGAATGATTTGCGGCTGCAGTTCAAACTCAACAGCCAGCGCGGCAAGACCCAGGACCTGAGCGCCGGCACCGAAAATTTCAGCATTGTTTAACCCTCTCTCCAACGACACCCGCATGAACACCAGAAGCTACGAAGCCATCCCCGCCAAACGCGTTGCTTTTTTGGGCCTGGGCGTGATGGGTTACCCCATGGCCGGCCACCTGGCGTGCGCCGGCCACCAGGTCACCGTGTACAACCGCACGGCGGCCAAAGCCCAAGTCTGGTGCCATGAATACGAAGCCTTGACCGGCAGCCACGGCCGGCTGCACCATGCCGCCACACCCTGCCAGGCCGCGCACAACGCCGACCTGGTGTTTTGCTGCGTCGGCAACGACGACGACCTGCGCAGTGTCACCCTGGGCGCTGACGGTGCCTTTGTCGGCATGCCCCCAGGGGCGGTGTTCATTGACCACACCACGGCTTCGGCCAATGTGGCGCGTGAACTGTACGCGCAAGCCCATACCCAGGGCCTGCATTTTGTCGATGCCCCGGTTTCAGGCGGCCAGGCCGGCGCCGTCAATGGCACCCTCACCGTGATGTGTGGTGGTGACCTGCCCGCCTTTGAGGCGGCCCAGCCGGTGGCGATGGCATTTTCAAAAGCCGTGACTTACCTGGGCGCCAGCGGCGCCGGGCAACTGGCCAAGATGGTCAACCAGATCTGCATTGCCGGCATGGTGCAAGGCCTGGCCGAGGCCATTGCCTTTGGCGAGCAAGCCGGGCTCGACATGAACCAGGTGCTCGACGTGATTGGCAAGGGCGCGGCGCAAAGCTGGCAAATGGACAACCGTGGCAAGACCATGGTGGCCGACAAGTTCGACTTTGGTTTCGCCGTGGACTGGATGCGCAAGGACCTCGGGCTGGTGCTGGACGAAGCCCGACGCAACGGCGCGCGCCTGCCGGTGACCGCGCTGGTGGACCAGTTTTATGCCGACGTGCAACAGCTGGGCGGCCAGCGCTGGGACACCTCCAGCCTGATCAAGCGCCTGCGCTAAACCACGCTTACTTCTTGGCCTCGTTCGCTGCCGGCTTGGGCAACAGGCTGCGCAGCTCGTCTTCGGTGATGATCTCGAACACCCGCACCACCTTTTGCACACCCGGTGTACTTCGGGCGATGTCGGTGGCGCGATCCGCTTCACGCTGCGTGACCCGGCCCATCAGGTAGGTGGTGCCGCGCTCGGTAACCACCTTGTAGGCATTGGCAAAAAGGTCGCGGCTGTCCACCATGGCCGCCTTGATGCGCCCGGTGACCAGGGTGTCGGCGGAGCGCTGCGTCAGGCTGGTATTGCCCAGCACCGCCAGTTCATTGACCACCAGCTGGACGTTGTCGACGCGCGTCACGATCTGCTCCACCAACTGCTTGTCTTGTGCGCTCGGGACTTCGCCAGTCAGCAACACACGGCGGTTGTAGCTGTTGACGTTGACGTGGCCGCGCTGGCCCAGGTTGTCACGGATGCGGCTGGCGGCGCGCAACTCAATGCCCTCGTCTTCAAGTTGCGCCCCCGAGGTGCGCCGGTCGGTGGCCACCAGCGAGCCCATGACCGCGCCGCCCACCACGATGGGCGCGCAGGCGCTCAAGGCGCCCGCCAGACTGGCAGCGACGAGTACCGTAGAGAGGAGTTTTGGACTGACAAATTTCATGGGTGTTTTCCTAATCGCCAAGTAACAGGGTATCGACCGCATCGCACAGGCAATGCAGGGTGAGCAGATGAACTTCCTGGATGCGCGCGGTGCGCTCATGGGGCACACAAATATGCACATCGGTGTCGCGCAGCGCCTGCACCATCTTGCCACCACCGCGTCCGCTCAGGCCGATGACCACCATGTCGCGTTCGTGCGCGGCCTCGATGGCCGCCAGCACGTTGGCCGAATTGCCACTGGTGGTGATGGCCAGCAACACGTCGCCCGGTTGCCCCAGGGCGCGTACCTGGCGCGAAAAAACGTGACTGAAATCGTAGTCGTTGGCAATCGCCGTCAGGATCGAACTGTCGGTGGTCAGGGCAATGGCTGCCAGCTCGGGGCGTTCGCGCTCGAAGCGGCCGACAAATTCAGCCGAAAAATGCTGGGCGTCGGCGGCCGAGCCGCCATTGCCACAACTCAGCACCTTGCCACCGCTGGTGACACAGGCCATGAGCGCCTGCACGGCGTCGGCAATGACCTGGCTGAGCAGCGGCGCGGCCTGGTATTTGAGGTCGGCACTGTCAATGAAATGTTGTTGGATACGTTGTTGCAGCATGGCCGCAATGATACCCGCGCCTACCAGCCGCCGGCATCGAATGCGCCGGGAAGCCACTCAATGTCACCTGCCTGCACGGCCACCACATCAAACCGGCAGGGCGGCACGGTGCGCAGACGCAGCAGATAATGGCGCGCCGCGAACACAAGGCGCTTTTGCTTGGTCCAGCTGACGCTGGCAGCAGCACCGCCGTGGCTGCTGGAGGCGCGCCGACGCACCTCGACAAAGACACAGGTGCCGTCGGCCGCCCGCATGATCAGGTCAATTTCACCACCGCCGCGCCCCGGGGTTCGATAATTGCGCTCCAGCAGGCGCAAACCGGCGCGCTGCAAATGCGCCAGCGCCAGATCTTCGGCCTGGTCGCCCAACTGTTTGGTGCTGGGCGACCGGGACGATGCCGGCCCCGTTTTGACCAGAGGAATACCCATTGACTTCAAGCTCCTTGACCCCGGTGAGCGCCAGCTTCGCGCCGGCCCTGCAGGCCGCGCAGCAAGCCTGTGGCCAGCAAAATTACCCGCGCGGCGCCTTGTATGTGGTGGCCACACCGATTGGCAACCTGGCCGATATTAGCCTGCGTGCCCTGCATGTGCTGCAACTGGCCGAGGTGATTGCCTGCGAGGACACGCGCCACACCCAGGCGCTGCTGCGCGCCTACGGCATCGACAAGCCGCCGGCACAGATGCTGGCGCTGCACCAACACAACGAGGCACAGGCGGCGCAGGTGGTGCTGGAGCGGCTGCGCCAGGGCCTGCGCGTGGCCTATGTGAGTGACGCCGGCACGCCCGCCATCAGCGACCCCGGCGCCCGGCTGGTGGCCGAGGCGCGCCAGGCCGGCTTGCCGGTGCTGCCACTGCCCGGCGCCAGCAGCATCACCACCGTGCTGAGTGTGGCTGGCCTGACGCTGGATGCCCAGCACCCCGACGGTTTTGTTTTTGCCGGCTTTCTGCCCAGCAAGAGCGGCGAGCGCAACACTGCCGTGCAGGCGCTCGCGGCTGAAGCGCGGGCCGTGGTGCTGCTGGAGGCACCGCACCGCATCGAGGCCCTGGCCACGGCATTGGCGGTGTTGGGTGCGCGGGCGCTCACGGTGGGGCGCGAACTGACCAAGCAGTTCGAGGAAATTGCCACGTTGCCCGCGCAGGATTTTCCGGCCTGGCTGGCGCAGGACGGCAACCGCCTGCGCGGTGAATTTGCGCTGGTGTTGCACCCGGCTCCGGCCAGCGTGGCCAGCGGACCGGACAGCCGCATACTGCAATTGCTGCTGGCCGAGTTGCCACTGAAAACCGCCGTCAAACTGGCCGCCGAGATCACCGGTGAGCCGCGCAATGCGCTTTATGAGCTGGCGTTGAGTCTGAAAAGCAAACCAGCTTAACCTTCGGCGCCTGATGAATCTCATGTGCTGACGCTGGTGACTGCGCGTTGAACCCAAAGGACAGCATGGTATCCAGGCTGTGTCGTCTGCGGGAGTGGATTCATCATTATTCGTCACCCTGCGGGAGGCAGGGCAAGGAATTTTGTTTCGAAGATATCGGTCGGCACCGGCTTGCTGAATAAAAAGCCCTGCATTTCGTCGCAGTTCAACGAGATGAGCAGGTTCGACTGCTCTTCAGTTTCGACGCCCTCCGCCACCACTTTCAGATTCAGCGAATGCGCCAGAGTGATGATGGTGGACACCAGCGCCAGCCCCTCCGGGGTATTCATTTCGATCACAAACAAGCGATCGATCTTCAGCGTATCCACCGGCAGTTTGGCGAGATAGCTGAGTGAGGAATAGCCGGTGCCAAAGTCATCGATGGCGATGGTCATGCCCATGGCGCGGATTTCCTGCAGGATGGCGATACTGTGCTTGACGTTCTCCATGATCAGGCTTTCGGTGATCTCCAGTTCAAGGCCGGCTGCCGCGTTTGCGTCGACCCCGATTACCTGTCTTATCTCGTCAACGAAGCCGCGATTGCGCAGTTGCATCGGCGACACGTTCACCGCGATGCGCACCGCAGGCAGACCCATGGCGCGCCAGCGCAGGTAGTCTTTGGTGGCCTGCCGCAACGCCCAGCGTCCAACCTCATGAATCAAGCCGGTTTCTTCCAGGATCGGGATGAATCGGTCCGGCGGTACCAGGCCAGTGCGTGGGTCATGCCAGCGGATCAGTGCCTCGGCGCTGGTGACCGTGCCGCTCACGAGATTCACCTTGGGCTGGTAATAAAGCACGAATTCCTCGTTGTCGATCGCCTGGCGCAGCTGATTTTCCAGCGTGAGCTTGCCCGCCAGCGCTTCGTTCATTGTCTGGGTGTAAAACAGGTAGCGTTCGCCGCTCGCCTTGGCATTCTTGAGCGCGGCCTCGGCATTCCTGAACAATGTTTCGGCGTCGGCACCATCGTCCGGGTATAGCGCGATTCCAACCTTCACGCCGACGCGAAGCGCGACGTTATCCACCTGGAACGCATGCGCCAGGAACGATTTCATCCATTTCTCGATGAACCGCGCCAGGTTGCCGTCCTGCCTTACTTCCGGGATCACCAGGGCAAAATGGTCCGCGTCCAATCGCGCCAACAGGTTGGCGTCCCTCGCGTAACGCGTGATCCACTCCGCCACCTGCCGCAAGAGCGCGTCACCGGCCGTCCGGCCGAGGCTGTCGTTGATATTTCTAAACCGCTCCAGATCGAACAGGAACACGGCAAGCTTGCGCCCATCGGCGATAGCGCTGCGCAGGTACAGAGTCACCCGCTCCAGAAACAAAGAGCGGTTCGCAAGCCCGGTGAGCACATCGTAGTAGGCGAGGTAATTGAGCCGCTCCTGTTTCTCGATGTGATCAACCGCGAACGCGATGTCGCCGGCCAATTCCGTCAGCAGTTTCATCTCTTCTTCATGGAAGAATTCGGTCTCGCTGGCGTACAGAGCGAACACGCCTAACGCTTCGTCCGAAACAATCAGCGGCAGGACCGCCATTGAGCGGACTCCAGCTTCGGTGTAAGCCTGGCCGAATACAGCCTGCCGGTCGCCTCGAGAATCGTTGGACAGGACTGATTTTTTCTCCCGGATCGCGCGCGCGACCATGGTGGTTGACGCGCCCTCACTCGATGTCAGGATGCTTCTGATTGCGCTCAGGAGTTCCTCGTCCTTGCCCGCTGATGCGACTGGAACGATCTCTTGCGTCCTCCGATCGACGATAGCGATCATGGACATGCGGAATCCGCCTGTCTCGACGACGATCCGGCACGCCTCCCTGAACAGCTCGTCGCGGTCGTTGACGCGCACGATGAGCGCGTTGATGCCGCTGAGGATGGCATATACGCGGTTGAGGCGCGCGATCGTGCGTTCCGCTGCTTTGCGTTCGGTAATGTCTTGAATCATGCAGAGATGGCGCGGATGGGCTCTATCTTCTACCTCTAATGGGGCAATTGCCATGCTGACCCAAACAGGTGTTCCATCGGGGTGAAGATAACGCTTTTCCATCTGGAATCCGCTTATCTTTCCGGCATTCAACAGAGCCATATTTGCCAGGTCTGCCTGCACATCAACTGGGTGAGTGATTTGCAACCAATCGATATTCGCCATCGCTTCCATTGACCTGCCTGCAATCTCGGCGAAGCGTGGGTTGACTTCGTAGATATGCCCGGTGATGGAATCGATCAATGCAATGCCCAAAGGCGCCTGCACAAACATGGTTTTGAAGCGCTCCTCGCTTGTTTTCAGTGCCTGCTCTGCCTGTTTGCGCTCGGTGATGTCGCGAATAGCGGCAATCGCCAGGATGCCATCCTTGGTCTCCATCGGGCTCAGGCTGATTTCTACCGGGAATTCGGTGCCGTCCTTGCGTAGACCGAACAGATCCAGGCCCGCGCCCATTGACCGTGGGTGCGGCTGTGCGAGAAAGCCACTCTGCTTTCCCGAATGACCGCCGCGGAAGCGTTCGGGCATGAGTATTCTGATCGTTCGCCCCAGAAGCTCCTCGCGGCGCCAACCGAACAGCTTGACCGCCTGGGCGTTCACCAGCACTATTTCGTCGTCCTGGTTGACAATCACCATCGCGTCGGGCGCGGACTCCAGCAGTTCCCTGAACTTCTGCTCGCTGTCACGAAGCGCAATCTCGGCTCGCGTATGCGCAGCTCTCGCCCGCAGAACAGTGACACCGAAGGCCAGATCATCGGCTAGTTCTTCCAACAGCTTTACCTCTTCCGCGTCGAAAGCATCGGGCTCCGCCGCGTAGATGGTCAAGGCGCCAAGTGTCGGCGGCACGCTCTTGAGCGGCAACGCGATGCTTGAACGGTAGCCGCGTTTCCTAGCGTCTTCGCGCCAGGGAGCGAGCAGAGAATTCGTCTCAAAATTCTGGTTCACCTGGGTAGAACCGGTCCTGACGGCGGTGCCCGTAGGGCCCCTGCCTCTGTCGGTATCCGCCCAGGTGATGTTCAATGTGTCCAGATAACCGTCTCCAAAGCCACACTGTGCGACCATACGGACGCTTTTGGCGGCGTCGTTTTCCGCGACGCCGACCCAGGCAAGCCGGTAGCCTCCTTCGGTGACGATAATCCGACAGATATCTTCGAACAGTTTTTGCTCTGCGCTAGCCTGAATCAGGGCTTGATTGCAACTGCTCAACACCCGCAGCGCGCGGTTTGACTTCCTAATGGCGTCCTCGGCTAGCTTGCGCTCGCTAATGTCTCGCGTGACGATCCATATGACCGGCTGTCCCCGGTACATGAAGCCGCCGCCGCTGACTTCGACCGGGAAGGTCGAACCATCCCTCTTCTTGTGCCACCGTAGTGCGATCTTGACAGGTTGGCCTGCGGCAATAGCTTGGCGAAATGTTTCCTTCGTTAATTCCGGAACAGCACTCACATCGGCAAGGGTCAATGCCAATGCCTCGTCACGCGAATGACCGTAGAGCGCGATCCACGCCGGATTCATGTCCAGAAAATACATGGTGTTGGCATCGACCAGCGCCACCGAATCGAGATTGGTCGAGAATATGAGCCGGTATTTCTCCTCGCTCTCTGCCAGTTCGGCGGTGCGCTCGGCTACCGTGCGCTCCAAGGACGCGCGCGCTCGCGCCAGCTCGGCATTGGCTTGCTTCAGCTGTGCGAGATAGCGCCGGTTTTCGATGGCATTCGCAACCGTATTGGCCAAGTTTTCAATGTGCGGTTCGTACTGCGCGAACAGGTGCCGGTCGCCAAGCCGGATCGGTAGGTATCCGTAATGACCTCGGGCCGTACGCAATGGAAATACGCGGTAAGCGGGCATCGGCGCAACGCCGCATTTGGCCGGCGCCGCGGTCGTGGCGTCGCCGAGGCGGACAGTGCAGGAGCTGCAAACCGGCTCGAAATCCGCGCGCGGCAACGACACAGCGGCGCTCAGGCAGATATGCGTCTTAGATATCCCCGGAACCTCCTGCAACGCACGCGCAGTGAACTCGGCGATCACGCGTTCATCCGGGAGCATGTCCAACGTCTGTTGGGCGAGCAGCAGTTTTCCGAGCACCTGGGTTTGTACGGGACTACTTGTCATGCCTACACCTGTTGGATCAGACGCGCCAGCGAGGGGGCTAGTCCCCGGAACAATAATATGGATTGCGCACGATTTGCCCGCGCACGATCATGTACGGATGAACGTTCAGGACGTCATACAAGGTCGCGCCGCTGAAGCGTCGCGCGTCGTATTGGCAGACGAGAGTGGCAGGACACTCCCGCACTACGGCGTTCAAGCCAGACTCATACTCTATCAGGCGTTCGGAGCCAGGTAATCCTCTGAGAGCCCAGCTCATCTCGCCGGTCACCCGGGCTCCTGAATAGCCAGCGCGAACGCTCTCCAGGTAGAGTTCCCGCACCCGGTCCAGCATGCGTTGCGGGATGAATGTCCCGTCGGGGCAGTAGATGCGCTGGGCCACATCGCCCTCGAAGTGACCTGCCGCAAGCTCCTGGGGCAATCGTATGCCAAGACGCGCGAAGTGGGCGGAAAGATCTTCCGCTGACAGCACGTCAGCGAAGTAGCTTACCAACTCCTGCTCGGGTAACGCACTTTCGACGAACTTTGACATGGTTTCCTGGTGCTCGCGGTCGTCCGCGTAGATGTAGCACATATGCGTTCCAGCGGGAAACGCTTGCTCCGTGAACCCAAGACTGGTCATTCTATGTGGCGGCATGATGCTTTCAAAAGTCCTTTCGGTAGAACAGGGGTTCTGCAGCGCATTTGACGCCCACCAAGTGATTATCTGGCTGGATGAAATCCTACAGGTCGAAAGAATTGTATGCGGGTCTTTAAACGTCTGGGGAGCCAAGTGCCGCAACACAGAGCGCAGTCGGTCATGGGGCGGCGCACTGAGAATCTGGCACGGATTCAGGGTATTGAGCGCGCCAAGAAGCAGCAAGAATATCCAGGTAACAGATGGGTCGAAGCAGGAAGATCGGGTTGTTGTGGCGCAACTCGACCGAGCGTGCGCTTGTGGTGTGGACCGGACGGCCAATGCCGCAAATTTCAATCCTATGAATGGTGGCGCATGTCTGAGACCTGACCGCCACCTGAGCTCAATGGGCACCTGCTCCCCCTGCAGAACGGTCAACAAAGCTGTCACGGATTTCCGGAATCCTTGTCTTCTTGCCGCAATCGCCAACCACGCTCACCGGCAGGATAACGGCTGGGGTGGCGGCCGATTTCTGGGCATTTGACAGTATGAGGCCGCCGCCCCGGCCCTTATCCTGCCACCCACTATTGCCGCTTTATAACTTATCCGCAAATCAGTAGTGTCCCAACGTTGTGACATCGGAACGTCGTAAGTTAATGAATTGCTTGCCAAATTTAGTGTTTCAGTCTGGTCTCGATTTGAACGTCGAAAGGCAGACTGTCGGTTTTTTTCGGGTTTCCGCCCAAAACCGTCACGCACCAAGGCAAGCTCGTATTTGCGCAACTCATGCTCTATCTGCCACTGAGCACATTTCGTCGCTGTGTGGCCGACCATCGTGGCGAGCACAAGGTCAAGGACTTCTCGTGTCTGGATCAGTTCTTCGCCATGGCCTTTGCGCAACTGACCTCTCGCGAATCCTTGCGCGACATCGAGGTCAACCTGCACGCTCAAGCCCGCCGGCTGTACCACATGGGCTTTCGCTGCCAGACGATTTCGCGCAACACGTTGGCCAATGCGAACGCCACCCGCCCGTGGCAAATCTATGCCGACTTCGCCCAGCACCTGATTGGGCTGGCCCGACCCCTGTACGCCACGGAGCCGTTCGGGCTGGAACTCGATGCGGCGGTCTACGCGTTCGATGCCAGCACCATCGACCTGTGCCTGTCGGTGTTTGCCTGGGCGCCTTTTCGCTCGGCCAAGGCGGCCATCAAGCTGCACACGTTGTTGGAGTTGAGAGGCAATATCCCCAGTTTGATTCACATCACCGACGGCAAGACGCACGAGGTCAATGTGCTGGCCGATCTGGTGCTGGAGCCTGGGGCGTTTTACCTGATGGATCGGGGCTATCTGGACTTCTCCCGGCTGTTTGTGATTCACGAGGCGCAAGCCTTCTTCGTGACCCGTGCAAAAAGCAATACCAAGTCCAAGCGGCGTTACTCGCACCCGGTGGATCGAATCAATACAGCGGTGCTGTGCGATCAGACGGGCGTGTTGACGACCTATCTGTCGAGCAAGGACTACCCCGCGACGCTGCGTCGGGTGGTCGTCAAGGACGACACCGGCAAGCGCTTGGTGTTTCTGACCAACAACTTTGCCTTGAAGCCGGAACTGATTGCCGATTTGTACCGCCAGCGTTGGCAGGTGGAGCTGTTCTTCAAATTGATCAAGCAGCATCTGCGCATCAAGGTGTTCTTTGGCACCAGCGAGAACGCGGTGAAGACGCAGATATGGATCGCCATATCCACCTACCTGTTGATTGCCATCACGAAGAAACGTCTGCATCTTGATCATCACAGCCTGTATGAAATCCTACATATCCTGAGCCTGTCTATGTTTGAAACTATCCCAATAAATCAACTACTTACACCACCCTCAACAAATTCAGATCCCGATTTCGAGTCAAATCAGCTCAATCTCCTCTGAAGAACGTTGGGACACTACTGATCAAAACCATAAAATCAGATTGCGGTTGACCTGCCGGGTGAGGGATTACTGCGCGAAGAGCAAGGTTTTTTGCTTAATCCAAACCCTGACCAAAGTCGTCACGCTGGCCTTGTGGTGGTTGAATAGCCGACACATGTCTGCTGCTACACCAGATTGGCGCCGCGTCTCAGGAAGCGCCCGGCACGTGCGCCGGTGCCGCGCTGCCCGGCGGTGTAACTCAGAACCCCATTGACCCACACCTGCTCGATACCGGCACTGTACTGCATGGGCTTCTCGAAACTCGCCAGGTCTTTAACCAGCTTCGGGTCAAAGACCACGATGTCGGCACTGTGACCCACGCGCAAGGTGCCACGCCCGTCCAGATTGAAGCGCCGCGCCGACAGACCCGTCATTTTGTGAATGGCCTGCTCCAGTTGCAGCACCCCTTTTTCACGCCAGTAACTCGCCAGCACGCGCGGGAACGTGCCCCACAGGCGCGGGTGGGGGCGTTCATCGTGCGGCAAACCGTCAGAGCCGATCATGGACAACGGATGGGCGATGACACGTTCCACGTCGTCTTCGCGCATTTGAAAGTAGCACGCCCCACCCGGCATCAAGCGACGGCAGGCCGCCTGCTGCGGCACGCCCCAGTCACGGGCGATGTCGGCAAGGTAGCGCCCCGCCATCTCGGGATGGGCAGTGCTGCCGGTGATCAGGATGTCGATCACGCCGTCCACCAGGTCTTCGCGCAAGACCGTTGACCCCGCGGTGTAGGGGTAAACGTCCATGCCAATCTCCTGCTCCCGGGCCAGGGCCTCGATCAGCGGCAGGGTCTCGCGGGTGCGCCCCCAATTGGCCGGGCCGGCGCATTTGTGGTGCGACAACACCAGCGGCAAACCCGCCTGCCGCGCGGTCAGCGCCGCTTCTTGCAGGGCCGGCAAAATGGCGGCCATTTCATCGCGGATGTGGGTCGCATAAATGCCGCCAGCCCGTGCTGCGGTGCAGGCCAAGGCGCTCAATTCGGTCAGGTCTGCGGCAAACGCTTCCTGGTAAAAAACACCGGAAGACAAGCCCAGCGCGCCCGCCGCCATGGCCTGCTCCAGATCCGCCACCATCGCCGCCAGTTCATCGGCCTGCGCAGGCCGATCGAGTTGTTTCATGTGGCACATGCGCAGCGTGGTGTGCCCCACCAGTGCCGCCACATTGACCCCCGGCTGGATGGCATCGATGGCCTGCGCATACGCCTCGATACCGCCAAACCGAAATTGTCGATGTCCGAGCAGGGACAAGGGCGCCGGTGGCTCGGTGGTCATCATGGGCACCAGCGAGATGCCGCAATTGCCGGTCACCACGGTGGTAACCCCTTGCGACAGTTTGGGCAGCATGTCGGGGGCGTCCAGCACAGCCGCATCGTCATGGGTGTGAACATCGATGAAGCCTGGCGCAATCACTTTGCCGCTGCAGTCGAATTCATCCAGCGGCAGCGTGAACCGGGCCAGTACCTCGGCCCCGATCTGGCCGGGCGCGGCCATGGCCACAATCTGGCTGTCAAACATCAGCAGGTCACCGCGCCAGGCCGGGGTGTTGTCGCCCGCGACGATCAATCCGTTTTTCAGTAAAGTTGCACGTGTCATGTCAGTTCGGTTACGGGGTGCTATGAGGAAGGTGAACCAGGTCAGCCTGACTCGCTTCAAAGTCGGGCGTGCCGGCATACTCGGCGCTGTCAAACCCATGCCGCTGCAGCAATTGTTTGAATTGCTGCAAGCCAAAGGCCACCTGCGGGCCCAGCCTTTGCGCCAGGCGCACCATCAAAATCTCGATCACCAGCAAGTGGGCCAGATAAGCTTCGGTCCCGACACGCATCACCGCATCGGGCGGAACCGAAATCCCCAGCACCAAGTCGGCAATTTTGGCCAACGGGGTATCGGGTTGCGTCATCGCAATCACCGTGGTCCCCTGGGCGCGCGCGAACTTGGCCGCTTCCAGCGTGTAGGGCATGCGCCCCACATGCGAGATGACAAAGGCGACACCGTCCGCACCGAGGGTGCTGGCCGAGACCAGTTGCTGGTGGGCATCAAAAATCGCATTGGACGGACGGCCCAGGCGAAACAGGCGACTTTGCAGCTCATTGGCCATGAAGGTCGAAGCCGCCCCCACCGAATAACAGTCAATGCGCCGGGCCTGCGCCAATTTCTCGGCCACGCGGTCGATCATGTCGGTGTCGAGGCGGCGACCCAGCTCGCTGAGCGAAGCCACGGCCGCCTGGATGATCTTGCTGGACACTTGCTGGACGGTGTCGTCGTCGGCAACGCTACGGTGCAGGTGCGAACCCGAAACCGCCAGATCCTGCGCCAGGGCCAGCATGAAGTCACGCACCGAGTCATATGCAAAGCTGCGACAGGTGCGAACCACGGTCGGCATGGACACCCGGGCTTGCAGGGCCAGTTGCTCCACGGTGGCTCGGGCAGCCCCCTGCGGGTCTGCCAGGATCACATGCACCACCTTGCCTTGGGCCGCAGGCAGGTCCGGCAGCCTCTCGCGCATCTGCTGCAACAAACCTTGGGTCGAGGTCATCATGGGCAAGCGCGTCAAAACCGGGTGGCCACCGCGCCGGTGATGGCGCCGTCGTCTTCCACCAGAGGCAACCAGCGCCATTTGTCAAAGGTGGTGCAGGGGTGGGAAATCCCCAAGCTGACGCGGTCGCCGACCTGCGGAATCAAACCCGCCGGGTCGAATCGCAGATAAGCGTGCTGGTCATTGAGGGCACTGATTTTCCAATCGGCAGGAACGGCGTTGACCTGCCGGCTGGCGCGCGCCGCATGGCGCTGCGGCAAGGGCATTTCGAGGTCATAGGACACATCGCGCCGACCGCAGGTGAGCAGCGCCAGGCCGGGCTCGGGCACCGACTGCACCATGGCCCAGACCTCCAGCGCCGGCCGCAGCGAGGCGTCGAGTCCTTCGCGTTGCTCCACGAGCCGCAAAAAGCGCGCGTAGTTGCCGTGGTCATGGGTGATGTAACACCCCGAGCGCAGCACGCCCAGCAGCGGGCGCTGCATGTCGTGCAGGCGCAGCAGCGGGATCACCAGGTCAAACACCGCCGAGCCGCCTGCGGTGATCAGCAGTTCATTGCCTTCAAACAGGTTTTGCTGGTCACAGGCCTTGACGACTTCCGTCACCCGGTGCACCAGGGCCGTGACTTCACGCACATCGTGCGCGCTCTCGCATGTCGCCACGCCACCTTCATAACACTCGATACCGCCGAAACGAACGGCTCGGGACGCCACCATTTTTTGCGCCAGATGCAGCGCTTGCGCCAGTGTGCGACAACCGGTACGCTGACCGGGTATGCCCATCTCCAGCAGCACATCAAAGGGTGTCGTGGCCGCGCGGCGGCTGGCCCAGTCTTCAATCAGGGTCAACTGCGCCACCGAGTCCACCAGAAACCAGACGCGCAGGTCCGGGTGGCGGGCCAACAGCGTGGCCAGCGCGTCAAAATCGGCATCACACACCACCTGGTTGGCGATGATAATGCGACGCGCCCCGGCCTCGACACCCACGGCCACCTGGTACAAAGTGGCAAAGCTCATACCCCAGGCCCCGCCCGCCAGCTGCATCTGGAACAGCTGGGGGGACATGGTGGTCTTGCCGTGGGGTGCCAGCGCCACGCCCTTGCGCCTGGCGTAGTCCTGCATCCAGGCCACGTTGTGAAGCAAGGCGCTGCGATGAATGACCGCCAGGGGAAATGGCAGGTCGTCCGCCAGCAAGTTCCAGCCCTTGCCGGCCAGCTCACTGGCCCGGCACGGCGCGGCGTTGAAGGGATAACTCTTAAAGCTGTGGTCGAGGGTGAAATCAGGGGTCATGGTGCGCTCACAAGGTCATTGCGCCAGCAGGCGTTCCAGTGGCCAGGCCGCACTTCACGCAAAGGTGTTGCGGTGCTGGCACAAAGATCGATCGCATGCGGACAGCGGGTTCGGAAAACACAGCCCGACGGCGGATGGGCGGGACTGGGCACATCGCCGTGCAGCAGGGGGATCTGGCGCCGCTGGGCCGGATCGGGAATCGGGGCGGCGGCCAGCAAGGCCTGGGTATAAGGGTGCTGGGGCTGCGTGTAAAGGGCTGCCGTGGGCGCGATCTCCATGACCCGCCCGAGGTACAGCACCACCACGCGGTCACACAGGTACTCCACCACGTCGAGGTCATGGGAAATGAACAGCATCGTGAGCTGAAGCTGCTCCTTGAGTTCCCCCAGCAAGTTCACCACCTGCGCCTGGATGGAGACATCCAGCGCCGACAGAGGTTCGTCAGCCACGATGAAATTGGGTTGCACCGCCAGCGCCCGGGCAATGCCGATACGTTGACGTTGCCCGCCCGAAAACTCATGCGGAAAACGTTCGGCGTGTTCCGCACGCAGCCCTACCTGTTCGAGCAAGGCATGAACACGCGGCAGGCGTAGGGCGCCCTTGGCCAGCCCATGGGTGTCGAGCGCTTCGGCCAGCACCTGTCGAATCCGCATGCGGGGGTTGAGACTGGCGTAGGGGTCCTGAAAGATGATCTGGATCTTCGAGCGCAGCGGACGGTACTGTGCCTGCGACAAGGTGGCCAGATCGATGGCCTGGCCGTCACCCAGGTGCGCCTCGTCCCGGTAAAGCATTTGTCCGGCCGTCGGGTCCAGCAAGCGCGTCAGCAAACGGCCGATGGTGCTTTTGCCCGAGCCCGACTCACCCACCAGCCCCAGGGTTTCGCCGCGAACAATCTTGAAACTGACCTCGTCGACCGCCCGCACCGGGTGCCGGCCCGCACCGAAATACTTGCTCAAGCCCTGGACGTCCAGCAGGATATCGGGCGTGCTCATGCGACCACCTCATGGCTTTCATCGGTGCGCGCCCGGATACAGCGCACACTGAGCCGGTCCCCTAGCGTGACCAGCGGTGGCATTTGGGCATCGCAGCCCGCCACGCGCTCGGCACAACGCGGTGCAAAGGCACAACCGGCGGGCGGGTCAAACGGGCTCGACACTTGGCCGGGAATGGCCACCAAACGCGGGCGCGGCCCCAGGCTGCCACCACCTTCCTGCGCGCGCCGCCGCGCCACGCCAGGCAGGCAGGCCAGCAAACCACGCGTGTACGGGTGCTGGGGCTGGGCAAAGAGCCGCTGCACCGGGGCCGTCTCCACCACACGCCCGGCATACATCACCGCCACCGCGTCGGCGTATTGCGCCACCACCGCCAGGTTGTGGGTGATGAACAGCAAACTCATGCGGGTTTCTTTCAACAAGCGGCCCATCAGCGCCAATATTTGCGCCTGGATCGTGACATCCAGGGCTGTGGTGGGCTCGTCGGCAATCAGCAGGGTCGGGTTGCAGGCCACCGCCAGCGCAATCATGACCCGCTGGCGCATACCGCCGGAGAGTTGGTGCGGGTATTCGCGCAGGCGGCGGGCGGCCGCCGGGATCTCGACGAGTTCGAGCATGCGCAGCGCATGCGCCAGCGCAGCAGTCCGGTCCATCTTCAGATGCAAACGGGCCGATTCTGCAATCTGCTCGCCAACGGTCAGCACCGGGTTCAAGCTGGTCATGGGTTCCTGGAAAATCATCGCCATCTCGTTGCCGCGCAGTTGGCGCAAGTCATCCTCGGGCAGCGCCAGCAGGTTGACGCGTTGCCCATCGCGGCGCACAAACCAGGCTTCGCCGTCAACACGGGCCTGCGAGGTTTTGGCATGCAGGCCCATCAACGTGAGGCTGGTCACCGACTTGCCCGAGCCCGACTCACCGACCAGCGCCAGGGTCTCGCCCGGCGCAATATGAAAAGACACATCCGCCACGCTTTGAATGCGTCCGGCGTCAGTCGCAAAAGAAGTGGACAGGCCACGCACGTCCAGGCGTGGCGCCAAATCAAGGTCTGTGCTCATACGGCCTTTTTCAATTTGGGATCGAGCAGGTCGCGCACGCCATCACCGAGCATTTGCAGCGACACGGCGGTCAGCACAATCGCCAGTCCCGGACTCAGGATGGTCCAGAAGGCCCGGTCGGAATACTCCAGGCTGCCGGCAATCATGGTGCCCCAGGTCGGGATGTCCGGTGGCACGCCCACGCCCAGGAAAGACAGCCCGGCCTCCGCCAGAATGGCATAGGCAAAAATGAAAGTCACCTGCACCAGCACTGGCGACATCAGGTTGGGCAAAATGTGCGACCACAAAATCAGCGGGGTGCGCACGCCCAGGGCGCGCGCGGCATCGACAAACAGCAGTTCACGCAGCACCAGGGTGGCCGCACGCACCACCCGCGCCACGCGCGGCGTGTACACAATGACCAGCGCCAACATCACGTTCCACAGGGACACCCCCAGAATCGACACCAGGGCAATGCCCAACAGGATGTCGGGAAAGGACATCATGGCATCGACCACCCGCATCAAGGGCGCGTCCAGTCGCCGGAAAAAACCGGCCAGCACCCCCATCAGAGTCCCCAGCAGAACAGCCCCCGCGGCCGTCACAAAACCAATCAGCAGTGAATAACGCGCACCGTACACGATGCGCAGCAGCACATCACGCCCCAACTCATCGGTGCCAGCCCAGTGTGCCGAGGAAGGTGCGAACAGGCGCTCACTCACGTTGATGGCATTCGGGTCGGCATCCGACAGCCAGGGGTAGACGGTGGCCACCACCACCACCAGGCTCAGCATGAGAGCCGCCATGAGCACGACTTTGCGCGCAAAAAGGCGACGCAGGACGGGCAGCATCAATGGAAATCGGCGGTTCAGGAAGCCTGCGTCCGGGCTCATGACGCACCTCCTAGCCGGATGCGCGGATCCACCAGCGTGTAGAGCAAATCAATGAGCAAATTGATCAACACGTAAATACTCGCAATCACCAGCAGGGTGCCCTGAATGACCGGATAGTCCCGGCGCAGCACGGCGCGCACCACCAGATTGCCGACACCGGGCAGGTTGAACACGGTCTCGGTGACCACGGTACCGCCAATCATCAGGGCCATGGTCAAGCCGAGCACGGTGATGATCGGCACCAGGGCGTTGCGCAGCACATGCTTGAACATCACCACCCGCTCCGGCAAGCCCTTGGCCCGAGCGGTGCGAACAAAGTCTTCGCCCAGAATGTCCAGCATGGATGCGCGCGTGAAACGGATGATGAGGGCCGAGTTCAGCAGCCCCAACACCGACGCAGGCAGGATCAGGTGGTACAGGCGAGCGCCCAGACCCATGCCCGGATCGCCATAACCGGACGCCGGAAACCAGCCCAGGTAAACGGCAAAAAACTGGATCAGGATCAGGCCCATCCAGAAGCTTGGAATGCTGGCCCCCAGCATGGCCACACCACTCAACCACTGGTCGGTGTGGCTGCCGCGCCAGATGGCTGCCGCCATGCCGCATGGCACACCAATCGCAGCGGCAATGGCAACCGCAAAGAAGGCCAGAAACAACGTGGGCTCGGCGCGCTCCATCAGGGCTTGCGCCACTGGCCGCTGCAGGAAAATGGACTGCCCCAGGTTGCCCTGCATCAACTCCCCCACCCACAACACAAACTGCGTCGGCAGCGGCTTGTCCAGGCCATATTGGGTGCGGGCCTTGGCGACGTCCTCGACCGTCGCCTGGTCCCCCAGCATCAGCGCCATCGGGTCACCCGACGCCAGGCGGGTCAGCAAGAAAACCAGCACCGCCACAATCACCAGGACCATGGCGGCGCCAGCCAACCGGTTGAGCAAGAACCGCATGGTCTGTGTCGTCCCTTATTTGCTCAGGCCGGTGTTCCAGAAGAACGGCCAGGTCGAGGGGGTATAGCCCTCCAGCTTGGCCGAGCGAACCGACAAGGCGTTGAACTTGCCAACTTCGATGAAGGGCACTTCGTCATACACGGTTTGCTGCACTTTGCCCCAGAGCGGTCCGCGTTTGCTCAAATTGGTTTCCTGGTTGAAGGCCGCCAAGGTGGCCTTTTTGGCAGCAGTGTCCCACCAGCCCGGCGCGCCGTCACCCAGTTGCGGCGGCGACAGCATGGGCTCCGGGAACAAACCGGAATGGGTGAAGTAGACATCCCAGAGCTTGGAATCATTGCGGCGCTGCACCAACGTGGCCCAATCGACAATCTGCAAATCGGTCTTGAAACCGGCTTTCTTGAGTTGCTCTGCCATGACCAGGGCCATGTTGTAGTGGAACTCATATTGACGGCTGGCCATGATGCGGATCGGCTGACCGGTGTAGCCTGCCTTGGCTGCAAGTTCCTTGCCCATGATCGGATTGCGCTGGTTGTACAGTTCGGTGCCGGCCGCTGAGTAGTAGGGCGTGCCCTTGGGGAAGAAGTTCGGCTCCACCACAAAAAAGCGGTTGTCACCAAAGCCCCCGGCCAGCATTTCACCCGGACCGGACGCAGCCTGAACCGCACGGCGCATGGCCTGCGAAGCCAACACGCCCTCTTTGGTGTTGAAGACGATGTAAGGGAAACCAAAATTCTTGGTCACGATCGGAACCACCGAGGCACCCGCCTTTTCCACGCGTCCAATGGCGTCCACCGGCAGCAGGTCAGCGTAGTGGAATTGCCCCGACAAAGCGCCTTCGACCCGGGTATTGGCGTTGGGAACCGGCACAAAACGCAGCTCATCGAGCAGCGCTTCACGTCGTCCGGCGTAGCCGCTCGGCGCTTCCTTGCGCGCGCTGTAGGCGTCATGGCGCACCAGCACCGTGTACTGGTCTGGCTTGCGTTCCTTTAATTTATAGGGACCGGTGCCAATGAAGTCTTTCAATTGCGGTGCAATACTCTCTTTGGCCATGATGACGGCCATGCCACTGGGCAAGGCCAATTGGGCGAGCAAGGGGGCATAAAGGGTTTTGAGTTTGAGCTCCAGGCCATGCGTGCCCTTGGTGGTCAACGAGGCCACCTCTTTGCCCACCGCCTTGCCGCGCGGAGACAGCTCCATCCAACGGTTGAGCGAAGCCACTGCGTCTTCAGCGTTCAATTCGCGGCCGTTGTGCAGCATCACACCTTTGCGCAGGGTGATGCTGTAGCTCAGACCATCCTTGGAAACCACCGGCATGCTTTCGGCCAGCATGGGCGCGATGGCCCAGTTGGCATCAAAGGTATACAGCGGCTCGTAGACGTGCTGCATGATGGTGCCGACCAGATCAGCCGTGCTGATCATGGGGTCCAGGCCCTGCGGCTCGCCCACCATGGCCAGGTTGGCGGCGCCACCTTTGGCAGGTGCCGCAATAGCCGTGCCGGTCAGCGTCATGGTCAAGGCGCCGGTCAGGGCCAAGAGGCCCAGCCAGCGTCGTCTGCCCAAACGATTGGTCGAAGAAGACACGAAAACTGTAGGCTTCGAGAGGCCCGTCAGGTCGAATTGCATATTGACTCCTAAAGTAATAACATTACAATTATTGATGCTAGATGGCATTTTTTAAAATGTCAACAGTGTTTTTCCTATGTTTATGTAAATTTTTTACAAATGGAGTGTTTCATGTCGAATGTTGAAATGTTAGGACAGGCACCGATGGCCTCGGACCGACTGGCACGTCCGCTGTCACCCGCGACCCGCGCTGGCGACTTTGTCTTTGTCTCGGGTCAGGTGCCCACAGACGAACAGGGACAAGTCATCGTGGGTGGCATAGAAGCCCAGACCCGCCAGGTGTTTGAGCGTCTGAAGCAGGCGCTGGCGCTGGCCGACTGCACCCTGGCTGACGTGGCAAAAGTCAGTGTCTGGCTGGACGATGCGCGTGATTTCGGCACTTTCAACCGGGTTTACATGGAATGCTTCGGCGAACACCGTCCCGCCCGCTCCACAGTGGAATCCCGCTTGATGATTGATGCCAAGGTTGAAATGGATGTCACGGCTTACAAGCCGCGCTGACCCACATTCGCGCCGCCATAGATTCCACAAACTTCATCATCGGCTTAGGTACCGACTGGCCAACCAGGGAAGCACTGGCTCTTTTCATTCCCGCTGCAAACCGAGTCATCACCGCTATTTGTTCTGGCTGCGCGCGTACAGCGGCAGCACCTTGGGCAGGTTGGCCTGGATGTCGGCAATGCGGCTGTTGCCGGACGGGTGGGTCGACAGCCATTGCGGCGGCGCGCCGGTATTGGCCGCCGCCATTTTTTGCCATAGCGTGACACCGGCGCGTGGATCAAAGCCGGCGCGCGCGGCGAGTTCCATGCCGACCAGGTCGGCATCGGATTCGTCACTGCGACTGAATTGCAGTGTGAGCAACTGCGCGCCGTAGCTGGTCACGGTCTGGCCAAGTTGCCCCAGGCCCAGCACATTGCTGAGCAAATTGGCACCAATGCCGGTGGCGGCATTTTTCGCCATGCGGGCGCGCGCGTGTTCGCGCAGTGCATGGGCAATCTCGTGGCCCATGACGGTGGCAACTTCGTCATCGGTCAGTTTCAGCTGGTCCAGGATACCGCTGTAAAACGCGATCTTGCCGCCGGGCATGCAAAACGCGTTGATCTGACGGCTGCCGATCAGGTTCACCTCCCAGCGCCAATCTCTGGCGCGCGGGTTCCAGCCCATGGCGTGGGGAATGATGCGTTGCGCGATGGCACGCAAGCGCCTGACCTGGGGATGGTTTTTGCCGCCCAGCGCGTTTTGGGCCGCAGCCTGTTGCAGCATGTCGGCATACTGTTGTGAGGCCGACTGCTCAACCGTTTCGGCCGGCACCAGGCGGCTGAACAGCGAGTTGCCGCCGACCTCCACGCCTTCGCGGCCAGCGTCCTGCGCCGCTGCCCAGCCAGGCGACAACAACAGCACGGCCATGCCCTGCAACAGCGGTCGGCGTTGGCAGCACAGGCAGGTGGCGTGGTTCGTCATGCCGAACGAAATGTTATTTGATGCAGACCGAGCGCACCATCTTCAGGTCGGTGAGCCCCATCATGACTTTCTCCATGCCATCCATCTTCAAGGTGCGCATGCCGCCCTCGACCGCGGCAGAGAAGATTTCAGCGACCCGGGCACGCTCCTGGATCAGCTTCTTGATGCCATCGTCGGCGATCAGCAGTTCATGCAGGCCGACCCGGCCCTTGTAGCCGGTCTGATGGCACTTGTCGCAGCCCCCATGGCGGTAAAACTTGAGCTCACCGCCGTCGGCGAATTCGGTTTTCCAGCGCGCGATGAGTTGCGTCAGCTGCGCATCGAAATCGTCTTTCCACACCATCGAATGCCGCAGCTCCTCGGCGTACTCGACCGCGAACAGGCGCAGCTCCTCGGCGTCGGGCACATAGGCCTCCTTGCAGACACACAATTTCTTGGCCAGGCGCTGCGCCAGAATGCCCAGCAGGGCATCGGCAAAATTGAACGGGTCCATGCCCATGTCGAGCAAGCGCGTGATGGACTCGGGCGCCGAGTTGGTGTGCAGCGTGGAGAACACCAGGTGCCCGGTGAGCGAGGCTTCCACGCCCATGGCCACGGTTTCGTGGTCGCGTGATTCACCCACCATGATGATGTCGGGGTCAGCGCGCAAAAAAGCGCGCATGACCAGCGCGAAATCAATGCCGGCTTTCTTGTTGATCTGGACCTGGCGCAGGCCTTTTTGGGTGATTTCGACCGGGTCCTCGGCAGTCCATATCTTGGTGTCCGGCTTGTTGAGGTGTTTCAGGATCGAATGCAGGGTGGTGGTTTTGCCCGAACCGGTGGGGCCGCACACATAAAACAAACCATAGGGTTTTTCAACTGTGCGCAGCACGCGCTCCATGTTGTGCGGTGTCAGACCCAGCTTGTCCAGCGGAATGGGTTCACCAGCCGCCAGAATCCGCATCACAACGTCTTCGACGCCGCCGGCCGAGGGGATGGTGGCGACGCGCAGCTCGATGTCGATCGGGCCATATTTCTTGAATTTGATCTTGCCGTCCTGCGGCTTGCGGCGCTCTGAGATATCAAGGTCGCACATGATTTTCAGGCGCGTCACCATGGCCTGGCGAAAATGGGCCGGAACTTCGATGTAGGGCTGCAGTGAACCGTCAATGCGAAAACGCACCCCCGTCTTGAGCTTGCCGGGCATGGGCTCGATGTGGATATCGGAAGCCCCCTGGTGGTAGGCGTCCAGGATCACCTTGTTGACAAATTTGACCAGTTCGTTGTCGGCTGCCGCAGACTCCAGCGAGTCTTCGTTGGTGCCGTCGTCCATGGGCGAGCTGTCCATGTCAGCCAGCATGTCGCTGATGCTGCCGCTCTCGGCCTCGATGCCAAAGATCTGGCCCAGCGTCTGCATGAACTCATGGTGTGTGGTGACCCGGTAGGCAAACTTGCCAATGCGCGGATAAACCTGAGCCACAATGCGCGAGCTGCGCACGGTCTCGGGGTCCAGGCACATGATGACCAGCCCGTCGGGTGATTCCTCCAGTGGGATCCAGCCCTGCTCGGAAATGAATTCCCGCTTGAGCTTGCCGTGCAGGTTTTCAGAGCGAATACGGCCTTCGCTGAACGGCTCGTAGGGCACGCCAAAAAATTTGGCCAGGGACGGGCCGATCTGGACCGGGCGCACCTGGTAGTCATTGAGCAACAGTTGCTCAACGGTATGCCCCTGTTCGCGGGCATCCGTCAGGCATTGCTTCAACTCTTCCGCGGTCATGACACCACTGGCGACCAGGTCGTCGTACTTGGTGACCATGCGGCGTACGCGGTCTTCCTGCTTGCGGATGCGCTGGCGGATGGCGATGGCCAGGGTTTTGCAGAGCTGGGTGGCACCTTCCACATCCAGATCGCCAAACATCTGGTCATTCTTGTTGTTGATGATCTGCAGCACGCCATAAAGCGTCTTGCCTTCCAGGATCGGGGCCACCAGCATCTGACGCGTGCGGTAACCGGTGCGCCGGTCCACCGCTTTCAGAAAGCTCAAGTCCGGGTGCACCTGTTTCAGGGCTTCGTTATCATAGACATCGGCCAGATTGACCACCTTTTGACTGAAGGCGACGTACCCGGCAATGCTTTGCGGGCTGATGGGGAGCTTCAGTTCCTGGTTGCTGTTGAGACCCGTCTTGACCTTGGAAACAATGGCGTTGCGCTCCTCATTGACCACATACAGCGTCAACCGGTCCGCATTGAACAGCTTGCAAATGTCCTGGCTCGACTCCAACATGATTTGCTCAATGTTTTCAGTCTCATGGATGCGCGCGGTCACTTGCTGCAACTGCTTGTAAAAGAGTGCATCCAGCGTCATGACGCCATGATCCGAGCCGGGCGGTTGCGTGAGGGTGTTCATGTTTCCTTTGTTCGCAGACTTTTCAGATTTTTCAGGCCTTGGCGATTTCACAGACTTGGCAGACTTTACAGGCTTTACCGACTTTGCAGGCTTCAACTTGTTGATTAGCGCCTTGAACCAACCAAACATTGTGCTGATCAGGAAGACAAAAATTGCAGCACGGTGCCACTCAAGGTGATCTGGTCACCTGCGCGCAACAGGACCGGTGCCTGTCCCACAGCCGTGCCATTGAGCAAGGGCACCTGCGCGCCCTCGACATGATGAACATAATAATTGGCGTCGCGTCGGGTGATGGCCGCAATGGCAACACCGGGTTTACCGAAGGTGGTCACCTCCTTGGTCAACGCCATTTCTCGCCCTGCCGCCGACCCTGAGACCACCTTGATACGGCCCTGGCGGTTGACAGGCAGCTCGGCAATGTCGTGAAAAGCTTGCGGCCAGGTGGCATCATAAGGTGGGCTTGACTCCGCCTCGGCCGTCGCATCACGGGCCGCCGACTGGATTGAGAAAATGATTTTGAAGTGACCTATTTCAATGGTGTCGTTGTCTTGCAGTACCTGCCTTTTTACCGCATGACCGTTCACATAGGTGCCATTGGTGCTATCCATATCCTCGATCATGACCTGCTGGTCTTCCTGGATCAGGCGGGCGTGCCGTCCACTGACCGCCAGGTTTTCCAGCACGACATCGTTGTACGGTCGCCGACCCAAGGTGGTGTGCTTTTTGACAAGACTGACTTCCTTGATGAGGCCACCGTCAAGTCTGATGGTGATTTTCGGCACAAAATCTCCTTCAAAGATTCGTCATTAAGTTGGCAACTGCGGCCGCGCCAGGCCCTGGGCACCGGGCGCCTGCTGGGCATGAATCAACATCACGGTCACATTATCCCGGCCCCCTTTGGCATTGGCCAGCTGGATCAAGGCCGATGCACGCTGGGCCAACTCCGTGGTGTCGCTCATCAGGCTGGCCATGCTGGCGTCGTCCACCATGTCGGTCAGGCCGTCAGAGCACAGCAGGTAAAGATCGCCCACTTCGACCGGATGAATCTTGACTTCAAGGGGCAACCTGGATTCAACGCCCAGCGCCCGGGTCAGCAAGTTGCGGCCCGGGGCACGCGCGGCATGGGCCCGGGTGATCAAGCCGGAATCCACCTGCTCCTGCAGCATCGAATGGTCCTTGGTGATTTGCTCCAAAACGCCATCGCGCAAACGGTAGCAACGTGAATCGCCCACATGGGTCAAAAACAGCCGGTCACCCAGAAACACAGCCGCCACCACCGTGGTGCCCATGCTCTTATAGCTGGGGTTGGCAATGGCGGCCTGCAGGATTTCCCGGTTGGCCTTGTCAACACTGAGAGCCAACAAGCGGCAGAGGTCGTCCGCGTGCTTCGAAGACTCGCTGCGGGACAGCCAGCGTGTCAACTCTGACGCAATCAAGCTTGTGGCCATGCTGCTGGCAACCTCACCCGCGCTGTAGCCGCCCATACCGTCGGCCAGCACCGCGACGCCACAATGCTCGTCAAACAGAAAGCTGTCTTCGTTGTTGGGACGCGTCAAGCCGGGGTCAGTTTGTGCGTGATAGGCGTAGTTCATGGTTCATTATTGCTCCGACCAGCCCCAGAAACAGGAAAGCCGGACTGTCCTTCAGGAAATCCGGCTAGGGGCCTTGACCCCGGTCAAAAGCCTTGTTTCAAGGTCTGGCGAGCGTTATAGCATGGCCTTGAGCAGCTTGGCCATTTCGGACGGATTGCGTGTGACCTTGAAGCCACATTCTTCCATCACGGCGAGCTTGGCTTCGGCGGTGTCGGCGCCGCCGGAAATCAAGGCACCGGCGTGGCCCATGCGCTTGCCCGCCGGAGCGGTCACACCGGCGATGAAGCCGACGATGGGTTTCTTCATGTTGAGCTTGCACCAGCGAGCGGCTTCGGCCTCGTCCGGGCCACCGATTTCACCAATCATGATGACGGCGTCGGTATCCGGATCGTCATTGAAGGCCTGCATCACGTCGATGTGCTTCAGACCATTGATCGGATCACCACCAATACCCACGGCACTGGACTGACCCAGGCCGATTTCGGTCAATTGCGCCACCGCTTCGTAGGTCAGCGTGCCGGAGCGGCTGACCACACCAATGCGACCCTTGCGATGGATGTGACCGGGCATGATGCCGATCTTGATCTCGTCGGGCGTGATCAGTCCGGGGCAGTTCGGGCCGAGCAGCAGGGTTTTCTTGCCGCCAGCAGCTTCCTTGGCTTTCATGCGGTTGCGCAGTTCCAGCATGTCGCGCACCGGGATGCCTTCGGTGATGCAGATCGCCAGGTCGAGGTCGGCCTCGACGGCTTCCCAGATGGCGGCAGCGGCACCAGCCGGTGGCACGTAAATGACCGACACGGTGGAACCGGTCTCAGCAGCGGCTTCCTTGACCGAGGCAAAAATAGGAATACCAAAAATGGATTCGCCAGCCTTCTTGGGGTTCACGCCGGCAGCAAAACATTCTTTGCCGTTGGCGTATTCCTGGCATTTTTCAGTGTGGAACTGGCCAGTTTTGCCGGTAATACCTTGGGTGATGACCTTGGTGTCTTTATTGATGAAGATTGACATGTTTTTTCCTAATCAGTAGGGGAAAGAACCTTGCGCAGCGCGGTTCTCTCCGGCAAATTACTTGGCTACTGCCTTGACAGCAGCTTGTGCAGCTTCTGCCATGGTGTCCACGGAAATGATCGGCAGGCCGCTGTCTTTCAACATCTTCTTGCCCAGCTCTTCGTTGGTGCCCTTCATGCGCACGACCAGCGGCACATTCAGGTTGGTCGCCTTGCAAGCGGTGATGACGCCGGTGGCAATGGTGTCGCACTTCATGATGCCGCCAAAAATGTTGACCAGAATGGCCTCGACCTTGGGGTTCTTCAGCATGATCTTGAAGGCTTCGGTGACTTTCTCGGGGGTGGCGCCGCCGCCCACGTCCAGGAAGTTGGCAGGCTCTGCGCCAAACAGCTTGATGGTGTCCATGGTGGCCATGGCCAGGCCGGCGCCGTTGACCAGGCAGCCGATGTTGCCGTCCAGGCTGATGTAGGCCAGGTCGAACTTGCTGGCTTCGACTTCGGCCGGGTCTTCTTCGTCGAGGTCGCGGTAGGCCACGATTTCGGGGTGACGGTACAGCGCGTTGGCGTCAAAGTTGAACTTGGCGTCGAGTGCCATCACATTGCCCTTGCCGTCGCGGTTCAGCGGGTTGATTTCAACCAATGACGCGTCGGTGTCCATGTAGCACTTGTAGAGCTTCTGGAAGATGTCCACGGCTTGCGCCGTCGAGCCAGCCGGCATGCCGATGGCGTCGGCAATTTTCTTGGCTTGCGCCTCGCCCAGACCCGTCAAAGGATCAATGAACTCGGTGATGATCTTCTCAGGGGTGGAATGCGCCACTTCCTCGATGTCCATGCCGCCCTCAGAGGAGGCAATGAAGGCCAGCTTTTGCGTGGCGCGATCCGTCACGATGGAAACGTAATATTCCTTTTGAATATCGGCACCGTCTTCGATGTACAGGCGACGCACCTTTTGGCCTTCGGGGCCGGTCTGGTGGGTCTTGAGCTGCATGCCCAAAATTTCGCCGGCGATGCGCTTGACGTCTTCAATGGTCTTGGCAACCTTGACGCCGCCGCCCTTGCCACGGCCCCCGGCGTGGATCTGCGCCTTGACAACCCAGACCGGGCCGCCGAGTTTTTGTGCGGCTTCCACCGCCTCTTGAACGGTGAACGCTGCAATGCCGCGAGGCACTGGCACACCGAATTGACGCAAGATTTCCTTGCCTTGGTACTCGTGAATTTTCATGAGCTTTTCTCTCAGGAATGAATGATGGATAGCCGTCTGATATGTCCAACAGGGCAGCATCAGGGACACCGTGCGAAGCAACTGCGGACTGTATCATGCTGCATTGCGGCAAACTGTTACCAGCCTTACAAGCAACCCATTTTTCAGGATTTGACTTCACCATGCAAAAAATATTCATCGACGGCGAGGCCGGCACCACCGGTTTGCAAATTCGGGAACGCCTGCAAACCCTGCCAGGCGTCGAGCTCATCAGCATTGCGCCCGAGTTGCGCAAAGACGCCAACGCCAAGCGCGACCTGATGGCCCAGGCCGACCTGGTGGTGCTGTGCCTGCACGACGACGCGGCGCTTGAGTCGGTGGCCATGGTCGACGCGCTGGAAAAAAGCACGGGCAAGCCCGGCCCCAAAATCATTGACGCTTCCACCGCGCACCGCACCGCACCCGGCTGGGTCTATGGTTTTCCTGAATTGGCCGCCGGACAACGCGAAGCGATCCAGACCGCGCGCCGGGTAGCGAATCCGGGCTGCTATGCCACCGGTGCCATTGCGCTGTTGCGGCCCCTGATGGATGCCGGGCTGATTCCGGCCGATTTCCCGCTTTGCCTGCCATCGGTCAGCGGCTATTCAGGCGGCGGCCGGCCCATGATCGAAGCCTTTGAGCAGGGCACAGCACCGGCCTTTGAGCTCTACGGCCTGGGTCTGAAGCACAAACACATCCCGGAAATCATGGCCTTGACCGGCCTGACGCGCCGCCCCCTGTTTGTGCCTGCGGTCGGCAACTTCAGGCAGGGCATGCTGGTGCAAATTCCGCTGCACTTGGACCTGCTGCCGGGCCGGCCCAGCGCGGACGACCTGCAGCAGGCGCTGACACGGCATTACACCGACAGCGCATGGGTCAAGGTGTTACCCGCCACGCCCGACAATAAACTCGACGCGGTGGCCTTGGCCGACACCAACCTGTTGGAACTGCGGGTGTTTGCCAACCGTGACATCGGCGATGACTTCCAGCACGCGGTGCTGGTGGCGCGGCTGGACAACCTGGGCAAGGGCGCCAGCGGTGCAGCGGTACAGAACCTGCAGTTGATGCTGGGACTTTAAGGCTCAATCGTCGTCGCTGCCCGACACCACCCGATGGATGGTGTCACCGCCAAAACCGCGGCTGGCCAGAAAACGCATTTGCCTGGCGCGCTCGGCCGCATCTGCGGGCGGATGGTCAAATTTCTTCTGCCACACCAGCCGGGCGCGGGCCAGATCGGTGCTACGCAGGTCCGCCACGGCCTCTGACACGGCTTGCGGGTCCAGACCCTTGGCCTGCAACTCCTGCTGGATGCGAGAGGCGCCGAGTTTGGCGGCGCGCCGGTTGATCACCGACTCAAGCACCCGCTGCTCGCTGATGAAGCCCTTGGACACCAGCTCATCGAGCGCCAGCGCAAGGCTGCCGGGCTCCTCTTCAAATTGCTGCAGCTTGCGCTCCAGCTCGGCACGCGAATGCTCGCGGCCGCTGAGCAGGCGCAGGGCACGGCCTTTGAGCGAAGGCTGGTCAAAGGCCACGGCGGTCAGGCGGCCTTCTTGGCGGCCGCTTTAGGCGCTGCTTCAGCTGCTTCGGTGCCGGCCAGCAGCGGGATACCCAAAGAGGCGCGCACCTTGTTTTCAATCTCATGCGACAGGCTGGGGTTTTCTTTCAGGAATTCCCGCGCGTTGTCGCGGCCCTGACCCACTTTTTCGCCGTTGTAGGCGTACCAGGCACCGGACTTGTCAAGGATGTTGGCGGTGACGCCCATGTCGATGATCTCGCCCTCGCGGCTGATGCCCTGGCCGAACAGGATGTCGAACTCGGCCGTTTTGAACGGCGGGGCCACCTTGTTCTTGACCACCTTGACCTTGGTTTCGTTACCGATGGCTTCGTCGCCCTTCTTGATGGTGCCGGTGCGCCGGATGTCGAGCCGCACCGAGGCGTAGAACTTGAGCGCATTGCCACCGGTGGTGGTCTCGGGGCTGCCGAACATGACGCCGATCTTCATGCGGATCTGGTTGATGAAGATCACCATGCAGTTGGTTTTCTTGATGTGGGCGGTGAGCTTGCGCAGCGCTTGGCTCATCAACCTGGCCTGCAGGCCGGGCAGGCTGTCGCCCATTTCACCTTCGAGCTCGGCCTTGGGTGTCAGGGCGGCCACCGAGTCCACCACGATCAGGTCCACCGCACCCGAGCGCACCAGGCTGTCGACAATTTCAAGCGCCTGCTCGCCGGTGTCGGGCTGGCTGATCAAGAGGTCTTGCAGGTTGACGCCGAGGTTTTGCGCGTACTGGATGTCGAGCGCATGCTCGGCATCGACAAAAGCGCACTGGCCGCCGGTTTTCTGCATCTCGGCAATCACCTGCAGCGTCAAGGTGGTTTTGCCGCTGGATTCCGGGCCATAAATTTCCACCACCCGGCCACGCGGCAGGCCACCCACGCCGAGCGCAATGTCCAAGCCCAGTGAGCCGGTGGACACCACCTGGATGTCTTCAATGACTTCGCCCTCGCCCAGGCGCATGATGGTGCCCTTGCCAAATTGTTTTTCAATCTGGGCCAGCGCCACTTGCAGGGCCTTGGCTTTTTCAGGATTGATGGGGGTGGCGGCTCTGACGGTTGCGTCCATGACGTTTCTCCTTGGGGTTGAAATGGTTTGGCATCTGCCTGGAAAAATTCTGACTCTCTGTTTTTAACAACAGGCTGGATGCTTGAACAGTAGTTTAGAGCGATTGTTTAACGTCGTAAATCAGTTTTTTAGTCAATTTGGTTTACTATATTCAATATGACTGTCCTCTCTCTTGGCGCGCCCTGGCGCCAAACCCACATGGGTTACTGGCTGGCGCAGGCGTCGACGCGTTTTGACACCCGCGTGTTGGCGCTGATGGCCGCCAATGACAGCATGCCGCTGGCGCTGGCCAACCTGGCTGCCCGTGGCCACCTGACCGCTTCCCACGTGCACATCACCCGGCACCTGGCTTTGGCGGGCTCGCGCCTGACTGACCTGGCGACCAGCGCGGGGGTGAGCAAACAGGCCATGGGCAAGCTGGTGGACCAATGCGAGGCCTGGGGTCTGGTGCAGCGCCAGCCCGACCTGCGCGATGCCCGCGCCTGCCTGGTGCTGTTCACCCCCGCTGGCCTGAGCTGGCTGCAGGCATTCCAGGATGCCGTGACACAAGCGCAAACCGAACTGCAGGACGCGGTGGGTCAGCAAGTGGCTACCGTGATGGCGCTCGGACTGGAAGCCTATGCCGCCTAGAATGCAGAAAAAGCGACGATTCAGCGAGAAATTTTCAACCGACTGACCCCCAACGAGGAGAGCTTGATGCGCATTTTGATTGCCGAGGACGACCAGGTTCTGGCCGATGGCCTGTTACGCACGCTGCGCAGCTCGGGTGCTGCCGTCGATCATGTGGCCAGCGGCAGCGAGGCCGATGCCGCGCTCATGACCAACACCGAATTCGACCTGCTGATTCTCGACCTCGGCCTGCCCAAGATGCACGGTCTGGAAGTGCTGAAGCGCCTGCGGGCCCGCGGCTCATCACTGCCGGTGCTGATCCTGACCGCCGCCGACAGCGTCGAAGAGCGCGTCAAGGGGCTGGACTACGGCGCTGACGACTACATGGCCAAGCCCTTCAGCCTGCAGGAACTCGAAGCCCGGGTGCGCGCCCTGAGCCGGCGCGGCATGGGCGCGGCCAGCAGCACCATCAAGCACGGCCCCCTCATTTACGACCAGGGCGGTCGCGTGGCCAGCATCGACGGCGTCATGGTGGAACTGTCGGCGCGCGAACTCGGGCTGTTGGAAGTGCTGCTGCAGCGCGCCGGCCGACTGGTGAGCAAAGACCAGCTGGTGGAGCGCCTGTGCGAGTGGGGCGAAGAGGTGAGCAACAACGCCATCGAGGTCTACATCCACCGCCTGCGCAAGAAAATCGAAAAAGGCCCGATCCGCATTGCCACCGTGCGCGGTCTGGGCTATTGCCTGGAAAAGATTCCGGGCTAGACCGTTTAATTTATGGTGAATCCGCGCGAGCAGCGCTCGCTGTTTGGTGAAATCCTGGACTGGATGCTCACGCCACTGCTGTTGCTGTGGCCGTTAAGCCTGGTCATGACCTGGCTGGTGGCGCAGAACATTGCCGGCAAGCCGTTTGACCGCGCGCTCGAATACAACGTCCGGGCCATGGCGCAACTCATCACCATCCAGAACGAGCGCGCCCAGTTTGCCTTGCCCCGGCCGGCGCGCGAACTGCTGCGCGCCGACGACTCCGACACCGTGTACTACCAGGTGCTGGGCCCACGCAGTCAGTTTCTCAGCGGCGAACGCGACCTGCCACCACCGCCAGCGATCGAGCCCGTGGTACTCGACGAAGTTCGCATACGCGATGACGTGGTCAAGGGTTTTGATGTCAAGGTGGCTTATCTGTGGGTGAGCCTGCCGATCCCGGGCAGCAAACCCGCTTTGGTTCAAGTGGCTGAAACCCTGGAAAAGCGCTCGGTGCTGGCCACAGAAATTGTCAAGGGCGTGATGCTGCCGCAGTTTGTCATCCTGCCGCTGGCCGTCTTGCTGGTGTGGCTGGCGCTGGTGCAATCCATCAAACCCCTGCACCAGCTGGAAGAGCGCATTCGCGCGCGCAAACCCGACGACCTGAGCCCGATCGACGCGCAGATCGTGCCCATGGAGGTGGCACCGCTGGTGGAGTCGGTCAACGACCTGCTGCTGCGCCTGACCGACTCCATTGCCACCCAGAAACGTTTTCTGGCCGACGCGGCGCACCAGCTCAAGACGCCGCTGGCCGGGCTGCGCATGCAAGCCGAAATCGCGCAGCGCGAGGGCGCCAGCGCCGAAGACCTGAAACACTATTTGCGCCAGATTGGCCGCGCCAGCATTCGCGCCACCCACAGCGTCAACCAGCTGCTGTCACTGGCACGTGCCGAGAGCAACGGTTCGGCCATGCCCCGCGTGGTCTGTGATCTGGCCGAACTGACCATGTCGGTGGTGCGCGACTGCGTGCCCCGTGCGCTGGATAAACACATCGACCTGGGCTACGAAGGCACCCAGCCCGGCACGCCCACCTGCACCGTGCTGGGCAACCCGACCCTGCTCAAGGAAATGGTGCGCAACCTGGTTGACAACGCCATCAACTACACACCCTCCAGCCTGGAAAAGCCGGGGGTGATCACGGCGCGTGTGCTCACCGACCCCTTTGGTCACACCCTGGTGCTGCAGGTGGAAGACTCCGGCCCCGGCGTGCCCGAAGCCGAGCGCGAGCTGGTTTTCCAGCCCTTTTACCGCGCCCTGGGCACCGAGGCGGATGGCTCCGGCCTGGGCCTGCCGATCGTTCTTGAAATTGCCCAGCAACACCAGGCCAGCGTCAGCCTGGAAGAAAACCACCCGGGCCAAACACCACCGGGTGCCCGCTTTGTGGTGCGCTTCACCGCACTGGCGGCCGACCCTGCCTAAGGCTTGGCTTCAGGCTCGGGGCAGGTTTCAAACACGACGTCAGGCACCACAGTGCTGAACTCAGGCACGCGGGCTTGCAGCGCGGCGTTCAGCGCCGGCAGGCGCAGACGCGCCCCTGGCGCCGGCTCGAAAACCCAACTGTCGGCTGGCCATGCGCTTGCCAGATAAGGACGCAGGGCGCCAACCTGGGCCGCGTCCAACAACCCGGTTTGCAGGCACAGCAGTTCTTCAGGCGCGACCGCCACAGGATTACGCCTGGCGTCGGCCTGGCTCACCAGCGTGATGGCGTCCGGCAGAATTTGCTGCGCCAGACGTTGCGGCTCACGTTGTGACAAGGGGCCAAAACCATAAGGCAGCAGCCAGCCCTGGGCCCACGACCAATACAGGACATTGAGCAGCAGCAGCAGCCAGACCAAGGTGCGGGCCATCATGCCTGGCGCTCAAAAAAAGTCATAAGTGAACATAGGCCGGGCCTTGTTGCACGCGCACACTGACTTCGGAACTGGTGACACGCTGCATGCCCTGTGCAGTGGCCACCAGCAGGGCGCCAGCCGCGTCCACCCCTTGGGCCACACCGTGCACACCATCGCTGAGTGTGAGCGGCAACTGCGCCAGCGCGTCGCGCGCGTTGAAGGCCTGCTGAAACGGCGCAAAGCCATGGGCCTCGAAGCGCTGCACGGTTTGCACCAACGGGGCCGCAATGCTGAACAGCGCTTGTGCTGCGTCCACCTCGGGCAACAACTCACGCAGGCCGACTGGCGGAGTGGACAGCCCGGTGGCGTCAGGGGTGGCCAGGTTGATGCCGACCCCGATCACCACATAGCGGCTGGCGCTGAGCTCGCCCCAATTGGCGGTCTCAATCAGGATGCCGGCCAATTTGCGGTCGTGCCACCACAGGTCATTGGGCCATTTGAGGCGAATGTCCGGGTGCAGGCTTTGCGCCACGCTCAAGCCCACGGCCAGCGACAGGCCCGACCAGTCGGCCGGTGCCAGGTTCAGGCCCAGTGAAAACGTCAAGGCCTGGCCGCGCTGGCCCGCCGCCTGCGCACCGCTGTGCCACTGCCGCCCCATGCGGCCACGGCCGGCGGTTTGCTGCTCGGCCACCAGCAGCACGGGCTCCAGGCGACCAGCGCGGGCACGACGCATGAGTTCGGAATTGGTCGAATCGACTTCGGGCAGCACCTCCACGGTAAAACCCGGCAGCACAGGGGCCACGGCCTCCCAGATGGCCTCGGCAGGCCAGCGAATGGGGGCGGTAGAAGGGGAGGTCATCGTTCAACGCCGCTTGGGTGCCAGCAGGGTGCCCCGGCAACTGGCCGCGCCGCACCAGCAGGGGTACTCGGCCTTGAGCTTTTTGGTGTAGCGCTCCTCGATGATCAGGCCGTAGTCGTAGTTGAGCTCTTCACCGGCGGCGATGTCGCGCAAGGCCTTGATGAAAATGCGGCCGTCCTGTTCGTCGGCCTCGCAATTGGGCTCGCAGGCATGGTTGATCCAGCGCGACGAATTGCCACCATACAGCGCATCAATGACGCGGCTTTCGTCAATGTGAAAATAAAACGTGTGATTGGGGTTGACGGGATCGTGCGGGTGCCGCGCCTGGGCTTCTTCCCAGCTGATGATCTCGCCCACGTATTCGATCAGGGTGTCGCCGGCGGCAATGTCCTGCACCGCATAGACCCCCTTGCCATGAATGCCGGAGCGACGGACCTGGAGTCGGCGGGGATTTGTCGGCACTTTTTTGACTCGCTTGAAAATTTGGTATCGTGGACTCGTATGGGTGCGCGTGTGCGTACCTGCCTGTGTGCGCCCGCCCGTGCGAGCGCGAGAAAATGGATTGTAGTCAGATGAAAACCTTGATCATTGCTGAAAAACCTTCGGTCGCCCAAGACATCGTGCGCGCCCTGACCCCTGTGTCGGGCAAGTTCGAAAAGCACGACGAGCATTTTGAAAACGACACCCATGTGGTGACCAGCGCGGTTGGCCACCTGGTGGAAATCCAGGCGCCCGAAGCCTTTGACGTGAAGCGCGGCAAGTGGAGCTTTGCCCACCTGCCGGTGATTCCGCCGCACTTCGACCTCAAACCCGTCGACAAGACCAAGACCCGGCTCAACGCGGTGGTGAAGCAGGCCAAGCGCAAGGACGTGGGCCAACTGATCAACGCCTGCGACGCCGGGCGCGAGGGTGAGCTGATCTTCCGCCTGATCGAGCAGTACGCCGGCGGCGCCAAGCCGCTGGGCAAGCCGGTCAGCCGCCTGTGGCTGCAAAGCATGACGCCGCAAGCCATTCGCGACGGCTTCCAACACCTGCGCACCAATGCGCAAATGCAACCGCTGGCCGATGCCGCGCGCTGCCGCAGCGAGGCCGACTGGCTGGTCGGCATCAACGGCACGCGGGCGCTGACGGCCTTCAACTCGCGCGACGGCGGTTTCTTCTTGACCACCGTGGGCCGGGTACAAACGCCCACCCTGAGCGTGGTGGTGGAACGCGAAGAAAAAATCCGCAAGTTCGTTAGCCGCGACTACTGGGAAATCCACGCCACGTTTGCCGCCCAGGCCGGTGACTACCCGGCCAAATGGTTTGACCCCAGCTGGAAACGCGCGGCCGCCAATGCCGCTGCCGGCAACGACGAGGTGGACGCCGAACTCAAGGCCGACCGGGTCTGGAGCCAGCGCGAAGCCGAGACCATAGCCGCCGCCGTGCGTGGCCAGCAGGCCACGGTCACCGAGGAAAGCAAACCCACCACACAGGTGTCACCGGCCTTGTTCGACCTGACCAGCCTGCAACGCGAGGCCAACGGTAAATTCGGCTTTTCTGCCAAGACCACGCTGTCGATTGCGCAAAGCCTGTACGAGCGCCACAAGGCCCTGACCTACCCGCGGACCGACTCGCGCGCGCTGCCCGAAGACTATGTGCCGGTGGTCAAGCAGACCTTCGAGATGCTGGCCGACAGCGGCATGAAACACCTGGCGCCGCACGCCCTGACAGCGCTCAACAACAATTACGTGCGCCCCAGCAAACGGATTTTTGACAACGCCAAGGTCAGCGACCACTTTGCCATCATCCCGACGCTGCAGGCCCCCCACGGCTTGAGCGAGACCGAGCAAAAGATTTACGACCTGGTGGTGCGCCGCTTCATGGCGGTGTTTTTCCCGGCCGCCGAATACCAGATCACCACCCGAGTCAGCACCGCCGCAGGGCACAACTTCAAGACTGAAGGCAAGGTGCTGGTGAAACCGGGCTGGCTGGCGATTTACGGCAAGGAAGCCGCTGCCGAGCAGCCTGAGAACGGTGACAAAAACAGCGGCAACCTGGTGCCGGTGGCGCCCGGCGAGCGGGTCAAGGCCGAAGCGGTCGACCCCAAGGCCCTGAAAACCCGGCCGCCAGCGCGCTACACCGAGGCCACCCTGCTCGGCGCCATGGAAGGCGCCGGCAAAACCGTGGAAGACGACGAGCTGCGCGAGGCCATGCAGGAAAAAGGCCTGGGCACGCCCGCCACGCGCTCCAGCATCATCGAGGGCCTGATCTCCGAGGTCTACATGCTGCGTGAGGGCCGCGAGCTGATCCCGACCGCCAAGGCCTTCCAGCTGATGACGCTGTTGCGCGGCCTGGATGTGCAGGAGCTCACCAAAGCCGAACTCACCGGCGAATGGGAGTTCAAGCTGGCGCAAATGGAGCACGGCAAACTCAAACGCGAAACCTTCATGGCCGAGATTGCCGCCATGACCGAGCGCATGGTCAAAAAAGCCAAGGAATACGACCGCGACACGGTGCCGGGCGACTATGCCACGCTGCACACGCCCTGTCCCAACTGTGGCGGCGTCGTGAAAGAAAACTACCGCCGCTACGCCTGCACCGGCGCCGATGGCAAAAGCGACGGCTGCGGTTTCTCGTTTGGCAAGACCCCGGCGGGCCGGACTTTTGAGCTGGCCGAGGTCGAGCAGTTCTTGCGCGAGCGCAAAATCGGCCCCCTGAGCGGTTTCCGCTCCAAAGCGGGTTGGCCATTCACCGCCGAGATGGTCATCAAGTTCGACGAAGAAACCAAGAACTACAAGCTGGAATTCGACTTTGGCGACGACAAGGCTGGCGAAGAATCCGGTGAACTGATCGACTTTTCAAAGCAAACCAGCCTCGGTGCCTGCCCCAAATGCGGTGCGGGTGTCTTTGAGCATGGCAAGAACTACGTCTGCGAAAAGTCGGTCCCGACCGATGCCCAGGCCACACCCAGCTGCGACTTCAAGACTGGCCAGATCATCCTGCAGCAACCCGTCGAGCGCGAGCAAATGATCAAGCTGCTGAGCACCGGCAAAACCGATCTGCTCGACAAGTTTGTCTCGATGCGCACGCGGCGCGCCTTCAAAGCCATGCTGGCCTGGGACCCGGCTGCAGGCAAGGTGAACTTTGAGTTTGCCCCGAGCAAGTTCCCGCCACGCAAAACCGCCGCCACACCGCTGACCAAAGCGGCGGTGGCAGCCAAAGCAGGCACGCCAGCCAAGGCTGCAGCGGCGAAAAAAGCGGTGAAAGCACCGGCCAAAAAAGTGGCCAAGGCGCCCGCCGTTAAAACGCCACGCAAAGCACCCGCGGCAGGCAGCGCGGGCTCAACGCCCAGCGCCGCCCTGGCCGCGGTGATTGGCGCCGAGCCGGTGGCGCGCGCCCAGGTCATCAAGAAGCTGTGGGACTACATCAAGGCCAACAACTTGCAGGACGCCGCCAACAAGCGCGCCATCAATGCCGACGACAAACTGCTGGCAGTGTTTGGCAGGCCGCAGGTGACGATGTTCGAGCTGGCCGGGATTGTGGGCAAACATTTGGGGTGAGGAGGTAGAGCATTGCGACCACCTTTCAAAACACAAATTCTCAAAATCTCGCCCACACGCTTTCACTGGATTTGGGTTGATTGCATTAGCCAACGTGCTGGCCGGTCAAAAAGCCATTGAGGTGGGGATTTACGCGGTAACCAGCGGCCGCAGTTGTGATAACAGCACAGGAATCTCTTCGGTGGCGGCCACCCAGACCATGTCGATGTCAATTTCAAAATAGGCATGAATCAGCCGGTTACGCATGCCAACGATGGCACGCCATGGAATGTGCGAATGCTTATCACGCGTTTCCTGGGTAACCTTGCTGGCGGCCTCGCCAACAATTTCTACGGCTCGCACCACAGCAAACAACAGCATCTCGTCCGAGGCCAAGGCATTGCGCTCCCGCCCTGCGGTAAAGCGCAGCAATGCCTCACAAGCCTCGACCATGTGCAGGATACGTACCCTGTCTTCAGCTTGCATATTGCACCTGTGCTGTACGGACGATCTCATCACGAAAGTGGCGCGACAAATCGCCGGGGGTGCGCAGATCAACTTTTTGCCCACCAAGCAGGTCTGATAACTCCAGCTCTATGTTGGCTACCCCCAGCAGACCCGGCACGTGCTCTGGCTCAAACTCCACCAGCAAATCAATGTCACTGTCAGGCCGCGCATGCCCTTTGAGTTGCGAGCCGAATAAAGCCAGGCGGCGGATACGCCGCATCTGGCAGAAGCGTGCCAGCGTATCGGCGTCAATTTTCAAGCTGGGGTGCATCTCAATCCTTTATCAATTAAATAGCTGCTTACGCAGTCTCGATATAGGCTAAAGCCCATTTTTACAATTTTTGCAAAACGCACGGGCGCTTGTATAGCCGGTGTGATGGCATTGATTTTGAATCATCTCGTGCAGACCATTCACCAAAAAAGTCATCGTTTGTTGGATTTATCAAAACCCACCACCTTATCCGGACTAGACGCTGATTAAAGCAAAGAAACCTCAAGCTGCTACTGATCCAGCCAGCGACAAATGGCTTGCCACTGGGCCAGGTCCCGCGCCACGCGCCCGGGAGGCAGGTCGAACACCGTGAGGCCGCGGGCCGCCAGCTGGACGTAGTTTTGCGTGTCACGCACATAGCCCAGCACCGGCAGGCCGGTGGCTTCCACAAAGGTGTGCAATTGCTCGGCGGCGCGGGTGCGCTCGTCCACCCGCATGCCGACAATGCCAACGTCTATTTGGGCAGCGCGTGCGCTTTCCGCCAGTTCATTCAAAAAATCCTGCGTGGCAAAGATGTCAAACACGCTGGGCTGCAAGGGCACGACCACCTTGTGCGCCCGCTTGAGAATTTCCTTGAGACGCTTGCCGTGCAGACCGGCGGGGGTGTCCAGCACCACATGGGTGGTGCCTTTGGGCGGTTTGGCAATCTGGTCGTTGCCCAGTTCCCAACTGCGAATGGCCCGCGCCTGCTCCGGGCGCAGTGACAGCCAGAGTTTGCTCGACTGCTGACGATCGGCGTCGCCCAGCATCACAGCGTGGTTCTGGCTGGCAAAGTAGCCAGCAATCTGGGTGGACAGGGTGGACTTGCCCACACCTCCCTTGGGGTTGGCAACGACGACAACTGGCATGACTGAAACCTCCTGCAGCGTGATTTCCGGATGTTACCGGCAAAGGCAAGGACGACCAGACTGGTGAATAATTTCGTCCTGATCCATTCCAAGGTCCACAATGTACATTCCCGCCCACTTTGCTGAAACCCGGCCCGAAGCACTGCAACGCATCATGCGCGAGCATCCGCTGGGCATGCTGGTCACCCACGGAAGTGCCGGCCTGGATGCCGAACACCTTCCGTTCGAGCACGACCCGGACGCGGGGACGCACGGCACCCTCATCGCGCACGTGGCCCGAGCCAACCCGCTTTGGCAACGTTGCCCCGCAGGCACGCCGGTGATGGTCGTGTTTCGCGGTGCCGAGGCCTACATCTCGCCCAACTGGTACCCCAGCAAGCATGAGACACATCGCCAGGTCCCGACCTGGAACTACGAGGTGGTGCATGTGCACGGCACGCTCACCGCGCATGACGACGAGCGCTTTGTGCGTCGCGTGGTGGCCCGGCTCACGCGAAGCCACGAAGCCGCTGAGCCCAAGCCCTGGAAAATGGGGGACTCCGCGCCGGAGTTCATCGACACCATGCTGCGCAACGTGGTGGGCCTCGAGATCGCCATCACCTCGCTGGTGGGCAAGCTCAAACTCAGTCAAAACCGGGAAGTGCCCGATCGACGGGGTGCCGCCGACACGCTGGACGCCCGTGGGCACACGGCGATGGCCCAGGCCATGCGCCAGGCGGGGTCGACACCATGACAATTGTTTCGCCAGCCCGGCTGACGACGTGTCAAACGCGAATGATGTGACCCTTCAGCGAGTACAGAATGGCCAGCACATCGTTCTTGGTTTGCGCGTCGCAATGATTTTTATCCATGGCGCCAAGGATGTCGTCCATCGCTGCCAGGTACTCCTGCTCGCTGATGTTCATGCCTTTGTGGGCCTCCACCATGTCTTTGCCCGTGTAGGGGGCGGGGCCGCCGGAGCCTGCGCCAAAAAATTCACGCGCCATGCGCTTGGCGCGCTCCAGATCCTTGATGTTCTCGAATCGGGTTTTGACAAGCGGGTTGGCCAGATGGTTCGCCATCACGTCTTCCACGATACGGGCAATGCCTTCGGATTCTCCCAGGCGTTGATAAAGAGTTTGGGACATGATGGATTCCTTTCAGGTTAAGGGCGTTGCGAGATCAGACCCGCTTGCGGCCGTTCTCTGGTGGCAAAGATACCGAAACCCGTCCTCTGTGGCTTGGAGATGCGATGGAGGTATTGTGAAGATTTGCTGGGGATGGGTTACTGCCGTAAGATTTGGCTTGCTTTTTTCCAGAAGGGTGGCGCGTGCTGCTGACTTTCAGGGGCTTTGAGCTCGATACCAGTCTGTTCACATTGCGATGCAATGGTCAGCTGCGCCTGGTCGAGCCCATGGTGTTCGACTTGCTGGTCTGTTTGGCACGGCAGCGCCACCGCATCGTCACCCGCCAGGAGCTGTTTGACGCACTGTGGGCTGGCAAGGTGGTGACCGAGTCGACCTTGAGCAGTTGCGTCAAGGCAGCTCGTCAGGCCCTGGGGGACAGCGGGCAGGAACAGAAATACATCGCAACCGTTCACCGGCGAGGCTACCGCTTTGTCGCAGAGGTGCAGGCGCACGACCCGTCCCAGGCCTTGCCTGTTGCGCCAGCAGCCGGCGAACTTGTCGACGCTGCGAGCACGGGTCCCCGCCGGGCCTCCATCGCGGTGATGCCCTTTGCCGATCTCTCCCCCGTCACCGATGCACGCGGCGGCACTGCCGACGCGCTCGCCCACGACATCATCGCCCGCCTCGCCCAGATGAGAAGCCTTTTCGTCATCGCACAGGGCACCGTGTTCTCCTTGCATGAGCGTCGACTGAGCCCGCAAGAAGCGGGCAGGCTGTTGAAGGTCGACTACGTCGTGAGCGGCTCGGTGCTGCGTCGCGACCAGAGCCTCAGCGTCACGGTTGAGCTCGAAGAGACACGCACAGCACGGATCATCTGGACCGAGGTGCTAAGCCACAAGTTGGACGGCGCACTCAGCGTCCTCGACGAGATTGGCAACAAGATCGTGGCGTGCCTTGCCAGCGAAATCGAGATGACCGAGCGCAACCGCGCCATTCTGCGTCCGCCAAACTCGCTGGATGCGTGGGAGGCGCACCACCGCGGCCTGTGGCACATGTACCGCTTCAGCAAGGAAGATAACCAACGAGCAAGGCACTTTTTCGAAATGGCAGTGCGCCTTGATCCAACTTTCTCACGGGCCTACGCAGGGCTGTCATTCACGCATTTCCAGAACGCCTTCCAGGGTTGGGCAGCGCGTGAACCGGAAGTCAATCAGGCCTATGAAGCAGCCAGCCAAAGCCTCATCGTCGATGAGCGCAACCCGGCAGCACACTGGGCCATGGGTCGCGCGCTCTGGTTGCGTGGGCACCATGACCAGTCTGTTGTTGAACTGGGGCAAGCGGTCGAACTGAGCCCGAGCTTTGCGCTGGCGCATTACACGCTGGCGTTTGTGCATTCCCAAGCGGGTGACCCGCATGCCGCCATTTCCTCCTCCGATCACTCCCGCCTTCTCAGTCCCTTCGACCCACTGCTGTTTGGCATGCTGGGTGCGCGCGCCATGGCGCTCGTGCGCCTGGGGCAGTTCAAGGAAGCTGCCGACTGGGCCGTCAAGGCTGCCGCGCGCCCGAACGCGCACGCGCACATTCTCGGCATCGCCGCTTACAGCCTGGCACTGGCGGGCTCGCTTGACGAAGCACGTGCCCATGCCAACGCGCTGCGCAAGCTGATGCCTCGGTACACCTACGATGATTTTGTAGCTGCCTTTCACTTCGATCCGCGTGGTGCAGCCTTGTTTCACAAAGGAGCGCAGCTTATCGGCATGGCGTGATGGCTGCGTGGTGCCACCGTGGCCGACGTCAAGCGCCCACAGCGTCTCGGCGCATCCCCCATTCGCGGTAAAGTGCGACCATGCCAAGCTTCATCCTTACCGACAGCCAGCAGCAGGCGCTGCTAACCACCGCGCGCCTGGCCCAACGCAAGGCTTATGCGCCCTATTCCAACTATCCCGTCGGTGCCGCCGTGCTCGACGAGCAGGGCCGCATTCATGCGGGCTGCAATGTGGAAAACGCCGCCTATCCCGAGGGCCTGTGCGCCGAAGCCGCCGCTTTGAGCGCGATGGTGCTGGCCGGCGGCCGACAGGCCCGCGCCGTGCTGGTGGTGGGCCGCGGTGACGGGGGCAGCTGGATCACGCCCTGCGGCGGTTGCCGTCAGAAGTTGCGTGAATTTGGCGCCCCCGATCTGATCGTCCAGAGCGCCAACGAACTTGAGCTGGGCCCGCGTCACACCCTGGCGCAATTGCTGCCCGAGAGCTTTGGGCCGGGCCACCTCAAGGCCAGATAAAACGCTTGCCAGCACGCACCATGAAGACCATCGAGACCATCCGCCAACGCGCACCCCATCTGCAACCGCGCATCGCGGTGGTGCTGGGCTCGGGCTGGGGTGGCTTGACCGACCACCTCGTTGATGCCATCCAGATCCCTTACGCCGAACTGGCCGGTTTTCCGCAAACCGGTGTGGCGGGTCACAGTGGTAGCCTGTGGCTGGGGCAGCTGAGCGCGCAGCGCGTGGCCGTGCTGAGCGGGCGCCAGCATGGCTATGAATCGGGTGCGATCGACGGCATGACTGAGCCCTTGCGCGTACTCAAACACCTGGGCTGCCACACGCTGGTGCAGACCAATGCGGCCGGCAGCTTGCGCGCCGACATGCCGCCGCAAAGCCTGATGCTGTTGAGCGACCACCTGAACCTGCCCCAACGCTCGCCGCTGGTCGGTAGCAGCGGGTCCGAACGCTTTGTCAACATGGTTGATGCCTATGACCCGGCGCTGCGAGCCCATGCCCACCGCGTGGCCCACAAGCAGGGCGCCAGCTTGTTTGAAGGCGTTTACGCCTGGGCTTTTGGCCCGCAGTTTGAAACCCCGGCCGAGATCCGCATGCTGCGGCTGCTGGGTGCCGATGCCGTGGGCATGAGCACCGTGCCCGAAACCATTCTGGCAAGGCACCTGGGGCTGCGCGTGCTGGCGCTGTCTTTCATCACCAACCTGGGTGCCGGCATGTCGGCCGAGCACCTGAGCCACGCCCACACCCTGCAGCAGGCGCAGCTGGGCAGTGCGGCCGCCAGCCGCTTGCTGGCCGACATCGTTGCCGAGATGGACCACCCCTCATGACTACCCCTTTGCCAACCCAATGGCTGAACAACCCGCAGGCCAGCGCCCACCTCGCCCTGGCCTGCCTCGACCTCACCAGCTTGAATGACGCCGACACCGAGGCCGACATTGCAAGCCTGTGCCGGCGCGCGCAAAGCCCGTTCGGCCCGGTGGCGGCGGTCTGCGTCTGGCCGCGCCTGGCGGCGTTTGCCCGGGCGCAATTACCAGCGACGATTGCCGTGGCGGCCGTGGCCAATTTCCCGCATGGCGGGGCCGACATCGACGCCGCCGTGCTTGATGTCGAACAGATCGTGCAAGCGGGGGCACAGGAAGTCGATGTGGTGCTGCCCTACCGCAGCCTGATGGCCGGTGATGAACGCGCCGTCGTCGAACTGCTGGTGGCCGTGCGCCGCGCCTGCCCCGGCCTGCTGCTCAAGGTGATTCTGGAAACCGGCGAACTCAAGACCCCCGAACTGATCAAACGTGCCTGCCAGTTGAGTCTGGACGCTGGCGCTGATTTCTTGAAAACCAGTACCGGTAAAACCCCGGTCAGCGCCACACTGGAGGCCGCGCGCCTGTTGCTCGGCGCCATTGCCGCCAGCCCTGCCGCACGCAACCGTGTGGGCTTCAAGGCGTCCGGCGGCATTCGCACCGTGGCCGAGGCAGCCGCCTACCTGGCGCTCACGCAAGAACTGCTCGGCGCGCCCGCCCTGACGCCGCAGCGCTTTCGCATTGGCGCCAGCAGCCTGTTGCACGACATCGAGGCGGTGTTGTCTGGCGCGAGCGAACCCAGCACCGCACCGCGCGGCGCTTACTGAAAACTCACCATGCTGGCCCAGGAAATCATTCGCATCAAACGTGACGGCCAGACCCTGGCGCGCAGCCACATCGACGCTTTTGTGCGTGGCCTGGTGGATGGCTCCTGGAGCGAAGGCCAGGCCGCCGCGCTGGCCATGGCCATGTTCCTCAAGGGCATGAGCCGCGCGGAAACGGTTGACCTGACCCTGGCCATGACGCATTCCGGGCTGGTGATGGACTGGCGCACCGCCCACTTGCACGGCCCGGTGCTCGACAAACATTCCACCGGCGGCGTTGGCGACAAGGTGAGCCTGATGCTGGCGCCCATCGTGGCGGCCTGTGGCGGCGTGGTGCCGATGATTTCGGGCCGCGGCCTGGGCCACACCGGCGGCACGCTCGACAAGCTCGCCAGTATCCCCGGCTACCAGTGCGCGCCCGATGTGCCCACGCTGCACCGGGCGCTGCACAGCGCGGGCTGCGCCATCATTGGCCAGACGGCGGAACTGGCACCGGCCGACCGCAGGCTGTACGCCATTCGCGATGTCACGGCCACGGTCGAATCCGTGCCCTTGATCACCGCCAGCATCCTGTCAAAAAAGCTCGCCGCCGGCCTGCAGGCGCTGGTGATGGACGTGAAAGTGGGCAACGGCGCCTTTGCCGATTCTTTTGACATGGCCACCACCCTGGCCGAATCGCTGGTGCAAGTGGCCAACGGTGCCGGGCTGCCCACGCGCGCCTGGCTCACCGACATGAACCAGGTGCTGGGCAGCAGCTGTGGCAATGCGCTCGAAGTGATGGAAGCCATCGACTTTTTGACTGGCCAATGGCGCGAGCCGCGGCTGCTTGAAGTCACGCGCACCTTGTCGGCCGAACTGCTGGTCATGGGCGGCTTGGCGGGTAACGACGCGCAGGCCCTGCAACAGGTCGATGCGGCCCTGCGCAGTGGCCGCGCGCTGGAACAGTTTGCGCGCATGGTCACCGCACTGGGTGGCCCGACTGACCTCTGCGAGCACCCCGGCCACTACCTACCAAAAGCGCCGGTTCAACTGCCGGTACTGGCGCCGCATAGCGGGTTTGTGGCTGGCATGGCCACGCGCGACATCGGCCTGGCCGTGGTGGAGCTGGGTGGTGGCAGGCGCCAGGCCGGCGACACCATCGACGCGCGGGTGGGCTTGAGCCAGTTTGTCCAGCTGGGTCAGGCGGTGCAGGCGGGCGCGGTGCTGGCTGTGGTGCACGCGGCCGACCGGGGCGCGGCGGAACAAGCCCGCCGATCGCTCCTGACCCTGCTGCAAATCGCGCCACAGGCGCCTGCCAGCGCGCCTGTTTTGGTCAAGCGGCTGTTGGCCTGAAGGCAACTGGCCGACCTGGCGGTATCGCAGGTTTTAAAGGCACAATTGGTCTGCGCAGCCGCGCACGCCTCCCGGCCATCCAGCCCGTCTTGCCCAACAAAAACTGGAGCTCTCTTTGAAGACCCGCCTCAAGAACTTGATCTCTTTTGTGCTCGCGTTGGCGCTGCTGTTCGTCACCGCCATCGCCTCTGCTGCGGGCAACATCAAGATTGCCATCGACGCCGAATTCGGCATTCCCAATTCGACCTCGGCGCAGGCGGTGCGTCATGGTGCCCAGGTTGCCGTCAATGAAATCAATGCCGCGGGCGGCGTGCTCGGACGCAAGCTCGAAGTCATCGAGCGCGACAACCGGGCGGTGCCCGCGCGTTCCCTGAACAACCTGCGCGAATTGGCGGCCGACCCCGACGTGGTGGCGGTCATGTGTGGCCGCTACAGCCCGGTCGTGGTCGAGATGCTGCCCGAAATCCACCGCCTCAAGATGCTGATGCTTGACCCCTGGGCCGCCGCCGACGCCATCACGGAAAACGATTTCACGCCCAACTATGTGTTTCGGCTGTCGCTGAGGGACTCCTGGGCCCTGCCGGTCATGATGCGTCATGCCCTCAAACAGGGCCACCGCAAAGTGGGCATCCTGCTGCCCAGTACGGAGTGGGGTCGCAGCAGCCTCAAGGCGGCCGAAGAAACGGCAGCCAAGGACACGCATCAGGAGATCGTGGCGTCCAAATGGTACAACTGGGGAGATGCCAGTCTGATCGAGCGTTACCAGGCGCTGCGCAACGCGGGGGCGCAGGCGGTCATCCTGGTCGCCAATGACAGGGAGGGCGTCATTCTGGCCAAGGAAATGGCCTCGCTGCCTTCAGAACAGCGCTTGCCGCTGGTGGCGCACTGGGGCATCACCGGCGGAAATTTTTTCGAGCAGTCCGGGGCGGCGCTGAAAAGCGTTGATCTGTCGGTGGTGCAGACCTACTCGTTCATTGGCAAGAGTGATCCAAAAACCAAAGGTGTGCTGGCCGGCTTGAAGGCCGTCACCGGCAGTGATGATCCGCGCAAGGTGGCATCGCCGGTTGGCGTGGCGCATGCCTATGACCTGGTGCATCTGCTCGCCCTGGCGATCAAAAAGGCCAACTCCACCGACCGGTCCGTGGTGCGCCAGGCGCTTGAAAATCTGGGGCCGTACAAGGGTCTGGTACGCCCGCTCGACAAACCCTTCACGGCCAAGCGCCATGACGCGCTCAGCATCAATGAAGTCTTCATGGCGCGTTTTGCAGACGATGGCGCCATTGAGCCCATCCTGAAAACAAAACCGTAAGGTCGGATTTGTGAACTTGCAAAATCCGCTCACCGCGCTCAGGCGCTGGCGCATTTCCAGCCTGGCCAATACCTTTGCCCTGCAGGCGGCATTCATTGCGATTGCCAGCATTGTGGTGGTGGCCCTGATGTCGCTGACCGTCATCTACTGGGTCGAGGCCCGCACCCAGCACGAGCGGCTACAGGAAAAATCCGGCCGTGTCGCCGAGCGCCTGGAGGCGTCGATCAATGTCGTCGAAAGTTCCGCCACGGCGCTGGCGAAAAATCCGATGTTCATGACCGCCCTGCTCGACTCCAAGGGGCGTGACTCCTATGTGGTCCCGTTTCTGGAAAACTACAACTTTCCGATTGCGGCCGCCAGCGGCCTGGCGCTGTGCGACATCAATGGCTCACGGATGGCCGGAACCCGTTCACCGCTGTCGAATTGCCGCCCGGATTCCCCCCTGTTCAAACAGGCCATGACGGATGGCAAGGCGCTGCGTGAATTGATCCCGCTTGCCAATGGCCACATCGGCTGGACGGTTTATCAAGGCGTTGTTTTTGGCTACACCGGCACCGTGGAAGGGGTGGTGGTGACACAGCTTGATTTGCATGACGTCCTGCAGTCGGTGCCCAAGGACCTTGATTTGACCGGCGTCGCGCTGCAGCGCACCGGCAGCAAGCAATCGCTGGGCAACGTGCCAGAGACGCAGGCCGGGTCGGCCGCCGAGCAGCAGGCCAGCACAGCGCTCTTCAAGGACAGGCCCGAAGCCATGCCCTACCCGATGGAAGTGGTCGCCCGGGACCGCCTGCAACCCTTCGGGAACAAGTTGCTTCCGCTCGGCCTGGGTTATGGCCTGGCCGGCCTGCTGCTGGTGCTGCTGGTCATTTACTGGGCGCGAAGCGTGTCGCGCGGTCTGATTGCACCGCTGACCGCCTTGACCGACTCGGCGCATCGTGTGGCCCAGACCGGCGACCTGAGCATTGCCGTGCCGCAAACCAATGCCGGCGAAGTGGCGCAGCTGGCCAAGGCGTTTGAGGTCATGGTCAACGCGGTCCGCGCTTCCGAGTCGTCACTGGAAGAAAAAGTCACCCTGAGAACCGCTGAGCTGGAACAGTCACAAACCGCAACACGCGACCGCACCGAGCAGTTGAATGCCATTTTTGATCTGAGCCCGGACGGCTTTGTGTCCTTTGACGCCGGGCTGCGGGTCACGTTTGCCAACCGCGCCTTCCTGCGCATGACGGGCACCGAGGCTGGCGACATCATGGGCCTGGACGAGGCCGAATTTTCCAGTTTGCTGGCCCACAAATGTCTGCCTCAGGCGACGTTTCCCGGCGTCGCTACCTTGCGTGCGGCACGCAAAAACCTGCGTGAGGGCGAAGCGGAAATGCCACTGATCAAGACACGACACTGTCTGATCGAGCTGGCTGGCCCGGGCAATCGAGTGTTGGCGGTCGGCCTGCGGCTGTCGCAGGCCGAGAACGTGTCGCAAATTTTGTATCTGCGTGATGTCACGCACGAGACCGAAGTGGACCGCATGAAGAGCGAATTCCTGTCCACGGCAGCGCATGAGTTGCGCACGCCCATGGCCAGCATCTACGGCTACTGCGAGCTCTTGATGATGCGGGATTTCGACGAGAACGAGCGCCAGGAGATGCTGTCCACCATCTTCCGCCAGTCCGAACTGATGGCCTCCATCATCAATGAGTTGCTCGACCTGGCGCGCATTGAAGCACGCCGCGGCAAAGACTTCGTGCTGGAACGCCTGTCACTGCAAGAGCTGGTGAGTGAGGCCGTGATGGGCTACAAGTTGCCTGAGGGTCGCGACGCACCGTTGATACAGACCTCAGACGAAACGCTGATCGTGCGGGTGGACCGGAAAAAAATTCAGCAGGCGCTGCTCAACGTGCTCTCCAATGCCTACAAATACTCGCCGCGCGGGGGCGCGATCAGCGTGAGCTTTCTACAGGAAGTGCATCATAGCGTGGGCCGTTTCGGCATCGAGGTGCGTGACCACGGCATCGGCATGCGTCGAGAAGAATTGGCGCGCGTCTTCGAGCGTTTTTACCGTGCCGACAGCACAGGCAAGTTCCCGGGCACCGGCTTGGGCATGAGCATCGTCAGGGAGATCATTGAAATCCATGGCGGCGAAGTGAGCGTCGAAAGCAGGCTGGGTGAGGGCACCACAGTGACGCTCTGGCTGCCTGCTGCCTGAAAGGCCAACGCCGGACTCAGTCAGGCACCTGCTGCTCGCCGTCGATGTACAGCCAGCGTCCGTCTTCAAACACAAAGCGGCTGAGCTCATGCATGCGCCCGCCACGCCCGCTTTCGCGGTAACGCGCAACAAATTCCACCACCCCCGCATCGCCCGTGGCCTGCGCGTGACGCACTTCCAGCCCGAGCCATTTGAGCGGCGGCAGCTCCAGCTCGCCGGGCGAGGTGGACGGATGCCAGGTGGCCAGCAGGTAATCGATCAGGCCCAGCCCGTAGGCGCTGTAGCGCGAGCGCATCAGCGCCTCGGGCGTAGGCGCGTGCACGCCTTGCTTAATGCCCGCGTGCCAGTGGCCGCAACAATCGCCATAGGCCAGGCCGCTGTCACAGGGGCAGGCGGCATGGGAAGACAGGACGTTCTTTTTCATGACCATCATGGTAACGGGACAGGCACAGTCCGGCAGGCCTGCCGGGTCGTAAACTTGGCGTCAATCATGACCACCGCTTTCGCTTCATCCCCGCACCGGCCTCCCGCCGCAGGAGCCTGATGTGGCGCCCATCCACTGGAAAAACATCCGCTGGCCGACCGGCTGGGCACCGGGCCTGAGCACCTTGCGGCACTACCAAAAAGCCTGGCTGCTGCCCGACCTGATGGCGGGGCTCGCGCTCACTGCCATTTTGGTACCGGTGGGCATGGGTTATGCGGAGGCCTCGGGCTTGCCGGCCGTCCATGGTCTGTACGCCACCATCATTCCGCTCATCGTGTACGCCATTTTTGGCCCCAGCCGGATCCTGGTGCTGGGCCCCGATTCGACCCTGACCGCCGTGATTGCGGCGCTGATCCTGCCCATGGCTGCCGGCAGTGTGGAGCGCGCCGTGCTGCTGGCAGGCATGCTGGCCATTTTGTCGGGCCTGTGCTCGATGCTGATCGGGCTGGCCCGTCTGGGGCTGCTGGCCGACCTGCTGTCCAAACCGATTCGCATTGGTTTTTTAAACGCCATCGCCCTGACCGTGCTGGTCGGGCAATTGCCAAAAATACTGGGTATTCCCTCCCGGGCGGGTGACCTGCCAGACCAAGTGCATCATCTGCTGGCGAGTGTGTCCAGCGGCCAGGGCAACGGGGTGGCACTGCTGATTGGCAGCGTCAGTCTGGCGCTCATATTGCTGTTGGCGCGGCTACGCCCGCGCTGGCCGGGCCTGTTGTTGGTGGTGCTGCTGGCCACGGCGGTGTCGGCCGGGTTTGACCTGGCCAACACCGCCGATCTGTCCACCCTGGGGCGCCTGCCACAGGGCCTGCCGGACTGGCAGTTTCCGGCGGTGTCGTGGCAGGACGTGCGGCAGTTGCTGCCCGGCGCCGTCATTATTTCGCTGCTGTCGTTCACCGATACCAGCGTGCTGTCGCGTGCGCTGGCGCAACGCGGTGGCTACCGGGTCAGCCAGAGTCAGGAGATGGTGGCGCTCGGTCTGGCCAACATCAGCACCGGACTGTTCCAGGGCTTTTCCATCAGCAGCAGCGCCTCACGCACGCCGGTGGCCGAAGCCGCCGGAGCCAAAACGCAGGTGACCGGGCTGGTGGGGGCGCTGGCCATTGCCCTGCTGCTGGTGTCGGGCACCGAATGGCTGCAAAGCCTGCCCAGCGCGGTACTGGGCGCGGTGGTGATCGTGGCCTGCCTGTCGTTTGCCGATGTGGCGGGCATGCGGCAGATGTACCGGCAGCGCAAGGTGGAATTCGCCTTGTCGCTGACCAGCTTTGTCGGCGTGGCCCTGATTGGCGTCATGGAAGGCATTTTCATCACCCTGGCGCTGGCCATGCTGGTACTGCTGTGGAACGCCTGGCACCCGTACTTTGCCGTGCTGGCGCGGGTGGACGGCACCAAGGGTTACCACGACATCTCGCGCCACCCCGAGGGCCGGCGCGTACCCGGCCTGGTGCTGTTTCGCTGGGATGCCCAACTCTTTTTTGCCAACGGCGAGATTTTTCAGGAACAGGTGCACCGCGCCATTGCCGCAGCACCCACGCCCACGCGGCGCCTGGTGGTGGTGGCCGATGCCATCACCGACATCGACATCACCGCCGCCGACACACTGGTCAAGCTGCACCGGGACTTGACAGAGCAGCGCATCGAACTGTGGTTCGCCGGCCTCAAGGGCCAGGTCAAGGACCGGTTGAAAAATTACGGCACGCTGGACCTGATCGGCCATGACATTTTTGCCCCCACCGTGGGCTATGCGGTCAACCTGTACCGGACCACCCACTCGGTGGACTGGAAGGACTGGGATGAAGTTTAGGCTTGCGGGTCAGACCACTCGCGTAGCGACGTGCTCTGACCCCAACTGATTAGAGTGGCGCGCCTGCCGGGTGGCCAGCGTGCGGCCGGCCTTGGCCGCTGACACGGTGCGCCGCGGCAACAAGCCGTGCAGCGCCTTCGGGTTGGCTCGCGCACCGCTGGCGAGGTAATCCGCCAGCAGGGCCTGGCGCACAGTAGCCTGCGGCAGATGCTGGCTGAGGTAGTCAAACAAGGCATCCACCAGCGCCTCGGGCGTCAGCCGGTGCGTGCTGCCCTGGCGCTGCCACAGCCAGTCAGAGAACGCCATGAAACACCAGAACGGCGAGACCCCAGCGCGGCCGTCGACCGCGGGCGGATGCAGCAACAGCGCCAGCGTTTGCGCAAAACGCCCCGAGTTGGCCAGCAGCTCCCAGTAACGCGCCAGGCGGCCAAAACGCTGCAGCGTGGCGGCGTCAACCACGGCGGTGTGCTGCACGGTATAGGGCGGCTCGGGCGCGTAAACCATGCCATGGGTTGTGCTGTGGCGGGCAATCGGCGCGCCGCGCAAGCGCTTCAGGATGCCGAGCTGGATCTCATGCGGGCCTATCGCCAGCAGCCGGTCGAAGCCGTCGGCAAAACTTTGCAGTGTTTCCCCCGGCAGGCCAAAGATCAGGTCGACGTGCAGGTGCGCCTGGGTGTGCGCCAGCAGCCAGCGCAGGTTGGCCTCGGTGGCATCGTTGTCCTGCCGCCGTGAGATGGTCTGCTGCACCGCCACGTTGAAGGTCTGCACGCCCACCTCCAGCTGTAGCACCCCCGGCGGGAACTGCGCCAGCATGGCCCGCAGGCGCTCGGGCAGATGGTCGGGGATGACTTCAAAGTGCAAGAAGAGGCCAGCGTTTTGGCTCGCAATGCGCTCCAAAAAAAATTGCAAGATACGCACCGAATGGTCGATCTTCAGATTGAAGGTGCGATCCACAAACTTGAAGGTGCGCGCGCCGCGCTGGTACAAAGCATCGAGCGCCGCCAGCACCCGGTCCAGCTCAAAACCCCAGGCGGTCTTGTCGAGCGCGCTCAGGCAAAACTCGCACTTGAACGGGCAACCGCGCGAGGCCTCCACGTACAGCAGCCGGTGCGCCAGGTCGGCCGCGCTGTATTCGGCGTAGGGCAGTTCCAGCTCGGCCAGCGGCGGCTGCTCGCCGGGGATGATTTTCATGAGCGGCTGCGGGCCGTCCAGCAGCGCGCGGCACAGCTTGGCAAAACTCACATCGCCCCAGCCCGTGATCACATGGTCGGCCAGATGCGTGATGGCTTGCTGCTCGGTCTCATGGCTCACCTCCGGCCCGCCCAGCACTATTTTGAGGTCGGGCCGCGCGGCCTTGAGCAGCCGGATCACCTCGGTGGTTTGTGTCACGTTCCAGATGTACACACCCAAGCCCACGATCTGTGGTGCCGTGTCTGGCGCCGGCCCCAGCGTGGCCAGCAGGTCCGCCACCACCTCCTGCTTGGGTCGGGAAATCGTGTACTCGCGCAGTTCGGCAAGCGCGAGCAGGCCCGCGCCGCCATGCCGGTCGAGGTTGGCCAGCAGGTAGCGCAGGCCGAGCGAGGCGTGGATGTAGCGCGCGTTAAGCGTGACCAGCACGATGCGCGGACGAGCAGTTGGGTTCATGCCGGCAATGGTAGCAAGTGACTGAAGTGGACAGCGGATCCACCCAGCCGCGTTGCGCGAGAATGCGCTACTGAACCATCCACCTCACCCAACACCCATGAAAATCGAAAAAGACACCGTCGTGACCCTGCGCTACAAAGTGGCGGACGCCCAGGGCAAGCTCATTGAAGAAGCCAAGGAGCCCATGGCCTACCTGCACGGTGGCTACGGCAACACGCTGGCCAAAATCGAGGCCGCGCTGGACGGCCAGACGGTTGGTTACCAGACCAGCCTGCTGCTGCAACCCGAGGACGCCTTTGGCCTGCGGGACGAGAGCCTGGCGCAAACCATGCCGCGCCGCGACTTTCCGCCGGGCGTGAAAGTGGGCGGCCAACTGCAGGGCCGCACCGCCGATGGCCGCGACCAGGTGTTCCACGTGGTCAAGATCAAGGGCGACACGGTGCTGCTCGACGGCAACCACCCCTGGGCCGGCAAGGTGCTGCGCTTCAGCATCAAGGTGACCGACGTGCGCGCGGCGGCGCCCGAGGAACTGGCCCACGGCCATGTACATGGGGCGCACGGGCATCAGCACTGAGCAGCGCCACTTAAAAGCGCCGGGGTAATGGCCTATCATCCATCCATCACTTCTCAGGGACGGGAACATCATGGCAAGCCTCATACCCGCGCTGGGTGCCTGCGCCTCACGCATGACCAGCGGCGAGCGCCGACTCGCCGAGCGGCTTGAACAAAAGCTCGACGACGACTACCTGCTCTGGTA
>NZ_JAURYQ010000031.1 GCF_030653815.1 Rhodoferax sp. | reverse complement strand
GGCTTTTCACCGAGCGCATGAACATCACAATTTCCACCGGCTTGTTGTCGGTGCCGGTGGCGATCATGTCCACGGTGACGGCAATGCGCGGGAAGTAGCTGTTTCTGAACGCGCTGATCAGGTTCTCTGGCTTTTCGCCGGTGGTGCGGTAGGTGATCTTCTGGGCAAAGTCGTTGCCCTTGCCAAATTCTTCGCGCAGGATTTCGACAATTTTTTCGGCGTGGTTGTCGTCTTTGGCAAACACCAGGGTCTTGGGCACCTCGGTGCGGCCGGGAAATATCTCCAGCGGCAGCTTGTCGCGGAACGTGCGCACGATGGTGCGTATCTGGTCAGGCGTTTGCACGGCGCGGTCGAGCGCGTCGGCGTCGTAGGCCATGTCTTCATCCAGCTCCTGCCAGCGGGTTTTACGCGTCAGGCGGTCACGGTAGCCCACGGAGTAGCCCGCCTCCACCTGTGCGCCCTGCTCACTCACCTGGGTGCGAATGCGGTAGACGTCGTAATTGACGTTAACACCATCGGCCACGGCCTGGGGGTGGCCGTATTCCATGACCAGGTTCTGGTTGAAGAAACCAAAGGTTTGCTTGCTGGGTGTGGCGGTCAGGCCGATGAGGTAGGCGTCAAAGTACTCCAGCACCTGGCGCCACAGGTTGTAGATGCTGCGATGGGCTTCGTCAGTGACGATGATGTCAAAGGTCTCGATGGGGAAAGCGGGGTTGTAGCCAATGGGCTCGGGCTTGGCAAACAAGTTGCCCAAGCCGTCCACGCTCTGCTCGTCGTCTTCGGGCGCCAGCTCGCGGCCTTTGAGCATGCTGAACAGCCGCTGGATGGTGCAGATGGTGACGCGGGCCGTGGTGTCGAGCTGGTTGCTTTGCAGGTGCTGGACGATGTATTCCTCGCCAAACTTGAAGTTGTTGTAGGGCGAGGTGTATTGGTCAAACTCTTTCTTGGTCTGCCGGCCCAGGTTGCCCCGGTCCACCAGAAACAGCACGCGCCGAGCACCGCCAAACTTGATCAGGCGGTAGATGAAGCTGATGGCGGTATAGGTTTTGCCGCTGCCGGTGGCCATCTGGATCAGGGCGCGCGGCTTGTTGGCCTTGAGGCTGTTTTCAAGGTTGCGAATCGCGATGATTTGCGCGGGCCACAGGCCGTCTTCGATCAGGGGCGGCATGGACTGCAAGCGGGCCAGGAAGGTGGGGCTGGCAAAACCAGCATCCTGGGCAACCTGCGGATTGCCGGTGCCTGTATGTATGACGCTGGTTGCGGGCACACCTTTGAGGAAAGCCGCCAGCGTTTCGGGCCGGTGAAAGGCAAACACGGCGCGGGCACGCGGCTCGGGGTCCAGGCCCTGGGTAAAGTGGGTCTCGATGCCGGTCGACTCGTAGCTGAAGGGCAAGGGCCGACGCCAGGCGGGCAGCGATGCCGGCAGACCCTGGGCATAACGCGCCGACTGCACTTCCACGCCCGTGAGCGTGGCGCCCTCTTTTTTGGCCTCAATCACCCCCGCGGCCTTGCCGTCGATGTAGAGCAGGTAGTCGGCAAAACCGTAGCCGGGGTTGAGGGGAAATTCGCGCAGTGCCACGCCGCGCGATGCGTGAATGTTGGCATTGGCCATGTCGCACACATGCCAGCCCGCTTGCTGCAACAGCGTGTCAATGTTTTGTCTGGCCTGTTGCTCTGGCGTCATCCCTGTCCTTTTGATTTTGAGAGCAGTTTACGCTGCCAGGACAGGGGGACGGCGGTCATTTTTTACTGCCGCCCAAAACCAAACACATTGGGCACCTCAATGCCTTCGAGCTTTTCCACCAGCCGCAGCAGCGGTTTGAGTTCGCGGTAGCGCTCGCAGGTGATGCGAATGTAGGCAATAAAGCGCGGCGTGTCGGCCAGGTACTGGGGTTTGCCGTCGCGCAGCGTCAGGCGGGCAAAGATGCCCGCCACTTTCAGGTGACGCTGCAGGCCCATCCACTCCACGCCGCGGTAAAACTCGCCGAAGTCGTCGCCCACCGGCAGGCCGGCCTTGCGGGCTTTTTCCCAGTAACGGATGGTGATGTCGAGGCAAAAGTCTTCGTCCCAGCTCAGGAACGCGTCGCGCATCAGGCTGGCAATGTCGTAGGTGATGGGGCCATACACGGCGTCCTGGAAGTCGAGCACACCCAGCACGGGCGCGTGTGCGGTGCCCGAGATCATCAGGTTTCGGGGCATGAAGTCGCGGTGCACAAAGACGCTGGGCCAGCGCAGGTTGTGGCGGATGATCTCCTCGAAGCTCTTATCCAGCGTCTGGCGCATGGCAGCGTCCATGACCACGCCCTTGTGCCGCGTGATGTACCAGTCGGGAAACAATTCCAGTTCGCGGCGCAGCAGCGCTTCGTCGTAGGGTGGCAGCACGCCGGGTTGGGAACTCAGCTGCCAGGCAATGAGCGCGTCCACCGCCTGCAGGTACAGCGGCAAATTGGCTTGGGGTTGTTCGCGCTTGATGACCTGCATCATGGTCTGCGCGCCCAGGTCGGTCAGCAGCATGAAGCCCAACGGCTCGTCCCAGGCCAGCACTTGCGGCCCGTGCACACCAGCGGCCTGCATCAGGGCGGCCACCTTGACAAAGGGCGCGCTGTTTTCCTTGTCGGGCGGCGCGTCCATGATGATGCGGCTGCCGTCCTGGGCGTCGATGCGGAAATAGCGCCGGAAACTGGCGTCGGCCGAGGCCAGGCGCAGGCTCTCCATCTGCAGCCGGTGCTGGGCGGCGACGCCAGTCAACCAGTGGGAGAATTGATCAGCGCGGACGGCGTCGCTCCAGGCGATGGCAAGGCTGGCGGGGGTTTGGGGGGGAATGTCGTGGCTCATGGATAATCCATTCTACAAATCTGTCCAGCCCTCTACCGCGCCCACTCCATGCCCGCCATCGTTTTTGACTCCCGCGCGTTTTCCAAATGCGCTGCCTGATGCCAGACACCCCTGTGTGTCAGCCGCGACGCCACGTTCGCCCGCTGCGCCTCAGCGTGCTGGCAACGCTGCTGCAATCCGCGCTGGTGAGCGCGCAGCAGGCCGTTGATGCGCCTTTGCTGCTGCAAAACAGCCCCTTGCTGCAAGAGACGATTGCGCCCGAAGTACGTGGTAGTTTGCCCAGCTTTGTCTCGGGCGAGCACATCACCGGCCGCCCGGACCTGGAGACGGTCGTGGAAGGCCAGGCCATGCTGCGCCGTGGTGACATGGTGATCAAGGCCGACCGGCTGGAATACAACCAGCCCACCGATTTGGCCAAGGCGCGCGGCCATGTACGGGTCAACCGCGCCGGCAATGTGTACGAAGGCCCCTTGCTGGAGCTGCGCCTCGATACCTTTGAAGGCTTTTTCAACGAGCCCACCTACCATTTCTTGAGCAACCAGGCCCATGGCCAGGCCGACCGGGTGGATTTTCTGGACGAGCAACGGGCAGTGATCCACAACGCCACCTTCACCACCTGTCAGCGCGTACCTGGTCCGAGCTGGATGCCGGACTGGATTTTGAAGGCCAGCACCATCACCCTGGACAACGAAGAAAATGTGGGCACCGCCACCGGCGCCTTGCTGAGCTTCAAGGGCGTGCCGCTGTTGCCGGTGCCCTACCTCAGTTTTCCGCTGAGCGAGCAGCGCAAATCAGGCGTGTTACCGCCCACCATAGGGCTGGACAATGTGAATGGCTCCGAGGTTTCAGTGCCCTATTACTGGAACATTGCACCCAACCGCGATGCCACCATCACCCCCACCCTGATGAGCAAGCGCGGCATCAACATCGGTACCGAATTTCGTTATCTGGAACCCAAGTACAGCGGTGAGGTTCAGCTGGACTGGATGCCTGCCGACAAATTGCGTGATGCCAACCGCTGGGGCCTGAACCTCAAGCACCAGGCCAGCCTCGACAGTGCCTGGACCAACAACGGCGCCGCGCTGAACCTGAGCCTGAACCGCGTCAGCGATGACAACTATTGGCGCGACTTCAGCCTGGCCAACAGCTCCCTGACGCAACGCCTGCTGGCCAACGACGCCAGCTTGTCGTGGAACAACGGCGCCTGGGCCAACAGTGTGCGCACACTCAAGTGGCAAACCCTGCAGGATGTGACAGCGCCCATCGTGCCACCCTACGACCGCTTGCCACAGCTCAGCACCAGTTACGCGCGCAACAACGTGGCAGGTTTCAACTACGCGTTCAACGCCGACTACACCCGCTTTCAGTCCGACATCACCCGCACCGGGCAAGCCAACGGCCAGCGCAGCTTTGGCGTGCTGCAGGCCAGCTATCCGCTCACCGCCCCGGCGGGATTTTTAACACCCAGGGTGCAATTGCACGCCAGCCAGTACCAGTTTGAAACACCGCTGAGCAACGGCGACACCTCCGCCAGCCGCGTGCTGCCGACCTTCAGCCTCGACAGTGGCCTGGTGTTTGAGCGCGACACCCAGTTGTTTGGCCGCAACTTGCGCCAGACCCTGGAGCCGCGGGCCTTTTATGTCCACACGCCCTACCGCGACCAAAGCCATTTGCCCAATTACGATTCGGGCGCCAACGACTTCAACCTGGCCACCATCTACACGGAAAACGCCTATGTCGGCAATGACCGTATTTCTGACAGCAATTTGCTCACGCTCGGCGTGACCACGCGCTGGCTCGACCCCGCCACCGGGGCCGAAACCGCCCGCTTGGGCATGGCGCAGCGCCTGCGCTTTTCTGACCAGAATGTCACCTTGCCCGGCGAGTTACCCGCAGAAGACCGTCTGAGCGACCTGCTGCTGGGTGGCTCGGTCCACTGGGACCCGCGCTGGAGCTTTGACGGCACGGTGCAGTTCAACCCCAAAACCGAGCGCTCGGTGCGCTCCACCCTGAGCGTCAACTACAAGCCCGGTCCGTACCGCACCCTCTCGGCAGCCTACCGCTACCAGCGCAACTCGAGCGAGCAAATTGATTTTGGCTGGCAATGGCCCATCAACGACCTGTGGGGTGACAAGGGCCAGAACCTGGGCCCCGGAAAAGGTCAGGGCGACGGGCGCTGGTACAGCGTGGGGCGCCTGAACTACAGCATGAATGAGCGCAAGTTGGTCAATGCACTGGTAGGCTTTGAATACGATGCCAGTTGCTGGCTGGGCCGCATTGTGCTGGAGCGCCTGCAGACCAGCACCAGCACGGCCACCCAGCGCATCATGTTCCAATTGGAATTCGTTGGCTTCACCCGGCTCGGGGTGAATCCGCTCAAGTCGCTCAAGGACAATATTCCCGGCTACCAAATCCTGCGTGAACCCGGCGAGTCGCCCAGCCGTTTCAGCAATTACGATTGAACCATCATGACTGTCCGATTTAAACTTTTATCTGTTGCCTTGGCCACCGCTTTGCTGGGTGCCCAAGTGCAGGCCCAGGGTTTGCGTCTGGCGCCCGCAGCAGGCGGCGCGGTCGCCGCCAGCCGCAGCGCGACCTCTGACTACATCGTGGCGGTGGTCAACTCCGAGCCGCTGACCAACACCGAGGTCCAGCGTGAAGTCTTGCGGGTGCAGCAACAGTTTGCCGCGCAACGCCGTCCGGCGCCCGATCTGCAACGACTGAACGCCGAAATGCTGGAACGCCTGATCGACCAGAAGGTCCTGCTCCAGTTCGCCCGCGAAACCGGTATCCGCGCGGAGGAATCGGCCATTGACCAGGCCGAGCAATCGATCGCGGCGCAAAATCAGCTCACGGTGGCTGAACTGCAGCGGCGGGTTGTCGCCGATGGCCTGACCGTGGGCATGTTCCGGTCCCAGTTGCGTGACCAGATCCTGATGCAGCGCCTGCGCGAACGCGACCTGGAGCCACGGGTTCGGGTAACAGACGCTGATATTGAGGCCTATTTGCAGGCACAGCAGAACACCTCGGACCCGAACCAGCTGGAAATCAACCTGGCCCAGGTTCTGATCGCGGTGCCGGAGGGTGCCAGCGCCGAGCAGGTGCAAGCCTTGCAGGTGCAGGCGAACCAGGTGCTGGCGCGCGCGCGCGCCGGCGAAGACTTTGCCACCCTGGTCCGCACCTACTCTGCTGCGTCGGCACAGTCCAATGGCGGCCAACTGGGTTTGCGCAGCACCAGCCGCTATCCGGCCTCGTTTGTGGAAGCCACGCAGCGTCTGGCGCAAGGTGAAGTGGCCGAGCTGGTGCGCTCACTGGCGGGTTTTCACATTTTGAAGGTGGTCGAGAAAGTCAACGCGGGCTTGCCCGCCATGGCCGTCACGCAAAGCCGGGCCCGCCATATCCTGCTGCGGCCCTCAGCGCAGCTCAGTGAAACCCAGGCCAAGGCACGTTTGCTCGATTTCAAGAAGCAGGTGCAGGCCGGACAGGCCGACTTTGCCGCACTGGCGCGCGAGCATTCGCAGGACGGCAGCGCGGCGCAGGGGGGCGACCTGGGCTGGGCCAGCCCGGGCATGTTTGTGCCCGAATTTGAAGCCGTGATGAACCAGTTGGCCCCGGGTGAAGTCAGTGAGCCGCTGCTGTCGCGCTTTGGCCTGCACCTGATCCAGCTGCAGGAGCGGCGCCAGGCCAAACTCAGCGAGGCCGAACAACGCGAGTCGGTGCGCGCCCTGTTGCGTGAGAAAAAGCGCGATGAAGCTGCGCAGACCTGGACCCAGGAACTGCGTGGCCGGGCCTACGTCGAGCTGCGTGACGCGCCACTCTAAAGGGTCCGGTTTGAAACACGGCAAGCACATTCCGCGCAAGCGCTTCGGCCAACATTTCCTGGCCGATGGCAGCATCATCGAGGCCATTGTGGACGCCATTGACCCGCAGCCGGGTCAGGCCATGGTTGAAATTGGCCCGGGCCTCGCAGCGCTCACGCAACCCCTGGTGGAGCGGCTCGGCGCCTTGACCGTGATCGAACTCGACCGCGACCTGGCACAACGCCTGCGCAGCCATGGCCAGTTGCGGGTGATTGAATCGGATGTGCTGAAAGTCGACTTTGCCCAAGTGGCGCAGGCGCAAGCTGCACCAAAGCTGCGGGTGGTGGGCAATCTGCCGTACAACATTTCCACCCCGATCCTGTTTCATTTGTTGCAGTACGTGGACATCATCGAAGACCAGCACTTCATGCTGCAAAAGGAAGTGATCGACCGCATGGTGGCCAGGCCGTCAACCGCCGCTTACGGTCGCCTGAGCGTGATGCTGCAGTGGCGTTATGCCATGGAAAACGTGCTGTTCGTCCCGCCTGAGAGCTTTGATCCGCCGCCACGCGTGGACAGCGCCGTGGTGCGCATGCTGCCACGCGCGGACGCGGCGGCACTCAATGAACAGGCTTTAAGCGAGCTGGTGCAGGTGGCGTTCAGCCAGCGGCGCAAACTGCTGCGCCACACGCTGGGCGCCTGGTTGCAGGCGAAAAACTTTAGCGGGGAATTTGATGTCCAGCGGCGCGCCGAAGAGGTCCCGGTGGACGAATACCTGCGACTGGCGCTGGCCGTGGCCAGCGCGCAGGTTTTGGCTTAAGCGGTGGTCCAGTAGCCCGCGTTGAACGGGCTGCTCATGCGCAAGGCTTGCGGCGAGATGTCGAGCAGCTTGTCGGTCGGCATTTTTTCGCCGTTTTCAGTGAGCAACTCAATGCCCGAAGTTGGCGGATTGCCAGCCACCTGAGCGTGGTCGCCCTTGGCAGCGAATGCAGCCCGCGCCACCGAAAAGGAATAAAAGCAGCGGAACGGAATCTTGCGGTCACCCCAGTAGTCAGCGGTGTCACGGAAAATGTCGAGCAGTTGTTCGCGCGCTTCCTTGTCGAACTTGGCGTGCGCCGGAATGTGCTCCAGCACCACGATAAAGCCAGGCTGCGGGCCGGACTTGTGGACCGGGTCGGTCATGCTGTCGTAGAGCGAATCAAAGTTCTTGCCCACGGCCACGGTCAGCATGAACTGCTGGCCAATCAGATCAAGCACATCCTGCTTGCTTTGGGCGTTGGCGATGTTGGCGTACAGGAAGTGCTGACCCATGGCCTGCGCGGCGTCCTGCAGGTCCTGCACCCGAAAAGCCCGGATCGACTGCACGATGTTGGGGCGAACACCCTTCAAAATCGTCTCCGAGACGTTTTTGACTGGGGCTTCAGCAAGGGTTTGACTCAGTGTCATTTGGGTTTCTCTTTTCACAATTTATAAACTAACAATTCAAATTCAGGGCGTCGAATTCAGGGCGTAATCTGACGAAAACTGGCATAGTGATCGGCGGTGTAATAACAAATCTCTGGCCTTTGAACCTGGCCTCCGCACACAATCCGCCTGACACCCCGGTGCTTCAGCCCGGGCGTCGGAACGGTATATTCGCGATAAAAACCACGTTTTTGAGCGGGTAGCAAACGCTCCCGATTGCCAAAAACAGAACCATCCTTCTCACTGTCAAACGGACCACCCTGGTGGATACGTCGGTAAATTTCCATGCCGGGGCTGGGCAGCTCAGCCAAACTGATCGTGCTTTGCAAAGCCACGGACGGAGGCGCCTTGGCCTGGATTCCAACCGCAAGCAAGGCTGCAGCAATCGTCAAGCCAGTCAACACCAACTTAAAACGGTTCAACCACGACATTGCTTCAATTTCCAATAAAAAAGTTCGGGTAAACCCGAACATTGAAGGCTCAAGTGTCGCTGATTTGACAAAAAAAAGCAAGTCACTGCCCAATTCATGGGCAACACAAGCGAAGGGAATAAGGGCTAAGCGCTGGTCCGCTTAGCCCGTTTGAGGCCGAAAACCGGGTTGGTTTAACGGATGGCGTTGGCGTCGGCGACGGTCAGGGCAGTCATGTTGACAATGCGGCGCACGGTGGTGCTGGCCGTCAGGATATGCACCGGCTTGGCCGCGCCCAGCAGCACCGGACCCACGGCAATATTGCCGCCGGCTGCCATTTTGAGCAGGTTGTAGGCAATATTGGCGGCATCGATGTTGGGCAAGACCAGCAAGTTGGCGTCACCATGCAGGGTGCTGTTGGGCATGAGGTTGGCCCGTGATGCGCCATCCAGCGCCACATCACCGTGCATTTCGCCATCCACTTCGAGCCACGGGGCGTTCGCGCGCAACAGCGCCAGCGTGGCGCGCATTTTGACGGCGCTAGGCTGGTCGCTGCTGCCAAAGTTGGAGTGCGACAGCAAGGCAGCCTTGGGCGGAATGCCAAAGCGCATCATTTCCTCGGCAGCCATCACCGTGATTTCAGCCAGTTGCTCGGCAGTGGGGTCGTAGTTGACATGGGTGTCGACCAAAAACACCTGCCGGCCGGGCAACATCAGGCCATTCATGCAGGCATAGGTGTTGACGCCAGCGCGCCGGCCCACCACCTGGTCAATGTATTGCAAATGCACCGGGGTGGTGCCCCAGGTGCCACAAATCAGGCCATCGACATAGCCCTTGTGCAGCAACATGCTGCCAATCAGCGTCAGGCGGCGGCGCATTTCAATCTTGGCCACCTGCGCCGTGATGCCCTTGCGCTCGGTCATGCGGTGGTAGCTTTGCCAGAAGTCGCGGTAGCGCTCGTCGAGCTCGACGTTGACCACGTCGTAATCCACGCCCTGCTTGAGTCGCAAGCCAAATTTTTCAACGCGCTCGGCAATCACCTTGGGGCGCCCGATCAGGGTCGGCATGGCCAGGCCTTCGTCGACCACGATTTGCGCGGCGCGCAGCACGCGTTCTTCTTCACCCTCGGCAAAAGCCACACGTTTCTTGAGCGCCTTCTTGGCCGCGGTAAAGATCGGCTTCATCACCGTGCCCGACGCGTAGACAAAGCTTTGCAACCGTTCCCGGTAAGCGTCCATGTCGGTGATGGGGCGCAGCGCCACGCCACTGTCAAAAGCCGCTTGCGCCACCGCCGGCGCCACCTTCATCATCAGGCGCGGGTCAAACGGCTTGGGAATCAGGTACTCACGGCCAAAGGCCAGCGGCTCGCCGGCATAGGCGGCAGCCACCACTTCGCTTTGCTCGGCCTGGGCCAGCTCGGCAATGGCATGCACCGCGGCCATTTCCATCTCGACCGTGATGGTCGAGGCACCGGCATCCAGCGCACCGCGAAAGATGTACGGGAAGCACAGGATGTTGTTGATCTGGTTGGGGTAATCCGAACGCCCGGTGCCCATGATGGCATCGTCGCGCACGGCCTTGACTTCCTCGGGGGTGATCTCGGGCGTGGGGTTGGCCAGCGCAAAAATGATCGGGTTGGGCGCCATGCGCTTGACCATATCGGCCTTCAGTACACCCCCGGCCGACAGGCCCAAAAACACATCGGCGTTGTCGATGACTTCGCCCAGCTTGCGGGCATCCGTTTTTTGCGCATAAATGGCCTTGTCGGGGTCCATCAACTCAAGCCGGCCTTCGTACACCACACCAGCCAGGTCGGTGACCCAGACGTTTTCACGCGGGATACCCAGCTTGACCAGCAAGCCGACGCAGGCCAGCGCCGCCGCACCGGCACCCGAGGTGACCAGTTTCACGTCCTTGGGTTCTTTGCCGGCCACCTTCAGACCGTTCAGAATGGCCGCACCCACCGTGATGGCCGTACCGTGCTGGTCGTCGTGAAAAACCGGAATCTTCATGCGCTCGCGCAATTTGCGCTCAACGTAAAAGCAGTCGGGAGCCTTGATGTCTTCGAGGTTGATGCCGCCAAAGGTCGGCTCCAGCGAGGCGATGATGTCGACCAGTTTGTCAAGGTCGTGCTTTTCGTCGATCTCGATGTCAAAGACATCGATGCCGGCGAACTTCTTGAACAGCACGGCCTTGCCTTCCATCACCGGCTTGCCCGCCAGCGGCCCGATGTCGCCCAGACCCAGCACCGCCGTGCCGTTGGTCACCACGCCCACCAGGTTACCCCGGCTGGTGTATTTGAAGACGTTGTTGGGGTCCTTGACAATTTCCTCACAGGGAATGGCCACACCGGGTGAATACGCCAGCGCCAGGTCATGCTGATTGACCAGTTGTTTGGTCGCCGCGATGGCAAGCTTGCCCGGCTTGGGATACTGGTGGTATTCCAGCGCGGCGCGGCGCAATTCGGCGCGTTTGTCTTCGGCGGTGGCGGGTGCGGCTTGCGTCATGAGGTCTCCTGCTGATATGAACCGGGCCAACAGGGCCGGCATTCGCGTTTGCTTGGAGAGAAATTGTATGCCTTGACATATCAGCCATCACTGAAGCGTTGCTCACCTTGCGGGCGCAGCAGTTTTTACTTTTTGCAGCGGCACCGGCGCGCAGGTTCACACCACCTGTTTGGCCAACTCGGCGCGGCGGCTGGTTTGCGGTCCACTGAGCGCAAAACCTTTTACCGCATGATCGGCGTCGGTGAACAGCCAGACACCAGGTTCCGTTTGCGCCCACTGGCCCGCCATGCCCGGTGCGGCCGGCGCCACCACCAACGGCAATGCCGGCGTCTTGATGGCCACCGGCATCAGCGGGAACTGCACCGGAGTTGATTGGCCAGCCAGGGTAGCGGCCAGCGCTTTGCCAGCGTGCATGATGGGCATGACGTAGGGCAGCGTGCGGCCGTTGGCGTATTGGGCGCCATCTCCTAAAGCGTACACATGGGCGGCGCTGGTTTGGAGCTGGACGTCCACCACAATGCCACGCTCACAAACCAGACCCGCCGCCTGTGCCAGGCTCAGATCGGCACGCAAACCAATGGCACTGAGCACCACATCGGCCACCAGCACCTCGCCATTGGCCAGCTGCACTTGCAGGGCGCTGCCGGGTCCGGCGTGGTGATCAACCCGCTGCACCGTGGTGCCAAAGTGCCAAGCCACGCCATGGTTGGCCAGTGCTTCACGCAATGCCTCGCCCAGACCTGCGGGTAACAAGGCCGCCATCGGGCTGGCAGACGGGTCAACCACCGTCACCTCAAAGCCGGAAGCAATCAGGTCATTGGCAAATTCACAGCCGATCAGGCCGGCGCCCATGATCACCACGCGTTGCCTGAGTTCAATGCCTCGATCCGCAGCAACACGGTTCACGCCGGTCAAACGGGCATGAAACTCGGAAAAGTCCTGCAATGCGTTGACCGACAACACCTCGCCGGCGGCATCACCGGCCATGGGAACGCGGATCGGTTGGGCGCCGGTCGCCAACACCAATTTGGCGTAGCTGAAATCGCCTGCGCTGGTGTGAACCATACGGGCAGCAGCGTCGATGGCATTGACGCGGGTATGCGCCAGCAGCGTGACGTTCTGGCTTGTCGCCATGCTGGCTGCCGGTGTGGTCACCAACTGCGTCGGGCCGCGCTTTTGGACGAAGGCGTTGGACAACGACGGCTTGGCATAAAAGTCGCCGCTGTCGGCCGTGATCAGCAGCACCGGCGTGGTTTTGTCCAGCTTGCGCAGCTCGCGCGCGGTGGTCCAGCCGGCCAGGCCCGCGCCGATGATGATGATGGGATGTTGCATGGTGTTCTCGTCAATCGCAAGCTTAAAAACTTAAAGTGTTGGGGACAGAGCTAAAGATCTGTCCCGCAATGTCTCAGATTTCAACCATTTCGAAGTCGGCCTTGGCGACGCCGCAGTCCGGGCAGGCCCAGTCTTCGGGCACGTCGGCCCATTGGGTGCCGGGGGCAATGCCGTCTTCGGGGTGGCCGGCGGCCTCGTCATAGACAAAGCCGCAAACGATGCACATATATGATTTCATGGTGTTTTCCAGTTTAAATTGAGTTGGGTAAAGGGTGGGTGCGGACTCAGGCGCTCACTTTGGCCAGTTGGGCCTGGTAGTGCTTGGCGTGGCGCTCTTCCACCTTGGCCAGTGCGGCAAAGCGCTTTTGTGCTTTTTCCAGAGTGGCCTTGAACTGGGCCGCGTGCACCTTGCTTTCTTCGATCTGCTCGTCCATCTCGGCGATGGCCGCAGCTTGGCCCTCGGCCTCGGCGGTGGCACGGAAACCGGGGTACATCTCGGTGTACTCATAGGTTTCGCCGTCAATCGCAATCTGCAAGGCCTTGGCCGGGGTCATGCTGGCTTTGGGGTAAAGCAGGTCGAGGTGGCCAAAGGCGTGCATCACTTCCTGATCGGCCGTTGCTTCAAAGGTGCGGGCCGTGTCTTCGTCGCCCATTTCGCGGGCCAGCTTGGCAAAGTAGCGGTACTTGATGTGGGCCATGGATTCGCCGGCAAAGGCAGCTTCGAGGTTGGCCATGGTCTTGATTTCGGGGCGGATCGTTGCAGTCATGATGAACTCCTGAGGTTTGAAACAATTTGCTGATAGACGGTTTCGATCAGCACAGGAGGAATGTTAGCCCCAATCTATTAATTAAACCAATTGGCATTCGCTAATTGATTGATAGTCGCTATCAAAAGAACCGCAACTACACCTGCGGCAGCAAAAAGCGCCGCTCCCAGGCGCTGATTTCGCGCTGAAAACTCGCCCATTCGAGTGCCTTGACCGCGCAATAGCCTGTGACAAATGGGTCGCCAAACTGCGTCCGCGCAAATGCGCTGTGTTGCATGGCTTGCACAGATTCCTCCATGCTGCGCGGCAGGCTGTGGGCTGAGTCATAGCCGTTGCCCGCCAACGGCTCCGAGGAGGCCAGCTGCGCTTGCAAGCCCTCAAGCCCGGCCGCCAGCGAGGCCGCCATGGCCAGGTAGGGATTGGCATCGGCGCCGGCCAGCCGGTTCTCAACCCGGCGTGCGCTCGGCCCGCTGGCCGGGATGCGCAGCCCGGTGGTGCGGTTGTCATAACCCCATTGCAGGTTCACTGGCGCCTGGCTGCCCGCCACATAGCGCCGGTACGAGTTGACGTTCGGCGCGAGCATCAGCATCAGCTCAGGCAAAAAAGTTTGCAGCCCTGCAATGAAATGGCCCAGGTGCGGACTCTCGCTGCCGTCGGCCAGGCTGAACACGTTGTTGCCCTCGGTGTCGATCACACTGATGTGCAAGTGCATGGAGTTGCCGGCGCTGCCCGCAATGGGTTTGGCCATGAAGACAGCGTTGAGGCCGTGCTTCAGCGCAATCTCACGCGCAGCGTACTTGAACAAAAAGGCCTGATCGGCCACGGCCATGACGTCGCCGTGCAGCAGGTTGACCTCGTACTGCGTCGCGCCCACCTCGTGGATCCAGGTGTCGGTGGCAATGCCCAGCGTGCGGCAAGCGTCGCGCAATTCGTTCCAGAACGGCGCCAGCTCGTTGAGCATGTTGAGGCTGAACGCGCTTTGCCCCACTTCGGCGCGGCCACCCCGCACCACGGGTGCCTGCAAAGGCTGCGCCGGGTCGGCGTTGGGTGCGGTCAAATAGAACTCGATCTCGGGCGCCACCACCGGCCGCAAGCCCAGCGCCGCGTACCGGGCCAGCACGCCTTTCAAGGTGCTGCGCGGGGCAAATTGGCACAAGCTGCCGTCCAGCTCCAGGCAGTCATGGATCGCCACCGCGCGCGGCACGTTGGCCCAGGGCGCGAGCGCCACCGTGGCGTAATCGGGCAGCAAGCGCACGTCGGGGTCAGAATCAGGAAAGACCGGGTTGTAGGAGTAGTCCCCTGTGACCGCCTGCATCGGGATGGCCTGGCAAATGCGCAATTCCTCACCGGCCAGAAAACGCTCGGCGGGCATCAGCTTGCCGCGCGGGTAACCTGAAATGTCAGGAAAGATGCACTCCACGTCGCGCACGCCGTGCTGGCTGAACAGGGCGCGGATGGCTTCTGTGGAGCGTGACGGCGGTGCTGATTCGGCCGCACGGGCAGGGTCGGGCTGGAGCATGGGACCAAAGTGCAAAGTGAAGGTGCGCCCAGTTTAAGCCGACTGATCAAAACAGTCGGGTGATGCGCTTTGCGGAGGTCAGGAGGAGACCGCGCAGCGGGCGGGGGACACACAGCAAAGCGCATCGCCCGGCTGTTTCATCAGCAGCCTTGACCAGAGCCACTTGCCCTGCTCAGCTGTTGGCGCGCCGCTTCAGCCAGCGCATCAGGCTGCCCACCAGCGGCAGCTTTTCGTACAGCTCTTCGGCAGCGTCCCAGTAGTCGCGGTGCAGGGTGATACGTCCCCCCTCGTCCAGCACCAGGTGCGAGCCGCCCAAAATGCACTGCGGCTGGCCCGGCGCAAAGCGCTTGAAGGCAAAGTGGAATTCCCAGGTCAGAAAACATTGCCGACCGTCAACGATACGTTCGGTGATGACAAAGCGTGGCTGCACCAGGCTCACGTCCATATGCCGAAAAATGGCGGCAATGGCGGGCCAGCCGCGCACGTCGTTGAACGGGTCCTTGAAGCGGGCGTTGGGCGCGTACAGGGCTTCAAGCGTGTCGATGTGCTCGGGGTCCAGGGTCTCGAAGGCGTGCACGATGGCGTCAACAGCAGGTTTCATGGCAGCAGTCAGTGCGATTTCAGGCGCCGGGTCAGGGCGAAATAGACGGGGTAAGGCAGGCAGCGCAGCATTTTCAACCAGAAGGTGAAGCGCTTTGGGAAATGGATCTCGAACTGGCCGCGTGCCCAGCCCTTGAGAATGGCCTGGGCCGCCTGCGCCGGGCTGATCAGTGCCGGCATTTTGAAGCTGTTTTGCGCGGTGAGTGGCGTTTCGACAAAACCCGGGTTGACCAACGACACACCCACCCCTTGGGCGTGCAGGTCGAGGTACAGCGTCTCGGCGAGGTTGATGAGGGCCGCCTTGGTGGGCCCGTAGGCCAGGCTGTTGGGCAGACCGCGGTAACCCGCCACGCTGGCCATCAGGCTGATATGGCCGCGACGGTCTTGCGGCTGGGCCAGCAGCCCGGGCAGCACGGCGTCCAGCAGATGAAGGGCACCGAGGTAATTGACCTGGTTGTGGCGCAGCAGGTCGGGCAGATCGAGCCGGACTGCCGTCATGGCGCGGTAGTGGCCGGCGCAGTAGACCACAGCATCGAGCGGGCCTTGGGTCAACAGCGCCTGCGCCGCGCGCTTCACGGCCGGCGCGTCGGTCACGTCCAGCGGCACAGCTTGGGCGCCGGCATGCTGGCTGGCAAAGTCGTCCAGCGCCGCCGCATCGCGGGCCGACACGATGACTTGAGCGCCCTGCGCGTGCAAGGCCTGCGCCGTGGCGCGCCCGATGCCGCTGGAAGCGCCGACCAGCCAGACCCGCCGACCGGTCCAGTCCGTCATGCGCGCGTTAAGTGCCATGCGCTGCCGTGCTTAACGTTTGACAAACGACAGGGTGACTTCGCCCAGACTCACACCCCACTTGCGCATGGCGGCCTTGTTGAGCATCACCTTGTCGCTCATCAGGTACATCCAGTCGTCAAACTGCACCTCGATGACGCGGCCATCCACCGGCAGCGCCAGCGTGTAGGTCCAGTGAAAGGCGTTGCCGCTTTGCTGGCCTTGCGCCGTACCCACCACGTCGTCGGCCTGCCCGGTGAAGCGGCCGTCGGCCAGGCGTTGCAGGCGCCAGACACGGCGCTGCGTGGAGCCATCCGAATAGCTGAAAAGTTCATCGAGCACGCCCTGGTCCCCTTGCCAACTGCATTCCATGACCACGGTGAAACGCTTGACCACCTGACCGGAGCGGTCAGTAAAAATACCGTAGGCATCGAGCGTGCCGTTGAAGTAGTCACGCAGCTCCAGCACCGGTTTTTGGGCAGCATAATCGCTCACTTTGGGTGTGCTGCAACCACTCATGGCCAGCGCCGAAGAGATCGCCGCCGTGAGGATCAATAAACGTCGTTTCATGGTGTGAGCGGCTTGGCCGCAGGTTGTTGGATGAAAGAAAAATAGAGCAGCAGTGCTGCCCCGGTCTTGAGCCCGCAGGGCAGCAGGCAATAGGCCACGGTGAGCACCTGCAGCGCTTGTGCATCTCGCGCCCCGGGGGCGTAACCGAGCCAGCCCAGCAGCGGCAGCGCCAGCCCGGCCGCCAGCGCCAGGTTCAGTTTGGTGGCAAAGTTCCACCAGCCAAAATAAGCGCCGTCGGCGCGGCCACGGTCGCCCGCGTCATCGATCAAGCCCGCCAGCATGGCCCCCGGCAGAGCCAGATCACTGCCCAACGCCGCACCTGACAGGGCGCACACCATCAAGAACAACGCGCCATCACCAGCACCCAATTGGCTGGCCCACAAGAACACCAGCACCGACAGCCCCATGCCCAAAGCCCAACTGCGCGCCAGCCCAAACCGGACCACGGCGCGCAGCCAGAGCGGCATCGACGCGGCGGCACAGACAAAGTACAGCCCCAGGGCCGCCGACTGCAGTGCCTCGGAGCCTTGCAGGCGATCCTGCACAAAAAACAGCACCAGCGTGGCCGGAATCGCACTGGCAATGCCGTTGACCATGAACACCGCCAGCAAGCGCCGAAAAGCTGGCTGCTGCAAGGGGCGCCACAAACTCACTGGAGCCCTGGAGTGCGGGTCAGACGGCCCAGCCAGACTGCCAGACGTTGCGCGCGCCGGCCTGGGCGCGCGCGACCAGGCCCACCAGCCCAAGACCAGCATCAACCACAACAAAGCCAGCATCACCGGCACACCCAGCAGCGTGGAAGTGACCGAGGCCAACACCACACCGACCAGCCCCAGCCCCTCGCGCCAGGCCACCACGCGGCTGCGCTGCAGCGCGTCACCGCCCAGCATGGCACCCCAGGACTGGTGCGCCACCGCCAGAGCACTGTAGGCCAGGTAAGTGAGCACCAGCCAGCCACCGGCCCACGCCAGCAAGGCAGCAGGCTCTTGCACCGGCGGCAAAAAAATGGCGGAAAAGCCCAACCCGAGCAGCACCGCTGCCGCCGCGCCAAACGCCAGCACGGCGCGGATGGAACGGGCAAACAAGCGGTCACAGACCCGGCCCAGCCACGGGTCCAACACGGCATCGAGCAGGCGCGCGGCCAGCAGCACGGCGCCCAGCGCCGCCAGGGACACGCCCCACTCGCGCGCATACAAATTGGGCATCAGCACATACAGCGGCAGGGCGCAAAACGCCAGCGGCAAGCCCAGCAGGCCATAGCGCCAGCCATCCCGCGTGCCAAAGGCGGCCCCGTCAGTCATGGCGTGGCGCCAGCGGCGGGCGCCAGCTGCTGCAACAGGGCCAGACGCAACTTGGGTTCCGAGGTTTGCGGTGACAGCCAGATGCCAAAAAACAGTCGGGCGAATTCGGCGTCGGCAATGTCACCCAAAGGCTGTCCGTTGAACACAAAGCGCGCGCCCACACCCGGCAGGTGGATGCCGGTCAGCCGCTCACCGGCCTTGACATCGGGAAACAGCGCGTGCATCTGCGCGCCCCAGCGCGTTGCCTGGTGGGCGTTGATGGGCACCTGACGCGCCATCTCGGCCAGTGAGCGCTTGGCAATGTCAGCCCCTGCAAAGTCGCGCAGGTAGCTCAGCTCCAGCGCAAAGCCGTGGTCCGCGTAAGCCTTGGCCGTGAACCCCGGCGCCACCCACAAAGACGCCTGGTACACCTCAAAACCCCAGAAAGTCAGCTTGGCCTGGCCCGCTAACGCGGCTGCGGGCATCGCCAGGCGCAGCTCAACGGGCAGGCTGGTAGCCCAGACCTGGAGGCTGAAAAGCCCGGCCGCACCAGTCAAGACAGCCTGTCTGACAAGCGGTTTCATGGCGCGGGTTTGACCAGGGTGTATTGCACCAGGTCGATGTTGCCGACCTCGAAAGCCGCTTCGCAATAAGCCAGGTAAAACTCCCAGATACGCATGAAGCGGGTGTCGAAGCCCAGCGCCACCGCCTCGGCCTGGCGCGCCAGAAAGGCATCGCGCCAACGGCGCAGGGTTTCGGCGTAGTCCAGGCCAAAGGCAAATTCGTCTTCGACCACCAAGCCGGCGGCCTGCGCCTGCTGGCGAAACTCGCGCGGGCACGGCAGGCAGCCGCCCGGAAAAATGTATTGCTGGATGAAGTCGGTGCCGTTGACGTAACGCTCAAACAGGGCGTCGCTGATCACGATGCTCTGCACACAAGCGCGACCGCCGGGTTTCAGCAACCGGCTCACGGTCTGGAAATACTGCGGCCAGTAGGCGCGGCCCACCGCCTCGACCATCTCGATCGAGCAAATGGCATCAAACGGCGCATCCGCAATGTCGCGGTAGTCCTGCAGGCGCAGGTCGGCTGTCGCACCGGCACCGGTGCTGACCCCCAGCCGCTGCAGACGCCGCTGTGCAAATGCCAGCTGCTCGGTGCTCAGGGTCACGCCCACCACCGAGGCCTTGAATTCGGTGCTGGCTTCCTGCGCCAGCGCGCCCCAGCCGCAACCAATTTCCAGCACCCGGTCACCCGGCTTGACCCGGGCCATTTCCAGGGCGCGGCGCACCTTGGCGGTCTGCGCCTGCGCCATCGGCTGCGAAAAATCACCGTCGAACCAGGCCGACGAGTAGTTCATGGTCTCGTCGAGCCACAGGCGGTAAAAGTCATTGCCCAGGTCGTAATGGGCATGGATGTTCTTGCGACTGTTGGCGCGGCTGTTGTGCTGCAGCAGGTGTTTGATGCGGTACAGCAGGCGCCCGCCCCAGGTGCCGTAAATCACCGACTCCATGGCCTGCCGGTTGGCGGCAAACAGCTTGAGCAACTCGGTCAGGTCGGGTGTGCTCCAGTCGCCCGCGATAAAACTTTCGGCAAAACCGATGTCACCCGATTTCAGCGCGGCGGCAAACACCTTCCAGTTGTGCAGCTGCAGCGTCGCGCAGGGATGTTGCGAACTGGGCAGCGCGTGCTGATGCGGGTGTTCACCATAACGCCGATGCGAGCCGTCGGGCAGCACCAGCGTGAGCGCGCCGTGGCGCAGTTGCTCCAGCAGGCGCAAACCGGCGCGGGCGGAGGTGGGGGCATGCTGGGGAATGGCGTAACGGGGGGCAACAGAAGTGGCGGTGTTCATGGTCAGGTCTGAGCGTTGGGAAATGGCGGGAAGTGATTGGGCTTAGCGGGTGATGAAGGCTTGCGGCGGCGCGGGTTTGCGAAAGAACGGTGCTTTTTTCAACCACAACTGCAGCGCCTGCCAATGGATGCGTGCCATCACACCAAAAGTCATGGCGGGGTAGCGCCACAGCGCGCGCCGCAGCGCCGCCGGGGTGACGGGCTCCAGCGCGCCGCTGACGCTGGTTTGCAGCAGCACGGCCGCATCGGGGTCGGTTTCCTCGGCATCAAAATAGTCAATGCGCGCCACGGTGCGCTGGGGGCCGGGGCCAAAGGTGCGCATCAACCGAAAACGGTAGTGCCCCTGCACCTGGCAAAACGGCGACACATGGAACACCTTGCTGGCGCGTTGCTCAACGCCATAGCGCGGGTGGTCCAGCAGGTAACAGTGGCGTTCGCCAAAGGTGTTGTTGACCTCGACCACCACCGCGCGCAGGGCGCCGCCCTGGTCGTCAGCGGCACGGTGGCAGTACCAGAAGCTCACGGGCTTGAAGGTGTAACCCAGCACGCGCGGATAGGTGTGCAACCAGGCTTCGCCGGTGGCGTCAAAAATGCCCGCGTTGTGCAGCAATTCATCGAGCCAGGCCACGGCCCCGCCCTGGGTCGGTGCGCGCCCGTCGCCATGGTCCACCTCAAAAAAACTCACCGGCCCCGGGCGGTTGATGGCCCAGGCACCGGCCACGGGCGCTGTTGCCCTGCTCAGGCTGCGCAGGGGCAACATGAGGAAATAGCTGGGGTAGACAAAGGCGTTGGCCACCGGCCGCTGGCGCACATGGCGCACCTCGCCAAAACCGATCAGCGGCTGCGGCGTCATGCGGGCGCTCCGGCCTGGGCCACGTCCGCCAGCAATTTTTGCGCCGCCGCCAGGCCCGCTTTGAGGCCGTCTTCGTGGAAGCCATAACCCATCCAGGCGCCGGCGTAATAACGGCCCTGCTCGCCTTGCAACAGGTGCATCTGGCTTTGCGCCGCCACGGCAGCCTGATCAAACACCGGGTGTGCGTACTCATAGCTGCCCAGAATTTTGGCCGGATCGATGTCACGCGCCGGGTTCAAGGACACGACCACCGGCTGCTGCCAGGGCAGCGGCTGCAAGCGGTTGATCAGGTAATGCAGGCAAACCCGGGCGTTTTCCTTCACTGTGGCCGGTGCACGCTCGTAATTCCAGGCGGCCCAGGCGGCCTGGCGTTTGGGCAGCACCGACACATCGGTGTGCAACACGGCCTGGTTGGGCTGGGTGCGCATGACACCCAGCGTGTTGTGCTCAAACCACGTGGGTGTCGCCAGCAGGGCCAGCGCCTGGTTGGCGTGGGTGGCGATGATGACCTTGTCAAAGAGTTCCTGCCCGGCGTCGGTGCTGATGCGCACCGCAGCCGCCTGTGCAGGCGTGGCGCTGACGGACTCGATACGGCGCACCGGGCTGTTCAGGCGCTTGTCCTGAACACCGGCGGTGATTTTTTCCACATAGTGCCTGGCACCGCCCTGCACGGTCCACCACTGGGGTCGGTTGGTGATTTGCAGCAGCCCGTGGTTGTGGCAAAAACGCACCATGGTCGCTACCGGGAACTGCATCATCTGGGCGGTGGGGCAGCTCCAGATGCAGGCCATCATGGGTAAAAAATACCAGTCACAAAAGGCGCTGCCAAAGCGGTGTTCGCGCAAAAAGTCACCCAGCGGCTGCGCCAGCTCGGCCTCGGAACCACTTTGGGCGATGCGGGTGGTGAGCGCATTGAAGCGCAGCAGGTCGCGCAGCATGCCCCAAAACTGGCCATTGACCAGATTGCTGCGCTGGGCAAACACCGTGTTGAGGTTGCAGCCGCTCCACTCCAGAGCCCGATCGTGAATGGGGTCAAAGGCCTGCACCGAGAACGACATGTCCGACTTGGCCGTGGCCACCCCAAGTTCGGCAAACAGCTTGAGCAAGTTGGGGTAGGTGCGCTCGTTGAGCACCAGAAAGCCGGTGTCCACCCCGTGGGTCACCAAGCCCTGGGGCGTGGCCAGCGTTACATCCACCGTGTGCGTGTGGCCGCCAAAGTAGCTGCCGGCCTCAAACAGGCTCACTTCAGCCCGCCCGGACAGGGCATGTGCGGCCGCCAAACCCGATATTCCCGAACCCACGATGGCAACTTTCAACGACACATTTATTCCTTAAAACTGTAAAAGCTATTTAAATACCGTTTGGTCACAATTTAACTTGATAGTATTATTGCCGTCAAGTTTTTCATTCTCAACCAGCCAAAAGCAACAATTCCCATATGGTTACTCGCAACAGTCCCCGGGTTTCCTTCAAGGCGCAGATGCTGCAAGCGCGCGAAGAAGCCATCATCCGGACGGTCAATTATTTGCTGGCCAGCAAAGGTTTCGAGGCCATGACGGTCGATGAGGTGGCGGCCGACGTGGGCATCGCCAAAGCCAGCCTGTACAAGCACTTTCCCAGCAAGGAAGACCTGGCCGCCGCCGCCATGGTCAGTGTGATGCATCGGGCCCAGGCGTTTCTGGACAAGCTGCCACCCGATGCCGCCCCCATGGACAACTTGCGCACCGTGGTGGCCTGGACCATGGGCCTCAAACTGGCCGGCGAAATGCCGTCGCTGCCCAGCCAGAACTCCAGCTTGCGTGCGGCACTGATGGGCAACGCCGCCTACATGAACGGCCTGATCGAGGTCAGTGACCGGCTCGGCGGCTGGATCGAGGCGGCGCAGGCGCAGGGCAGCCTCAACCCCAAATTGCCCGCCATTGCCGTGCTCTACACGCTCTATGCCCGCGCCTGTGACCCGGTGCTGGAATTCCTGAAAATGAGTGCGTTGCACAGTGACGAGGAAATCATCGAACTGGTCATGATCACCTGTTTTGAGGGCCTGAACGCACGACCGGGGTGAACCCCATGACACGGCGGGCACATTCTTGTCTATGATGCGCGTGCCGTTCATCATCAGCAACACAGGGGGAGTGCCTTGAGCCAGACCAAGTACCGTCTCGTCACCCGCAGCGACTTCGATGGTCTGGTGTGCGGTGTCCTGCTCACCGAACTCGGCATGATTGACGATGTGCTGTTTGTCCACCCGAAAGACATGCAGGACGGCAAAATCGACATCACCGGGCGCGACATCACCACCAACCTGCCCTACACGCCGCAGGCCTATCTGGTGCTCGACCACCATGAGTCCGAAGACACCCGCAATATTGACAAGCCCGCCAACTACATCATCCAAGCGCATGCCCCGTCAGCGGCGCGGGTGGTTTACCAGCACTTCGGCGGCAAGGCGGCGTTTCCGCGCATCACCGATGCCTTGATGGACGCCGTCGACAAAGCGGATTCCGCCCAGTACACACGCGACGAAATTCTGAACCCGACGGGCTGGACACTGCTGAACTTCGTGATGGACTCGCGCACCGGCCTGGGTCGCTTTCGTGATTTCCGCATCAGCAATTACCAGTTGATGATGGACCTGATCAAGCACTGCAGCCAGCTTGGCATTGACCAGATTCTGGCCATGCCCGACGTGCAGGAGCGTGTCACGCTGTATGCCGAGCACGCCGGGCGCGCCCGCGAGCAGATTTTGCATTGCGCCACACAGCACGGCCATCTGGTGGTGCTCGACTTGCGCCACGAAGCCACGGTGTGGGTGGTCAACCGCTTCATGATCTACGCACTTTTTCCCACGGCCAATATTTCCATGCACGTGATGCCGGGCATGCAACAGCAAAACACCGTGCTGGCGGTGGGCAAGTCGGTGCTGGACCGCAGCAGCAAAACCCATGTGGGCAACCTGATGCTGGCGTTTGGCGGGGGTGGCCACCAGGCTGCCGGCACCTGCCAGGTCGCCAACGACCGAGCCGACGAGGTCATCAAGACCCTGATCCAGCGCATCAACACCGACGGCTGAGTCACCCTCTTTACTAGTCCGGAGTAAGCATCCATGTCAACCCAAGCTGCCACTGCAACCGGCTCCGCCCCAGCCGCTCCGCTCAAAAAAGCCCGGAACCTCTGGAACAACCACCCCTTTCACTACCACATCGCCGCGCTGTTCATCCCGGCGCAACTGCTGATTCTGCTGGGCTTGTGGCTCTACACGCGCCGTGAAATGCAGGCACTGGCGGCGCTCCCCGCAGAGCAGCTGGCGAATGGCGTTCAACAGGCCGGGCAGGCCCTGTCACTGGGGGTCTTGCTGGCCATGCTGCTGTCCCTGCCGCTGGCGTGGTGGCTGGCGCGGCGCATCGCCAGCAGACTCGACATCCTGAAGGAACAGGCCGCCGTGATTCGCGTGCTGGACTTCAAGACCGACATCCCGCTGGACACGCCAATCCGGGAAATTTTCGGGCTGGGTCGCGCCATGCGGCAAATGAAAGGCACCATTCAAAAATTCATGCGGGTCAGCCTGGCACTGTCGGGCGAGCGCGATTTTGGCAAGCTGCTGGGCAAGGTGCTGCACGAAATGCGCGAGGCCCTGGACGGCGATGGCGGCGTGATCTACCTGCACGACGAGGGCCTGAACCAGCTCAAGCAGGCCTCGCAGCGCTGGACCAAAGAGGGCGGGCCACAACCCAATGCCTGGCAGGATATGCCGCTGGACGATGCCAACCATCCGGTGGCCGCAGCCTTCAAAAACCAGAGCGCCACCAGCCTGCTGACCATCGCTTTCCCGCGGCCCAAAGGCATGGAGTTCCTTGACGAGCGCTACGGCAAACGGCCGGTGCAACTGGTGGCCGTGCCGCTGCGCTCCAGCGACAGCACCCTGGTCGGCATCGTCTGCAACTTCCTGGCGCCCGGCAAGCCCGAGCCCTCCAATGACCGCATGGCGCTGGCGGAAGCCTTTTCCAGTTCGGCGGCGGTGGCCATCGACCAGCAGCGCTTGCTGGAGGCGCAAAAGGCCTTGATGGACTCGATGATCAAGATCATGGCGGGCGCCATTGACGCCAAGAGCCCTTACACCGGCGGCCACTGCGAACGGGTGCCGGAACTCGGCATGATGCTGGCCGAGGAAGCCTGCCAGGTCAAAGAGGGCGTACTGGCGGACTTTGCCTTCAAGACCGACGACGAATGGCGCGAGTTCCGCATCGGCGCGTGGCTGCACGATTGCGGCAAGGTCACCACGCCCGAGTACGTGGTGGACAAGGCGACCAAGCTGGAGACCATTTACAACCGCATCCACGATGTGCGCGTGCGCTTCGACGTGCTGCTGCGCGACGCCAAGATCACCCAGCTCGAAGCCGTGGCCGCAGGCGCTGACCCGCAGCAGGCCCAGGCCGCCTTTGAAGCCCGCAAGGCCCAACTGGCCGATGACTTTGCCTTTGTCGCCGAATGCAATATGGGCGGCGAGTTCATGGCGCCGGAAAAACTGGAGCGCCTGAAAACCATTGCCGCAGAAACCTGGCAGCGCCACTTCGACGACCGCATCGGCTTGTCCCACGACGAGCTCAAGCGCTACCAAACCGAACCCACCCCACTGCCCGCCACCGAGCGGCTGCTTGACGACAAGCCACACCACATCATCGCGCGCACCGACCTGCGGGTGCTCGACCCCAAGTGGGGTTTCAAGGTCAACGTGCCGGAGCACCTTTACAACTACGGCGAGCTCTACAACCTCAGCGTCGGGCGCGGCACACTCACCGAGGAAGAACGCTTCAAAATCAATGAGCACGTCATCCACAGCCTGGTGATGCTGGAGCAGCTGCCGCTGCCGAAGAACCTCAAACGGGTGCCCGAGTACGCCGGCACCCACCACGAGACGCTGACCGGCAGTGGCTACCCGCGCAAGCTCAGCGCGGCCCAGTTGAGCGTTCCCATGCGCATCATGGCCATTGCCGACATTTTTGAAGCCCTGACCGCCTGCGACCGGCCCTACAAGAAGGCCAAGACCCTGTCCGAGTCGATCAAGATCCTGTCATTCTTCAAGAAGGACGGGCACATCGACCCGGTGCTGTTCGATCTGCTGCTGACCTCGGGCGTCTACCAGCGCTACGCCGAGAAATACCTGCTGCCCGAACAGATCGACGAGGTCGATATCGCCAAGTTTGTCAGCTCAGCAGAGCCCACAAGCCCAGGCCCATGAAAATTGCGGCCGACACCAGGTGCACCACCCGCAGCGGCACCAGCCGCGTCATGCGCTCACCCAGCCAGACCACCGGCGCATTGGCCAGCATCATGCCCAGCGTGGTGCCTGCCACCACCAGCACGGTGCTGGTGTATTGGGCCGCCAGCATGATCGTGGCGACCTGGGTTTTGTCACCCATCTCGGCAATAAAAAAGGCCACCACGGTGGTGCCAAAGACACCCAGGCGCGGTGGCTTGCCGGCCTCCTCTTCGTCGAGCTTGTCCGGAATGAGCATCCAGACCGCCATGGCGATGAACGAGGCGCCCAGCACCCAGCGCAGCACATCGGGTCCGAGCACGGTGGTGACCCAGGCACCCACGGCACCGGCCAACGCGTGATTGGCCAGTGTGGCCACCAAGATACCCATCACGATGGGCCAGGGTTTGCGAAAACGCAGCGCCAGCACCAGCGCCAGCAGCTGGGTTTTATCGCCCATTTCGGCCAGGGCGACGATACCGGTAGAAATCAAAAATGCATCCATGCGGACGATGGTAGTCGAAGCGCAAACCACCTTCGCGGCGCCGCCACGGCCGCTTTGCACGATTCTGGGTCGCCAGCGCATATTCCGGCATGTTATTTGCTTTATGTTGGTGCGTTTTGAATCTTCAAGGCTTTGACGCACCAAATCAAATCAATTTATCCCAAGAGGTTTTCATGGAAGCACTCAAACAGGGCGCAGACACCTTGTTCATTCTTCTCGGCGCCATCATGGTGCTGGCCATGCACGCCGGCTTTGCCTTTCTGGAGCTGGGCACGGTGCGGCGCAAGAACCAGGTTAACGCCCTGGTCAAGATTCTGGTGGACTTTTCGGTGTCCACCATCGTCTATTTTGCGGTCGGTTACGGCGTGGCCTACGGGGCCCACTTTTTTGTGGGGGCCGAACAACTGGCCGCCAAAAATGGCTACGAGCTGGTGAAGTTTTTCTTTTTACTGACCTTTGCCGCCGCCATCCCCGCCATCATTTCGGGCGGCATTGCCGAGCGCGCCAAGTTCTGGCCGCAACTGATTGCCACGGCCGTCATCGTCGGCCTGATCTATCCATTTTTTGAAGGCATCGTCTGGAACCAGCATTTCGGCGTACAGGCCTGGATCAAGGACCTCACCGGGGCTGAGTTTCACGACTTTGCCGGCAGCGTGGTGGTGCATGCGGTGGGCGGCTGGATCGCCCTGCCGGCCGTGCTGCTGCTGGGCGCGCGCGCCAACCGCTACCGCAAGGACGGCGGCATGTCGGCGCACCCGCCCAGCAGCATCCCCTTTCTGGCGCTGGGGGCCTGGGTGCTGACGGTGGGCTGGTTTGGTTTCAACGTGATGAGCGCACAAACACTCGACAAGATCTCCGGCCTGGTGGCGGTCAACTCGCTGATGGCCATGGCGGGGGGCACGCTGGCGGCCCTGGCGCTGGGCAAGAACGACCCCGGCTTTGTCCACAACGGCCCTTTGGCGGGCTTGGTGGCGGTGTGTGCGGGCTCGGACTTGATGCACCCGCTGGGCGCGCTGGTGGTTGGGGCGGTCGCTGGCGCCATTTTTGTGGCCATGTTCACACTGACGCAAAACAAGTGGAAGATTGACGATGTGCTGGGCGTCTGGCCCTTGCACGGCTTGTGCGGCACCTGGGGCGGGGTGGCTGCCGGGCTGTTTGGCAGCCAGGCGTTGGGCGGCTTGGGCGGCGTGACACTGGGCGCGCAACTGATCGGCACGCTCATGGGTGTGGCCTGGGCTACCGGCGGCGGTTTGCTGGTGTACGGCCTGCTCAAGATGAGCATGGGCATCCGCATGAGCCAGGAAGAAGAATACGACGGCGCCGACCTGTCGATCCACAAGATCAGCGCCTCGCCTGAGCGCGAAGCCAACTGGTAAACACGCCACGACGGGCTGGTTCAGCGCATCCCGATTCGACGTCAATCCCAACGTCGGGTTGACTGGCAAACAATTTGAGATGGTCATTGGGCAAACCGAATTCCAAATACCGGTCACTCAGTTTGCAAAAGCGGAATTCGGCCTTGGTCGGTTCCTGGCCGAGAACCGATGTCCATGATGGCATGGCCCCTCAAGTTTCAAAACTTTTAAAAAATTTCTTGACCGACAGGCAAGCGATTTGCCGAATCAGCGCAGAAAAAGCGTCCCCGTCACCCTAACCGAGGCGTGACGGCATGACGGTCCGCTGCAGCAACTAAATGCCGGGGTGCTGACTAATTTCTCCCCGAGGACTGCCTCACCAGTAGCGCATCGCGTCGCGATACATCGCTTCGAGGTCGGGCTTGGTCACCGCGCGCGGCGCCATCACCAGCGGGCGCTGCTGCGCGAACGCCCCTTCGGCCAGCGCCGGCACGTCGGCGTCGCTGTAGCCCAGCGCCGCAATGCCCGAGGGTAACCCCGTCTCGCGCATCAGGGCGATGAACGCATTGGCCAGAATCTCGCCCGCATTCTCCGGCGCCGCGCCGCTCACGTCCACACCGAGCGCCGCGGCCGCCTCGAGGTGTCGCGCCGGGTTGGCGCTCGCCGTGAAGCGGAACGCCGCCGGTGCGTTGATCACCACCGCGATGCCGTGCGGCACCATCGGGTCGCGGTCCTGGTAGCCGCTCGCCGTGAACTCGTGGCGCAGCGTGGCCACCGAGTACGACATCGCGTGCGGGATATGCACGCCTGCGCTGCCGAATGCCAGCCCCGCCAGCGTGGAGGCGAACATCAACTGATGCCGCGCCTCGATGTCGCTTGCATCGCGCACTGCACGCGCGAGGTACTTGCCGCCGATGCGGATCGCCGCAATGGCGCCGATGTCGTTGTAGGGCGTGGATCCCTGGTAGGGCGGACGCTGGCTCGGGTGCGCGGGGCGCGGGCGGCTCGTGAAGGGCCTGGCCGTGTAGGACTCGACCGCGTGCGTGAGCACGTCAAAGCCGCACGCCGCCACCACACCGCCCGGAAGCGTCTCGGTGGTGGTGGGGTCGACCAGCGCCAGCGTGGGCTTGAGGAACGGTGAGGCAATGCCGGTCTTGAGGCCCACCGACTTCAGGTCGACGATCGTGATGCCCGTGGTTTCGCTGCCGGTGCCGCAGGTGGTCGGGCAGGCAATATGGGGCTTGAGCTTGCCGGGCACCGGCTTGGCGCGGCCGATCGGCGCATTGATGTAGGCGATCAGCTCGTCCGGGTAAGTCGAGAGCAGGTTCGCCGCCTTGGCGGTGTCGATCACCGAACCACCGCCCAGCGACACAAAACCGTCGAAGGCGCCCTCGCGCGCAAAGGCGGCTGCGGCCTCGAAGGAATCGCTGTTGGGCTCGTAGCGCAACTGGTCGTAGACCACCACATCGACCCCCGCCGCGCGCAGCGACGCGAGCGCGGTCTCGCCCGGTGCGCTCGACAGCACGTGCGAATCGACGAAGAACGCCACGCGCTTCATGCCGAGCGCCAAGGCATCTTCGCCGAGCTCGCGCAGCGCGCCGGCACCGAACTTGATTGGCGAGGAGCTCACGGTAAAGATGGTCTCGCCGTCATTGATTGGCTGGTGAATCGATTGCGTCGCCATGATATGTTGTCTCCGGTTGGTCTTTGAAATGCGCGCACGAAGCGCCTATCGTACGCGAGTATTTGAACGACGGGAAGAAGCTTCACGAAGCCAAACTGCTCAAATTCCTTGGCCACGTCAATCGAGAACATCGCGATGGCGAAGCGACATTGCTGGTGCCCGCGTAATTCCTGGCAGGAGCATGATCGAGGCATTACGCGGCATCGTGGTTCCGACATACCCGTTGATCGAGAAAGTCCAGTTAGCGCCTCGCCAACTTCCGCTTATAGGTTCACTGTGGCCTCAAACTTTCCCTCCGCCAATGTCGGTAATGTGGATCGGTCGAGGTGAATTGAAGGGCTGCTTTATGGAACTCCAGCCGGCTATCCCGCGAGCATTACTTGACGGGATCAACGGCCGTTGTCGGGCTGGCATTTCGATAAACCGAAATTCGGCTTTGGGCACATAGTTCACGGCCACAACCAGCGGCTGTATGGTCGCTCGATTTAATCAAAGCCCAAAGTCAGGTCTGAGGCTAGCATTTTGTGACTATGGCTGGCTTGTGGCGACCAGATGGAGACATTGGCCATATGCCCTCCATTGCAGTCACTGATCTGACGACAGAGATCAACAGCAGTCATTCGATGGTAGAAAGACCAATCCTTCGTTTGGCCGACAGCAGTGCAGCTAGTTACGGTCATTCAGCGATACCCCCCATTTGGGGGATATACAAACCATGCCTAAACCATCAGAATGACAACGAAACCGTGTATTCGAATCAGGCACTTTTTTGGACGCCGACTCGACAGCGGTCATTTACGCAGCCCTCCATTGCAGACATAGAGCTGACCGCACCGTCGTCAGCCGCCGTTATTTATGGAAAATCAGGTTCTGCTGCTGGGCGGCTCTTGCGCAGCGGAAGCGGGGACGATTAGTAATTCACATTTGGAGCCTATGCCAACAACAGTCGCGTCGTCTTTCAATACCTTCTACGAGAATATAAACCTTGGTGGTAACCATCGTGACACAGCGAATTCGAGAAGAGACAACATCGTCTCGAAGTTGAGTAAGGACTTCGAGATCGTCGAGTCTTTCGCGAGTGGGTCAATCCCGAAGTTCACAGCTTTGAAGGATCATGCAGACCTTGATGTGATCGTCGCATTGCACTATGGAAAGCACATAAAGGACAAGACGCCGACCGAGGTACTTGAGAGCATTCGAAAATCACTCTCCGAATGGAAGACTGGCGGTAGAAAGAATGGTCAGGCTGTCACGCTGTACTACACGACATGGCCCACCGTGGATGTAGTGCCTGTCAGCCGCGTTCAAGATTCAGTTGGCAATATTACGCATTACAACGTTCCAAATTCCAACACGGACACCTGGATTGCGTCTCGTCCGAAAGTTCACGCAGACGATATCGAGAAACGGTCCACTACGTGCGGTGCAAATTTTAGACGCATCATCAAGATGATCAAGGAGTGGAATCGCCTACACGGTCGTTACCTCCAGAGTTATCACATTGAGGTGCTCGCGCTCAAAGTGTTTGATAGCAACCTTGATGACACTGGTTGGCAAGTGTTCCAGTTCTTTGACAAGGCTCGACCATTACTGAATACCATCCTGTGGCACGACCTCGGATTTGCTGACGACTATTTGTCATCCAATGATCGTACTGAAATATGCAAGCGATTCGATACGGCCATTGAACTTAGCAGAAGTGCTTGGTCATTGACTTACGGAACAAACAATGATCCCAAGGCCGCGATCACTAAGTGGAAGCAACTCTTTGGCGAGAGGTTCCCTGTATATGGCTAGCATCACACCTCGGTCTGACCCAATTCATGGTCGCTACTTTGTTGCTCTCGATAAGGCAAATGTCTGGGCAGATCGGGTTTTCTACTTCACTGCATTAGTTTCAGTCGTCGTATTGTTTGTCGAACGTGCCGAGTATCCATTGCTTTTCAACGTATTGAACGTAGTCTTCGCGTTCGCGGTTGTCGCGGTTTTTTGTATTGGGCTAGCAGTGAGGCTGTACTGGATGCCACGCGCGGATGAGGCAAGGATTCAGGACTTCTTTGCGAAGGCATATGACATTCCACTAACGCACATCACGACGACAGGGTATTACAACAATGATGCGACTGATGCTGTGCGGCGCGTAGCTGCGCAAGCTCTAGAAAATGCGTTCTTCAGCAAGAACATTGCTCTGACAATGCTTGTATTGGAGCGTTGGCGTGCCTTTGCTTATGCTGCCTTGTGGGTATTTGCCGCTATAAACCGGACTACCGACATCGGATGGATTGTGGCGGTGTCGCAGATTGTTTTTAGTGAACAAATCATCTCCAAATGGCTACGGCTGGAGTGGCTAAGGCAGAAGTTTGAAGCCACGTATTCAACTTTGTACCAACTATTCCTTGGTGACCAGAAAAGTTCAGCGAACTTTCGTGCCCGATCGGTCGCTGCGTTTGTAATGTATGAGTCCGCGAAGGCAAATGCTGCAGTCACGCTGTCAACGAAAGTTTTTCACAGACTAAATCCGACACTCACTGTCGAGTGGGAGACGATTAAGCAGACGCTGAAAATTTAGCTCTTTTGTTTAAAGGCGTCATAGGCCGAAGGTTATTTTCAATTGACACCTTCGGGTAGCAAAGGAGTATTGATAGTAGATGGACATTCTCACATTCTTGTCAGAAGCAATTAAATCCTTAGCATGGCCAACCGCCGCAGTTATTTTGGCGCTGATGCTCAGGAAGCCTGTCGTTGAGCTCCTGCCATTCCTTCGAAATCTAAAATATAAAGAGCTTGAAATCGAGTTTTCTAAAGAGGTGGCTGAACTAAAAGCCGTTGCGGCGGGATTGGAGCCTACAAAAATACAAGAACAGCTCACGCAAGCCTCCACAGAGGCTCGTCTATTAAATCTTGTTTCGTACTCCACTCGCGCTGCCATTATGGAGGCGTGGCTTGAGGTCGAATCTGCGGCCACCACAATCGCTAGTTCCTTCTGGAATAAGCCACCAAACGAGATATTTAGAAACTATCCAAAACTTGGTGAATACCTGCTTCAATGCAAAGTAATAGACAAAAATCAGCTCGAAACATTCAACAAACTTAGGCAGCTCCGTAATAAAGTTGCACATGCGAAAGAGTTGAATCTCAGTGAAAATGATGCTAAGTCGTATATTGAACTAGCGTCAATGTTAGCAGCGCATATACGGGCCGCATAATTAACCGTGGCCACAAATAAAAACCAGCATTTCGTTCCCAGGTGCTATTTAAAGTCTTTTACCCACAACGGTGAAAACTTGGCCATAAACATTCTTAATTTGGATAGGAATCGCTGTATTTCTGGTGCTCCAGTAAAGAACCAGTGCTCTGGCGATTACTTTTACGGTCAAGATTTCCAACTTGAGAGTGCGATTCAAAGAATAGAAGGTGAGTACGCTGCAGTCGTATCACGGATTCATAAGCCCGGCTACCATTTAACAGAGGCCGATCGCGTTGTTCTGCGGATTTTTATGATCTTTCAGTACATAAGAACTGAAGCCGCCTCACGTCGCAATGTAGAAATGCTCGACAGCATGAATAGCGTCATTGATCCAGGCATACCGGATTTCAAACCATCCATCAAAGAGGCCGTTCAGATGGCGATGCGAAATTTCTCCAGCATGATGCATGTCATTGATGACCTGAAGGTTTGTTTATTGCGTAACAGGACATCCCGACCCTTCGTCACGTCGGACGATCCCTCCGTAATGAGCAACCGCTGGCATATGGTGGATCCCCGGGTGCAGCATAATTCTGCGGGAATGATGGCTTGTGGGGTAACTTTCTTTCTTCCACTGAGCCCCCGTGTAATGTGCGTGGCCTATGACGGCGACGTTTATAACCTTTCACACGAGAGAGGATGGTCGGACTTGCGCAGAGATCGAGATGTTGCTGCAATCAATGAGCATCAGTTCTTAAATGCTCAGGCCAACATTTACTTTCGGGAATGGGAACATCGCGAATGGGTTTACAGAAGTTGTCGTTCTATCGAAAAGCAAAGGTTACTGTTTCGACACCGCGTAAATTATGCTGTTCTCGACCGAGTAGAAGGAGACCACAAAGTCTACCGTACAGTAAAAAGAAAAGAAGCCGACGACCATAATGAGGCATTAATCCATACCGAGTCACTCATGCCGCGCCCGTTATCATGGCCAACTCAATTGAAAATGCGCTCGAATGGGTACGTTTACACAAACGGCACTGGCGCAGGATATATACGCGCTGCGCAAACATCGTTCAGGAATGTGGGTGGCTATTGGAGAGAGTCATCTTCGCCTTGACATCGCATTGATCAATGCGAACCATGTCACTGACGCATTCCATACGACACATGCTTGATGGTACTTCGGGCTGAAGGACTGCAGCAGGCACTCCAATTGGAGGGAGAGGATGCCCGACATGACGCCAAACGGAAGTACATCGCTGTCGGTTTTTTGGCGTCACGTGTAAATGAAATTAACACGCGTAGAGCCAACCATTCGACACACATTACCCTTCGACGATGACAGTCAGCTTAATGATTTTCCTGAGCAAAGTTGAATGACTGCTTCCGCCGACGACGGCTGACAGCTTTGGGCACTCAAGAGTCAGCGACGACGGACCGGTTGACGGCAGCCAAAGTGCTCAGCTCTGGCAAGTTCAGACGCTGCGAGACCCAATCGCGGTGATCAATGGTGTAAAGTTGTTTACGACTTCAACTCGACTATTGTCAATTTGCCAGGCCGCTAACCCGCATGAATGCCAGGTGCCTGTTTACGACTATATTTGCACCGAATAGCAAACCATGACCACACCACCCCCTGTTCCCCAAGAAGCGACCAGCGCCACCTTGAGCAAGCTGGACAGCGCCTTGCTCAATATTTTGGTCAAGGATGGCCGTGCCTCCTTTGCCGACATTGCACGCCAGCTTGGCGTGTCTCGGGCCTATGCCCGCGCCCGTGTGCAGGTGCTCGTTAGCAGTGGTGTGATCGAGCTGTTCGGGGCGGTCATCAACCCGGAAAAGCTGGGCAAAGTGATTTCGACTTTTGTTGACATTCGTGTGGCACCTGCGGCGCTTGAAGCCGTCGCCCAGGAGTTGGCAGACTGCCATGAAGTGGTGAGTCTCTACATCATGAGTGACTTGCAAAGTTTGCACATCCATGCGCTCACCGACAGCATGGAAACTTTTGACGCCTTTGTGCGCAAGCGCATCTTCAACCGGCCTGAAATTTTGTCCGTGGACTGCAAGACGCTGATGACCCGTGTCAAAAACCGGCGCGGTGGCGCCCGCCTTTAGAAATGCAAGCGGGTCAGACCGCTTGCAAAGCGACTTGCTCTGACCTCAGCTGATTAAGGGTTTACCCCGTTGTGGTGCAGGTGCACGTTAGATGTGCACCGAGGGGCTTCGTTGCCAATTGTCATTTTTGGTGGCTGTTTTGAGTCGTTGCGCGAACTCAAGCAAACCAAAGTGGTGCTCATCACCATACAAATGACCTTGAAGACCTCATTTAACAAACATTCGAAACAATCATTTTTTGAAAAACTCGCTTTTTCCGTGTGCGGCGACTTTTCAGGGGCTTCCTTTTTATTTAAATAAACTCTTATAAAACAACAACTTAAATCAATTTTTATGATGGCATGGCTTTTGCATAGGGGTAGATAGACCGCCTTACAAACGGTTTCGTACGACTGTTAACCCTCAATTGCAACTGGAGCCATTTCACATGACACTGATTCGCCGCAAATTTCTCACGACCGCTGCCTTGTCTGGTGGTGTATTGAGCGCACCGTCGCTCGTTCAAGCCCAAAGCAAGGGAACTTTCAACTGGAAAATGACCAGTGCCTACCCCAAGGGGTCGCCGTTTTACTTCGATGGCCCCGGCAGCGCCACCGACCTGGCCAAGCGCATCAAGGAGATGTCTGATGGTCGGCTCAACATTCAGGTGTTTGGCGCGGGTGAGTTGATCCCGGCCTTTGAGGGCTTTGACGCCGTACGCGCCGGCACAGTGGAAATGAACCACGCCAACAGCTATTTCTGGACCGGCAAAACCTTTGCCGCGCAGTACTTCACGGCGGTGCCTTTTGGCATGAACTTCCAGGGCATGAACGGCTGGCTGTACGACGGCGGCGGCATTGACCTGTGGAACGAGGTGTACGCGCCCTTTGGCATGGTGGCCATGCCGTGTGGCAATACCGGGGTGCAGATGACCGGCTGGTTCAAAAAAGAGATCAAGACCGTGGCCGACCTGAAGGGCTTGAAGATGCGTATTCCCGGCCTGGCGGGCAAGGTGTACGCCAACCTGGGTGTCGATGTGAAGGTGCTGCCAGGCGGTGAAATTTTCCCGGCGCTGGAGCGCGGCGTGATTGATGCGGCCGAGTTTGTTGGCCCGTTCCAGGACCGTCGCCTGGGGCTACACAAGGCGGCCAAGTACTACTACACCACCGGTTGGCACGAGTCGGCCACGGTGTCCGAGTTGTTGATCAACAAGGCGGCCTGGCAAACGCTGCCCAAGGACTTGCAGGCCATTGTGCAAAACGCCGCCGCAGCCTGCAACGTGATCAGCGAGGCCTGGTGCCAGAAGGCCAATGCCGATGCCATGGAAGACCTGATCAAGAACCAGAAGGTCATCGCCAAGCCGCTGCCTGAGGGCGTGATCAAGGCGCTGCGGACGGAAACCGACAAGGTGCTGACCGAAGCCGTGGCCAAGGACCCCATGACCAAGAAGGTGCACGACTCTTACATGGCGTTCATGGCCAAGTACCAACGCTGGGCCGATGTCAGCGAAGGTGCTTACCACAGCACCGTGCGCGGTTAAGCCCAGAGTCCCACCCATGCAGAACACGATCACCCGTGCCGTTGTCGGCATCGAAGCGTCGATTGACCACATTGGCAAGCTGACCGCCTGGGTGGCGCTGGCCATGATCTCACTGGTTGCCGTCAATGTGCTGCTGCGCTACGCGTTCAGTCTGGGGTCGGTCTGGGCGCAAGAGCTGGAGTGGCATCTTCTGGCAGCACTCATCTTGCTGGGCATGAGCCATGCGCTTTTGCGTGGGGACAACGTGCGGGTAGACCTGTTTTACGCGCGCTACAGCACCCGCGCCAAGTATGTGGTGGACGTGGTGTCGGTGCTGTTGATCATGGTGGTGGCGCTGCTCTTTGTGGTGCTGTCACTGGGTTATGTGGGTCAGGCTTATGCCATCAACGAACAGTCGCCAGACCCCGGTGGCATCCCCTTTAGATGGTTGGTGAAGGGGCTGATTCCGCTGGGCTACAGCCTGCTGGTGCTGCAGTCGGCCGGGCAGTTGATGCGCATTGTGCAAACCTACCGGGCACCAGGGGAGTTGGACGATGTTTGAACCCCAGACTTACGCCATCTTGATGCTGGTGGGTTTTTTCTGCTTGCTGATGATCGGTATTCCGGTGGCCACCAGCCTGGCCACAGTGGGCTTTGTCTTTGGCTATCTGGGCTTTGGCGATTCGTTGTTCAGTCTGCTGCCGGCACGTTTTTACGGCATTGTGGCGGGTTACCAGTGGATGGCCATTCCGCTCTTTGTGTTCATGGGTGTGATGCTAGAAAAGTCGCGCCTGGCCGATGACCTGCTGGATGTCATGGGCCACATTGCGGGTGGCCTGCGCGGCGGCATGGGGGTGGGCATTGTGTTGTTCGGTGTGCTCATGGGCGCCACGACCGGCATTGTGGGGGCCACGGTGATCACGCTGGGCCTGCTGGCGCTGCCCACGCTGGTGCGCCGCGGCTACGACAAAGGTCTGGCCTGCGGGGTGATTTGTGCTTCGGGCTGTCTGGGGCAAATCATTCCGCCCAGCCTGATCCTGATTTTGCTGTCAGACATCATGCAGTTGTCAGTGGGTACGCTGTTTGCGGCGGCGGTGGGGCCGGGCATGATGCTGGCTGCGCTCTACATCGTCTACCTGCTGGTGCGTGGCATGCTGGACCCGAACGCCATGCCACCGATTCCGCTGGCCGAGCGCAACGACGTCACCCGGCGGGAACTCGGGGTGCGGTTTATCAAGGTGGTGGTGCCGCCGATCATGCTGGTGGTGGCGGTGCTGGGCTCGATTGTGGGCGGGGTGGCTGCCCCCACCGAGGCCGCCTCCATGGGGGCGGTGGGGGCCGTGCTGATCACCGCGCTGTCAGGCCGTTTGAATTGGAAAACCCTGCACGCCGTGGCGCTCGACACCAGCAAAATCACAGCCATGATGATGTTCATCCTGATGGCGGCGCAGGTGTTTGCGTTGTCGTTTCGCGGGCTCCATGGTGAAGACTTGATTGCCCGGCTGTTCGAGATGCTGCCAGGGGGTGTCGACACCGCCGTGTGGTTCATGATGCTGATGATTTTTCTGCTCGGGTTTTTTATCGAGTGGATCGAGATCAGCTACATCGCGGTGCCGCTTTTTTTGCCAATTTTGCTGGCGCAGGGTGTTGACCCGGTGTGGTTGGCCATGTTGATCACCCTCAATCTGCAGTCCTCGTTTTTGACGCCTCCATTTGGCTGGGCCTTGTTTTACCTGAAAGGCGTGGCGCCGGTGGGTATCTCGATCAAGGACATTTACAAAGGGGTACTGCCATTCATTGCCATGCAGGGTGTCGCGCTGGTGATTTTGTTCAAGTTTCCCCAGGTGGCATTGTGGTTGCCCCAGGCGATTGGCTGGTAAGCCTCAACGAGGGCGTTTGCATGGAACTGTTTAACAACTACAGCGCGGCTTGGCTGCTCGGGCTGGCGCTGGCTTTGCTGGCGACCGGCGTGGTGGCGGGCATTCTGGCCGGGCTACTGGGCGTGGGCGGCGGCATTGTCATCGTGCCGGTGCTCTATCACTTGTTTACGCTGCTGGGCGTTGACGAATCGGTGCGCATGCACGTCACGGTGGGCACCTCGCTGGCCACCATCATTCCGACATCCATCATGTCGTCGCGGGCGCACCGCAAGCGCGGCAGCCTGGATCTGGCCTTGCTGAAAAAGCTCATGCCGTCGGTGGTGGTGGGTGTGCTGGTGGGCTCGGTGCTCAGCGGTTTTCTCAGCGGGCGGGTATTGACGGCGGTGTTTGCGGTGATGGCGCTGCTGGTGGCGATCAACATGGCGTTCAAGCGTGACGGTTTTTCTTTGGGTGACGGCCTGCCAGGGCCTGTGGGCACATCGCTGATCGGTGGCGCCATTGGCGGCATTTCCACGCTCATGGGCATCGGTGGCGGCACCCTGAGTGTGCCTATCTTGAATGCCTACCGCACGCCCATGCACACCGCCGTGGGTACCGGGGCGACGCTGGGCATGGTCATCAGTTTGCCGGGCGCTTTGGGCTTTCTCATCAACGGTTTGGGGGTGCCCAACCTGCCGCCAGCCAGCGTGGGGTATGTCAATTTTCTGGGCATGGCGCTGATCGTGCCGGCCACCATGGTGACCACGGCCTGGGGTGCGCGGCTGGCCCATGCCATTGATGCCCGGCGTTTGCGCCAGGTGTTTGCCCTGTTTCTGACGCTGACCTCGCTGCGCATGTTTTACGGCTTGCTGAGCTAGAGACCATGACATCTTCATTAATCAGTTGGGGTCAGAGCACGTCGCTGCGCGAGTGGTCTGACCCGCAAGCCTATCACCCGAGTTGGGGTCAGAGCACGTCACTGCGCGAGTGGTCTGACCCGCAAGTTTTTCCAAGGAGACTCCCATGATTCACACACGCACCGCCCTGGGCGGCATGCAGGTAGCCCCCCACCACCTGGCGGCGCAAGCGGGCCGCGATGTGCTGCGCGACGGTGGCAACGCGGTCGAGGCCATGGTGGCAGCAGCCGCCGCCATTGCCGTGGTTTATCCGCACATGAACGCCCTGGGTGGCGATGGCTTCTGGCTGATCCATGAGCCGGGCAAACCCCCGGTGGCCATTGACGCCTGCGGCTTTGCGGCCGGTCTGGCGGACCGGGCCTTTTATGACGGCCTGGATGCGATTCCGTCACGCGGCCCCAAAGCAGCGCTCACCGTCGCTGGCACCGTGGGCGGCTGGGCCAAGGCGCTGGAGGTGGCGGCACCGTGGGGCCAGGCCCTGCCGCTCTCAAGGCTGCTGGCCGACGCCATACGCCATGCGCACGACGGCGTGGCCGTGACGGCCAGCCAGGCGCAGCTCACCCAGCAAAAGTTTGACGGCCTCAAAGACGCGCCCGGTTTTGCCGACACCTATCTGGTCAATGGTTTGCCGCCACCTGTGGGCCACGTGCTCAAGCAGCCGGCCGTGGGTCGCACCCTGGCGACGCTGGCCGAGCGCGGGCTGGATGATTTTTACCGTGGCGAGCTGGCCCAGCGCATGGGGGCCGAGCTAGAGCGGGTCGGCAGCCCGCTGCGCACCGCCGACCTGGCGGCCTACCACGCCCAGATTGTGGAACCCTTGGCGGTGCGCCTGAATGACTGCACGGTCTACAACTTGCCGCCACCCACCCAGGGCTTGTCGGCACTGATGATTCTGGGGCTGTTTGAGCGACTGGGGGTGACCGAGGGCGAGGGTTTTGCCCACCTGCACGGCCTGGTGGAATCGACCAAGCGTGCTTTCCGGGTGCGCGACCGCGTGGTCACCGACCCCAGGCGCCTGCCCGCCGACCCCAAGAGTTTTCTCACCCCCGAGGCGCTGGACGCGCTGGCCAGCCAGATTGACCCACAGCAGGCGCTGCCTTGGCCCGACATGGCGGCACCCGGCGACACGATCTGGATGGGCGCCATTGACAACAAAGGGCGCTCGGTCAGTTTCATTCAAAGTGTGTACTGGGAGTTTGGTTCTGGCGTGGTACTGCAAGACACGGGTGTGACCTGGCAAAACCGGGGCACCAGTTTCTCGCTCGACCCAAGCGCCCTGAACACGCTGGAGCCCGGCCACAAACCCTTTCACACCCTGAATCCATCGCTGGCCTTGTTTGATGACGGCCGCGTCATGCCTTACGGCACCATGGGTGGTGAGGGCCAGCCGCAAACCCAGGCAGCGGTGTTCACCCGCTATGCGCGCTTTGGGCAAAGCTTGCAGCAAGCGGTGACAGCACCGCGCTGGCTGCTGGGCCGCACCTGGGGTGATGTCAGTACCTCACTGAAGCTGGAGAACCGATTCGCCCCGGCGCTGGTGGCGTCCCTCAAAGCGGCGGGGCATCAGGTCGAGCTGCTGGACGAAGCCTTCAGCGACACCATGGGTCATGCCGGCGCCCTGGTACGCCACCCCACTGGCCTGATCGAAGGCGCTGCCGATCCGCGCAGCGACGGTGCGGCCTGCGGCGTCTAGCCTTGATGCTGGGGATGCCCAGCCTGTGGTCAAATCAAAAGCTTGTTTCATCCACGTCGCACGCTTTGAGCGAAAGATCACCACGCGTCCTATGCTTTACCTGATCCTGGGGCTGTTGCTGTTTGTGGGCACGCATTCGGTGCGGATCGTGGCCGACGGCTGGCGTACCCGCACCCGGGCCAGGCTGGGGGCTTTGCGCTGGCGTGCGCTGTACACACTGCTGTCCTTGCTGGGGTTTGTTCTGATCACATGGGGCTTTGGTCAGGCGCGGCAAATGCCGGTACAGCTGTGGAGCCCGCCGCTGGCGCTGCGCCATCTGGCGCTGTTGTTGACCTTGTTGAGCTTTGTGCTGCTGGCCGCTGCTTACGTGCCGGGCAACCGGATCAAGGCACGCCTGCACCACCCCATGACGGCTGCCGTGATGCTCTGGGCGCTGGCCCATTTGCTGGCCAACGGCAACCTGGCCCATGTCATCTTGTTTGGCACGTTTCTGGTTTGGTCAGTTCTGGTTTTCCTGGCTGCCAAAAAACGTGACGAGCAGGGTGACACACGGTATTCACAGGGCAACACGGGCGCAACTGGCATTACCGTGGCGCTGGGGGTCGCGCTCTGGATCGCGTTTACGCTCTGGCTGCACGGCCTGCTGATCGGAGTTCGGCCTTTTGGCTGACTACTTAATCCCCATCAGCCACTGGATCATGTACTTGGCAACAAAACCCACCATGCCAAAGGCCAGTCCCAGCATCATGACAAAAAAGCCAAACTTGCCCGCCTTGGACTCCCAGGCCAACTGGCCAATGATGAACAACATGTAGAGCATCAGGCCACCGACGCCAAAAGTCATGCCAAAGGCGGCGATTTGCTCCTCGGTAAAACCAAACATCAGCGCTGCTCCTGTTCCGGCAAGGCAGACACGTCCAGCAGGTCGCGGTAAGCGTGCCAGCTGGCATGGCCGAGCAGCGGTACCAGCAGCACCAGGCCGATGAGGGCCGTGGCAAAACCCAACAAGGTCAGCAGCATGATGAGGGCACCCCAAAAGGCCATGGGCACCGGGTTGGCAAAGATCACCTGCCAGCTCGCCGCGATGGCCTGCCCGATGCTGACCTGACGGTCCAACAACAAGGGGATGGTGATGACCGTCGAGGCAAAAATGGGGGCTACCAGCGCCCCACCCAGGGCCAGCCAGATCTCGAACAGCCAACCCTCCCTGGCCAACACCACCTGTTCAATAAAAACCAAGGGCGAGGTGATGGGCACAGGTGCCAGCCAGGTGATCAGCCCCGCAGAAACAAGTACCCAGGCGGTGCCCGCCAGCGCCAGCAAGACACCAAACTGCACCAGGCGCCATTGCGCCTCGCCCCAGGCTTGCACCCGGCCATGTTTCCAGTTGAGCCAGGTTTCCAGCACCTTGGCCAAACCGGGTTTGTCACCACGCTCCAGACCACGGCTCAAGGCATACAGGCTGGTGGCCAGCACCGGGCCCACCAACAAAAAACCCGAGAACGCACCCGCCATGAACCAGAAACGATCATGCGCCAGCCACAGCATGAGCGCGCCAATCAGTGCGATCGCCACCCCGTGCAAAACGCTGATCCAGCCGCAGCGCATCAGGTCATGCCAGGCCCTGAGCAACCACGAGATCGGCTGAGCCGTGCCAATGGTACGGACGATGATCGAGGCGCTGGAGGAAGCCGGATTTCGGGCAGATGGCAAAGAGTTGGACATGGCTGGTAAAAATTGAAACAGGCGAATATTGCCATAAGCGGGCAAGCGGGCCGTTGCGGGTCCAAAAAGACCAGGGGCGGCATCCGCGCTTTGCGAATGCCGCCCCTGAGGGTCTGGCGCCAACAACCCGGCTTGTCAAAACTCAGACTTTGGGTTGCATCATGCCCTTGCCACCATGCATGCCTTTGTGTGACCCGCGGCCTTGCATGGCATGGGCATCAAACACCTTTTGCTGTTCCGGTGTCAGCACCGCATAAAACGCCTTGGTTGACATGGCGCGCTGGTCCATGGCGGCGGTCATCTCGCCCATGTGCTGGGCACGCAGCTCTTTCATTTTGTCCAGGCGCTCGGGCGTGGTGAGCTTGCTCATGTCAGGCATGGCCGCAGGCTGGCCTTTCATGCCGGCAGGACCTTTGTGACTGGCCAGAAAGTCGGTCCAGGCCGCTTCTTGCGTCGGGGTGATCTTGAGTTGCGCTTTCAGGGCTGCATGGCGCTTGTCCATCATGACCTGCATCTTGGCTGGATCCATCTTGCCCATGCCACGCTGGCTCATGCCTTGACCTTGCATCATGCCTTGACCTTGCATCATGCCATGGGGGCCTGACATATCGCAGGGCGCACCCCCCATGGGGCCTTGTGAATAAGCCAAGCCGGCAGCCATCAGCAAACCGGCAACCAGGGAAATTTTGAGATTGGTTTTCATCGTCATGTCCTTCAAGTTAAGACCAATGACCAGAAAGTGGCATCGGCGTGAAGAGAAGTGTGCGCCGCCTGTGTATCGCGACCATAAGGATGCGTGAAAGCTTTGTAAAGTTTTTCAGCCCGTTTTTTCCGGAATTAATGGGATGATTGGCGGTTTCGCATTGTCGTTATCTTTAGAAAGTTCTCTGTGTTCAAGAATGTCATCATGTACCGCATCGCTCCGGGTTGGAGCCTGACCGCCGAGCAAGTGGAGGCCCGCCTGCAAGACAACCCTTTTGTTGAATGTGGTGCCAGTCAGGAAAAATCAGTGGGGTGGGTGGCACCGCGTGGCGAGGCCAACGGACCGCTGCTGGAAGCGGTGGCAGGCCAATGGATTTTGAAGCTCATGCTTGAGGTCCGTGCCCTGCCCGCCTCGGTGGTCAACCGCAAGGCCCAGGAGCGGGTCGCCCAGATCGAAGCCAGCACCGGCCGAAAACCAGGCAAAAAGGAGACTCGTGACCTGAAGGACGACATCCGGTTAGAGTTGTTGCCGATGGCGTTCACCAAACAGTCCAGCACCCGGGTCTGGCTCGACCGGGAAGCGCAGTTGCTGGTGACCGATGCCGGCAGTCAGGCCCGTGCTGACGAGCTGATCACCCTGCTGGTGCAAGGCCTGCCGGGCCTGGCCTTGAGTTTGATCGACACCCAGATCTCGCCGGGCGCCGCCATGGCCGACTGGCTGGTCAGCCAGGAAGCCCCGCAAGGCTTCAGCGTGGACCGGGAGTGTGAACTCAAGGCCGCCGATGAATCCAAAGCGGTAGTGCGTTATGCCCGCCACAGGCTCGATACCGAAGAGGTCAAGCAGCACATCGAGGGCGGCAAAATGCCCACCCGCCTGGCCCTGACCTGGAACGACCGCGTTTCCTTTGTGCTGACCGAGGGCCTGCAGCTTAAAAAGCTGGCTTTTCTTGACGTGGTGTTTGAAGGCGCCAGCGCTGGCAAGGACGACGGCTTTGACGCCGACGTGGCGATTGCCACCGCTGAGCTGCAAAAGGCGCTGCCGGCGCTGCTCGAAGCGCTGGGGGGTGAGCGGGTTCTGCCCGGCTGAGTCAAGCCAGGCACTTACTTGGGCCAATCAGGGCACCGGTCGCGTGCTCAGTGGCCTGTTGACGCTGACCGTGGTCAGGCCCAGCGCCTGCCAGTCCGTCATGCCACCACGGTAGTATGAGATTTTTTCGACCGGATAGCCCATCCTCACGATGATGGCGATGCCGGCGGGACTTTGCAGGCACATCGGGCCATGACAGAACGCCACGATCTTGATGGCTCTGGCGCAGTCCCAGGACTTATCTGAACGGCGTTGACAACCCAGCACATCGAGCCGGTCTTCCAGCTCGTTGTAGGGAATGTGGTAGCTGTTGGGGATGGTGGATTTCAGCGGCTCATCTTCGTCGCGCATGTCGATGACCATGGTGGCCGGGTCGTTGAGGGCGTGCAACACCTCGATCTCGGTGACCGGGGTGACGCCGACCTGCGGCACCAGCGCCTGCACAAAGCCCTTACCAACGCCACTGGCTGTTTTGCTGCGCTTGATCACCAGGGGCCCGCCGGGCGTTTGCACCACAAACTCGGTGCTGTCCCGGGTGATGCGCAGCGGTTGGTCGTCCGTGGCCTGCGCGCATCCGGCCCAGGCCATGCCCAGCGCAACAGCCCAGACCATGCGTTTGTTCATTGCTTGAACCCCAGGGTCAGTGAAAAGCAACCGACCCTGGCGCTGGCCTCAGCATCCGGCCGTCTTCTTGAACGACTTGCTGGTGTTTTTGCCGTCTTTTTCGAAGCGGGCCCGGATCTCGTCGCCTTCGACAATGCGCTTGTCCTTGAATTTCTCCAGGGTCAGGTCATCGGTGATGGTGATGGTGACAGGTGTGCCAGCCTTGACGTCCTTCAGAACGGCGGTGGCCGACTTGCCGTCAGCGGCCATCGTGATCTTGGTGATCGGGCCGACCAGCTTGCCTTCGTCGGCCAAGGCATTGACGCTAAAGGCTGCGCCGGACAGGCCCAGCACGGCGGCGATGATCAGGGAAGAAAGTTTGGATTTCATGGTGTACTCCTAAATGAAATGAATGGGTAAAGATCAGAACTTGACTTCAAAAGTGGCATACAGGTTGGTGGCGTCTTCCAGCGGCGTGGTGGTCATCAGGTTGCCATTGACATCGCCGATGGCAACCGGTGCGCCAACCCAGTTGTTGCTGCCGGTGTAGTCAAACTTGTAGTACTGCACACCAACGCGGAAAAACGCCTTGCTGAAGAAGCTTGAAATGGGCTGGCGGTCCAGTTCCTGGATGTAATAGGCTTCATAAACGTCGCCACGGGTACCCATTTTGGCGGTCCACATGTCGTCTGCGGCCGGGGCAAAGGTGATCCAGTTTTTCGAGCCATGGTTCCACTCGAAACCAAACTTGGACCGCGAAGGCAGGTCATACCGCACGCCAAGGGCCACTGCGGTGCCCTTCTTGGTGCTGGGCGCTTCCGGGTTGAAAAAAGCACCGGTCATCAAACCCTGAAAGCCAAACTGGGCTGACACATTGTTGTTCGGGCGCGTGATGCTCATGCCCACATCGCCAAAAACCTGCAGGGTGCCAGGTCCGACATTCTTGTGCGTGCTCATGAAGCCGACACCAAACCAGTCGATGTCACCCAGATTGGTTTTCGGCGCCGTGTTGCCAAAATAGGTGTTGCTCATGGTGGGCGCATCAAAGATGTTCATGCCGCGGTTCCACTGCAGCCAGACACGCAGCGGGTCGGTGTCGATCGGCACCACAGAGATGCCCACCATGTCGGTGTCTTCGAGCGAGTTGCCGGTAAAGTCGGTAAAACCGCTCTCAAACCCACGACCGTAGCAGAACTTGGCATAGGCACCCGGCAGGGCATCAATCTCGGGTGCATAACCCAGGGTGACGCCGTCAAAGGCGTAGTCCACCAGCAACGAGGGTGTGCCGCCATTGCCGGGTCGAACTGCCGTGTTGTTGCGCAAATTGCTCGGCGCACCGCCGGTCGACGGCCTGCGCCCCACCGACAACCACATTTCCTGGTCGGCAATGTTGCTCCAGGTGGCATAGACGCGGTCCACATTCAGGTTGCTGCTGGAGGGCACATGGCTGAGCGTGCCATCAAAGACACCGACCCGGTCGGCAAAAAACGGCGCGCTGCCGGCATTGGTGACGGCGCTGTCAGTCTGTGAACCAAACACTTTGTACATGGCCAGGTTGGCGGTGACCGACACATCCTGCGTTGCCTTGGCGTTCAGGTTGAGGTTGAAGCGGTTGCTGTAGAGGCTGGAGTTTTTGGGTTTGTAGGCGGGAACCGTCACGGCATAGGCGCCCAAAGCTGGCATCATTCCGTCGACCATCGGCTGGAATGCGACCGCCTGATCGTAGGTTTGGACGCCCATCATGGCACTGCTGAATTGAGCCAACCCAGCCAGGTTCGCTGCGGCGGTGCCGGTCGTATCCGTAAGCATGGCTGTTTGCAGCGAAGTCTGCGCATTGGCAAAGGTTGCCGAGACATCGGTAAAGGTCTTGCTCTGCCCTTCCAGGTAGTCGTAGCGAAAACGGTAATCACCGCCAATGGTGAGCCACTTGCTGAGCGATTTACCTTCCAGCCTGGTGACCTGGCTCTTCAGTTCGGCGACCTCGGTTGACTCGGTCTTGGCGGCCACCGCCTTGACTTGCTCTGCCGTCTGGGCCGACTTGACTTCGTTCGCCTTGACTTGGGCTTTCAAGGCCTCCAGTTCGCGCGACATTGCCTCAATCTTGCTCATCAAATCAGCATCTGCCGCGCTGGCGGCCAGCGGCATCAACATGCCTGTGATCAATGCGACCAGCAGTTTTTTCTGAAACCTCTTGTCCATGAATAACTCCAAGTGTTTAAACAATAAAAATTTATGTGCCGCGTTAATGTTTTTTTCCAGGTGCAGCGTCGTCCCCGAGGTCTTCCCAACCGGTAATCATGGCCTTCACCTGCGAGGTGATCTTGTGGCCGGTGGTGGCCAGATACAGGTGCGAGATCAGGAAGGCCAACATCAGGAAGGCACCCAGCGTATGGCTGGTCGCAATCCATTGCAGTTGCAGTTTCCCCAATCCCCAAGCCTGCCAGTCGGCGTAAAACAGATAGAGCCAGCCGGTCAACCAGAGTAGCGGACTGAGCAGCGTCAGCACGGCCAGATAGGTCAGGCGTTGTAGCGGGTTATGTTTGTTACTCAGGCTGGGGCGGAATGGATGCGGCTCGTCCTTGAAGATGCCCGATGAGTAATATTTCGCAATGACAAAGATATTGTGGGTGGTCGGGATGTAATGGCGCCACTCGCCGGAAGTGACATGCCAGAAGATGGCAAAGATCCACAGCCCCACCAAGGTCCAGGCGGCAATGGTGTGGTAAGCCACCGCCTTTTCGAAGCCGAAGAGGGAATAGGTTCCATGGACTTCGAAACCGGTCAGCAGCATGAAAATGATCAGTGCAGCCTGGCACCAGTGCCAGAACCGCTCGAAGGGTTTGAAGAGATAAACGCGTGCCATGATGGGTCTCCTGATTAACGATTGCGCTTGTTCGCCACGATGCGAATCAAGCCATGACCGAGGACCCCGAGCAGGGTCAGGGTGGCCAGTAACCAACCCCCGATTTCGAGCCACTGGGCGTGGTCGCGGCTGCGGCCCGGCATATAGACACCATCAATCTGGTTTAGCCGACCGGCGTTGGCGTGGCACTCGACACAACCCAGCGCTTTTTCTTTCGGCGCCACCATGTGATTGATCGCCCACATGCTCTCGGTCTCGATAAAGTCCACCTGACCAGAGAACTTGACGCCGCCCTTGGCCATACCAGCCTCTACCGCTTTCACCCAATCCAGGTTTTTCCAATAGGCCGTGTCGTCATTGCCCGCCAGGTGGGTGATGACCAGCGACTTGTTGATGGGATCGTATTGCTGCTTGCCGCGGAACACCTTGATCGGCCAGATCATGGACTTGCCATCGGTCGCGCTGCCCTCAAAGCCGTTGATCTGAATCGGCTTGTCGCCCTTCTCGATCTTGTCGCCGATCAAGGTGTATTTGTTCGTGCCGTTGAACCAGACGTATTCAGGTGTGACGTTCTCGGCCCAGGTGAAGTCGCCCTTGATCGTCATGTAGGTGTCATAGTCGTTTTCGTCGCGCAGGGTCTGGAATTTGCCATCCTTGTCAAGCTTGCCGGCGGTCGACCAGTCCCAGGTCATCTTGGTTGGAACACCGCCACGCGCGAAGGCTGGAATGTGGCAGGTCTGGCATGCGATTTTGGCGGTGTGATCATTGAGCTTGGCCACCTGGTGCGGTGCCTGGCCGTGGCAAGCCTGGCAGGTGGCGGGATTGGTCTTGTTGCCGGCGCCGCGCAGGTGTGCAGCTTCCTTGTCCTTGGCCGTGGGGGCATAGCGACTGCCCGACACCTGGTGGCCATCGGTCTTGTGGCAGGTGGCGCAGGAAAAATTCAGCCCATCGACATCCATGTGCACGTCAAGCGCCTTGTCCGGTGCCTCGAGCGAGCTGTCCAGATCGCCGTGTTTGACGCCGTCACCGCCGCCGCCCTTGAAATGGCATGCACCGCAGGTATTGCGTGTGGTGGGACCGACTTTCTGGGCAATTTCTTTCAGATTGATGCCCCTGACGATCTTGCCCGAACCGGCGGGAAACTCAGTGTCCTTGGCCACCGGGTTGCCGGCAAAACCACTCGGTTTGGAATACTTGCCAGTGTGGTCATGACAGGCCAGGCAGTCCACGTTTTCTTGCGAGGCAAAGTCAAACGTGTCGTCTTTCCAGCCGTAGCCAATGTGGCAGCTGTTGCAGGCCGCTTCGTTTGATTTCACCGACGTACAAAAGTTGTTGACGACGTGTTTTTTACCCAGTACCTGCTTGGTTTCCGGGTTGACGTATTCCCATTTCCAATGCTGGGTCTGATGGATTTGCTTGGAAGCCTCGGTGTGGCAGCTCAAACAAGCCTTTGTCACGTCGGGGCCAGAAGCAAAATCCTGGTCCAGAATTTTGAACTTGCTGTGATCCGCGGTGGATTGAGGCACCTTGAGCGGGGTTGTTTCAGTGACTGCCGAAGCTGATTGAAGCAAAAAAATGGCGGTTAAAACGCCGATTAAGAAATTCGGTATACGCATCAAGAACTCCGTACTAGTCAAATGCTGTTCGCTGGAAGCCGTTGCAAACCAACAGCAACAACATAGGGTTAATACTAATACCGCCCCTGCTTAAATCTCTGATTTAAATCAACACATTTAGAATAATTTATATATTTACATGCTTAGTAAAGCATTTATGGATTTTTCAAAATTCAGTTGTTTTGTTTCCGCTGGATCCTTCGTTCCAGAGTCTGATCGTCGGTTGGAACGAAAAAAAGCGGCTTAAAGCCGCTTTTTGAGCGTTCATTTGTTTTTTCGCCTATTTTTTCACCGAGCAGGTGTTCCAACCAAAGATGGCATAGGGCGGGCACCAGCCAATGGCTCCCGTGGCCAGCGGCACCACACCCAGCCAACCCCAGACACCGATGGTGCCGGTCAGGGTCAAACCAATCAGCACCAGGCCGAGAACAATGCGCAAAATGCGGTCAATACCGCCAACATTTGATTTCATGAAAACTCCTTGAGGTCAGGTGAAAAAACACAGGGCTGATTACAACGCCAATCGGCCAGCAGGTCTGTGACTCAAGTCACCCAGCTGAGCGTGTTCACGTCGGTTGGGTGCTCACGAGGGTCCGCAAGGCGGCGCCATTGACGATTTGAATTTGCTCGCGGCCCAGGCTGACCCAGCCCTCGCGCTCAAAGCGGCGCAGCAAGCGGGTCACCATTTCGCGCACCGTGCCGAGTTCGTCAGCCAGGGTCTGGTGGGTCAGGTTAAGCTGTTGACCGCGCCCCAGCAACGCCGCGGCCAGGCGACGGTCCAGCCGTTGAAACGCCACCGCGTCAATCAGGCTGGTCAGGTCCGCCATGCGTTCGGCAAACAGGCCCAGCACCTCGTCGCGAAATGCGGGCTGTTCAAGCCAGCGCGTGAAAACATCCGGTTTGACCAGCAACAGCGTGCTGGCTTTGGTGGTGATGCCAAAGGCAGTGAGCGGCTGGGCGCGAAACAGGCAGGCGCTTGAGACCAGGCACAACTCGCCCGGGACCACACGGTAAAGTTCCAGCGAGCGCCCATCACCCGAATGGCGCGAGACCTTGATTTCCCCTTGCAACACCAGCGGAAAGCCCTGGCACGGCGCGTTTTCGCTGAACAACACGGTGTTGGCAGGCACCTCAAAGGGCTGCAGCCCTGATTCCGGTGCCGCTGGCGCGGGCTGAACCTGGGCCAGTGACGGGTATAAGTCAATCAGCAGCGCCATCGAAGCCAAAGCGTTCATATATGGCGGGCCTCACGCTGCCACGCTGTAACCTTCTTCAGCGATGGCCTGGGCCAGGGCCTCACGTGGCTGCTCGGAATCCACTTCAACCCTGTTCTGGGTGCGGTCGGCTTTCACCTCTGCGGCGCGGTCGAGCTGTCGCACCGCACGAACAACCGCCTTTTCACAATGCTCACAGGTCATGCCCGTGACGGTAAAAATTTGCTTCATTTCAAATCCCTTGAAAATACGGAGACAACCAAAGCGCGTATTGTGAACCTTGTCAGCAAACTCAGGCTTAAGCTTAATGAACACATCCCAAACTCCAACGGACACCCTGCGTATCGACCTTGGCATCCACGGCATGACTTGCGCATCGTGCGTGGGCCGGGCCGAGCGTGCCCTGAAAAAAGTGCCTGGGGTGCAAGAAGTCAGCGTCAATCTGGCCACCGAATCGGCCCGTGTGATGGTGCTGCCGTCGGACCAGATCGAGGCACGGCTGCGCCGTGCCGTGCGCGATGCCGGCTACGAGCCGGTAGCTGCCAATGCCGCCATCGACGCACCTGCTGAATCAAGTTGGGCCGGCTTTGGTCCTGTAGCACTCGGCCTGGCGTTGTCTTTGCCGCTGATGTTGCCGATGCTGGGTGATTTGTTTGGCCAGCACTGGATGTTGCCGGCCTGGCTGCAGTTCGTGCTGGCGACGCCGGTGCAGTTCATTCTGGGCGCACGTTTTTACAAGGCGGGCTGGCATTCACTCAAGGCGCTGAGCGGCAACATGGATCTGCTGGTGGCCATGGGCACCAGTGCCGGCTGGGCGCTGTCGGTCTGGCTGTGGCTAAGCGCTGACCCCGGCACCATGCCGCACCTCTATTTTGAAGCCTCGGCCGTGGTGATCACATTGGTGCTGTTGGGCAAGTGGCTCGAGGCCCGCGCCAAGCGCCAGACCACCTCGGCCATTCGCGCGTTACACGCCTTGCGGCCCGAGACAGCGCATTTACTGGGGCTGGACGGCGAGGTCGATGTGCCGATTGACGAAGTACTGGTCGGCGACGAACTGGTGGTGCGCCCGGGTGAGCGCTTTGCCGTGGACGGCCGGGTCAGGGAGGGCCAAACCCAGGTTGATGAATCGATGCTCACAGGCGAACCGCTGCCGGTAACCAAAACGCTCAACGACAAGGTGACAGGTGGCACGCTCAATGGCGATGGCCGGGTCATCGTGCAGGTAAGCGCCACCGGTGTCGACACCGTGCTGGCGGGCATCATCCGGCTGGTGGAAGATGCGCAGGCGGCCAAAGCGCCCATTCAGCGCCTGGTCGACAAGGTGAGCGCCGTGTTTGTGCCTGTGGTGCTGGTGCTGGCGCTGCTCACGCTGCTGGGCTGGTGGCTCAGTGGCGCAGCATTCGAAGTGGCTGTCATCAATGCCGTCACCGTGCTGGTGATTGCCTGCCCCTGCGCCCTGGGGTTGGCCACGCCCGCGGCCATCATGGCGGGCACCGGCGTGGCCGCCAAACACGGTATTTTGATCAAGGACGCGCAGGCGCTGGAGCTGGCCCACAAGGCCGAAGTGGTGGTGTTCGACAAGACCGGTACGCTGACGCTGGGACAGGCGCGCCTGACTGATTTTGTGGTGCCGGACAATGCCGATCAGGATGCACTGTTGACCCTGGCCGCTGCGTTGCAAAGCGGCAGCGGTCACCCGCTGGCCCGAGCCGTGGTCACAGCGGCCCAGGATAAACAACTGGCCTTGCCTGCGGTGACTCAATTGCAAAGCACACCGGGCAAGGGCCTGCGTGGCCAGGTCAATGGCGGCGATTACGTCATTGGCAGCGTGCGCTGGATGGATGAGCTGGGCGTGCATTTTGGTGAACTGGATGAACGCCGAAAAATCTTGGCAACCCGGGGAGCCACGCTGGCGGCGATGGCGCAACAGACCCCGGCAAGCTTGCGGGCGCTGGCGCTGCTGGCTTTTGGCGATGAACCCAAGGCCGAGGCCAGCGCCGCCATTGCCACGTTACGGGCACGCGGTATCCGGGTCATGATGCTGTCGGGGGACAACTCAGGCGCGGCACAGGCCATGGCTCAACGCGTCGGTTTACAGCCCGATGAGGTCATCAGCGACGTGCTGCCGGGCGACAAGGCCGAACATATCACCCGCCTCAAGCAACAGGGCCTGACCGTGGTGATGGTGGGCGATGGGGTCAACGATGCCCCTGCGCTGGCCGCTGCTGACGTCGGCATGGCCATGGCCAATGTGGGCGGTGGCACCGATGTCGCCATGCACGCAGCCGGCATCACGCTGATGCGCGGTGACCTGGCGCTGGTGGCTGCTGCGCTGGATATTTCGGACCGCACTGTCGCCAAGATACGGCAAAACCTGTTTTGGGCCTTTGTTTACAACGTGGCAGGTATTCCGCTGGCCGCATTCGGCTTTTTGAACCCGGTGATGGCCGGTGCCGCCATGGCGCTGAGTTCGGTGAGCGTGATGAGCAACGCACTGCTGCTCAAGCGCTGGCAACCCAAGGCATCTGACTGATCAAGTCAATCGCGGCGAGGGCGCCACTCCTAAAAATCTGTAGCCCGGATGCCAATCCGGGGGTTGTGTGATGCCGTTCAACGGGCGTCTGGCAGCTCGATCTTGACTTCCAGCACCTCAAGATTGTCCTGGCGTTCCAGATTGACTTTGATGTCGTCGGGATTGATCTTGATGTACTTGCTGATGACGGCAATCAATTCGCGTTGCAGGTCCGGCAGATAGTCTGGCGTGGCCGGGCTGCGGCCATTGCGCTCATGCGCCAGAATGATCTGCAGACGCTCTTTGGCAAGGCTGGCGGTTTTCTTTTTCTCGCCCAGAAAAAATGAGAAAAACGACATGGCCTCACTTCCCTCCAAACAAGCGCTTGAGCAAACCTTGCTTGGGCGGCTCGGTGAAGCGCATGGGCTTTTCTTCACCCAGGAAACGGTCAATCACGTCCTTGTAGGCTTCAGAGACATCACTGCCTTCCATGTGCACGGCCGGTACCCCCTGGTTGGAGGCCTGCAGCACCGATTCGCTCTCGGGAATCACACCGATCAACTTGATGCGCAAAATGTCCTGAATGTCTTGCAAGGACAGCATTTGCCCCTGGTTGACCCGTGCCGGGTTGTAGCGCGTGATTAACAAATGCTCCTTGATCGGATCGAGCCCCTGCATGGCACGGCGGGTCTTGCTGGACAACATGCCCAGAATACGGTCTGAGTCGCGTACCGAAGACACCTCGGGGTTGGTCACCACCAGCGCTTCATCGGCAAAGTGCATGGCCATCAAGGCGCCAGTTTCAATACCGGCGGGAGAGTCACACACGATGAACTCGAAATCCATGGCAGCCAGATCGGACAGCACTTTTTCGACACCGTCCTGCGTCAGAGCGTCCTTGTCACGCGTTTGCGAAGCCGCCAACACATAAAGTTTGTCGCACTGCTTGTCCTTGATCAGGGCCTGGTTCAAGTTGGCTTCGCCATGAATCACATTGATCAGATCGTAGACCACGCGGCGCTCACAACCCATGATCAGGTCAAGGTTACGCAGACCCACGTCAAAGTCAATGACGGCCGTTTTGTGACCACGCATGGCGAGACCGGTAGAAAAACTGGCGCTGGTCGTGGTTTTACCCACCCCCCCCTTGCCAGAAGTCACCACAATAATTTTTGCCATTGGTAAAAGGTCTTTCAAAAAAATTAGGAATTCAGCGCTTCGAAGAGCAGCTTGTCTTGCCCGTCGCTACTCAAGCGGACTTGTGCCGGCTTGCCTTGAATGTCCTTGGAAAGCGGATTTTCGCTGGTACGGTAAACGCCGGCAATAGAGATCAATTCGGGTTCAAGACACAGTGAAAAAATACGCGCCTGGGTGTTGCCGCTGGCTCCTGCCATGGCTTTGCCACGCAAGGGGGCATAAACATGAATATTGCCGTCAGCCACCACCTCGGCACCCATGTTCACCATGGCCAGAACCACAAGATCAGCACCTCGGGCATAAACTTTTTGGCCTGAGCGCAAGGGCTTGTCGATCACCAGCGTCGATTGGGCAGGGACTTCGCGTATCACTTCACGAACAACTTCCCTGACCGACTCGACCACTGGCTTTTCAACTTGCTTCTTTTGCGTGACAGGCTTGCCGCGCGGCATGTCTGCTGGCGCTTCAATCAACCCACAGGCCAGTGCTTCATCGGCAATGGTCTTGCCGGCATTTCTAAACGCAATGGGCTTCAAACGACATTGTCGTAATTTAGTCAGAAACTGCGGCAGAGCTTCAGTCCGACTGAGTGATTCCAAATTGGAAAAATCAAGAACCAAAGCATCGTTATCAAAGAAATCAGGACTTTGACTGTCCGGACCGAACTGCTCGTCGAGATCTTCCATGAGACGAGCAAGCTCAGGTGTTTTTAGCAGCAACGCGACCAAGGGCAACTGCGTGCTTTTGATTTCAAAGGTGTTTGCCACGAAGCCTGAAAAAAAATGGATGAAAAGTAGCTGGACAAATGGCAAGTGCCAAGTTGCTGTTTGCGGACAGGCAAATCTTACTTGATTCAGCTGCAAAAAAGGTCGTGAGCCAGCTTTTATTGTTTCTATGCACAGGATTTTTTTGATTTTTTAAATGTTGCAAAAAATGGTTAAAAAATTGCCTTTATTGTCTTCAACTAATTTATATTTTAAAGTAGTCGTAGTAGATAGAGTCTTCCAATTTCCGTGGATAAGTCAATTAACATTATAAAAATCATAAACTTAGGCATGCTCTTCTGTTGTTGGGTACCATGCTTTTGATCTGCATCCTTAATTTGGATAACTTGAGATTTTTTAAAAAAATGTGGATAACTTTTGTTTTCAAGTTCATTTATCCACAACTTTATACAGTTTAAAAATTCGCGTAATTCTTGACGGGTTAAAAAAAAATGACCAAAAAAAAGCCCGGTAAAACCGGGCCTGGGGATGGGGACTGGGTACTTAGGGCTTGCCAGTGCTGCCGATCCTGGCTTGAGCGTCGGCAATTTCAGCTTTGATGAGCTCGGTGTCGGGTGAATTGGCCGGCAAGACTGACAGGACGTTCTTCCAGTGGCTGATCGCGGTCGCGTAATGGCCGCCCTGATAAGCTGCCTGGCCGGCCATCATCAAGGCCATGGGGTGCCTGGGTGCGATGGCCAGGGCTTTCTGGACCAGTTCGCCAGGTTGACCCAGCAGGCTCTTGTTGCGCATGGCCAGGGCATCAGCATATTGCGTTAGCAAGTCTGGGTCGGTGTCGAGCAACTTGCCGGTTTTGGCATAGGCGGCAATCGCTTCATCCAGGCGGTTTTGCACCTTGTAAGCGCGTGCCAGGCGTGCCCAGCCAGCCAGGTCGTCCGGATTGTCTTTCAACCGCGCCGCCAGCCGATCCACCATCTGGTTGATCATCTCCGGGGTCATGCCGGCGGCCGCGCCAGCGGGCACCGGTGGCAGTGCGTTACTCGCACCGGCAGACAGACCGCCTTTGGCGCGAGCATCGTCTATATTGGCTTGCACTTGCTGCGCGTCGGGAGAGCCGGGTTGCAACAGGTCCAGCAATTTTTCCCAACGTGTCACGGCATTCTTATAGTCACCACTTTGGTAAAGAGCGACACCGTCCATCATCAGCGCCATGGGATTCATGGGGTCCAGGCGCAAAGCTTCTTCAATCATCTGTTTTGGTTTGCCTGCAAGATTGTTGCCGGCAAGCACGCCCAACACGTCGGCATGATCCAGCAGTAGTTCAGGATCGGTTTTAACGATGTCGCCCGCTTTCTCAAAAGCCTGTTGTGCTTCTTCGAAACGTTCCATGGCCTTGTAGGATTTGGCCAGCATGACCCAACCTTTGCTGTCGTTCGGGTTGTCCTTGAGTCTGGCTGCCAGGGTGTCCACCATTTTGGCAAGCTGCTCGTTTTGGGTGTGGTCAGCCGCGACAGGATTGATGGCTTCGGGTGTGCCCAATTGCAGATAGAGCCCCAAGGCCATGACCGGCAAGCTGATGCCAACCGCGACAGAAGTACGCCTGGCAGTCCAGAAGCCCGGTGTCTTTTCCTTCGGGCTGGCTTCAAAGCTTTCCGTGTCGTCGAGCAAGCGCAGTTGCAGCTCGTCACGGGTGGTTTCAAAGTCTTGTTGGGTAATCACACCACGTGCCAAGTCGGCTTCCAGGGCGCGCAGTTGATCGCGGTGGATGGCGGCGTTGAGCTTTTCGCTTGAAATGCCTGCCACGGTATGTTTACGCAGTAGCGGACGCACGAGCCAAGCCACCACCAGCAGCGTTAAAAGCGCTGAAATGCCAATAAATACATTCATTTGGAAGAATCGGTTTCTTGAAGGAGTGCCTGTGCCTTGGCCCGTTGAGTGGCGTCGAGAACAGGTGTTTCTTTTTGTCTTTGATTACGCTTGATAATGCTGATCAGCAGCCACACGGCACCGATCAAGAGCAGCAGCGGTCCGAACCAGAGCAACCAGGTGGTCGGTTTGACCGGGGGCCGATACAAAACAAAGTCGCCGTAGCGACTGACCAGAAATTCCTTGATTTCTGCATCGGTCTTGCCAGCCTTGATCAGGGTGCGTACCTCACGGCGCAGGTCCATGGCCAGGTCAGCGCGCGAGCCGGCGAGCGATTCGTTTTGGCACACCAGGCAGCGCAGTTCTTCGGCAATGACGATCAGGCGCTGCTCTACCACCGGGTCTTCGGCCAGTGGGGCGGCTTCGTTGGCGTGCACCCCAATGGCGCATTGCAAGGCAAGAAACAGGGTGATCAGGAGTTTCATAGTTGGAGTTGCTTGATCAGCGGCACCAGTTGCTCACGCAGGGCTTCTTCGGTGAAGGGGCCGATTTGTTTGTATCGGATGATGCCTTGCTTGTCGATCAGGAAGCTTTCAGGCACGCCATAGACACCAAAGTCGATGCCGATGCGGCCGTCCGCATCAACGATGGCACGGGTATAGGGGTCGCCGTAGCGGGCCAGCCATTGCATGCCGTCTGACTCCTTGTCTTTGTAGTCCAGACCGATGATGGGCAGCGGATTGGTTTTGACAAATTCAACCAGCAGCGGGTGCTCCACCCGACAGGCCACGCACCAGGAAGCCCAGGTGTTAAGCAACCAGACTTGGCCCAGCATGTCTTTGTTGGAAAACGTCTCACCCGGCTTGCCCAGCACCGGTGCAGTGAAGGCGGGTGCGGGCTTGCCAATCAGGGGCGACGGTATTTCATGTGGCTTGAGCGTCAGCCCCACTGCTAAAAAGCCCAGCAAGACAACAAAAATAGCCAGCGGGATGTACGCTTTTTTCATGCCACCGCGCCCTTGACATCATTCAGGCTCAATTTAGCCGCCACTTTTTTGCGGTAGCGTTTATCGACGACGGCCATACCGCCACCAAACGCCATCAGGAAGCAACCGAGCCAGATCCAGGTGATGAAGGGCTTGTGATAAACGCGCATGGCCCAGGCGGGTTTACCTTCACCTTCCAGTCGCTCACCCAGCGACACGTAAACATCGCGCGTCAGACTGCTGTCAATGGCGGCTTCGGTCATGGGCATGGTCGACGAGAAATAGGTTCGTTTTTCAGGGTGGAGCACGCGCAGCACACGGTCGCCCTGGATCAGTTCTACATCGCCCCGGTCAGCGCTGTAGTTCGGTCCCGGTACCTGATTGATACCGGTCAGGCGGAAGGTGTAGCCGCCGACCTCGACGGTGTCGCCAATGGTCATGCGCACATCTTTTTCGGTTTCGTAGCCCTTGACCATGGTGATGCCAACCACACACACGGCAATACCGATGTGCGCCACATGCATGCCCCAGTAGGAAATGGGCGTTGATTTCCAGTTCGCGGTGTCCTTGAACTGGCGGTACATCTGTACGAAAGATGCCAGCACGATCCAGATCGACAAAGTCAGACCCATGGCCACCAGCGCCGACCATTCACCCGCCAGCAGGGGTGCCGTACAACCGAGAAGCACCGAGACGATGGCAATGGGGCGCAGTTTTTGGGTCAGGTTGGCCACGGTGTCATTTTTCCAGCGGGCATAACTGCCGATGACCATGAACAGCAGCACGGGCGTCATGATGGGTGCGAAGACAGCATTGAAGTACGGTGGTCCCACCGACAGCTTGCCCAGGTTCAGGGCGTCAATGATCAGCGGGTAGAGCGTGCCCAGCAACACGGCTGCCGCGGCCGTGGTGAGCAGCACATTGTTGACCAGCAAAAAAGTCTCGCGAGAGACCAGTGAGAACGAGCCACCCGCGCGCACTTTGCCGGAGCGTGCGGCAAACAAAATCAGTGAGCCGCCGACCACCACCGCCAGAAACAACAGGATGAAAACACCGCGTTTGGGGTCGGTGGCAAATGCGTGGACCGAGGTCAACACGCCCGAGCGCACCAGGAAGGTGCCCAGCAAGCTGAGCGAGAAAGCAATCAGCGACAGCATGATGGTCCAGCTTCGGAACAGGCCGCGCTTTTCCGTGACAGCCAGCGAATGGATGAGCGCAGTGCTGACCAGCCAAGGCAAAAACGAGGCGTTTTCAACCGGGTCCCAGAACCACCAGCCGCCCCAGCCCAGTTCGTAATAAGCCCACCAGGAACCCAGCGCAATACCGATGGTCAGGCAGATCCAGGCCGCGGTGGCCCATGGACGGGTCCAGCGCGCCCAAGCGGCGTCGAGCCGGCCATTGAGCAAGGCGGCAATCGAAAACGCAAACGGAATGGCGAGACCGACGTAGCCCATGTAGAGCATGGGCGGATGGAACACCAGGCCCGGGTCCTGCAACAAGGGATTCAGGTCGCGGCCGTCGGCGGGGATGTCGCTCAGGCGGACAAACGGGTTGGAGGTGATCAACATGAAAAGCAGAAAACCTACCGCAATCAAACCCAGCACACCCAGCACGCGGGATACCATCACATCTGGCAATTGGCGCGAAAAGATGGACACCGCCATCATCCAGCCGCACAACATCAGCAGCCACAGCAACAGCGAGCCCTCGTGACCACCCCAGACGGCGGATATGCGGTACATGATGGGCAACTGCGAATTGGAGTGCTGCGCCACGTACATCACCGAAAAGTCATTGGTGTAAAAAGCGTAGCTCAGGCATAAAAATGAAAAGGCGGTGAGCCACCATAAGATCTGGGCGCCGGGACGGGCCATCGCCATCCAGTCAGTCCGGCCGGTTTGGCCGCCCGCCAAACTCAGGATGCCCAGGATGGCAGCCACCGGCAGGGCAAGAATGAGTGCGAAATGTCCAAGTTCAGGAATCATGGTGCGTCTCGGGTGTGGAAAAATGGGCTGTCAAACAGCCAGTGCGTTACTTCAGCGTCTTGCCGGTTTTTTCGATTTCAGCCTGGTCCAGCGCGTGCTGGGCTTCGGGTGGCATGTAGTTTTCATCGTGTTTGGCCAGCACTTCCGAGGCGTTGAATTGGCCATTGTTACCCAATTGGCCCTGCGCGACGACGCCTTTACCTTCCCGAAACAAATCAGGAAGGATGCCGGTGTAGGTGACAGGGACTTCCTTGATGCTGTCAGTCACGATGAATGCCACCGTCAGGTTGTCGCGTTTGACGGAGCCTTCCTTGACCAGGCCGCCAATGCGAAAGGTTCGGTTTTGTGGTGCTTCGCCGGCGCCCACTTGCGAGGGCGTGAAGAAGAAAACCAGATTGCTTTGAAAAGCATTGAGAACGAAGTAGGCGGCCATGGAAATGGCAGCCAGGGCGCCAACAATCATGGCAGTGCGTTTGTGACGAGGTTTCATGGTCTTGAGTAAAGTCAATTGGGATGTGAGTCGGTTTCGTTCAAAAGGTTTCGCAGAATTTCGCGCCGTTTGGCGCGCAGTTGCCAGATTTCGGCCACAACGACCAAGGCTGTGATGCCAAAACTGCCCCAGACATAAAAGGCGTAACCGCCCATATGAAAAAAGTCTTCAACGCTAAGCCACTGCATGTTTTACCCACTCCGTGTGACGTTCCCGATCCAGAATAATGTTGCGCACCCGCAGCAGCGCGATGGCGATGGTGTACATCCAGAAGGCCAGTACCATGATGAGCATGCCTGCCAGCATGGTCGAGGCCATGGAGGAACCTTTCAGGGAGACTGAAGCGCCCTGGTGAAGCGTGTTCCACCACTGGACCGAAAAATAAATGATGGGCACGTTCACCGCACCCACCAGGGCCAGGATGGCACAGGCTTTGTCGGCGCGCCTTGGATCGTCAATGCTGGATTGAAGGGCCAAAAACCCCAGGTACAAAAACAGCAAAATCAGCTCGGAGGTCAGGCGGGCGTCCCACACCCACCAGGTCCCCCACATCGGTTTGCCCCACAACGACCCCGTCACCAGGGACAAGAAGGCAAACAGCGCGCCGGTAGGTGCCAAAGCCGAGGCCATCATGCCTGACAAGCGGGTATTGAAGGCCAGTCCAAAGCCCGCCCACCCGGCCATCACAAGGTAGATGAACATGGACATCTGCGAAGTGGGCACATGAACAAAAATAATGCGATACCCCTGGCCTTGTTGGGCATCCACGGGTGCCACGAAGAAAGATATCCACAAGCCCACCAATGCCAGCACAGTGGCCAACGCGGCAAACCAGGGCCACATCTTGCCTGCCAAATGGTAAAAGTTCTGGGGTGATGAGAACTTGAACCAATGAATCACACGTTTTTTCATTCCAGGGAAATCCTCAAAGCGGCTGCGGTAGCCAAGGGTGAGAAAAAGAGCGAGAGCACCAGCAAGGCCGACATCAATGACAAGTGGCCGCCAATCCCCAGGCCGGCGGCGTCGGCTTCAACCGCACCTGCACCAAAAATCAACACTGGAATATACAGGGGCAGGATCAACAAGGACAGCAAAACCCCTGCACCGCGTACGCCCAAAGTCAGGGCCGCACCAATGCTGCCAATCAGGCTCAGGGTGGGGGTCCCCAGCAGCAACGACAGCATCAGGATGCCCAGGGCTCGGGTATCCAGACCAAATTGCAGCCCCAGCACAGGCGCCATCAGCACCAGCGGCAGGCCGGCCAGGACAAAGTGGGCCAGTGCCTTGGCCAGTACCAGCAGCGCCAGTGGGGTGGTGGACAGTGCCATTTGTTCGAGCGAACCGTCGGCGTAATCGGTGGCGAACATGCGCTGCAGCGACAGCATGGCCGCCAATAGCGCGCTGACCCACAGCACACCGGGTGCCATGCGCAGCAGCAAGGCCGATTCAGGCCCGACGCCAAGTGGGAACAGGCTGGCGATCACGACAAAAAACACCAATGGGGTCAGTACCTCGCCCTTTTGCCGCATGCCCAGCGAGATCTCGCGCCTGAGCATGGCCAGCAGCACAAAACCCAGTCCGACAGGTTTGACGGTGCTGATCATGGCGCTTGCAGCTCCAGCATCTGGGCCGGCACATTGCCAATGGGCACCCGCTGGTGGCTGGTCAGCACCGCCAGGCCACCCTCGGCCAAGTGCTTGGCAATCAGGTCGGCCAGCAAAACAATGCCAGCCTCGTCCATCGCCACATAGGGTTCATCAAGCACCCAGAGCTTGGCCGGACTCAAGGCCAACCGGGTCAGGGCGACACGGCGTTTTTGTCCTTGCGACAGGTGACGCACCAGTTGCCGACCACGCCCGCGCAAGCCAAAGCGCGTCAACACCGCTTGTGCCTCGGCCTTGTCAGGGGTAAAGCCGCCCAGCGCCGTGATGAAAGCCAGGTTTTCATCGACCGTCATCGACTCCTGCAGCGCGTTCAAGTGGCCCAGGTAACAAAGGTCTTGCCGGAAGGCCTCGCGTTGGGCATGAATGGAGAGGCCGTTCCAGAGCACATCGCCGGCCTCAATGGAGGCCAGGCCACAGACCATGCGCAGCAGGCTGGTCTTTCCGACACCGTTGGCGCCCGCCACATACAGCCAGCGACCGGCTTCAAGTTGGCAGTCCACGTTCGTGAAGAGTTGCCGCCCACCCCGGGTGCAACCAAGCTTGGAAAAAGTCAGTGATGGAATGGTGTTCAAAAGCAGTGTGGTCGCAGGAGCAAAAGTCGGATTATCCTACGACACGCCGCGCGGGCTATTTAATCCAGATCAACGTGTGATCACCACCTTTTGGTACAGGCCACCGAAGTAAGTTTGCTTGTTGATGTGCAGGTTTTGGCAGTCTGCAGGCAGCCAGTCTGTGATTTGGCCGTTCCATAAATCCATGGCAAAAGGCTCCAACGTGGTCAGGATCGGCACCATGATGTAGCGGAACGGGTTGATCGCCCTGGGCTTGTGGTAGTCGACAAAGACGATCTTGCCACCCGGCTTGGTTACGCGCATGGCCTCGGCAATGGTTTTGCGTCGCACGTCGGCCGGTTGTTCGTGCAGCAGGAAAAACACCACCACGGTGTCATGGCTGGCATCGTCAAAGGTCAAAGCTGAAGAATCCTGTTGCAACACCGTGACCTGCTTTTGATGGCCCAGTTTGTCATGCAGGTTGGTGATTTGCACTGGCGCCACGTCAATCACATTCAGATGGCCCTGCGGCCCCAGACGGCGCACCAGATGCTCCGTGAAATTGCCATAAACACAGGCCACTTGCAGCACGTCGCCGTTGATGACATCGCCCATTTCCTGTAGGGCCAGGTCGCGCAGGCGAGAAAAATTACCCCACAAGATCAGGTTGACCAACCATTGACGCTCGAACACGCGCACTGCGTTTGGGTGCGTGTAAGCCCACCAATAGGTAGATTCCAGGTAATGCGGAACCGTCACCGGAGCGATCGCGACAGAGGGAAGTTCGCCGGGCTTGTTGCTGGCTTTGTTGAAAATCATGATTTGATCAAAAAAATGGCATACACCGGGAAGTGTTTTGACGCCAGAGAAGAAACGAAAAAATTGGTTGGATGCTAACCGAAATCGAAAAAAATGCCCGGCCGTCAAATTCTTTGCCAATTGTCACGGGCGGACATTGCCTGGTTTGGCGCTGGGGCCATGAGCTTAAAACCTGCTTCATTGATTTAAATCAAAAATCGACCTTCCTGCGAATTTTTTACTTGGGGTAATATGGCGCCATGAATACATTAAGTTTTTTTTAAGTCAGTTAATGTGCCAAAGGATTTTCATGAACCAAGTCAAGTTTTCCCGTTTTTTACGTGCTTTGTTGACTGTTGGCTTGACCAGCGGTTCTTTTGCATTGCAAGCCCAGGCCGTTGACGTGGCTGCAGCAGAAGCCTTGCTCTTGTCGAACAAATGTGCCAAATGCCATTCTGTCGACAAGAAAAAAGATGGCCCGGCCTACAAGGCCACAGCGGCTAAATTAAAGGGCAAGGCGAATGCCGAGGCCGAGCTGTTCACGCACCTGACCACCGCGCCCACCATTGAAATTGATGGGGTCAAGGAAGAGCATCAGAAGATCAAGGCCAAGGATGATGCGGCGGTCAAAAACCTCATCAAATACATCCTGTCGCGTTAAGTAGCCCCCCAGTTCGATTGCGCGAGATGCGTCAATTTATTAAAAAAATCCTCCATCACTGGAAGCTGGTCCTGGGCGGGCTCGTCGCGCTTTTTGTCTTTGCTGTGTCGTTCGGCATTTCGGGTGCTTACGTGTTGGCGCATACCAGTACCGAAGAGTTCTGCGTGAGTTGTCACGAAATGTCGTACAACTTTGCTGAATACAAAGGCACGATCCATGACAGTAACCGAACTGGCGTGCGGGCCATTTGTACCGATTGCCATGTCCCGCACGAGCCGGGACCGTTGGTGTGGGCCAAGATCAAGGCGACCAAGGACCTGTATTACACCTACATATCACCGTCCATCGACACCCCGGAAAAGTTCGAGGCCAAGCGCGCCCACATGGCGCAGAACATCTGGCGCGAAATGAAGGCGAACGACTCTCATACCTGCCGTAGCTGCCATCGGGACGACAAGATGGATCCGAATTTGCAGTCTGAAAGAGCGAAGTTACGCCATGCCAGAGCCAAACTTGAAGGCAAGACTTGCATTGAATGCCACTTTGCCATTGCCCACAAGGAACCTGAAGGTCCCGGACCCGCAGAGCTGTTCAGCAACGCGGCTACCAGGCCATAGTAGTTTTTTAACCCGAAGGAGATGAAATGATGAAATTGAAGTTGTTCGCCATCATGGCAGGTGCTGTGGTTGCCTTGCCTGCCATGGCCGCCGATGTGACCTATCGCAATGATGTGGCACCACTGCTGAAAAAATATTGTGCCGAATGCCATGCTGCGGAGGCTGATGCGCCTTCCATGGCCGAGTTCAAACTGGACGAGGAAAAATACAAAAAAGCCAAGGTCGGGCCGCGTAGCGACACCTATGAGCACTTGTTGCAGCTGGTCAACGGAAATTCCACCGGTGCGTTCATGCGCCGCCTGGACGATGGCACCAACCCCTACGCCAAGGGCAAGCCTGGCAACATGTACAAGTACCTGGGTGAAACTGAGGCCGAACGCGCCGCCAACTTCAAGATTGTCAATGCCTGGGTGGTGGGTGAGGGCAATAAATGGGATATGAATGGTATTGGCCAGCGTGGCGAGATGCCTCCCATCACCCTGGAGCAACTCAGAAGAATGAAGCTCAAGTATTGAGTTGATTTTCTGATTGTAAAAAGCCGCTGATTTCAGCGGCTTTTTTGCGTGCGATTCGTTACTTGATCAAACCCTCTGCTCGTAACGCATCCTGCACGGAAGGCCGCGCAGCGACGCGCGCCATGAAGGCGCCCAGATGACTCAAGCCAGAGATGTCAACGCCAACATGTTTGCCCCAGCCTGCCACCACAAACAGGTAAGCATCGGCTACGGTAAAGGTGTCGTCCATCAGGTAAGTTTTGCCTGCCAGTTCGCCGTCGACCCAGGCCAAGCGAGACATCAGCCGTGTCCTGGCCATTTCCTTGGCTTCCGTGGGCATGCCGGGCGTGAACAGGGGCGAAAAACCTTTGTGCAGCTCAGTGCCGATGGTGTTGAGCCATTCCTGCAGCTTGTAGCGTTCCCAGCTGCCGTTGGCAGGGGCCAGTTGCTTGTCCGGCACCTGGTCGGCAAGGTACTGCAGGATGGCCGGGACTTCGTGCAGGGTGCGGCCGTCGTCGAGCACCAGGTAAGGCACATAGCCCAGTGGGTTGATGCTGTAGTAGTCGGTGCCGTCAGCCAGCTTGTGGGTCTTGGTGGGCGCGGCAATGGCTTCAAAGGCCAGGCCCGACTCTTTGAACACAATATGCGTTGACAGCGAGCAAGCCCCGGGTGAGTAGTAAAGCTTCATGAGAAAAATCCAGTAAAAGTTTGCTGTGCATCGACACGATTTGTCAATCCTGTCATGCTAACGCGAGTCGACCCGGTTTGCCCATGCGGGCGTTAATTCACGGCAGTGGCTGGGGGCTGAGTCGCTCGGCAGCCCACAGCACCTGTTTGACGACTGACTCGACGCCAGCACGCTGCTTGTCGATCAGCAGTTCGCCTTGGGCATCGAAGGCCGTGCCCGCTTGGCCCAAGGCGAATTGCTGCGGTGTTACCCAGCATTGCAGGTTGAGCAGTAGCGGCGTCAGGTGAGCCAGGGAGCGCAGGCCGCCCAAGGCGCCCGGTGAGGCCGACAACAAACCCACCACCTTGCCCGTAAAGGCTTCGGTACCCTGCTGCCAGCGTGGATCACCCTTGACCGGGCTCGAGGCCCAGTCCAGGGTGTTTTTCAGTAGCGCGGTATAGCTGCCGTTGTACTCCGGCGAGCAGATGATCCAGCCCGGATGCGCGAGCATGATTTCTTTCAGGCGAATCACATCGGGGGGCGTGCCAAGGGCTTCCAGGTCGGCGTTGTACAGCGGGATCGCCAGGCTGGAGAGCTCCAGCAGCGTGACTTCGGCCCCGGCCTGCCTGGCCAGACGGCCCGCCACTTTGGCCAGCTGGCGGTTGAAGGATTGGGCGCGGGTGCTGCCAGCAAAAATCAGAAGTTTCATGGGGTTTGCCTATTTTTTGAGCACGCGAGCGACCGGGTGGTGGCGCAACCGGAAGGCATCGGGCATGCCCGAGCCCAGCAAGGGACGCAGGTACATGCGAAACGCGTCGGTGACATCGGTGCCGCTGGCGGTGATGAACTCGTCTTCCATCACGCGGGTTTTACCGGCCACAGCCTCCAGCGGCAGCAGTTCGTAATCCACCGAGTAAAAGCCGGTGCGCTTGATGGCCACTGAGCCATCGCGCCCGCCCCACATGGCAAATTGCACCGCTTTTTCGCCCACTTCGCGGGCTTCGCGCTGGTCCACATCCGACACGCAGCCAATGAACGAGCGCTGCAGGTAGCCAAAAGTGTCACCCCGGACGCGTTTGATCTTGAGCTTGGCCTTGATTTCTTCGCACAACAAATCTGCCAGTGCGCCGTTGCCCGAGAGCTGCACGTTGCCATGCGCATCGTGTTCCATTTCCTTGGCCAGCAGTGCCGCGATGGGTGTGCCGCTGGCATCGTGGATGCCTTCGGAAACCGCAATCACGCAGCGGCCGTGGCGCTCATACATGGTTTTGACGTCGAGTAAAAACTGGTTCAGGTCGAAGGTCCGCTCCGGCAGGTAAATCAGATGCGGGCCGTCATCCGGGAATTTTTTGCCCAGGGCGGACGCCGCTGTCAGAAAACCAGCGTGGCGCCCCATGACCACGCCCACATAGACGCCAGGCAGGGCGGCGTTGTCGAGGTTGGCGCCGGCAAAGGCCTGCGCCACAAAACGTGCGGCCGAGGGAAAGCCGGGAGTGTGGTCATTGCCGACCAGGTCGTTGTCAATGGTTTTGGGGATGTGAATGCAGCGCAGGTCGTAATTGGCCGCTTGCGCCTCCTGGCTGACGATGCGTACTGTGTCGGACGAGTCATTGCCGCCAATATAGAAAAAATGGCCGATCTGATGCGCTTGCAAGACCTTGAAAATCTCGTGGCAATAAGCCGCGTCGGGCTTGTCGCGGGTCGAGCCCAAAGCGCTGGAAGGTGTGTTGGCAACCAGCTCCAGGTTGTGGCTGGTTTCCTGCGTCAGGTCGACAAAGTCTTCGTCGATGATGCCGCGCACGCCATGGTGGGCGCCATAAATGTGGCCGACCTGGCTGAAGCGCCGGGCCTCCAGTGCCACCCCCACCAGTGATTGGTTGATGACGGCGGTGGGGCCGCCGCCCTGGGCGACGAGTATTTTTCCGGAGGCCATGGGCTGTTCCTTGAAGAGGGGAAAAGAATGCTGAATTGTGCCTCTGATGCGGGCTAAGTTTTGCGGGTTCGCCGCGCTGAGCAGTTTTTTGGGTGCGTCGGTAAAATCACTGCTTTGCTTGCATGCTCCGTATCTGCGTTGCTTGTAATTTCTCCTCATTGGACGGACCACCATGCTCTACCCACAACATTTCGACGTGATCGTCGTTGGCGGCGGCCATGCCGGGACCGAAGCTGCGCTGGCAGCCGCCCGCATGGGTTGCAAAACCCTGCTGTTGAGCCACAACATCGAGACCCTGGGGCAGATGAGCTGCAACCCGTCCATTGGCGGCATCGGCAAGGGGCATCTGGTGAAAGAGGTGGATGCGCTGGGTGGTGCCATGGCGGTGGCAACCGATGAAGCCGGTATTCAGTTCCGTATTCTCAACTCAAGCAAGGGCCCGGCGGTGCGTGCCACCCGTGCCCAGGCGGACCGCATTTTGTACAAGGCGGCCATTCTCCAGCGTCTGGAAAACCAGCCTAATTTATGGCTGTTTCAGCAAGCGGTCGACGATCTGATGGTGGAAGGCGATCGTGTGGTCGGCGCGGTGACGCAAGTGGGCATTCGCTTCAGCTCGAGCACCGTGGTGCTGACGGCCGGCACCTTTCTGGACGGCAAGATCCATGTCGGGCTCAACAATTATGCTGCCGGGCGCGCTGGTGACCCGCCGGCGGTGTCCCTGAGCGCCCGCCTGAAGGAACTTAAATTACCGCAGGGCCGCCTGAAAACCGGTACGCCACCACGGTTGGACGGTCGCAGCATCGACTTCAGCAAGTGCATTGCGCAGCCGGGCGATGGCATGCCGGGTGGCATGAGCCCGCAGATGCCGGTGTTCAGCTTCATGGGCCGACCCGAGCAACATCCGCAGCAAATGCCGTGCTGGATCACGCACACCAATGAACGCACCCATGACATCATTCGCAGCGGTTTTGACCGCAGCCCCATGTTCACCGGCAAGATCGAAGGGGTGGGGCCGCGCTATTGCCCCAGTGTGGAAGACAAGATCAACCGCTTTGCCGACAAGGACAGCCACCAGATTTTCCTGGAGCCTGAAGGCCTGACCACCCACGAGTACTACCCCAATGGCATCAGCACCAGTTTGCCATTTGACATTCAATATGCGCTGGTGCGCTCCATGCCGGGGCTGGAAAACGCCCACATTCTGCGGCCCGGTTACGCCATCGAATACGACTACTTTGACCCAACGCAGCTGAAAAGCTCGTTTGAAACCAAGGCCATCGGCGGTTTGTTTTTTGCCGGCCAGATCAATGGCACCACCGGCTATGAAGAGGCGGCGGCGCAGGGCTTGTTTGCCGGCATCAACGCCGCGCTGCAGGTGCGCGCCATGGGCGGCGGCAATGCCCAGGCCAGTGCGGCGGGCGCCATCAGCTACACCGGCGATATGTGGTTGCCTGGCCGTGACGAGGCTTACCTCGGTGTGCTGGTGGATGACCTGATCACCAAAGGCGTGACTGAGCCCTACCGCATGTTCACCAGCCGAGCCGAGTTCCGGCTGCAGCTGCGCGAAGACAATGCCGATGCCCGTTTGACCGAGTTCGGTCGGCAGTTGGGGCTGGTGGATGATGCTCGCTGGCAAGCCTTTAACCAGAAACGTGACGCTGTTTCACGTGAAACAGAGCGTTTGCGGTCGATTTGGGTCAGCCCTAAAAACCTGGATGCGGCTGAAGCCGCGCGGGTGCTGGGCAAGGCCATTGACCACGAATACAACCTGGCTGAACTGCTGCGCCGGCCTGAGGTGACTTATGAGTCGCTGATGTCCCTGAATGGCGGCAAGTATGCGCTGGCGGAACTACCCGTGGGTGTTTCACGTGAAACAGGCGTGTTGTCACCGGCTGGGGCCCTGGCGGCAACGGTGATCGAGCAGGTCGAAATTGCCTCCAAATACTCGGGTTACATTGACCGCCAAAAAGACGATGTGCTGCGCGCCGCCCACTATGAAAAGCTCAGGCTGCCGCAAGACCTGGACTACATGCAGGTGGGCGCCTTGAGCATTGAGGCGCGGCAGAAATTGAACCGCCACAAGCCGGAAACACTGGGTCAAGCGTCGCGCATCTCAGGCATCACCCCGGCGACCATTTCCTTGTTGACCATCCATTTGAAAAAGACCAAGTTCAAAGGTTTTGCAAGCATCGCATCCGAGAGCGAGGCCGCCTGATGCAAACGCTGGCAGCCAGATTGCGCGCCGGTCTGGTGGCGCTGGACCTGAACCTGAGCGATGCGCAAGTCGACAGTTTGTTGGCTTATCAGGCACTGATCGGGAAATGGAACAAGGTCTATAACCTGACGGCGGTGCGCGACCCGGACGACATGCTGACACACCATCTGCTGGACAGTCTGGCAGTGATTCCGACCTTGCGTCGGCAACTGGCGCTGCTGGCTCCGAGTCCGCGAGTCGAACCAGTTCGTTTGTTGGATGTGGGCTCCGGCGCCGGTTTGCCTGGGGTGGTGATCGCCATTTGCTGCCCCGACATCCGGGTGGATTGTGTTGATACCGTGGGCAAGAAAGCGGCTTTCATCCAGCAGGCAGCGGTGACGCTCAAGCTACCCAACTTGCGGGGCGTCCACGCGCGGGTTGAGAGTTTGACGGATAAATACCAGGTGATCAGTTCGCGCGCCTTTGCTTCGTTGGCAGACTTCACCCAATGGTCAATGCAGGCGTTGGCGGTACAAGGCGTGTGGATGGCCATGAAAGCCAGGTATCCTGCCGATGAGCTGGCGGCTTTGTCGCCAAGCATTAAAGTGTTCCACGTGGAACAACTCACGGTGCCGGGGCTGGATGCCGAACGGTGTTTGATTTGGATGAAGCCCATCGCGCATTGCGAATGAGTGATCGGCTGATGGCCACATAACAAGGGGTGGACATGTTTGGTATTTCAGATTACGGCGCGTTTGTGCTGGCTTTCATCGTGTTGCTGTTCATTCCCGGACCGGGCAATCTGGCCATCATCACGTCCACCACCAAGGGTGGCATTCTGGGCGGGTTGGCTGCCACCTTCGGCCTGATGCTGGGGGACCAGGTGTTGTTGTGGCTGGCGGTGGCAGGTCTTGCCGCGCTGCTCATGGCTTACCCGACGGCGTTCAATGCAGTGCAATGGCTGGGTGCTGCGTATCTCGCCTGGCTGGGCTTCAAGATGCTCATGGCCAAGCCCGGGGCGCCCGCCATCATCCACATCAAGCCGCGCCATTATTTTCAGCAAGCCCTGGCCATCACGGTGCTCAACCCGAAAGCGATCGTGTTTTACATGGCCTTCCTGCCGCTGTTCATTGATCCGGTTGCGCACCGCGGTTGGTTGACCTTTGGCGTCATGGCGCTGACCGTGGCGGTGTTGGCATTCATTTATTGTTTTGTCGTGGTGTTGTTGACATATTTTTTGGCCGAACGCTTGCGCGCCAGCCCTGTGGTGTCCTCGGTCTTGCAGAAGCTGGCCGGTGTTTGCCTGATTGGTTTTGGAGTCAAGCTGGCGATATCGCGTTAAAACACAAGCCGCAGAGCCCAATTACACTAGCGCCCATGTTTCACGTGAAACATGTCCTCGATTCTCCAACCGGGTAAGCATTCATGGCCAAAATTTTCTGTATTGCCAACCAAAAAGGGGGTGTGGGCAAGACCACCACCACAGTCAATTTGGCAGCAGGTTTGGCCAAGGTGGGGCAGCGGGTGTTGATGGTCGACCTGGACCCGCAGGGCAATGCCACCATGGGCTCGGGGGTGGACAAGCGCAAGCTGGACTTGACGGTATATGACGTGCTGCTGGAGTCCGCTTCCATTGCCGAGGCTCGGGTTCAAAGCGGCAAGCTGGTCGATGCCGGGTGTGGCTATGACATTCTGGGCGCCAACCGCGAACTGGCTGGGGCCGAGGTTGAAATGGTGGAGCTGGAGCGGCGCGAAAAACGCCTGAAAAATGCGCTCGCCCAAGTTGCCCAGGACTACGACTTCATTTTGATTGACTGCCCGCCCAGCCTGTCGATGCTCACCCTCAACGGCTTGTGCTGTGCCCATGGCGTGATCGTGCCGATGCAGTGCGAATACTTTGCGCTCGAAGGCCTGGCCGATCTGGTCAACACCATCAAGCAGGTGCATGCCAACCTGAACAAGGAACTGGCCATCATCGGTTTGCTGCGCGTCATGTTTGACCCGCGCATCACCCTGCAGCAGCAGGTGAGCGAACAACTCAAGGCGCGTTTTGGCGACAAGGTGTTCAACACCGTGATTCCGCGCAATGTGCGCCTGGCCGAAGCGCCCAGTTACGGGGTACCGGGGGTTGTTTTCGATCCGTCGAGCAAAGGCGCCCAAGCCTTCCTGGCGTTTGCCGAGGAAATGGTGCTTCGGATTAATTCACAGTGACGGATTGCGCCAACATTCTCATCTTGCCGGGCTGGCAAGGCTCGGGCCCGCAGCACTGGCAAAGCCTGTGGCAAGCCCGGCATGGCTACCCGCGGGTGGAGCAGCACGACTGGATGCGGCCGCTGCGTGGTGACTGGATTGCCCGTCTCGAAGACGTGATCTTGTCCACCAACGCGCCTGCGGTGCTGGTGGCGCACAGCCTGGGCTGCATGCTGGTGGCGGCCTGGGCGTCGCACAGCCGCAACACACACCGTGTCAAGGCGGCATTGCTGGTGGCGCCAGGTGATGTCGAGCACGAGTCGCTGCGTCCGGTGCTGGCCAGCTGGTCGCCGATCCCGCTGCAGCCCCTGCCTTTCAAAAGTACGCTGGTCGCCAGTCAGGACGACCCTTGTTGCAGCTTGGCGCGAGCTCAAGGCTTTGCCGCCGCTTGGGGCGCGACCTTGGTGGACGCTGGCGTTGCAGGGCACATCAACGCCGACTCCGGCTTGGGCGACTGGCCGCAAGGTCAGGTTTTGTTGAACGAACTCTTACACAGTTAAAAAGGGCTTGTCATGGTCACAAAAAAACTCAAAGGCCTGGGTCGCGGTCTGGAAGCCTTGTTGGGCCCCACGGTCGCTGAGTCGCTGGCGCCTGACAGCGCTGCGGCCTCGGCTGCCAACAGCGGTCTGCCTGCCACCTTGTTGTTGTCCGATTTGGTACCTGGTCAATACCAGCCGCGCACGCGCATGGATGAGGGCGCACTTTATGAGCTGGCCGAATCCATCAAGGCGCAAGGCATCATGCAACCGATCCTGGTGCGCCGCCTGAGCGATGCCGACGCCGAACTCAAGCGCAGCCAGCAGTCGCCAGACTTTACTGGCGGCACCAGTGGCGGTGGCATGGTGCGCCCGGTGTACGAAATCATTGCGGGTGAAAGGCGGTTTCGGGCTGCCAAACTGGCGGGTCTCGAAAGTGTTCCGGTGCTGGTACGCGACGTCCCCAACGAGTCGGCCGCGGCCATGGCGCTGATCGAGAACATCCAGCGTGAAGACCTCAACCCGCTCGAAGAAGCGCAGGGCGTGCAACGCCTGATCAAGGAGTTCGGTCTGACGCACGAGACCGCCGCGCAGGCCGTGGGCCGCTCGCGCAGCGCCACCAGCAACCTGCTGCGCCTGTTGAATTTGGCGGAGCCGGTACAAACCATGTTGATGGCGGGTGACATCGACATGGGTCACGCCCGGTCGCTCTTGTCGCTGGACAAGGCCACCCAGATCACTGCGGCCAACCAGATTGCCGCCAAAAAAATGTCGGTGCGTGAGGCCGAAAGTCTGGTCAAAAAGATCAGCGCAGAGTTTTCTCTGGTGGCCTCCAAGCCCAAAAAACACAAGTCGCGCGACTTGAAGCGGGTCGAGGAAGAGCTGTCGGACCTGCTGATGGCCGAGGTGGAGGTGCGGGTGAAAAAGCGTGTCAAGCGCGCCGGACGCATCGAAGAAATGGGTGAACTCAGCATCCAGTTTGGCTCGCTCGACGAACTCAACGGTCTGATCGACAAGTTGCGTGGGACGGCGCCGCGCTAAGTTGGCCAGGTTTGACATTTGTCAATAAGTTGCCAGTTCGAAAATTAAAAAACTTAAGCTAACCATAGAATGTCTTTTCAGGGGTTGAGTCCCCCGCAAGGAGAGTTCAAATGGTTCAAAGTACGCTGACCACCTTGGTGGCCTTGCTGGCAATTTTTGCAGCGCCCTTGGCATGCGCCAGTGATTCGGCGTCGGTGGTGCGCGGTGGGCGTTTGTACGACAACTGGAGCCTCGAAGCCAAGGGGCGCGCGCCCAATCACCCGAATCCGGCATTCAAGTCGAAGCAAGCGCCCATCGCCCCGGCTGACAGCTGGCGCTGCGTCACATGCCACGGTTGGGACTATCAGGGTGCGGAGGGTGTCAAGGGCATCAGCAGCCGGGAAAAGACCGATCCGCTGGTCATTGCCGCCTTGCTCAAGGACGCCAATCACGGTTATGGCGAACTCCTGAGCGAGCTTGACCGGCTTGATCTTGGTAACTTTGTAGCGAGCGGTCAGACCGACATGCGCAAATTACAGGCGCTGGCGCTGCGGAGCAAGCCGGGGCAGGCCACGTCTGACAAGGTGTACGCCACAGTTTGTGCCAATTGTCATGGGCTCGATGGTGCTCTGCTGCGTCAGGTTCCCCCGCTGGGCGATTCTGCCCGGCAACGGCCCCAAGAAGTCCTGCACGTTGCCCTGAACGGCCACCCGGGCGGCAACATGCCGGCCCTGCGCACCCTGGGCGAAGAAACGGTGGCAAAAATGCTGGCTTATCTGCAGACTCTGCCGAGTATCAATCTGGCGGCTTCCATCGCCAATGGTGGGCGTCTATACGATGACTGGCAGGTGCACACCGGTGGTCAGCGTCAGGCCTTGCCGCATCCCGCCTATCCGCCCACGGCTTACTACGCCAATGCTGCGTCTGAGACCTGGCGCTGCAAGGAGTGCCACGGCTGGGATTACAAGGGCCATCAGGGGCAATATGCCCGTGGCAAGCATGCCACGGGGATCAAGGGGGTTCGTGCCCTGGTCGGTGTTGAGCCAGACAAAATCATCGCCACGTTAAACAGCAGAAGCCACCTTTATGGCGCCGTTCTGAAGCACCGCGATTTGCAAGACCTGGCGAATTTTGTGAGTTATGGGCAAATTGACATGGACGCCCTGATCGATGGCCGCACCGGTCTTTCGCGCGGTGACGCCGCCCGGGGTGCGGCACACTATCGCACCATGTGTGCCGGTTGTCACGGCCTGGAAGGTGCATTCGTTGCCAAGCGCCATGTGGGTCGCGTCACCCGTGAGGACCCCTGGCACAGCCTGCATAACATGCTGAATGGTCATCCAGACGACACCATGCCGGCGCTGCGGGAAATCGACCCGAAAGTGATCAGCGACATCCTGGCGCACATGCAGACCTTGCAGGAGCGGCGCTAGTTTGACCAAGGTCGACCGGGCGACCTGATTGTGCGGAAGTCATGATGGCCTCGATGACCTGCTGCGCCGCCAGCGCCGAACGTCCGCTCACGGCAGGCTCCCGGCCCTGGCGCACGGCTCCGATGAAATCTTGCAAGATAGTGCGGTGCGCGGCATGGTCAAAAGCCATCGGGTCGGCGCCGCCACCGCTGTCTTGCTGACTTCCAATCGACAGGGTTTGCCCATTCATGAACGCCGCTTGCAGCACCCCGGCCTCCAGGCTGGCGCTGCCCAGCGTGCCGTTGAGCTCGATGCGCTCGGGAAAACCGGGGTAGGCGGCCGTGGTGGCTTGGACGGTGGCCATGGCGCCGTTGGCGTAGTGCAACAGGGCGCAGGCGCAGTCTTCGCCCTCCATGCTGTGCACCGGGCTGGTGCTGGCCAGGCCCATGACCCGTGTGGGCAAGCCGGTGTAACTGAGCAGCAGGTCCAGGGTGTGGATGGCCTGAGTCATCAGCACACCACCGCCGTCGCGGGCCAGGGTGCCGCGCCCAGGCTCGTCGTAATAACTTTGGGGTCGCCACCAGCGCACGCTGGCCGAGGCGCTGACCAATTGCCCCAAGTCACCAGCGTTGAGCAAGGCGCGCAAACGAAGGGCCGCCGGGCGCAAGCGGTGCTGTAGCATCACAGCCAGCTTCACACCTTGTTTCTCGCACACCTGGACCAGGCTTTGGGCACGTGCCAGATCGATCTCAAGCGGCTTCTCCACCAGCACATGTTTGCCGGCGTGCGCCAGCCGTTGAACCAGGGCGAGGTGGGTGTTCGGCGGCGTCAGCACCAGCACGGCCTGGACCCTGGGGTCTTCCAGAATGTCCTCCAGCCGGGTGGTCTTGGTGGCGCCGTGGGGCACCCGCGCCGCAGCCAGTCGCGCGGCGTCGCGCGCATGCACCCACCCCACCTCCGCCTCATGGTTGAGATCGAGCAGGCTTTTGAAGTGCGGGCCGGAGCCCAGCCCGGCCCCGATCACGGCCAGCCGCAAACGGTCCGAAAAAATGTCAGTTGCGTCTGCCACAGTCGTCATAACAAGTCTTTCATGGCGTCCAGCGGGATGATGGCGCCACGGTGCCCTATGACACGGGCCGCCAGGCGGTTGCCGAATTGCGCCGCTTCCTCTGGCGGCGTGCCGCGCAGTCGTCGGCTCAGGTAGCCCGCGGCAAACGAGTCCCCTGCGGCCGTGGTATCCACCACGTTCGCCATATCCTGGGTGGGCACACTGTGCCAAGGGCCATTGCCCGAGCGCACCAGGGTCGGCGCGGCACCACGTTTGATGACCACCTCGGGCACCTCCAGTGCCTGCGCGGCAGCCACGGCAAGTTCCAGTGAGGCAAAGCCAAACAGCGCCTGATGGTCGTCAGCGGTGATCAGGGCCGTGTCCGCCACCGCAAAAGCCCGGCTGAAACAGTCGCGCGCCACCGCAATGTCGGGCCACAGGCTGGGTCGGTAGTTGTTGTCAAACACCACCGAGGCACCACGCTTTCGCAAGGCCTGGGCAAAGGCCAAAAGCCGAATGCGTCCGTCAGCCGGCAAGATGGCCAAACTGATGCCCGAGAAGTAAAACGCGTCCCATTCGGCGATGCGCGCCTCCAGCGGGGTTTCTGCGACCTCAAAATAGGCCTTTACGGCGCTGTTGTCGCGCCAGAAGCTGAATCGGCGCTCTCCCTGAGCGTCGACCTGGATCTGGTACAGGCCTGGCATGCGACCGGGGATGTGGCGTATCAGGTCCAGCGCCAGTCCGTCCTGCTCCCAACGGCGTTCCAGTTCCAGGCTCAGGGGGTCGTCCCCCAGGGCGGTCGCGTACCACGGCTTGATGTTGCCACCACCGCAGCGCGACAGGTACACCGCGGTATTGAAGGTGTCACCGCCGTAACTTTGCTGCATGGCACCAAAGGCGGTGCCATTGAGTTCCAGCATGCATTCACCAAAAAACGCGACTTTGATTGGATTGTTCACAGTCATTCAACTTTTGACACACAAGGGATCAACACGGGCGATCACGCATCCAGCGGAAATTGGGTACAACCCAGGCGCGCCGAAATGTCGCGGCTGGCGTCGCGCAACATGGCGATCACTTCCTGGGCCCGCGCCGGGTCATAGCGAAAGATCGGGAAAGAAATGCTCATGCCGGCCACCGGGCGATTGAGCCGGTCAAAAATCGGTACCCCCACACAGCGCACGTGGTCTTCAAACTCTTCTCGGTCTTCGCCAAAACCTTGCGCCTTCACCAGCCGCAGTTCTTGTTCGTAGGCCTGCCGGTCGACAATGGTGGTGTCGCGAAATCGTTTGAACTCGGCTCCCTGCAAAACGTGGTCACGGCGCTCAGGGTTCTCCCACGCCATCAGCACCTTGCCAATGGCGGTGCAATGCAAGGGGGCGCGGCGCCCAACCCGGGAATACATCCCCAGGGCATGGCTGGAGTCGACCTTGTGCAGGTAAATGATTTCACTGTCGATCAGGGTACCCAGGTGCACGGTTTCGCCGGTTTTGTCGGCCAGCGCTTGCATGTGGTTTTTGGCCAGGTCCACCAGTTCCGGGTATTGCAAGGCCTTGGTGCCCAACTCGTAGACCTTCATGGTCAGGGCGTAGCGCTCACTGTCGGCCTCCTGTCGCACATAACCAAGCGTGATCATGGTTTGCAGGAAGCGGTAGACCGTGGCCTTGGGCATGGCCAGGCGCATCGACAGGTCCGAAATGCCGGACTCGCTGCGATCGGCCAAGGCTTGCAACAAGCCAAAGGTTTTTAAAACAGCGGCAACCGATTCGGGTTGTTTGCCGGCTAAAGAGTCATCATCCATTTTCTTATTCCCTCAATCCCTGAAAACAGGCTAGCGCGCCAACCAGCCACCGTCCACGGCCAGAGTGTGACCGTGGACGTAGTTGGAGGCTGAAGATGCGAGAAACACCACGGGACCTGCCATGTCGTCGGGTACACCCCAGCGGTTGGCTGGAATGCGCGCCAGAATCGCAGCGTTGCGGTCGGCGTCGGCCTGCAGGGCCGCGGTGTTGTCGGTGGCCATGTAGCCGGGCGCAATCGCGTTGACATTGATGCCGCGCGTGGCCCACTCGTTGGCCAGCGCACGGGTGATGCCGAGGATGCCGCTTTTTGACGCCGTGTACGACGGCACCCGTATGCCACCCTGAAACGACAACATGGAGGCGATGTTGATGATCTTGCCACCACCCCCTTGGGCGATGTATTGCCGCGCCACCGCCTGGCTCAGGAAGAACACGTTTTTCAGGTTCAGGTTGATCACGTCGTCCCAGTCCTTCTCACTGAAATCAATGGCGTCGGTGCGGCGGATGGTGCCCGCGTTGTTGACCAGAATGTCGATCCTGCCGGTGAGCGCCAAAGATTGTTCGACCAGCGCGTTCAGACCACTGGTTTCTGCCAGGTTGGCGCGCAGGTCCAGAAAGCGTCGCCCCATGGATTCGACAACGGTGCGCGTCTGGTTCGGCGCGCTGCTGTTGATGCCCACGATGTCGGCCCCGGCCTGCGCCAGGGCGATGGCCATGCCTTGGCCCAGCCCCTTGTTGCAGCCGGTGACGATGGCGGTGCGCCCCTCAAGTTGAAAGTTGTCAAGTGCCATGCTGCGTGCCTCAAATGCTCAGCGCAAGGTGGTCATGGGCACATGGTCCATGTCCTTGAACACCTGGTTCTCGCCGACCATGCCCCAGATGAAGGTATAGGCCTGGGTGCCCACACCACTGTGGATGGACCAGCTCGGGTTGATGACCGCCTGCTCGTTGCGCACCACGATGTGCCGCGTCTGGGTTGGTTCACCCATCATGTGGAACACGGTGGCATCGGGGCTCATGTCAAAGTAAAAATAGACCTCCATCCGGCGGTCATGGGTGTGGCAGGGCATGGTGTTCCAGACGTTGCCGGGCTCCAGTTGCGTCATGCCCATCGACAGCTGACAGGTCGGCAGCACATCGGGCACCAAGAACTTGTAAATGGTGCGCCGGTTGCTGGTGGCGGGTGAACCCAGGGTTTCCGGCGAGGCCTGCGCCAGCGTGACCTTGCGATGCGGGTAGGCGGTGTGCGCGGGCGCGCAGTTGAAGTACAGCTTGGCGGGCTGCCCGGCGTTGACGCTGAAAAACTCCAGCGCCCGTGCACCCTGGCCAATGTAGAGCGCTTCGCGCGCGTCAATCTCAAAGGTCTCGCCATCCACCACCACGCGGGCGGCGCCGCCAATGTTGATCAGGCCGAGTTCGCGCCGCTGTAAAAAGAAGTCGGTGCCGGTGTGGCGCCCGAGGTCGGCCGAGAACGACACGCCGCCTGCGACTGGCATGATGCCGCCCACGATGATGCGGTCAATCTGACTGTAGGTCAGCGTGACCTGATCGCTCTGGAACAGGTCCTGCACCAGAAAATGCCGGCGCAAGCCCTCGGTGTCGAGGCTGCGCATGTGCTCGCTATGGATGGGTTGACGAATTTCCATGATGACTCCAGGGTTCGTTGATCGTCAAAAAGTAAGGGCATGCGGTTTGGAATGCCGACTTCTAGTTAATGAAACAACAGTTCAAAAAAAATTCTTGCTGCTATAGTAGCATCAAAAAAAACGGTAAACACAGCTGCAGACGCGTGACTAATTTCCACATTTCCAGACTCAAAAGGTGAATCCATGCGCTACTTTGAACACACTGCCACCCCTTGGACCGAACTGGGCGACGGCCTGCGGCGCAAGATCATCGGCCACACGCCGCAACTCATGTCGGTGCTGATGCAGTTTGACAAGGGCGCGGTCGGCACGCCCCACGCGCACGATGTGCACGACCAGATTGCCTACGTGGTGGCCGGCTCTTTTGAAGCCACTGTGGATGGTGAGGTTCGTGTGTTGCGGGCGGGTGATGCGTTCATTGCGCCGCATCACACGTCCCATGGCGTGCTGGCACTGGAGCAGGGCAGCCTGCTGCTGGACCAGTTTTCGCCGCGCCGTGACGACTACCTGCCGCCGGACGCCCAGGCTTGATCGGTCGCTCATCTCAGCAGCAGGTTGGGCAGCCACATGGAGATCGCGGGGATGTAGGTCACCGCCATCAGCACCGCAAACAGCGCGATAAAGAACGGGTACAAGGCCTTCACCACCGTCTCGATGGGCAGTTTGGCCACCGCCGCACCGACAAACAGCACCCCCCCCACCGGTGGCGTGATCAGGCCCATCGCCAGGTTCAGCATCATGATCATGCCGAAGTGCACCGGATCCACACCCAGCGTGGTGACGATGGGCAGCAAAATTGGCGTCATGATCAAAATCAGCGGCGCCATGTCCATCAGCGTGCCTAGCACCAACAGCAGCACGTTGATCATCAGCAAAATCACATACTTGTCGCTGGAGACGCTGGTAAACAGGGTGGTGATCTGCTGCGGAATTTGCATCAAAGTCATGATGTAGCCAAAGCTGGCGGCAAAACCGATCAGGATCATCACGATCGCCAGGGTTTTGACGGTGCGGTGCACCAGCTTGGGCAACTCGCGCCACTTGTAGTCGCGGTAGACAAACATGGTGACCGAAAACGCCCAGAGCACGGCCACGGCGGCAGACTCGGTGGCGGTAAACACGCCACTCAAAATGCCACCCAGGATGATGAAGATGGTCATCAAGCCCCACAGCGCATCGACCACAATCTTCAGCGCCTCTTTCATCGGGATGGCTCGACCTTTTGGGAAGTCTTTCTTTTTGGCAATGAACAGGCACATGATGGCCAGCGTCAGTCCGAGCAACAGGCCGGGTAAAACACCCGCCAGAAACAGCGCCGCGATCGACACCGAGCCGCCGGCTGCCAGCGAGTAAATCACCGCGTTGTGGCTGGGCGGAATCAAAATCGCCTGCACCGAGCCGCCGATGGTGACTGCGGTGGCAAAGGCGCGCGGGTAGCCTTTTTTCTCCATCTCCGGGATCAGCACTGAGCCAATCGAGGCGGTATCGGCCATCGACGAACCTGAAATGGCACCGAAAAAGGTCGAGGCCAGAATGTTCACCAGCGACAGCCCGCCGCGCACAAAGCCCACCAGCACCTCGGCAAAGGCGACCAGCCGGCGCGCCATGCCGCCTTCGGCCATGATGGCACCGGCCAGCACAAAAAACGGAATAGCCAACAAGGAGAACTTGTTCACGCCACCGGCGATGGCAATCATGATGGCATCGGGTGGGATGTCGATCCACCAGCCACCGATCAGCGCCGACAGGCCCATGGCGTAGGCCACCGGCATACCCATCAGGATCAGCAGCATGAACGAGCCGAGTAATACAAAAGCGTCCATCAGACCACCTCTTCTTTCTTTTCGTGGTCAAACGTCACCACGGCCCGCTTGCTCTGTTCACCCAGAAATATGTGTTCCAGTACAAAAATCAGGGTGGTCAAACCACCCAAAGGTACCGGTAAATAAGTGACGCCGACCGGCATCCAGGGCAATTGCCCGATGACCTGGTTCATGGTTTCGATACACAGCTTGGCGCCGTAGACCAGCGTGAACAAGGCCACGATCAGCATCAGCACGTCAATCACGCTGGCCAGCGGGCCTTGCAGCTTTTTCGGCAAGCGCTCGGTCACCATGGCGACCGCAATATGGCCTCGGGCACGGTAGGCCGCCGAGGCACCGAAAAAAGTGAACACCACCATCAGCATCACGGCCACAGGCTCGGGCCAAGGCGAACCGGTGCCCAGCACGTAACGGGTAAAAATGCCCCACGGGACGATCAAGGACATGACCAACACCGAGAGCCCCGAGGTCCAGATGCAGGTCAGATAAATGATGTCGTTGAAGCGCAGTATTTTGTTTTTCATGGCAATGCCTGACAGGGTTCACCAGGCCTGCGGCGGCTGCCGCGGGCCTGGCTGGGGCAACGATTTACTTGACGTCGCCGATGCGCTTCATCAGATCAGCAAAATTGGCGCCGTATTTGGCGCGCACCGGGGCGGTGGCATCAAAAAATAGCTTTTGGTCGACCGGCACAAACTCGATGCCGGCGGCTTTCAGCTTGGCAGAGTAGTCGGCCACGCTCTTGTCCCACAACACGCGTTGGTCCATTTGGGCTGCACGCGCTTCTTTTTTTACCAGCGCCTTGTCAGCGTCCGAGAGCTTGTCCCAGGTCACCTTGGACATCACCAGAATTTCCGGAATGATCAGGTGGTTGGTCTGGGCGTAATACTTGGTGCCGGCGGTGTAATGATTGGAGGTGTACAGGCTCGGCGGATTGTTTTCAGCGCCGTCGATGACCCCGGTCTGCAAGGCACTGAACACCTCGCCGTAGCCCATGGAAATACCGTTGCCGCCCATGGCGTTCATGGTATCGACAAACAGCGGGTTACCCATCATGCGCACCTTCAGGCCCTTGAGGTCGGCCGGGGTTTGCACTTTTTTCTTGGTGTACAGACTGCGGGCACCGCCGTCCATCCAGGCCAGACCGACCATGCGGGCTGAGCTGTTGCTGACCTTGTCCAGCAATTCCTGGCCCACGGCGCCGTCAATCACCGCACGCATGTGGGGAATGTCGCGGAACACGAAGGGCATGTTGAACACGTTGACCTCGGGCACGATGGGGCCGATCACACCCAGCGAGATGCGGGCCATCTGGATGGCACCGATCTGCACTTGCTCGACCACGGCTTTTTCTTCACCCAGCACGGCGCCGGGGAACATTTGCACCTTGATACGACCATTGGTGGCGGCATCCAGCTTCTTGCCCATGTTCTCCACGGCCACCACGGTGGGATAACCCGCGGGGTGGGTGTCGGAGGATTTGAGCACCACGTTCTGGGCACTGGCGGTGAAACTGGCCGACAGTGCTACGACGGCAACTGCGGCGGCGAGAAGGCTTCTGCGAAAGGTCATGAGGATCTCCTTAATTGACTTGGTTGAAAAACTGACAGGGACAGGGAAAAATAGCGGCTCCGAAAAGCCGACGAACGGGGAACTCTGGGGACAGGAACATGGTGCGTTCAGGCGGGCTGAGGCGCCGGGGCGGCAGCGGGCGCATATTTGCTGACCGCCTCCCACAGGCCGTTGAGGTAAACCGCGCCCAGGGCGCGGTCGTACAGACCGTAACCGGGCTTGCCGGTTTCTCCCCAGATCATGCGGCCGTGGTCGGGGCGCACATAGCCCTCGAAGCCGACGTCATGGTAAGCCTTGACAATCTCGGCCATGTCGAGCGAGCCGTCGCAGGAGTTATGGGTGGACTCGTAAAACGTGCCGTCTTCCTCGACCTTGACGTTGCGCAGGTGGCCAAAGTGGATGCGCCCCTGGCCGCCGAACTCGCGCACCAGCGACGGAATGTTGTTGCACAGGTCGGCGCCGAGCGAGCCCGAGCACAGCGTGATGCCGTTGGCCTTGGAGTCGACAATCTTGACCAGACGCGCCAGGTCGTCACGGTTTTTCACGATGCGTGGCAGGCCAAAAATGGGGCGCGGCGGGTCGTCCGGGTGCATCGCCATCTTGATGCCGGCTTCTTCGGCCACCGGAATGATGGCTTTCAGAAAGTATTCCAGGTTCGCCCACAAGTTGTTTTCACCCACGGCCTTGTACTCGTCAAGCAGGCTCTTGAGTTGTTCGGGTTTGTAACTGGCGTCCCAGCCCGGCAGGGAGATGCCTTTTTCGGGGTCGATCTCGGCCACTGCCTGGGCATCAAAGGCCAGAGTGAAGGAACCGTCGGGCAGTTCCTTGGCCATCTCGGTGCGGGTCCAGTCAAACACCGGCATGAAGTTGTAACAGATCACTTTCACGCCCACGGCGGCGCAGTTGCGAATGTTCTGCTGAAAGTTGGCAATCAGGCGGTCCCGCGTGGGTTTGCCCAGCTTGATGTCTTCGTGCACCGGCACGCTCTCGACCACCTCGAACTTGAGGCCCACGCCTTCGATGCGCGCGCGCAGGGCTTGCAGCTTGTCCAGCGGCCAGACCTCGCCCACTGGCACGTCGTAAATGGCAGAAACAATGCCGTACATGCCGGGAATCTGGCGGATGTATTCCAGCTTGACGGGGTCAGATTCGCCATACCAGCGAAAAGTCATTTTCATTGCTTGAACTCCTGAGTTATGTGTGGTGAAGAGGGCGGGTCAAAGGGCGATTTGCGACGCCGCAGCTACTTGCGGTTGCGCTGCCAGGCGGCGCAAGGCGTCCAGCAATTCCGCTTTGAAGCCGTCGTGGGTTTTTAAGTCAGAACCAAAAATCTTGTCAATGCCGAGCAAGTTGTCAATGATGGCAGTGCTGTCATTGCTGACGCTGGCTTGCGCCAAGATGTCGGCGGACAGCGGGTCATTGAGCACCGCACCCGGGGTGTGCGCGGTTTTGACGGCAAAGTGCATCCAGGCGGCAATCGCGGTGGCCAGGGCCGGGGACGGCAGGCCCGCAGCCATGCGCTCGCGCAGCGTGGCCAGCAGGCGTTGCGGCAGTTTCTGCGAGCCATCCATGGCAATCTGCGCCGTGCGGTGCTTGAGCGCCGGGTTGCAAAAGCGCTTTTTCAGTTGCTCGACATAATCCCTCGGGTCCACACCCGCCGGGGCGTGCAGCACTTGCAGCACCTCCGCCCACAAGGCGTCCAGAATGCCCGTGATCAAGGGCAACTGCATGGCCTCATTGACGGTCTCGCGCCCGGTGAGCTGGCCCAGGTAAGCCAGCGTGGAGTGGGCGCCATTGAGGCAACGCAGCTTCATGTTCTCCCAGGCCTCGATCTCGTTGGAGAACACCGCACCACCCAAAGTCCAGTCGGGCCGGCCCATGGTGAAGTTGTCTTCAATCACCCATTGCACAAAACCCTCGGTCACGATCGGCCAGGCGTCCCGCATGCCGAGTTGGTCATTGACATAGGCACGGTCGGCATCGGTGGTGGCCGGCGTGATGCGGTCCACCATGGAGCAGGGGAAGCTCACACCGGCTTCGATCCAGGACGCCAGTTCTGCATCGACTTCGCGGGCAAAGGCCAGCACCGCCGCTTTGGCAGTCTTGCCGTTGCTGGGCAGGTTGTCACAACTCAGCACCGTGAACGGTGCGATGCCGTTGGCCTTGCGGTGCTTGAGCGCCTGCACGATCAGGCCCAGAATGGTTCTGGGCGCGCCTGGTGTGGCCAGGTCGGCCTGGATGGCGGGGGCCTGCAACTGCAGCTTGCCGCTGGCCGGATCCAGGTAGTAGCCTTTCTCGGTGACGGTCAGGCTGACGATGCGGGTGCTGGGCGCGCACATGCGTGCCAGCACCTGGCTGAGGTCGGCCGCGCCCCCCAGCAGTTCGGTGATGGCGCCCACCACCTGAAGTTGTTCTGCGCCTTCGGAGCGAATGACCAGCGTGTACAGCCCGTCTTGCGGTGCCAGCGCGTCCTTGGTGCCGGACGTCATCAAACCGGCCCCCACAATGCCCCAGGCCAGGTCGCCCGAGGCCAGCACGGCCTCGGTCATCACGGCCTGATGCGCGCGGTGGAAGGCGCCCACGCCCAGATGCACGATGGCGGGCACCACCTGGCTGCGGTCATAGCGGGGCCGTTGCACCGTGGCCGGTAGTTGGTTCAGGTTTTGGTTGCAGAGTTGCATGCTGGGCGCCTTGGTCTCAGTCGGTCACGCCGGGGATGGCGAAATAATTTTTGGCATTGCGGTAGCTGATGTCCTGCACCATGCCACCAAAGGTCTCGAAATCGGGCGGGATCTCGCCGTTTTCCATCCAGCCGCCCACCAGCGCACACAACACCCGGCGGAAATACTCATGGCGCGGGAACGACAAGAAACTGCGCGAATCGGTCAACATGCCGACAAAGCGCGACAGCAGCCCAAGGTTGCCCAGGCTCAGCATCTGCTGGCGCATGCCCTCGATGTGGTCGTTGAACCACCAGGCTGAGCCCATCTGGATCTTGCCGGGGCTGGAGCCGTCCTGGAAACAGCCCATGACCGTGCCCAGCACTTCAAGATCGTTCGGATTCAGCGAATACAAAATGGTTTTGGGTAGCAGGTTCTCGCTTTGCAGCGCGTTCATGAAGGCGGCGAGCTTGGCCGCAATTTGCTCGTCATTGGCGGCGTCATAGCCAGTGTCCGGGCCGAGCTTGGCAAACATGGCCGAGTTCAGGTTGCGCACCGCCGCCAGGTGCAGCTGCATGGCCCAGCCGCGCTGGGCGTTCATGCGCCCGACATCCAATAGCACAGCGGTCTTGTAGGCGTCGGCCTCAGCGGTACTCAGGGCGGTGCCGCCCAGCAGTTTGGCAAAAATGGCATCGAGTACCTGCGGGCTGGCGAACGTGGCAAAGGGTGCTGCCAGGCCATGGTCAGAAGCACGACAACCCAGGCTGTGAAACACCGCGTGGCGGGTGTCAAGGGCGGTGATCAGCGCGGCGTAAGAGCCAATCGACACATTGGCCGCAGCACCCAGCCGCTCGATATAGGTTTTCCACACCGCCAGGTCGTCGGTGGCCAGCGCGCGGTCGGGGCGGAAGCTGGGCACCATCACGGGTTCGCCCGCTTGACGCGCCGCGGCGTAGGCCATATGGTGCTCCAGTGAGTCCGCCGGGTCGTCGGTGGTGCCGACAGCGCGCACATTCATGCGCATCAGCAGTGAGCGGGCGCCGAATTCGGGTTGGGTGATCTGGGCATTGCAAGCCTCCCAGATGGCCGGCGCGGTTTTTTCCGACAGGGCATCATGAATGCCGAAGTAGCGCTGCAGCTCCAGGTGCGTCCAGTGGTACAGCGGGTTACCCACCAGGCGCGGCACGGTTCTGGCCCAGGCCAGAAAAGTGGCGTAGTCCGGTTCGTGGCCGGTGATGTCGGCCTCGGGCACACCATTGGCGCGCATGGCGCGCCACTTGTAGTGGTCGCCCCCCAGCCAGGCGTGGGCGATGTTCTTGAACCCGGCGTTGCTGGCGATGTCGGCGGGTGGCAGGTGACAGTGGTAGTCAAGGATCGGCATCGAAGCCGCGTAGTCATGGAACAAGCGCCTGGCGCAGTCGTCTGGCAGCAGAAAGTCGGGGTTCATAAAGGGCTTCATGGGTTTCGCTCCATCTGTTTTGAAGTTTGCAAGCTTGTTTTCTTGCAATTCTTGTTGATAGGCGCGGACTCTACATCAAATAGAACAGGAATTCAAGTGAAATGAAACACCGTTTTGTTTAGATTTGAGACCCTCTCAAATTCCAGGGTGTCGCTCCGCTGAATCCGCGTTGTGCAACGGGCACCCTGCTGATCAACGTCAACCACCTTTGGCCGATTCTGATGTGTTTTCAGTTCAGCTGCTCTGGCGCTGGATGATCTCAAAGCCCAGGTCGACCAGCGGTTTTTTCGGAGTTTCGCCCCGCATCAGGGTCAACAGCATGTGGGCCGCAGATTCGCCGATCCGGGCCCGCGGGGTGCGCACGGTGGTCAGGGGCGGCAGCATCTGGTCACTGCCGGTCAGGTCGTTGAAGCCGGCAATGGCCACCTGCCGGGGCACGGCAATGCCCAGGCGCAAGGCGGCCAGCAAGGCCCCTTGGGCCAGGTCGTCGTTGCAAAAAAAGATCGCGTCGACCGCCGGGCGCTGCTGCATGATTTGTTCAAACATGATGCCGCCCAAAGCCAGTGAGGAGGCGGCCGGGTTCAGCCATTCGGTGGTCGGATCGTACAGGTTCGCCTCCTGCAGGGCGCTACGCCAGCCGTACAGGCGCTGCATCACGCGCGGGTCGAGTTGGGCAGCGGCAAAGGCGATGCGGCGACGGCCTTGTTGCAACAGCATCTTGGTCAGGCTGGCGCCGGCTTCAATTTGCCTGAATCCGACACAGTAGGGCGTCTCGGAGTCTGCCGTGGCAGGCAAATCCATGAGGTGGACACAGGGCACCTGACTGCGTGCCATGAGTTTTTGGGTGGCCAGATTCTGGTCCAGCCCGGTGATCAGCAAACCGGCGGGGCGGTGCAGCAATTGTTCGCGCAACAACTGCTCTTCTTCGCTGCTGTCGTAGTGCGTGACACCCATCAGCGTTTGGTAGCCGGCCGCGCGCAGGGTTTTTTGGGCTGCGTCGAGCAGGTCCACAAACAAGGTGTTGGACAGCAAGGGGATCAGGATCGCCACATGGTTGCTGCGCTGCGAGGCCAGTGCGCGGGCTGCCGGGTCGGGCACGTAACCGAGCTTGTCCGACACCGCCACGACGCGTTCGATGAGTGCCGGATCAACCGCCCGTTCACCCCGCAAGGCGCGCGACACCGTGCTTGGGCTCACGCCTGCGGCGCGGGCCACGTCGCTCAGGGTGACGCGGCCGGAGGCGCGGTGGTTCTTGATCGGAAGTGACATGAAAGCCAAGGGTTAATACGTAGGAAAAAACAAATCAGATTGAACTAGGATAGCGCTGTCCGAAAATTCGAAAAAATCTAAAGCGACCTCGACATCATCTATCAAAACAAGATAGTGCGTCAACCGCCAGGTCAGCTTTTTTTTCTACATTTTGGACAGCGCTGTCCAGGATAAATCATGTGCAGGAGATTCGAATTGATCAAGCCAGATATTTTGGCCGTTGCCAAATTGCACCCCCTCTACCAAGAGGCGCTGCAAAAGGTTTTCACCGTGCACGAGCGCACGCATGAAACCGATCCGGCGGTCTTTGCCAAGCTTGCGCCACGCATTGTGGGCGTGGCTGCCTCGGGTGAGTCGGTGGTGAGCGGGGCGCTTTTGGCGCAACTGCCCAACGCCAAAGTGGTGTCGGTTTTTGGTGTCGGCTACGACGGGGTGGATGTGCAGGCGGCCAACGCCTGCCGCATTGCAGTGACCCACACCCCCGATGTGCTGACCGACGATGTGGCCGACCTCGCCATGGGCCTGGTCTTGTCGATTGGCCGTCGCATCCCGCAGGCGGACCGTTTTGTCCGTGCCGGTGAATGGCTGAATGGTCCCATTGCGCTGGCGCAAAAGGTCTCGGGTGCGCGGCTCGGTATTGTCGGTTTGGGCCGCATCGGCCAGGCCATCGCGCGCCGGGCCAGTGGTTTTGGCATGTCGATTGCCTACACCGCACGCAGCAGCAAGCCCGAATCTGGCTACACGTTTTATCCGACCGCACAGGCACTGGCGGCCCAGGTGGACTATCTGGTGGTGATCACCCCGGGCGGGGCGGGTACCCGGCACCTGATCAATGCCGAGGTGTTGTCGGCCCTGGGCCCCAAGTCGTACCTGATCAATGTGGCGCGCGGCAGCGTGGTTGACGAAGAGGCGCTGATCCGGGCGCTCGAGGCGGGCACCATTGCCGGTGCGGCGCTCGATGTGTTCGCCAACGAGCCACGGGTGCCCGAGGCCCTGCGCAAGCTGCCCAACGTGGTGCTGACGCCGCACATGGCCAGCGCCACCTTGCAAACACGCCAGGCCATGGCCGACCTGGCTTTTGCCAACATGCAGGCGGGTACGGCCGGTCTGCCCTTGCATTCCCCGGTGCCCGAGTGCACAGTCGGAGCCTGAGTCCGTGAACACCCTGGACCAGCCCGGGTCGGACGTGACCGACCCGTTGCACGTGGTGGTGATGGGGGTCTCGGGCTGTGGCAAATCAACCGTGGCCAGCGCCGTGGCAAGGCAGCTCCAGCTTGACATGACGGACGGCGACGACCTGCATTTGTCCGAGAGCGTGGCCAAAATGCGCTCGGGCGTGGCCCTGACCGATGCCGACCGCTGGCCCTGGCTGGACCGTATTGGTGACTATCTGGCGCAGGCCACACCAAACCTAAAGGGTCGTATCGTGGCGTGCTCCGCGCTCAAGCGGGTTTACCGCGACCGCATTCGCGCCCGGGCCGGCAAGGTGGTGTTTATTTTTCTGGACGGCGACGCCGAACTGATTCGCCAGCGCATGGCCCTGCGCACCGGCCACTACATGCCCCCCGAACTGCTGGACAGCCAGCTCCGCACCCTGGAGCTGCCAGCACCTGATGAAACCGACATCCTGACGCTTCACATTGCCACCAGCATCGACGCACTGGTGGCCCAGGCTGTGACCGGTCTGAGGCAGCAGGCTTTGAAAAACCCGACCTGATTTATCACCGCACCACAAGGAATTTCATGTTTATACGCTGTGCATTTTTTCAGGGCAAGGTCAAGCCCGGACTCGAAGAAGCCTTTAACCAGTACATCCGCAAAGAGCTGGTGCCGCTGTGGACGCGATTCCCCGGGGCGCAGGAAGTGCGTGTGCTGCGCCAGGTTGAGAGTGACGTGAGTGACCCGCACTTCGGCATGGTGTTGTCGGTGCGCTACCCCTCGCGCGAGTCGATCGACATTGCCCTGGCCTCGGAGGTTCGCCTCAAAAGCCGCGAAGTTTCCAAGGCGCTGATCGATATGTTTGATGGCACGGTGTTTCATACGGTGTTCAGTGCCGATGACTATGCCTTGCCCAGCGACTGAACTCAAGGGGGCTGCTGACACCGCCGGTGGGCACGGATTTATGGTGCCGGGTCCGCTGCACTAATCAACTACCTGAGATGCTTATGAACTTGCTCGATACCTTTCAACTCACCGGCCGGCGCGCCCTCATCACGGGTTCTTCCGGTGGCATCGGCCTGGCGCTGGCCAGGGCTCTGGGGCAGGCTGGTGCCCATGTCATTTTGAACGGCCGCAACCCGGACAAGCTTGCGCTGGCGGCACAGACGCTGCAAGCCGAGGGCCTGACCGTGAGCGCCCAGGCGTTTGATGTCACCGATGCTGGCGTGGTCAGCCAGGCGGTCGATGCAATCGAGGGCAGCATCGGTGCCATCGACATTTTGGTCAACAACGCCGGCATGCAAATCCGCAACCCGCTGCACGAATTTGCCGACGACGACTGGCACACTTTGATGAAGACCAACCTTGACAGCGTTTACTACGTGGGCAAGACGGTGGCCAAAAAAATGATCCCGCGCGGGCAGGGCAAGATCATCAATATCTGCTCGGTGCAAAGCGAGCTGGGTCGCCCCGGCATTGCGCCCTACACCGCCAGCAAAGGGGCGGTCAAGATGCTGACCAAAGGCATGGCCATCGACTGGGGCCAATTCGGCATCAACGTCAATGGGCTGGGACCGGGCTATTTCAAGACCGAGCTGACCGAGAAGCTGGTGGCCGACCCGGCCTTTACCGCCTGGCTGGTGGGGCGCACACCGAGCCGCCGCTGGGGTGATGTCGAAGACCTGGGCGGTGCCGTGGTGTTTTTGGCCAGCGACGCCTCGCGTTTTGTCAACGGCCACATCCTGTACGTGGATGGCGGCGTGACCGCCACCCTGTAAACCTTCACTTTGACTGAAAGAGCATCGCCATGAAAACCGTTGTCTGCCATGCCGCGAAAGACCTGCGCATCGAAACGACTGAGCTGCCCGCGCTGGGTGACCAGCAACTTCTGGTGCGTGTCGCCTTTGGCGGCATTTGCGGCTCGGATCTGCACTATTATCAGGACGGTGGTTTTGGCACCGTGCGCATCAAGCAGCCGATGGCACTCGGCCACGAATTCTCGGGCACGGTCGATGCCGTGGGCACCCGGGTGACGGCGTTCAAGCCGGGCCAGCGCATTGCCATTTCGCCCTCGCGGCCCTGCGGCAACTGCCGCTTTTGCCAATTGGGGCAACACAACCAGTGCCTGAACATGCGCTTTTATGGCAGCGCCATGCCCTTTCCCCACATACAGGGTGGCTTCAGCGAAAAGCTGGTCATCGATGTCAGCCAGGCGCACCCGATTGCCGACCATTTGAGCCTGTCGGAGGCCGCGTTGGCAGAGCCCTTGTCGGTGGGTCTGCACGCCATCCAGCGCGCCGGTGGTGTGCTGGGCAAACAAGTGCTGGTGACCGGCTGCGGCTCCATCGGCTCACTGCTGATCGGGGGCTTGCGCCGCGCCGGTGCGGCGCGTATTGTGGCGGTCGACATTGCCGACCTGCCGCTGCAATGCGCCCGCAGCATGGGCGCAAATGAGACCATCAACCTGCTGACCCAGGCCGACGGCCTGGACAAATACAAGGCGGACAAAGGCCAGTTTGATGCCGTCTTCGAGGCCTCGGGCAGCCCGGCGGCGCTGCGCACGGCGCTCGATGTGATCGCGCCGCGCGGCGTGCTGGTCATGGTGGGCCTGGGCGGCGACATCAGCCTGCCCATGAACCAGATTGTTGCCAAGGAGATTGATCTGCGCGGCACCCTCAGGTTCCATGCTGAATTTGCCACCGCCGTTCAGTTTTTGAATGAAGGCCTGGTCAATGGCAAGCCCGTGATCACCAGCGTCTTGCCGCTGGATCGGGCCGTGGAAGCGTTTGAGCTGGCGCTCGACAAGCGTCAGTCACTCAAAGTGCAAATTTCATTCAACCCCGAGGTACTGGCTTCATGAGAAAAATAGCTTTGGTCACCGGCGCTGGTTCCGGTATTGGCAGGGCTTGCGCACTGGCTTTGCTCAAGGCCGGTTGGCAAGTGGTTTTTGTCGGTCGCCGCCTTGAAGCGCTGCAGGCGTCCATTGCCTTGGCGGGCGAGCACAGCGGCAACGGCCATGCCATCACAGCCGACTTGAGTCAAGAGTCCGATGTCAAAGCCTTGTTTGCGCAAATCCGAGAACGTTTTGGCCGGCTTGACCTGCTGTTCAACAACGCCGGTATTTCGCTGCCCTTCACCTTGCCCGGCGACATGTTGGGCGACGACTGGCGCCGCGCGGTGGACATCAATTTGAATGGCGCTTTTTATGCCCTGTCTTACGCCTTCAAGCTGATGCAGGAGCAGCAACCTCAGGGCGGGCGCATCATCAACAACGGCTCCATCTCGGCCCACGTGCCGCGCCCCGGTTCCATCGCCTACGCCGCTACCAAACACGCCATCAGCGGGCTGACGCGTGCCGCGGCGCTGGATGGGCGCGCTTTTGGCATTGCCGTGGGGCAGATCGATATCGGCAACGTCACCTCGGACATGACCGCCAAAATGACACAGGGTGTGCCCCAGGCCGACGGCAGCATCAAGCCCGAGCCCTGTATGGACATCGCGGCGGTGGTGGAGACCTTCATGACCATGGCCAGTCTGCCGCTGTCAGCCAATATTCTGTCGGTCACGGTGATGGCCTCACAAATGCCTTACGTGGGGCGTGGCTAGTTTTTGCATTTCCGGACGTTTATGATCACCCGATGAAATTTATCATCAGAAGCTTTTTCAGAACCCTGCGCATCGTGCTCGGCCCCTTCATGCAGGTGTGGGAATTTGTGACCCGGCCCAAGGGCGTGGTTCGCGCGCCCGAGCTGCAACAGATGGTTAACCAGCAGTGCCAGAGCCTGGTGCTGTACCAGTTCACCACCTGCCCGTTCTGCATCAAGGTGCGCCAGGAAATGCGGCGCCTGTCCTTGCCCATCGAACGCCGCGACGCGCAGCATGACGCGCAAAACCGGGATGACCTGCTCACGGGCGCCGGCACCGTCAAGGTGCCCTGCCTCAAGATCACCGACGCCAACGGTCAAAGCCAATGGCTGTTCGAGTCCGGCGCCATCATCGGCTACCTGCAGGGGCGTTTTCTCAGTCCTGTAACAACTGAATGAGCCGGTCCAAGGCGTTCTTCACAAGGTCGGTCACCGGGTCGTCCTGCACGGTTGGCTCGGGCGGCGGTGGCGGCTTGGGTCGCGGAATGTCGAATTCGGCTTGCCGGTCCAGCCAACGGTTGCGAAACGCCTGCTGAAACACCTCACCCACCATGGGTAGGGCGCTGCGCGCACCCTGACCCCAGGAGCCCATGGTGACGCTGTTGTCGTTGAAGCCAACGCGGGCGCCCGCCACCAGCTGCGGGTTCATCATGATGAACCAGCCGTCAGTGTTGTCCTGGGTGGTGCCGGTTTTGCCGGCCACGTCGGCCTGGATGCCGTAGCGGTAACGAATGGCTGAACCCGTGCCTTCGTCAATCACACCGCGCATCACGTTCACCAGGGTCAGTGCATGGGTGCGGGGCATGGCCGGTTCGCGTTCGGCCACCGACACAAACTGTTCCAGCAATTGGCCATTGCGGTCTTCCACACGCAGTACCAACTTGGGCGCAAAGTAGCTGCCGCCGTTGGCCAGCGTGCCATAGGCGGTGACCATCTCGATCAGCGTGACCGGGCTGGTGCCCAGTGCCAGCGAGGGCACCAGGTCCAGCTTGCTCTGGCGCACGCCCATGGCTTGGGCCAGAGCGCCCACGCTCTTGGCCCCCACTTGTTGCATCAGCTGGGCGGTGATGGTGTTCTTGGAATACACCAGGCCGTTGCGCAGGCTGGTGGGTTGGTAGCTCGGTGGCGTGGCATCGCTGGGAGTCCACACGTCACTGCCCGGCGATGAGATCGCCACCGGCTCGTCCATGAAGGTGTCCGACGGGCTCATGCCCTGCATGAAGGCCGCACCATAAACGAAAGGCTTGAAGGTGGAGCCCGGCTGGCGCCGCGCCTGGCTCACATGGTCAAACTGCTCCTGGGCGAAGTCCCGGCTGCCCACCCAGGCCCGCACGGCGCCGTCGCGCGGGTCCATGGCCAGAAAGCCGGCCTGCAGCACGGCGGGTTCCTGCCCGGCCTTGCGCCGGCCGTCGGCCAAATTCTGCAGGTAGTTGAGTTGCCGATTGACCGCTTGGGTCGCCACTTTTTGCAGTCCGGCGTCGAGGGTGGTGTAGATTTTCAGGCCGTCGGTTTGCAGGTCGTAATCACGGCGGTCAGCCCAGTCAATCAGCCACTTGCGCAGGTGCTGGGCCACATGGGGCGCCGGACCCGGGGCTTCAACCTGGCGTTCGAAGTCCAGCCGGAGCGGCCGTTTGGACAGGGCTTTGACGCGCGCCGGGTCCAGGCTGCCGTTTGTGACCATCTGCTCCAGCACCAGGTTGCGGCGCTGCTTGGCGCGCTCGGGGTTTTGTACCGGGTTGTAATAACTGGTGCCCTTGAGCATGCCGATCAGGGTGGCGCTTTGCAGCACATCAAGCTGGTCGGCCGAGGTGTCAAAGTAGGTGCGCGCTGCCATTTCAATGCCAAAGGCGTTGTAGAGAAAAGGCACGGTGTTGAGGTAGGTTTCCAGGATCTCGCGTTTGGAATACACCGCCTCGATCTTGAGCGCCGTGATGGCTTCCTTGAGCTTGCGTGTCACGGTGGCGGCGCGGCCGATTTCTTCGGGGAACAGGTTGCGTGCCAGCTGCTGGGTCAGGGTCGAGCCGCCCTGCAAGTCACCCGACAGGGTGCTGAGCGCGGCGCCCATCAGACGCCTGAAGTCAATGCCGTGGTGCTCGTAAAAGCGGCGGTCTTCGGTGGCGATCAGGGCGTTCACCACGTTCGGTGAAATGTGCTCCAGCGTGACCCACTGCCGGTTGATGCGTTTGTATTCGGCCAGCACGCTGCCGTCCAGCGCCAGTAGCACCGACGGCGCCTCTGCCTTGGCCTTGCGCAGGTCGCTGATACCGGGTGTGAACGGAATCAGCAACAGCACGTAAAGCAGCATCAGCGCCGGCAAGGCCAAAGCGGCCCGCACGGGGTATTGCCTGACAACGGCCTTGAGGCGCTGGAATTGCGCGAGGGTGAAAGCGATGACGGATTGGAGGCCTGGAATCATGCGCGGAGTTTAAGGCCCGGACTTGACCATTTAAACGATACTACGCTTTTGGAACAGGACCCATCCATGTCAAGCACGCCATTACCGTCCTTGCCGAAAGGCGTCTCAGATGCCCGAGAAGTTGCCGAATTGCGTTTTCAAAAGCTGTTCGAAGACGCCGACGCCATGTCCATCCAGGGCTACCTGGCCGATGGCACCGTGGTCTATTGGAACCGCGCCTCAGAGCACATTTATGGCTACAGCGCCGCCGAGGCCATGGGCGGCAACCTGCTCGACCTGATCATTCCACATGACGTGCGCACCCAGGTGGAGGGCGCGGTGCGCTGGATGTTCGAAAACGGCCAGGGCATCCCGCCCAGCCGCATGAATTTGCGCCACAAACAGGGCCACCTGGTGCCGGTTTATTCCAGCCATACGGTCGTTTCGATTGACGGCCGGGCGCCGGTGATGTTTTGCATGGACACCGACATGAGCGCTTTGGCCAAGGCCGAGCATGAGTTGCGCATTGCCGCCACCGCCTTTGATTCACAACAAGGCATGCTGATCACCGACCGCCTGGGGGTGATACTTCGTGTCAATTCCTCATTCACCCTGACCACGGGCTACACCGAGGCCGAAGCGGTGGGCCAGTCGCCCAGGCTGCTGAGTTCGGATCGGCATCCAGCAGAGTTCTGGGCTGCGATGTGGCAGTCGCTGCACACCGTGGGGTCGTGGCAGGCGGAAGTCTGGAACAAGCGAAAAAACGGTGAAATCTATGCTGACTGGGTCATCATCAATGCCGTGCGCGATGCGCAGGGGGAAGTCACGCATTTCGTCGGCACGCTGACCGACATCAGCCAGCGCAAGGAGGCCGAGGGCAAGATCGTCCGGCTCGCGTTCTTTGACCCGCTGACCAATCTGCCCAACCGTCGCCTGATGCAGGACCGCCTGCACCAGGCCATTTCGGCCAGCCAACGTAACGAGAGTTGCGGCGCGCTCCTTTGCCTGGACCTCGACAATTTCAAACTGCTCAATGACAGTGTCGGCCACGATGTCGGTGACCTGTTGTTACAGAAGATTGCACAGCGTTTGACAGAAAATATCCGCGACTGCGACACCGCCGCGCGCTTCGGCGGCGATACCTTTTTGGTCATGCTGGAAGATCTGGGCGCTGATCCGGTGCTGGCGGCGGCCAAGGCCGAGTTGATCGCCCAAAAACTGCTGGACTTGCTGCGCCAGCCCCACCCCCTGCCGGACCAGACCTATCAGGGCAGCGTCAGCATGGGCATCACGCTGTTTGGTGCGCCCGAGGACGGTGCCGATACCTTGATCCAGCGCGTTGAGTTGGCCATGTACCAGGCCAAGGCCGCAGGGCGCAACACCTTGCGCTTTTTCGATCCGCAAATGCAGGCCGAGGTCAGTGCCCGGGCCGCGCTGGAGCTCAGCCTGCGCGGCGCTCTTGGCCAGAACCAGTTCCTGTTGTACTACCAGGCTCAGGTTGACCAGGACGGCCACGTCATCGGTGTGGAAGCGTTGCTGCGCTGGCAGGACCCGCGGCGGGGCCTGGTGCCACCCGCAGAATTCATTCCGTTGGCGGAAGAAACCGGCCTGATCCTGCCCCTGGGCCTGTGGGTGCTGGAGACCGCCTGCCAGCAACTGGTGCTGTGGGCCGAGCGGGCCGAGCTGGCGCACCTGACCGTGGCCGTGAACGTCAGTGCACTGCAGTTCCAACAGAGCGACTTTGCCGAGCAGGTGCTGGCGGTGTTGGCGCGCACTGGTGCCAGGGCGGACCGGCTCAAGCTCGAACTCACCGAGAGCCTGCTGGTCAGCAACGTCGAGGATGTGGTCGCCAAGATGAAAGTGCTCAAGGCGAGTGGTGTGGGCTTTTCACTGGACGACTTCGGCACGGGTTATTCGTCGCTGTCCTGCCTCAAGCGCCTGCCGCTGGACCAGCTCAAGATTGACCAGGGCTTTGTGCGCAACCTTCTGGTGGACGCCGACGATGCCGCCATTGCCAAAATGATCATCGCGCTGGCCGACAGCCTGGGCCTGGAAGTGATTGCCGAGGGGGTCGAGACCGCGGCGCAACTGGAGTACCTGGCCGGTTTGGGGTGTCGCCGCTTCCAGGGCTATCTGTTTAGCCAGGCCCTGCCGGTCCAGTCATTCGAGGCTTTTGTGAGCAGCCTTTAAACTGCAGCTTGTAGCCAAAATCAATCTGGAGTTCCTATGCCTCACCGTACCGCCACCCTGTTTGATCCCGTGCATGCCGGGGACTTGGTGCTGGCCAACCGCATCGTCATGGCCCCGCTGACGCGTAACCGCGCCCCTGACGCCACCCCCAACGCCCTCATGGTCCAGTATTACACCCAGCGCGCCAGCGCCGGGCTCATCATCACCGAGGCCACCGCCATCAGCCAGCAAGGCCAGGGCTACGCCGACGTGCCCGGTTTGTATGCCGAGGAACAGGTCGAGGCCTGGAAAGACGTGACGCGCAGCGTGCACGCCGCCGGCGGCAAAATCGTCTGTCAGCTCTGGCATGTGGGCCGTGTCTCGCACACCAGCCTGCAGCCTCACGGTGGTGCGCCAGTGGCACCCTCGGCCATCACCGCCAACACCAAAACCGTGCTGCTCAAGGACGGTGTACCGGCCTTTGTCGACACCTCGGCGCCGCGTGCGCTGCAAGCTTACGAACTGCCCGACATCGTGCACACCTACGTGGCGGCTGCGCGCAATGCGGTGCAGACTGCCGGCTTTGACGGCGTTGAAATCCATGCCGCCAATGGTTATTTGATCGACCAGTTTCTCAAAAGCGGCTCCAACCAGCGCCGCGATGACTTTGGCGGCAGCATCGAAAACCGCGCCCGGTTTTTGCTCGAAGTGGTGCAGGCCGTGACCAGTGCTGTGGGGCCTGGCAAGGTGGGTATCCGCCTGTCGCCCGTGACTCCCGCCAACGACGCCTTCGACCCCGACCCGCAACCGCTGTTTGACTACGTGGTGCGCGAACTGGCCGCTTTTGGTCTGGCTTATATCCACGTCATCGAAGGCGCGACCGGCGGCCCGCGTGAACTGCCTGAGCGCCCGTTTGACTACACCGGCCTGCGCCGTGCCTACCGTGCGGCTGCGGGCAAGGGCGCCTGGATGGTCAACAATGGCCTGGACAAAAACCTGGCACAACAAGCCCTGGGGGATGGCGCCGATCTGGTGGCCTTTGGCCGCCCCTTCATTGGCAACCCCGACCTCGTCGAGCGCCTGCGCAAGGGCAAGGTCCTGGTGGAAAGCGACCGCAGCACCTGGTACGGCGGTGGTGCCAAGGGTTACACCGACTACCCGGCGCTCAAAAGCGCCTGAGTTGCAACAGACATCCATCGGCCCGAGGCGGGCCTCCTACAAAGAAATGTGGGCGGTCAGCACATGTGACTGGCCCGGGGTCAGGTTGACCTGGTCGGGCCCGGCGTTGCAGGTTTCCACGCACAGCATCTGCTGGTACTCGCCCGCGGCCATGTCGGCAAACACTTTGTCGCGCCACGGGTTCCAGACCACGGTGGAACTGCTGCCGCGTTTACTCACCCGAATGCTGCGCCGTTGCACCTGGTCTTCGATCAGGCAATCAGCCGTGGTGTCGACGTAAATACGGTCGGTCTCGTCGGCGAATTCAACCGGGCCTGATTGCCGGGCCCAGGCAAAGTTCTGCACCTTGTCGAGGTAATCGCAGCCGTCCAGGCCCTGCACCGTGGTCCGCTCAATGTCAGCCACGCAAAAGTAGGTGTGCAGCGCATCGGTCAGGGTGAAGGGCTGGTCCCCGGTGTTGCGGCTGATGAGCGTCATGCCCAGGGTGGTGCCGACGGTCAGCACCAGTTCCAGGTCAAACGCATGGTCCCACAGCGCACGCGTGTCGGCATCGTCCTGCAGGCCCAGGCGCAGCACCACCTGCCCGGTTTCATCCGTCGACGCCGCGCGCACCTGCCACATGCGGGTGCGCACAAAACCATGCGCTGGCAGGCCGTCACGCGCGCCAAACCAGGGCCAGCACACTGGCACACCACCACGCACGGGTGTACCCGGCGCAAACATGGCCGCTTGTGACAACCAGATCACGGGTGTTGCCCCCGCGGGTTGCCAGGCCAGCAGGTGCGCCCCCTGCAGCGCCACACGCGCGCTGGCCAGTGGTGTCTGGATTTCGGCTACGGCCAAGTCGCCGCTGCCATTGACAAAATGCAGCGCGCCCGGCAGGGCAAATTGGCGGTTGAGCATGTCGAGGGATGGGTTCACAATGAATCTCCTGGGGTGTCCATCAACCATTGTCTCTGAGTTGCGGGGTGACAGAGCCTGTCAATATCGAGTCGTGGCATGATCTGCCCCTCAGGTTGACGCACCACGCAAGGACTTTTCATGAACGCACGCATCGCCCCATCGCTTCTGAACGCCAGCCAGGCTTTGAGTCAGGTCAGCCAGGCCTGGGACGCTGACCTGGTCAGGCAACTCACGAACTACATCGCCATTCCCGCCAAATCCCCCATGTTCGATGCCGACTGGGCGCAGCATGGCCTGATTGAGAAAGTGGTGCAGAACGCCTTCGAGTGGGTGCAGGCGCAGAAAGTGGCGGGCCTGACATTGGAGATCATCCGTTTGCCCGGGCGCACACCGGTGCTGTTTTTTGAAGTGGCTGCTTCTACCGGCAACAGCAACCAGGCGGTGTCTGATCAGACCGTGCTGATGTACGGCCACCTCGACAAGCAGCCCGAATTCACCGGCTGGCGCTCTGACCTGGGACCGTGGACGCCCAAGTATGAAGACGGCAAGCTCTATGGCCGCGGCGGTGCCGATGACGGTTACGCCATTTACGCGGCCATCACCGCCATTCAGGCGCTCAAAACCCAGCAGACCGCGCACCCGCGCATCGTCGGCCTGGTGGAAACCTGCGAAGAAAGCGGCTCGTACGACCTGCTGCCTTACATCGACACGCTGCGCAAGCGCCTGGGCGATGTGGGTCTGGTGATTTGCCTGGACTCGGGCGCCGGCAATTACGATCAGCTGTGGATGACCAACAGCCTGCGCGGCATGGCCAGCGGCACGCTCAGGGTCGAGGTGCTGACTGAGGGCGTGCATTCGGGCGATGCCAGCGGCCTGGTGCCGTCGAGTTTTCGCATCCTGCGCCATCTGCTGGACCGGTTGGAAGACAGCGCCAGCGGCCGTTTGCTGCCCGCCAGTTTCCATTGCGAGGTGCCCGCAGACCGGCTGGCCCAGGCCAAAGCCACGGCGGCCATCCTGGGTGAAGAACTGTTCAAGCGCTTCCCCTGGGCACATGCCGATTGCGGCGGCAGCAGCCAGACCATGTTGCCCACCACCAGCGACCCCTTGCAAGCCCTTCTGGCGCGCACCTGGACACCGACCTTGAGCGTGACCGGCGCCGACGGTCTGCCCGAACTCAAGAACGCCGGCAATGTGCTGCGCCCTTACACCGCCTTCAAACTGTCCTTGCGCCTGCCGCCGCTGATTGACGCGGCCAGCGCCGTGGCCGAGCTCAAAACCCTGCTGGAAGACAATGCGCCCTACCAGGCCAAGGTCACGTTTGAAGGCGGTGCCGGTGCCACCGGCTGGAACGCACCCGGCACCGCGCCCTGGTTCGAGCAGGCGCTGCAACGCGCCTCACAAGACTATTTCGGCGCGCCCTGCGGCTACATTGGCCAGGGCGGCACCATTCCGCTCATGAACATGCTGTCCACCGGCTTTCCCAAGGCGCAGATGATGGTTTGCGGTGTGCTTGGCCCCAAGAGCAACGCCCACGGCCCCAACGAGTTTTTGCATGTGCCCTATGCCAAAAAGCTCACCGCTGCGGTGGCGCAGGTGATTGCGGCGGCTGCGCTGGCGTAACGCTTCAGCGCGGTGCCAGCACCGCCATGGTGATGCGCGACACGCAGGTCGGTTCACCGGCGTCATTGACCATGTCGATCTGCCAGACCTGGGTGGTGCGGCCGATGTGCACCGGGCGGGTGGTACCGGTGACCCAGCCGCTGGTGCTGCTGCGCAGGTGGTTGGCGTTGATGTCGAGGCCCACGGCACGGTAACCCGCAGGACAGGCCAGGTTGGCAGCCGTTGAGCCCAGCGTTTCGGCCAGCACCACGCTGACACCGCCGTGCAGCAGGCCGAAGGGTTGGCGGGTACGCGCATCCACCGGCACCCGGGCCGTCATGAAATCGTCGCCCACTTCCAGAAACTCGATCCCCAGATGACTGACCGCCGTGTCCAGGCTCATACGGGTCAGTTCGGCCACAGAAACAGGCTGTTGCCACACGCGCATACACCACTCCAAAAGATGAAAACAAGCCTGCACTATAGCCAGCGCTGCAAGTGCCCCTGCGTCTGCAGCTACCATGCAGGCCTGTAATGAAAGCCCAGGAGTGTGTGAATGATTGATGGATTGATTGCCGGCCGCCTGATCGGTGACCCGGAGCGGCGCCAGGGCAAGGGCGACAGCAGCTACGTGGTGGCGCGGGTGCGCGCGCAGAGCAGCGAGGGTGAGCCCCTGATGGTCAACCTGATTGCCTTTGACGAGGTGCCCTGCAGCGTTTTGCTGGCGCTGCGCGACGGCGACTCACTGGCCGCCGCCGGCCACCTGAACCCCAAGGTCTGGACTGACAAACAGGGCAACACCAAGCCCGCGCTGGACCTGGTGGCGCACCGGGTGGTGAGCACCGGGGCGGGGTTTTAAAGTGAAAGCCCTTTGAGCATGGCATCAGCAGGGGCGGCAATCGTCACTAATCCTTTTCTGCCCGTCTGAGTTCTGCGATCAACCAGTCTTCGACGGCGATTGTTTCGGGTCTGGCGCTTTGATGGGCCGCGATCCACAGCGAAACTTTGTTTGGTCCTTGTACAAACCCAAAGGGAGCAACAAGTGTTCCTGCGTTAAGGTCGTCGCGTACCAGCATTCGCGGAACATTAGCGACCCCGAGCCCACACTTTGCGGCCTGAATCATGAGGTAGAAATGCTCAAATGAATCGGCAATCTTGAACCGATTGTTGGCATGACCGGATGTGCGATACCATTCTGACCAAGCCAGGGGCCTTGTCTTGGTTGCCAGCAAACGTGTGCGACTTAAGTCGTCAACCGATTGAAGGCGTGCTAATTGCATGTACTCGGCTGTGCAAACCGGCCCAATCCATTCTTCCACAACGTCTACCTTCACGGCTTCTTTTGGAAGCTCTCTGGTCGAGAGGCGAATCGCCACGCTGATGTTTTCACGCGCAAAATCCTCCAGGCTTGAACTCATGTTGACGCGAAGATCCACCATCGGATTCAGCTGCCGGAACTGCGCAATTCGTGGAATCAGCCAGTACATCATGATCGACTCTGAACATGAAAGTGTCACGGGTCCAGACATCAATTGTTCGATGCTGGTTTGTATTTGTTTAAAAGCAGAAGTCAAGCCTTCGGCAAGTCGAAAGCCTTGCGGCGTTGGCTCGGTGGCATGTGCATTGCGGTGTAGCAACTGGATTCCGAGCGTCTCTTCCAGCGACCGTACATGTCGGCTCACGGCCCCGTGAGTGACTGACAGCTCATTTGCCGCATCAGTAAAGCTGCGAAGTCGGGCAGTTGCCTCGAAGGCGCGTAGTGCATTGAGTGAGGGTTTCGGTATCTTCATGATTTGTTATTTGGTTCAACACGAACTCATGGCAAAGGCGCATCAACAAGGCTAGGGTTTTCCCTGGCTTATTGTGAGTTTTTTGCATAAATTAAAGAATTCATATCGATTGATTAATTGGATGGTGGACCATATTATTCGAAACATAGAAGGGACAAAAGACAAAACAATGCGTCCTTCTTAAAAATTTCTAATTCGAAAATATCACACACATAGTAGTGTTAAAGAATGTCTAAGCAAAGCTCTTGCCGCCCCGAATTCACGGCGCGCTACCTCATTGAAAGTTCTGTGCCTACCGAAAAGGCGGCCGACATCATTGCGGGTGAGCAATCGAGCGGAACCTTCATGTCTCTGCCTGGCGAAACCGATGCGCTCAAAGAACGTTCTCGTGCTCGTGTCACGCGCATCGATACGCAACCTCCTGCGCTTGAGCCGTCACTGCGCAGTGCATTTTCCGAGCGACGGGAGTACAAGGGTATCTACCATCGCGCAGAGATCGAAATCGCATTTCCCATCTCGAACGTCGGTCCCAATATTCCCACGCTGCTGGCCACAGTTGCCGGTAATCTCTTTGAGTTAGGTGAAATCACGGGCCTGAAGCTACTCGATATCGACATGCCTTCGACCTACGCAAGCCAATTCCCGGGGCCAAAATTCGGGATTGAAGGTACAAGAGAAAAAGCAGGGATCCACGGTCGACCATTTATTGGCACCATCATCAAGCCAAGCATTGGGCTATCAGCGGCCGAGACAGCCGAGATGGTCGATGCCTTGTGTGCGGCCGATATCGACTTCATCAAGGATGACGAACTGCTTGCCGATCCGCCGTACGCTCCTTTTGACGAGCGGCTCCACGCTGTCATGGCTGTATTGAAGCGGCACGCTGACCGACTCGGGCGCATGCCGATGTATGCCTTTAATATCTCGGGCGGCATCGACGAGATGTTGCGTCGCCACGATGCGGTGCTGGCTGCTGGAGGCACCTGCGTCATGGTGAGCGCGAATTGGGTTGGCTTTGCTGGCGTAGAGTATCTGCGCAAACATACCGAGCTTCCAATTCACGGCCATCGAAACGGCTGGGGCGCGTTCTCGCGTCATCCGAACCTAGGATTTTCATTCGCTGCCTATCAAAAAATTTGGCGTCTGGTGGGTGTGGACCATCTTCACGTGAATGGTATTCGCGGCAAGTTCAGCGAGTCAGACGATTCGGTCCTCGCGTCTGCGAAGTCTTGCCTGGCTCCTTTTGCGGGTGTCAAGCCCCTGATGCCGGTATTTTCGTCGGGACAGTGGGCCTCGCAGGCGCCGGATCTTTATGCCAATCTCGGTTCGACGGATCTGATGCATCTCGCGGGTGGTGGCATCCTGGGTCACCCGGATGGCATCGCCGCAGGTGTTTTGAGCATGCGTGAGGGTTGGGAAGCTGCTGTAGCTGGCGTCAGCCTGGACGCGTTCGCGCAGACACACCCGGCCCTTCAAAACGCACTCACCAAGTTCAGCCGCGCCTGATCATGACGGAAAACTGTATGAAGAAGTCGCTCCGCCTCGCCTTCTATGGCGACGACTTCACTGGCTCTACTGATGCGCTCGAAGTGCTAGCCTTTGCGGGCCTTCGTTGCGCGCTGTTTTTGAACACACCGACAGCAGATACGCTACAGGAACTCGATGCGTTTGATGCCATTGGGATCGCTGGTGACAGCCGTGGCATGTCGCCCTCAGAAATGGACGCAACGTTGCCGTCGATCCTCCAGTCACTGGCAGATCTCAAGGCACCCATCGTGCATTACAAGGTCTGTTCCACGTTTGACAGTTCGCCGTTCATTGGCAGTATCGGTCGGGTCATGGAAATTGGGCGCAGGATTTTTGGCCCGGCGCTTATACCGATCGTGGCCGGCACTCCTGCGCTTGCCAGGTACTGCCTTTTTGGAAACCTGTTCGCAAGATCGGGGACCGATGGCTTGACGTATCGGATTGACAAACACCCCATCATGAGCGTGCATCCCGTCACGCCGATAGACGAGAGCGATCTGACGCAATTTCTGGGCCGTCAAACCAGTCTGACCATAGACAAGTTTGTGGTTTCGAACTTCGCAAAGGAGCGCGCTGCAATGGATGAGGGGTGGGCGGCACTAGCCGGCGCACAGCCTGACGCAGTGCTTTTTGACGGTTTGACCCACGAGCATATGACTGAAGTGGGCAGGCTGCTTGACGCACATGCGACCAGGCTGGGAACAGCCTTTGTCGTCGGCTCCTCCGGTGTTGAGTACGCGCTCACGCAGTGGTGGCGTGAACGTAGCCAGGAAACACTGCCAGCGCCAAAATATGATTCATTCGCTGGCGTCGACAGAGTGCTGGCCATCTCGGGTAGCGCATCTTCGCTCAGTGCGCTTCAAATTGAGAAGGCCATCGCCGCCGGCTTCATCGACATGCCGATTGATGCGTGCGAGCTCGTCGATGAAGTACGTTGGGAGTCAGCCGCATCCAGCTTGGTTTCGGCCGTTGTAGAACAGCTTCAGCAAGGTAACAGCGTCATGCTGCATACTGCTCGTGGTCCACAAGATCTCCGCATCGAAGCCATGATTGGCTCACTCATGTCGCTCGGAAAGTTAAGAGAAGAAGCAAAACACGGCGGCGGTCGCCTGCTTGGCATGCGACTCGGACTGATCGTCAAGGCCATCCTGCTCGCAACGCCGTTGCGCCGCCTGTTGTTGTCCGGGGGTGACACGTCAAGCCAGATTACCCGCGTACTTGCACCCGACGCCCTTGCGATTGAAGCCCGCCTTGCGCCAGGTGCGCCACTATGCCGGGTCATTTCAAAACAAAAGCACCTCGATAGATTGGAAATTGCCTTGAAGGGCGGACAAATGGGCGACGAGTCTTATTTTGTAAAAGCGCTCCATGGCAATACCTAATTTAGTTGACCAGCGATTAACTCTAGCAAGGATGCAAATCATGAAATCAAATCATGATCGATCAAAAGATATGAATTGACCGGCGTAAACCACGTGTCCAGTTCAAATATTCAAATTTAATTTATATAGGAAAAAATGCCATGAAAGCAGCACTCGTTACTGATCTTGAAAAGGTTTCCATTCAGCAGGTCGATCGACCCGTCATCAAAGATGATGAGGTTTTGATCAAAGTAAAAACCGTTGGGGTTTGCGGCTCAGACCTGCACCTTTTCAGAGGAACCCACGCGTTCCGTAAACCGCCGGCCATCCTTGGGCACGAGGTTGCTGGCGATGTCGTTGAGATCGGCAAGAATGTCAAAACAGTCAAGATCGGTGATCGTGTCACGGTTGAACCGCAATTTGGTTGTGGCGTATGCGAATACTGCAAACAAGGTCTCGTGAATTTATGCAGTACCAAGGTTGTTCCTGGAACTGCAAAGTGGATCGGTGTTTTTGTAGAGTATTTCAATGCACCTGAGGTCACCATACACAAATTGAATGACGAGGTGAGCTACAAAATGGGCACCATGATAGAGCCGCTTGCCGTGGCCGTGCGTGCATTGAGAAAATCGACCGTCCAGGAAAAGGACTGCCTGGTTATCCTGGGTTCTGGAACCATCGGTCTGCTTACCTTGGTTGTTGCCAAGCAAATGGGCTACAAACACGTTGTCTGTACCGACACGGCTGAATTCAACCGTGAGATGGCCCTCAAACATGGTGCAACCCTTGCTATCAATCCTCTTGAATCAGATGTGGTGGAAGCCGTCAAAAAACTGACTAATGGCCGAGGCGCCGATCTCGCGCTGATTGCCGCTGGTGCAAATAATATTGTTGACCAAGCGACCGCATGTGTCAGAAAACGTGGCGAAATCGGAATTATTGCCATGATTACCGAAAAAATACCTTTCTATTCTTATCAGATCGTCATTAACGAACTCACCATGTACGGCGCGATGACCTATGAAACGAAAGATTTCAAGGAGGCTGCGGACATGATCAATAACGGCCTCGATTTGATGGACTTCATTACGCAGACGATGGATCTTGAGCATACGCAGGAAGGCCTTGATGTCTTAAGTCAGAAAAAGGAACACGTCGTCAAAGTAATGATTGAAATTTAATGTTATTTACCTTTTCCAAATTCATATCCAAATCGATGAATATTATTTGCCATAAGGAGAATATATAGATATTGTGATAATTTTGCGTTTGTTTGTGTTGAATAATTAATTTAATTGGAGAAGTTATGAAAAAGTTTGCTTTGTCTTTAATTGTCGGTCTGGCTTTTGCTTGCACTGCGTTTGCCGCTGAACCGGCCAAAAAACCAATCGTGATGAAATTGGGACACGTTCAAAATGAGTCCGATTTATGGCAACTCGGAGCGATCAAGTTTGCTGAACTGGTTGATGCCAAAACAAAAGGTGGCGTACAAATCAAGGTATTTCCTAACTCGACGATTGGCAACGACCGTGATATGGCTGAGGGTATGCAAATCGGTTCAGTCGATTTTGCTTTGATTGCAGGTGTTCTTGGAAATTTTGAACCCTCAATTCAAATTATGGAATTACCGTACTTGTTCAAGGACGAGACACACCTGCGTAAAGTCATGTATGGTCCTATCGGTGACGAACTTCTGGATAAATTGCTTAAAAGTTCTGACATACGAGGTCTGGCTTTCTGGGAACGAGGTCCTCGTCAATTGACAACCAACAAACCGATTAATTCATTGAGTGATATCAAAGGACTAAAGATCCGAGTTCCTGAAATTCCCCCTATCATCGCGGCCTGGAAAGCCATGGGCACCAATCCTACACCCATGGCATGGGGTGAGGTATATACAGGATTGCAGCAAAATGTGATTGAAGCACAAGAAAATCCAGTCCCATTTATTCATGCTGGAAAAATATATGAAGTGCAAAAATATATTGCCATGACAAATCATAAATATGAGTATGTTCTCATTGCAATGAGCAATAAAGCCTGGTTGAAATTGAGTGCCGACCAACAGAAGGCGGTTAAAGAGGCTGCTGCGGAGGCAACTCAATATGAGAACAAACTTGTCTCTGAAAAATCTGACGGCTTGTTGAAAGACTTACAGGCAAAAGGCATGAAAGTCACCAAGCCCGATACAACAGAATGGGCAAAACAGGCTCGCACGGTTCATAAGCAGTTCGCAGAAAAATACGGTATTGATCTTTACAACAAAATTATCGAAGTCGGCAAGTAACTATAGTTTTTCACAAAAACAATTGACATCATTTTGATTAATTCGGATGATGTCAATTTTATTTACTTGTCAAGGAGAAATAATTGGAAAAAAGATTCTATGCTATTTTAAGAACAGTATGCTTCTTGCTAATGTTGGCCATGGTGACAATAATTTTTACCCAAGTTGTTGCGAGATACGCATTTTCAAATTCACTTTCCTGGTCTGAAGAGGCTGGACGTTACATATTTGTATGGATGACATTTCTAGGTGCAGCAATGGCTGTCAGAAACAGACAGCACGTCAGTTTGGATTTGATTCTGAAGAGCTTGCCTATTTTTCCACAAAAGATTTTGCTATCGATAAGTTACTTATCAATGATGATTTTCACTTCTGTATTGATTTATGGCGGCTTTAAATTTGTTGCACGCGGCTCTCGACAGGCAAGTTCAGCCCTGGAAATACCCATGAATTACGTCTATGTGGTCTTGCCTCTTGCTGGAATTTTGATTTTTGCGTATTTAATAAAGAATTTTTATGAGGACGTCTTAGTCAGACGCTGATGCCATGACCTTAGTTTTGTTCAGTGTATTCGTCGTTCTTGTATTGGTTGGCGTTCCCATTTCCTTTGTTTTGGGCATCTCTTCTCTGGCTGCGATGTTCTTTGTAGCAGATTACCCGATGCAGGTCGTTATTCAACGAATGTTTGCCGGAGTGGACTCTTTTCCTTTGATGGCGATCCCGTTTTTCATGCTTGCTGGTTCAGTCATGGAGAAAGGCGGCATCACCAGTCGGATCATCAATTTTGCACTCGCGCTGGTGGGTGGGCTCCGCGGCAGCTTGGCCCACGTGGTGTCCATATCTGGTGTGATCATGGGTGGCATCTCCGGTTCCGGGGTAGCAGATACAGCGGCTATTGGCACACTGATGGTTCCTGAGATGAAAAAAAGAGGGTATGAGCTTCCATTTTCAGCTGCGCTGGTCGCTGCGTCAGGAAGTATTGGCCTTATTATTCCGCCCAGTATTGCCATGATCCTTTATGGCGTAGCTTCAGGCACATCAATTGGCGACTTGTTCATGGCTGGATTTTTGCCGGGAATATTAATAGCGGCGGGTTTTATGGTGGTTTCTCACTTCCACGCAATAAAACGAAACTACCCAGCTGAGCCAATAATGACCCGCGCTCAAAGATGGACATGTATCAAAGATTCGGTATGGGCTTTGTTGCTTCCAATCATCATTATTGTTGGAATTCGCATGGGTGTCTTTACACCAACCGAAGGCGGTGTTGTTGCAGCTGTCTATGCGATTTTCATTGGTAAATTTGTTTACAAGGAACTGGCGTGGAGCGATTTTCCGGAGATCTTCAGTAGCTCGGTGAGCAACACGGCGGTGATCAGTTTTCTGATTGCCACGGCTTCCTTGTTTGGTTGGATTTTGGCAAGTGAGCAAATTCCACAGCAAATCAGTGAAACCATCTTGAGTATTTCTGATAATAAATATGCCATATTGCTCATGATCAATCTTCTCTTGCTAGTCGTTGGCATATTCATGGACCTTGGTCCGGCAATTATTATTTTGGTTCCTGTTCTTGTACCTGTTGCCATTTCCTTGGATGTCAATCTTACCCAGTTTGGCCTCATGATGGTAATGAACCTGACGATCGGTTTGTTGACGCCACCTGTGGGTACGGCTCTTTATGTGGCCAGTAACATCTCAAAAGTTTCATTGTCGCGTTTGAGTGTTGCTGCCCTACCTTTTGTTGGCGTCATGTTATTCGTTCTGATGTTGGTTACCTTTGTTCCTGGCGTGACAACTTGGGTGATTAAGTAGGATCAATTGTTTTTCTGTCAACTTGATCTTGAGTTACAAGATGATTTGAACCTATGCGAAAAGACGTTGAATCGAAGTCGGTGGTTGTTTGATCGTTTCCAAAAAAGTCAATCCACTAGCTTCGCTCTATTATTATGTAACGCTAATTTACGGCGATAAAAATGACACGTATATGTTTTGTTCGCCACGGTGAGACGGACTGGAATATTGAGCTGCGTTTGCAAGGTCAAATGGACCTGGCACTTAACGCCACGGGTGAGGCACAAGCGAGGGCAGTGGGGTGCCATTTTGTTGGCTCGACCGCGACGGCGTTGTACAGCAGTGACTTGTTGCGTGCCCGCCAAACGGCGCAGCCCATTTCTGAGGCTTTGCATTTGCCAATCATTCTTTTGCAGGCCTTACGAGAACGGCATTTTGGACGCTGCGAAGGGATGACCCTTGAGGAGATCTCCCTCCAATATGAAGAAGACGCCCGGGCAATTGAAAGCCACGATCCAGATTTCGCATCGCCGGGCGGTGGGGAAAGCCGTCGACAACACCAGATGCGTGTATTGGACTGTATTGAACACCTGGTGCAGGAGCATGAGGGGCAAACCATTGTGGTCGTGACTCATGGCGGGGCGCTGGATGTCATCTACCGACGGGCTCGTCAGCTGCCGCTTGAGGCCCCTCGTGACTATCCGATTCCCAATGCCGGAATCAACTGGATCGGTATTGATGGCGATCAGTGGTCAATCGAGAGCTGGGGCGACGACGCACATCTCGGATAGTCCTTTACTGTCGGCCAGTGCTGATCAAAATAACCCATTTTTTGGAGCGTTTCAATGACGACAAAGATTGCTTTTATCCACACGGTCGGATTTCTCTCTGACACTTTTCGACAGCTGATGCGCACAGAGATGCCAGATGTCGAGTGCTTTCACATCTTGAACGAGAGTTTGCTCAAGGACCTGCTGCACGGCGGAGCGCAGGAGCCGGTATACCGCCGCGTTGTCGAACAAATCTTACTCGCGTCGGACGCGCAGCCTGACTTGATCGTTGTGACCTGTTCCTCGACCTCGCCAGCAGTGGACATCGCGCGTCGACTGGTTCGTCAACCCGTGCTCAAAATCGATGACCCCATGGCGGCGCAAGCCGTGCGCGAAGGTCGGCGAATTGGCTTGCTTTGCACAGCGAGCAGTACGGTTGGACCCAGCACTGCGCTGTTGCAGTCACACGCTGCCGAGCAGGGCATGTCGGTTAGCGTTCACCCAATGGTCAATGCTGACGCGTATGCAGCGCTGATGGCTGGAGATCGTACACGCCATGACCAGCTGGTGCGACTGTCGGCGGCCGAGTTGGCACCCTCAGTTGACGTGATCGTTTTAGCTCAGGCGTCATTGGCGCATTTGCGGGATCTGCTGCAGGAGGAGTTGCCTTGCTCCGTACTGGCTAGCCCACCCCTGCTAATGCGTGATCTGGCGCAACGTGTGGCGGTCCAACAGAAGGTGCTGTCATGAGGCTTGGTTGCATTGCTGATGACTTTACCGGCGCAACCGATCTGGCCAACAACTTGGTGCGCTCCGGTATGCGGGTGGTGCAGGCGATGGGTACGCCAGCGCAGCCGCTGGACGCCGATACGGATGCCGTGGTGATCGCACTCAAGTCGCGCACGCTTCCCAAAGAGGAGGCCATTGCTCAGTCACTGGCAGCACTTCACTGGCTGCAGACCCAGGGTGCGGAGCAAATCTATTTCAAGTATTGCTCCACTTTTGACAGCACAGTACACGGCAATATTGGTCCGGTGACCGAGGCCTTGATGGACGCACTGGCCGACCTGCCAGGCAGCGACTTCACCATCGCCACGCCGGCATTTCCGGACAACCAGCGCACCGTTTTCAAGGGTCATTTGTTTGTCGGTGACGTTCTGCTCAATGAAAGCGGAATGCAGAATCACCCGCTCACACCCATGACCGATGCCAACTTGGTGCGCGTGTTGCAAGCTCAATGCTGCCGCAAGGTCGGCTTGATTGACTACAAGGTAGTGGCACAGGGCGAGGCGGTCATTCGTGCGCGCATTGAGCAACTGCGGGCCCAAGGCGTGAATGTGGCAGTGGTTGATGCGATTTCCAACGACAACCTGATACGCTTGGGACCAGCGCTTAAAGATATGCCGTTGGTGACGGCAGGCTCAGGCGTTGCGATTGGCCTGCCCGCCAATTTTGGCATTGTGCCCTCCCGCGCGGCCAGCGCCTTGCCCGCCGCCACTGGTCTGAAAGCTGTGGTGTCGGGTAGCTGTTCGCTGGCGACCAATCGGCAAGTGATGGCATTCATCCAGGCGGGTCTTCCCGCATTAGGGATTGATCCCTTGCAGATTGCCACCCAAGAATCTACCGGCGTCAATGTGGTGGCCGATGCGTTGGCCTGGGCTGAGCCCCTGTTAGCGAAAGGGCCAGTGCTCATTTATTCGTCGGCCGACGCAACGGCCGTCAAATCTGTGCAGGGAATGTTGGGTGTGGAAATGGCCGGCGCATTGGTAGAACGCACTCTGGCTGCGATTGCGCGTGGCCTGGTGGATTTGGGTGTGCGCCAGTTGGTGCTGGCCGGCGGCGAAACCTCGGGGGCCTGCGTGCAAGCCTTGGCCATCACACAAATGAGAATTGGGCCACAAATTGACCCCGGTGTCCCTTGGTGCCATGCTCAAACCGAGGTCACGTCACATGAGGGGCTGCACTTGACGCTCAAGTCCGGCAACTTTGGTACGGACGATTTTTTTTGCAAAGCCTTCACGATGCTGGCATGACGGTGGCGGCACAGTTGACCGAAGATTTGCCGGATCCCCGGTAAGAATCAGGGGCAATTGGGTCAGCACGGACTGCTATGATTTAACGCATGACTCACTGTGCCGCGCAAGCGATTGAAGTACAACCTGATGATTTGCGTTGCACCTTGGGTGACCGATGGTGAGGGGGGCTGCGTCCCATCCGGCCCACCATCCGTTCCAGGGCATTTTCTTCATCGTGGTGGCGGTGCTGTGTTTTTCTGCGCTTGACACGATCACAAAATTGGCCGCTGCCGTCCCTGTCGCGATGGCCATATGGGTGCGCTTTCTATTCCAGACGGTCGTGACCGGGATGGCTTTGTGGCCGATGCGTGGCAGCGCGTTCCTGAAAACCAGACGGCCCGGCTTGCAGTTTCTGCGCGGTTTATTGTTGCTCACTTGCAGCGTCATTGCATTCTTGAGCCTGCGCTTTATGCCGGTGGGCGAGTTCACCGCCATTGTCATGATCTCGCCTCTGATCATCACCGCCATTTCGGCCTGGAAGTTGCACGACAGGGTGTCGGCGCTGCGCTGGTTGTGTGTGGTCGGCGGTTTTGCCGGATCCCTGGCGGTCATACGGCCTGGGGGCGAAGCCTTCCACTGGGCCATGCTGCTGCCTTGTTTTCTGGTGCTGGCGAACACGGCATTTCAAGTGCTGACCAGTCGGCTTGCCCGAACAGACAATTCCGGGACCATGCATTTTTATACCGGCCTGGTCGGTTTGGTGCTTGCCTCTCTGGCGTTGCCCTTTATCTGGCAAGCCCTGCCTTGGCCGGTGTGGGCACTGTTGCTCTTGATCGGCGCCTTGGCCACGCTGGGGCACTTTCTTTTGATATTGGCCTATGCCCGTGCGCCGATCGCGGTGTTGACTCCTTACCTGTACCTGCAAATCGGCTTTTCAACACTGGGCGGATGGTTGATTTTTTCGCATATGCCCGATGCCTGGGCCTTGATCGGGATCGCCCTCGTGTCGGCCAGTGGTGCCTTTGGAACTTGGCTAACGGCACGAGAGCAGCGGGCGTGAATTTGTAGAACAAATTTTTCGCTAATTAGAAACTGCCTGTCCGCGTGAATTGATTTGGCCTGGAACATTGTTCGTGGCTAGCGGAGCCCTGCCCGCTCCAATCGCGACATCGTCAGTGGCGGTAGAACTGCTTCAGCAACTGCAGTTCGGCTCGCACGACCGCAAGCTGGGCCTTGACGTCCCGTGCGGACCGGGCAACGGAGGCCTCGTCGTCGTCGGTCAACGCGATGCCCTTGCCCGGCTCAATGTTGCCGTCGCGCAGCGACTGGCGCAGGTTGCGGACCGCGTCCTCGACGAAGACCACCGAGTCGTTCAACTCGTTGAACATGTCGATGGCGTTGTTGATGGCGGCTTCACCGTACTGCAGCCCCTGTGCACGGCGGTCCGCGTCGAAGAACGGGTTACGCTCGTCGATGTAAAGGCTGAGCACCTTCTCGACAATGGCCTCCTGACTCTGTCCGAGGCGGATACGACCGAAGAGGTCCTTGGCTACATCGGCCTGGGCCGCCAGGATGTCCCTGCGCCACAGCGGATCCAGCAGCTTGTAGGGATCGTCATAGAGACGCCGCTGGTAAATCACGAGCCGCCTGAAGGCAGCGCGAAAGCGGGCCTCCAACAAGTCGTCGGGCTCGCCTGTGCTCAGGGGCCGTAGCAGCGAATGCACAAACTCGTGGATCAACGTGTAGCTCAGCGCTGTGTCGCGGATGAGGATCTTGTCGCAGTCCATCGAATCGAGCGTTGAACTGAAGAAGATGACCATCCCTTCATAGCTGTCGCGGAAGTCCGCCCGGCAGACCAGTTCCGGCGTTGCCGGCGGCAACCCTGCCAGCAGCGGGTTCACGGGCCGGGCCGGGGCCTCGCTGCGCACCAGCTGCACATCGACGCCCCAGCGGCGGATCGTCGCGATCAACCGCTCGGGCGCGCTGTGGGTGGCCTCGTGCACTGCCTCCAAGTTCAGCGCCTGCGCGAACGGGAGGGTCCGGTACGCCCACTGCGGCTTGTCGGCCCGTGCGACCAAGGGTAACAGCAGAACACCGGCGATTGCTGACCAGCAAGTGACCCTCCGCAAGCCCGTTGCCAAGCCGCGGACGGCCCTCAGCGTGGTCAGGAGGTCGGGCATTGCAGGTAATGGAATAGATCGATGGCTCAGGTGGTGGATCGCCGTGTGATTGGAGTATAGGTGGCACCGATGGCCGGCTGTGTAAGTTTAAAGACCGACGGTGTTTGACGGCTCCCGCGCCACAACAGCGTCCAAACCGTTGGGCCGAAACGTCGATCTCACAACGCGGAATTCGACACATAATTGCCAAACACCAACACACACCATGTTTCGCTACCTCACCGTGCCCGTCACCGCCTTTGCGCAAAATTGTTCCCTGGTCTGGTGCGACCAGACGCTGCAAGCGGCCGTCATTGACCCCGGTGGCGACCTCGACCTGCTGCTTGAAGAAGTGGCGCGGCTGGGTTTGCAACTGGAACAAATCTGGCTCACCCACGCCCACATCGACCACGCTGGCGCTGCCGGTGAACTGGCCGAACGGTTGGGCTTGCCCATCATCGGCCCGCACGAAGCCGACCAGTTCTGGATCGACGGCCTGCCCGGGCAAAGCAAGATGTTCGGCTTTCCGCCGGCCCAAGCTTTCACGCCGACGCGCTGGCTCCACGACGGCGATACCGTCACCGTGGGGGACTGCACGCTGGCGGTGCGGCATTGTCCGGGTCATACACCTGGGCATGTGGTGTTTTACTCGGCCGAGGCCAGGCGGGCCTTTGTGGGGGATGTGCTGTTTGCCGGTTCGATCGGCCGCACCGATTTCCCGCAGGGCGACCATGACACGCTGATCGCCAGCATCAAGCAACGCCTGTGGCCGATGGGCGATGACACGGTGTTCATTCCCGGCCACGGCCCCGAGAGCACCTTCGGGCGCGAGCGGCGAACCAATCCTTATGTGGCCGACAGGTGAGGGAGTTCACCTGCGGCCACCTGGTCTGGGCAACTATTTCCCAAAGACCATGTCGGGCAGGAACAGCGTGATTTGCGGGATGTAGGTGACCAGCACCAAAAACACCAGCAGCACCGAAAGCCAGGGTAGCGCGGCCTTGGTGACCTGCACCAGGTTCATGCCCGTGACCCCGCTGGTCACAAACAGGTTCAGCCCCACCGGCGGTGTCACCATGCCAATCTCCATGTTCACCACCATGATGATGCCGAGGTGGATCGGGTCAATGCCAAGCTGGGTGGCAATGGGGAAGAAGATGGGCGCCAGAATCAGAATGATGCCGGTGGGCTCCATGAAGTTGCCCGCCACCAGCAGGATGATATTGACCACAGCCAGGAACATCCAGGGTGTCATGCCCATGCCGACAATTTGCTCGGCAATAGTTTGCGGAATACGTTCGGTGGTGAGCACATGGGCAAACAGCAGCGCGTTAGCCACAATGAACATCAGCATCACCGTGGTGCGGCCGGCCTCCAGAAACACATGCGGGATTTGCTTGGGTGCCAGGTCTTTGTAGATGAACACCGCCACCACCAGCGCATACACCGCCGACACCGCGGCCGCTTCGGTGGGCGTGAAGATGCCGCCGTAGATACCGCCCATGATGATGACCAACAGCGCCAGCCCCCACATCGAGTCTTTGAACGCGCGCAACACTTCAGGCACGCTGGCCCTGGGTGGCGGCTTGATCTTGAGCTTGCCGGAACGCCAGTACACCGCCAGCATCAGCATCAGGCCCAGCATCAGGCCAGGCACCACGCCGGCCATGAACATGCGCCCCACCGACACCTCGGTCACGGCGGCATACACCACCATCACGATCGACGGCGGAATCAGGATGCCCAGCGTGCCCGCGTTGCAAATGACACCGGCGGCAAACTCTTTGGGGTAGCCGTTCTTGACCATGCCGGCGATCACGATCGAACCAATCGCCACCACCGTGGCCGGACTCGACCCCGACACGGCCGCAAACAGCATGCAGGCCAAAATGGACGCAATGGCCAGCCCGCCGCGCAAATGGCCCACCGCCGCAATGGCAAACACCACCATGCGTTTGGCCACGCCGCCGGTGCTCATCAAGGCCCCGGCCAGCACAAAGAACGGGATCGACATCAGCGTGTAGTGCTCGCTGGTCTCAAACATCTTGATGGACATCGAGGCCAATGAATCTTGCGAGAAGAAGAAGATGGTCAGCAGGCTCGACAGGCCCAGGCTCACGGCGATCGGCATGCCGATGGCCATGCAGAAAAACAGAGCAGCAAAAAGCAATAAGGTGTTCATGATTGGCTCTCTTCAGATTTGAGTCGCATGGCTTCGGCGGCTTCATCGGCCAGCCTCAGGCTGTCGGTTTTGCCGGTGATCAGGCCAACCAGAATTTGCAGAAAACGCCAGCCGGTGAGCAAAAAGCCCAGCGGCATAATGATCAGCACCTGCCAGCGTTCGATCGGCATATCCTCGAATTCAATGCCGACCTCGTGCATTTTCAGCACATAGATGCTGGCGCCGGTGAGCACAAAACCCACGTACAACAAACTGAGCAGCACCGCCAGAATCGAGACATTGCGCCGCGTGTTGTGCGGCATCATCTTCACCAGCGCATCCACCCCGATATGCGAACCCACACGCACGCCGTAGGAAATGCCGACAAAGATCATGAAGGCAAAAAATACCGTGGTGAGCTCCAGCGCCCACGAAAAACCGCTGTTGAACCCGTAACGCATCACAACCTGCAAAAAAGTCAGGCCGGTCATGGCGGCCAGCATCAGCCCGATGATCCACTCTTCCAGATGGTCCAGAATTTTCATGAAATACCCCAAAAAAACCCCGGACTGACCGGGGTGTTGGCTTAGGTGAAGCGCAGTGGTTTACTTGTTGGCCTTGAGGGCTGCGTCAATCAGGTCTTTGCCGATGTCGCCTTCAAACTTTTTCCACACAGGTTGCATGGCGGTACGCCAGGCAGTGAGGTGTTCCTTGCTCATGGGCAGGACTTTGGCCTTGTTGTCTGCAATCACTTTTTTACGGAAATCCATGTCTTCGTCAAAGGCCACCTTGTTGCCGAATTTGATGGATTCAGTCATGGCCTCGGTCAAGCCCTTCTGGATGTCGGGTGGCAGTCCAGCCCACCATTTGGCATTGCCGATCACCATGTAATCGAGCACGCCGTGGTTGCTGTCCATGATGTACTTTTGCACTTCGTGAAACTTCTTGCTGTAAATGTTGGACCAGGGGTTCTCGGTGCCATCGACCACGCCGGTTTGCAGCGCCTGGTAAACCTCGGCGAAGGCCAGCTTTTGCGGGTTGCCACCCACGGCGTGGAACTGCGCGTCCAGCACGTCGGAGGCCTGGATACGGAACTTCAGGCCCTTGGCATCAGATGGCATGCCCAGCGGCTTGTTGGCCGAGAGCTGCTTCATGCCATTGTGCAAAAAGCCAAAACCCTTGATACCCTTCTTCTCCATGGAGTTCAGCAGGCCCTGGCCTGCTGCGCTGGACTGAAAACGGTCGACGGCCTGGATGTCGTTGAACAGGAAAGGCAAATCAAAAATCTGGATCTGCTTGGTGTACTTGCCAAACTTGGCCAGGGACGGGGCCAGAATCTGAACGTCGCCCAGCAGCAGGGCTTCCATTTCCTTGCCGTCGCCAAACAGCTGGCTGTTGGGGAAGACCTGAATCTCGACCTTGCCTGGCAGTTTTTTCTCGGCCAGTTCCTTGAACTTCAGGGCGGCCTGACCCTTGGGAGTGACATCGGCCACCACGTGGCTGTACTTGATGATGAGCGGGGCGGCCTGGGCGCCCAAACCGAAAGCCAACAAAACGCCAGCAGCAATTAGTTTCAATTTCATGAGAGTCTCCTCGAGTAGTTAAAAGTCTTGAACGACGAGGCGACTGTATTTGCCTGCGTACCAGGCGGCAACTGTGGCGTTCAACAGCTAGGGTTTACCCTGAATGCGGGCTCAAGCCTTGCGCATGGCTTGTTTCAAATCGCTCATCCAGTGGGGCGCGATGCGGCTGGCCAACTGCTGCTGCACCGGTTGTACGGCTTGGCGCAAGCGGGCGCGCTGGTCCGCGCCGAGGCGATGAACGCGCGTGGTGCCAGCCTCCCGCAGGGCTTGCAGTGCCCGGTCGTTCTGGGCATCGGCAATCTGGTTGGCAAAGGCCAGTGACTCCTGCAAAGCCTGGTCGATCAGGGCACGGTCGTCGGGCTGCAGGTGCTGCCAGAAACGTTGGTTGGTGACCACCGCGTAGCCCAGGTACCCGTGCTCGGTCAGACTCAAGTCGCTTTGCACTTCGTGCATGGCCTGGGTCCAGAAGTTGGACACCGGGTTCTCGGTGCCATCGACCACGCCAGCGGCCAGGGCGCGGCGGGTTTCACTGAAGGCCAGCGTCACGGGTTTGGCGCCCAGCGCCCGCATTTGCGCCGCGATCACGCGGGACGCCTGCACGCGCATGCGCAGGCCCGCAAAATCCCTGGGCTCCAGCAGCGGTCGGTTCGCGCTCATCTGCTTGAAGCCGTTGTCAAAAAACCCCAGTCCGACCAGGCCCTGGCGCGGCAGCCCTTGCAACAGCTTGCGGCCCAGCGGCCCCAGCGTGATGTGCCGTACCGCGTTCAAATCGTCAAATAAAAAAGGCAGGTCGAAGAGCTCGAACTCGGGCAGGCCGATGCGGCCAAATTTGGACAACGAGGGTGCCACCAGGTCCACGGCTCCCAGCTGCAGCGCCTGCATTTCGTCATGGTCACCGTACAGCTGGGCGTTGGGGTACACCTGCACACTTATGCGCCCACCACTGCGCTGCTCGACCAGCACCTTGAAGCGGTTGGCCGCCAGGCCCTTGGGGGTTTCTTCGGCCACCACATGGGAGAAGCGCAGCGTGATCTCGGGCCGGGGCGTGGCAGCCGTGGCGCCGGGCAGAACCGCGCTGCCTGCCAGGGCGGCAAGCCAGCTTCGGCGGTTGACGGCTGAAGGGCAGGCGGGGGTGTTCACGGTACGTGATTATGCGGGTGTGCTCGCTGGCTTAAAAGTCCCGGTGGGTTTGTTCACCCCGGCCAGGGCTGGGGCAGGCGCCGCGTTGTGGTTCAGGTGCAGCGTCTGGGTCGGGAAGGCGAATTCAATGCCGTGCTCGGCAAAGCTGCGCACCAGTTTCAGGTTGATGGCCTGCTGCACATTCATGAACACGTTGTAGTCGGGTTTGCGCACGTAGTACACGGTCTCGAAGTCGAGCGAAAAAGCGCCAAAGTTTTTGAAATGGGCTCGGTCAAAACGGGCGTCGGTTTGTGCTGCCACGGCTTGCTTGATGAGCTCGGGAATCAGTTCCAGTTTTTCCGCCGGCGTGTCGTAAGTGACGCCAATGGCAAACAGCGCCCGGCGCTCGTTCATGCGTTTGTAGTTGTGGATGCGGCTTTGCAGCAGGTCGCTGTTGGACAGCACAATCTGTTCACCGCCCAGGCTGCGAATGCGCGTGGTTTTCAGGCCAACGTGTTCTACCGTGCCCATCTCGTCGCCCAGAATGATGAAATCGCCAATGGCAAAAGGCTTGTCAATGGCGATGGTGAGCGAGGCAAACAGGTCGCCCAAAATATTTTGCGCCGCCAGGGCGATGGCAATACCGCCAATGCCCAGGCTCGCCACCAACGCTGTGACGTTGATGCCCAGGTTGTCCAGCATCGACAGCAGCACCAGCACCCAGACGACGACCTGACCCAAAAATGACAGCAGTGACAGCGTCATGGCGCGCGCGCCCTGGTTTTCCTCCTCGCCACGCGAAAAGTGGTAGCGCAGCCAGAAAATCAGCCCGCGCGAGGCCCAGAAACCTAGCTGCAGGATCAGCGCGATGATGAAGATGCGGTCCACCCACTTTTCCAATGATGCCGGCAGGGTCAGAAAATGGCTGCCCAGGTACAGGCCAATGGCGGCTACCAGCAGGACGCGGGTGGCTGACAGCACGTCGAGGAGAAAGTCGTCAATGACGGTCTCGGTGCTTTTGGCAACCCGCTTCAGGTAGTGCAACACCAGCCAGCGCAGGGCCAGCAGCAGCAGCATGAAGGCAGCCGCTGCCAGAGCGGCGGAGGTCCAGTCGTTGAGGGTGTTGTTGTCGATGAGTTTTCGGAACATGCGTTTACCAGCCCCACAGCAGTCGGCGCGCGATCCAGCCCTTCAGACCGCCCTCGCGCTGCACCCTGACCCAGTCGTTGCGGTGTTCCAGTGTGCGCAGCACTTCACCGTGATCCGCCTTGGCCAAAATGCGGCTTCGGGTACCGGGTGCACTGCGCACATTGGCCACGCGCGACTTGACCACCAAATGGGGCGTTTTGCCCACCAGCGGGCGGAACACCCAGCCGGTGTCGTTTTCGAAGTCACGCACCTTGAGCCATTGACCCTGGCGGCCCGTCACCTCCAGCGGGTAGCCCCGGGTGAGTGTCCACAACGCGGCAGTTTGCGTGCCGGCACCTGCGCGCATGTTGATCTCTGCTCTGTCGACGCTCACCATCTCGCGAGCTTGCAGTGCTGCCGTTGACGCCACCAGCGTGAGTGCCGCCAGTGCGCGTGCCCATTTTCCTAAATTCAACATGAGAGCCCTTTGTTTTAAGTTGCATGGCATCCGGGTGACCTTCGCCATGTGAGACATGCAGGCATCACTCGTGCGAGTGATGCGTTAGAAAGGCGCGGCTTAAGTGGCCTCTTCTGCCTTGGGCGGCACCATGGCGGCAATGAGGTCGCTCATCGTGATGCTGCCCAGCAGTTTGCCCCGGCTGTTGGTCACGTTGGCGGCGTCCTTGCCCTCGGCGCTGAGCACCCGCGCCACTTCTTCGAGCACCAGGCTGGCGTCCACGCTGGGGCCGTCCACCGTGATGCCGGGGGTCATCAGCGTGCGGCAGCGGATCACGCGGCCGCGGTTCACGTCCTTGATGAAGCTGCTGATGTAGTCGTCTGCGGGTTTGAGCACGATTTGCTGGCCGGTGCCCTGCTGAATCACTTCGCCGTCACGCAGGATGGCAATGCGGTCGCCCAGGCGCAGCGCTTCTTCGAGGTCGTGGGTGATGAAGACAATGGTTTTGCCCAGCTCTTGCTGCAAGTCCAGCAGTACCGACTGCATGTCGCTGCGGATCATCGGGTCGAGTGCCGAAAAGGCTTCGTCCATCAGCAAAATCGGCGCGTCGTTGGTCAGGGCGCGGGCCAGGCCCACGCGCTGCTGCATGCCGCCCGAGAGCTGGTTGGGGTAACTGTCTTCGTAGCCCTTGAGGCCCACGCGCTCGATCCAGCGCGCAGCTGCGTCCCGGCGTTTTTTGTGCTTGACGTGCTGCACCTGCAGGCCGTATTCGGTGTTTTCCTGCACCGTCAGGTGCGGAAACAGGGCAAAGTTCTGGAACACCATGGCGGTGCGTTCGCGCCGGAAGTGGCGCAGCGCGCGCGGGTTCATGGCGATCACATTTTGATCACCGGCCCAGAGCTCGCCGGCGGTGGGTTCGATCAGCCGGTTGATGTGCCGGATCAGGGTGCTTTTGCCCGAGCCTGACAAGCCCATCACTACTTGGATGCCGCCGCCGGGCATGTCGATGTTGATATCGCGCAGGCCCAGCACATGGCCGTGCACGTCGCGCAGCTCCTGCTTGCTCATGCCTTGTTGCACGGCGGCCAAATGCTTTGAGGGGTTGGGGCCGAAGATCTTGTACAGATGTTTGATCGAGATGTTGACCGCATTGCTCGGCACGCTGTCCGGCCCGGCCCTGGCGGCCGATGTGGGGGTCAGGTCCTCAGCCATGCACCACCTCCAGGTGTTTCTGCAGTCGCTTGCCATAGGTTTGCGACACGCGGTCAAAAATGATTGCTATGCCGACAATCGCAAGTCCGTTGAACATGCCCATGGTGAAGTACTGGTTGGCGATGGCCTTGAGCACCGGTTGGCCCAGGCCCTGCACGCCAATCATCGAGGCAATCACCACCATCGCCAGCGACAGCATGATGGTCTGGTTGATGCCGGCCATGATGGTCGGCAGCGCCAGTGGCAGCTGTACCTTGAACATTTTTTGCCACATCGAGGCGCCAAAGGCGTCAGCCGCCTCGAGCAGGTCGGTGCTGACCAGCCGGATGCCCAGGTTGGTGAAACGGATCACTGGCGGAATTGCGTACACCACCACCGCAATCATGCCCGCCACGCGGCCAATGCCCAGCAGCATCACCACCGGAATCAGGTAGACAAAGCTTGGCATGGTCTGCATCACATCGAGCGCGGGGTTGATGGCGCGCTGCAGCCGGTCCCAGCGGCTCATGGCAATGCCAATCGGCAGGCCCACGGCCAATGCCACGACGGTGCAGACAAAGATCATCGAGATCGTCTTCATGGTGTCGATCCACATGCCAAAGTAGCCAATGGCGAGCAGGGTGAGCACCGTGCCGAGCGTGATCTTCCAGGACCGCGAGCCCAGCCAGGCGATCAGGGCAATCGCACCGATCACCACAGGCCAGGGTGACTGGGTCATGAGGCGCTCCGAGAAAATCAGGAACTCGCGCAGCGGGTCAAACAGGCGCTCCAGCGTTTCACCGTACTCTCGCGAGAAAGTTCTGAAACCCCCGTCAATGAAGCGCCGCAGGCTGCTGAGTTGCTCGGCGCCCATGGTGGGGAATTCGATCAGGGTCGTCATGGTGCTCAAAGGCTGGCTTTGACTTTGTCGGCCACCGCGGGGCTGACCCAGGCGGTCCAGATCTCTGGTCGGGATTTCAAAAAGTACTTGGCGCCGTCTTCGCCGGTGGCCTGGTTGTCGCTCATCCAGGCCAGCAACTGGTTGACCGTGTCGTTGCGCCAGCTGCGCTGTGCCAGGTAGTCGTAGGCCGGGCCGCCGATGCTTTTGAAGCGATCGGTCACCACGGTGTAGACCACGGCCTTGGGCCAGTCGCTCTTGACCGGCTTGCTGCAATCCACCTTGGTGTTGCAAGCCTCAAAGCCCTCCTTGTCGAGTGGCACGCCGGCGTCGAGCTTGACCATCTCGTATTTGCCCAGGATGGACGTGGGCGCCCAGTAGTAACCCAGCCAGCCCTGCTGACGCTCATAGGCTTTGGCAATTGAGCCGTCCAGCCCGGCGGCCGAGCCGGTGTTGACCAGCACGAATCCCTTTTTGGCGGCACCCCAGGCCTTGAAGGCGGCGCCCGTGGTGAGCTGGCAGGCCCAGCCCGCCGGGCAGTTGTAAATGCCGCCCCGGTCCTTCACTTCGGGCGCCGGAAACAGTTGGGGTTGCTTCAGGGCGTCGTCAATGGTCTTGATCTCGGGGTGGGCGTCAGCCAGGTATTTGGGAATCCACCAGCCCTCCACGCCGCCGTCTTTCAACGACTCGGCGGCGTAATGCAGGCGGCCTTCTTTCACGGCCAGGTCGAGCGGTTGACGCACCGCGTTGATCCAGGCCTCGGGGGCCACGTCAGGCTTGCCTTTTTCCATCATGGCGGTGAGCGTGGGCATGGTGTCGCCGGGCACCAGTTCCACATCGCAACCGTAGCCGCTGCTCAGAATCAGTTTGTCGATGTGGGCCAGTACCTCGGCCGACTGCCAGTTCATGTTGGCCACCGTGACTTTGCCGCAGGCCTGGGTCACCGCCGGTTCAGCCGCTGCCGCGGGCGTTGCGGGTTCTTCCTTCTTGCCACAGGCTGCCAGGGTGACGACGGCGGCCAGCACGGTCAAAGAGAGTTTGGGGAAGTGGTTCATGGGGGCTCCTGGAAATTCAAAATTCAATACAAACAGCTCCGCAACGGGCGTCGCACCGGGGTGATCAAGAGCGCGATTGCGGGGATGTGTTGTGCTTGAGAAAAGCAAGTTTATTACTTTTGCACAAATGTATTTTGTTACATTGAACCCCATAAGTCAAGCATATCAATCAAGCTTGATATGCCTTATGAGTTTTTGAAAGTCTGAATTTGCTGGTTAACGACCTGGTTTATCGCAATGCGGCAGGCGCGGTTTTGTCTGGTGTCAGGCGGTCTTCGAGCTCACCAATGTAGGCGCTCAGCGAGTTGCCTGACTGCTCCACACTGGTGCGCAAGCTGTTTTCCAGCGCGTCGATTCGCGCCACCAAGGCTTGCTGTGCGGCCTTGTCCTGCTCGGCGCTCTGTTTCATGCCAGTCTCCAGAAAGCTGCGCAGTTCGGTAAATCGCGAGGCCTCGGCCTTGTCGGCCAGCTCGCGGTGGGTCTGCAACTCCTTGGCGTTGCGGCGGGTGTCCATGAGCACATTGGACTGCAGGTACAGCACGTAGACCAGGCCATAGGCCACCACGAAAATCAGCAAGCCCAGCATGATCAGGCCGAGCGGCGCATGCAAGGTGGTGAGGCCCAATGACAGCGGTGTGTCGGCCATGAAAACGCTCCAGTTGAGCACGGTGAAGGCGCCAATGAGGACGAGGACCAACAGCAAAACTAAACTTCGAATACGCATGATGGACTCCTGATGGTTGATGTGAGGCTTGACTTTAGAAAAGCTTGTGTTTCAGGATACACCAAAGACTATCATGCGCTTCTCGCACCTCCTGGTTGTCCATGACCCCAAGCCCTGTTACTGTTGCTGATGCCTCCTTTGACTTTGCCCTGTTGCAACAGTCCGCTGCGCGCACCGGCAGCCGCAACCGGCGCGCGCTGTGGTGGCTGCTGGGCCTGCTGGCTTTGTTGCTGGGTTCGGTGGTCACGCTGCTGCTGTACCTGAATAATTTTGAAGCCGAAGAGGCGGCGCGGCGCCGGGCGGCCGACGCCCAGTGGCTGGAGCAAAGCGTGCAATTTCACTTCAGGCGGCTCGAAGACGATTTGCTGGTGCTGTCGCGCCAGGCGGTGCAACAGAGCACCGGAGTGGGCGCCTTGTTGCCAGAGCAATCACCTGAGCTCAAAGCAGGTTTGCTGTGGCGTGAGCCGGGGGTTATTTTGTCCAGCGGCTGGATCCCGGCCGGGCAACTCGACGACCCGCGCGTGGGCCCGGCGCGCTGGTCGGTTGACTGGGACGCCCACGCCGACAACGCCGAGGCATTGGCGCTGATGCAGAGCACCAGCCAGGGCCTGCGCCGCGCTGCCTATGCCGGCCTGATGCGCGACAGCAAGGGCATCCCGAACGATGTGGTGTGGCTGGCCGTGCCCTTTTTTGACCGCGGCCAGTTTGCCGGCAATTACCTGGTGGCGGTGTCACTGAACCAGGCGCTGCGTGCCTTGTTGCCGGCCTGGTTCATGCAGGACCACCGCGTGGAATTGCTCACCACCGAGGCGATTGAGACTCCGGAGATGGATTACCGCGCGGCCTTGAACCTGCCAGGCACCGACCTGTTTGTGCAGGTGGCCCTGACCCAGGTCCAGCCCACCACCGTGCCGCGCATTTTCTTTTTGGTGGCCCTGCTGTTTCTGTCGGGCATGTTGGTAAGCCTGTACGCCTTGCGCCGCGACTTCATCAAGCGTCAGCAGGTGCAGGCCTTGCTGCAGGCCCAGGTGGCACTGCGCACGGCCATGGAAAACTCGGTCACCATTGGGTTGCGTGCCTGGGATCTGGGCGGCAAAATTTTGTACGTGAATGATGCGTTTTGCCGCATGGTGGGTTACAGCGCGGTCGAACTCATTGGCCGTACCATCCCGTTCCCGTACTGGCCGGTCGAGCAGATCGATGCCTTGCAGCGGGTGCATGACGGCATCATGCTGCAAGGCACCAGCGGCGAAGGCGTGGAGGTGCAGTTCCAGCACGCCGACGGTCACCTGATTGATGTGCTGATCCACGAGGCGCCGCTCAATACCGCCACCGGGGAGCAGATTGGCTGGATGAGTTCGGTGCTGGACATCAGCGAGCGCAAACGTGGCCAGCGCATGGCCGCGCAGCAGCAGGAAAAGCTGGAAGCCTCGGGCCGTCTGGTGGCGGTGGGTGAAGTGGCCTCGACCCTGGCGCACGAACTGAACCAGCCGCTGGGCGCCCTGAGCAGCTTTGCCAACGGCCTGCTGAATCGGCTCAATGATGGCAGCATCGAGCTGCCCGAATTGTTGCCGGTGGTGCAACGCATGGCCCGGCTGGCCGAGCGCGCCGGCGGCATCATTCAGCGCGTGAATGCGTTTGCGCGCCGGCGCGAGCTGTCGCCGCAAAGGCTGGATCTGGTCAAATTGCTGCAGCGGGTCATGGGCTTGTTTGGCGATGACAACGCGCCCACACCCGCCTGGTCCTTGCCCGACCAGCGGGTCTGGGTGGAGGTGGACGAGTTGCTGTTTGAACACTTGGTCAACAACCTGGTGGGCAACGCACAAGACTGGGCACCGCATGGTGACCAGCGCCCGCAAGTCTGGGTGGAACTGCGCGTGGACCCGGACCAGGGCATGGCGGTGCTGAGCGTGGCCGACACCGGCCCGGGCGTCAGCGACGATGCCCAGGCCACCATTTTCAATGCTTTTGTCAGCAGCAAGGAGGGCGGCATGGGCATGGGCCTGGCCATTTGCCGCTCGATTGTGGAGGCCCACCACGGCCGCATCGTGGTCAGCCGCGACCCGCTGCTGGGCGGCGCCTGCTTTACCGTGACCTTGCCGCTGGCCAAACCCCGCCAAAGCAAGGAGCTGCCATGAACCGCCCCCGCGTGCACATTGTTGACGACGACCCCGACATCCGCGACGGCCTGGCCTGGCTGTTTGACTCGCGTGGTTTCCAAAGCGCCACCTGGGACGGCGGCCTGCCATTTTTGGCCGCGGCGCGTGCCCTGCAGGGGGACTGGGGTCAGGCGGTGGTGTTGCTCGACATGCGCATGGCACCGCTCACGGGCAGTGTCACCTATGAGCAGCTGAAAGCCCTGGGTTGCCCCTGGCCGGTGCTTTTTTTGACCGGCCATGGTGACGTTGGGTCAGCGGTGGCGGCGGTCAAACAGGGCGCCTGGGACTTTCTGGAAAAACCGTTTCAGGACAACGAACTGGTGGACCGTGTGCAGCAGGCGCTGGCGGCGGCCAATGCCGCGCTGCTGGATGACTCCGAGACGCAGCGCCTGCGCCAGGCGCTGGTCTCTTTGAGTCCGCGTGAGCGCGAGGTGCTCGATGAACTCATCCGCGGCCATTACAACAAGAACATTGCCGACCACCTGGGCATCACGCCGCGCACGGTCGAGTTCCACCGCGCCAACATTTTTGAAAAGATGGGTGTCGATTCGGCGGTTGAACTGGCGCACAAATTGGGTCGGCTGGAGCCGCTGGGCTGAGTTCTGTTCACGGCACAATGGAGCCTGTGCCCGCGAACAGCGGCGACTTATTGCGTTACCCCAAGGAATTCAACCATGAGCAAACCCATCAAACGCATTGCCATCAACACCGGCGGCGGCGACGCCCCCGGGCTCAACGCGGTGATCCAGTCGGTGGTGATTGCCGCCAGCAACCGGGGCTGGGACTGCTATGGCATTCGCGACGGCTTCAATGGCATTTTGTTTCCGGAGCGCTACTCGGAAGGCGGCGTGGCGCGGCTCACGCGCGACCGGGTGCGCGGCATTGGCCATTTGGGCGGCACCATTCTGGGCACCACCAACAAGGGCAATCCGCTGAAGTTTCCGGTCAACATGCCCGACGGCACGGTCCGTGAAATTGACCGCTCCGATGAAATCCTGGCCTACTTTGGCACCCACGAGATAGATGCCCTGGTGTCGATTGGTGGCGACGGCTCCCTCACCATCGCCAACGCCCTGCACCAAAAAGGCCTGCGTGTGGTGGGTGTGCCCAAGACCATTGACAACGACCTCGACAAGACCTTCACCACCTTTGGGTTTGACACCGCCGTGGGCTTTGCCACCGAGTGCCTGGATCGCCTGCACAGCACCGCCGAAAGCCACCAGCGCGTGATGGTCGTGGAGGTGATGGGCCGCTACGCTGGCTGGATCGCCCTGCACACCGGCATTGCCGGCAACGCCCACGCCGTGCTGATTCCGGAAATTCCTTTTGACCTCGACAAAATCGAGGCCAAGTTGCGCGCCCGTGACAGCGAAGGGCGGCTGTATTCCATCGTGGTCGTGGCCGAAGGCGCTCAGGCCATTGACGGCCATCGCGAACTGTTGGCGCCGGCAGAGGTCGGTCATGCCGAACGCCTGGGCGGTGTGGGTGAGCGCGTCGCCCACGCCATTGCCGAGCGAACCGGCAAGGAAACCCGTGTGGTGGTGCTGGGCCACCTGCTGCGCGGCGGCAGTCCCACGTCGTTTGACCGCCTGTCGGCGCTGCGTTTTGGCGCCGCGGCCGTGCGCGCGCTGGACGAAGGCCAGAGCGGCATCATGGTGTCGCTGGGCCTGGACGGTGTGGACTACGTGGCACTGGAGGAGGTGGCAGGCCGCATGAAGGCCGTGCCGCTGGACTGCGACACCTTGCAAACCGGACGCGACCTGGGTATTTGTTTTGGTGATTGACAGTGTTGTTCCAGAAGCCTTGACGGCTTCGGCTTCCCTGCTGGTGGTGTGTCTGTGTGCCGAGTGGTGTGGCGTGTGCCGCGACTATCGGTACGGCTTTGCGCAGGTGACGGCGGCCGTGCAGGCGGATCACCCGCAGGCGCAGTTTGTCTGGCTTGACATCGAGGACGATGCCGACCTGCTGCACCCGCTGGATGACGTGGATGATTTCCCCACGCTGTTGATTGCCGTGGCGGGTGTTCCGCGCTTTTTTGGCCTGATCACGCCGCAGCCGCAGACCTTGGAACGGTTGGTGCGCAGCTTGGCTGAAAGCGCGTCCGCCAGGCCACTGGCCGAGCCGGCCTTGCACGCCGCGGTGGCGCGGATCCTGGCCGCCCGGGCGGCCGCTTGAACCCGCATCCGTTTTTTTCCGACCGCAAGGTGGTCGTGTTGTTGGCCTGCCTGTGCTGCCTGTTGTGGGGCAGCGCCTACCCGGCCATCAAGAATGGCTATGCGCTGTTTGCCATTGGTGCCGCCGACGTGCCGTCCAAAATGGTCTTTGCCGGTTACCGCTTTGTCATTGCCGGTGCCTTGCTGCTGCTCATGGCGCGCCTGACGCAGCGCCCGATCTTCAACCTCGACGGCACCAAGCTGCGTCAGATCACCACGCTGGGCCTGACACAAACCTCCTTGCAGTACATTTTTTTCTATGTGGGACTGGCCTACACCACTGGCGTCAAGGGTTCGATCATGAACGCGACCGGCACGTTTTTCAGCGTCCTGCTGGCCCATTTCATTTACCACAATGACCGCTTGAGCCTGAACAAAGTCGTTGGTTGCCTGGTGGGCTTTGTCGGCGTGATGGTGGTCAATTTCAACAAGGACCTGCTGGACTTTGACTTCAGTCTGCTGGGAGAAGGCTCGGTGGTGATGGCGGCCTTCATTTTGTCGGCCGCGTCGATTTACGGCAAGAAAGTCTCGCAGTCGATGGATTCGATCGTCCTGACGGGTTACCAACTCGGCATCGGCGGCGTGGCACTCTTGCTGGGCGGTTACCTGACGGGCGGCACGCTGACCGGGTTCACGCTGGCATCCACCACGCTGCTGCTTTACCTGGCCGTGTTGTCGTCGGTGGCCTTCGCCTTGTGGACCATCCTGCTCAAGTACAACCGCGTCGGCATGGTGACCATCTTCAACTTCCTGATCCCGATATTTGGTGCCATTTTGTCGGCCATCTTTCTTGGCGAGAGCATCCTTGAGTGGAAAAATGTGTTCGCCCTCGTGCTGGTGTGTTCAGGCATCTGGCTGGTCAACAGGGAAAGCCGGTAGCCTGGATGGAGCCCAGCGCCAAACTATTTTTGTAGCAGCAAGCGGGCCAGGTCCTTGCCTGCCACCAGCGTCACGCCCTGCGCCTTGGCAAAACGTTGGGCGGTGTCACTGACCGGTGCCAGGCTGAGGTATACGCACTGATGTGCCTCCTGCGCTTCTTTGGCGGCGACCAGGTCGCGCAGCGCTTCCACGCCGTGGTTGGCCGCTTTCCATCGCTTGCAGCTCACCAACGTGCCTTGGGCACCTTTGACCAGCAGAAAATCGGCTGCCGGGGTGTTGAGGCGTGTGACAGTAAAACCCTGCTCGACATAGACTTGCCCGATCAGGGCCGAAAAATCCCGCCACGACATGGCGCTTACGCGCGTCAACATGTCGGTCACGCTGGCTGCGCTGGGCGCTCGCCACTGTTTGCGCGCCGCTAGCACGGAGATCACCAAAAACGGAAACCCACCCATCACGCCAAAGCCCACATAGCGATCGGGCAGCAGCGCAAAGGACAGCAGCGTGAACCCGGCGACGATGAGCAGGCTGATCCACCAGGGTGAGCGCAGCAAAATCGCAAACAGCGAGTTTTCGGACATTTTCAGTTTCATGGGGATAGCTTGTCTTTGACTTCGTGAAGTTCATTTCCTGAACAGGTGGGACAACTCCTTTTTCGGCAAGGCCGTGTCACCGAGGTTCAGTTCCAGCAGACGACGAAGGCGGGTCAGGCTATCCAGGTCGATATGGCGACATTCGATGCCGATCTGTAGCCCCTTGCGATGGACAATCGCGCCTTCCATGACGATTTTCTCGCCGTCGTCACCCAGTGGGAGAACCAGGTCGCAGGAGTCGCCCAGTTCGGCGGCGACGGGCTGCGCGGTTTCGACCAGTGCGCCCTTGAGCGCGATATCCAGCAAGCGGCCATTTTGTACGCCTGCCGCCAGATGGAGCTGGATATCGGCAAGAAAGGGAATGCGCGAAAAATGGCGCAGTTGGCTGGCGTCGGCTGAATTCATGGCAAAGCTCCTGTGCTGCAACAGAACAAAATCGCCGCCTCAGGACGGCTTTTGTCATGTTAGCACCCTGCCGGCGGTCGGCCTTGGGCCACCGTGGCCAGACGCTTGACCGGTTTTGAGCAACTCGCAACGCGGACCGCCAAGTCAAGCACATCTTATTAAGCAACACCAGCCATTCAAGTCGTTTCTCCGCTGCAGTCGCGGCATCCCCCATCTGGGGGAAGTAGTTTCCCCTGTACGCGCTTGAACTTATCTCGTTACACTTTGTGACATTGGTAAATGCAGCGGAAGCTGCAGACACAAAGCTACAGGCCCCATCCCAGAATCGCTGGAAGGGCAGCTGAGTTGCTCCGGGAAATTGTTCATTTCGTAACCGGGTCTGCAGTTGTCGCTGTGTCTTGTTGTTGGCCACATCGGAAGCTGCAAATGAAATCCCTCATTTATCAGCGAATTCTTGGCTGTTGCGTCGATGGTTTGACAGTCACATGAAGTGATCAAGTACATCGAGGAAGGTGCTGATCAGTCGAAGGATAAAAATCAGCATGAAGTCGAATTTATTCCAGTGGCGGTCGCTGAAGACAAGAGTGACCCTGTTCACGCTGGCCATTTTCCTGATCGGCATCTGGTCGCTGACGTTCTACGCCAGCCGGATGCTGCGCGAGGATATGCAAGGCCTGTTGGGCGACCAACAGTTCGCGACAGTTTCTTTGCTGGCCCACCAGGTCAATCATGAACTGGACGACCGGTTGCGGTTACTGGAAGTCGTTGCCGGAGGTGTTACCCCGATCATGCTGGGCAAGCCAGCGGCATTGCAGGCCCTGCTGCAACAGCACTCGCATTTGCAAATGCTATTCAACGGTGGCGTTATCGCCCTGGGTCTTGATGGCACGGCGATCGCCGAAGTCCCGCTCACGGCCGGACGGATCGGCGTCAATTACATGGACGTTTATGCCGTGGCCACCGCACTCAAGGCGGGAACGTCAACGATTGGCCGACCCGTCATGGGACGCAAACTGCTGGCTCCGGTTTTCGGCATGGCCGTGCCCATTCGGGATCCGCAGGGCAAGGTGATGGGCATCTTGATGGGGGTGATCAATCTGGGCAAACCCAATTTTCTGGACAAGATCACTGAAAGCCGCTACGGCAAGACAGGCGGCTATTTTCTTGCGGCTCCGCAGCTCCGGTTGAATATCACTGCCACCGACAAGAGCCGCATCATGCAGCCGCTGCCCGCCCCCGGCATCAGCCCAGCGATTGATCGTTTTGTCCAGGGTTACGAAGGTACGGACCTGTACGTCAACCAAGTTGGCGTGGAGGTGCTGGTCTCGGCCAAGAACATTCCAGTATCCGGCTGGAAACTGGTGGCCAACCTGCCCACCGCAGAGGCCTTTGCCCCGATTTATTCGATGCAACGGCGCATGCTACTGGCCACGATCCTGCTCACGCTGCTGGCAGGCAGCCTGATCTGGTGGATGACCTGGTGGATGTTAAGACGCCAGCTCTCGCCAATGCTGGCTGCCACGAGAACGCTGGCCACCCTGTCGGGCACAAGCCAGCCGCTAAAACCTTTGCCCATCACCAGCCAGGATGAAATCGGCGAGCTTATCAGCGGCTTCAATCGCCTGCTGGAAACCCTGGCGCAACGGGAGACTTTGCTCAAGCAGATTCTTGACACGTCCAGCGTGGCCATCTTTCTGGTGGACAAGGAAGGGCGTATCACGCAAGCCAATCAACGCATGGCCGAGATGTTCGGTTGTTCTGTCGAAGCGCTGGTGGGAAGCGAGTATGTCGCCCTCGTGCCGCCGGCGGAACGCGAGATGAGTCGACAGAGGATGCAAGCGTTGCTGTCCAGCGAAATCCAGTCGGTGGATTTGGAAAGACTTTATTGGCGCGCCGATCGCACCGAGTTCTGGGGTAACCTGACGGGCAAGCGTTTCACCGACGCCAGCGGTGAAGATCGCGGCCTCGTTGGCGTGATTGCGGACATCACTGAACGCAAGTGCATTGAGGTGGTATTGCGAAATTCGGAGGCTCGCTATCGCAACTTCGTCGCGGAGTTGCCCTTGGGCATCGCGATTACCCAGGACGGTCTGATCAAGTACGTCAACCGGGCGCTTGTGGAAATGATTGGCTATCCCGAGAACGAAATCCTGGGCCAACCGTTCATCCCCCTGGTTGACGAAGCGGATCGTCCACGTCTGAGGGACTTGCATCAACGACGCATGAACGGAGAAGAGGTCGAGAAGTCCTATGTGGTCGGCATGGTACGCAAGGATGGTGAGGTGAGACAGTGGCAAGGCTATGTCAACACCATCGACTGGGAGGGCAAGCCTTCGGGCCTGGGTAGTTTTATCGACATCACCGAGCGCCGGCTGATAGAAGAGCAGGTGCGGCAACTGGCGTTTCATGACGCGCTCACCCAACTGCCGAACCGTCGCCTGCTCAACGATCGCCTGATCCAGGCCATGGCGGCCAGCAAGCGCAGCGCTTGCTACGGTGCACTGATGTTCCTTGATCTGAACAACTTCAAGTCATTGAATGATCAGCATGGGCATGAAGTTGGCGATTTGCTGTTGATTGAAGCGGCAGATCGACTGAAAAGCTGTGTGCGCGAAATAGACACGGTGGCACGCTTCGGCGGCGACGAGTTTGTGGTGATGCTCAGTGAACTGGATATAGATAGAGTTGAATCGACCTCACAGGCTCGCGTCGTGGCCGAAAAGATCCGTCTCACTTTGTCAGAGCCCTATCTGCTCACCATCAGGCGCGATGGGAAAGCCGCTACCAGCGTCGAATATCATTGTTCGGCGAGTATCGGCGTGGCGTTGTTTGTCAATCATGAAGCCAGCCCGGACGACGTCCTGACATGGGCTGATACGGCAATGTACCAAGCCAAAGCGACAGGGCTCAATTTGATTCGATTTTATGATCAGAACATCTGAACGGCCGGATTGGAGGACGCATTTCGGCTCATTGGTGGACAGCAGCGGGTCTTGAAGAGCCGATCAAGTGAACGTTCCTGCTATTGTCCCTGGCCCCGGGTCATGCTTTGGTCTTGAGCGGTTTCAGCGCAGTGCCAAACTTCTCGTGCAAGGGCGCGTGGCCCAGCGGCGGAAAATCAACCAGGGTCTCGGTGACCTTGCGGTCAGGGATCTGGTCGAGCAGGTGGCGAATGAGCGTGAGGCGGCCGACGCGCTGGTCATTGAAATCCACCAGCGTCCAGGGCGCAGCCTTTGAGTGGGTGGCCTTTAGCATCACGTCACGCGCCTGTCCGTATTCAGCGTATTTTTCCCGCGCTTTCAGATCAATCGGACTGAGTTTCCAGCGCTTGAGCGGGTCGGCCAGGCGCTCGGCAAAACGTTGCTCCTGCTGCGCCTGGTCCACCGTCAGCCAGTACTTGAACAGCAGAATGCCGTCGTCCACCAGCATTTTCTCAAACACCGGCGCTTGTTTCAGGAAGTCCTTGGTCTGCTGTTCCGTGCAAAACCCCATGACCCGTTCCACGCCGGCACGGTTGTACCAACTGCGGTCAAACAGCGCGATCTCGCCGGCCGCAGGCAGGTAGGGTACGTAGCGCTGAAAGTACCATTGGCTTTGCTCGCGCTCGCCGGGCTTGGCCAGCGCCACGGTGCGGCATTGGCGCGGGTTCAGCGTGTCGGCAATGGCCGAAATCACACCGCCCTTGCCCGCCGTGTCGCGCCCCTCGATCACCACCAGCAGGCGCTTGCCGGTGTGCACCAGCCAGCGCGCCAGGTCATTGAGCTCAAGCTGCAGCGGTTCGAGCTTGTCGAAATAATCGCTCTTGCCCAAGGTGGCGGGCTTGCCGTGTTTGGATTTTTTCATGGCCTCATCTTAGCCGGGGCTGGCCACATCCTTGAAGCCCCAGCGTCCCCAGAAAGGCAGGCGCAGCGCCGGGGTGTTGAAGTCAAGGCCAAAATTCAGCCCCAGCACATTGACTTCCAACCCCTCCTGCAGCCCCACGCTGGCGCCGAGCAGGCCCAGCAGGGAAATTTGTACGCCAGAACCGGACGGTGAGACACCGACCGGGCTCGTCAGCGGCCGGTAGTCCTTGCCGATGGCATTGGCCGGCAAGTCAAGCTGGAGAGCTGGCACCTGGCGCCCGATATGCGCCAGAAAGGTGTTGCTGTTGGGGCCGGGGTAGCTGCGATATTGGTCGGCAAAGGGGTAGCTGGCCACGGCGGCTTCAATGGCATCAATCATGGCGTCGACGCCCTCGCCCCGGTGATCCACCAACAGCTCGGGCGTCGCACCGTACCAGAGGCCGTCAGGCAGGGCGTAATTGCGTTGCACCACCTGGGGTGCACGCCAGCCCACCACGTCGTAACGGGTAAAAGTGATTTCGCCCTGGCGCTTGTAAATGATCCAGGGATGGACTGCAAAGAAACCGCGCCAACCGTAGGTGGGCGCCATATAGACCTGAGCGATGGCAAGCTGGGCCAGTTGCGCCGGGTCTGGCGCGATGCCGGCGGAGTGTCTGGGCGCAGTGGCCCAGCTCCGGCTTGGAACCTCAGCGGCTTGGGAACTGCCCTGCGCAAAGCCGGTTTGGGCGGCGAGGGCCAGGCAGACGGTAGCAAGGATGCGCATCAGGCGGGGAAGATTTTTCAAGATGCTTGATTATCCGGGGTGGTGTACCGGACCGCTTTTGTCAGGCCATCAAGCCACTAAACGCCGTGGCTCTGCAGTACCACCGTGCCCTTGGGTGTTTTCAGCGTCGCGACCAGGTTGGCCGGGCCGGTTTCCAGCGTCACGCCGGTGAGTCCGAGGGCCTCATACGCGGCTTGCAGCTTGTCGGCGCTGGGGTGGGTGATGGCCAGGCTTTGCAGCGACACACCCGAGCGCGGCAGGCTGTTGCGCGGGTGCAGGCGCAGCGGCTCGGCCTCACCGGCCTTGCCCCACTGGATCAGGCTCGGCAGTGTGCCGTCGAACAGGCGTTGGCCGTCTTCGCGCACGGTGATTTGCCATTGCAGCAGGCCGCGACGTGAATGGCGGCTGGCGTGTGACGCTGGGCCTCGCTCGATGCCTTGCATTCTTAAGGCCGTCCGGGCGGCCTGGATGTCATCGGTGTTGGCGACAAAATGGATCAAACGCGGCTCAAGCGCCACGGCGGCTTGTAGCGCCGCGTCGTCCATGTCGAACCAGCGCCTGGCATCCGTGTTGGCAGGCTTTTTGGCCGCCGGGTTGATCGCAATGATTTCAAGATAGGCCAGCGGATAGCCGGGGGTGGCTATTTTGAACAGGCTGTTGTGGGTGCCGAATTGTGCGTGTTCACCGCCGGGCGCGGGGGTAATGCCCAGAGTGGCTTCGCACCATTGCACGCCCTGCGCCAGGGTTTGGGCCATGACGACCAGATGATCAATTTGTGTTTTCATGGCTGAACCATACCATTGCCTGCTGGCGTGCTAAAACCACCAGACTTTGGTATAAGTTGCGCTGCGTTAACCCGCACGCAGCACCGCATTTCCCTAAACTTGAGGCTAGGTCTCACCATGAACGAAAAAACGCACACGCTCAAAGACACCGGCCTCAAGGTTACCGGGCCGCGCCAGACCATCCTGGAATTGTTTCAAACCGCGTCACAGCGCCACATGAGCGCCGAAGACATCTACAAAATCCTGCTGTCCGATAAGGTCAACATCGGCCTGGCCACGGTTTACCGCGTGCTGACGCAGTTTGAGCAGGCGGGCATTTTGAGCCGTAGCAACTTTGAGAACGGCAAGGCGGTGTTCGAGCTCAACGAAGGCAAGCACCACGACCATATCGTTTGTATGGACTGCGGCCGGGTCGAGGAGTTTTTTGACGCCGAGATCGAAGCCCGACAGAAAAAAATTGCCAAGGCGCAGGGTTACGAAATTGAAGACCATTCACTGAGTCTGTATGCGCGCTGCATCAAAACCGCGTGCCCGCATAAAAACAAGAACTGAATCAAATAATAATGAGAATGATTCGCATTTGAGATAGAATTCAGCCATTCATTCACTCGCGGAGTTTTTTCATGGTTCGTTCTTTCGCTAAATTTTCCCTTGCACTTCTGGGTTTGAGCATGGGCCTGGCTCAGGCCGCCGAGCCTGTTTTGAATTTGTATTCAGCCCGCCACTACCCCACCGACGAGGCGCTGTACAGCGGGTTCACCCAGGCCACCGGCATCAAGATCAACCGCGTCGATGCCGACGACGCCGGGATTCTGGCGCGCCTCAAGGCCGAGGGCAGCGCCTCGCCGGCGGACGTGATCCTGCTGGTGGACGCGTCGCGCCTGTGGCGTGCCGAGGTGGACGGCTTGTTCCTGCCCATCAAGTCCAAGGTGCTGGAAGGCGTCATTCCCGCCAATTTGCGCGCCAAACCGGCCGATAACGGCGGCACGCCCTGGTTTGGCCTGTCGACCCGGGCCCGCGTGGTGGTCTATGACCCGGCCAAGGTCAACGCCGCGGACGTCGATACGTTCGAGAAGCTGGCCGACCCCAAGCTCCAGGGCAAGTTGTGCATCCGTTCGGGCTCGCATCCCTACAACCTGAGCCTGTTTGGCGCCATGACCGAGCACCTGGGTCCGGCCAAAACCGAAGTCTGGCTCAAAGGCCTGGTGGGCAACATGGCGCGCTCGCCCAAGGGTGGCGACACCGACCAGATCAAAGGCGTCGCTTCAGGCGAGTGCGCCGTGGCGGTCACCAATTCGTATTACCTGGCGCGTCTGATGCGGTCCACCAAGCCCGAAGACCAGGCGGTGGCCGGCAAGGTCAAGGTGATGTTCCCGAACCAGGCCAGCTGGGGCACCCACGTCAACATCGCCGGCGGGGCGGTGGCGCGGCATGCCAAGCATCAGGACAACGCCGTCAAGTTTCTGGAATACCTGGTGAGCCCCTCAGCCCAAAAGCACTTTGCCGACGGCAACAACGAATGGCCGGTAGCCAAGGGCGTGCAGTTTGACAACCCGGCGCTGCAAGCCATGTCGGGCGGCAACTTCAAACGCGAAGTCGTGTCGATCAGCGCGGTCGGCATGAACCAGATCAAGGTTCAGCAAATGCTGGACCGGGTGGGGTTCAAGTAAGGCTGACGTAGACGTTCTGCACGTCGTCATTGGCATCAATGGCGGCCAGGAAGGCTTCCACTTCTTCCAGCTGTGCCGGGCTCAAACTGCTGGGGTCCACCGGGTTCTTGGGTTTGTAGCCCAACTTGGCCGACAACACGTTGAAGCCTTGCGCTGCCAAGGCCCGGCTTACCAGGTCCAGGTCGGTCGGGTCGGTCAGGAACAAGGTGGTGCCTTCCTCGTCGCCGGGCTCGACGTTTTGCGCGCCGGCCTCGATGGCGGCCAGTTCGGCGTCGGCGTCTTTGCTGAGAGGTTCGGCCTCGATCATGCCCACATGGTCGAAGTCCCAGGCGACCGAACCTGAGGTGCCCAACTGCCCCTTGCGAAACAGCACGCGCATCTCGGGTGCGGTGCGGTTGAGGTTGTCGGTCAGGCATTCAACCATGACGGCCACCTGATGCGGCGCAAAGCCCTCGTAAATCACCCGCTCATAGTTGATCACCTCGCCGGTGAGCCCGGCCCCCTTCTTGATGGCGCGCTCCAGTGTGTCCTTGGGCATGGACGCCTTGCGCGCCTGCTCCACCAGCAAGCGCAGGCGCGAGTTGGCAGCGGGGTCGGCGCCGCTGCGGGCGGCCAGGATGATGTCCTTGGACAGTTTGCCAAATACCCGGCCCCGGGTGTTCGCCGCCAATTCCTTGCCTTTTGCTTTCCACTGCGCGCCCATGTCTGAAATTCCTTGTTGTTGCGATGATTTTGAAGGGGCCTAGGTTATACACCCGGCGTGACACAATTCACCACTGACCGTGTGGCCATTCAAATTGGCCCCTGACGCACAACCAGATCGCAACAACCAAGGAACCCCATGCGCTTATTTGACTGGACCGAAAAAAGCCCTGACATCCTGCTGAAAGGCGGCGTGATCGCCCCCGACGAGCGCCTGCCCTGGGCGCAAACGACCGTGATGGGCATGCAGCACGTGATTGCCATGTTTGGTGCCACCGTGCTGGCACCCATCCTGATGGGCTTTGATCCCAATCTGGCTATTTTGATGAGCGGCATCGGCACGCTGATCTTCTTTGTCATCACCGGCGGCAAGGTGCCCAGCTACCTGGGTTCGAGCTTTGCCTTCATTGGTGTGGTGATTGCGGCCACCGGTTACGCCGGCCAGGGCCTGAACGCCAACATGGGGGTGGCGCTGGGCGGCATCATCGCCTGCGGGGCGCTCTACACCGCCATTGGCGTGCTGGTGCAGGTGTCGGGCACCGGCTGGATCGAGAAATTGATGCCGCCAGTAGTGACCGGCTCGGTGGTGGCCGTGATCGGCCTGAACCTGGCGGGTGTGCCGATCAAGAACATGGCGGCCAACAACTTTGACAGCTGGATGCAGGCCGCCACCTTCATCTGCGTGGCGCTGGTGGCTGTGTTCACCCGTGGCATGGTGCAGCGCCTGCTGATTCTGGTCGGCCTGCTGGTGGCCAGTGTGCTCTACGCCCTGCTGACCAACGGTCTGGGCCTGGGCAAGCCGATGGACCTGAGCGCCCTGTTCAACGCGGCCTGGTTCGGCATGCCCGGCTTTACTGCGCCGGTGTTCGACTCCAAGGCGATGTTGATGATTGCGCCGGTGGCCATCATCCTGGTGGCCGAAAACCTGGGCCACATCAAGGCCGTGACCGCCATGACCGGCAAGAACCTGGACGTCTACATGGGCCGTGCCTTCATCGGTGACGGCGTCGCCACCATGGTCAGTGGCAGTGCCGGCGGTACCGGGGTCACCACTTATGCCGAGAACATCGGCGTCATGGCGGCCACCAAAATCTATTCGACCGCCATGTTCCTGGTGGCGGCGCTGCTGGCGATTGTGCTGGGCTTCAGCCCCAAGTTCGGCGCGGTCATTCAGACCATTCCGTTGCCGGTGATGGGCGGCGTCAGCATTGTGGTGTTCGGCCTGATTGCGGTGGCTGGCGCGCGCATCTGGGTCGAGAACAAGGTGGACTTTTCCGACAACAAGAACCTGATCGTGGCCGCCATCACCCTGATTCTGGGCACCGGTGACTTCACCCTCAAGTTTGGTGACTTCGCGCTGGGCGGCATCGGTACCGCCACCTTTGGCGCCATCGTGTTGTATGCGCTGCTGAACCGCCGCGCGTCTTGATCGGTTGGGGTCAGAGCACGTTTGTTTCGCAAAGTGGTCTGACCCGCAAGGAATTAAACCAGTGCGGGCAGTTCCAGCACCGCCCGCAATCCCCCCAGCGGCGAATCGGCCAGCGTCACCTGGCCACCATACAGGCGGGACAGGTCGTCCACGATGGCCAGGCCCAGGCCCGAGCCTGGCACCTGTTCGTCGGCGCGCACGCCGCGCTGCAGGACACGATCCCGCTGACCAGCGGCCAGTCCGGGGCCGTCGTCATCCACCGTGATAACCAGGGTGTCGGCGTTGCGCCGGGCCTGGATGTCGACCCGGTGCGTCGCCCACTTGCAGGCGTTGTCGATCAAATTACCCAGCATTTCCTGTAAATCTTGTGCTTCACCGCGAAACCCCAGCGCGGGCGCAAACGGCCCGGTGTTCAGCGTCAGCTGACGCTCGGCATGGATCTGACGCATGGCGCGCACCAGCCCGTCCACCAACGGTGACACGGCTGTTTTGGCACCTGGCAGACGCGTGCTGGCCGCCACTTGGGCGCGGCTCAGGTGGTAGTTGACCTGCTGGCGCGCAATGGCCACCTGATCGCTGACCAACTGCGCCAGTTGGGCGCTGGCGGGACTTTGCTCACGCGCGGCGTCCGCCGCGTTGGCCAGCACGCTCAAAGGCGTCTTGAGCGCATGCGCCAGGTTACCAGCGTGGGTGCGCGCGCGCGCCACCACGTCGGCGTTGTGCGCCAGCACCTTGTTGAAGTCGCTGATCAGCGGCGTGATTTCGGTCGGAAATTCGCCTTCAAGTTGCTGCGTCTCGGCTTGGCGCACCTTGGCCAGGGCGCTTTGCAGTGCGCGCAAGGGCGCCAGACCGACCCGCACCTGGACCACGGCGGCCAGCATCAGGCCAGCTCCCAGCACGCCCAACGCCAACCACAGCAGGCCGTTGAAACGGGCTACCGGTGCCAGCATCAGCTGCTCGTTGGCGGCGGTGATCAGGCGAAAACTGCGGGCCTGGCCATCGGGGCTGTCTTCGAGGCGCACACTGCGCTCAACCAGCCTCAGCCGCTGGCCCTGTGGCCCCATCGCGCGGTGTTGGTGTGTGGCGCCGTCGTTCAGGATGTCTGCGGGTAGCGCCAGCACATGGTCCCAGAGTGAGCGCGAACGCAGCTGACCCACGGCCGCTGGTCGCGCGGTGGCGCTGTCGGCCATTTGATCAATCTGCCAGTAGTAGCCCGAATAGGGCCGGCTCAGACGCGGATCACCGAGCGCCAGCGTGAGTTGCGGGCGGCCCTGCGCATCCAGCGTGAACTGGGCGCTTAGCTGGTCGAGCTGGCTGGTGAGTTCGGCATGAAACTGGTCGCTGACGTGTTGCCTGAACAGGCTGCCCAGGCCCCAGCCGGCCACCAGAATCGAGGCTGCAATCCAGAACAAGGTGCCCAGCAGCAGGCGTACCCGTAGTGAGCGGCGCAGCCGCAACAGCTTCATGCCGGTTCGACCAGGCGGTAACCCAGGCCGCGCACGGTTTCAATCATGCCGGCGGGCAGCTTCTTGCGCAGCCGGGCAATGAAGACTTCCACGGTATTGGAGTCACGGTCGAAGTCCTGCGCGTAAATGTGCTCGACCAGCACGCTGCGCGACACCACCTGGTGGCGGTGGTGCATCAGGTAGGCCAGCACGCGGTACTCGTGGCTGGTCAGGCTCAGCGCCTGGCCCGCCACCACGGCGCGGCTGTGGCGGGTGTCCAGGCTCAAGGGGCCGCACACCAGCTCGGCGCTGGCATGGCCACCAGCGCGGCGGATCAATGCGCGCAGCCGCGCCAGCAGCTCCTCCATGTGAAAGGGTTTGCTGAGGTAGTCGTCGGCACCGGCGTCGATGCCGGCCACTTTTTCATGCCAGCCGTCGCGCGCCGTCAGAATCAGCACCGGCATGTTGCGACCCGCCGCGCGCCATTGGCGCAGCACCGAAATACCGTCCATTTTGGGCAGCCCGAGGTCGAGCAGCACCGCGTCGTAGGGCTCGGTGTCGCCCAGGAAGTGGGCGTCCAGGCCGTTATCGGCCAGGTCTACCGCGTAACCCGCAGCGCGCGTGCCCTCGGCCAGCTGCGCCAGCAAGGTGGGTTCGTCTTCGACTATCAGCAGGCGCATGCTTGATTTCTGTTGGTTGGCAAGGACCCCGACTTCTCGCGAATAACCGGGAAGTTATTTTTGCCCATACCCTTGGTCCTTCACCTTGCGCTTGATCACCTCGCCCGTGCGCGCGTCGACTTCCAGTTTGACCAGGGCGCCGCCCTTGCGCAAGAGCTTGACCTCGTAGACCCAGCGTGCCACGCCGTCCTGCTTTTCATGCTCCAGTTCCACATCAAGCACCTGGCCCGGGTGCTCGCGTTCCATGACCTTGCCCTCGAAAAACGTATCCCTTGCTGAGTGTTTAAATTCAGGCAAGGAGAACGGAAATGACGAAAACGGCAAGAGCGCGATACACGCTCGAATTCAAGCAAGAGGCAGTGCGACTGGTCGAGGGAGGTCAGAGC